>NZ_JBXCIJ010000004.1:0-728491 GCF_057031145.1 Rhodanobacter sp. sgz306013
ATAACCCCAAGTGGCCTTCGCCACGTGCCGGTCGATAGAACCCGGACGCTTGTCACTCGTTTGCCTTTGTTTGACGCGAAGTCCTTTTCGCGAAGAGCCCAACCCGCCATCCCTGGCGGACTCTTTAAAAAGGCTTCCAACCCTTGAAGCTGGCGCGCTCGCGCTGCTTCAGCCCCTTCCCTGGCGGCCATAGCGCTGTGGTCCCACCCGATCCCATCCCGAACTCGGAAGTGAAACGCAGCCGCGCCGATGGTAGTGTGCATCTCGCATGCAAGAGTAGGTCACCGCCAGGGGCTTTATCCCTCGAACGCCCTCACCGATCCCGGTGAGGGCGTTTGTTTTTGCCCGATATCCCTCCGCTCCACCTCCCTGCACCCTCCCTCCCAGACAGGCGCCCCGCCGTCATGCCGGGGCTGCCGTGCACGGGCGACTGGATCGAATAAGCGGTATTGGCGCGCCAGAGGGCACACCCGGAGATTCGGCAAGTTGACGTGAAGCCGGCGCCGCTCACGTGCCATGCGAGTGCATGGCCATTCGACGCGCCATCGACCGCCGCGGCGATCGGTGGACGCGCGGCCGCCTGTCGTGCGCCTGACGATCGGGCTTACTGCACGCTTTTATCGTTGGCGCTGGCGTAGACCTGATCCGCCCACTGGGTGGCGTTGAGGTAGATCGTGGCCAGCCGCTGGATGCGCTGCGGAGGCACCTGCGCGCTGGTCAGCTCGTTCGCTTCCCAGGCGAGGATCTGCTGCAGGATCGTGCCGAACGGGCCGCCACGGCCGGTCAGCGCATCGCTGATCTCGGGCGCCAGCCGCAGCTGCGGCAACAGGAACTCCATCGGGGCGCACATCAAGGTATCCAGCAGCGAGAACAGGCCGACGGTGAACGCCATCTCGGCGCTCCCGTGGGGCATGCCCTGGGCCAGTTCCTCGCACATGTGGGCGCGGATCAGGGCGGCGCGCAACAGCTCCGGCGGGCGATCGTCCATGCTGCACATCGCCATGGTGTCGACCCAGTTGCGCATGCGGGTGACGCCGAAGAAGATCGCGGCCTGCTGCACGGATTTCAGCTGCCGCGGCAAGGCAAAGTAGGCTGAATTGACGCAGCTCAGCAGCTTGTAGCTGAGCACGGCGTCATCGCGGACGATGTTGCCCAGCTCGACCGGACCCGGGTTGCTCTCGTGCAGCACGCCCAGCAGTCGCAGCATGCTCAGGCGGTTGGCGGTCAGCACGGGGACGGCCATCGGCTGCGGTACCAGCAGGTGGCGTCCCTGCACCGCCTCTATCGGCAGCGCCAGGCAACGCTCGTAGGTGGGATGGTCGTTGACGTGGCCGGCGACCACGTGCAGTCCGCGTGCGTGCAGGTGAGCGGCGCGCTGCGCCAGCACTTCCGGCGCCAGCTGGCTGGCGTCGAGCCGGACCAGTTGCACCATATGCAGCAGCGCTTCGAACGGCAGGCCGTGGTCGAGATCCTGATCCCCCACGTCCAGCATGAACTGGCAGCCGCGCTGCGCCATCAGCTGCAGGCGCTTCATCAGCGCCGCGTCGTCGGCCACGTGCGGCTGCAGCACCACGCCCAGGCGCGGCTGGTGCAGCAGCACGTCGGCGTCTTCCGGCAGCAGCTCGGCCGGCAAGTTGAGGAACGCGCGGTTACCGCGCACCAGGCGGGTCAGCGCGCCATCGGTGATCATCCCCAGCACGCTGTGCAGCAGGGTCGTTTCGTCTCCGTTCTCGCGATGGAACAGGATCTCGTAGGCAAACAGCTCGCGCTCGCGGTTGAGCAGGGGGACGCGCAGCACCGGCAGCGGCAGGGGGATGCCCTCGTAGAGCGAGGACTTGCTGGCGGTGGCGGGAGAAGGCGATGGGCTCATGATCGATCCGGCGTCGCGTTTGTCGATGAAGCGGGCCGCAAGCGGCGGCCCGCTGAAGTTGCCGCCGTGGGTGCGGACGGCAGAATGCTCAACTCGGCCTCAGGCTGCCGCCAGCGGGCGCGAACGTGCGCCGGCGTGCAGTTCGCCGCTGCGGTCGTAAAGCCCGCTGTCGCTGTCCGTCCCGGTCAGCACCGCAAGCGCCTGGCGCACCAGCTGCAAGCGCTGGCCGACGATGCCGCCGTTGCGCTGGTTGAGCCGATGGCAATGCTGCAGCGAGTCCACGATCGCGGCCCAGGCCGGATCCGGCGCCGCCGGGACCTGCGGCTGCTCGCGCGCCAGCAGGCGACGCTCCGCGTCCAGCTGTTCCAGCTGCTGCATCAGCACCTGCTTGTGCGCACCGGCCCGGTCGAGCGTGTCGAGATCGCCGGCGTCCAGCGCCGCACGCTCGACTTCGAGCACCTGCGCGAGCTGCTCCAGCCCCTGTCGCATCTCGCCCTGCACGGCGGCGAGGGCCTCGGCGAACTCCTGCCGCAGCGGCGGGTTCATGCCTTGCCCGTGCCGCCGAGCTGCCGTTCCATGGCGACCATGCGGTCGGCGATGCGGCCGGCGTCAACCTTGTAGCTGCCGTCGGCCAGCGCCTGGCGTATGCGCTCCACCCGCTGCGAGTCGACCGGGGTGGCGTCGGTACGCGCGGCCTGCTGCAGCGCCTTGGCCGAGTCGGTCAGCCTGAGCTGGTCGTCGGCCTTGGCGGCCGGAGCACCGGTTCCCGTGGCGCTGGCCGAAGATTCCGGCGCGGCGCCGCTGCCCGGCTGGCTGGTGGCCTGCGGGAGTTTCGACAAGCCGTTGTTGGAAATGGTCGTGTTCATGCGTCCGTTCTCGCAGAGTGGCCCTGTGGGTGTTGCATCGGCACGATGTGCGGAAACTTTAGGGGCACGGAATGGGGTATGGAAGGCATCGTGTGGTTTCAGGGCAGGGCCAGCACCACGCCGGGGGCACGGACCATCGCATCGACCACCTTGCCCGAGCTTTCGTTGCGCACCCGCAGACGGGCGCCGTTGTCGCCACTGCCCAGCGCGACGCCGTCGGCACGCACCACGATGTCGCCCAGCCGGGCCACCATCTGCACGCGATCGCCCGCACGCACCATGCGCCGGCCGCCCAGTGCGGCGGGAGTGAGCACGCTGCCCTCGGGCAAGGCGCGCGCGAGGGTGCGTCCGGCCACCTGGTCGAGGTTGTCGAGGTAGCCGTAGCCGAGCCGGGTCACGTCGCGTTCCTCGGCCTGCACGTCCCCCGGTCGCAGGCCGTCGCCGCGCAGCAGCGGCCGCCTGGTCACCAGCACCGGGCGGAACAGCTGCAGCTGCACCTGCACCCGCACGGTCCAGCCGCCGTCCTGCGGGCAATGTACGGGCACGCTCAGGCGCGGTGCAGGGCGGATGGCGTCGGCCAGCACGGCGCGCAGTGGCAGCATGCAGGGAGTCAGCCGCAGACGCGGGTCGAGCGACAAGGCCTGGGCCACGACACGGCTGCCCGGCAGGTCGAAACGGGCGTGCACGGCCTGCTCGGCGGCGGCGCGCACGGAGCCGGGCGACGGCGTTGCGGCGAGGCTGATGCCAGGCCACGCCACGCCGAGCCACGCCAAGGCGAGGAAGCGGCCGATGCTGGCGCGGCGAACGCTCACGCGTCCGCCAGCAGGCTGTCGAGCTGCCCCAGCAGGGCGTCGCGGGCGGATTCGAGTCGCTGCGACAGCGCCGCGGCCTGCTCGGCCTCGCCGTCGCACAGCAGCGTGATGAAGCGGCTGCCCTGCTCGCACAGTTGTGCGCCGGCATCGGCGAGGCCGGCGCTGGCCGGGTGCGCCGGTTGCAGCGCGCCCAGCCGCTCGACGCTGCGGCGGATCGCATGGGTATCGAACCAGCGACGGTCCAGGGCCGCGGGTTCGTGCAGGGCCAGTTCGGCCGCCTGGCGCAGGTTGAGGGAGGCCTCGCGCACGGTCAGGCTGAGGCTGCCCGGATCGTTGCCGCTGAGGCCCTCCAGCCAGTCCAGGCCCAGCCGGTGGGCGAGCAGCGCGGCACGCTGCAGCGCATCGGACTGGCGCCGCGCCTCGCCGGCGCGGCGTTGCAAGGCCCCGAGCGCGGCCTGCACGCTGGTGGCGCGCGCATGCTGGGCGTCGTGATTCTGCTGCAGCCGGTGCACGAGCTCGCCCGCCGCTTGCAGCGCCTGGGTGCCCGCCTCAAGGACAACGCCGGCCTGGGCCGCGCCAGCCTGGGCGCGCTCCAGCTGTTGCAGGCTGTGCTGCACGTCGCCGTCCAGTTGCGTGGAGAATTCGCCGATCGAGCCGGTGACGCCCTCGATCTCGGCGGTGGTGAGGGCCGTCTTTTCCGCCAGCTGCTTGACCTCGTCGGCCACCACGGCGAAGCCACGGCCGGCCTCCCCGGCGCGGGCGGCCTCGATCGCGGCGTTCAGCGCCACGAGGTTGGTCTGGTGGGCGATCTCCTGCACGGTAGCAGTCAGCTTGCGGATCTGTTCCACCTGTTCGGCCAGCTTGCTCTGGTTGCGGTTCATCGCCGCCAGCGCGCTGCGCAACAGGCGCAACTGGCCGTCGAGTTCGCTGACGTTGCCGCTGCCGGCCCCGCTGGCCTGGCCGGCCCGCTGCACTTCGGCGCCCACCTGCTGCAGGGCCGTCGAGATACCGGCGCTGCCGTCCGTCAAACGGTCGACGCTGCCGCGGCCGTCGGCGGCAGCCTGGTCCAGCGCCGCCTGCTCGCGCGCGAGCTGTTGCACCGCGGCCAGCACCAGGCCCTCCTGCTCCACCGCCTGCAGCGCCACCGCCGCCGGCGGCCGGCTGGCGGCGCGCGCCAGCAGCGGCGCCAGCACCTGCGTGGTGCGCGGGTGCTGGCGTCGCAGCGCGGCCAGCCGCGTCTCGTCGCCGGCGACGGCGGCTTCCACCAGGAGGGCAAGGTGCCGATTCCAGATCAGGCTCATGGGACGAACATCACCTTTGTCGTGTGTGCGGCGGGGCGCGCAGGGAACTGCATCGTCCAAAACCGTCGGGGCTTGAGGAAGCAATCCGCGTGCCACCAGTCGCACCGGCGCTCGCGCTCAAGCCCGGGCGGGCGCGGTCGATAGCGAGCGCGTACGGCCGCCAAGGCGGCGGGTGATTCGCGAGGAGTCCGCATGGGTGGCACGCTGCTGGAAAAGGTGGAACAACATACCCGGCTGGCCGGCCACAACCGCGTGGCGATGTTGCTGTTCCGGCTCGGCGACGTGCAGCTGTTCGGCATCAACGTCTTCAAAGTGCGCGAGGTGATGCGCCGGCCGCCGCTGGAACGCATGCCGGGGGTGCATGCGCTGCTCGCCGGCAGTTGCGACTACCGCGGGCAGACCATCCCGGTGATCGACCTGGCTGCCGCGCTCGGCTATCCGCCGCTGCGCGACGAGGAATCCGCGCACTTGATGGTCACCGAGTTCAGCCGCTCGGTGCAGGGCTTCCTCGTCGCCGACCTGCAACGCATGGTGCAGTGCGACGGCGACAAGTTGGAGGCGCCGTCCGCCACCCTGGGTTTCGGCGCGCGGGTCAACGCAGTGACCCGCGTCGACGGCGCCCTGCTGGCGGTGGTGGACGTGGAGCAGGTGCTGGCCGGCATCGACGCGGCGCCGGCCGAGCTGTCCCTGCAGATGCAGCGCCTCGCCGGGGCGCACACGCTGGCACCGCGGCGGGTGATGGTGGTGGACGATTCGCTGATCGCCCGCCGCCGCCTGGTCGACCTGTTCAAACAGATGAACATCGAATGCGTGGTGGCGCAGGATGGCGGCGAGGCGCTCGAGCGCCTGCATGAACTGGCGGCCTCCGATCCGGCGGAGGGCGTGAAGCTGGTGATCTCCGACATCGAGATGCCGCGACTGGACGGCTATGCACTGACCCGCGCGATCCGCGAGGCGCCGGCGCTGTGCCGGCTGAAGGTGGTGCTGCACAGCTCGCTCAGCGGCATCTTCAACGAGGCGATGGTGAAGGAAGTCAAGGCCGACCGCTTCGTCGCCAAGTTCCAGCCGGATCTGCTGGCGCAGGCCGTGCTGGAACTCCTGCCGGCGGAAGCGCTGGCCGACTGACGCGCGCAAGACGCGTCAACAAACCGACTCCCGGCCGGCGTCGCTCGCGCGACGCTGCTTCGCGAACCCCGCCAGGCCAACCGTGGCAAGGGTTCCGGCACGGTGGCATGCAACTTGCCTCCAGCTCCCTGCGGCCACCGCACGCGGAGCAAACCGATGAGTCCCATCCCGCAAAACCTGTTCGGCATCCATAGCCAGGCGCTGGATCTGTGGCAGCGCCGTGCCGACGTGCTGGCCAACAACCTGGCCAACGCCGACACGCCCGGCTACCTCGCGCGCGACATCGATTTCCGCAAGGCGCTGTCCGCGGCCGGCGGCGACGGCAACCTACCGCTGCAGGCGCCCACCGCGGGACAGATAGGCGCCGGATCGAGCGCCGCACCGGCCGCGGCGGCACTGGAATACCGCGTGCCGACCCAGCCCAGCATGGACGGCAACACCGTCGATGCCCAGGTCGAGCAGGCCGATTTTGCCGCCAACAGCGTGCACTACCAGGCGAGTCTTTCTTTCATCACCGCGCAGATCCACATGCTGCGCACCGCCATCTCCGGAGGGCAGAGCTGATGTCGCTCTATTCCATCTTCAACGTGGCCGGCTCCGGCATGGCCGCGCAGTCGCTGCGGCTCAACACCGTGGCCAGCAACCTCGCCAACGCCGAGAGTGTGTCGGGCACGCCCGAAGGCGCCTACCGTGCGCGCGAGCCGTTGTTCGCCGCCGTACACGCGCAGCAGCAATCAACGGGCGGCAGCGATGCCGGCGCTGCGCAGGGCGTGCAGGTGCTCGGCATCACCGAGAGCCAGGCGGCGATCCCGCAGCGCTACGAGCCGGGCAACCCGCTGGCCAATGCGGACGGCTACGTCTATGCCAGCAACGTCAACCCGGTGGACGAGCTGGTCAACATGATCTCGGCGTCGCGTTCGTACCAGAACAACGTCGAGGTGATGAACAGCGCCAAGCAACTGATGCTCAAGACCCTGACCCTCGGCCAGTGAGCCCCGCCGCCATGACTACCAGCGTGAACACCACCACCAACGCCGCGGGCAATGCCGCCGGTGCCGCGGGCGCGGCCACCGCCGCGCTCGGCAACTCCATGAACCAGGCGGATTTCCTGAAGCTGCTCACCACGCAAATGCAGTCGCAGGACCCGACCAACCCGATGGACAACTCGCAATTCGTCTCGCAGCTGGCGCAGTTCAGCCAGCTGGCCTCGATGCAGGACCTCAATACCAGCGTCAACAGCCTTTCCGGCCAGATCACCAGTTCGCTGCAGTCCTCGCAGGTGCTCGGCTCGGTCGGCCTGGTGGGGCGCCACGTGCTGGTGCCGTCGGCCAGCCTCAGCTATGCCGGCAGCGCGATGGACGGCGCGGTGGGCGTCACCGGCGCCACCGCCAACGTGCAGGTCGTCATCAAGGACGGTGCTGGCAAGACGGTGCGCACGCTCGACCTCGGCACCCAGGCCGCCGGTCTGGCGCGCTTCAACTGGGACGGCATGAACGACGCCGGCGCGCCCGTACCGCCGGGCGACTACAGCGTGACCGCCGCCGACGTCAGCGGCAATGCGCTCTCCACCTATGTCGACGGCACGGTCAGCGGCGTTGGCTACGGCGGCAGCAGCGTGGGTACCTACGTGCAGGTGAGCGGCGTGGGCGGCGTGCCGCTCAGCGCGATCGCGCAGATCAACTGATCGCCCACAACAACCCTTCCAGCGAGGAACGAACCCATGGCTCTCAACCAGGCCCTCAGCGGCATCAATGCCGCGCAGTCCGATCTCAACGTGATCGCCAACAACATCGCGAACGCCAACACCAGCGGCTTCAAGGGCTCGCGGGCGGAGTTCGCGGACATCTACGCGGTGACCGGCATCAATCTCAGCGCCACCGCTGTGGGCAGCGGCACGCGCCTGACCAGCGTGGCGCAGCAGTTCGCCCAAGGCGACATCAAGACCACCGGCAACAGCCTCGACCTGGCGATCAGCGGCAACGGCTTCTTCGTGGTCAACACCGGCAACGGCTACGCCTACACGCGCGCCGGCGCGTTTCACCAGGACTCGGCCGGCAACGTGGTCACCCAGGACAACAACAAGCTGCAGGTCTACCCCTACAGCACCGCCAGCAACAGCTTCGACACCAGCACGCTTGCCAACCTGAACCTGGTTACCGCGCAGAGCTCGGCCAAGCCGACCACTACCGCGACGGTGTCGTCCAACTTGCCAGCCGACGCCACCGTGCCCACGCTGGCCTTCGACCCCACCAACCCGGCCACCTTCAACCAGTCCACCACCTTCACCGTGTACGACAGCCTAGGTTCCTCGCACCAGGCCACCGCCTACTACGTGAAGACCGGCACCAACGCCTGGAACGTGGATCTGTACGTCGACGGCAACAACGCCGGCACGCAGCCGCTGACCTTCGACAGCAGCGGCGCGCTGACCACGCCGGCCAGCGGCATCACCACCTTCAACCCGGTGAACTACGGCAACGGCGCCAACGCGCAGACGCTGTCGATCAACTTCGGCAAGACCACCCAGTACGGCACCGGCTATGCCGCGGGCACGATAAGCCAGGACGGCTACACGGCCGGCGCCTTGTCGTCGATCGACATCGACAGCGCGGGCATCGTCACCGCCAACTACTCCAACGGCCAGAGCAGCAAGATCGGCCAGCTGGCGATGGCGAACTTCCAGAACCTGCAGGGCCTGCGCCAGCTCGGCAGCGCCAGCTGGATGTCCAGCACCGATTCCGGCACCGCGGTGATGGGCACCGCCGCCAGCGGCCAGTACGGCACCATCCAGTCCGGCGCGCTGGAGGAGTCCAACACCTCCGACACCACCCAGCAGCTGGTCGACATGATCCAGGCGCAGCGCAACTACCAGGCGAACGCCCAGGTGCTGTCCACCGACAACACGCTGGCCAATACGCTGTTCACCGCCGTGTCGCGTTAAGCATCAGCCGGGGTAATACGCCATGGACCGTTCCGTCTATCTCGCCATGACCGGGGCCACGCAGATCATGCGGGCCCAGGACGTGGTCAGCCACAACCTCGCCAACGCCAGCACCACCGGCTTCAAGAGCGAGCTGGACGCCTTCGGCAGCCTGGCGGTGCAGGGGCCGGGCAGCCCCAGCCGGATCAATGCGGTGGCGCAGAGCCTCGGCCGCGACGACAGCCAGGGCGCGCTGCAGCAGACCGGGCGCGCGCTGGACGTGGCGGTGCGCGGCCCGGGCTGGATCGCGGTGCAGGCACCGGACGGCAGCGAGGCCTATACCCGCGCCGGCAACCTGCAGCTCACCGCAGACGGCACGCTTACCGACGCCGCCGGCAATCCGGTGCTCGGCAACGGCGGCCCGATCAGCATCCCCGACAGCGCGCAGATCGTCATCGGCAACGACGGCACGATCTCCAGCGTGCCACTGGGGCAGGGCCCGAACACGGTCACCCAGATCGACCGCATCAAGCTGGTCAACCCCGATCCCGCGCAGCTTTCCAAGGGCGCGGACGGCCTGCTGCACCTGGCCGGCGGCGGCAGCGCCGACGCCGATCCCGGCGTGCAGCTGGCGTCGCAGGCCCTGGAGGCCAGCAACGTCAATCCCTCGACCGAGCTGGTGCGGATGATCGGGCTGTCGCGCCAGTACGAGATGCAGGTGCGCTCGATCAAGACCGCCGAAGACAACGCCGACGCCAGCCTCAAGCTGCTGCAGGCGAACTGAACACCACATCGCTAGCGGAGCCACTCCATGTTCTCCTCCCTCTGGATCGCCAAGACCGGCCTCGACGCGCAGCAGACGCGCCTCGACGCCATCTCCAACAACCTGGCCAATGCCAGCACCACCGGCTTCAAGGCCTCGCGCCCGGCGTTCCAGGACCTGATGTACCAGAACCTGGGCCAGCCCGGCGCGCAGACCACCGAGCAGACGCAGTCGCCCTCGGGCCTGCTGATGGGCACCGGCGTGCGGGTGGTGGCGAACGAGAAGCTGTTCACCCAGGGGGCGATCAGCCAGACCGGCAACTCGCTGGACGTGGCGATCCAGGGCCGCGGTTTCCTGCAGGTGAGCATGCCCGACGGCACCACCGCCTATACCCGCGACGGCTCGCTGCACACCGACGCCAACGGCCAGATTGTCACCGCCGACGGTTATCCGATCGAGCCGGCGGTCACCCTGCCGCAGGGCGTGCAGAGCATCACCATCGGCAACGACGGCACCATCAGCGCCACCGTGCCGGGGCAGGCCGCGCCGGTGCAGGTGGGCTCGCTGCAACTGGCCGATTTCGTCAATCCCGCGGGCCTGCAGTCGATGGGCCAGAACCTGTACCTGGAAACCGCATCCAGCGGCACCCCGCAGACCGGCCAGGCCGGCCTCAACGGCATGGGCACCCTGCTGCAGGGTTCGCTGGAGTCCTCCAACGTCAACGTGGTGGAGGCGATGGTGGACATGATCCAGACCCAGCGCACCTACGAGATGAACTCCAAGGCGATCAGCGCCGCGGACACCATGCTGCAGACCATCACCAACAAGACCTGAGGCCAGCCGTGATGTTCGACCGTCGCCTTCCCATAGCAATCTGCGCCCTGGCGCTGCTGGCGGGCTGCGCCATGCCGCAGCAGCGCGACGACGCGCAGTGGGCCGCCACCGCGCCGGTGGCGCCTGCCGCCGCGCCGGTGGCCGACGGCGCCATCTACCACGACGCACAGGGCATGGAGCTGTTCGCCGACCCGCGCGCGCACCGCACCGGCGACATCCTCACCATCGTGCTGGTGGAGAACACGCAGGCCGTGAAGAAGGCCAACACCAGCACCAGCAAGACCAACAAGGACAGCATCGGCGCACCCTCGCTGCTCGGCCACACATTCAACAAGGCCGCCGTCGGCATCGACAGCGGCCACAGCTTCGACGGCGGCGGCTCCAGCAGCCAGAGCAACCAGCTCACCGGCAACATCACGGTCACCGTGGCGCAGCGGCTGGGCAACGGCAACCTGATGGTGCGCGGCGAGAAGCTGCTCACCATCAACCAGGGCCAGGAACTGATCCGGATCACCGGCATCGTGCGTCCGCAGGACATCGGCCAGGACAACACCGTGCCGTCCACCCGCGTCGCCGACGCCAGGATCGGCTATACCGGCCGCGGCAGCCTCGCCGACGCCAACACCCAGGGCTGGCTGTCGCGCTTCTTCAACTCCAGGTGGATGCCCTTTTGAAAATGAATGTCCAGATGGCCACGAAGATGACGCTTGCGCCGAAGTCCGACATTGCGAACCCGGCCACCGCGTTCGCCCCGTCCGCTGCCCGGCAGGGGAGGGTTGGGGTGGGGTGCTTCGCAGCGTTGCTCGTGCTTTGCCTCGCTTTCGCATTCCCCGTCCACGCCGACAAGATCCGCGACCTCGCCTCGGTCGGCGGCGTGCGTTCCAACCAGCTGATCGGCTATGGCCTGGTGGTGGGCCTGGACGGTTCGGGCGACCAGACCACGCAGGCGCCGTTCACCACGCAGAGCCTGGAGAACATGCTGCAGCAGTTCGGCATCAACGTGCCGGCGAACGTGCGCCCGCAGCTGAAGAACGCCGCCGCGGTGACGATCACCGCCGAGCTGCCGCCGTTCGCCAAGCCGGGCCAGACCATCGACGTCACCGTGGCCTCGATCGGCAACGCCAAGAGCATCCGCGGCGGCGAGCTGCTGATGTCGCCGCTGCGTGGCGCCGACGGCAACGTCTACGCGGTGGCGCAGGGCAGCGTGGTGGTGGGAGGCATCAGCGCGTCGGGCAAGAGCGGCTCCAGCGTGCAGAAGAACATCTCCGCCAGTGGGCGCATCCCAAACGGTGCCACGGTGGAGCGCAGCGTGGCGTCGGCGTTCGCCTCCAGCGACGACCTGCGGCTGAACCTCAATACGCCGGACTTCACCACCGTGTCGCGCATCGTGGGCACGATCAACCGCACCTACGGCGCGGGCACCGCGCGTGCAGTGGACGGTGGCACGGTGGACGTGCGCGTGCCGCAGGATCCCACCCAGAAGGTGGCCTGGCTGGGCACGATCCAGGACCTGGACGTGACGCCCGGCGCACCGCCCGCACGCGTGGTGGTGAATTCGCGCACCGGCACGGTGGTGATCGGCTCGGACGTGCGCGTCTCGGCGGCGGCGGTGGCGCATGGCGCAATCGAGGTGACCATCGGCGAGCAGCCGCTGGTCAGCCAGCCCGCCCCGTTCAGCAACGGCCAGACCACGGTGGTGCCTTCCAGCAACGTGCAGGTCAGCGAGCAGGGCGGGCACATGTTCAAGTTCGGCCCGGGCGTGAGCCTGGACACCATCGTGCGCGCGGTGAACCAGGTCGGCGCGTCACCCAGCGACCTGATCTCGATCCTGCAGGCGCTGAAGCAGGCCGGAGCGCTGCATGCCGACCTCGTCGTGATCTAGCAATGGCCGACGCTCCGCTGTCCGCCAACGCCTCGCTGAGCACCTGGACCGAGCTGTCCGGGTTCGACCAGCTGCGCGCGCAGGCGCAGCGCGATGGCAAGGCGGCGCTGCCCGCGGTGGCGAAGCAGTTCGAGGCGCTGTTCACCCAGATGATGCTGAAGTCCATGCGCGAGGCCAGCGACAGCTTCGGCAACGCACTGGGCGACAGCGACGCCGGCAAGGCCTACCGCGACCTGTTCGACCAGCAGCTGTCGGTGAGCCTGGCGCAGGGCGGCAAGGGACTCGGTATCGCGCAGATGTTGATCCGCCAGTTGGGCGGTACGGCCACGCCGACGCCGGACGGCACGGGTGCCTCGATCGGCACGCTAGCCGGCACCGGCGCGCCGACGGCGACCAGTGCCGCCGGCAGCGCGGACGACTCCGACGGCATCGGCGATCCCACCAAACTACCGGCCACGCCCGACCAGTTCCAGCGCCGCCTCGCCAACGTGGTGGAGGCCGGGCGCGAGATAGGCCGCAGCGCGATGAAGTGGCTGCCGCAGGACGCGCAGGAATTCGTGCGGGCGCTGGCGCCGTACGCCGAGGCCGCGGCGCAGAAGCTTGGCCTGTCGGTGCGCACGGTGCTGGCGCAGGCCGCGCTGGAAACGCAGTGGGGCAAGCACATGCCGCGCAATGCCGACGGCTCCACCAGCTTCAACCTGTTCGGCATCAAGGCCGGCGGCAGCTGGGACGGGCGCAAGGTGAGCGTGCCCACGCTGGAGTACGAAGGTGGCGTGGCGGTGCGCCGGCATGCGCAGTTCCGCGCCTACGATTCGCCGGCGCAGTCGTTCAAGGATTACGCCAACCTGATCGCCTCCAACCCCCGCTATGCCGCCGCGCGCGGGCATGGCGACGACGTGCGCGGCTTCGCCAACGCGCTGGTGCGCGGCGGCTACGCCACCGACCCGACCTATGCCGCGAAGATCAGCGCGGTGGCGAGCAGCCCGCAGATGCGCGCGGCGCTGGCCGCGCTCAAGAATCCGGCCGCCGTGCCGAACGAATAAGCGACACCAGGAATCCCGATCCATGTCCAGCCTGCTCAACATCGGCGTTTCCGGCCTGAATGCCGCCCAGCTCGGCCTGAAAGTCACCGGCAACAACATCGCGAACGCCGGCACCGACGGCTACAGCCGCCAGAACACCGTACAGGTGGACCAGGTGGGCCAGAACAACGGCCGCTACACCATGGGCACCGGCGTGGACGTGATCGCAGTGCAGCGCGCCTACAGCCAGTACCTCACCCAGACGCTGTGGAGCACCAACAGCGCGTTGCAGGGCGCCACCACCACCAACGACCTCGCCACCACACTGAACGGCCTGCTGAAGAACAGCGGCAACCTGCAAGGTGCGCTGGACAGCTTCTACGGCGGTTTCAACGCCGTGGCGAACGCCCCGGGCGATCCTTCCGCGCGCCAGGCGCTGCTGGGCAACGCGTCCGCACTGGCGATGGCCTTCAACACTTTCGGCCAGCAGCTCGACCAGCAGCGCACGCAGATCAACACCCAGGTCGCCGACGCCGTCGGCAGCGTCAACTCGCTGGTCAAGCAGATCGCCGCGCTCAACACCAGCATCAGCCAGGCCGGCAACACCCAGCCGAACGATCTGCTCGACCAGCGCGACGGACTGGTCAAGCAGCTGGCCGGCATCACCGGCGTCTCGGTCGCCGCGCAGCCCGACGGTACGCTGAGCGTCTACAGCACTTCTGGCCAGGCACTGGTCAGCGGCAGCTATGCCTACGGCTTCCAGGTTGGCAGCGACGCCTACGACGCCGGCAGCACCAGCGTGCTCGACGCCAGCGGCCACGACATCAGCTCGCGCCTTTCCGGCGGCACGCTGGGCGCCTTGTTGTCGTATCGGCGCAACACGCTGGACCCGGCGCAGAACCAGCTGGGCCGCGCCGCACTGGCGCTGGCGCAAAGCGTCAACGCGCAGCAGGCCAAGGGCCTGGACCTCAACGGCAACCAGGGCGGCCCCTTGTTCAGCGTGCCCGCCCCGACCGTGGCTGGCGCGAGCAGCAACCAGGGCAGCGCCACGGTGGGCGCCAGCGTCAGCGACCTCGGCGCACTCACCAACGACAACTACGTGCTCACCTACACCGGCAGCGCCAGCGCGCCCTCGGTCAACGGCTGGGCGCTGGCCACCACCAGCGGCCGCCCGGTGGCGATGACCGCAAACGCCAACGGCACGCTGTCGGCCGAAGGCCTCACTTTCAGCGTGTCCGCGGGTGCCCAGGTCGGCGACAGCTTCCAGATCCGGCCTACCCGCGACGCGGCCAGCGGCCTCGCGCTGGCCACCAGCGACCCCTCCGCGATCGCGGCAGCGGCGGCGTTGAAGGGCACGGCCGCCGCCGCCAACAGCGGCGGCGCCACGGTGAGCGCGGTGGCCGTGACCGACAGCGCCAACGCGAACCTGTTCGCCGGCGCCACGGTGACGTTCGGCGCCGGCGGCAGCTACACCGTCACCGACGGCGCGGGCAACAGCACCGCCGGCACCTACACCAGCGGCACGCCCATCCAGTTCGACGGCTGGAGCCTCAGCCTCGCCGGCGCACCCGCCAGCGGCGACAGCTTCAGCGTGGCGAAGAACAGCGGCGGCCTGAACGACAACGGCAACGCGCTGAACCTCGCCGGGCTCGCCGACGCCGGCGTGCTCGACGGCGGCCGCACCTCGGCGGTCGGCGCCTATGCCAACCTGACCAACCAGGTCGGCCTTGCCGGCAGCATGGCGGCCAACGACCTCACCACCCAGACCGGCCTCTACAACCAGGCCGCCAGCGCCCAGCAGAGCTCCGCCGGCGTCAACCTGGACGAGGAAGCGGCCGGCCTGATCAAGTACCAGCAGGCCTACCAGGCCTCCGCGCAGGTGATCGCCACGGCGCAGACTTTGTTCACCAGCCTGATTACAGCCATCCACGGCTAGCGGGAGCCTGTCCATGATCCGCCTCTCCACCAGCTGGATGTACCAGCAGTCGCTGACCACCATGCTCGACCAGCAGGGCTCGCTGGCCGCCACGCAGAACCAGGTGAGCAGCGGCCAGCGCATCAACCTCGCTTCCGACGATCCGGCCGGCGCCACGCAGGTAGTGTCGCTCAACCACATCCTGGCCAGCACCGCGCAGTACTCCGCGAACATCGACGGTGCCAACGCGCGGCTCTCCACCGAGAGCAACACGCTCAGCTCCTTCAACTCGCTGCTCGACCAGGCGCGCTCGATGGCGCTGCAGGGCATCAACGGCACCTTGTCGTCTTCCGATCGCCAGGACATGGCCACCCAGCTCACGCAGATCCGCGCGCAGCTGGTGCAGCTGGCCAATACCACAGACGCCAGCGGCAACGCGCTGTTCGCCGGCACCAGCACCACCACCACGCCGTTCGTGCTCAACAGCGACGGCTCGGTGAGCTACACCGGCAACAGCGACAACCAGCTGACGGCCATCGGCAACGGCCTGCGCATCCCCAACAGCGACGAGGGCGCAAGTCTGTTCATGAACATCCCGGCCGGCAACGGCTCCTTCGTGGCCAGCGCGGCGGCCGGCAACAGCGGCAGCCTGCTGGTGGGCGCCACCAGCGTCACCGACAGCAGCGCCTGGAAGGCGGCTACCGCGTCCGGCCCGGTGGACTACCAGATCAGTTTCGACGCTGCCGGCAACTGGACCGCCACCGACGCCAATCACGGCAATGCGGTGGTCGGTACCGGCAGTTACCAGGACGGCAGCAGCATCAGTTTCAACGGCATGACCGTCGCGTTGAGCGGTACGCCCGCCGCCGGCGACACGATGAGCGTGAAGTCCGGCCAGACCCAGGACGTGTTCGGCACATTGACCAACATGATCAACGCGCTGAACGACGGCAGCCAGAACAACACGCAGCTCAGCAACACGATGAGCCGGCAGATCGAATCGGTCGACCGTGCGCAGGACCGGGTCTCCAGCACCCAGACCGACGTGGGCGGCCGCCTCAACCGCCTCACCCAGCAGAAGAGCACCTACAGCGACCTCACCCTGACCTACCAGACCACCCTGTCCGGTGTGCAGGACACCGACATGGCCAGCGCCATCAGCAAGCTGATGCTGCAGTCCACCGCGCTGCAGGCCTCGCAACAGACGTTCGCGAAGGTTCAGGGAATGAGCCTGTTCGATTACCTGAAGTGATGCGCTGGCCGCGGCAGTCCGCGCCACCACAGCCTTCCGCGGCCCATGTACATCCACGGCGGAGCCATGAATCCTCCCAATCCCTTTCATCATTCGCCGCCGGAGTTCCGGCGGCTGCGCATCTTCGGTGCCGGCGGCTCGGGCCGGGAGATCGCGTGGCTGGCCGAGCAGGCGTGGGGGGAGCGGGTGGAAGTGCAATTCGTGGTGGATCACCCGCGCTATCTGGCCGGCCCGGTCAACGGCATCCCGGTCGTGCTGCTGGCGGAGCTCGAGCCCGGTGACGACGCGCGTTTCGTCGTTGCGCTTGGCGACCCGGAACAGCGCCAGCGCGCGGTCGCAGCATGCCTAGCCGCCGGGCACCGGCCGGCTACCCTGATTCATCCGCGCGCAGAGATGTCGCGCTTCGTCGACCTCGGCGCGGGCACAGTCGTGTGCGCGAAGTGCTCGATTACCTGCAACGTTTCGGTCGGCACGCACGTGCAGGTCAATCTGGCCTGCTCAGTGGCGCACGACGTGGTGCTCGGCGACTACACGACCCTGTTGCCGGGAGCCAGGGTATCCGGCCATGTGCACGTCGGGCGCGGCGTGTTCATCGGCACGAACGCCTGCATCATCAATGGCCAGCCCGGCAAGCCGCTGCGCATCGGCGACGGCGCGGTGATCGCGGCTGGCGCCTGCGTCACCAAGGATGTTCCGGCGCACGCGTTGGTCGCCGGCGTGCCTGCCGTGGTGAAGGGCAGGCGGCGCTGACGAGGACTGCCCGCTCAGCCGGGCAGCCAGGCGTCGCGCCAGGAAACCAGGTTGTCCCCGCTGAGCATCCAGCCGCGGTGCACCGCTTCGCGCAGCGCATCGCCCATGCGTGCCGCCGCATCGAGGTCGCTGGTGTGCATGCGGATTGCGTCCACCCATTCCTTGTAGCGGTTGCGCACGCGCGTCACCGGCAGGTCGCCGCGATAACAGACGATGTCGCTGCACACCACCGGGAAGCCGCACGCGCCGTATTCCAGCAGGCGCAGGTTGCTCTTGCAGGCGTTGAACAGGTTGTCCTCCAGCGGCGCCAGCGCGAGGTCGAGGTCCAACGCGGCCAGGGCCGCAGGGTACTTGTCGATCGCCACGCCGTCGTGGAACTCGTGCACGCAGGGGCGCAGCTTTTCCGGGCACATGCCGAAGAACACCCACTCGACCTCGCCGGCCAGCTCGCGCACCACGTCGGCGATCAGTTCCAGGTCGCCGCGATGGCTGCTGCCGCCGGCCCAGCCCACACGTGGCTTGGCGCCTTTGCGGCGCCGGCCGGCCAGCCCGCCCCACCAGTCCGTGGGCAGGCGGTTGGGCACGATACGGATGTCCTCGTGCATGTCGGCGAACTGTTCGGCCAGCGGTGCGGTGGACACCACGAAGCGGTCGGTGAGCGCCACCGCCTTGCGCAGCGATTTCAGGACATCCCTGGGCACGCCGTCGCGGTGCACGCTCTTCAGCGGCAGGTTGGGCAGATAGTCGTCCAGTTCGTAGACTTTGAAGGCCCGGCTGAAGTCGCGGTAGTTCCGCATGGTCTCGATCTGGGCGTCGGTGAGCTGTCGCTGCAGCACGATGGCGGCAGGTGCGAAGCGCTCCATCGCGACCGGCTGCAGGTGCATCGGCGTGACCATGCCTTCGGCCAGCCCCTCCCGTTGCATGGCGTGGAACGGCTGCCGGATGCGGTAGTGGCCGCAGCCATTGCCGTCGGCGGCGACGCAGAACAGGCGCGGCAGCAGCGGCTGCTCGAAGGGTTGCCAGGCCAGCGGCCGGGACTGGTCCAGCTCGAAGCCGTTGCCGGCCAGGCTGAGGTTGCGGTTGTAGGCCGGGTCGCGCGCCAGCAACGGCAACCACTTGCGGTACATCGCCTGCTGTTCGCCCTTGAAGCGCGCGGCTTTGGCCTCCTGCGCGGTGGTGTCCACCTTGTTCTGGCTGACGCTGCCTTCGTGCATCAGGCGTGCGTAGGGCGTCCACACTGCGAGGTAGCCGGCCTGGCGCACCTTCAGGCACAGGTCGACGTCGTTGTAGGAGACCTTGAAGTCTTGCTCGTCCAGGCCGCCGACGTCCCGGTACACCGAGGTGCGGATCATCAGGCAGGCCGCGGTGACCGCAGTATAGTTCTGGTCCACCTGCAGGCGGTGCATGTAGCCGGGCGCGTCCATCGGCTCGCCGATGAAGGGGTGGTCGGCCGGCCCGCGCAGGCCTAGCACCACACCGGCGTGCTGGATGCGTCCGTCAGGGTAGTGCAGCTTGGCGCCGACGATGGCCACTTCGGGCCGCTGCGCGTGGTTGAGCAGGGCCTCGATCCAGTCCTCGTGCAGCACCGCGGTGTCGTTGTTGAGCAGGACCAGGTATTCGCCGCGCGCCTGCGCCGCGGCGAAATTGTTGATCGCGGAGTAGTTGAACGGGTGCGGCCAGCGCAGCACGCGCAGCTGCGGGTTGTTCAGCCGCTCGATGCCGTCCAGGTAGGCGCAGGCGGCGGGGTCCTTGCTGTCGTTGTCCACGATCAGCAGCTCGTAGTTCGTGTAGCGGGTCTTGGCGAGCAGGCTGTCGATCAGGCCGTTGAGCATCGGCAGCTGGTCGCGGGTGGGCACGATGATCGAGACCGGCGGCCGGCGCTCGCACAGATAGCGCACGCGGGTGACGCCGGCGAAGGCGCCGGGAAGCAGCTCGTGCGCAATACCCAGCCGGTCGAGATGGGCGCCGACGATCGCGGCCGCCTGCTCGCGTACCGCAGGTGAAGCCAGCCATTGCGCGAAGGGCAGGCGCGCGTGGTACAGCACTTCGGCCAGGTGCCCCACGGATTGCAGGCCGCGCCGCTCGATGCTGCGGAACACGAAGTCGTAGTGGGCGAGCGGCCCGTGACGCGCATCCAGTCCGCCCAGGTCGAGCAGCGCCGCCTTCCGCAGGGCCAGGGTACGGCCCAGGTAGGGGTAGCTGCGCAACATGTCGAGGTTCAGGTCGGGCTTGAAGATCGGTTGCTCATAGCCGCCGTCGCCGCGTGCGTCCTCGTCGACATAGCAGCAGGTCTGCTCGGGGTGGGCGACGGCGTTCTCGCCCAGCAGCAACAAGGCGTGCGGCGCCAGTTCGTCGCCGGCGAAAAGCGGGAGGATCCAGTCCGCGTCGCTGGCGCGGGCCAGCGCGTTGAGCTGCGCCAAGCCGTTGCCGCCGGCATCGCCCGAAAGCACGGTGACCTGCAGGTCGCGATGCTGCTGGGCGGCCAGGCTGTCCAGGCTGGCTTGCACGTCGGCGGGGCTGCCGTCCGTGTCGATCACGAATGCCTGCACGCGGCAGCCTGCCGCGCGGTCCCGTGCCAGGGCCGCCTGCCCGGAGGACAGCTGTTGCGAATCCAGCCAGTGGCGGTACTGCTGTTCCGGGCTGGCCGGGCGGAAGTGGATTGTCGGCTGCTGCTGGTCGAGCACCGACGCCCGGAAATAGTCGCCGTGGTGGATCGCGGTGATATCGCCGCTATGGGCGTGGCGCACGCCCATGTCGAGCAGGCGCTCCCACAGGTCCCAGTCGCCCGGGTGGAAATACTTCCAGCATCCGGGGTTGTAGCGGAACGTCTTCAGTCCCGCGTGGTAGAGGCTGCCTATGCGCGCGATGTCGCCGAAGCGCGGCGTGGCGCTGCCGACCACGCCCTGCTCCCGGCCATGGTCGTCCAGGAAGCGCACGCGGCCGTGCGTCCACTCGGCCCGGTGCTCCTGCGCCGTGCGCAACAGGCTGGAAAGATGGTCGGGAAGGAATTCGTCGTCGTCGTCCAGGTGGGCGATCCAGGCGCCACGGGCGAGGCGCAGGCCGAAGTTCATCGGCTTGATGCCGGCCACATACCACTTCGGCCCCTTCAGCGTCGGATACGTGCCGCGCCGACGCAGGTTGTGGAAGCGCACGCGCGGATCCGCCTGTGCCGCCTCGTGCAGGAGTGCCGCTTGCGAGGTCTCCATGCAGTCGCCGACGATCAGCACTTCCCAGTGCGGGTAGTCCTGGCGCAGTACGCTGGGAAGCGTGCGCTCCGCGATCAGCTCGGCGCGGTTGTACGTGGGGATGATGACCGAGATCAACGGCTGTTCGCCGTAGGCATCTTCGTAGTCCGGGCGGCTGCGGATGCGGTCGAGCCGCGTCGCATCGTTGGCGCGAAGCCGGGTCTTTTCGCGCCGGCCGTGCTCGTCGAAGAACTGGCCCATCAGGGCGATGCGCGCCTGCAGCTGTTCGCAGCGCTGCTGCAGCTGCGCGGTGTCCGTGTCGCTCATGGATGGCTGTCCGTCCATGGGCTTACGCCGACCTTTCGGCAAGCAGGCGAGCCAGCGACTCGCAGACACGGTGGATCTGCGCCGTGGTGATGTCGAGATAGAACGGCAGGCCGAGCAGGCGCTCCGAAAGCGCATGCGCAACCTCCAACGGCTCCGCGCGGTAGCCGGCGAAGGCCGGGTGACGGTCGATGGTAGGGCAGTACCACTGCCACGTCTGGATGTCCTGCGCCGCCAGCGCCTGCTGGATGTCTGTGGCGCGTACCCCGGGAGGCAGCGCCACGACGAGGATCGGATACACGCCGCCCACCGCCTGCTCCTGCAGCACGACGTCCGGACAGGAGCGCAGCAGCTGCCGCAGGTAGCGCGCCCGCAGCGTGCGGCGCGCGCGCGCGATGTCAGGCCATTGCTCCAGCGAGGCCAGCGCGACGGCGGCGTGGTATTCGCTGAGCTTGCCGTTGCCGCCGGGGGCGAACACCTGGCTGCCGTGATCGAGGTCGATGCCGAAATTGCTCAGCGTGCGTATCCGCCGGGCCAGCGCGTGGTCGCGCGTGGCGACGAAACCGCCTTCGCCGGCGGCGAGGGCTTTGGTGGCGTGCAGGCTGAAGGCCACATGGCAGCGCAGCGCGGCCCGTTGGTTGCCGAAGGCGCCCGCCGCGTCGATGAGCACGGGGATGCCGGTGTCCTCGACGAAGCGGTCCCATGCGGCGGTGTCCTGCGCGAGTCCGAAGGTGGCGACGGGGATGACGGCGTCGATCCGCTGGTCAGCCGCCATCCGGTAGGCGATGTCCGGCGTGAGCAGCCAGTTCCCGGCATCGACGTCGCCGACCAGCGGCGTGTACCCGGCGCGGACCACCGCGGTGGCCGTGGCGACGAAGGTCAGCGCCGGCAGCAGCACGCACGCCCCCGGCGGCAGCTGCATGGCGGACAAGGCCAGTTCGAGCGCAGCGGTGCCGCTGGACAGGCTGACGACGCAAGGCGCGTCGTCGGCGTCGAGCTGTGCCGCCAGGCGCTGTTCGAGCTCGACCACCAGCGGCCCGAAATTCGTGTACCAGCGTGCGGCGTCGATGCGCTGGAGGTAGGGAAGCAAGGCGTCCGCGTCCGGCAGCTGCGCACGCATCAGGGGAATCGTCCAGGCGTGTTCTGCCGCGTGGTCCTGCAGGGTGGCTGCTTGCATGTGCCTTGCGCCTCGTGTGGTGGGTCCCGGCGCTCGTGGCATCGACGGTTTTCCGTCGTCGAGCAGCCCTGGGACGATGTCAGCAAGGTTGGTGCCAACCGTTGCAGCGACCTCGCAGCAGCGGTGCACGCCGGATCGAAGGGCAGGGCGGCGCGTGGCGCGCGATCGGTGTCCGCGCATAACTCATGCCAAGCCAAAGAATTTTCTGAAAATGACTCAAGAACCCCGCGCGGTCGCCGAAACATCCCCTGAGGCGGTTGGCACTCCGGTCTAGGAGCACCGCCGGAGAAGGTATCCGACAGCTTCAAGACCGCTTAAATAGGAGACATCCCATGTCACTGGTCATCAACACCAACGTTTCCTCGCTGAACGCGCAGAACAACCTGTCCAAGTCGCAGAGCGCCCTGGCGCAGGCCACCATGCGCCTGTCCTCGGGCCTGCAGATCAACAGCGCCGCCGACAATGCAGCGGGCTTCGCGATCGCGCAGCGCTACACCACCCAGATCGGCGGCCTGTCCCAGGCCAGCGCCAACGCCTCGGACGCCATCAACCTGGCGCAGACCGCCGGCAGCGCGCTGGACCAGGTCACCGCCAACCTGCAGGCGATCCGCGACCTGGCCGTGCAGTCCGCCAACGGCACCTACACCGCCTCGGACCGTTCCTCGATCGACCAGGAAGTGCAGCAGCGCCTGGCGGAAATCACCCGCATCGCCAACCAGACCACGTTCAACGGCTCCAAGGTGCTGGACGGCTCGCTGGGCACCAAGAGCTTCCAGGTCGGCGCCGACGTGGGCCAGACCATCAGCGTGAACCTGCAGACCAGCGTGAAGGCCTCCGCGCTGGGCTCGATCGCCCAGCTGGAAACCGGCAACCTGAGCGGCGCCTTCGTCGACGCCAGCGGCAATGCCCAGACGATGGACCTGAGCAAGATCTCCATCAAGGGCACCGACGGCAAGTCGGTCACGCTCTCCGGTACAGCCGGGACCGTGCAGGACCTGGCCGATGCCATCAACGCCGCCGGCGTCACCGGTGTCAGCGCGGCAGTCGACGGCAACGGCGGCGTCAGCCTGTTCGCCAACGGCAGCTTCCAGGTGACCGACAGCGGCGCCGCCGCGAGCGGTGCGGTGTCTTCCGGCGCAATCACCAGCGGCGCCTACGTGGACGGTTCGACCACGGCCACCAACGCCACGGGTTCCATCGCCGTGTCGGGTTCGCTGTCCGGCAGCAACGTGAAGACCGTCAACAGCGCCAACGCCCTGATCTCCCAGGTCGATGTGGCCCTGAAGTCGGTGGCCGACTTCGCCGCCCAGCTGGGCGCGGTGCAGAACCGCTTCCAGTCCACCATCGCCACGGTGGCGGCGCAGTCCACCAACCTGCAGGCGGCGCGATCCACCATCCAGGACGCGAACTTCGCGGCCGAGACGGCGGCGCTGAGCAAGGCGAACGTGCTGCAACAGGCAGGCATCTCGGTGCTGGCCCAGGCCAACTCCAACCCGCAGATGGCGCTGAAGCTGCTGCAGTGACGGCGGCAGGGGAACCGTTCACGGGCCGGTCGGGCCGCGAACGGTTGCCCAGTGCGGCGGCGGCTCCAGCAGCGGAGCCGCCGTCCCCACGAGGGTTTCAGGCAAAGCCCATGCGGCTGGCGTGAGTTTTGCCTGTGGTCCTTGCATCCCCATCGAACGGGATCGGATCGCGAAAGGAATAACCCATGACTTCCATCTCCGGTGTCGGCACCACCACGACCTCCGCCAGCGCCACGAGCGGCAGCTCGGGCAGCAACAGCAACACCGGGGCTGGCCTGCTCAGCTCGGCGGGCATCGGCTCGGGGCTGGACGTCAACGCCATCATCACCGCGTTGGTCAACGCCAAGCAGGCCGGCCCGGCGCAGCAGATCAGCAGCCAGACCACGCAACTGCAGGCGCAGGAAGCCGGACTGACCGGCCTCGGCAGCGCGCTGAGCTCGCTGCAGTCCACGCTGAGCACGCTGGCCAGCAGCATCACCTTCAATACCTATACGGCTACGCTGGGGAATACCGCGCTGGGCACCGCCAGCACCCTCCCCAACGCGCAGCCGGGCAACTACAACCTGGTGGTGAACCACCTGGCCACCGCGCAGCAGCGGGCCAGCGGCGCCTATGCGTCGGGCAGCGCGGTAGGCGCCGGAACTTTGACGGTGAGCGTCGGCAGTCAGTCGATGAACATCACCGTCGGGGCGACCGACTCGATCAGCACCATCGCCACGGCGATCAACCAGTCCAGCAGCAATCCCGGCGTGCAGGCCACCATCGTCAATGGCGCGAACGGCGCGCAACTGCTGCTGACGTCCACCAAGACCGGCGTGGCCAACGGCTTCTCCGTGAGCGCGGGCGCCGGCAGCAGCGCGGGACTGTCATCGCTGGCCACGACGCTGAACACGGCGGGATCGAACGAGGCCAGCGACGCCAGCCTGAGCATCGACGGCATCGCGGTCACCAGCGCCAGCAATTCGGTGAGCGGCGCGCTGAACGGCGTCACCCTGAACCTGGCCGCCACCGGCTCGTCCACGCTGGCCGTGAGCCAGGACACCGGCGCGGTGACTGACGCGGTGAACAACTTCGTCACCGCCTACAACAGCTACATCTCCACCGTGGGCACGCTGAGCAGCTACGACCCCAGCACCAAGCAGGGCGGAGTGCTGCTGGGCGACACCACGCTGATGTCGGTGCAGCGCCAGGTCAACAGCGTGCTCAGCGGCAGCGTGGCCGGCAACAGCATCGGCTCGCTGGCGGCCCTGGGCATCACGCGCAATGCCGACGGCACGCTGTCATCCAACAGCAGCACGCTGAGCAGCGCGCTGCAGGGCAACCCGGGCGCGGTGCAGGACCTGTTCGCCGGCGCCAACGGCTACGCCACCCGCCTCAATAGCATGCTGGATGGCTTCACCTCCAGCAGCGGCATCATCGCCACGCGCACCGCCAGCATCCAGGACCAGCTCACCAACCTGAGCCAGGAATCGACGGCGCTCACCGCGCGCATGAATGTCTACGCGACCCAGCTGCGCCAGCAGTACACCGCGCTGGACACCTTGATGTCCTCGCTCAACAACACCAGCAGCTACCTCACCAGCTCGATGAACGCGCTGCTGGGCAATTCATCTTCATCGGGCAAGTGACGAGGAAGCGGTCATGACGAACGCCTATATGCGCCAGGCCAGCGCGATGTACCAGCAGACCCGCGCGGAGGGGCGCGTGGAGGGCGCCGACCCGCACCAGTTGATCGCCATGCTGCTGGACGGCGCGATCGAGCGCATCGCGCAGGCGCGCGCGCACCTGCGCCGCGGCGACGTACCCGCCAAGGGTGCCATGGTCACCAAGGCGGTGGCGATCGTGGGCGAACTGCGCGCCAGCCTGGACCACGCGGCCGGCGGCAGTGTGGCCCAGCGACTGGATTCGCTCTACGACTACATCAATCGTCGCCTGCTGCTCGCGCAGCTCAACAATGACGACGACGCGCTGGCCGAATGCGCACGCCTGCTCGAACCGGTGCGCGACGGCTGGAACGGCATCCGCGACGCCTACCTCGCCGGCAGGGCCGGCAGCGCCGCGTGACCGCGGGACACGCCCCGCTGGAGCGCGCGCTGGCGGTCAGCGCCGCGATGCTGGCGGCAGCGCGAGAAGGCCGCTGGGACAGCCTGCCCGGCCTGGACGCCGAGCGCCAGCCGCTGCTGCACGCCAGCCATCCGCACGACGCGCACAGCCGCGAACTGCTGCAGCGGCTGCTGGCCTGCAACGGGGAGATGCTGGACCTGGCGGCGCATGCGCGCAGCGAAGTCGCCGATGCGCTGGCCCGCCACGGTTACGCGCACCAGGCCCTGCGCACCTATGTCGACCTCGCAGGCTGAACGGCGGCGACGGCCATCGGGCCGCGGCGCCGTCCGGGCGCGCTTGATCCGCAGGCGCCTGGCGCGCATCGTGCAGCGGCAAGGGATGCCCTGGCCCGTTCCGCACGGACATCGCCGGTTCTGTCCGTCCGCAGGCCGAAGGATCTTCGACGAAGGCAGGCCGGCCGTCTGCCGGGGCGATCGGCCCACGCCTGGGGGCGACCATGGGTGGCCCCGGCTTTGAGGAGCGGGGAACGTGCGGATGGACAGAAGCGGCCCTGCATATTGAAATCCGCCATGACGGGGTGATGCCCGGATAGCCACATGGAGCCGACATGACCGCCAGCAGCTGGGACGAATTCGATCAGCGCCTGAGCAGCGAGGAACACCTGCACGCCGACAGCGAGCCGCTGGCATGGCCGCCGTCGCCGGAACTGCTGCAGCGGCTGGCCGAGCGCAACGCGAACACCCTGGCGACGCTGGCCGCCCTGGAGGAGCGCCGTGCCGATCCCGGCGACGACGACAATCCGCTGATGCAGGAAATACTGCGCATGGACGCCAAGCTCACCGCGCTGGTGGAGATCGTGAACCAGTTGCTGGCGCCCGCCGCCGCGCTGCCGCCCCGCCAGACGCTGCGTTTCAACGCCGTGGGCGCCGAGTTGCCGGCCGCGCTGCTGCCGGCGGGAGAGGGCCTGCTGCTGCGCCTGCGCTTCGATGCCTGTCGCAGCCTGCCGCTCGAATTGGCCGGCCGCATGGTGCGCGCCATCGATGAAAGCCGGGGCTTCGTCGAGTTCGCCACGCAGGGTGACGCGACAAGTGACGCGATTGAGCGCCTCGTGTTCCGCCATCACCGACGCAAAGTGGCAGAGGCACGCCAGCAGCTCGGTTGAGACTCCGACGGAGTCGTCATTTCGCATGTGATACCGATCACATTTACGTGATCCGGGCAAAGGCTTTTTCGACGGCCGTCACGTGCTTCCGGATGTCTTCGTCACGACGCCGGTTTTTCTCAAAGACCTTTCGTGTCATGCGCTTGCGGCAAACTCTTGCGCATGCCGATCCGCTGCGGTCGTCGTTTTTCTGCGTCCAGGCGACGCTTTGTCGTCGCCACCGCCGTCAAAGTTGGCCTCCTTGTTGCTCACCGTTCATCGAGCCGGCGACGGAAAGCCGGCACTGACGATCAGCGCACCCCGATGGAAGCCGAAGGGTTGCGACGAGTGCGGTAAGGAGAAGGGGCTGTGCAGAAATTCGATTTTCTCGTCATCGAGTCCGATGCGGCGCGTGCGGAAGCGCTGCTGTCGGCGCTTCACTTCCTGGGCCACCGGCCGCAGCTCGCGGCCGAATGCCGGTCCGTCGACGAGTCCACCCACGCCTGGCAGGCCGTCTATGTCGGCAAGGTCGAGAGCGAGGCCGCGGCCGAACGCCAGCTGGCCCTGCTCGGTGAGGCGGCGAACCACGTACCGGTGCTGGTGGCCGCCGATGCGCCGCTGGCCGAGCGTTGCGCGCGGATGGCTTCGCCGTCCGGCACGCGCGTGGCCGCGCTGGAGTTTCCGCTGCGCTACGAGCAGGTGGCCGAGGCGCTGCGCGGCGTCCACACACGCCTCACGGGCGGCCAGTCCGGCGCGCTGCGCTTCGTCGGCCACTCGGCGCCGATGGTGCGCGTCAACGCGCTGATCCGCCAGGTGGCGCCGTTCGATTCGACCGTGCTGGTGCTGGGCGAGTCGGGTACTGGCAAGGAGATGGTGGCGCGCGCCATCCACGAGCATTCCGCCCGGCGCGACAAGCCGTTCGTGGCGATCAACTGCGGCGCGATCCCGGCCGAGCTGCTGGAAAGCGAGCTGTTCGGCCACGAGAAGGGCGCCTTCACCGGCGCAATCAGCGCACGCAAGGGCCGCTTCGAGCTGGCCGAGGGCGGCACGCTGTTCCTCGACGAGATCGGCGACATGAGCCTGCCGATGCAGGTGAAGCTGCTGCGCGTGCTGCAGGAGCGCGTGTACGAGCGCGTCGGCGGCAGCAAGACCCAGCGTTGCGACGTACGCATCATCGCCGCCACCCACCGCGACCTGGAGCAGGCCATAGGCGAGGGCAAGTTCCGCGAGGATCTGTACTACCGCCTCTCCGTGTTCCCGCTGGAACTGCCGGCGCTGCGCGAGCGGCTGGAGGACCTGCCGGTGCTGATCGACGAGTTCAACCAGCGCCTGGCCCGCCGCGGCCTCGACGTGGCGCGCTTCAGCGCCGGTGCGATGCACACGCTGCGCGAGCATGCGTGGCCGGGCAACGTGCGCGAACTGGCGAACCTGGTCGAGCGCATGGCGATCCTCTGCCCGCACGGCGAGGTGCGTGCCAGCGAACTGCCGGCGAAATACCGCCACGGCCTGGCAGGCGAGGAAGTGCACGGCGCGGCCCTGCTGGCGCTGATGGAGGACGTCCATGCGGTGGCAGGCGCGATCGGCGTGCATCCGGTGGACGAATCGCAGCGCCTGCTGCCGGAAGACGGCATCGACCTGAAGGATCACCTCGCCGACATCGAGGTGGGGTTGATCCGCCAGGCGCTCGACGCCACCGGCGGCGTGGTGGCCCACGCCGCACGCCTGCTGCGCATGCAGCGCACCACGCTGGTGGAGAAGCTGCGCAAGTACGGGCTGCAGGCGAACGGCCTGGCGGCGTGAAGCCTCGATACGGAATCCGGGATGCGGCGAGAGCCAGCGCGCCGCAAGCCCGTTTCGCCACCGGCTCCGCCGAATCCCGAATCCTCGAAAACCACTGGCACGGCTCCTGCATTCATCCCCTGCAAACCCGTCACGCGACGGGATTCCGTCTTCCACCCATCGGCACGGACACCGCGGCATGAGCACGATCGACGTCAACAACCTGCTTGCCCAGATGCGCCAGATGACGGCGCAGGTGCGCATGCCGGAAACCGCGGTGCAGGCGCCGGCGAGCGGCGGCCCGGCGAATTTCTCCACGCTGCTCCGGCAATCGATCGCCGCAGTCGGCAACAGCCAGGTCGAGGCGGGCAACATGGCCGCGAGCTTCGAGCGCGGCGATCCCGGCGCCGACCTCGGCCGCACGATGATTGCGGTGCAGAAGGCGGACCTTTCGCTGCGCACCGCGGTGGCGGTGCAGAACAAGCTGGTCGACGCCTACAAGGACGTCATGAGCATGTCGGTCTGACGCCGACGCCCCCATCACCGAACCGCCCTGACCGACGAGCAGCAGCATGGCCGAGAATGCCATCGCGACGACCGCCAGCAACAGCGGCGCGCGCCTGGACTCCCTCAAGCAGATCACCCGCAACCCGGCGGCGCGCCAGCTCGCGCTGCTGGTGGCGGTGGCCGCGGCGGTGGCGCTGGGCGTGGCGGTGGTGTTGTGGTCGCGCGGTCCGAACTACGGCCTGCTGTATGCGGGGCTGGACCAGAAGGACGCCGCCGCGATCGCCCAGGAGCTGCAGGCTTCCAACACCGTGTACAAGCTGGGTGGCGACGGCACCTCGATCATGGTGCCGGCCGCCGACCTCGCCGCGCTGCGGCTTCGGCTGGCGGCGAAGGGCCTGCCGCAGGGCAGTGCCGCGATCAACACGCCTCCGGCCGGCGACTCGCCGTTCGGCATGAGCGACCTCGCCGAGCGCACGCGCTACCAGCAGATGCTGGAGAGCGACCTCGGCGCCACCATCGCGTCGCTGCAGTCCGTGCGCGCCGCGCGCGTGCACCTGGCGATGCCCAAGCCTTCGGCCTTCATCCGCGACAACCACGGCGCCAGCGCCTCGGTGCTGCTCACGCTGTACCAGGGCCGCCAGCTCGACGCGGGCCAGGTGGCGGCGATCGTGCACCTGGTGGCGTCCAGCGTGCCTGGGCTGGATCCCAACCAGGTCTCGGTGGTCGACCAGCAGGGCCGGCTGCTGACCAGCAGCAACGCGGATGCGCCCGATGCGGCGGGCGACGACCGCCTGCGCCTGGCCACGCGCATCGAGAACACCTACGCCCAGCGCATCGAGGAGCTGCTGACGCCGCTGGTCGGCCCCGGCCGGGTGCGCGCGCAGGTCAACGCAGACCTGGACTTCAGCCAGACCGAGAAGGCCAGCGAAACCTACGGCCACGACCACCCGGCGCTGCGCAGCGAACAGGTCAGCAGCGAGCAGCGCAGCGACGGCGGCGCCGGTGGCGGCGTGCCTGGCGCGCTGAGCAACCAGCCGCCGGCGACGGTGGCGCAACCCACCGCCGCCAAGCCGAACGCCGGTACGGCCGCCGCACCGGGCGGCACCGCGTCGGCCACCACCAACAGTCGCGACGGCGAGAGCTCCAGCAGCGCCACGCGCAACTACGAGCTCGACCGCACCATCAGCCACAGCAGCGATCCGGCCGGCCGGTTGGCCCGCCTTACCGTGGCGGTGGTGGTGGACGACAAGCTCACCGCTACCGGTACCGCCGGCGCCGCCAAGGAGGTGCCGTTCACCCCGCAGGAGCTGCAGCACCTCACCGATCTGGTGAAGAACGCCGTGGGCTTCGATTCCTCGCGCGGCGACAGCGTCAGCGTGATCAACCAGGCCTTCCACCGCACCGCCGCGCCGGAGGCGGAGCCCGCGACGCCGCTGTGGGAGCGCCCCGGCGCGCTGGACCTGATCAAGCAGGGCCTCGGCGTGCTGATCGCCCTGCTGGTCGCATTCGGACTGCTGCGCCCGCTGCTGAAGGGCTTGCTGCGCGCCGCGCCGGCGAGGGAAGTCCTGGCAACGCCGCTGCCTACCGTATCCGTGCGCGTGGGCGACGACCAGCCGAACGCCGCCGGCCAGCTGGCCGGCGGCCAGCCGGCCCGCCTCGACGCGGCGCCGGCGCTGGCCTACGAGCAGCGCATCGGCCTGGCCCGGCGCATGGTGGGCGAGAACTCCCGGCAGGTGGCCCAAGTGGTGAGGAACTGGGTGAACGAAGATGGCAATTAACCGCTCCGAGGCCCCCGTCACCGGCGCCCAGCGCGCGGCGATCCTGCTGCTCACGCTGGGCGAGCAGGACGCGGCCGAAGTGCTCAAGCACCTCAGCGCGCGCGACGTGCAGGCGGTCGGCAGCGCGATGGCCGCGCTGTCCAGCGTCTCGCGCGAACAGGTGGGGGAAGCGCTGGACAAGCTCGACGAGGACATGGGCCGGCAGACATCGCTGGGCGTCGGCACCGAGGAATACATCCGCAAGATCCTCACCAACGCGCTCGGCGAGACCAAGGCCGGCGGCCTGATCGACCGCATCCTGCTCGGCCGCAGCAGCAAGGGTCTGGAATCGCTGAAGTGGATGGAGAGCCGCGCGATCGCCGAGATGATCAACCAGGAGCACCCGCAGATCATCGCGCTGGTGCTGGCGCACCTGGAGCCGGACCAGGCGGCCGAGGTGATCGGCTACCTGCCGCCGCGCGTGCGCTCCGACGCGGTGATGCGCATCGCCACGCTCGACGGCGTGCAGCCGCATGCGCTGAACGAGCTGGACGAGATCATGGAGCGCCAGTTCAACGGCAACACCAAGAAGCTGAAGTCCGCCAACGTGGGCGGCCTGAAGGCGGCCGCGAACATCCTCAACGCGATGGACAGCAGCCGCGAGGCCGAGCTGATGACCGCGATCCGCAGCCAGGACGAGGCGCTGGGCGGTCGCATCGAGGACCTGATGTTCGTGTTCGAGGATCTCGCCGAGCTGGACGACCGCGGCATGCAGACCCTGCTGCGCGAAGTGCCGTCGGGCATCCTGATCACCGCGCTGAAGGGTGCCGAGCCGGCGATCCGCGAGAAGATCTTCGCGAACATGTCCAAGCGCGCCGCCGACATGATGCGCGACGACCTCGAGGTGAAGGGGCCGGTGCGCCTCAGCGAGGTCGACGCGGCGCAGAAGGAAGTGCTGGCCGCGGCCAGGAAGCTGGCCGACGCCGGCCAGCTCAGCCTGGGCGGCGGCGGGGATGACTACGTCTGATGGCCGCGATCCACGACGCCGCGATGGACTTCCGGCGCTGGGAGCTGCCGCAGGTCGGCGCCGCGCCGGAACCATCGGCGGCTGCCGACGCGCCGCCGCCGCAGCCGACCGTGCGCGAGCTGGAGGCGCTGGAACAGCAGGCGCGTGACGAGGGCCGCGCCGCCGGCCTCGCCGAAGGGCGCGCCGCGGCGGAGCAGGCGCTGCGCGAGCGCCTGGCGCAGCTCGATGCCGTGTGCGAGGCGGCGGCGCGTCCGCTGCAGGCATTCGACGAACAAGTGGCGCAGGAGCTCGCGCGCCTGGCGATGGTGGTGGCCGGCCGGGTGATCGGGCGCGAACTGCAGCTGTCGCCCGAACTCATCGCGCGCGCCGTGCACGAGGCGGCCAGCGCGCTGCCCGCGGCGACCCGCGAACTTCGCGTGCACCTGCATCCGCAGGATCTCGTCCTGCTGCGGGAGCTGGACGCCGTCGAGCGCCACTGGCAGCTGCTTGCCGATCCGTCGCTGGCGCGCGGCGACTGCCTGCTGGAAAGCGAGCACTCGCGGCTCGACGCGCGGGTGGAAAGCCGCCTCACGGCGATCGTCGACGCCGTGCTCGGCGACGCCGCCGCGCCGGAGGGGGGCGACGCATGAGCGCCGGTACCGATCCCGCTGCGCGCGGCGAGCGCTGGCGGCGCCAGTTCGCGCGGCAGGCCGCGCGCGCGGCCGCTGCACGCACGCTGGCGGTGGAGGGCAGTCTGCGCCGCGTGGTGGGCCTCACCCTGGAGGCGGAGGGCTGCGAGGCCGCGCTGGGTGCGCGTTGCCTGGTCGACACCGCCGACGGCGCCAGGCTGGAAACCGAGGTCGTGGGTTTCGCCGACGAACGGCTGCTGCTGATGCCGGTGGGCGACATGCACGGCGTGCTGCCGAATGCGCGGGTGCGTCCCTGCGCGCGCAGCGGCGGCCTGCCGGTGGGGCGGCAGCTGCTGGGCCGGGTGGTCGGCGCGGACGGCCTGCCGCTGGACGGCCAGGGCGCGCTCGACGCCGACGAGCACGCCGCGCTGAAGAACGAGCCGATCAACCCGATGGCGCGCAAGCCCATCGACGCGCCGCTGGACGTCGGCGTGCGCGCAATCAACGCCTTGCTCACCGTGGGCCGCGGCCAGCGCCTCGGCCTGTTCGCGGGTTCCGGCGTGGGCAAGTCCACCCTGCTCGGCATGATGACCCGCTACACCAACGCCGATGTGGTGGTGGTGGGCCTGATCGGCGAGCGCGGCCGCGAGGTGAAGGAATTCGTCGAACACACGCTGGGCGTGGAAGGGCGCCGCCGCGCAGTGATCGTCGCCGCGCCCGCCGACGCGCCGCCGCTCAAGCGGCTGCGGGGCGCGCAGTACGCCACCGCGATCGCCGAGTGGTTCCGCGACCAGGGTCTGCGCGTGCTGCTGCTGATGGATTCGCTGACCCGCTACGCCCAGGCCCAGCGCGAGATCGCGCTCGCGATCGGCGAGCCGCCAGCGACCAAGGGCTATCCGCCGTCCGTGTTCGCGCTGCTGCCCGCGCTGGTCGAGCGCGCCGGCAACGACGCCGAGGGGCGCGGCTCGATCACCGCGTTCTACACCGTGCTCACCGAGGGCGACGACTATCGCCACGATCCGATCGCCGACGCCGCGCGCGCGATCCTCGACGGCCATGTCGTGCTTTCGCGCGACCTTGCCGAGGCCGGTCACTACCCGGCGATCGACATCGAGGCCTCGATCAGCCGCGTGATGCCGCAGGTGGCGGCGCGCGAGCACCTGCAGGCGGCGCAGCGCTTCCGCCGCGTCTACTCGGCCTACCGACAGCAGCGCGACCTGATCGCGGTGGGCGCCTACCAGAAGGGTTCGGACCCGCAGGTGGACCTAGCCATCGAGCTGTGGCCGCAATTGCGCGACTTCCTGCAGCAGGAAGTCGATGAACCGATGACGCTCGAAGCCGCCGTCGCGCGGCTCGACCAGCTTGCCGAACAGGTGACTGCATGAATTCGCGCTCAAAACGCCTGCAGCCGGCGGTGGACCAGGCCCACCAGCAGACCGAGGACGCGCTGGCGAAGCTGGCCACGCAGCAGCAGCAACTGGCGAAGGCCGAGCACCAGCTCGGCGAACTCGAGCGCTACCGCAACGAATACGCCGCGGCAGGCGAGGGCGCAGTCAGCGTCAGCGCGCTGCTCAACCGCCAGCAGTTCGTCGCGCGCATCGACCAGGCGATCGCCCAGCAGAGCGCCGAGGTACACCGCCAGCACCGCCGGCTCGACCAGGTGCGCGACCACTGGCAGCAGGCGCACGCGCGCGAGAGTGCGCTGGGCAGCGTGGTCGTGCAGCACCAGGAACACGAACGCCGCGCCGAGGAGCGGCGCGAACAGGCCGAGGCCGACGAACGCATGCAGCAGCGGCGACCGCGATGACGCGCCTGCCTGCCAGCACGGGAATCCCTGCACCATGACGCCAGCCGCCATCCTCCCCCCGGCAACCGCCGCGGGCAGCGTGCGCAGCGCGCCCGCCGCGCCGTCGCGCGCCGCCGCGCCGCCGAATCCATTCGACCGGCATCTGCAGGCCGCGCGCGGCACGCAGCCCACGGACGCGCCGGCGGACACGCCCCCGGCATCGACGCCGGCTGCACGCGGGCCGGATCATGCCGCCACCCCGGATGCCGCGGCGAAACCCGCGCAGGAGCCGAACGTGGCCACGCTTGTTGCGACTTCCGCAATGCCCCCGACGCCCGTCGTCCCGGCCGCGGGCACACCGTCCGGTGCGGCGCGCGGATCGGCCGACACCAACCCGATCGACACCGCCCTGCTCGCATCGCTGGCTCCGCCGGTCGCGGCCGTGGCGGCCGATGCCGTGGCCACCGCGACGGCGAAGACGGCGGACCCGGCGAAAACCTCGACCTCCGGTGAGCAAGGCGCCGCCACGCTGGCCGGTGCCCTGCTCGCCATGCTCGGCCAGGTCGCCAACGGGATGCCGGTGGCAACGTCCGGCGCGGACAATGCCACGGTATCGGCGAATGGCTCGGGCCAGGCCAAGGCCGGCCTGCTGCCACTGGGCTCGGGGCTGGACGACAAGGCCGGCGTGGCCGCGGCGCTTGCCACCGCCATGCCGGCCGCGAACCTCGCCGCCGCCCTGGGCGACGCGGAGCATGCGCTGGCCGCCGGCGCCACCGGCACGCACAAGGACCACGGCCTCGAGGCGCTGGCGCTGGCCACGACGCCCGCGCCGGCAGCGGCAACCGCCGCGCCGGCGTTGCCCCAGTTGCAGCTGGCGACGCCGCCTGGCAGCCCCGGCTTCGCCGGCGAGCTCGGCCAGCAGGTACTGTGGCTGGGCCAGCAGGACATCAAGGAGGCGAAGATCCGCCTGCATCCCGAGGATCTCGGCTCGATCGACGTGCATCTCAGCGTGAGCCACGACCGCGTGGACGTGGTGTTCAGCGCACAGCACCCGGCGGCCGTCACGGCCGTGCAGCAGAGCCTGCCGCAACTCGACCAGTTGCTGGCCCGGCACGGCCTCTCGCTAGGCCATGCCGAAGTGGGGCAGCAGCAGGCCCGCGGCGACCAGCGCGCGCGGGGCGAGGGACAGGCTGCGCCGACGGACGCGGACGAGGTCGGCGAAGTGCAGGGCGCGGGCCTGCCCGCCGCGAACAGCCGGATCGGCCTGCTCGACGCGTTCGCCTGAGCGGCGGTTCACGATCCCCGCGCGGCGGCCGCGCCAACCCAAGCCCAGGGCCGGTCCTGTCTGCGCGCGTTCCTGCAGCGTCGCCCGGTCGTGGGCGGATCGCCCCGCCTTCGCCCGTCGCCGGCTTGCGCGCAAGTGGCGGCCGGCGCGGCTCTTGCGGGGAGCCTGGGCAGGCCGGAATCCGCAGGGCCGCGGCCGCGTCGGCGGCGGTTGCACGCCTGGGGCCGGGTGCTCCGCGGGCGCGCGTCGCGATCGCGTCGCGGCGGCCTTCCGGCACGCGTCAAGAAAGCGCCGCGCGCCGCCCCGGTTTTCGCGCAGGCCGCCGCGAAAGCGCTTGCCGCAAGGCTTTCCGCGCGTGGCACATGGATTGCATTGGACGGGTGGGCGCGCTGCGGCGCGCGATTCCCAACCGGACGGATCGAGGATTTCATGGCCAACGAGGAACAGACCGTGGCGGCACCGGCGACGCGCAAGCGACGCGGCCCGCTGCTGATCGGCGTGGTGGTGTTGCTGGCGCTGGCCGGCGGCGGCTACGCCTGGCAGGCGCAGAAGGCCGCGCACGCGGCCGCTTCCAGGCACGCGACGGACACCAAGCCCGATCTGTACCTGCCGATGGACCCGCCTTTCGTGGTGAATTTCCGCGACGAGCAATCGCTGCGCTACCTGCAGGTGGCGGTGACCCTGATGTCGCACGACCCGAAGGCGATCGAGGTGGCGAAGTCCGCCGATCCGGTGATCCGCGACGCGCTGGTGTCGCTGTTCAGCAACCAGGAGTACTCGATCATCAGCAACGCCGCCGGCCGCGAAAAGCTGCAGGCGCAGGCACTGGAGGCAGTGCGCAGGATCGTCCAGGCGCGGCTGGGCCGACCCGGCATCGACGCGCTGTACTTCACCAGCTTCGTGATGCAGTGACGGGACGCCGGCGATGAGCGACCTGCTTTCCCAGGACGAGATCGACGCGCTGCTCGACGGCGTGACCGACGGCGCGGTGGAGACCGGCGGTGACCAGCCGCTGCCTGCCGGCGCGGTGATCTCCTACGATTTCACCCAGCAGGATCGCATCGTGCGCGGCCGGCTGCCCACGCTGGAAATGGTCAACGACCGCTTCGCGCGCTACTTCCGCAGCGGCGTGTTCAGCGTGCTGCGCAAGACCTGCGAGGTCTCGGTGCTGGGCGTGAAGATGCAGAAGTTCGCCGAGTACGTGCATGGCCTCGTGGTGCCCACCAACCTGAACCTGGTGCGTATCAAGCCGCTGCGCGGCACCGCCCTGGTGGTGTTCGAGCCGCGCCTGGTGTTCAGCGTGATCGACAATTTCTTCGGCGGCGACGGCCGCTTCCACGCGCGCATCGAGGGCCGCGACTTCACCGCCACCGAAAACCGCGTGATCCAGATCATGCTGGCCGAGCTGTTCACCGCGATGGTGGAGGCCTGGGCGCCGGTGCTGGCACTGTCGTTCGAGTACCAGGGCTCGGAGATCAACCCGCAATTCGCCAACATCGTCAGCCCTACCGAGACGGTGGTGGTGTCGCGCTTCCACGTCGAGCTCGACGGCGGCGGCGGCGAGATCCACCTGACCCTGCCGTACGCGATGGTCGAACCGATCCGCACCCTGCTCGATGCCGGCGTGCAGAGCGACCGCGTCGACCGCGACGACCGCTGGGCCGAATTGCTGCGCGACGAAGTGCTCGACGCCGAGGTGCCGCTGAGCTCGCAGCTGCTCGACATCGAGCTCAGCCTGGGCGAGTTTCTGCACCTGCGTCCCGGTGACGTGCTGCCCATCCAGCTGCCCGAACTGGCCACCGTCTACGCCGAGGACGTGCCGCTGTTCCGCGGCCGCTACGGCCAGGCCAACGGCCGCAACGCCATCCGTTTCCACACCCAGGTCGGCCGGCGCGAAGTGCGCACCGGCGGCGACCTGCCCAGCCGGGAAGAAATCGCATGAACCACTCCACCGAAGCCCTTGCCGGCGACGCCGGCGAACGCCTCCAGTTCGATTCGCTGCGCGGGGGCGGCACGGGCACCGGCGAAGTCAACCTCGACATGATCCTCGACGTGCCGGTGACCCTGGCGATGGAGGTCGGCCGCACCCGCATCAGCATCCGCAACCTGCTGCAGCTCAACCAGGGCTCGGTGGTGGAACTGGACCGCGCCGCCGGCGAACCGCTGGACGTGTTCGTCAACGGCACCCTGGTCGCGCACGGCGAGGTGGTGGTGATCAACGAGAAGTTCGGCATCCGCCTGACCGACGTGATCAGCCCCGCCGAACGCGTGCGCAAGCTGCGCTGATGAAGGCCGTGAGCCGGGAATCGGCCATCGCAGACCGCATCGTCGCGGCCCTGGCGCCGGCGGCGCTGCCCGCGGCGGACGTCAATGTGGGCGGCGAGCTGTTGCGGGTGCTGCTCAGTCTCGCCGCGGTGGTGGCGCTGATCTTCGTGGCGGGCTGGCTGAGCCGGCGCATGCAGGCGCGCAACCGGCCGGGCGGGCGGCGCATCCGCTGCGTGGAGGCGATGGCGGTGGGCGCGCGCGACCGCGTGCTGCTGCTCGATGCCGACGGCAAGCGCCTGCTGGTGGGCGTGGGCCCGGGCGGCATGCGCACGCTGCACGTCTACGAGGGTGCGGCGCCGGCCGAGCCCGCAACGGCGGCGCCGCTGCCGGCCGTCCCCAGCATCGCGCAGCTGCTGTCGCGCTGGAAGCCGCAGCCGTGAGCAGGCATTTCCGGTTTGCCGCGCGCTGCTGGCTCGCGCTCGCCCTGCTGCTGTTGCCGCTGCTCGCGTCGGCCGCGCCGCAATCCGCGCACAACGCAGCCGCGTCGGCCATGCCGACCGTGTCGATGCCGGCCAGCCCGGCCGGCATCGGCGGCGCAGGCATCCCCGTGCTGACCGTGCACGATGCGCCGGGCGGTGCGAAGAACTGGACGCTGTCGCTGCAGATGCTGGCGCTGCTCACGGTGCTGACGCTGCTGCCGGCGATCCTGCTGATGATGACCGCGTTCACCCGCATCATCATCGTGCTGGGCTTCCTGCGCCAGGCGCTGGGCACGCAATCCACGCCACCGAACCAGGTGCTGCTGGGACTGGCGCTGTTCCTCACCTTGTTCGTGATGTCGCCGGTGCTCAACCGCGCCTATGCCGATGGCGTGAAGCCCTACATGGACGGCCAGATGAGCGCCGAGCAGGCGCTGCCGGCGGCCACCGCGCCGTTCAAGCGCTTCATGCTCGACCAGACCCGCGAAGCGGATCTCGCGCTGTTCACCCGACTGGCCGGCGAGCGGCCCTACGCCAGCAAGGCCGACGTGCCGTTCAAGGTGGCGATGCCGGCCTTCCTCACCTCGGAACTGAAGACCGCGTTCCAGATGGGCTTCCTGCTGTTCATCCCGTTCCTGATCATCGACCTGGTGGTGGCCAGCGTGCTGATGTCGATGGGCATGATGATGGTCTCGCCGATGATCATCTCGCTGCCGTTCAAGATCATGTTGTTCGTGCTGGTGGACGGGTGGACGCTGCTGCTGGGCACCCTGGCGGGGAGCTTCTACACATGAGCGCTGTGCTGGTGGCTACTCCCTCTCCTCTCAGGGGAGAGGGCCGGGTTGAGGGGCGGGTGCTCGCGGGAGCGTTTGCCGCTGGCGGGTTTGTCCGCGAAGAGCTTTCGAGCGCCTGCGGCGCCCGAGTTACTTTCTCTTTGCGTGGCCAAAGAGAAAGTAACCAAAGAGAAAGGCCACCCCGGTTGGCGCTTGCCGGGCGTCCTGCCCGGCAAGTGCGTGAGGCGGGGCCGGGCTTTTCGAGCGGGCTCCTGCCCGCGCGAAAAGGCGAGGCCATCCCTGGCCTCGCCCGCTGCGCGGCTTTCTCGCCCCCGCCTCACCGCCGCCCAGGGGCCCCGGGAAAAGCAGGCGCGCTTCCTGCGCGCCAGAAGCAACAGCAAATGCGAAAAGCCGAGAGCCGCGCGACGCACGGCGCTCTGGCTGCGGCTCTTCTGAAAAGTGCGCGCTGGGAGCGCGCCGCTCTACCCGGGGCCCCTATGGCGCGGCGGGTGGGCGACGGAAAGCCCGCAGGGTGGCTGGCATGGATGCCGGCCAGTTTTTCGCCAGCACAGGAGGTGCTGTCGAAAAACCCCACAGCCCGCCCGCGCACCCGGAAGGCAGGATGCCTGGAGGGCGCGCCATCGGGGTGGCCTCTCTTTTGGTTACTTTTCTCTGGCCACGCAGAGAAAAGTGACTCGCCCTCCGAAGGAGGACGAACGCTCTTTGTTGCTGCATCGGCGAGCCGCGCCGAAGGTGCGCGCCCATGACCCCCGAATCCATCATGGAAATCGGCCAGCACGCGCTCTACGTGGCGATGCTGGTGGCTGCGCCGCTGCTGCTCACCGCGCTGGCGGTGGGTCTCCTGGTCGGCGTGATCCAGGCGGCCACGCAGATCAACGAGATGACGCTGAGCTTCATCCCCAAGCTGATCGCGATGGCGCTGGTGGCGCTGATCGCGGGGCCGTGGATGCTGCGCCTGCTGGTGCACTACACCACGCAGCTGATCGAGAGCCTGCCGGGGGTGATCCGGTGATGACGCTGGACGTGGCCTGGCTGCTGCCGTGGCTGGACCGCTTCCTGTGGGCGCTGGCGCGGGTGGGCGGGCTGTGCTTGCTGGCGCCGGTGTTCGGCGCCTCGGTGGTTCCGATGCGGGTGCGGCTGGGCGTGGTGGTGGTGCTCAGCCTGGTGCTGGCGCCGCTGGCGTCCACGGCGGCACCGGACGTGCTCGGCGCGGCGGGCATGCTGGCCCTGGTGGGGCAGGTCGCGATCGGCGCGGCGACGGGTTTCGTATTGAAGCTGGTGTTCGACGCGGTGCAGTTCGGCGGCGGCCTGGTGGGGCAGAGCATGAGCCTGGGCTTTGCCGAGGTGGTCGATCCGCAGGCCGGCGGCAGTGCGAACGTGCTGGGCCAGTTCTACTTGGTGCTGGTGACCCTGGTGTTCCTGGCGATGGACGGCCATCTGCGCCTGATCGCGCTGCTCGCCGACAGCTTCACCAGCCTGCCGCCAGGCGGCCCCGCGCTCGACGCGAACGGGCTGCACGCGGTGCTGGCCTTTGGCGTGCAGTTGTTCGGCGGCGCGGTACGCGTGGCGTTGCCGGCGATGACCTCGCTGCTGGTGGTGAACATCGGCTTCGCGGCGATCAGCCGCGCGGCGCCGTCGATGAACCTGTTCGCGGTGGGCTTCCCGATCACCGTCTCGCTGGGCTTTATCGCCCTGTGGCTCTCCCTGCGCAGCCTGCCGGGCGCGTTCGCCGCCCTGCAGGGCGATGCCTGGGGCCTGATGCGCCATCTGCTCGGTGGATGAGCGATGAGCGACGACAGCGACCAGGAAAAAACCGAACAGCCGACAGAGAAACGGCTGAAGGAATCGCGCGAGAAGGGCGAAGTCCCGCGATCGCGCGACCTCGCCGGCGCGGCGGTGGTGCTGGCGGGCGTGGCGGCGCTGATGGCCGGCGGCCCGGCTTCGTTCGCACACGCGCAGCGGATCTTCGGGCTGGGCCTGGGCTATTCGCGCGAGGCGCTGTTCTCCGACGCGCTGCCGGGACGCGTGTTGCACGCGGCGCTGCACGAGGCGCTGGCGTTGTTCGCGCCGGTGGCGCTGGCCACGCTGCTGGCCGCGCTCGCGGCGCCGCTGCTGCTGGGCGGCCTGAACTTCAGCGGCAAGGCGCTGGAGCCGAAGTTCGAGCGGCTGGACCCGATCAAGGGCCTGGGCCGCATCTTCGCGCTGCGCGGCCTGGTCGAGCTGGGCAAGGCGCTGTTGAAGCTGCTGTTCATCGGCGCCGTGCTGGCGCTGCTGCTGCGCCACTGGCAGGGCCAACTGCAGGCCACCGGGCGCGGCGCGGTAACTGCGGACATCGCGCAGGCGCTGGGCCTGCTGGGCCAGGCCGCGTTGTGGTTCGGCAGCATCCTCGCGCTGATCGGCGGGCTCGACGCGCTGTACCAGAAGTACGACCACACGAAGAAGCTGCGGATGAGCCGGCAGGAGATCAAGGACGAGATGAAGGAGAGCGAGGGCAGCCCCGAGATGAAGGGCCGCATTCGCCAGGTGCAGATGGCGCAGGCGCGCCGCCGCATGATGGAAGAACTGCCCAAGGCCGACGTGGTGGTGGTCAACCCCACCCATTTCGCGGTGGCGCTGCGCTACGACGACGGCCGCATGGGCGCGCCGCGGGTGATCGCCAAGGGCGTGGACGTGCTGGCCCAGCAGATCCGCCTGGTGGCGGGCAGCCACCGCATTCCGCTGGTCGAGGCGCCGCCGCTGGCACGCGCCTTGTATGCAAGCACGAAGCTTGGCCAGGAAATCCCCGCCGCACTCTACGTGGCGGTGGCCCAGGTGCTCGTCTACGTCTACCAGCTCAAGCAGGCTGCGGCGCAAGGCGAGGCGCCACCGGCCGTGCCGAACCCCGAGGTCGATCCCGACTTGATGGGTCCTTATCGCTGACAGGCTGTTGAAAACAGCCTGTCTCACGTCAACAAGCGGACACGAGTCAAATCCATGACGGGCACGCAGGTACTGGGCAGTTTCAGGCAGCTGGCGCGACGGGGCGCCGGCGCGCCGGTGATGATGCTGGTGATGCTGGCGATGATGATGTTGCCGCTGCCGCCGTTCCTGCTCGACATGCTGTTCAGCTTCAACATCGCGTTGTCGCTGGTGATCCTGCTGGCGGTGGTCTACGTGATGCGGCCGCTGGAGTTCGCGGCGTTCCCCACCGTGGTGCTGATGGCGACCCTGCTGCGGCTCGCGCTCAACATCGCCTCCACCCGCGTGGTGCTGCTGCACGGCCACGACGGTCCCGGCGCCGCCGGCAAGGTGATCGAGGCGTTCGGCGAGTTCGTGATCGGCGGCAACTTCGCGGTGGGCCTGGTGGTGTTCGCGATCATCACCATCATCAACTTCGTGGTGGTCACCAAGGGCGCCACCCGCGTGTCCGAGGTGACCGCGCGCTTCACTCTGGACGCGATGCCCGGCAAGCAGATGGCGATCGACGCCGACCTCAACGCCGGCCTACTGACCCAGGAGCAGGCGCGCGAGCGCCGCCAGGAAGTGCGCGAGGAGGCGGACTTCTACGGTTCCATGGACGGCGCCTCGAAGTTCGTGCGCGGCGACGCCACCGCCGGCATCCTGATCCTGATCATCAACATCGTCGGCGGCTTCTTCGTCGGCGTGATGCAGCACGGCCTGTCCGCCGGCGAAGCGGCGCAGACCTACACCTTGCTCACCATCGGCGACGGGCTGGTGGCGCAGGTGCCGGCACTGATGCTGTCGGTGGCCACCGCGATCATCGTCACCCGCGTCTCCCGCGCGCAGGACATGGGCCGCCAGCTCGCCGGGCAGGTGTTCGGCCAACCGCGCGCGCTGGCGGTGGCGGCGGTGGTGCTGGGCGTGATGGGGGTGATCCCCGGCATGCCGAACCTCGCCTTCCTGCTGCTGGGCGGCGTGTGCGGCGGCGCGGCCTGGCTGCTGTTCAAGCGCCAGCGCGAGACCCGCGAGCAACTGGCCTCCGACACCGCGGCGACGCCGGCGCCGGCAGCGCCCGTCGAGCGCGTGGAACTGGGCTGGGAGGACGTCACCACGGTCGATCCGCTGGGCCTGGAAGTGGGCTACCGGCTGATCCCGCTGGTGGACCAGCACCAGGGCGGCGAGCTGATGGGACGGATCAAGTCGGTGCGTCGCAAGCTGTCGCAGGAGCTGGGCTTCCTGGTCCCCGCGGTGCACATCCGCGACAACCTCGACCTCGGCCCCAACACCTACCGCATCATGCTGATGGGCGTGCCGATGGGCGAGGCCGAGGTGCATACCGAGCGCCTGCTGGCGATCAACCCCGGCCAGGTGCACGGCACGGTGTCCGGCATCGCCACGCAGGACCCGGCCTTCGGCCTGGAGGCGGTGTGGATCGAGCCGGGCCAGCGGGAGCTGGCGCAGAGCTACGGCTACACCGTGGTCGACCCCGCCACGGTGATCGCCACCCACCTGTCGCACATCCTGCAGGGCCATGCGCACGAGCTGCTCAGCCACCAGGACGTGCAGCAGCTGCTGGACCGCCTCGCGCAAGGCGCGCCGAAGCTGGTCGAGGACCTGGTGCCCAAGCGCCTGACTCTGGGCGTGGTGGTGAAGGTGCTGCAGAACCTGCTGGCCGAGCGGGTGCCGATCCGCAACATGCGCGGCATCGTCGAATCCTTGGCGGAGCACGCGGGGCAGAGTCAGGATCCCGGCGTCCTCACCTCCGCCGTGCGCGTGGCGCTGGGGCGGCAGATCGTGCAGGAGATCGCCGGGCTGGGCACCGAGGTGCCCGTCATCACGCTGGCGCCGGAGCTGGAGCAGATCCTGCTCGGCTCGGTCTCCGGCGGCGGCGTGGCCGGCGCCGCGGTGGAGCCGGGCCTCGCCGACCGCCTGCAGCAGAGCGTGGCCGAGGCCGCGCGCCGCCAGGAAATGAGCGGCGAACCCGCGGTGCTGCTGGTCGCGCCGCTGCTGCGACCGTGGCTCGCACGCTTCACCCGGCACGTGGCACAAAACCTGCACGTGCTCGCCTACAACGAGGTGCCCGACAACCGTCGGGTGCGACTGGTGCAGGCCTTGGGGCGTTGAGGAGCAGGGACTTGGATATCGGGATGCGGCATTCGGAAAGGCGGTCGGCGCGGCGGGCTCGCGGCGTCACGACAACTGACGGATCACCGGTCGCGGTTTCCGGAACCCGCTCGCGGAGCAAGCACGCATGAAGATCAAACGTTTCGTGGCGCCCGACATGCGCCAGGCGATGCGCGAAGTGCGCGAGGAGCAGGGGCCGGATGCGGTGATCCTGTCCACGCGCCGGATGGACGACGGCATCGAGGTGATCGCCGCGATCGACTACGACGAAGCGCTGGTGCGCGAGGCCGCCCGGCACGGCGCGCCCGCCGCGCCGCCGACCGCGCCGGAGCCGAGGGAAGCGAAAGAACCGAAGGCCGGGCCGATGCCGGTCGCCGCTGCGGCGCAGGCATCGACGCCGGTTGCCACGGCGAAGCCGTCGCCTTCGGTGCCGCCGCCGCCCGCGCCGCGCCGCCTGCATACCGTCGTCGCGCCGGCGGCCGCCGGCGCGACGGAGCCGCCCGCGGCGCACCCGCTGATGGAGCGGGCCGCGCGCGACACCGCGCAGCTGCGCAGCGAGCTCGGCGACCTGCGCGCGATGCTGGAGCTGCAGCTGTCCAGCCTCGCGTGGAACGACATGGAGCGGCGCCAGCCGCTGCGCGCGCGCATCCTGCGCGAGCTGACCCGGCTCGGCATCGAGGCCGATGTCGCCCGCACGCTGGTGGCCGAACTTCCGGAGCAGCTCAACGCCGACCAGGCGCGCTACCTGCCGCTGGGCATGCTCAGCCGCAGCCTCGCGGTGAGCGGCCGCCAACTGTGCGACGACGGCCGCGGCGTCATCGCCCTGGTCGGCCCCACCGGCGTGGGCAAGACCACCACCATCGCGAAACTCGCGGCGAAAGCGGTGATGCGCCACGGCGCGGGGCGCGTGGCGCTGGTCAGCACCGACCATTACCGCATCGGCGCCGCCGCGCAGCTGGAACACTACGGGCGCCTGCTCGGCGTGCAGGTCTACCCCGCCTACGACGCGCGCAGCCTGGCCAAGGTGCTGGAGATGCTGGCCGGCCGCCACACCGTGCTGATCGACACCGCCGGCATGGCCGGCAGCGATCCGCGGCTGGCGCAGCAGCTGGAGATCCTCGCCGACGCAGGCGAGCTGCATTCCTGCCTGGTGCTGGCGGCCAACGCGCAGACCGCCTCGCTGGAGGATGCAGTGCGCGCCTACCGCGCGCTGAAGCCGCACGCCTGCATCCTGACCAAGCTGGACGAAGCGCCGAAGCTGGGCGGCGCGCTGTCGGTGCTGATCCGCAACCGCCTGCCGCTGGACTACGTCACCGACGGCCAGCGCGTGCCCGAGGACATCGCCACCGCCGACGCGCGCGTGCTGGTGTGCCGCGCCGCGCAGTCGCTCAAGAGCGAGCTTCCCGACGACAACCTGATGGCCGAGCGCTTCGGCCTCGCCGTGGCGCAGGCATGAGCGGGGTGCTCGCGATGAACCAGGCGGCAGGGCTGCGGCAGATGCTGGCGGCGATGGTGGGCCGGACCGCCACGGGGGCGGGCGCCGGCCATCAGGCCGACGGCCTGCTGTCCGCGGTGGCGGGTGCGCGACGGCACTGCCAGACGATCGCCGTGGCCGGCGGCAAGGGCGGCGTGGGCAAGAGCACGCTGGCGGTGAACCTGGGCGTGGCGCTGGCCGGCGCCGGCCACGAGGTGATGCTGCTGGACGCCGACACCGGCCTGGCGAACGTCGACGTGATGCTCGGCCTCACGCCCCTGCGCCACATCGGCCACCTGCTCGACGGCGAGTGCACGCTGCAGGAGCTGCTGCTGCCGGCGCCGTGCGGCCTGCAGGTGGTGCCCGCCGGCTCCGGCGCGCGGCGTCTGGCGCAACTCGACAGCGGCGAGCTGGCCGCGATCATCCGCGCCTTCGACGAACTGACGCAGCCGCCCGAGTACCTGCTGGTGGATACCGCCGCGGGGCTCTCCGACAGCGTGACGATGTTCGCCGCCGCCGCCGCCGAGGTGATCCTGGTGGTGTGCGACGAACCCGCCTCGCTGACCGATGCCTACGGCCTGGCCAAGGTGCTCAGCCGCGACTTCGGCGTGCGCCGCCTGCGCATGGTCGCCAGCATGGCGCGCAACGAGGGCGAGGCGCGGCAGCTGCACCAGAAGCTGGCGCGGGTCAGCGACCGCTTCCTCGACGTGGCGATCGAATTCAGCGGCTGGGTGCCGCACGACGAGCGCCTGCGCCAGGCGATCCGGCGCCAGGCCGCGGTGGTCGAACTGTGGCCGTCCAGCCCTTCGGCGCGGGCATTCAAGAAACTGGCCGGTGCGGTCGATAAATGGATCGAGCCCGAACATGCGGGTCTCGACCGTATCTCCTTCTTCGGTGGCCGGACGGCTCCGGCCGGGGGTATGCCGGGATGAACGCGGCTTCGGAATATCTGCAACTCTCCCGCGAGAGTGCCGACGAACTGGTACGTCGGCACGCGCCGCTGGTCCGGCGGATCGCCTATCACCTGATGGGGCGGTTGCCGGCCAGCGTCGACGTGGGCGACCTGATCCAGGCGGGAATGATCGGTTTGCTGGAGGCGGCACGCCACTTTGCCCACGACAAGGGCGCCAGCTTCGAGACGTTTGCGGGCATCCGCATCCGTGGCGCGATGCTGGACGAGCTGCGCCGTGCCGACTGGACGCCGCGCTCGGTGCACCGCAAGACCCGCGAGGTGGCCGAGACGATCCGCCAGATCGAGGCGGAGACCGGCGCCGAGGCGGATGACGCCGAGGTGATGCGCCGGCTCGGCATGAGCGCGGAGGAGTACCACCAAGTGCTCGCCGACGCGACTTCCTCGCGCCTGCTCAGCCTCACCTGCTCGGACGACGGCGAAGACAACGGCGTACTCGACGTGGCCGACGAGAACAGCCTCGGCCCCGACCAGGGCATCGAGCACCACGGCATGCGCGAGGCGCTGGTCGAGGCGATCACCGCGCTGCCCGAGCGCGAGCAGCTGGTGATGTCGCTGTACTACGAACAGGAATTGAACCTCAAGGAAATCGGCGCCGTGCTCGGCGTCAGCGAGTCGCGTGTGTGCCAGATCCACGGCCAGGCCGTGATCCGGCTGCGCGCACAGCTGGCCGGCTGGCGCGACTGAGGAAACGCTACCCACCATCCCAAAGGGCCGGCCGCCGGCCCGATGCAGCGGAGCAGACGTTTGGACAAGAACATGAAAATCCTGGTGGTGGACGATTTCTCCACCATGCGGCGCATCGTCAGGAACCTGCTGGTGGAACTGGGTTTCACCAATACCCTGATCCAGGAGGCGGACGACGGCGAGAACGCCATGACCATGCTGCGCAGCCAGCCGTTCGACCTGGTGGTGACCGACTGGAACATGCCGAACATGACCGGCATCGACCTGCTGCGCGCGATCCGCGCCGAGGCCGCGCTGAAGGGCTTGCCGGTGCTGATGGTCACCGCCGAGAACAACCGCGACCAGATCATCGCCGCCGCCCAGGCCGGCGTGAACGGCTACGTGGTCAAGCCGTTCACCGCGGTCACGCTCAGGGAGAAGCTCACCAAGATCTTCGAACGGATCGCCGCCAGCGGAGCCAGCGCATGAATGCCGTCCTTCCCTTCGCCGTCGACGACAGCCTGCCGCCCGAGCTGCGCGATCTGCTGAACAGCCCGGAAGGCCCCGCCTTCGAGCATGCGCTGGACACCATGGTGCGCCAGCGCGAGCAGCACCTGTTCCGCGCGCTGGGCCAGCTGGCCCGCGAACTGCACGACGCCGTGCGCCGCCTCGGCGGCGAGCTGGCGCAGGAAGGCGTACCCGGCATCGTGGCCGACGCGCGCCAGCACCTGCAGGACGTGCTGGAAATGAGCGCGAGCGCCGCCAACCGCAGCATCGACTTCGCCGAACGCCTGCGCCCGCAGGCCGAATCGCTGGCGCGCAACGCCTGGGACGTGCTGCAGCAGGCCGAGGGCGACGAACCCGCCGCCGCGCTGGCGCGCGAAGCCGCCGCGTTCGCCGACAGCTGCCGCGACGGCCTCGGCGACATGGTGGTGGCGCAGTCCTGGCAAGACCTCACCGGCCAGCGCATCAAGAAGGTCGCCAGCTTCATTGGCACGGTCGAATCCTCGCTGCTGGAACTGGTGCGCCTCACCGGTGCGCTGGCTGGCGTCGAGGCGCCGGTCGACGTGGCGAAGGTGACCAGCCAGGAAGATGCCGACCGCCTGCTCAGCGAATTCGGTTTCTGAGCACAGGGTCGCGATGAGCGCGGATTTCGACAACGAGCTCAGGCAGGACTTCCTGGTCGAGGCCGGCGAGCTGGTCGAGCGCCTCTCCGAGCAGTTGGTGGAGCTGGAGCAGGCGCCGCAGGACAGCGAGCTGCTGAATGCCGTGTTCCGTGCCTTCCACACGGTGAAGGGCGGCGCCGGCTTCCTCGCGCTGGAACCGATGGTGCAGCTGTGCCACCACGCCGAGGACTTGCTCAACCTGGCCCGCAACGGCGCGGTGCGGCTGGACGCCGCCTACATGGACGCGCTGCTGCAGACGCTGGACCGGCTGGTCGAGATGATGGCCGCGCTGGGCGCCGGCGCGCCGCTGGCGATGCCGACGCCGGCGCTGCTGCAGGCGCTGCTGCCCCGTGGCGGCAAGCCTGCCGCCGCCGTCGTGCCGGCACCCGCGCCGGTACCCCAGCCAGCGGACGGCGCCATCGACGACAGCGAGTTCGAGGCGTTGCTCGACAGCTTGTACGGCACCGCCGCGCCGGGGACGGTGGCGCCGGCCGACCTGCCGCCCGCGCCGGTGCCGCCCGCGACCATCGACGACGACGAATTCGAGGCACTGCTGGACAGCCTGCACGGCAAGAGCGGGCAGCCGGGCGTGGCCGCCGCGCCGGCTGCGGCGCCCGCGCCATCGCCGGCTCCCGCGGCCCAGCCGGCCGCGCGCCCTGCCGCGCCGGCCGCCGAAACCACGGTGCGGGTGGACACCGCGCGGCTGGACCTGCTGGTCAATCACGCCGGCGAACTGGTGCTGGCGCGCAACCGCCTGCTCAGCCTCGCCGCGCGTCACGGCAGCGAGGCGTTGGCCGCCGCGGCCGGCGAGCTGGACCGCATCACCGACGAACTGCAGGGCGCGGTGATGGGCATGCGCATGCAGCCGGTGGGCCGGCTGTTCCAGCGCTTCCCACGCATCGTGCGTGACCTCGCCCGCCAGCTCGGCAAGGAAGTGGAACTGGTGCTGGAAGGCGAGGGCACCGACCTCGACCGCAGCCTGGTCGAGGCGCTGGCCGACCCGCTGATCCACCTGCTGCGCAACGCGCTCGACCACGGCGTGGAAGCGCCCGACCTGCGCGAGCAGGGCGGCAAGCCGCGCAAGGGCCGGGTGTGCCTGTCGGCCAGCCAGCGCGGCGAGCGCATCGTGATCACGGTGAGCGACGACGGCCGCGGCATGGACCCGGAAATCCTGCGCCGCAAGGCGGTGGAGAAGGGCGTGATCGACGCGGCGCAGGCCGCGCGCCTGTCCGAGGCCGAGTGCTACGAGCTGATCTTCCGTCCCGGCTTCTCCACCGCCGCCACGGTGTCGGACGTCTCCGGCCGCGGCGTGGGCATGGACGTGGTGAAGACCCGCATCACCGAGCTGGGCGGCACCCTGGCCGTGCATTCGCGCCCCGGCCGCGGCAGCGAGCTGGAACTCGCCGTTCCGCTCACGCTCGCCGTGCTGCGCGTGCTGATGGTGCGCACCGGCAGCCGCCTGCTCGCCCTGCCGCTGGGCAACGTGGAGGAGGTGTTCGAACTGGCCGCGGGCCAGGACTGCCTGCTCGACGGCCGCCTGGTCGCGCGCCACCGCGGACGTGCGTTGCCGCTGGTCGACCTGGTCGACTGGGCCGGCGTGGCGGCCGAGCCGGTGCGCCACGTGGCGGTACTGCACATCGGCCACCAGCGGCTGGGCTGCCTGGTGCACGAGGTGCTCGGCCGCGAGGACGTCATCGTCAAGCCGCTCGGCCACCTGTTCGCCGACGTGCCCGGCGTCGCCGGCGCCACCGTCACCGGCGACGGCCGCCTGGCGCTGGTGATGGAGCTGGCCGGTCTCGCCGACGGCGCCGCGCCATCCCCGCTCCCCCTCGCGCAAACCGGCTGAACGTCATGGATCCGATCAGCATCATCGGCACGATCCTGGCCTTCGTGGTCATCATCGTCGGCACCATCCTCAAGGGCTCCACGGTCGACGCGCTGTGGAACCCCGCCGCGTTCGTGATCGTGTTCCTGGGTACGCTGGCCGCCCTGCTGGTGCAGAACCACGGCAAGGTGCTCAGGCATGCGCTCAAGATGATGGCGATGGTCTACCGCCCGCCGCAGCACCGGCCGGCCGACCTGATCAGCCGCATCGTCGGCTGGAGCGAGATCTCGCGCCGGCAGGGCCTGCTGGGCCTGGAGCCGCAGATCGAGGCCGAACCCGACCCGTTCGTCAGCAAGGGCCTGCAGCTGCTGGTCGACGGCGGCGAGCCGGAGGCGATCCGCGGCGTGCTGGAAGTGGACCTGGAGACGCGCGAGGCGATCGACCTCGCCGGTGCCAAGGTGTTCGAGATGGCCGGCATCTATTCGCCCACGCTGGGCATCATCGGCGCGGTGATGGGCTTGATGGCGGTGATGCAGAACCTCGCCGATCCGTCCAAGCTCGGCCACGGCATCGCGGCGGCCTTCGTCGCCACCATCTACGGCGTGGCGCTGGCCAACCTGTTCATGCTGCCGATGGCGGCGCGGCTGAAGAGCCTGATCAACAAGCAGACGCGGATGCGCGAGATCCTGATCGAGGGCCTGGTGTCGATCGCCCAGGGCGACAATCCGCGCCAGATCGAATCGCGCCTGCAGGGTTACGTGGCATGAGACGGCACAAGCACGAGGAGCACACCAACCACGAGGCCTGGGCGATCCCCTACGCCGACCTGATGACCCTGCTGCTGGCCTTCTTCGTGGTGATGTACGCCGTCTCGGTGGTCAACGAAGGCAAGTTCCGCGTGATGTCCGAGTCGCTGATCGAGGCGTTCAACGGCTCCAGCCATGCCATCGCGCCGCTGCCGCCGACGCGGGTGCGGCCGCACAACGTCAATCCCGCGATCGCCACGCCGTCGGGGCAGGCCGGTTCGTCGGCGGTGCCGATCGCCGTGCCGATCCCTCCGCACCCGGTGGCCTTGCAGGGCGGCAACGGCCGCGACATCGCCCACCAGGCCGCGCCGCAGGCGAACCTCAAGCGCATCGAAGCCGAGGTGCGCAAGGCGCTGCAGGCGCTGATCGACCGCAAGCAGGTGAGCGTGCGCAACAACGGGCGCTGGCTGGAGATCGAGATCCGCACCGACATCCTGTTTCCCAGCGGCGTGGCCCAGCTTTCCGTGCCGGCGCAGGGAGTGCTGCACAACCTCGCCGCGGTGCTGGCGGCCTTCGGCAACCCGCTGCGGATCGAAGGCTTCACCGACGACGTGCCGATCAACACCGCGTTGTACCCATCGAACTGGGAGCTCTCCGCTGCGCGCGCGGGCAGCGTGGCGCGCCTGTTCGTGGGCAGCGGCATCGCACCGGACCGGCTCGGCATCATCGGCTGGGGCGAGATGCACCCGGTGGCCGACAACGACACCGCGGCGGGCCGCAACGCCAACCGCCGCGTGCTGGTGGTGGTGATGGGCGATGGCTCGGCGCCGCAGCGCGAGCACAGCAACGTCAGCGAACTCGACCGGCAACCCGGCATCGCCGCGGCGCCGGGCGTGCTGCCCACCGTGCAGGTGGTCGAGCCGCTGCGATCGGCCGTGCCGGTCGCGGCGAAGGCCGCGCCCGCGGAAACGCCTGCCGCCACCGCGCACGCGGAAGAGCCCGCCGCGGCCAGTCCATCGAGCGATGCCTCCGCCAGCGTGCGCCAGGCCGGGGCCGAGCCATGAACATGCCCGTCAGCAACTCGTCCGGCGCGGATCGCCACTGGCTCTCGTTCCGGATCGGTGCGCAGCTCTACGCCGCGCGGCTGGCCGAGGTCAGCGAGGTGATCCGCGACGAGGAGCCGACCCCGGTGCCCGGTGCCGCCGCCGACCTGCTCGGCGTGCGCCACCTGCGCGGACGCATCGTGCCGGTGATGGACGGGCGCCGCCGGCTGGGCCTGCCGGCGCTGCCGGCGGCCGACCCGCTCGCGGTGCGCATCGTGATGCTGGCGCACGCCGGCCAGTCGCTCGGCCTCAAGGTCGATGCGGTCGGCGAGCTGATCGACAGCGCGGGCCTGGAAATCGCGCCGCCGCCGCCCGGGCGGGCCAGCCGCGACGACGATCCGGTCAGCGGCGTGCTGCCCTGGCGGGACGGTTTCGTGGCCTTGCTCGACACGCGCCGGCTGTACCGGCTGGAAGGGGGCGACGATGTGGCTTGAACTGGGCGTACTCGCGCTGCTCCTGCTGGCCACCGGCCAGACCGTCCTGCTGCTGCGCCTGTGGCGGCAGTCCGGCCGCCTGCGGCAGCGCGTCGACGCGCTGTGGCAGAACGCCGCCGGCGCCGGCACTGACGTGCCGACCTCGATGCTGGTGACGGCGCTGGGTCGCCTCGAACGGCAGCTCGGCCAGGTGGAGCGGCCGTCGCCGCCCGGACGCTCGTGGGAGCTGGCCAAGCAGCTGGCGCGCGAGGGCGCGGATGTCGAGCAGCTGGTGGCGTGTTGCGGGTTGTCGCGGGACGAGGCGGCGCTGATTCTCGCGATGCGCGTGCCGGTCATGTAACAACCGGTTGAGGATTTACCGGTGCGCGTGGTCGTCTTTGGTGGTGACGAAGGGGCGGCGTCCGCGATGTGCTTCCTCCTCTCTCTCACTTGGGGGGGCCTTTTGCTCTTCGCGTTATCGCGAGTTTCAAAGCAGTTTCGTGCGCCTGCCGGCGCCCGAGTCACTTTTCTCTTGCGTGGCCAAGAGAAAAGTAACCCAAAGAGAAGGCCACCCCGATGCGGCGCTCTCCGGGCATCCTGCCCTCCGAGTCCGTGAGGCGTGGTCGGGCTTTTCGAGCGGACTCCTGTCCGCGCGAAAAGGCGTTGCCCTCCATGGCAACGCCCGCTGTGCGGCCTGGTCGTCCACGCCTCACCGCCGCATAGGGGCCCCGAAGAGCAGCGCGCTCCTGCGCGCAGAAGCAGGAGCAAAGGCAACAAAGCCTGGCAGCGAGAGAGCGGCTCCCAGGAGCAAGCGACGGTCTGAGTGCTTTACCTTGGTCATTGCGGCGTAACGCAGAAGTAACCGGTGTTGGGTGGCTTTTAGTGCAGGCTGGTTAACTGCCGGGTTAGGCGCCAGTGCCGCACCTATTTGCCAAGCGATCCACAATTGCCGCCGCTTTGTGAAACGCACTTACGGCATTCTGGAAGTCACCGGCGGCGCCGGCCTCAAGTAACCAGCCAAATACGCCGCCGGGTTGGGTGGTGGGCGACGCTGAAACGAATGTGCCTTGGCTATGAACAATAGCTTGTTCGACTTTCGCGTATATTCCATTGGTATCCATTCCAGACAGATCAATCCGACGCACGCCGGGAGATTGAGGTTCCGCGCCAAGGTCGGTGAGTCGTTCTCGGGCGGCGCCGAAATTGCAGTGGAGTATCTTATTCCGCAATTTGCGGCATAGAGCGAGAGTATCCTTCTCTGCCGGGGATAGCGCGTGACCGAAGTACTTTGCAATTTCGTCCTCGATGTCTTCGAGCTTCTGGGCATGGGCAAATCGCTGCAACGCGGGAATCTTGTCCGCAAGAAGGCGTAGCTTCAATTCGACGACTGCACCTTCGCCCGACGCGAGCTTGAATTGCTCAAGAAAGGCGGCGTGAGGAGGCGATAGCATTTCTGGTACCTGACGCTGGAATTAATCGGCGGCGGAGCCGTCCACTTGGATGATTGGTTAAGGCTCGAACAACGCCCCTTGGCAATACGGACACAAGCCGCTTGCCGTTGCCCTGCGCCAATTAAGCAAACGTACGGGCCTATGGCAAGCAGAGCAACACGGCGCATAACGCGCAAATGTTGTGCTCATTGGAATGGCCAACAGCGCTAAGGCAGCGACGCAAACAGGTCCAGCGATCGCAAAATAAGTTAGCGACCATTGCGGATACCACTGAAAAATCACGAACCCCGCGATGATGATGGATAAGTTGACCGGGGCGAGTGGGATACCGTACGTCATCATCTTGCGACGAGTTTGTGCCACCGCGACTCTGAGTTGCTGGTAGTACGCAGATCTATCCATAGAGCCCTAACGCTTAGTAGGCCCCGGATCGGGGCATATGCATGCCATGCTCCACGCTCGCCGAGGCACCGTCAAGCTGGGAAATCCTTTAAATCATCAAGGACTTGTCTGGCTGTCTCGGCTCGCCACGCAGGCGGATGCTGGCATGCATATTTCGCGAAATGAGGTGTGTGGGTCTTCTCGCCCCGGAAACGCGGATATGCAGGCCGACGCAGGCATGTCGCCGGCGGCGGCTGGGCGGGGTACGGCGGGTGTTTAGGGTCGGGTGCTGCAGCCTGGGTTCTGGCGTGGTTCCAGGTTTACTTGCTGGCAAGAGAGCTCGCGTGCGACGGCACGGGTGCCGGGCCACGGGTCGCGTGCTTTGGACTGCCGCGCGACGAAGCGATGCTGATCCTCGCGATGCGTACGCCGGCGGCGTGAATCAGCCTTGTTCTTCCGCTGCGTCGTAGACCGCGGCGAGCACCGAAGCCGCCGCCGCGTAGAGCAGCACCGGCACGTCGTCGCGCAGGCGCAGGCCGGCGAGCAGGGCGGCGATCTGCGGGTCGGGGTGCAATGGCAGGCCCAGCGCCTGTGCACGGGCGCGCAGGCTTTCCAGTGATTCGGGGGGCAGCGCGCGGTTCTCGCCGCTGCCGGGGGCGGACAGGCGCAGGCTGACCCGGCGGGTGGGCGGGGTGTTCATGCGGTGGCCTGCAGTAGCACGGCGCTGTAGCGGTTCGGCGGTTCGGGCAGGCCGTGCTGGCAGGTCAGCTGGTCGAGCAGCAGGCCGCAGGCGGCGAGGCGTTGGCGCAGCGCGCCGAACTGGCGCTCCAGCCGTTGCACGGTATCGGCCTGGGCGGCCCACAGGCGCACCGACAGGCGCGGCTCGCGCAGCTGCAGCTCGCCATGCACCGGGCCCAGCGCGGGCAGGGCCAGCGCGAAGCCCAGGTTCCAGCCGTGGCTGCCGTCGCCGGTGTCGACGGTGTATTCCAGCTGCAGCTGCAGCACGTCGTGGCCGTCGACGCCGTGCAGCGGTATCTCGATCATCCATGCCGGCAGGGGGCCGCTGGCGGACTCCAGCTGGGCCACCTCGATCCGCGCCAGTGCGGCTTTCACGTCGCCTTGCAGGCGATCGAGCAGGGGGGCGACCTCGTCGCCCGCCAGCAGCGCCGACGGCAAGGCCGCGCGCGGTTGCGCCTGCAGGCCGCGTTGCAGCATGGGGGGGGCGGTGTCGCCGGTGGTCCGCGTGGCCGATGCCGGTGCGCGTGGGTCGAGCAGGGCGACCAGGCGCAGCAGGGCGCCCTTCCAGTCGTCCTGCAGCTGGGGCGCCGGCTGGCCTGGCGGCCGCGCGAGCAGGGATTCGAGGAACAAGCCGCTGTGTTCGATCGCCACGCGCAGTCCCTCGCCGCGGGTGACCTCGGCCGGGCTGGGCATCGCCTGTTCGAGCAGGGCGAGCGCGTTGCGCAGTTCCGGCGGCAGCTGGCGCAGCACCGGCCGCTGGGCCAGGGCGTCCAGCGTGGCCAGCAGCGGCGCGTAGCCGTTCTGCTGCGGCAGGCGCTCGCGCAGGGCGCGCTGCAGCACCGGGTCGGCCGGTTGCGCGAGCATCTCCAGCTGGGGCTGGGCGCCCAGGCTCAGCACGCGCACCTGGAACTGCGCAGGCAGCTGGCCGCCCGCCACGTCGGCCTCCACCGTCAGCGTGCCGATCTGCAGCACCTGCAGGCCCTGCGCGTTCACGCCCAGCGGACGCGCCAGCAGCACGTTGCCGATGCGCCAGCTCGGCGCGGCGCTGCCAGAGGCGGCGCCGGCCCAGGTCAGGGCGGCAAGGCTGGTCGGCTGGATGATCAAGCGGATTCCTGCGCGTGGATGGCGGTCGTGAGCGGGGTCGTCGCGAAGCTCATCGGCGGTCCCCGCAGAAACTTGAGGCGGCGGCCCCGGCGATGCCTGCGCCGATTAGGGCAGGGCACCCCTAAAGCGTGCCTGCTGGCGGCCGATAAGCCCAGCAACCGGCGCCAACGGGCGCGAACGGAGCGATGGGCATGGCCGGCAAGCGGGCGGCGAAACGGGACGGCGAACAGGCGGCGGCCGGGGCGGTGATGCTGCCGGCGGACTGCCGCATGGCCGCCCTGGCAGCGCTGCACACCGAACTGGTGGCGGCCCTGCCGGGAGGCGCCATCGAGCTCGACGGCAGCCAGGTGGAGCGCGTGGACACCGCCGCGTTGCAGCTGCTGGTGATGCTCCGCCGCGCGCTGGACGGGCGGGACGGCTCGCTGGCCTGGCGCGGCAGCAGCGCGGCCCTGGACAACGCGGCCGGCCTGCTGGGCCTGGCGAAGATTCTGGAACTGCCGGCCGCCCGGCCGGCCTGAACGAGGTGGCAGCATGGCAAAGATTCTTGCAGTAGACGATTCGGCTTCGATGCGCGGCATGGTGGCCTTCACCCTGCGCGGCGCGGGGCACGAGGTGGCCGAGGCCGAGAACGGCCAGCTGGCGCTGGACGCGGCGAGCGCCAGCACCTTCGACCTGGTGCTGGCCGACGTCAACATGCCGGTGATGGACGGCATCAGCATGGTGCGCGCGCTGCGGGCGAAGCCCGAGTACAAGGGCGTGCCGATCCTGATGCTCACCACCGAGTCGCATACCGAGAAGAAGATGGAAGGCAAGGCCGCCGGCGCCACCGGCTGGCTGGTCAAGCCGTTCGACCCCGAGCAGCTGCTGGCCACCGTCAAGCGCGTGCTGGGCTGAGGAGGGCCGGCGCATGGCCACAGTCGACCTCAGCCAGTTCCACCAGACTTTCTTCGAGGAGAGCCGGGAAGGCCTCGACGCGATGGAGGCGGCGCTGCTGGCGCTGGACTCGGGCTCGACCGACCACGAGCTGGTGCACACCATCTTCCGCGCGGCGCACTCGATCAAGGGTGGCGCGGCGACGTTCGGCTTCGCCGACATGGCCGCGTTCACCCACGTGGCCGAATCGCTGCTGGAAGAAGTGCGCAGCGGGCGCCGTGCGGTGGACGCCGGGCTGATCGACTTGCTGCTGCGCTCGCTCGACTGCCTGCGCGGCATGCTGGACCGCACCAGTCGCGGCCAGCCCGCGGCCGACGCGGGCAGCGAGGCGCTGCGCGCCGAGCTGGCGCGCCTGGTCGAGGGCGTGGCGGCGTCCCCGGCCGCCGCCGCGGCGCCGCCGGCCGCGCAGATAGCCGGCTGGGACATCCGCTTCGTCGCCCTGCCGCACCTGCTGCAGACCGGCAACGACCCCCTCCGCGTGTTCAACGAATTGCAGGCGCTGGGTCGGCTGGAAGTGCTGCGCACCTTCGTGGCCGAATCCGCGCCCGCGGACTTCGCCGCGCTCGATCCCGGCCAGTGCCACCTGGGCTGGGAGCTGCGCCTGCACGGCGCGGTGGCGCGCGCGGATCTCGACGCCGTGTTCGACTGGCTGGACGGCGACTGCGAACTCGCCATCGCGCCGCTGGCCGCCGCTCCCGCCGCCGCCGCGGTGGCGCCGGTGCGCGAGGCCGCGGCTGCGGGCGCCGCCGGCCATGCCGACGGCGGCTCGATCCGCGTGGGCATCGACAAGGTCGACGCGCTGATCGACATGATGGGCGAACTGGTGATTACCCAGTCCATGCTCAGCGACATCGGCGCGAACTTCGATCTCTCGCAGCTGGAGCGCCTGCGCGAGGGCCTCGCCCAGCTCGAACGCAACGCGCGGGAGCTGCAGGACAGCGTGATGCGCATCCGCATGTTGCCGATCGGCAGCGTGTTCAACCGCTTCCCCCGCCTGGTGCGGGACCTCGAGCGCAAGCTCGGCAAGCAGGTGAAGCTGGAGCTGCACGGCGAGCACACCGAACTGGACAAGACCGTGCTGGAGAAGATCGGCGATCCGATGGTGCACCTGGTGCGCAACGCGATCGACCACGGTCTGGAATTGCCCGAGCAGCGCCGTGCCGCCGGCAAACCGGAAACCGGCACGCTCACGCTCGACGCGCACCACGAGGGCGGCAACATCATCGTGCGGATCAGCGACGACGGCGCCGGGCTCAACCGCGAGCGCATTCTGGCCAAGGCGGTCGAGCGCGGCCTGGTCGGATCCGGCCAGCAGCTCGGCGACGACGAGGTGGCCGAGCTGATCTTCCAGCCCGGCTTCTCCACCGCGGCGCAGGCCACCGATCTTTCCGGCCGCGGCGTGGGTATGGACGTCGTGCGCCGCAACGTGCGCGACCTCGGCGGCAGCGTCGGCGTGAAGAGCGTGGCCGGCCAGGGCAGCGTGTTCACCATCGCGCTGCCGCTGACGCTGGCGATCATCGACGGCCTGGTCACCACGGTGGGCTCCGAGCGCTACATCGTGCCGCTGATCTCCATCGTCGAATCGCTGCGGCTCAAGCCTGACGCCGTGCGCCGCACCGCCGGCGGCGGCGAGGTGTTCCGCTTCCGCGACGAGTACCTGCCGGTGATCCGCCTGCACCACGCCTTCGGCTGCGCCGGCGCGGTCACCGCGATCGAGTGCGGCATCGTGGTGGTGGTCGAGGACGGGGGGCAGCGCGTGGGTCTGCTGGTCGACGAACTGGTGGGCCAGCAGCAGGCGGTGATCAAGTCGCTGGAGAAGCACTACCGGCAGGTGCAGGGCGTGTCGGGGGCCACCATCGTCAGCGACGGCTCGGTGGCCCTGATCGTCGACGTGGGCGGCGTGGTCCGGCTGGGACGGCGCAGCAAGGCCGCCTGAGCGTCGCCCCGACCGGGTCGGTTGCGCGAGCGCATCCCGACCCGCACGCGCGCCCGGTCGCCGGGCCGCGTCTCCTCGCCTGGCCGGCGGGTCGCATGGCCGGAAGCCGGCGCGCTCCCGCGCCACGCGTTTTCGTGGTGGCCGGCTCCGGGCCGGAGCACGGAAATCCGCTCAAGTCCGCCAAGGCCGCGCCGATAAAAGTTCGAGGCCGGGCGCCCCGCAGGCGCCCATCACGAGGTAGACGATCCATGCACGAACACCATGCGGACACGGCAGCCACCGTGCAGCAGCTGACCTTCAGCCTGGCCGGCGAGGAGTACGGCGTCGACATCCTGGCGGTGCGCGAGATCCGCGGCTGGTCGCGGGTGACCCGCATCCCGCAGGCTTCCGCATACATGCTGGGCGTGCTGAACCTGCGCGGCGCGATCGTGCCGGTGCTGGACCTGCGCCTGCGCTTCGGGCTCGAGCGCGAGGACTACGGCGACAACACGGTGATGATCGTGGTGGCCGTGGCCGAGCGCCTGTTCGGCATCGTGGTGGACGCGGTGTCCGACGTGGTCGACATCGACCCGGCGACGGTCAAGCCGGTGCCGGACATGGGCGCGATCGTCGACACCCGCTACCTCAAAGGTCTGACCACCCATGCCGAACGCATGGTGATGCTGCTGGACGTGGAGAAGCTGATGCGTCCGGAAGACGTGGAAACGCTGGATGCCGCGCTGCCGGCCGTCCGCGAAGTCGAAGTTGCCGCCTGATCCGGGAATGACCATGAACATCAAGAAATTCACCGCGCGTTTCGCCAAGTTCTCCACCCTGTCGGTCAAGGCCCGCCTGATCGGCACCTTCGCGCTGCTCGCGATCATGCTGGTGGCGGGGGCCGCGGTCGGCCTCGGCGTGATGTCCTGGCAGAACGAGGGCATGCGCCACAGCTACGAAGAGGCGTGGGTGCCGGCGCAGCTGATGGGCGAGCTGCGTTCCAAGTCGCTGATGAACTTCATCGTGCTCGGCGAGGCGGCCAACGTGATCGGCAAGGCGGACCAGGTGAAGCAGAAGGTCGCCGAATCCCAGAAGCTGGAGAAGGAGGTCGCCGACATCAACAAGCAGCTGTCGGCGTTCCCGATGAGTCCGGAGATCGCGAAGAAGTACAAGGCCTACGAGGCGACCACGGCCGACTACAAGAGCGGCCTGAAGGACGTCTACGACGCGCTGGCGCAGAACGACGACGGCACCCGCGACCTGCTCGAGATGGAGGTGCGCCCGGGGCTGATGATGCGCCAGGACGCGCTCAGCCAGCTGATCAAGGCGCAGGGCGACGAGGTGAAGCAGACCTACCAGGCCCAGCTCAGCCGCTACGGCGTGGTGCGGGCGCTGGTACTGGTCACGCTGTCGGCCGGGCTGATCTTCGCGCTGCTGGTGGCGACCCTGCTGGTGCGTTCCATCAGCAGCACGCTGGCACGCCTGGTGACGGTGGCGCACGCGATCGCCGAGGGCCGGCTGGGCCACGGCATCAAGGTCAAGCGCCTTGACGAGCTGGGCCGGCTGCTCGACGCCTTCCGCGTGATGGACGAGCGCCTCAGCGCGATCGTGGGCGAGGTGCGCCAGGGTTCCGATGCAGTGTCCAGCGCGGCGCAGCAGATCGCGCGCGGCAACGACGACCTCAGCCAGCGCACCCAGGAGCAAGCCTCCAGCCTGGAGGAAACCGCTTCGTCGATGGAGGAGATGACCTCCACCGTGAAGCAGAACGCGGAGAACGCCAGCCACGCCAACCAGCTGGCGCGCGGCGCCCGCGAGCAGGCCGAGCACGGCGGCGAGGTGGCCGGCAAGGCGATCGCCGCGATGGCCGAGATCGATGCCTCCAGCCGCAAGATCGGCGACATCGTGGGCCTGATCCAGGAGATCGCCTTCCAGACCAACCTGCTGGCGCTGAACGCCGCGGTGGAAGCGGCACGCGCCGGCGAGCAGGGCCGCGGCTTCGCCGTGGTGGCCAGCGAGGTGCGCAACCTGGCGCAGCGCAGCGCCGGCGCGGCGAAGGAGATCAAGGGCCTGATCGCCGAGAGCGAGGAGAAGGTGCGCAGCGGCTCGGAGCTGGTCAACCAGTCCGGCAAGGCGCTGGCCGAGATCGTCGACAGCGTGAAGAAGGTCACCGACATCGTGGCCGAGATCGCCGCGGCCAGCCAGGAGCAGTCGGCCGGCATCGACCAGGTCAACAACGCCGTGATGCAGATGGACGAGATGACCCAGCAGAACGCGGCGCTGGTCGAGGAAGCCTCGGCCGCCGCGCGCGCCATGCAGGAGCAGGCCGGCGACCTGACCAGCCAGGTGGGCTTCTTCCGCCTCGCCGGCGACGCGGCGGCGGCGGACGTGCCGCCGACCCGCGCGAAGGAAGTGGCCCAGGCCACCGAGGCAGTGTTCGCCGCCGTGCGCAAGGCGCCGCCGCGCGCCGTCGCCGCCGAAGCGGCGGACGCCGGCGCCTGGAAGGAGTTCTGAGCGTGGCCGTCGTCGCCGGTGCAATCAGGCGTGATGCGGCACCGGCGGCCGACGGCGCGACCCTGCTCGGCGAGGCGGAGTTCCGCTTCCTGCGCGACTTCGTCTACGAGCACTGCGGCATCGCGCTGGGCGAGCACAAGCGCCAGCTGGTGCAGGGGCGGCTGGCGCGGCGCCTGCGTGCGCTGCATCTGCCCGACTACGCCGCCTACTGCGCGCTGCTGCGCAGGGACCCCGGCGACGAGCTGGGCGAGCTGGCCAGCGCGATCAGCACCAACGTCACCGCGTTCTTCCGCGAGCCGCACCACTACGAACTGCTGGAGCGCGAGCTGCTGCCGCAGTGGCTGGCGCACAAGCGCCGCGACGGCGACCGGTTGCGGATCTGGTCGGCCGGCTGTTCCAGCGGCGAGGAACCGTACGCGCTGGCGATGGTGCTGGCCGAGGCGCTGGAGAAGCACGGCGCCGCCGGCACCGACGCGAGGATCCTCGCCACCGACCTGTCGCCGCAGGCGCTGGAAACGGCGCGCAACGGCGTGTACCCGCTGGACAAGCTCGATGGCATCAGCGAAGAGCGCCGGCGCCGCTGGCTGCTGCGCGGCGCCGGCGAATACGAAGGCTATGCCTGCGTGCATCCGCGCCTGCGCGAGCTGGTGACCGTGCAGCCACTGAACCTGCTGCACGAGTGGCCGATGCGCGGGCCGTTCGACGCGATCTTCTGCCGCAACGTGGTGATCTACTTCGACCAGCCGACCAAGCAGCGGCTGTTCAGCCGCTATGCCGCGCTGCTGCCGGCGGGCGGCCACCTGTTCCTGGGCCACTCAGAGTCGCTGCACGGCATCAACGACGACTTCGAGCTGATCGGCCGCACCGTCTACCGGAAGCGCGCCTGATGCTGGCGCCCACGGCCGAACGCCGGGCCACGCCCACGCTGCCCGAGGCGATGCCCGGCTTCGAGCACCTGCGCCGGTTCTGGGACCCCACCCAGAACTGCATGGTGGTGAAGGTGCTGCCGGGCGAGTTCTACGTGGGCACGCAGGACGAACTGGTCAGCACCGTGCTCGGTTCCTGCGTGGCGGCCTGCGTGCACGACCCCGTCCGCGGCATCGGCGGCATGAACCATTTCATGCTGCCCGAGCCGCGCGGCGCCAGCGACGGCTGGTCGTCCACCGTGGGGCGCGCGGCGCGCTACGGCAGCGACGCGATGGAGCAGCTGATCAACGCGGTGCTGAAGGCCGGCGGACAGCGCGCGGACCTCAAGGTGAAGGTGTTCGGCGGCGGCCGCGTGCTGGCCCAGCTCAGCGACGTGGGCCAGCGCAACATCGAGTTCGTGCACCGCTACCTCGCCGCCGAGCGGCTGCCGCTGGCGGCGGAGGACCTGGGCGGCACCTATCCGCGCCAGGTGCAGTTCTTCCCGCTCAGCGGCCGGGTGCGCGTGCGCCAGCTGCGCCGCAGCGATGACGTGGCGCTGGTGGCCGACGAGCGCGGCTACCTCAAGCGTTTGGCAAACGATCCGATAAAGGGTGAGGTCGAGCTGTTCTGACGCCGGGCGCCGGCGCGGCATCGACCGGGCCATCGTCTTCGGCGACGGGCCTGCATGGCCAAGGTGAGCAATGGAAAGAGTGCGCGTACTGGTAGTCGACGATTCCGCCCTGGTGCGCAAGCTGATGTCGACCATGCTTGCCTGCGATCCGGGCATCGAAGTCGTGGGCACCGCGGCGGACCCGCTGATCGCCCGCGAGAAGATCAAGCAGCTCGATCCCGACGTGCTCACGCTGGACGTCGAGATGCCGCGCATGGACGGCCTCACCTTCCTGGAGAACCTGATGCGGCTGCGGCCGATGCCGGTGGTGATGGTGTCGTCGCTGACCACGGAAGGGGCGGACGTGACGCTGCGCGCGCTGGAGCTGGGCGCGGTGGATTTCCTCGCCAAGCCGAGCAGCGATCTCGCGTCCAGCTTCGGCGACAGCGCGCTGGAGATCTGCGCCAAGGTCAAGCTGGCGGCGCGGGCGAAGCCGCGCGCGCGCACCGCGGTGCGCAAGCTGGACGTGGCGCCGCGGCTGTCCGCCGACGCGGTGTTGCCGCGGGTGCAGACCGCCGGCAGCCGCGGCGGCAGCCCGATCATCGCAATCGGCGCCTCCACCGGCGGCACCGAGGCGGTGCGCGTGGTGCTGGAGGCGATGCCGCCGGACGCGCCGCCGATCCTGGTGACCCAGCACATCCCGGCCGCCTTCAGCGGGCCGTTCGCCGCGCGCATGGACCGCTGCTCGTCAATGCGCGTGTGCGAGGCGCGCGACGGCCAGCCGATCCAGCAAGGCCACGCCTACATCGCGCCCGGCAGCCACCACCTGCTGGTGATGTGGGACGGCGCGAAGTACGTCTGCCGCCTGCACGACGGTCCGCCGGTGAACCGCCACCGCCCCAGCGTCGACGTGCTGTTCCGCTCGCTGGCGGCCAGCGCCGGCGCCGCCACCATCGCCGCCCTGCTCACGGGGATGGGCGACGACGGCGCGCGCGGACTGCTCGAGCTGCGCCAGGCCGGCGCCGCCACCCTGGTGCAGGACGAACCCAGTTCGGTGGTGTGGGGCATGCCCGGCGCCGCCTGGAAGCTTGGCGCCGCGCCAGAAATGCTGCCGATCGACCACGTGGCGGGGCGCCTGCTCGCGCTGGCCCGCCATACCCAACCCGGCGCTGCCTGCGCCTGACCGCGGAATACGGATCATGTCATTCACTCCCGCCTCCCTTTTCCGACGCCCGCTGGCCGGCTGGGCCGCCAGCGCCGTTGCGCTGCTGCTGACGCTGTTGTGGCATCCGGCCTGGCTGGCGCCGCTGCTGGTGCTCGCCCTCACCGCGGCGTGGGTCTTCGCCGCGCGTGCCGAACCGGCGGCCGCGCCCGTCGTCGCCGCGCCCGCGAGCAGCGAGCCGGTGCGCGCGGCGCTGGAGGACGTGCGCAGTGCGCTGGTCGACGAGCTGGGCCACGCCACCCGCGAGCTGCACCAGGGCCTGGACCTGTTGCGCGACGCGGTGTCCGAGCTGGGCGGCGGCTTCGACGGTCTGTCGAACAAGACCGCGCTGCAGCAGTCGCTGCTGAAGCAGATCATCGACGTGCAGGACGGCGGCGTCTCCGTGCAGGATTTCGCCGCCCGCACCGGCGACCTGCTGGAGCACTTCGTGGGCATGATCGTGCAGATGTCGCGCGAAAGCCTGCGCATCGTCTACCGCATCGACGGCATGGCGAAAGAGATGGATGCGGTGTTCGGCCTGCTGCGCAACGTCAACACCATCGCCGAGGAGACCAACCTGCTGGCGCTGAACGCAGCGATCGAGGCGGCGCGCGCGGGCGAATCCGGCCGCGGCTTCGCGGTGGTGGCCGGCGAGATCCGCAACTTGGCCAGCAACTCCAACCAGCTCAACGAGCGCATCGGCGGCCACGTCGAGCGGGCCCGCACCGCGATGGAGCAGCTGCGCGGCCTGATCGGCGCGATGGCCTCGCAGGACCTCAATGTGGCGCTGTCGGCCAAGGGCGGCATCGACGCGATGACCGCCCATGTCACCGAGAGCGACGCGCGCAGCAGCAAGGTGGCCGACCAGGTGGTCGAGATCAGCCGCGGCCTCGGCAGCGACGTCTCCACCACCGTGCGCTCGCTGCAGTTCGAGGACATCCTGCGCCAGCTGATCACGCAGACCCGCACCCGGCTCACCGAGCTGCAGGAAGTGACCACCGAATGCACCCGCGACATCGAGGAGCTGGCCTGCACCGCGCTGGAGGCCGATGCGCTGGCCGAGCGTTCGCAGCGCGTGCGCAGCCGGCTGGCGATCCAGCGCGAGAAGGCGCGCCTGCGCTCGCGCGGCCCGGCGCTGCAGAACTCGATGGACGCCGGCGAGATCGAACTCTTTTGAGGATGGCACCCATGATCGTCCACCACGACTCCGAACTCGATTGCCTGACCCTGCAGCTGGGCGAGCGTTTCGACTTCAGCATCCATCGCGATTTCCACGACGCCTGTCTCGGCGACGGCAAGCCCGCGCGCAGCTACGTGATCGACCTGGGCGAGGTCGCCGGCATGGACAGCTCGGCGCTCGGCATGCTGCTGCTGCTGCGCGAGCACGCCGGCGCCGACCGCGCCGACATCCGCATCGTCAATGCCTCCGGCGAGCTGCGCAGCACCCTGCGCGTGGCCGGCTTCGACAAGCTGTTCGTGCTGCACTGACGATCGGTTGCCGGCCCGGCCGCGGCTGGCAGGCCGACGAGACACCGAATCCGCCGGCACGGGCGGGTGCGGGCCGCGCGACGGGAGGCATCCACCGCAGGCCTTGCCTTCCACGGACCCCGCGCATCAGCCTCGCCGGACACGCAAACGCGAAAGGCTCCCGGGGGAGCCTTTCGCGTTTGCACCGGCCTGGCTGCTTACCAGGTGCGCGCGTCGACCACGCTGGCGGTGAACGATTCCATGCCGGGCTGGAAGCGGAACATGCGGCCCAGGTCGAAGTCGACCTTGTCGCCGGGGGCGATGTTGGAGGTGCCCGCCGGCCACGCCTGCTTGCTCTCCAGCACCTTGCCCGAGGCGTCCTTGATCTCGACGCGGATCTGCGCGGCGGCGGCGCTGGCGCAATGGTTGGCCAGCTCGCCACGCAGGGCGATCCGCGTCGACATGCCGGAATTGTTGAGCGCCGGCTTGAAGTCCTGGATCGCAAAGTCCTGCACGGAGCAGGCGGCATGGGCGGCCAGCGGAGCCAGCAACAGGGCCGTGGAAACTAGCAATATCTTCATGAGCTTCGGTCTCCCGCTTGGGCGCAGTTGCGCACGTATCCGGGGTATCGGCGGCAGGGCGGGAAACTTGAAAGGCCCGGGAGCCTGTTCGACATCGCCGCAACGACGCCGGGGGAGGGCAATGCGGCTTGCACGGGGATATCGGGCGGGCCCTAAAGCCCCGGGCACTGCGGTCGATAGCGGAGGGATCCGCCTGCACCCGCACGGCGGTTCCCTCCCCCCGTTTCCGGAGATTCCATGAAAGCCCTCGCTGCTGCCGCCTTCCTGCTGCTGGCCCCGCTGGCCGCCCACGCCAACTGCGCGCCCACCGATTTCGCGATCAAGGATTTCAAGCCCGCCGCGGCCGGTGCCCGCCTCAGCCTGCGCGGCGAGCTGGTCAACCATTGCAGCGCCGCCTCGGCCGCGCAGATCCGCATCGAGATCAAGGACGCCTCGGGCAACGTCGTGCAGAGCAAGCAGGCGTGGCCGGCGGGCACCTCCAACATCGCCCCCGGCGACACGGTGAACTTCGACCTGGGCCGCATGTTCCGCCTGCAGCCGGACATGAGCAGCTTCACCGCCAGCGTGGTGGACGTGCGCACCTGGTAATCCGCGGGGCCTCAGCGCTGCCGCGAACGGCCGCACGGCGCCTGCGCCGTGCGGCCGTCTTCGTTGCTACTCTTCGTGCACGGAGAGCCTGAGCAGGCTCTTGATGCGCGAGGCGTCCCGTGGCGAAGCGATACATCCTGGCGCTGGACCAGGGCACCACCAGCACGCGGGCGATGCTGGTCGATGCGGCCGGCCGCCCGGCGGGCATGGCGCAGCGCGAGTTCGCGCAGATCTACCCGCAGCCCGGCTGGGTGGAGCACGATCCGCGCGAGATCCTCGCCAGCGTGCTGGTGACGGTGACCGAACTGCTCACGCGCAACCAGGTCGAGCCGGGCGAGCTGGCCGGCATCGGCATCACCAACCAGCGCGAGACCACCGTGGTGTGGGATCGCCGCAGCGGCCAGCCGGTGCACAACGCGATCGTGTGGCAGTCGCGGCAAAGCATGGCGATCTGCGAGCAGCTGCGCGCGGACGGCGGCGAGCCGGCGGTGCGCGCGAAGACCGGCCTGCTGATCGATGCCTATTTCTCCGCCAGCAAGATCCGCTGGATCCTCGACCACGTCGAGGGCGCGCAGGCGCGCGCCGCGCGCGGCGAGCTGCTGTTCGGCACGATGGAAAGCTGGCTGGTGTGGAACCTCACCGGCGGGCGCCTGCACGTCACCGACGCCAGCAACGCCGCGCGCACCTTGCTTTACGACATCCATCGCCGCGACTGGGACGACGAGCTGCTGCGCCTGTTCGGCGTGCCGCGGGCGATGCTGCCCGAGGTGCGCGCCTGCAGCGAGTGCTATGGCGACACCGATCCCGCGCGCTTCCTCGGAGCCGCGGTGCCGCTCGGCGGCCTCGCCGGCGACCAGCAGGCGGCACTGTTCGGCCAAGCCTGCTTCGAGCCGGGCATGGCGAAGAACACCTACGGCACCGGCTGCTTCATGCTGATGCACACCGGCGCGCAGGCGGTGCCGTCGCGGCACGGCCTGCTGACCACGATCGCCTGGGACATCGGCGGCAAGGTGGAGTACGCGCTGGAGGGCAGCATCTTCGTCGCCGGCGCGGTGGTGCAGTGGCTGCGCGACGGCCTGCGCATGCTCGGGGCCGCGGCCGATTCGCAGGCGCTGGCCGAAAGCGTGGCCTCCGCCGACGGCGTCTACCTGGTGCCGGCGTTCGTGGGACTGGGCGCGCCGTACTGGCGCAGCGAGGTGCGCGGCGCGATGTTCGGCCTCACCCGCGGCACGCGCCGCGAACACCTGGTGCGCGCGGCGCTGGAGGCGATGGCCTACCAGTCGCGCGACGTGCTGGCGGCGATGGAGGCGGACGCGGGCATCCCGCTGAAGGAGCTGCGCTGCGACGGCGGCGCGATCGCCAACGACTTCATCGCGCAGTTCCAGAGCGACCTGCTGGATGTGCCCCTGCTGCGTCCGCGGGTGCAGGAGACCACGGCGCTGGGCGCGGCCTACCTGGCCGGGCTGGCGCTGGGCTTCTGGGAAAGCCGCGAACAGCTCGCACGGCTATGGCAGGTGGAGCGCCGCTTCGAGCCGCGCATGCCTGCGCCGGAACGCGAGCGCCTGTATCGCGGCTGGCAGGCGGCGGTGCAGGCCGCCTGCGCGTTCACGCCGGGTTGATGGCGACGCATGCCGGATCGGCGTCGCTGGCGTAGGAGCGCACCCCGTGCGCGGCGGTTGAACGCTTAGGAGCGGCTTCAGCCGCGACCTGCTGCTCGAATCGCGGCTGAAGCCGCTCCTACGGGGCGGTTCACTCAGTCCAGCGAATAGCCGAACTGTTCGTTGAACGCCGCGGCGAACTGCGCGTAGTCGAAGCGCTGGTTCTGCGTGCCGGGGTGCTCGACCTTCAGTGCGCCCATCAGCGAGGCCATGCGGCCCACGGTGGGCCAGTCCTTGCCGCGCAGGATGCCGAAGATCAGGCCGGCGCGGTACGCGTCGCCGCAGCCGGTGGGGTCGACGATCCGGCGCTCGTGCGCGGGCGGGATCTCGTGCGTGCCGCCGTCTGCATGGATCAGCGAGCCGCGCGGCCCCAGCGTGACGACGTAGGCCTTCACGCGGCCGGCGATCTCCGCGGCGCTCCAGCCGGTGCGCGTCTGCAGCAGCTGCGACTCGTAGTCGTTGACGATCACGTAGGTGGACTTTTCGATCATCGCGCGGAACTCGTCGCCGCTGAACAGCGGCATCGCCTGGCCCGGGTCGAAGATGAAGGGCACGCCGCGCGCGGCGAACTCGTCCACGTGCTGCAGCATCGCCTCGCGCCCGTCGGGGGCCACGATGCCGATGTCGATGTCGGGGATCTCGCGCACGTGGTTGTCGTGTGCGCTGGACATCGCGCCGGGATGGAAGGCGGTGATCTGGTTGTTGTCCAGGTCGGTGGTGATGAAGCACTGCGGGGTGAACTGGTCGTCGAACACGCGCACGCGGTCGAGCCGGATGCCGCACTTCTCCAGGTGCGCGCGGTAGGGCGCGAAGTCCTGGCCCACCGCGGCCACCGGCAGCGGATCGCCGCCGAGCAGCTTGAGGTTGTAGGCGATGTTGCCGGCGCAGCCGCCGAACTCGCGGCGCATCCGCGGCACCAGGAAGGACACATTCAGGATGTGCATCTGGTCGGGCAGGATGTGGTTCTTGAACTGGTCCTGGAACACCATGATGGTGTCGTAGGCAAGCGATCCGCAGATGACGGCAGGCATGGTTGCGTGGGTGCCCCGAGCTGTAGGAATGCCGCGCGTCGCGGCCGACCGGTCCGGATCCGGCGGATCCGGCCAAAGGTCCGCATCCTATCGTGAACGGCGGTTCATGGCGAATCCGTGGCGGGAGCCGGGCGCGGGAATGGAATCGCCGGGATGTGCGGCAAACCGCGTCGCACAAGGCTTTCTTAACGTCTTTCCGGTTGCGCGCCCGGGGTGCGCTGACTAGACTGGTGAGCTTATTTTTTACTCAGGCCGGCGCGCGGCGGACCCATGTTCAAGAAGTTTCGCGGGATCTTTTCCAACGACGTCTCCATCGACCTCGGCACCGCCAACACGCTGATCTACGTGCGCGGCCAGGGCATCGTGCTGAACGAGCCCTCGGTGGTGGCGGTGCGTCAGGACCGCGGCCCCGGCGGCCCGCGCGCGATCGCGGCGGTGGGCAGCGACGCCAAGCGCATGCTGGGCCGCACGCCCGGCAACATCGCCACGGTGCGGCCGATGAAGGACGGCGTGATCGCCGACTTCACCATGACCGAGGCGATGCTGCAGCACTTCATCAAGCAGGTGCACAAGTCGCGCATGCTGCGCCCCAGCCCGCGCGTGCTGGTCTGCGTGCCCTGCGGCTCCACCCAGGTGGAGCGCCGCGCGATCAAGGAGTCGGCCGAGGGCGCCGGCGCCCGCGACGTGTTCCTGATCGAGGAGCCCATGGCCGCCGCGATCGGCGCCGGCATCCCGGTGCACGAGGCCCGCGGCGCGATGGTGCTGGACATCGGCGGTGGTACCTCCGAGGTGGCGGTGATCTCGCTGAACGGCATCGTCTACTCGCAGTCCGTGCGTGTGGGCGGCGACCGCTTCGACGAGGCGATCATCAACTACGTGCGCCGCAACCACGGCACCCTGATCGGCGAATCCACCGCCGAGCGGATCAAGCTGGAGATCGGCTGCGCGTTCCCGCAGAGCGAGGTCAAGGAGATCGAGATCTCCGGCCGCAACCTCGCCGAGGGCGTGCCGCGCATGTTCTCGATCAACTCCAACGAGATCCTCGAAGCGCTGCACGAGCCGCTGGCGGGCATCGTCGCCGCGGTGAAGTCGGCGCTGGAGCAGACCCCGCCGGAGCTGTGCTCCGACGTGGCCGAGCGCGGCATCGTGCTCACCGGCGGCGGCGCGCTGCTGCGCGACCTGGACCGGCTGATCTCCGAGGAGACCGGCCTGCACGTGCAGGTGGCGGACGATCCGCTGACCTGCGTGGCACGGGGCGGCGGCAAGGCGCTGGAGCTGATCGACCAGCACGGCAGCGACTTCTTCGCTCCAGAGTAGGCAAGAGCCTGCTCGTGGCCTCCCGGTGCCCCGCGTTGCCATTGGGTGGCCGCCCAGCGGGCCAGGCCCGTTCGCCCGCGCGCCGGCGGCACCGCCCGGTCGTGGACGGACCCTGACCATGCCGCGCACGCGCGACGAGTCCTCGCCCCTGTTCGCCGGCAATGCCGCGGGCACGCTGCGGCTGATCTCCTACCTCGCCCTGGCCATGGTGCTGATGGTGCTCGACCATCGCAACGGCTGGCTGTGGCGCGTGCGTTACGCGGCGTCGGTGGTGGTGGAGCCGGTCTACCGGCTGGCCAACCTGCCCAGCGCCGGCATGCGCACGCTGAGCGTGGCGTTCGCCGACCGCAAGCTGCTCACCGAGCAGAACCAGCGCCTGCGCGAAGACCTTCTGCTGGCCAACGCGCGGCTCAACCGCATGGCCGGCGTGGCCGAGCAGAACCACCGGCTGAAGGAACTGCTGGACACCCGGCACAGCCTGGACCTCAACGTGCAGCTGGCACGCGTGGTGGGCGTGGACCTCGGCGCCTGGCAGCAGCGGCTGGTGCTCAATCTCGGCGCGCGCGACGGCGTGAAGCCGGGCCAGCCGGTGATCGACGCGCACGGCGTGATGGGCCAGGTGGTCGAGGTGCTGCCCACCACCTCGGTGGTGATGCTGGTGACCGATCCGGCACACGCGATCCCGGTGGTGGTGGAACGTTCCGGCTTGCGCACCGTCGCCTACGGCGCGCGCGACGGCAGCGGCCTGGTGCTGCCGAACATCCCGCTGGCCGCCGACGTGCGGCCGGGCGACCGGCTGCTCACCTCCGGCCTCGGCGGCCGCTTCCCGCCGGGGTTCCCGGTGGGCAAGGTGCTCGCGGTGGCGCCCAGCCCGTCCGGCATGTTCCGCGTGGCGCAGGTGCGGCCGGCGGCTGATCTCGACCGCAGCGACGACGTGCTGCTGCTGCACGACCAGGCCGAGCCCGACGGCCCGCCCGCGCCGGCCCTGCCGGCCGGGCCGCCGGCGGCGCTGGCGCCTGCGCCGGGCACCAGCGCCGCGCCGGCGACCGCCGCATCGGCGGCGGGCCAGCCGGCCTCGCCGCCGCCGCGCGCCACCGCCACGGCGCCCGCCACGGCCGGGAGCACGCCATGAACCGCCAGCGCCTGTCCCTGTGGTGGTTCGCCGGCACGCTGGTGTTCGCGCTGCTGCTGATGCTGGTGCCGTTGCCGGCGGTATTGGAGCCGTTCAAGCCGTACTGGCCGGCGCTGGTGCTGCTGTACTGGGCGCTGGAATCGGAGGACCGCGTCAGCCTGGGCCTGGCGTTCCTGGTCGGCCTGGGCGCCGACCTGTTCGACGGCGTGCTGCTGGGCGAGCAGGCGTTGCGCCTCACCGCGCTGGCCTTCATCGTGCTGCGCTTCCGCTCGCGGCTGCGCTTCTTCCCGATGTGGCAGCAGACCCTGGCGGTGCTGGCGCTGCTGCTGAACGACCGCATCCTGTTGCTGGTGGTGCGGGTGCTGTCCGGCACCCCGGTGCCGCCGGCGAGCTGGTGGATCGCGCCGTTCGTGGGCGCGGCGCTGTGGCCGTTCCTGTTCCTGCTGCTGGACGACCTGCGCGCGCGGCTGCGGATCCAATAAGTCATGATCCAATGAGACATGAAACGGTGACATGAAGCTGCGACGCGCGATCAAGGATGCACGCAGCGAGGGCGAGCTGTTCCGCCGCCGCGCGCTGGCCGGCTTCGTGCTGATCCTGCTGGGCCTGGCCGGGCTGATCGGCCGCTACGTGTTCCTCCAGGTGGAGCGCTACGACGAGTTCGCCACGCGTTCGGAGAACAACCGCGTCAAGCCGCTGCCGATCCCGCCGGCGCGCGGCCTGATCTATGACCGCAACGGCGTGCTGCTGGCGAACAACGTGCCTGCGTTCCGGCTCGAGGTGGTGCCCGAGCAGGTCAAGGACATGAACGCGATGCTGGCGCAGCTGGGCCGGGTGATCCCGCTCGGCCAGGACGACCTCGACGCGTTCCGCAAGCAGTTGAAGCAGAGCCGCCGCTTCGAGAGCGTGCCGCTGAAGCTGCGCCTCACCGAGGACGAGATCGACCGCTTCGCGGTGAACCGCTGGCGCTTCCCCGGCGTGGACGTGGTGCCCTACCTCAACCGGCGCTATCCGCTGGGTGGGCTGTTCGCGCATGTGATCGGCTACGTCTCGCGCATCGACGCGGACGATCTCGCGCGGCTCGACCCGTCGCGCTACAAGGGCACCACGCACGTGGGCCGGATCGGCATCGAGCGCTCCTACGAGGACGTGCTGCACGGCACGCCGGGCTACGAGCTGGTCGAGGTCAATGCGGACGGCCGCACCCAGCGCGTGCTGCAGACGCATCCCGCCACGCCCGGCAGGAACATCTACCTCAGCATCGACGCGCGCATCCAGAAGGCTGCCGAAGCCGCCTTCGACGGCCGCCCGGGCGCGGCGGTGGCGATCGACCCGCGCAACGGCCAGGTGCTGGCGATGGTCAGCGTGCCCACCTACGACCCCAACCTGTTTGTCGACGGCATCAGCCATGCCGACTACGACGCGCTGACCGGCGCGGCGGACAAGCCGCTGCTGAACCGCGCGCTGCGCGGCGTCTACCCGCCCGGCTCCACGGTGAAGCCCTACATCGCGCTGGGCGGCCTGGAGCTTGGCCTGCGCACCCCGCAGGACACGGTGCTCTCCACCGGTACGTGGTGCCTGCCGGGCACCACGTTCTGCCGCCGCGACGACCGCCGCGGCGGCTTCGGCACCGTGGACCTGCGCAAGGCCATCATGTGGTCGGTGAACACCTACTTCTACAAGCTGGCGGTGGACATGGGCATCGACCGCTTCAGCGCGTGGATGGGCGGGTTCGGCTTCGGCAAGCCCACCGGCATCGACCTCGACGGCGAGGCCAGCGGCATCCTGCCCTCCAGTGCATGGAAGGCCCAGCGCTACAAGCAGCCCTGGTATCCCGGCGAAACGATGATCGCCGGCATCGGCCAGGGCTACTGGGCGGTGACGCCGCTGCAGCTGGCGCACGCGCTGGCCACCCTCGCCGGGCGCGGCACGCCGTACGCGCCGCGGCTGGTGATGGCCACCCAGGCCGGCGTGGACGCGCCCAAGGTCCCGCTGGCCAATCCGCCCAGCGGTCCCTCGCTGGTCACCAGCCAGGCCAGCTGGCAGGCGGTGGAGCAGGGCATGCAGATGGTGGTGAACGATCCGCGCGGCACCGCCTACGGGCTGGGCAAGGGCTTCCCGTACACCATCGCGGGCAAGAGCGGCACCGCCGAGCGCTACTCGCGCCGCACCGACGCCTACAACGAGAACAAGAGCCTGGCCTACCTGGCCAGCCGCCACCGCGCCTGGTTCGAGATGTTCGCGCCGGCCGAGGATCCGCGCATCGCGGTGGCCGTGGTGCTGGAGCAAGGCGCCTGGGGTGCTTCCTCGGCGGGCCCGATCGCGCGCAAGATCCTCGACGCCTGGCTGGCCACCCAGCCGGACGCGCCGCCGGACACGCCGCTGCCGCCGGAAGGCCTGCCGCCCGCCGGCGCGCCGGCCGGAGAGGACCAGCCGGTCGAAGCGGCGACACCGGAGACGCCGCCATGATCGAGCTGCTGCACGTGCGGTTGCGGCGCCTGCTGCGCCGGGTGCTGACCCGACCGCGGATCGACTTGCCGCTGGCCGCGGGCCTGCTGCTGCTGGCGGTGGCGGGGCTGGCCACGCTGTACAGCGCCGCCGACGGCAGCTTCGCCCTGGTCGGCGGGCAGGCCGCGCGTTTCGTGCTGGGTTTCGCGCTGCTGCTGCTGATCTCGCGCATCCCGCCGTCGGCCCTGCGCAACTGGACGCCATGGCTGTATGCCGGCAGCACCTTGCTGCTGGTGGTGGTGGCGGTGCTGGGCGAAGGCCGCGGCGCCGACCGCTGGCTCAACCTGGGCGTGATGCGTTTCCAGCCGTCCGAACTGGTCAAGCTGACCATGCCGATGATGGTGGCCTGGTACCTGCACCCGCGCCAGCTGCCGCCGGGCTGGAAGGACATCGCGGTGGTGGGCGTGCTGATCGCGGTCCCCGCCGCGCTGATCGCCAAGCAGCCGGACCTGGGCACGGCGCTGCTGGTGGCCGCGGCCGGCGCGTTCGCGCTGTTCCTCTCCGGCATGGCGTGGTGGCGCATCGGCCTGCTGCTGGGCGGCGCGGCCGCGATGGTGCCGGTGATCTGGCACCTGCCGGTCATCCACCAGTACCAGCGCGACCGCGTGCTGACCCTGCTCAACCCGGAATCCGATCCGCTGGGCAACGGCTGGCACATCATCCAGTCGCAGATCGCGGTGGGCTCCGGTGGCGTGTTCGGCAAGGGCTGGATGCACAGCTCGCAGTCGCGGCTGGACTTCCTGCCCGAGCACACCACCGACTTCATCTTCGCGGTGTTCTCCGAGGAGTTCGGCCTGGTCGGCGTGTGCCTGATGATGGCGCTGTACGCCTTCATCATCGGCCGCTGCCTGTGGATCGCCATGGAGGCGCGCGACACCTACTCGCGCCTGCTCGCCGGCGCGATCGGCATGAGCCTGTTCGTCTACGTGTTCGTCAACGGCGGCATGGTGGCCGGCATGCTGCCCGTGGTGGGGGTGCCGATGCCAATGGTGAGCTACGGCGGCACCTCGGCGGTGACCCTGCTGGTGGGCTTCGGCATGCTGATGTCGATCCACGCCCACCGCAAGCGGCACGACTGATCCGCGCGCCTGCCGGCGGTTCACGCCTGCTTCGCATGCATCGGCCTAAAAGCGGCGAGGCACCTAGGGCGCTCGTCAGCGATTCCCCCTGACCGGAACGCCCCGCGTGCCCGCAGCGCCCGCCCGCCGCGCCAGCCTGAGGAGTCGCCATGTCGTCCCAGCCGCCCTCGCGATCACGCCGGGACTTCATCCGGCACAGCCTGGTGACCGTACCTGCGCTCGGATTGTTGGGCGGTGCCGCGATCGCACCGTGGTGCGCGTCGGCGGCCGCGCCGCAAGCGTATGCGCCGCGCTATTTCAACGCGGATGAATGGGTTTTCATGCAGGCTGCGGTGGACCGGCTGATACCTTCCGACGATACCGGCCCCGGCGCGCTGGAGCTCGGCGTGGCCGAGTTCATCGACCGCCAGATGGACGATGCCTACGGTCGCGGCGAGCTGTGGTACATGCAGGGACCGTTCGCGCCCGACGCGCCGGCAACGCTGGGCTACCAGCTGCGGTTCGTCCCGCGCGACCTGTATCGCGCCGGCATCAAGGCGGTCGGGCAGTGGTGCGAAAAGCAGCACGGCAAGGGCTTCGCCGCACTGGCGCCGGAGGCGCGCGACCAGGTGCTTCAGCAGCTGGAGCACGGTTCGATTTCCCTCGAGGGCGTGCCCGCCACGGCCTTCTTCGGCCAGCTCCTGCAGAACACCAAGGAAGGCTATTTCGCCGACCCGATGTATGGCGGCAACCGCGGCATGGGCAGCTGGAAGATGATCGGCTTCCCCGGCGCTCGCGCGGATTTCGCCGACTGGGCCGAGCAGCCCGGCAAGACCTATCCGCTGGGCCCGGTGTCGATCCGCGGAGACAAGGCATGAAGCGCATGAAGCCGGTGGACGTGGTGATCGTCGGCTTCGGCTGGACCGGCGCGATCATGGGCCTGGAGCTGGTGGACGCCGGTCTTGAGGTGCTGGCGCTGGAGCGTGGCGACTACCGCGATACTTCGCCCGACTTCAGCTACCCCGGCATCATCGACGAGCTGGCCTACGGCATACGCGGCGAGCTGTTCCAGCCGCTGGCGCGCGAGACGGTGACGATCCGCCACGCCGTCAGCGAGACGGCCGTGCCGTACCGGCAGTACGGCTCGTTCCTGTTCGGCAACAACGTGGGCGGCGCCGGCACGCACTGGAACGGTCAGCACTACCGGCCCTCGCCCGAGGACCTCGAATTCCACACGCACATCAGCCGGCGCTACGGCGCGAAGTTCATGCCGGCGGACATGCAGATCCAGGACTACGGCGTGGGCTACGATGAGCTGGAGCCGTTCCTGGAGCAGTTCGAATCCATCTGCGGCACCTCCGGCCGGGCCGGCAACATCGGCGGCCAGATGCAGATGGGCGGCAACCCGTTCGAGGGGCCGCGGCAGCACGACTATCCCAACCCGCCGGTGGCCGACACCTACGGCGCGAAGCTGTTCGCCGATGCGGCGCGGGCGGTCGGCTTCCACCCGTTCCCGCAGCCTTCGTCGAATGCCTCGCGGCCCTACACCAACCCCTACGGCGTGCGGCTGGGGCCGTGCAACCTGTGCGGCTTCTGCGAGCGCTTCGGCTGCTTCATGTATTCCAAGGCGTCGCCGCAGACGACGATCCTGCCGGTACTGATGCGCAAGCCGAACTTCGCGCTGCGCACCAACAGCCACGTGTCGAAGGTCAACCTCGATTCCACCGGCAAGCGCGCCACTGGCGTCACCTACGTCGATGCGCAGGGCCAGCAGGTGGAACAGCCGGCGGAGCTGGTGATCGTGGCCGCGTTCCAGATGCACAACGTGCGGCTGATGCTGCTGTCGGGCATCGGCAAGCCGTATGACCCGGCCAGCGGCAGGGGCGTGGTGGGCCGCAACTACGCCTACCAGATGATGAGCAGCATCGCGGTGTTCTTCGACAAAGACGTGGCGATCAACCCGTTCATCGCCGCCGGTTCCGGCGGCAGCCAGATCGTGGACGACTTCAATTCCGACCACTTCGACCACGGCCCGCACGGCTTCGTCGGCGGCGGCTACATCATCGGCGGGCAGACCGGCGGCCGGCCGATCCAGCAGCTGGCGGTGCCTCCGGGCACGCCAGGCTGGGGCGCGGCGTGGAAGAAGGCGGCGAAGGAGAGCTACCTGCACACCACCTCGGTCGGCACGCACGGCTCGGTGATGGCCTACCGCGACCGCTACCTCGACCTCGATCCCACCTACAAAGACGCGTTCGGCCAGCCGTTGCTGCGCATCACCTTCGACTGGCACGACAACGAGTACAAGATGACGCGCTTCCTCAGCGACCGCGCGCAGCAGGTCGTGGACCGGATGAAGCCGCGCCAGTCGTCGCTGACCATCCGCCAGCCGGGCGGCCACTACGACATCCGCCAGTACCAGACCACCCACACCACCGGCGGCGTGGTCATGGGCGCTGACCCCGCCACCAGCGCGCTCAACCGCTATCTGCAGAGCTGGGACGTGCCCAATGTGTTCGTCACCGGCGCTTCGGCGTTCCCGCAGAACATGGGCTACAACCCCACCGGCCTGATCGGCGGCCTAACCTACTGGTCGGCGAAGGCGATCCGCGAGAACTACCTCAAGCAACCCGGTCCACTGGTGCAGGCATGAACGCCACGACCCCAGCCCCGCGCGGGCAGCGCTGGCCGAGGGTGCTCGCGATCGTCGTGATCGTGCTGGTGATGCTGGTGATTTTGGCCTGGTTGGGCAGCAAGCTGGTGAGCGCAGGCGGCGATCCGCAGGCGGCAGCGCCCGCGGCCGCCACGCCCGCGCTGATCGCCCAGGGCGCATACGTGGCGAAGGTGGCCGATTGTGCCGCCTGCCACACCGCGTCTGGCGGCAAGCCGTTCGCCGGCGGGCTGGCGATCGCTTCGCCGGTCGGCACCATCTACAGCACCAACATCACCCCCGACCGCGATACCGGCATTGGCGCCTACAGTTATGGCGAGTTCGAGCGCGCCGTGCGCCGCGGCGTGGAGCGCCACGGCTACACGCTGTATCCGGCGATGCCATATCCCTCCTACGCCAGGATCAGTGACGCCGACCTCGGCGCCCTGTACGCCTACTTCATGCACGATGTGCAGCCGGTGCGGCAGGCCAACCACGCCGAAGGCATTCCCTGGCCGCTGTCGATGCGCTGGCCGCTGGCCTATTGGCGCGGGTTGTTCGCACCCAGGGTGCCGGCCAGCGTGCCTGCGCCGGGCGATGATCCCCTGGCGCGGGGTGCCTACCTGGTCGAAGGCCCGGGGCATTGCGGTGCCTGCCACACGCCGCGCGCGGCCACCCTGCAGGAGAAGGCGCTGAGCGATGGCGACGGGCCGCTGTACCTGAGCGGCGGCATCAACGACAACTGGGTGGCGCCCAGCCTGCGTGGCGACGCGGCCAGCGGCCTCGGCGGCGTGAGCGGGGGCGAACTGGTTGCCCTGCTCAAGACCGGGCGCACCGACCGCAGCGCGATCTTCGGCGGCATGACCGACGTGGTGGCGCACAGCACCCAGTACATGAGCGACGCCGACCTGAAGGCGGTGGCGCGCTACCTGAAGTCGCTGGCGCCGCGACACCGGGAGGCAGCCGTGAAATACGACGCGGCGACGCACCAGGCGCTGTTCGCGGGCAACGTCGCGGCGACCGGCGCGCAGCTCTACGTGGACAACTGCGCCGCCTGCCACCGTACTGACGGGCAGGGCTACACGCAGGTATTCCCGGCGCTGGCCGGCAATCCGGTGGTCAACGGCGGCGATCCCACCTCGCTGATCCATCTGGTACTCGCCGGCGGCACCATGCCTGGCGCGCAGACGGCGCCGGCCCAGTTCACCATGCCGCCGTTCGACCGGCGATTGTCGGACCAGGAGGTCGCCAACGTGTTGAGCTTCGTGCGCGCGAGCTGGGGCAATCGCGCTGCAGCCGTCAGCACCGCACAGGTGCGCAAGCTGCGAGGTGCGGTGCCGGTGGCGCGCGCGGGCATGACCGATTACGACCCGAGGAACCACTGACACGTCGGGTCGGATTGATTTCCGCCATCGCTGCCTGTGCAGGTTCTTCTTCGGCGCGCTGACGCCGCTCCATGCGTACTGCAAGTAGCACAACTGAAACGACGGTATCCGGCAGGCCCGCATCTGCCACGGTTTGCGCCGAAACGCGTGTTACGCTTCGGCGCAGCCGTTCGGATGTCGATCAAGCCATGCCAGTGAATCCCGCGTCGCGCCGTTTCCGCAGCCATTTTCCGCTTGCCCTGCTGCTGATCGTCGCGTCTTCGCTGCTGCCGACGGTGCCCGCGCTGGCCGATACCCATCCTGGCCAGGCGGCCCTGGTCGGCGAGGTCGCCCGCGACACCGGCAAGAGCCCCGCCGTGCTGAACGCGCTGCTCGACCAGGCGAAGATGCAGCAGGGCATCCTCGACGCGATCAGCCGGCCGGCCGAGGCCAAGCCGTGGAGCGCGTATCGGCCGATCTTCCTCACCTCCAAGCGCATCGACGACGGCGTGGCGTTCTACCGCGAGCACCGCGCGCTGCTGGAAAGCATCGGCAGGCAATACGGGGTGGCGCCGCAGTACATCGTGGCGATCCTCGGCGTGGAGACGTTCTACGGACGCGTCACCGGCAAGTACAAGGTGCTCGACGCGCTGGTCACGCTGGGCTTCTACTACCCGCCGCGCGCGAAGTATTTCCGCCAGCAGCTGAAAACCCTGCTGGAGCTGCCGGACAACCACCTCGCCGGCCCGCTGGATACGCTCACCGGCTCCTACGCCGGTGCCCAGGGCTGGGGCCAGTTCATGCCCGACAGCATCCGCGACTACGCCGTGGACGCGGAAGGCGACGGCCGCATCGACCTGCAGGATTCGTTGCCCGACATCCTCGCCAGCGTGGCGAACTACTTCGCGAAGCACGGCTGGGTCGACGGCGGCCCGGTGGCCGCGCGTGCGCAGCCGGACGGCGCGGCGAAGCCGCTGGGCGACTGGCAGGCGAAGCCGCAATGGCCGCTGGAACAGCTGGAAGCCTGGGGCTATGCGCCGTTCCAGCACCTGAACCCGGGCGAGCCGACCAGCCTGCTGACGCTGGACGGCCTCAGCGGCCCGGAGCAATGGTTCACCTTCAACAACTTCTACGTGATCACCCGCTACAACCGCAGCCCGATGTACGCGATGGCGGTGCACCAGCTGGCGCAGGCGATCATGGACGGCGTACACAGCGGGGACAGCACGCAGTGAGGCTGTGGCGCGGCCTGTTGCTGCCGGCGGCGGCCCTGGCGCTGGCCGCCTGCGGCGGTCGCCACGCCACGCGGCCCGCCGAGCCGGGCGCGCCGGCCGCGCACGAAGCCACGCACCATGGCTGGTTCCACCGCGACGACACCAGCCTGCCGCAGGACCGCCGCTACGGCGACAAGGCCGACAGCTCGCCCACCGGCGCGCCGCCGGCCTTCATCTACAGCCTGCCCGAGCCGGTGCCGAAGGCGGAGCCGCGCTCGCTGTACGGCAACAAGTCGCCCTACACCGTGCTTGGCCAAAGCTACCGCGTGCTGCCCAGCGCGCGCGGCTACGACGAGCGCGGCATCGCCTCTTTCTACGGCAACAAGTTCCATGGCTACAAGACCTCCAGCCTTGAGGACTACGACATGTACAAGTTCACCGCCGCCAGCAAGGTGCTGCCGCTGCCGAGCTACGCGCGGGTGACCAACCTGGCGAACGGCAAGAGCGTGATCGTGCGCGTCAACGACCGCGGCCCGTTCCACGAGAACCGCATCATCGACCTGTCCTACGCCGCCGCGGTGCGCATCGGCGTGTGGCCCAAGGGCACCGGCCTGGTCGAGGTGCAGGGCATCGACCCGTCCGCACCCGGCGGGGAACCGCCGGCGCCGCACGCGGTCACAGCCGGCACCGGATCGCCGGGCATCTACCTGCAGGTGGGGGCGTTCTCCGATCCGGCGAATGCCGAGCGGGTGGCCGCGCAGCTGCGGCAGGCCAACTTCGCGCCGGTGCAGGTGGAGCAGGTCGAGATCGACGGCCGCAGCATCCGCCGCGTGCGGGTGGGTCCGCTGGACGGCGTGGATCGTGCCGACCAGGTGACCGCCCGCATCGAGGGCATGGGGCTGCCGCGACCGCAGGTCGCGGTAGACTGATAGCCATTTTTTCCATGTGCGGTGTTCCCGACGCCGTGCCGCAATCCTCCGGACCACGACCACGATGAGTTTTCTCCGCCGCATCCTGACCCCGCTCGCCGCCGCCGCCCTGGTGGCCGGCACCGCCTTTGCCCAGACCCCGCCCCACCCCGCGACGCCGCCGCATCCCGCGGCCGTGCCGCGCCCGGTGGTGCCGGCGATGCCGGTGCCGCCGCCGCCGGAGGTGGACGCGCAGAGCTGGGTGCTGATGGATTACGCCACCGGCCAGATCATCGCCTCGAAGAACCCCGACGAGCGCCGCGCCCCGGCGTCGCTGACCAAGGTGATGACCGACTACGTGATCTCCGCCGAGATCGCCAACGGCCGGATCCATCCCGACGACATGGTGACCATCAGCGAGCACGCCTGGCGCGCCGGCGGCGGTGGCACCGACGGCTCCACCAGCTTCCTCAAGCTCGGCAGCCAGGTGAAGCTGGAGGACCTGTTGAAAGGCATGATCGTGCAGTCCGGCAACGACGCCGCGATCGCTCTGGCCGAGCACGCGGCCGGTTCGGAGGACGCTTTCGCCAACCTGATGAACGCGTACGCGAAGCAGCTTGGCATGGTGAACACCCATTACTCCAACGCCTCCGGCTACCCGGTCGACGACCATTACTCCACCGCGCGCGACATCGCGATCCTCTCGCGTGCGCTGATCCACGACTTTCCCGAGGACTACGCGATCTCCAAGATCAAGGAGTTCGAGTGGAACGGCATCAAGCAGCAGAACCGCAACGCGCTGCTGTGGCGCGACCCCGCGGTGGACGGCATCAAGACCGGCCACACCGCCGCCGCCGGCTTCTGCCTCGATGCCTCCGCCAAGCGTGGCGACGAGCGCATGATCGCGGTGGTGATGGGCTCCAGCACCGACAAGGGCCGCGCCGACGCCGCGATGGCGCTGCTCAACTACGGCTTCCGCTTCTACGAGACGCACAAGCTGTACGACGCCGGCAAGCCGCTGGTGACCCCGCGCCTGTGGAAGGGCGCCGCGGACCAGTTGCCGATCGGCGTGGCCGATCCGGTGCTGGTGACGGTGAAGACCGGCCAGTACGACCAGCTCAAGGCCACCCTGGACATCCCCGCCACCTTGATCGCCCCGTTCAAGAAGGGCCAGCAGGTGGGCACGCTGCGCGTCACGCTGGACGGCCAGCCGATCCAGAGCGTGCCGCTGATCGCGCTGGACGACGCACCGCAGGGCGGCTTCTTCTCGCGGCTGTGGGATTCGATCCTGCTGTGGTTCCACGGCAGCAAGAAGGCCGACGCGCCCGCGCCGGCCGCGGCGCCGGGCGCGAAGTGATGCACGAGATCGACTTCAGCCAGGCGAAGCGGGAAGGCAAGGGCTTCCGCTTTCCCGGCGAGTTCGAGATCACCGCGGTGGGCTCGGCCAGCGCCGGCCTGCCCACCCGCGTGCCGCAGCTGCTGGAACGCGCCGGCCTGCACGTGCTGCACGAGACGGTGCGCCACCGCCATTCCGGCGGCGGCAACTACGTCTCGGTCACGGTCAGCTTCCGCTGCGACAGCCGCGAGCAGTACGACGGCGCGCACGCCGCGTTGCGGGCCGATCCGGATATCCGCTACACGCTGTGAGCGGACTTGGTGCGGCCGGCCTTGGCTTGTCGACTTTCGGCCGCATTTCCCGTCCATCCCCCGTTTGCCAGACCCCGCCATGTCCCTGCCGCTCAAGATCCGCCGCCTCGGCCGCCAGCCCTACGCGGCCACGTGGAAGGCGATGGGCGCGTTCACCGACAACCGTACCGCCGACACCGTGGACGAGTTCTGGCTGCTGGAGCACGACCCGGTGTTCACCCTTGGCCAGGCCGGCAAGATGGAGCATGTGCTGGCGCCGGGCGACATTCCGGTGATCCCGGTGGACCGCGGCGGCCAGGTGACCTACCACGGCCCCGGCCAGATCGTGGGCTACCCCTTGATCGACCTGCGCCGCGCCGGGGTGGGCGTGCGCGAGCTGGTGCAGCGGATCGAGCAGGCCATCATCGATACGCTGGCGCACTGGAACATCGTCGCCGGGCGCCGGGAAGGCGCGCCGGGCGTCTACGTGGCCGAGGCCAAGGTGGCCGCGCTGGGGCTGCGCGTGCGGCGCGGCTGCAGCTTCCACGGCCTGGCCTTCAACGTGAACATGAACCTTGAGCCCTTCCACCGGATCAACCCTTGCGGTTACAAGGGTTTGGCGGTGACCCAGGTGCTAGACTTGGGCGGTCCGTCACGGCTGGCGGACGTGGAAGAGGTGCTGGTGCAGGAGTTCTGCCGCCAGTTCGGTTTCCGCGCCGAGCCGGCCGCCCCCATGATCCCCGAACTGCCCGCGCGCGTTGCGGTCTGAGCCGAGTAGATGAGTGACGTCTCCGCTTCCCCGAACAAGTCCATCCCGATCAGCGTGGTCAGCGGTGCGCCCGCGGTCGACAAGCAGCTGGGCAACGACAAGATCGCGCTGAACCGCGCCGGTTTCGACACCGCGGTGCCGGTACTGCGCAAGCCGAGCTGGATCCGCGTGCGCCTGCCGCAGGGCAACGCCGTGCAGCAGCTCAAGGCGCGCCTGCGCGAGAACGCGCTGGTGACGGTGTGCGAGGAAGCCAGCTGCCCGAACATCCACGAGTGCTTCAGCAAGGGCACCGCCACCTTCATGATCCTCGGCGAGGTGTGCACGCGGCGCTGCTCGTTCTGCGACGTGGCGCATGGCCGCCCGCAGCCGCCCGATCCGCTGGAGCCGGCGCGCCTTGCCGAGACCATCCGCGACATGCGCCTGCGCTACGTGGTGATCACCTCGGTCGACCGCGACGACCTGCGCGACGGCGGCGCCGAGCACTTCGCAAGCTGCATCCGCGCGGTGCGCCACGCCAGCCCGGACATCCGCATCGAGATCCTCACGCCCGACTTCCGCGGCAAGGGCCGCATGGAGCGCGCGCTGGAAGTGCTGAAGGACTTCCCGCCGGACGTGTTCAACCACAACCTGGAAACCGTGCCGCACCTCTATCGCGAGGTGCGCCCGGGCGCCGACTACCAGTGGTCGCTGGACCTGCTGAAGCGCTTCAAGGCGCAGCACCCCGACGTGCCGACCAAGTCCGGCATCATGCTGGGCCTGGGCGAGACGCGCGAACAGGTGATCGAGACCCTGCGCGACCTGCGCACATACGACGTCGAGATGATCACCATCGGCCAGTACCTGCAGCCCACGCCGCACCACCACCCGGTGGTGCGCTACTGGACGCCCGAAGAATTCGACGACCTGCGCAAGGAGGGCGAGGCGATGGGTTTCCATCACGTCGCGTCCGGCCCGCTGGTGCGTTCCTCCTACCACGCCGACCTGCAGGCCCACGCGGCCGGCGTCGCCCAACTCGCCTGAGAGCAGCCATCCCCATGACCTTCCGCCCCGCGTTGGCCCTGCTGCTGGCCCTGACCGTCACCTGCACCTATGCGCAATCGGCCGCCGACCTCGGTGCCGGCGGCAACCGCAAGGCCGCGGTGTGGCCGCTCAAGCCCACCGCCACCCAGGCGCAGGCGGCGCAGCTGTCGGCCCGCTTCCTCACCCGCTTCCACTACGACGCGCAGCCGCTCGACGACGCGATGTCGGCGAAGATCTACAAGGACTACTTCAAGCTGATCGATGGCGACAAGGTGTTCTTCACCCAGCAGGACATGGACCGGTTCGCGCCGCTCAAGACCAAGCTGGACGACGCGATCTGGAACCAGGACCTCGACGCGCCGTTCGACATCTACAACAAGTTCCTCGAGCGCGCGGTGCAGCGCATGACCTATGCGCGCAGCCTGCTCAAGGGCGGCTTCGACTTCAACGGCCACGAGAGCTACGACTACGACCGCAAGAACGCCAGCTGGGCGAAGGACGATGCCGCGCTGGACGCGCTGTGGCGCAAGCGCACCATGAACGACTGGCTGCGGCTCAAGCTCGCCGGCAAGAGCGACGACGAGATCCGCAAGACCCTGACCAAGCGCTACACCAACTACATCGAGCGCCTGAAGCAGCTGGACGGCGAGGACGCGTTCCAGACCTTCATGACCGCGTACGCCGAGACCACCGACCCGCATACCGACTACCTCAGCCCGCGCCAGGCGGAGAACTTCGCGATCCAGATGAAGCTCTCGCTGGAAGGCATCGGCGCCCAGCTGCAGGCGCGCGACGACTACACCATGATCTTCTCGCTGGTGCCCGGCGGCCCGGCGGAGAAGTCCGGCAAGCTCAAGCCCGGCGACCGCATCGTGGGCGTGGGGCAGGGCGACAGCGGCCCGATCACCGACGTGATCGGCTGGCGCCTCGACGACGTGGTGAACCTGATCCGCGGCAAGAAGGACACCACCGTGCGGCTGGAGATCCTGCCCGCCGACGCCGGCCCGGACGGCAAGCACGAGCTGATCAGCCTGGTGCGCAAGAAGGTCAACATCGAGGAAAGCGCGGCCAAGAAGAAGATCATCGACATCAAGGACGGCGACGTCGTGCGCAAGATCGGCGTGATCGACCTGCCCAGCTTCTACTCCGACTTCGGCGCGCGCAGCGAAGGCGACAAGGACTACCGCAGCGCCACCCGCGACGTGGCCAAGCTGCTGGTCGAGCTGAAGGCGGCCGGCGTGCAGGGCGTGATCGTCGACCTGCGCAACAACGGCGGCGGCTCGCTGGCCGAGGCCGACTCCATGACCGGCCTGTTCACCGGCAAGGGCCCGGTGGTGCAGGTGCGCGACGCGCGCGGCCAGGTCGACGTGCAGGGTGCGGACAACGCCGACCCGGTGTGGAACGGCCCGCTGGCGGTGCTGGTGAACCGCGGCACCGCCTCGGCCTCGGAGATCTTCTCCGCGGCGATCCAGGACTACGGCCGCGGCCTGATCATCGGCACGCCCACCTTCGGCAAGGGCACGGTGCAGACCCTGATCGACCTCGACCGCTTCAGCCAGAACACCGACGGCAAGCCGCAGTACGGCGAGCTGAAGATGACCGTGCAGGAGTTCTTCCGCATCAACGGCGGCTCCACCCAGATCAAGGGCGTGACGCCGGACATCGGCTTCCCGCACAACGGCGACGCCAAGGATTTCGGCGAATCCACCTACGACAACGCCTTGCCGTGGACGCACATCGCGCCCGCCGACTACAAGCCGGAAGGCGACCTGAAGGGCTACCTGCCGCAGCTGGAGAGCCTGCACGACGCGCGCGCGGCGAAGTCGCCGTCGTGGAAACTGATGCTGGACGAACTGGCGCAGTACAAGGCGATGCGCGCCAAGACCTCGGTGTCGCTGAACTTCGCCCAGCGCGAGGCCGAGCGCAAGCAGCAGGACGCGATCCAGGCCAGTTTCCGCGCGCGCCAGAAGGCGATCGACGGCAGTGATGCCTACCTCAAGGACCAGGACAGCACGCTCGACGACGGCCTCGACCCCGGCGAGCGCAGCCTGAAGAGCGAGCTCAAGCAGGAGCAGGACGCCAAGAAGGCGCCCGACGCCCAGCTGCGCGAGGCCGCGCACATCGTGGCCGACGAGGTGGGCATGCTCACGACCAACCCGAAACTGGCCGCCGACATCCTGCCGCCCGGCAGCAACTACCTCGCCACCGTGCTGGCGGGCACGGACAAGCCCGCCGCCGCGGCTTCCGCCGCCGCCGCGACGCACTGACGCGTCCATCGCCGGTCGACGCAAGGGGCGCCTCGGCGCCCCTTGTCGTTTGACTTTCACGATCGGGGGCGATCGCACGAATGAGGAGTGCGGCCATGGAGGGCCGCCCATTTGACTTTCGCGATCAGGGACGATCGGATTCAGAGCGTATAGCCGAGCCGTTCGATCATCGGCTGCAGCAGCGGCAGCACCGGTTCGAAGTGCTCGCGATAGGCCTGCCAGCGACCGATCGCACGGGCGTGGATGCCGCCGGTGACCTGGGCGTAGCTGGGCGTGCTGATGAAGGCCTTGGCGCGCGCATGTTCGGCGAAGCGCGCCATCGGCGCGGGATCGGCGACGCCGAGGAAGCGCCCCAGTCGCGCCAGGTGGCCGTCGAAGTCGCCCACCACGGCCTCGTAGCGCCATTCCAGCAGCTGCGGCGCGAACGCCTCCGCATGGCGCTGCCATTGCCCGAAGGCCTGCACATAACCACGGGCAAGGCGCTGCAGCGACGAGCACAGCACCATGAAGGCCGGCGAGCGGAACGGCTGCATCGCGCAGCTCAGCAGCACATCGCAGGGATGGCGCAGGCACAGGATGATGCGCGCCTGCGGGAACAGCCGCATGATCATCGGCAGGCACAGCATGTTGAGCGGATTCTTGTCCACCAGCCGGCACGTGCCCGCGTCCGGCAGGACGCGCGCGACCATGCGGCCGTACAGCGCGCGCAACTGGTCCGCCTCCGCCGCGGAGAGCGTGGCGAGATCCACGGGGTAGCGCTGGCCGGCCAGCTCCATGCGCTCGGTGAGTTCGTGGATGAAGGCGCGCTCGTCCATCGAGCGGAACGCCGGATGGGCGTCCAGCATCTGTTCCAGCAGCGTGGTGCCCGAGCGGGGGAAGCCGACCACGAAGACCGGGCTGTGCGCGGTATCCGGCGCGGGCAGGGGCGACCAGCGCGCGACCTCGGCGGTGGTGAGCTCGTGGCGCAGCAGTTGCAGCGGTTCGCTGTCCGGCGCGAGCAGCTGCGGCACGATCTCGCGGGCGATGTTCAGCTGCGCCGCGTGCGCGGTTTCCAGCGCCTGCCAGGCTGCCTGCCGCTCGCCCAGCCTGTCGCAGGCCGACGCCAGTCCGAAGCCGGCGCTGGCGCGCGTTTCGTCGTCGCCGGCCGCGGCGAGCAGGCGCCGGTACAGTGCGGACGCCCCCGCGTGGTCGCCGGCGCGCATGGCCAGCGCGGCATGGGCCTTCCAGCCGTCGATGCGCGCCGCGGTCGCCTCGGGCGGCAGTGCGTCCAGCACGGACAGCGGGAACGGCCGCAGGGCGTCGCGTGCCGCGTCGAGCCGGTTGCCGCGTTCGTACAGCAGCGCGCGCTGCGCCGCGATGCGCAGCCGCATCACGGTTGCGGCTGCGGGCTCCGCCGGCAGCCGCGCCTGCTCCAGCGTGCGCCAGGCCGCGTCCGGCCAGCCCAGCACGGCCAGCATCGAAGCCAGCAACAGCGCCTGTTCGGCCGGCTGCGGCGGCCAGTCGGCGGCGCCTTCCAGCATCGCTTCCTGCCCGCGGTTGTCGCCGCAGACGTAGCAGGCGTGCGCGGCCTGCAGCCGGGCCTCGACGAAGCCCGGCGCGAGCCGTACCGCCTCCAGCAGGCTGTCCCGCGCCTGCGGCCAGCACCGCTGCTGCAACTGGAGCAGGCCAAGGTTGTAATGCACCTCGGCGTCGTGCGGGGCCAGCGCCGCGGCGCGTTCCAGCGCGCGGGCGGATGCCGCGGCATCGCCGGCCTCGCGCCGCGCCACGCCCAGATTGTTCCAGTAGGCGGAGACCCCGGGGCACAGCCGGGTGAGGTGCTCGAAGGTGGCCGCCGCCGCGGCATGCCGCCCGACGGCCTGTTGCGCCACGCCGAGCAGCAGCAGCACGTGCTCGCCCTCCGCGCCGGCGTCGGCGGCCTGCGCGGCCAGCGAGATCACGCGCTCCATGTCGCCGGCCTCGCAGGCGCGGGCCATGGCATGGGCGAAGTCGATGGTCGGGGTGGGCATGCCGGCTCGGCGTGTCGTGTGCTATCCGGATTATGCCCAAGAGCCCGTTTACGATCTCCGCATGGCCCGCGTTGCCTTGCCGTGGCGGTCAGGTGGTGGCGCGTGGCGCAGCGCTTGCCTGGCTGGCAGGTCAAGCCGCGAGCTGCCGCATGGCGGCCACGGCAAGGCAACCCGAAGGGCCGGGCCTGTCTGCCCGCATCCCTGCGTCATCACGCAGTCGTGGACGGACGTCCACTCCTCGCTCCTCCACGCGGAAAGAGCACATGGATGTGCTTGGCTTTAGGGAGCGAGGAAGGCCGAGTCCATCCATGGACTCTCCCCGCGCGCCTTCATTCTCCCTTGACCTGCGCGCAAACGGCGCCCGGCGCGGGTCATACGGAGATCGCAAACAGGCTCGAAGGGCCGCGAGTGCATCTCGCGGCCCTTCGCCATACTGCGGCAACGATGCGGCTGCGGTCAGAACTTCACCGTGGCGCGGGCCCAGTAGTAGCGGCCCAGGGTGTCGTAGGTGGCCGTGTCCACGTTGTAGTTCGCGCCGTTCTGGTAGACCAGCGGCGGAATCTTGTTGTTGAGGTTGTCCACGCCGATGTCGAAGCGGGTATGGATCGCCGGCACGGCATAGCCGAGCTGGATCGAGTGGTACACCGTGCCGCCCATCGGCGCGTTGGCGCCGGTGGTGAAGTCCGCGTTGAGGTCGGTGAGCCGGTGGATGTAGCGGGTCTGCCACTGGGCGCTCCAGTGGCCCATGCTCCAGTTGAGCGTCGCGGTGCCGCGCCAGCGCGCGATGTTGCCGAACTGCTGGGTGTAGGTGCCGGCGTAGTTGATGGTCCGGGCACCGGGCTGGCCGGGGGTGGCGTCGTTCTTGTAGGTCGAGGTGTAGCTGGTGTTGAGCCCCACCTTGAAGTTGCCGGGGTCCACGCTGCCGAGGTTGAAGTGCGGGATCTGGTAGCCAACCGTGAAATCCACGCCACTGGTGCTCAGGTTGCCCAGGTTGACCACCGGGGTGTTGATGTAGAACACCGCGCCGGCCAGCTTGCTGGTGTTGTCGTAGCGGTGGATGTAGGAGCAGTACGGACTGCCGTTGTTGGCGAAGCAGGAGTTCGCCACGGTCTGCGCCGTGATCGGCGTCAGCATGTCGGTCAGGTAGATGTGCCAGAAGTCCAGGCTGCTGGACAGGCCGGGCAGCGCCGAGGGGCTGTAGACGAAGCCGATGTCGACCGACTTGCCGTGCTCCGGCCTCAGCGAGCTGCCGGCGGGCACCGCGCCCGAGTAGTACGACGTGACCTGCGCGATCGGGTTGCCGCCCCAGCCCGGCGGCACGTACTGGCAGGCGTTGGCGTGCTGCGCCAGTTGCGCGCCGGTGAGGCCGATGCAGGGGTCGGACAGCACCGGGCCGCCGATCGTGTAGCCGTCATACAGCTCGTCGAGGTTCGGCGCGCGGAACACCTGGGATAGCGTGCCGCGCACCAGCAGGTCGGCGATCGGGCGCCATTCGACGGCGATCTTCTTGTTGGTGGTGGTGCCGGTGGTGCTGTAGTCGGAACTGCGGATGCCCAGGTCGAGGTTGAGCGAGTAGGCGCCGGGCGCGTTGCTCAGCAGCGGGATCAGCGTCTCGGCGTAGAGCTCCTTCACGTTGTAGCTGCCGCGGCCGGGCGAGCCGCACGCTTCCTGCAGGATCTGGCAGTTGCCGGTGGCGATGTCGAGGATCGCGTCGCTGGTCACGTCGTAGTTCATCGTCTGCTTGCGGTACAGGCCGCCCACCGAGAGCTGCATGGTGCCGGCCGGCAGGTCCCACAGGTCGCCGGAGGCGTCCAGCTGCAGCTGGCGCATGCTGTTGGTCATCGTGTAGACCGGCGTGTCGACGCCGGATTTCAGCGCGGAGGTCACCGACGGATCGGCCTGGTTGAAGATGTTGACGCCGCTGTCGATCGCGGCCTGGAACGCGGCGATGTTGACCTCGTTGTAGTCGCGCTGGATGCGGTTGGAATGGCCGTAGTCGACCATCGCATCCCAGATCCAGCTGCTCTGCCCGAACGTGCCGCGCAGGCCGGTCATGATCTGCGCGTTGGTGGTGGTGAAGGTGTGCAGGCGGGTGCCCAGGCCGGTGAGCCGCGTGTTGAACGCGTAGCCGCTGTTGGGATCGCCGGGGATTCCGTTCGCGCTGAAGGTGACGCCGAACGGGTTGATCGGGTTGCTCGACAGCACGTGCCAGCCGTCGCCGACGCCGGTGGGCGCGGGCGCGTCCTGGCCGCTGGACACGGTGCGGTTGTAGAACATGTCCGCGAAGAACTTCAGGTTGTCGGCCAGCTGGTAGTTGCCGAGCACGAAGCCGTCGGTGCGCTCCTGTTCGGTCTGGATGTAGTTGTAGGCGTTGTAGTTGTAGGTGTCGCCGGCGCCGCCGTAGCAGCGGTAGTCGCCCAGGGCGCTGCCGTTGCCCTGCTGCAGGGTGAGGTAGGCGGTGCCGTTGGGCTTCAGCGCGCAGCCGTACTGGTTGGCGATCGACGCGGGTACCTGGATGCGCCCGGTCGGGATGGTGCCGGAGCCGGCCGCGGTGACCACGCCGCTGGACAGGTAGAGCTGGTGCGCCGAGAAGCTGCGCTTGGTCGCCAGTACCGAGTCGTACTTGTTGTAGTTCAGGCCGGCGACGATGTCGCCCTTCTCGCCGCTGTCGCCCACGGTGAAGTTGAAGCCGCGGCGCTGCCCGTCGCCATGGCTGGAGATGCCGTCGTTGAGGCTGAACTCGGCACCCTTGTAATCCTTGCGCAGGATGAAGTTGACCACGCCGCCGATGGCGTCAGAGCCGTACACAGTGGACGCGCCCTCGGCCAGCACGTCGACCCGCTCGATCATGTTCTGCGGGATCATGTTGATGTCCTGGTTGGCCATGCGCTGGCCGTCGATCAGCACCAGGGTGCGGGTGATGCCGAGGCCGCGCAGCGAGACGCGCGCGGCGCCGTCGCCGCCTTCCAGCAGCGGGCTGGCGCCGCCGCCGCCGTTGCTGTTGTTCTGGGTGTTGGTGGCGTTGCCGGAGATGCTGGGCAACTGCTGCAGCACGTCGCCCAGGGTCGGCTTGCCGGAGTTGTCGATGCTGCTGCGGTCGATCGTCACCACCGGGCTGGAGGTCTCGGCGTCCACGCGCCGGATCAGCGAACCGGTGACGACCATGCCCTGCAGGGTCTTCGCCTTGCTCTTGGACGGCGCCTGCGTGGTGGGCGGCTGGGTGCCGGACTGCTGCTGCGCGCCGGAAGGCGGGTTGCCGGCGTTCGTCGTGTCCTGGGCCTGGAGCGTGCCAGCCACGGCGAGGGCGCCGACGGTCAGGGCCAGCCGTACGGCCAGCGACAAGCGGTTCATGTCATGTTTCATGCGCTTTCCCCGATGAGTTGCTGCAATGGGCCGCCTGCTTTTGCGGCAGGCGGAATCGTCCGCGTGAATGCGGCGCACGCCGGGGCGCGCACCGGGCGCGGCGGGAACGTGGAGCGGCGTGAGTTATTGCGTGCCCGGGGGCGCCGGCGGGTGCCAGGGGGCGGATCGCGCGGGGGGTGGAGCGGGGTGGTCGAGTTGCGAGGCGTGCTGCATGGCTGAGCTCCCCGAAGTGCAGACCTGACGACGGCGGACAAGCTGCGGCGATGGCGCCATCCCGGCGCGGGCGCCGGGTGGCGTCGCCGCATCGCCCTCCCCCGAGGCATGCGGCATCGCCCAAAGTCCGTCTCCCGTGAAGCGAAACAAGGCGAGACAGAGGCCCGTGCTCCCCGCCGTGACGGCGATCATCCGGATCCCGCAAGTGACGGCGCGGGGACGCGAGCCGGATTCAGCCTAGCATGATCTTGCGGGCCGACGGGGGCTTGACCGCGTCACGGCGTCGCGCAAGCGTGGCGTCTTCGCGGTTGCGCCGGTCGCGGGAGCGTCGCCATGGATCCGTTGTCGAACCTCGCGCTGGCCGGGGGGCTGGCCTGGGCCAGCGGTTTCCGCCTGTACGCCACGGTATTCGTGGCCGGCCTGCTGGGGCGGCTGGGCTGGGTGCAGCTGCCGCCCGGCCTGGCCACGCTCACGGATACCTGGGTGCTGGTGGTGTCGGGCGTGCTGGCGCTGGGCGAGTTCCTCGCCGACAAGGTGCCCGCCTTCGACAGCGTGTGGGACGCGCTGAACACCTTCGTGCGCATCCCGGTGGGCATGCTGCTGGCGTGGGGCGTGTTCCGCGGATCGGGCGCGGGCGCGCAGGTGGCGGCGGCCCTGCTCGGCGGCGCGCTCACCGCGGGCACGCACCTGGCGAAGGGCGGCGGCCGCGCGCTGATCAACACCTCGCCCGAACCCGTCAGCAACTGGACCGCCAGCGTGGGCGAGGATCTCACCTGGCTGGGCGGCCTCTGGCTGATGTGGAGGCACCCGCTGGCGCTGCTGGTGCTGCTGGCGCTGTTCGTGCTCTTTCTGTGCTGGCTGTTGCCGAAGCTGGCGCGCGGCCTGCGCGCGCTGCGGCAGCGGCTGCGCCGGATCGGCGGCGGCCTGCCCGGCGCCGATTGACGGCCGTCGCAACCGGCGATCATTTGTCGCAGGAGCGCACCCTGTGCGCGAATGCCTTGGCTTCGATCAAGCACCGAGGCATTCGCGCACAGGGTGCGCTCCTGCAGTCGCCGGCTACGGCTTTGCGGCCTTACGCTCCGCGCGCTGCTGCTTCATCCACTGCTGGAATGCGGTGATGCGCGGCTCGTCGCGCAGCAGCACGGAGCGCGGGTCGATCGTCACCAGCGCGCCGGCCGGCGCCGCGAGGCTGCCGTGGCCATCGGCCATCGGCACGGTGTGCACGGCGTCGCCCACCCGCACCTCCACCGGCATCGGGAACGGCAGGTTGCCCGGCACCTGCCAGGCGAGGTCCAGGGTGTCGCCGTGGCGCTGCACGTCGAGCTTCGGCAGCGCGGCCTGGTACAGGTAGACCTTGAAGAACCAGTCGTAGTCCTTGCCGGTCACCCGGTCCACGATGCGCATGAAGTCGGCGGTGGTGCGGTATTGCAGCTGGAAGTTGCCGGGCTTCGGATCGGGGCGGCCGTAGACCAGCTCGCGGATGCTGTCGTAGAAGGCTTTGTCGCCGATCAGGTGATGCAGCGTCTGCAGCATCAGCGCGCCCTTGTTGTAGATGTCCTGGCCGGGGCCGCCGCGGCTGTCGTCGTAGACCGCCTCCTCGGTGCGCGGCGTGCCGGATACCACCGGGTGCCGGTTCTCGATCATCAGGCGCAGCCGGTGCAGCCAGGCGTAGTAGTCGGCGTCGCCGTCGAGCCAGCGCGCGTACAGCGGCTGCATCAGCGTGGCGAAACCCTCGTGCAGCCACATGTCGTCCCAGTTCGCGTTGGTCATCTGGTTGCCGAACCACTCGTGCGCGAACTCGTGCTGCAGCAGCCAGTCGAAGCCGCTGCCGTCCTTCGCGTAGTGGTTGCCGTAGGCGTTGATGGTCTGGTGCTCCATGCCCTTGTACGGGGTTTCCACCACGCCCATCTTCTCGTCGCCCCAGGGGTAGGGGCCGATCTTTGCCTCGAAGAATTCCAGCAGCTGCGGGAACTCGGCGAACAGCGCCTTCGCCTGTGCTTCCTCGCCCGGCAGATACCAGTAATGCAGCGGGATCGTGTTGCCGAAGCGGCTGTGGTACTCGCCCTTCAGCTCCTCATACGGCCCCACGTTGATCGAGATCGCATAGGTGGTCGGGTGCTTGGTGCGCCAGTGGTAGGTGCGCATATCGCCCTGTTCGGTCACGCCGACCAGTACGCCGTTGCCCGGGGCCACCAGCGGCCTGGGCACCGTGACGTAGAGGTCGACCAGGTCCGGCTTGCCGTCGGGCTGGTCGATGCAGGGCCAGAACAGGTCGCAGCCTTCGCCTTCCACCGCGCTGCCCACCCAGGGCTGGCCAGTCTTGGTGTGGCTCCACACGAAGCCGCCGTCCCAGGGCGCCTTCTTCGCCACGTGCGGCTTGCCGCCGTAGGCGATGGTGGCGCTGAGCCTGCCGCCCTTGGCCACGGCCTGCGGCAACTGGATGCGCAGGCGGCCATCGGGGTTGCTCCACGCGCCCCTGGCAAGCGCCTTGCCGTCGATGCTGACCGCGCTGACCGGCAGGTTGCGGTCCAGGTCCACCAGCAGCACCTCGGTGGGCGCCAGCGCGGTGAAGGTGAGCGTGGCGCTGGCGTCGATGCTTTGCGTGGCGGGCTTCACCGCGATGTGCAGTTCGGCGTGGTCGAAGTGCACGCGCTTCTGCTCGGCCGGCATCGGCGTGCCGGAATCCTTGGTCAGCGCCGTCAGCGGCGGCTGGCCGGGCGTGGCGGACTGGGCCAGGGTCGGACCGGCGATACCGAGGCCGACGGCGAGGCCGAGCGCGAGCAGGGTGGGGCGCATGGAGCTTTTCTCCGCAGGAAAGACCAGCTTCGCACCTTGCCACTTCGCGCGCCGCTGCGACATCGCCGGAAGTCATGCGTGCCCGCAGACGCCTGCAAGCGATCCCCTCTCCCTTCGGAAGAGGGGCCATCCATCGTGCTCAGCCCCTGCCGTAGCGCTGCTGCAGCAGCGCGAACACCGCGCGCAAGCCCATCGCCTCGCCGCCGCGCGGGCGGCCCGGGCGGTCGGCGTCGTTCCAGGCGTAGGTGTCCAGGTGCAGCCAGGGCAGGCCTTCGGGCACGAAGCGTTCCAGGTACAGCGCGGCGGTGATCGCGCCGGCGTGGCGCGAGGCACCGGCATTGGCGAAGTCGGCGAGGTAGGAGTCGAGCAGCTTGCGGTAGGGGCGCCACAGCGGCAGCCGCCACAGCGGGTCGGCCACCGCCTTGCCTGCGGCCAGCGCGGCATCGGCCAGCGCATCGTCGTTGCCGAACAGCGCGGGCAGGTCGGGGCCCAGCGCCACGCGGGCGGCGCCGGTGAGCGTGGCGAAGTCGATCATCAGCTCGGGCTGCTGCTCGGCGCCGTAGGCCAATGCGTCGCATAGCACCAGCCGGCCTTCGGCGTCGGTGTTGTCGATCTCCACGCTGTGGCCGGCGCGGGTGACGACGACTTCGCCGGGGCGCAGCGCGTTGCCGCTCACCGCGTTCTCCACCGCCGGCACCAGCAAGGTGAGCCGCACCGGCAGCTGCGCCTGCATCACCAGGTCGGCCAGCGCGATCGCGTGCGCGGCGCCGCCCATGTCCTTCTTCATCCAGCGCATGCCGTCGGAGGGCTTCAGGTCGAGGCCGCCGGTGTCGAAGCACACGCCCTTGCCCACCAGCACCAGCTTCGGGTGCGCGGCCTTGCCCCAGGTGAGTTCGATCAGCCGCGGCTCGCGATGGCTGGCGCGGCCCACCGCGTGGATGGTGGGGAAGTTCGCCTTCAGCAGTTCCTTGCCGACCCAGTCGCGCACCTTCGCCTTGTGCGCCTTGCCGAGGTGGCGGATCGCATCGCCCAGTTGCTCGGGGCCCATGTCCTCGGTTGGCGTGTTGACCAGGTCGCGCACCAGCGCGGTGGCCTCGACCAGCGGCTGCACGGCGGCGAGCGTGGCGGTGTCCAGCGCCAGCGCGGCCGGCGCGCGCTTCGCCTTGCGGTAGCGGGTGAACTGGTAGGCGCCCAGCGCCCAGCCCAGCGCGGCCTGGGCGGGATCGAGCGGCACGCCCTCGGCAGCGAGCTGGTAGGCGCCTTCGGGCAGGGTCATCGGCAAAGCGGCGAGCGCGGCCAGCGGATCGCCGGCGTCCACGCCCACCAGCACGCGGGCAGGCTTGCCGTGCGCATCGGCGAGCAGGATCGTGCTGCCCGGCCTGGCGTCGAAGCCGTTGCTGTCCAGCCAGCGGCGCTGCGCGGCATCCAGCCGCTTCCTCGCGGCGGGCAGGCGGCGGGCATCGACCGCCTCGACGGTGACGAGGTGGCGGGGGGCGGACGAACGGTCGAGCAGGGCGGACATGGCTTTCCTTCGGCGTGCGGACGTGTCGCGCGGGGCGCGCAAACACCAATGATGCGCCGCTGCGGCCGCGGGGTCACGCCGCCGCGTGCGTTTCCAGCCAGTCGGCAAGCTCGCCGAGGTCGCGCATTTCCAGCGCGGGCGCGGGACCCAGCGCGGCTGGCCACGCATCGCCGTGGCGATTGATCCAGGCCACGCGCAGGCCGGCGCGGTGCGCGCCGATCACGTCCAGTTCGGGGTCGTCGCCCGCGTGCAGCACTTCCGCCGGCGGCACGCCGAACTGCGCCGCGGCGGCGAGGAAGATGCGCGGGTCGGGCTTGGCCGTGCCGACGTCGCGCGCGCAGACGTGGTGGGCGAAATGCGCCTGCACGCCGGTGCGGCCGAGGTCGGCGTTGCCGTTGGTGAGGCTGGCCAGCGGCCAGCGCGCGGCGAGGCGTGCCAGCGCGGGCAGGCTGTCGGGCCAGGGCTCCACCGCGTTGCGCGCCGCGAAATAGATCTCCCACAGCGTGTCCAGCGGCGCGTCGGCGACGCCGCAGGCGGCGAACGCCTGCTGCTGGGTGAGCCGGCGCTGGGTGGTGAAGTCGTGGGCCAGGTCGGGCCGCTCCGCCGCCACCCGGGCGCGCAGCCCGCGCATGGCCGGGATCGGCCAGGCGCGGGCCACCTCGGGCCAGTGCGCGCGCAGGTAGTCGTCCACTGCCCGGTCCGCCAGTTCCAGGGCCGGCAGCACCGGCCACAAGGTGTCGTCGAGATCGAGCGTGACGGCGCGGATCGGCACGACGTCAGTCGCTGCTGAGCAGCAATACCTGGCCCAGCTTGATGTTGTCGTTCTTCAGGTGGTTCCAGCTGCGCAGCTCGGCCACGTTGACGCCCTTCTTCTGCGCGATGCCGGACAAGGTGTCGCCCTTGACTACGGTGTAGGTCTTCGACGCGCCAGCGGTGCTCGTGCCGGCGGCGGCCGTCTTCGGCGCCGCGGTCACCGCCGTCTTGGCGGACTTGGCCTCGGCGTTGCGCTTGTCCAGCGCAATGCGGGCGGCCAGCGTGCGTTCCGAGGTCGGCGCGATCGCGGCGGCCGCGGCGTAGCTGGCGCCCGGCGCGGCGAGCGGCGGCCTGGCCGAGGAGGCGGTCGATTCGGCATAGACCTTGTTGCGGCGCTCCTCGTCCTTCGCCACCAGCCCGATGCCGTCCTGGTACGGCAGCACGAAGTGGTCGCGCAGCACGGCCTTCGCCTTGTCGGTCTGCAGGAAGTCGAGGAAGGCCTGGGTCTGCGCCGCCTTCGGGCTGTTCGGGTTGGTCACCAGGTACAGCGGGATGTACAGCGGGTAGCTGCCGTCCGCGATGTTCGCCACGGTGGGCGCCTCGCCGTCGATCGGGATCGTGCGCAGCTTGGGGTTGCCGGCCACGTTGCTCAGCGTGGACAGGCCCAGGCCGTTCGGGTTCAGCGCGATGCCTTCCTCCAGCGCCTTGGTGTTGAGGTACAGGCGCGGCGCGGAGATCTGCTGGTCGCCGCGGCCGAACAACAGGCTGCGCAGGCTGTATTCCACGCCGTCGTTCGGGCTGATCACCGCGTACAGGTCGATCGGCGCGTCGCGGCCGCCCACCTGGCTCCAGTTGGTGATCTTGCCGAAGTAGATCTCATGCAGCTGGCGCAGGTTGAGGCTGCGTATGGGGTTGGCCGGATTGGTGATCATCACCAGGCCGTCCCAGGCCACCGGGGTGAAGGTGAGGTGGCTGTCCTCGGCGCTGCCGTCGCTGGGGCGCGCGCTGCCGGCGAGGTCGGCCGCGCCGCTGGCCACCGCGTCAAGGCCCGAGGCGGTGTTGAACGGCTGCAGTTCGATGCGGCCCCGGCCCTCCTTCTCCCACAGTTTGGCCATCTCGGTGACCACGCCGTGCCCGGTAGTGACGTCGCCGCGCCAGACCAGCGTGGGTCCCTTGCTCCTGCTGCTGGCGGCCTTGTGGTGGACGGGGTGTTTGGTGGTTGTCTTGGCGGCGGCGGGTGCGACGAGGCAGGCACCGAGCAGGAGGGCGGACAGCAGGCGGACAGCACGAACGGACATGATGACGGAGAACCCCGACGGGAATGGGTGGCGGAAAGTGGTGTGGGTGGCGGCGCGTGATCCCGGCCGGCGCACGAGCAGGATGCTCGCAGGATATTTCATCGGCCTGAACAGAAAACATCAAGCGCGTTCATGCGCTTGTGAGACGCAGGCACGCCGCGAGGGTGCGCCCGTTCACGCCGCCAGCCATGCGCCGCCGCATGGCTGGCGGCGCGCGGATCGACCATCGGCGCCGCGCCGGGGCGGATCATCGGCGCGCCGCGCGCCGGTCCATCGTCGGCGCGGGGCGGTCACGCATCGGGCCAGGCAGGCCGGAAAGGGGCGGGCCGCCGCTTTCCGGCACCCGGGTCACTGAATCAGCACGTAGTGCGTACCGTCGGCGTCGGCCACGATCAGCACCAGCTGGCGCGGCCGCACGCCGGCCAGCTCGCGCAGCATGCGCAGGCCGGTGATGCGCTGGTTGCCGACGCCGATCACGATGTCGCCTTCGTTGAGCCCCGCCGCGGCGGCGCGGCTGTTCGGCTGCACCGCGCCCACCGCCACGCCGTACAGGCCCTGGCTGCGCTGGCTCTCGCCGAGCTCGTTGAAGGTGACGCCGGCCAGGCGCGGATCGAGGCTGGCGCCGGCGAGGCTGGCCAGTTTCTCCGGGCGCAGCACGGCGCTCACCTCGCGCGTCTTGCCGTCGTGCAGCACGCCCAGCTTCACCGTGCTGCCCACCGGCAGCAGGCCCTCGGTGTTGCGCAGTTCGTTCACGTCGCGCAGGGGCTTGCCGTCGATCGCGGTGAGCACGTCGCCGGGCTGCAGGCCGGCCTGCTCGGCGGGCGAGCCCGCGTTCACGCCGGTCACCACCACGCCCTTGTCCTGCGCCAGGTTCAGCAGGCGGGCGATGCGCGGGGTGATGTTCTGCGACTGCAGGCCCAGCGTGCCGCGCTGCACCTTGCCGTGGGCGATCAGCTGCTGCATCACCTCGGACGCGAGGTCGCTGGGAATCGCGAAGCCGATGCCCACGTTGCCGCCCGAGGGCGAGAAGATCATGGTGTTGATGCCCACCAGCTGGCCGCGCAGGTTCACCAGCGCGCCGCCGGAGTTGCCGGGGTTGATCGAGGCGTCGGTCTGGATGAAGTTCTGGTAGCCGGAGCCTCCCAGCCCCGAGCGGCCCAGCGCGGAGACGATGCCCGAGGTCACCGTTTCGCTGAGCCCGAACGGCTCGCCCACCGCCACCACGAAGTCGCCCACGCGCAGCTTCGAGGAGTCGGCCAGCGGCAGCGCCTGCAGGTTCGGCGCGTGGATCTGGATCACCGCCACGTCGGTGTCGGGATCGGTGCCGACCAGCCGGGCCTTGAACGTGCGGCCGCCCTGCAGGGTCACCGTGATGTCGTCGGCGCCGCCCACCACGTGGTTGTTGGTGAGGATGTAGCCCTTCGCCGCGTCCACCACCACGCCCGAGCCCAGGCTCTGCTCCACCCGCTCGCGCGGTACCGCGGGCAGGCCGAAGAACTGGCGGAACATCGGGTCGTCGAAGTACGGGTTGCGCACCTGCACCCGCGTCTTGCTGGAGATGTTCACCACCGCCGGCGTCACGTGCTCCAGCATCGGCGCCAGCGAAGGCATGGCCTGGCCATCCACCGCGGGCGGCATCGCGGCGCGGCCGGAGCCGGGCAGGGCGACGCCGAGCAGCAGCGCGAACGCGGCGGCCAGCCAGTGCGGAAAACGCAGGGGACGGGATGACATCGGACTCACTCCTGTCGAATCAAGAACGGCGCGCCTTCGACTGCAGGCGGTGCGCCGCGGTTCCCCGCGGCCGCGCGATCCGCCGGGCGTTCGCGCCACTTTACATCGGGCCTCCCCGGGGGTACCTTGCCTCCTATTCGCAACCACAACATCTTGTGTCTTGCCGCGAACGGTCGGACAAGCACTGGTGGGGTGGATCGCACTCGGGGGCGGGTCCGGCAGTCGATCAGCATGGCGTCGCCGCGGCATCCGTCCGTTGCCGCGTCGCCGCAGGCGGCGTGGACCGACATCAACAACAGACAAGAACGGCCGCGAGGCCGCACTGGGAGGTCAGGAAGCCGATGAGCACAGCGCGTGCGCCAGTCACGGGTTCGGAATTGCAACGCGACGCCGCCGCGGCGATTCCGCTGCAGCCCGCCTCGCAGGACATCTGGGACAAGAAGTACCGCCTGCGGACCAAGGCCGGCGAGCCGGTCGACGCCGACATCGACGGCACCTGGCGGCGCGTGGCGCGCGCCCTGTCCGAGGTGGAAACCACGCCCGAGCTGCGCGAGCACTGGAACGAGCGCTTCCTGTGGGCGCTGCGCCGCGGCGCGATCCCGGCCGGCCGCATCACCTCCAACGCCGGCGCGCTGGAGCACAAGCCCGCCACCTCCACGATCAACTGCACCGTGTCCGGCACCATCCGCGACTCGATGGACGACATCCTGGAGAAGGTGCACGAGGCCGGCCTCACCCTGAAGGCCGGCTGCGGCATCGGCTACGAGTTCAGCACGCTGCGCCCGCGCGGCGCGTACGTGTCGGGCGCCGGTGCGTACACCTCCGGCCCGCTGTCCTTCATGGATATCTACGACAAGATGTGCTTCACCGTCTCGTCCGCCGGCGGCCGCCGCGGCGCGCAGATGGGCACGTTCGACGTCAGCCATCCCGACGTGAAGGAATTCATCCGCGCCAAGCGCGAGGACGGCCGCCTGCGCCAGTTCAACCTCAGCCTGCTGGTCACCGACGGCTTCATGCAGGCGGTGGAGCACGACCAGGACTGGCCGCTGGTGTTCCCCATCCACGTGAAGGAGCGCGACGAGCTCGACCTCGACGACGCCGCCAAGGTGGTGTGGCGCGAGTGGCCCACGCACGAGAACTACATCGACCGCGAGGACGGCCTGGTCGCGTGCAAGATCTACGGCCACATCCGCGCGCGGCACCTGTGGGACATGATCATGGTCTCCACGTACGACTACGCGGAGCCCGGCTTCATCCTGATCGACAAGGTCAACGAGATGAACAACAACTGGTGGTGCGAGCACATCCGCGCCACCAACCCCTGCGGCGAGCAGCCGCTGCCGCCGTACGGCTCCTGCCTGCTGGGCTCGATCAACCTCACCACCTTCGTGCGCGACCCGTTCGGGCCGAAGGCCCGCTTCGACTGGGACGAGTACCGCGAAGTGGTGAAGATCTTCACCCGCATGCTCGACAACGTGGTGGAGATCAACGGCCTGCCGCTGGAGCAGCAGCGCCGGGAGATCATGAGCAAGCGCCGCCACGGCATGGGCTACCTCGGCCTGGGCTCCACGCTGGCCATGCTCAAGCACCGCTACGGCAGCGCCGAGGCGGTGGCCTTCACCGAGGACGTCTCGCGCGAGATGGCGGTGGCGGGCTGGGAAGTGGCGCTGGACCTCGCCAAGGAAAAAGGCGCCGCGCCCGTGCTGGCCAGGGACTACACCGTCACCGGCGACATGCTGCGCAAGCGCCCGGAAATGGCGAAGGACGGCTGGAAGGTCGGCGACGCCATCCCCGGCCGCGTGCTGCACGCCAAATACAGCCGCTACATGCAGCGCATCGCCGAGGTGGCGCCCAACCTGGTCGAGCAGCTGGCCGAGACCGGCGCGCGCTTCACCCACCACAGCTCGATCGCGCCCACCGGCACCATCTCGCTGTCGCTGGCCAACAACGCCTCCAACGGCATCGAGCCCAGCTTCGCCCACCACTACTCGCGCAACGTGATCCGCGAGGGCAAGAAGTCGAAGGAAAAAGTCGAGGTCTACAGCTACGAGCTGCTGGCCTACCGCGCGCTGATCAACGCCAACGCGATGCCGTACTCCGACGACCCGCAGGCCCGGCTGCCCGACTACTTCGTGGCCGCCGACGACATCAGCCCCAAGCAGCACGTGGACATCCAGGCCGCCGCGCAGAAGTGGGTCGACTCGTCGATCTCCAAGACCGCGAACGTGCCCACCGACTACCCCTACGAAGACTTCAAGGACATCTACTTCTACGCCTACAAGCAGGGGCTGAAAGGCTGCACCACCTTCCGCTTCAACCCCGCCGCCTTCCAGGGCGTGCTGGTGAAGGACGCCGACCTTGCCAACACCCTCTACCACTTCGAACTGGAGGACGGTAGTGTTATCGAACTTCGAGGCAATGAAGAAGTGGAATACGACGGCGAGCTGCACACCGCGGCCAACCTGTTCGATGCCTTGAAGGAAGGGTATTACGGCAAATTCTGACCCGGATCCACAACGCAACGATCACCGCCCGAGGGGAACACGCGCATGTCCATCGATAACGAATTCGAAGTGAAAGACACTGTCACGCCGGACGCCCCCGCGGCACCGGTGGTTGTCGTACCGGTCGCCGCGCCCGCACCGGCCGCTCCGGCCGCCGCGCCGAAGAAGGCAGCGAAGAAGGCCGCCAAGAAGAAGGCAGCGCCGAAGAAGGCCGCCGCCAAGAAGGCTCCGGCCAAGAAGGCTGCTGCCAAGAAGACCGCCAAGAAAGCCGTGAAGAAGGCGGCTGCCAAGAAGACGGCGAAGAAGGCCGTGAAGAAGGCCGCCGCCAAGAAGACGGCGAAGAAAGCCGTCAAGAAGGCCGCCGCCAAGAAAGCGGTGAAGAAGGCCGCGAAGAAGGTTGCCGGCAAGGCGAAGAAAGTCGCCAAGAAGGCCGCAAAGAAGGTCAGCAGCAAGAAGACGGCGAAGAAAGCCGCCCCCAAGAAGACAGCCAAGAAGGCTGCCGTGAAGAAGGCCGCCAAGGCGGTCAAGAGGTCCACTGCCAGCAAGAAGGCGAGCACCAAGGCGGCCAAGAAGCCCGCCGCCAAGAAGGCCGCCCGCAAGAAGTAAGTCCCGACGCGCCCGGCCCGGCCACGTGCCGGGCCGGGCGCGTTTTTCTCCGCGCCGCGCGCCGCCATCCATCCAGAGAAGAACAGCACACCATGGCGATCAAGATCGAAAAGAAGATCAAGGGCTACAACGTCGTCAAGCCCGAGGACAAGGCCGCGCCGGCCGCCGTACCCGCACCCGAAAAGGCCAAGGCCGCCGAACCGCGCCAGGCCGAAGTCATCCAGATGCACGAGAGCCTGGAGCGCCCCGAGCAGCTCATCGGCTCCACCTTCAAGATCAAGTCGCCGCTGTTCGAGCACGCGCTGTACGTCACCATCAACGACATCGTGCTCAACGCCGGCACCAAGCACGAGCAGCGCCGCCCCTTCGAGATCTTCATCAACTCGAAGAACATGGACCACTTCCAGTGGATCGTGGCGCTCACCCGCATCCTCTCCGCCGTGTTCCGCAAGGGCGGCGACGTCACCTTCATCGTGGAAGAACTCAAGGCCGTGTTCGACCCCCGCGGCGGCTACTTCAAGGCCGGCGGCGTCTACATGCCCAGCATCGTCGCCGAGATCGGCGCGGTGATCGAGCAGCACATGAAGAACATCGGCCTCATCCATGATCCCGAGATGAGCGACAGCCAGCGCGCGCTGATCGCCGAGAAGCGGGCTGCCTACGAGGCGGCCAGCGCAAAAAAAAACACTGACGCCAGCACCGCCTCTCCCGCAGGAGCGGCTTCAGCCGCGACCGCCGTGTCCGAATCCGAAGGCAGCTTCCCGCCCGGCGCCACGCTGTGCCAGAAGTGCAATACCCAGGCGCTGGTGCTGATGGACGGGTGTCAGACTTGTTTGAATTGTGGGTATTCGAAGTGCGGGTGATGCACTCATAGTGATTTCTGCTAGGAAAGGAAGACTGCCATGGCTCGACAGCAATCAGGAGAGAAATCCAAGCAGCCTGCGGCAGAAGCAGTTGCATCGCACGAAGAACGCGTAGAGGCCGCTGTTGCTCAAAAGCAGGCTCGGAAGCAACGCCCGTTTCCTGCCTGTGCCTTCGAAGAAGCCCTCGAATTTGCCGCGCAGATTTTCGCCTTTGGTAGCGGTCAGCCAGTTCGGCGTCTCTCAATTTTCGATCATATCGGCAAGTCCTCTGAAAGCGGGCCAAGCCGACAGTTGGTCACTAATGCTGGAAAATATGGGCTTATTGAAGGTGGATACCAAGCCGAGTTTCTGAAACTCACTCAGAAGGGGGCGCGTGCAGTTGATGAGGACATACCTCGTCGCGAGCAAGCCAAGGTTCGTGCTGAGCTGGCAATTCTTGATCTGCCGATCTTCAGTCAATTGTTTGAGAAATTCAGTGGCAGTAAATTGCCTTCGCGGGCGGCGCTCTCCGATGCCGTGAACGATCTCGGTGTAGCGAAGGAGCTTGCCGAAGAATGTGTAGATACCTTTATAGTTAATTTACGATTTGCAGGGCTTTTGCAGACGTTGTCTGGTTCAGAGCGAATTGTTAGTTTGGATCACTACCTGGATTCTTTGCCCACAACTGGTGTTGTTGCCAACTCCCCATCGATTGCCCATTCTTTCGAAAATCAGGGCGGTAGGCTCATTACGGCTGCTCACGCTGAGTATGAGAAGACTTGTTTTTACATAACGCCCATTGGAGAAGATGGCAGTGAGCAGAGAAAGCATTCTGATCTCTTCTTAGGTTCAATTGTTGAGCCAGCAATGGAGCAGTTTGGATTAACAGTTGTCCGTGCTGACGCAATAGATAAGCCGGGTACGATCACTCGGCAGATCATTGATTATATCCTTCGTTCGCGCTTAGTTATCGCTGACCTCTCATTCCATAACCCTAATGTATTTTACGAGCTGGCTATAAGGCACGCGGTGAAGCTTCCAATAGTGCAGCTGATCAGAATGACAGATCGTGTTCCGTTCGATCTCAATCAGATGCGAACTATTCGGATCGATACATCAGATATCTATAGCCTTGTTCCGAAGATTGAATTCTACAGATCCGAAATAGCGAGTCAAGTTCGGCGTGCGTTGGATGATCCGTCCACGGCGGACAATCCTATCTCCACTTTTGCTCCCGCGCTGAATGTGATGGTTAATTAGTGATTGGGTGATCGAGTTTGTGGTGATCACAAGGAGAAGCGTAATGGCTGATCGAGTATCGATTGATGGTGCTGTTCGAATTGCCTCGCAAGATAAGTCAATATCGTCTGTGGCGTTCGACCTTATGAGGTTCCTCGGCAAGGCCGGTTCCACTCAAGATGAACGGGCGAATCGCGCCTATTGGCTTACGCTTTATCGCCAGTGCTACAAGGCTGCGGATGGACATAGTCTTGAGTCAATTCTAAGAGAAGATTGATCCCATACAAAACACACAAAACAGGGGTCAGAGTGCACTTTCTCGTAAAGTCGACTCTGACCCCTGCTTTTCCCTATTGAGCCTGCCACGGTTCCTGGTCGATATGCATCGACTGATGCAAGGGGAAAGCATGTTCGGATGGTTTCGCAAGGAAGCGTTGCTCGATGCCGAGTTGACGATTAAAAGGGGGCGTGGCTAATTAAATCGATTTCTGCGACATGGATTCGTTGCAGGCGCCTGTGGGGTTCAGCGCCAGGAAAGACTGAAGCAGGGGGGCGTCATGTACCGATGGATCAAAGATCTCTGGGTAGGCTCGGGCCCTGTCGAGTTTGTCAGTTCGTACGGCTTGGCGGAGTCCGTGGATCGGCTGAAGGCCGTCACTAAGAAGTGGTCGCTCTTCAATGTTTCTGAGCAAGCGGCAGTCGGGCGGGTGAGCGAGGCACGCGTCTCCCTGCAACGGGTGATTCCGATGATAGGAAACTCGTTCAAGCCGGTGTTCGTGGGGCGGTTCGAACAGATGCAGGGCAAGGTGGTGTTGACTGGTCGGTTTCGGTTGAGCTGGTTTGCGCGCCTTTTCATGGCGTACTGGTTCGGCTTCTGCGTACTGTTCGTGGCGCTGTCCTTGGTGGCAGCCATTCACAAGCCTGCAGCAGCGCTCATGTCGTTGGCTGGTGCCGGCATGTTTGCGCTGGGGCTCGCCATGACGCGCCTGTTTACATGGTTCTCGCGCAATGATCCCGCGTGGCTTTCAGAAGTGATCCGAGGAGCGCTGCTTGCGTCAATGTCGGTGGATGCAAGTTCCGCATCGCCGACATCGAGCCCACGCGGCGCCCGTCCGATGTTCATCCCCATCGTCACCGGCATCTTCTGCCTGTTCGGCGTGATGTCCTTCGTCGGAGCTCTGCAGGGGGCGGGTGGCGCCGGCGGCCTGTTAGAGGCGCATTTTCCAGATGCTGTGCGTATTGCAGCAGCCGTCAGCGGTGCGTTGCTGCTGGTGTGCGCCTACGGCATCTACCATCGCCATCTCCTCGCATGGTGGGGCGGATTCACGGTGCTGTTGCTGGGTCAAAGCTACTCGCTGGTCGATCTTTTGACTCACGAGGACCTGGGCAATGCACGGGTGCCGGGCTTGCTCTTCGGTCTCGGGTCGCTCGTCGTCGCGAGCATTTGGGGGCGTTGGTGGTACGCGCAGCGGGTTCACTTTCATAGATAAGAGCTGAAAGTGGGGGATCGAGTGCACCTTTTACGACGTCGCCCCTCACTGCTTTCTCCCATGTCCCGTGGCGAGGTGCTCACCAGTTCGTACAGCGCACGGAAGGCATCCCGGCCTTCAAACCTCAGGCTCAGGGTCACTTACGAAGTCCAAGCCAACCCACCCCGCGCCACGAATCCGCCACCACCCACGCCGCCGCGGTCAGCACCCAGGTCGCGTACGTCTCGCCCCAGTTGAAAGCGCTGACATGGCCGGCGGCGACCATGGGCAGCCAGATCAGCAGCAGGAACAAGCCCATCATCACGGCCGAGAGGGTGGCGGCCAGTCGGGCCAGCCGGTTCAGGAGGATCGCCACGCCGGCGGCCAGGTAGGCGGTCCCGGTGAAGTAGGCCCAGAACACCGGCGCATGCAGCCAGTGGGGAATCAGCGGGGCGGTGAGGTTGAGATAGACGAAGTGCGAGAAGCCGAAGCCGAGCAGCGCCAGGCCGTAGAGCACGCGCGCCATGCGCAGGCCGCGGTGGCCGACGGCGAAGGCCAGCCGGCGCCGGTCCGCATCGGTGGCGAACCACGCATGCAGCACCCAGGCGGCGGCCACGATCACCGCCATCTCGCTGCAGTACTGGTACGAGCCTTCGCTGAGCGGCGCCCGCACGATCAGCGGCAGCTTGAACACCAGCAGCCACAGCAGCGTGTAGACAAACAGCACGCGCGCGGCCAGCGCCGTCGCGCGCGACCAGAGCAGGCCCAGGCCGCAGGCCAGGGAAACCACGGCGCAGAGACCGGCCAGGAACGTTGCGGCCTGCACGTGGTCGAACACCGGCTGCCATATCACGGTGAATCCGCCCTCGATCAGGCCCAGCAGGCCGAGGGCGATCAGGGTCGCCGCGAACACGGCATGCCCTATGCTGGCGATACGCATGGCTTGATCCTTCAGGAAGAAAAGGGCGCAGGGGCAATCCGGGTGCATCGAACAGTACGACATCTTGGCGCGGCAGTTCTTGCCATCGGCTTGCTGGCGCTGGCCGGTTGCGCCACCGCACCGCCGCGCGATCCCCACAACCTTTGCTCGGTCTTCCAGCAGTACCCAAGCTGGTACCGCGACGCGCATGCGGCGCAGGAGCGCTGGGGCACGCCGGCCAATGTGCTGATGGCGTTCGTGCAGCGGGAATCCGACTACCGCGAGAAGGCCCGCCCGGGGCGGCCGCACTTCCTGTTCATCCCGCTGCCGCGCCGCTCCAGCGCCTACGGCTACGCGCAGGCGCAGGACCCGGTGTGGCGCGAGTACCGCAAGGCCAACGGCGGCTGGTTCAAGAGCCGCAAGCACATGGGCAGCGCGCTGGACTTCCTCGGCTGGTACACCGACCGCATCCATCGCGAGCTGGGCATCTCCAAGTGGGACCCGCGGCATCTGTACATTGCCTACCACGAAGGCATCGGCGGCTACCGCAGCGGCCACTGGCGGCACGACCGCCACCTGTTGCAGACCGCCGACTACGTCGACCGCCTTGCCGGCGAATACGGCGCGCAGCTGCGGCATTGCAGATAGCCACCGGGCGCCCCGACCGCCAACCCCGCCCCGGCGCAAGGATCTTCCGGCCCTTGCGCCCGTCACCCCGGGTCGCGATGATCGCGCGCTGCAACCGGCCGCATCCGATGCGCCGGCAACGACTTCACGGGAAGACAGGGGTGGGATATGGAACTGGAACCTGAGACACACGCACACCCGCACAAATCGGGACACAGCCTGGTCGACATCATGCTGGCCATGAGCGCGCTGGTGCTCTCCGTGGTGTCGATGTTCATCGCCATCCAGAACCACCACGCCATGAAGCAGCTGGTGATGGCCAATTCGTGGCCTTACCTGCAGCACGAATCCAACAACGTGGGCAAGAACGGCGATGCCATGGTCATGCTGGGGCTGGGCAATGCCGGTGTCGGCCCGGCCCTGGTCGAGAAGTTCACGGTGAGCTACCAGCAGGCGCCCATGAAGAACACCGCCGACCTGTTGCGTCACTGCTGCGCCAGGAATGCCGGCGACCTGCAAACCCTGCAGGCCAACCTGATCACCGGAACCATGAACGGACGTGCGGTGGCCGCCAGGGATTCCGCCTACTTTGTGGAAATGCAGAAGCCGGGCGAGGGACCGTTGCTCGACCTGTGGAAGGCGCTAGACCACGCCAGGCGGTACGTTTCAACCGGGGTTTGCTACCGCTCGGTGCTGGGCGACCACTGGATCACCACCAGCGACGACTTCCGCCCCCGGCAGGTGGACTCCTGCGACGCCTTGCCCGGCCCGGCGTTCAAGGAATAGCGACCGCCGCGGGGCAGGCGTCGTGGCGCTTCAGCGGCGCCGCGACGGAGTTCGATCGCAACCGGTGCGCCGGTACTCGCCCGGCGTGACGCCGTAGCGATGCAGGAACAGCTCGCCGAAGTGCGAGGGCGTGGCGAAGCCCAGGTCCGCGGCGATGGCGGCGATGCTCTGCTCGGTTTCAAGCAGGCGGCGGCTGGCCAGGTGCAGGCGGTGCGTGCGCACGTAGTCGCTCCAGCTCATGCCGACCTGCTGCTTGAAGCGGCGGCTGAAATAGGCGGCCGACATCGCGCACAGCGCCGCGGCCTGCTCCGCGCCGGGCGCCTCCGCGGGGCGGCGGCGCAGGCAGTCGATGGCGGGGCGCAGGCGCCGCAGCCCGCTCGCATGGGCGGCCAGTTTTTCGCCCGCGACCGCCGGCGCCTGCGTGGTCGCGCGCAACAGCAACTCGACCACCGGCAAGGCCAGCGGATCGAGCGGGTCGAGCTCGACCAGCCAGTCGGCGAGCTGTTGCAGCCGTTGGCCGAGGTGCCGGTCCGGCCGGGCGCAGAACGGTGCGCGCAGGCGCTCCAGCCCGGCGCGCCGCGCCAGCGACTCGCCGGCCGCGGCCTCCACCTGCACCAGCACCCAATCACGCGGGCCGGCCTCCAGCGAGAAATCGTGCTGGCGCATCGAGGGAATGAAGGCGAGGCAGCCGGGCGCCAGCGCGTAGCGATGGTCCTCCACGTCGAAGTGCCCGGCCACGCGGCCGAACAGCACCAGCTCGTATACGTCGTGGAAGTGCACGAACGGCTCGCTGCGCGGCGCGCTACCGCCCTGCCGGATGCGCTCGACCCGCACCGGTGCGCCCGGTGGCAGTTCCACCGGTTCGCAGATGGGGCGATCGAGGTGAGGAAGGGCCATGGCCGTTGCCTGTGCCGCCGTGACCCGCCGGATTGTCCCCGATTTCGCGTTCAGCGCGGCGGCGTGCCCAGGATGCGCACCTGCATCGGTTGCAGCACGGCGTCCACCGTGCCGGGTTGGCCATCGTCCAGCAGGTCGGTCCACGCCGCACCGGCGGGGAACGTCGCGCCCAGGTGCGGACGTGCCGCGGTCTTGCCGAGATTGACCAGCAGCAGCGTGCGCCGGTCGCCTTGTTCGCGCAGGATGCACAGCACCGCGCTGCCGTCGTCGCAGAGGATGCGCTGGCCGCCGCCGTCGATTTCCGGCCGTGCATGGCGCAGCGCCAGCAGCCTGGCGTACCAGTGGTAGAGCGAGTCGGGAGTGGCTTCTTCTTCCTGCAGCGAGACGCCGTCGCGCGAACGGTTGTAGCGGTCTTTCCAGAACCACTGGTCGCCGCGGTACCAGATCGCCGAACCGGCGGCTTCCAGGTCGGCGTTCCAGCGGAAGGCCTCGCGCACGGGAATGCCCACGGCGTCGGTGAGCGGGATGCCGCCGGACTTGCCGATGTTCTTCGGCTGCACGCCGCGCATGCCCAGTTCCTGCCCGTAGTAGATCAGCGGATCGCCCTTGAGCATCAATTCGATCGCGGCGCCGGCGCGCGCCTTCGCGGGGTCGTCGTGGACTGCCGACATGTAGCGGTCGACGTCGTGGTTCTCCAGCAGGATCACCTGCTGCTTGCCCGGCGGCGTGGCTGCCTCGGTGGCGCGGATGTTCTTCACGATGGCGGCCTTGTCCAGCGATACCAGCGCGCCGCGCAGCGGGAAGGCGAACACCATGTCGACGTGGCCGGCGGTCAGCCACTTCGTGCCGTAGCCCCAGTCGGCCTGTTCGGCGAGGATGCGCAGCGCGGGGCGGCGCGCCTTGAGCGCCCGGAAGATCGGCGCCCAGAAGCCGGCGAACAGGTGCTTGTCCAGCCCCTTGTGGTCGAGGTCGTCCATCATGTGGTCGATGCGGAAGCCGTCCACGCCGTCGCGGCCGCTGCCGTCGCCGTGCGGGTCGGCCCAGTACAGCAGCAGGTTGCGGAAGTAGTCGCGCACCGCCGGGTTTTCCAGGTTCACCATCGCGATGCCGATGTCGCGCCCGTCGTAGCCCAGCCACTTCGCCTTGTCGAGGAAAGGCTCGGCCACGCAGTGCTGCGGGTCTTTCCACAGCAGGTAACCGGCGTACCTGGCGTGAGGCCTGCAGATCGAGTCGCGCCACCACGGATGGCCTTCGGCGACGTACTGGAACTCCTCGTCCAGGTAGACCTTGAGGCCTTGCGCATGCGCGGCGCGGACGAAGGCGAAGTAGTCGTCCAGCGTGCCGTAGGCGGGATCGATCGCCTTGAACGCGGTGGCGAAGTAGTTGTGGTAGTACGGCGAGGGTTGCAGCGGCGTCAGCAGCAAGGTGGTGGCGCCGAGCCGCCGGATGTAGCCGAGCTTCGAGGCCAGCCCCTTGAGGTCGCCGATGCGGTCGCCGTCGGAGTCGCGGAAGCTGCGGAAGAAGATCTGGTAGAACACCTGGCTGGCCGGCTGCGCGGGCGGCGGCGTCGCGGCCGGCGCGGGCAGGACAAACAAGGCGAACAGGGCGGCGAAGGCAGCGGCCAGCGGTCGTGCGGATTTCATGCATCGTCCTCCGTAGGGCGCAGCACCTGGCCGAAGAAGCGCAGCGTCTGTTCCAGCGTAGCCGACCAGTAGGCCCAGTCGTGGCCGCCGGGGGCCTCGGCATAGCGGTGCGCGATGCCGCTGCGTTGCAGCTGGTGGTGCAGTTCGCGGTTGCCTTCCAGGTAGGGATCGTCGAGGCCGCAGTCGATGCGCAGCGCAGGCCGTGGGCCGCTGGCGGAGGCCAGCGCGGCCGGCACGCTGCGGTCGGCGAGCGCCGGGTTCCAGCCGTTGCGGGTTTCCTCGATCAGCGCATCGAACTGGCTGGCATCGGTCACCGCCGACAACGCCGCCGCCGCCGCGATGCGCCGCGGGTATTTGCCGGCCAGCCGCAATGCGCCGAAGCCGCCCATGCTGAGCCCGGCCACCAGCAGCGGCGAACGCGGGCTGCAGTCCGCGACGAGCTCCTGCGCCAGCGCCGGCATCTCGTCGACGATCCAGCGCTCGACGTCGTGGTCGGCGTGCACCACGTAGCCGGAGCCGTCACCCCACAGGCCGTCCGACGGCATCAGCAGGGCCACCGGCGGCAGTGCACCCTGCGCGATCAGCCGCGCGGCAGTGAGGTGCGCGCGGCCTTTCAGCGCCCAGGCCCAGTGCGAGCCGTACACGCCGTGCAGCAGCACCACGATCGGCAGGTCCGCCACGCCCTGCGCCACGGGCGGCACGTAGAGGGTGACGTCGGCGCGCCGGCGCAGCGCGCGGCTTTTCACGGTGGCGAAGCTGAGCCCGTCCGCCGCGATGGCGGGATCGGAGACCTCGATGGTGCGGAAGGTTTCGTCGTTCATGCGATGCGCAGCACGCCCTTGCTGCTGCGTCCGGCCAGCATGTCGTCGAAGGCGCGGTCCAGCGCCTCCATCGGGTAGCGGTGGCTGACCAGCGCCGCCAGTTCCAGCCTGCCCTGGGCGATCCAGTCGAACAGCCGCGGAAAATCGCGCGACGGAACGCAGTCGCCGTACAGCGGCGCGAGATAGCGCTTGTTCCAGAACAGGTCGGTGAGCTCCAGCGAGGCCGGGCCGTGTGCGCCGCTCAGCTGCAGTGCGTTGCCGCCGTTGCGGGCGAGCTTCAGCGGCAGGAAGGCCAGCGCCGGCACGCCGGTGGCCTCGAAGGCGTGGTCGACGCCGCGGCCGTCGGTGAACGCGCGCACCTCGGCGACGAGCTGCGCGTGGTCGCCGTCGTGCGCCTGTGGCACCAGGGTGTGCGTGGCGCCGAGTGCGCGGGCGCGCTCCCGCCGCGCCGGTACGCGGTCGATCGCGATGATGCGGCGGGCACCGGCGATGCGCGCGCCCTGGATCACGTTCAGGCCCACGCCGCCGCAGCCCAGCACCGCCACCGTGTCGCCGGGCGCCACCGCCGCCACGTTCACCGCCGAACCCACGCCGGTCATCACCGCGCAGCCGAGGATGCAGGCCGTGTCGAGCGGGAGATGGCGCGGCAGCGGCGTCACCGCTTCGGCGCGCACCAGCGTGTAGTGCGCAAAGGTGCCGAGATGGAAGGAGCGCTCGATGGCCTGCCCGAGCCAGCGCGTGGCGCCGGCGTGGGCGCGGCTGCGGCCGAGGCGTGGCACGTCGCGTTCGTGGGTGCGCTCGCACAGCGCCGCGGCGCCGTGTCCGCACTGCCAGCAATGGCCGCAGGGGATGGCCCAGTTCAGCAGCACCGGCTGGCCGATCTCCAGGCCTTGCACACCGGTGCCGATGGCCTCGACGTGGCCGGCGCCCTCGTGCCCCAGCACCAGCGGGCCGGGCCAGCGCAGCGAGGCGTGGTCGGTATGGCAGACGCCGGCGGCGGCGATCGCCACCCGCACCTCGCCCGCGGCGGGAGGATCGACCTCGACGGTGCCGACCACAAAGCGGCCTTCGCCGTCGGCGATGACCGCGTTGCCGCGGACGACGCCGGGCGTCATGCGCTGGCCTGGTCCGCGGACGGGTCCCGCTCGAACAGCAGCGGATTCTCCGGCGTGTCCACCACCTCGCCCACGCGCGCGCCGGGGCACCAGCGCTCCCAGTCGGCCTGCTGCATGTGGTTGTCCGGCGCCTTCAGGCGCATGTCGCGGTCCATGTAGATCACCGTCATCACCGAGCGTGGCCGGGTCGAGCGGTTCGGGCCGGCGCGATGGAAGGTCCAGCCGGAGTGGAAGCTCACTTCGCCGAGCTCGAAGGGTTCGTCGACCACGGGGAAGCCGTGCGCCTGCATGTTTGCGGTGATCGCGCGTTCGCTCTCGTCGGAGATGCCGAGGTCGCGGCCGAATTCCACGTGCTGGCTGCCGGCAAAGAACGCCAGCGGGCCCAGTTCCCGCGGCACCGCCTGCAGCGGCACCCAGGCGGTGATGGTGCGGTCGCTGGCCAGCGGCCAGTAGTACTGGTCGGCATGCGCGGGCGTGATGCCGCCGCCCGGTTCCTTGTACAGCGACTGGTCGTGGTACAGCCGCACGCCGTCCACTTCCAGCAGCGCGGCGGCGATGCCGGCGAGGCGCTTGCCGAACACGAACTCGCGTACCGTTCCGCTCTGCCGCCACAGGTTCATCACCTGCAGGAAGGCGCGGTCGTAGGTGCTGCGCTCTTCGAGCGGCCGGGTCTGCGTGTTCAGCGCGATGGTGAGGCGGGTGATCTCCGCGCCGTACTGGGCGAGCTCATCGGCGTCGAACACCTGCTTGAGCCGGATGAAGCCGTCGCGGCGGTAGTCGGCGATCTGCCGCGCGGCGAGCGGGTAGGGGCGGTCGAGGTCGATGGCCATCGGGTGTTCCTGCCGTTTCCGGTATGCCCGTACCGGAAACGGCAAGGGGGACCGCTCCATGGTAGGAACGGCCTCCAGGCCTGGCATCGGCGGCGCATGTCCAATGCGCGCCGGCGACTGTCGGATTCATGACCTGGCGGGACGCTTCCTGCGCCTGCAGCCAACGGCCGCGCACGCCGAACGATGCGCCAGGCATCGGCTTGCCGGCTGGCCTGGCGCGCCGCCGTTGCGGCGGCCGGCGCGGGGCCGTGGTTGCGTGGAGGCTGCAACCCGGCCACGCGCCGGCCTGTGGATCCGGCTTCGGTCCCGGCCGCCCCCGGCACGGGCTGCACCCGTGCCGGGCCGGTGCTAGCCGCGCCTGCGCCCGGAAATGATGGAGACGACGAACAGGATGAGGAAGATGACGAACAGGATCTTGGCGATCGTGGCGGCCACGCCTGCGACAGCCAGGAAGCCGAAGGCGCCGGCGACAATGGCGATGATCAGGAACACGACGGCGTACCAGAGCATGGTGTTTTCCTCGGTGGTGTGGGGCGGGTTTTCGGTGCTGCGTGGTGGAGCGCGCTTATGGCGCAACGCGCCCCGTGTCCGGTCGCGCGTGCAGCCGGCCGGGATGTCGGCGCACCGGCCCAGGGCCAATTGCCTCCAGGCAGTCGCGCCGCCTGCCCGCGGGGGCGGGGCCAGGGCAGCCATGGCGTGTTGCGGATGCAGGGCGGGTCGCGCGGAACGCCGCGCCGGCCGGAAGACGCCGCAGGTGGGGATGTTCGAAGAGCGGGGCGCGGATGCCCCACGGAGGGGCATCCGCGCCAGGGACTCTTACAGATCCAGATCGAGGTCGAAATCCTTGATCTGCCTCTTCGCCTCGTCGCGGGCGATGCCGTAGCGTTCCTGCAGCTTGCCCGCCAGGTACTCGGTGCTGCCGTCGGCGACCATGAGGTCGTCGTCTGTCAGCTTGCCCCAGCGCGCCTTGAGCTTGCCGTGGAGCTGCTTCCATTGACCCTTGATCTTGTCTTCGTTCATCGTTGGTTCTCCGCAATGAGGGGATTGGAGCGGGGTGATTCGAGGTGGGATGATTCGTTCTCCGTCGCGGCGACAACGCCGGGAGGGAGTGCGTTTCCTGCTACAGGCCGCGCTCGAATTCATGGACCTGCAGCCGTGCTTCCTGCCTGTCGATGCCGTAGCGGTCCTGCAGCACCCGCGCCAGGTACCTGGCGCTGCCGTACGGATACAGGACATCGTCCACGGTGAGTTTTCGCCAGCGGCGCAACAGCCTGTCGGCAATCCGCGGCCACTCTTCGCCGATCCTGTCGCAGCCCGGGCAGGCTCTCCATGGCGACGCGGCGGGCTGCTCCGGGGCGGCCATCGTGCCCGGTCAGTCCTTTGCCTTGAGCCCGGAGGCGTCGACGTCCCTGACGCCCTTCACGCTCCTGGCCGCGGCCACCGCCTTCCTGACGTCCGTGCGGGTGGCCAGCACCCCGGTCAGCGTGACCACGCCGTTGACCGTCTTCACGTCCACGTCCATGCTTTTCACGCCCTTGGTGGTGCCGAGTTCGCCTTTCACCTTGGTCGTGATCCATGCGTCGCTGACGGCTTGTCCCGCGTCGGCCGAGTGATCGCCCGCGGGGGGCGTTTGCGGCGCGGCGAGCGCGTCGCTGGCCATCATTCCGGCCCCCAACGCCGCGGCGAGGGTGAGTACTGACATCGTGCGCAATGCTTTCATGCCGTTTGTCTCCTGGTCGATCGGGGGTTTCGCCTCAGCGCCCGGATGGCGTGCGGGCGTCGCGCTGCTTGCCTTCGCCGGGGCGGCGCAGCGTGTCGGGATGGCGGCCGCCATCCTTGTCTCCGCCGCCGGGCGGACGCGGCTCCGGGCGGCGTTGCGGTGACGGCTCGTGGTGCTTGTCGGGACGGCCGGACTGCCTGGGTGAGCGTGTGGCTTGCATGGGGGACTCCTCTATCGAAGGGCCTGTCGTGGGCCGTCATCGAAACTATGGCCACCGCGCGCTTTGTGATAGAGAAGTTTTGACCAGCCGGCCTGGTAGGTTTCTACCGGTTGCAATGCGCGCCGTTCGCTCCCGAAATGGCGGCCTCCCGGAAACTTGCAGGATTGCCGATGAGCGCCAAAGCACCGAAGGCACCGAGGGACCGCAGCGAGCTCCAGCAGATCCTGGCCAACCTGGTCCAGGGCGTACTGGTGGTCGAACTGGACGGGTCGATCGCGTGGGCGAACGACGCCGCACTGGAGATGCATGGCTGCACCGGACTCGAGCAGCTGGGCGCAGGCAGGGTCGGCTACCGCAAGCGCTTCGCGTTGCGCTATCTCAACAACCACCGGCTCGCGGCCAGGCAATATCCGCTGGACCGCCTCGTCGCCGGCGAGCGCTTCGACGAGATGACGGTGGAGGTGACCCGCCGGCCGCGGGACGATTTCCGCCGCGTGCTCGAGCTGCGCGGGTTCCCGGTGGTCAGCACGCGGAAGATCATCGAATCGCTGGTGCTCATCATCAACGACGTGACCGAGCGCGAAAGCGCCGCCGACCGCTTCGAGCGCGCGTTCGCCGCCAACCCGGCACCCGCGGTGATCCTGCAGCTGGCGGATTCGCGCTACGTGAGGGCGAATCGCGGCTTCCTCGACATGACCGGCCTCACGCAGGAACAGGTGGTCGGCCGTCCGTTCCACGAACTGGACGTGCTTCGCGACGCCGAGCACCGGGAAGCGGCGCTCGATGCCATGCGGGAACACCGCTCGATCCCGCAGCAGGAGGCGCTGGTGCGGGTGAACGACGGCGCCGACAAATTCGTGATCGTCGCCGCCCAGCCGATCGAGATGGACGACGAAGCGTGCATGCTCTTCACCTTCGCCGACCTCGATGCGCGCAAGCGGGCCGAGGCGTCGCTGCGCCGGAGCGAAGAGCAGTTCGCCAAGGCGTTCCGGTCGGCCCCTGTGCCCATGCTGATCTGCGTGCGGTCGGACTGGCGCGTGCTGGCGGCGAACGAGGCCTTTGGCGGCGCGACCGGGTACCACCACCCCGATATCCAGGGTCAGACCATCCGGGAAATCGGGCTCTGGAAGAGCGCCAGGATCCTCGATGAGCTGTGCGTCAGCCTTGACGCGGGACAGGAGACGCGCGGCCTGGAAGTCCCGCTGGCCACGCGCGACGGTTCCGCCATCGATTGCCTGCTTTCCGCCGAACCGGTGACGATCCAGGACGAAGCCTGCGTGCTGTGCGTGCTGCAGGACGTCACCGAACGCAAGCGCGCGGAAGCCGACGTGATCCTTGCCATCGAAACGGTGATGAAGGACACCTCGTGGTTCAGCCACACCGTGATGGAAAAGCTCGCGCAGATACGCCAGCCGGGAAGTGCCGGGGGAGAACTGGCGGAGCTGACGCCGCGCGAACTGGAAATCCTGGGACTCATCTGCAAGGGCATGGGCGATGCGGAAATCGCCAGCACGCTGGAACTTTCACGCAACACCGTCCGCAACCACGTCGCGAACCTGTACAGCAAGATCGGCGTGAAACGGCGCGGCGCCGCGGTGGTCTGGGGGCGCGAACGCGGCGTCGCCAGCTACTGACCCGGTGGCGCCGGCCGCGGTTCTGCCAGGCGCACCCGCAGCGTGCACAGGCCCGCCACCAACAGGCTCGCGCCGCCGCTGGCCAGCGCCCACACCGGCTGGCCGTGGAAGCAGCGCTTCAGCAGTTCGCCCAGCATGCTGGCGGCGACCAGCTGCGGGATCACGATGAAGAAATTGAAGATGCCCATGTACACGCCCATCTTCGCCGCGGGCAGGTTGTCCGACAGCATCGCGTAAGGCAGCGAGAGGATCGAGGCCCAGGCGAAGCCCACGCCCAGCATCGGCAGCAGCAGCCAGTGCGGGTCGCGCACGAAGAGGAAGGCCAGCAGTCCCGCGCCGCCCAGCCAGAGGTTGAGCAGGTGACTCGCGCGCAGGCCCCAGCGGCGCACCATCCACGGGATCACGAACGCCGCCAGCGCGGCGCAGGCGTTGTAGGCGCCGAACAGCACGCCGACCCAGTTCGCCGCCTCGTTGTACAGCGCCGAGTGCGCATCGGTGGCGTGGTATTGCACCTGCGCCACCGCGGCGGTGGCGTAGATCCACAGCGCGAACATGGCGAACCACGAGAACAGCTGCACCCAGGCCAGCTGGCGCATCGCCAACGGCATCACGTGCAGGTCGCCCAGCACGTGTCCCAGCAGGCCGCGCCGCCGATTCAGCACGGGGTGCAGCTTCAGCGCCAGGTTGTAGCCGAGCAGCAGCAGGCCGTAGATGGCCAGGCCTGCGGCCAGCAGGTACACCTCGTCGCGCAAGCCGAAGCGGGCGATCAGCAGGGCGAGGATCACCCCGCCCAGCAGCCAGGCGCTGCCGTTGCGCCAGATGCCGTGCAGCTCGGGCAGCGTGCCGGTGGCGGGCGCGGGATCGAATGCCTGCAGTTGTTCCGGCGGATACTCGCGCGTGGTCGCCACCGTCCACAGCACCGCGCCCAGCAGCGCGGCACCACCCGCGTAGAACGCGTACTTCACCGTGTCGGGGATGACGCCCGGCGCCGCCACGTTGCTGACGCCAAGCTGGGCCAGGATCCACGGCAGCATCGAGGCGACCACCGCGCCCGCGCCGATGAAGAAACTCTGCAGCAGATAACCCTGCGGCCGCTGCTGCACCGGCAGCTGGTCGGCCACGAAGACGCGGAACGGTTCCATCGCCACATTGAAGGTGGCGTCCATCAGCCACAGCAGGATCGCCGCCATCCACAGCGTGCCGGCGTCCGGCATCCACAGCAGCGCCAGCGTGGCCAGCAGCGCACCGGCCAGGAAATACGGGCGGCGCCGGCCCAGCCGCGTCCAGGTGCGGTCGGAACAGTGGCCGATGATCGGCTGCACGATCAGCCCGGTGATCGGCGCCGCCACCCACAACACCGGGATCTGCTCCAGCGAGGCGCCCAGGGTCTGGAAGATGCGGCTGACATCGGCGGTCTGCAGCGCGAAGCCGAACTGGATGCCGAGGAAGCCGAAGCACATGTTCCAGATCTGGCGGAACGACAGCTCCGGCCGGACCGTGGCGCGGCCGGGCGGGCGCGAGGGTTGGTTGGGCGGCGTCAAGCAAGGTGGTCCTGCGCAAGGCGACCCGCGCAAGCTTAGAGCCTTGCCAATGCCTGCGCGCAGCCTGCGCCGGCATTGAACGGCCTCCGGACAGCATCGCAGCGCGGCAACTCGTGGTTCGCATAAGTATCCATCCGGTGCAACGGGCGGCCGGCGAGACGCGCAAGCTGCGGGCGCCGTCGCGATTCCGGTGCGTGGCCGCGTGCCGTTGGCTGGATTTCACGGGCGGCGTGTTTTGATGGCATGGTCCCGTTTCCGCCGACGCCACGGATATCCCATGAACCGCCCGCTGCGCTTGTGCCTGTGCTCCCTGCTGTCGATGTTCGCGACGGTGGCGGCGGCGCAGATCGAGATCCGCCCGCTGGCGGAACAGGCGCCGCCGAAGCCGGTGCCGCTGGGTGCGCACCCGCTGACGGCGGACGATGCCGGTGCATGGCTGGATGGGCTTATGCCGTACGGCCTGGCGAAGAATGGCCTCGCCGGCGCGGTGGTGGTGATCGTCAAGGACGGCCAGGTGCTGCTGTCCAAAGGTTACGGCCATGCCGACGTGGCGGCGGCCAGGCCGGTCGATCCGGCCGGCACGCTGTTCCGCGTCGGCTCGATCTCCAAGCTGTTCACCTGGGCCGCGGTGATGCAGCTGGTCGGACAGGGCAAGCTCGATCTCGATGCGGACGTGAACACGTACCTCGATTTCAGGATACCGCCGCGCGACGGCCAGCCGGTGACCTTGCGCGAGCTGATGACGCACACGGCGGGCTTCGAGGAGACGGTCAAGAACCTGTTCGCCCCCGGCCCGCGGCATTTCCTCGGCAACGCGGCGTGGGTGAAGGAGTGGGTGCCCGCACGCGTGTACCCGCCGGGCCAGGTGCCTGCCTATTCCAACTACGGCGCGGCGCTGGCGGGCTACATCGTGCAGCGCGTGTCGGGCCAGCCGTTCGACGACTACGTCGAGGCGCACATCCTGCAGCCGCTGGGCATGCGGTACGCGACGTTCCGCCAGCCGTTGCCGGCCGCGTTGGCGCCGCACATGGCGAAGTCCTATGCGTACAGCGACGGGCCGGCGAAACCGTTCGAGCTGGTCAACGCGGCGGCGGCCGGGGCGCTGTCGGCCAGTGGCGAGGCAATGGCGCGCTTCATGCTGGCGATGCTGCAGGGCGGCAGTTACGGGGGCGCGCAGATCCTTGCGCCGGCCGCGCTGCGCGAGATGCTCGATTACCGTCACGCCGCGGTGCCCGGCCTGCCCGCGATGGCGCTGGGGTTCTATCACATGGACCGCGACGGCCAGGACATCCTAGGCCACGCCGGCGACACCCGCTGGTTCCACAGCGAGCTGGCACTTTTCCCGCAGCAGGGCGTGGGCGTGTTCGTGTCCATCGATGGCCGCGGCGACGGGGGCCTGCGCAAGCAGCTGCTGGATGGTTTTTCCGACCGCTATTTCCCGGCGCCGCCGGAAGTGGCGCAAGCCGCCCTGGCCAGCGCGGGCAGGGACGGCGCCCTGCTGGTGGGGCGTTATGCGAGCAGCCGCGCCTCGCAGTCGAACTTCATGGCGATGCTCGGCCTGCTCTCGCAGGTGCGCGTCGAGCAGGCGGCCAACGGCGAACTGGTGACGCCGGACTTCCACGATCTCGCGGGTCGTCCCCGGCACTGGCGCGAGGCGGCGCCGTTCCTGTGGCGCGCGGTGGGCGGTCACGAGTTGCTCGGTGCGCGGGTGGAGCAGGGGCGGGTGCGCTGGATCTCGATAGCCGCGGTCTCGCCGGTGACGGTGTTCCTGCCGGTGCCCGCGTGGCGTTCGGCGGCGTGGAACCTGCCGCTGCTAGGGCTGATCGTGCTGGTGCTCGCGCTCACCGCGCTGCTGTGGCCCGTGGCCGCGCTGGTGCGTCGCGCCTGCGGCAAGCCGTTCGCGCTCACCGGCCGGGCGCGGCTGTGGTACCGGCTGAGCCGGGTGGCGGCGATCGCGCAGCTGCTGTTTTTTGCCGGTTGGGCCGGAGTGCTGGCGCGCCTCGATGCGGACATCGCCGGCATGGACAGCGGGTTCGACGGTGCCCTGCGGCTGATCCAGTTGGTCGGCCTGCTGGCTGTCCTCGGCATCGCGGCGGCGGCGATGAACGCATGGCATGCATGGCGCGCGCGGGGCGGTGGCTGGTGGCGCAAGGTCAACAGCGCGGCCCTGCTGCTGGCCTGCCTCGCCACGCTGTGGTTCGTCGCCAGCCTCCATCTGCTCGGTCTCCGCCTGGACTATTGAGCGGGCCGGCGGCGTCCGGGGTCACCCCCCGCGGCCGCATGCTTTGGATCGGTTGAAGCGGCCACGCGACGACGCCCCCACGACTTCGTGCCCGATTTATTGCAGTGCGGCATGCGCCATGTCCGGGTCGGTGCTAGCGTCCACATGGATCGATCTAAATCGATGGCGAGAGTGGCCGCGACGACCTCCTGACGGGGCGCGACGACGCGGTCCCCGGAGTGCGGGCGAGACAAGAGGGGCGGGTAATGGCAGACCGGATGGCGCGACGCACGACGGGGGCATCGATGCAGCGTCGCAGGCACGGGCGGGCAGGCGGCCCGGGGCGCTGTCTGGCCGTCGCACTTTTCCTGCTGGTGCTGGGCGCGCCGCTGCCGGGCAGGGCGATGTCGCTGGTGACACAGTCGCTGGACGCCGGCTGGCAGTTCCGGCTCGCACCCGGCGACCGCCACGCCGCGGAGCATCCGCAAGCCGCGCGATGGCTGCCCGCCAAGGTGCCGGGCACGGTGCAGACCGATCTGCTGGCGGCGAAGCTGGTGCCCGATCCGTACTGGCGCGACGACGAGGCGAAGATCCAGTGGGTGGGCCTGGCCGACTGGCAGTACCGCAGTACCTTCACCGTGGATGCGGCCACCTTGGCGCGCAGGCACGTGGACCTAGTGTTTGACGGCCTGGATACCTTCGCTGACGTCACACTCAACGGCCACAGGCTGCTGGCCGCCGACAACATGTTCCGCCGCTGGCGCGTCGACGCGAAGGCCTGGCTGCACGCGGGGGCGAACACGCTGGAAGTCACCTTGCACTCGCCGATCGCACGGTTGCAGCCCTGGCTGCTGAGGCAGCCGTATGCGTTGCCCGGCGAATTCGATTCGGCCTTCGGCGACGAACCCGAGGGCAAACAGACGGCCAATTACGTGCGCAAGGCCGCGTACCAGTACGGCTGGGACTGGGGCCCGCGCATCGTCACCGAAGGCATCTGGCAGGACGTGCGGCTGGAAAGCTGGGACACGTTGCGCCTCGCCGGTTTCCACATTGCGCAGCCGAAGGTCGACGCCGACGTGGCAAAGCTGCAGGCGCAGCTGCGCATCGCGTCCGACGTGGCGGGCAAGGCACAGGTCACGCTGCGTTGGCGCGCACCGGACGGCGGCGCGCAGTCGCTGCAGCGCGAGGTGGCGCTGAAAGCCGGCACCAACGAAGTGTCCCTGCCGTTCGAGATCGCCCGTCCGCAGCGCTGGTGGCCGGTGGGTTACGGCAAGCCCAACCTGTACGACTTCCAGGTCGATGTCGCGACGGATGGCCAGGCCGTGGCCAGCGCCGAGCGCCAGACCGGCCTGCGCAGCGTGCAGCTGCTGCGCCAGAAGGACCGGTGGGGCAGGAGCTTCGCCTTCGTGGTGAACGGCGTGCCTATCTTCGCCAAGGGCGCGAACGTGATCCCGATGGATAGCTTCCCGAACCGTGTCACCACGGCGCGCATCGATGCGATGCTGCAGTCCGCGCGCGACGCCAACATGAACATGCTGCGCGTCTGGGGTGGTGGCTATTACCTCGAGGACGCGTTCTATACCAAGGCTGACAAACTCGGCCTGATGGTGTGGCAGGACTTCATGTTCGGCGGCGCGATCCCGCCCTACGACAAGGCCTTCCGCGACAACACGCGCGCCGAGGCCGTCTACCAGGTGGATCGCCTGCGCGACCATCCGTCCATCGTCGTGTGGGTCGGCAACAACGAAGTCGAAACCGCATGGGAATCATGGGGCGGTGGTGCGCATCTCAAGGCCACCCAGCCCAAGGCCGAAGTGCAGCACATCGAGCAGGGCATGCGCGAATTGTTCGACCACACGCTGCGCGATGTGGTGGCGTCGCAGTCGCCCGAAACGCCGTACTGGCCCAGCACGCCCAGCAGCGACTACGACGGCAAGGCCAACGTGCTGGACGACGGCGACTACCATTACTGGGACGTCTGGTCGGGCAAGGCGCTGCCGGCCAGCGCCTACCTCGACGTCACGCCGCGCTTCCAGTCCGAGTACGGCCTGCAGTCCTTTCCCGCGATGGCGACGCTGCGCAGCGTGCTCGATCCGAAGGATCTCTCCATCGACTCGCCGGTGCTGCGCGCGCACCAGAAGTTCGACAAAGGCAGGGGCAACCAGCGCCTGCTGATGTACGTAGAGCGCGCGTACGGCAAGCCGAAAGACTTCGCCGCGCTGGTGTACCTCAGCCAGGTGATGCAGGCCGAGGGCATCCAGCTCGCTGCCGAGCACCTGCGCGCCTCGCGCCCGCAGAGCATGGGCTCGATGTACTGGCAGCTCGACGACGTGTGGCCCGGCGTGACCTGGGCCAGCATCGACTACTACGGCCGCTGGAAGGCGCTGCAGTACCACGCGAGGCGCTTCTATGCGCCGCTGCGGGTGGTGGCGATCCGCAAGGACGGCCAGACCCGGGTGTCGCTGGTGTCCGACCGCACCGCGCCGCTCGATGCCGAACTGCGGGTGCGCGTGCTGGACATGGACGGCAAGCCACTGTGGGAACACACGCAGCCCGCGCACGTGGCGGCGCTGGCCAGCACCCCGGCCGGCGACTACAGCGATGCGCAACTGCTGCACGGCGCCGATCCGCGCCGCACGGTGGCGGTGTTCGAGTTGCTCGACCACGGCAAGCCGGTCTCGCGCCACCTGGTCTACTTCGACGACGCGAAGAACCTGGCGCTGCCCGATCCCGGCCTGAAGGCGGAGTTGTCTGCCGATGGCCGCAGCATCACGGTGAGCGCGCAGCACCTCGCCCGCGAGGTGTGGGTGGACTTCGGCGATGCCGATCCCGATGCGCGGCTGTCCGACAATGCCTTCGACCTGCTGCCCGGCGAGTCGGTGACGCTGCAGGTCGACAGCACGTCCGATGCGGCAGCGCTGCGTCATTCGTTGGTGGTGCGCAGCCTGTATGGCGCCACGGTGGCTGCGCCATGAGGAAGCGCGGGGCCGGCACGGCGGTTCTTGCGCTGCTGCTGGCGGCCGGACCGGCTGCGGCGCAGACGCAAGGCGCGGCAGCGCGCGCGTCGGCGCTGGTGGCGAAGATGACGCTGGCGGAAAAGGTATCGCAGCTGCAGAACGACGCGCCGGCGATCCCGCGCCTCGGCGTGCCTGCCTACGAATGGTGGAACGAGGGCCTGCATGGCCACGCGCGCGACGGCTACGCCACCGTGTTCCCGCAGGCCATCGGCCTTGCCGCGAGCTGGGATGCGCCGTTGCTGCAGGAGGTGGGGACCACGGTTTCGGTCGAGGCGCGCGCCCGCTTCAACGCGGTCGGCGCGGGCCATGCGCACGCGCGCTACCAGGGCCTGACCATCTGGTCGCCCAACATCAACATCGACCGCGATCCGCGCTGGGGGCGCGGCCAGGAAACCTACGGCGAGGATCCGTTCCTCACCGGCAGCCTCGCGGTGGCCTTCGTGCACGGCATCCAGGGCGACGATCCGCGGCATCCGCGCGCCATCGCCACGCCCAAGCACTTCGTGGCGCACAGCGGGCCGGAGACCGGCCGCGACAGTTTCAACGCGGTGGTCTCGCCGCACGACCTGGAAGACACCTACCTGCCGGCCTTCCGCGCGGCGGTCACCCGGGGCGGCGCGGGTTCGGTGATGTGCTCCTACAACGCCTTGAACGGAGTGCCCACGTGCGCCGATGCGACGCTGCTGGACACGTGGCTGCGCAGGGACTGGGGTTTCAAGGGCTACGTGGTGTCCGACTGCGACGCGGTGGGCGACATCTCGGCCTTCCACCACTACAGGCCTGACGACGGGCAGGCGGCCATGGCCGCGCTGCACGCCGGCACCGACCTCGACTGCGGCCACACCTACGCCAGCCTGGCCGCCGAGGTGCGCAAGGGCGCGCTGCCCGAATCCGCGCTGGACGCGTCGCTCGTTCGCCTGTTCGCCGCGCGCTACCGCCTCGGCGAACTCGGCGGCGACAGCCGCTATGCGCAGATCGGCGCGAACGAGATCGACAGCGCGGCACACCGCAAGCTGGCGCGGCAGGCGGCGCAGGAGTCGCTGGTGCTGCTGAAGAACGCGCACGGCACGCTGCCGCTGCGCAGCGGCCTGCGCCTTGCGGTGATCGGTCCCGACGCCGACACGCTGGAAACGCTGGAGGCGAACTACCACGGCACCGCGCGTGCGGCGGTCACCCCGCTCGAAGGCCTGCGGGCGCGCTTCGGCGCCGGCCGCGTGAGCTACGCGCAGGGTGCGCCGGTCGCGGCGGGCGTGCCCATTCCCGTACCGGAGACGGCGCTGCGTACGCCGGATGGCGCCGTCGGCCTGCGCGGCGCGTACTACGCGAATACCGATTTCAGCGGCACCGCGAAGCGGGTGCGCGCCGACCGCCGGATCGACTTCGACTGGGACCGCGCGGCCCCGGCCGCCGGGCTCGATGCCGGCCATTACGCGGTGCGCTGGCGCGGCGAGCTGCTGCCCCCGGGGCCGGGCGACTATCTGCTGGCCGTGCACGTGGACCGCTGTTTCGACTGCAGCGCGCACGATGCGGTGCGCCTTTTTGTGGACGGCAAGCCGGTGCTCGTCGACGACGGCGATGGCACGCACATGCAGGCGCAGCTGCATTTCACCGACACCAGGCCCCATGCGCTGCGCCTGGAACTGGTGCATGCGAGCCGGGACCAGGGCGTGCGGCTGCAATGGCTGGCGCCGCCCGCGGCGCAGCTGGCCGAAGCCGGGCGCGCGATCCGCGCGGCGGACGCGGTGGTCGCCTTCGTCGGCCTGTCGCCCGATGTCGAGGGCGAGGCGCTGCAGGTCGACGTGCCGGGCTTCGCCGGTGGCGACCGAACTTCGCTGGCGTTGCCGGCGGCGCAGCGCGCGCTGCTGGAACATGCGGCGGCCTTCGGCAAGCCGCTGGTCGTGGTGCTGATGTCCGGCGGCGCGGTGGCGCTGGACTGGGCGAAGCAGCACGCCGACGCCATTCTCGCCGCGTGGTACCCGGGGCAGGCCGGGGGCACCGCTATCGCGCAGGTGCTGGCCGGCGACGCCAATCCCGGCGGCCGCCTGCCGGTGACGTTCTACCGCTCGGTGCACGACTTGCCGCCATTCGACAGTTACGCGATGCAGGGGCGCACCTACCGCTATTTCCGCGGCACCCCGCTGTATCCGTTCGGCTACGGACTGAGCTACACGCGTTTCGCCTATGCCGCGCCCCGTTTGTCGACGGACGCGCTGGAGGCGGGCGGCGCGCTGCAGGTGGGCGCGGAGCTGCGCAACATCGGCCAGCGCGCGGGCGACGAAGTGGTGCAGGTGTACCTGGATGTGCCGCCGTCGCCGCAGGCACCGCGGCATGCGCTGGTGGGTTTCCGGCGCGTGCATCTCGCGCCCGGCGAGAGCCGGCGGGTGGACTTCATACTCTCGGCGCGCGACCTGAGCAGCGTGGATGCGGCGGGCAGGCGTGCCGTCGAGCCCGGTCGTTACCGGGTCTTCATCGGTGGCGGCCAGCCCGGCGACGCCCAGGGTGTCACGGCCGCATTCACCATCAAAGGCAGCGAGGTGCTGACACCATGACCATGGGTGCGCTCTCCCGACGTGACCTGCTCAAGCTGATCGGCGGCAGCGCCGTCGCGGCGGCCTGGCCCGGCATCGCCATGGCGGCCAGGGCACAGGTACGACCCAGCCGTCGCCCGCCGCCCGCCAGGCGCAGGTTTTCCAGCGCTGCGGTGGAGGCGGAAATCACCCGCCTGCAGGCGAAGATCGGCGATCCCGAGCTGGCCTGGATGTTCGGCAACTGCTACCCGAACACGCTGGATACCACGGTGCACATGGACACGCTGCGCGGCAAGCCGGATACCTTCGTCATCACCGGCGACATCGACGCGATGTGGCTGCGCGATTCCTCGGCGCAGGTATGGCCCTACCTGCCGCTGGCGGCGAAGGACGCGTCGCTGCGCCGGCTGTATCGCGGGCTGATCCATCGTCATGCGGCGTGCATCGCCATCGACCCGTACGCGAACGCCTTCCTGCCCGACCCGCGGGGCAAGACGACGTTGAGCTGGGCGCAGCACGACCTCACCGACATGAAGCCTGGCGTGGCCGAGCGGAAGTGGGAGATCGATTCGCTGTGCTGGACGATTCGCATCGCCCACGGTTACTGGAAAGCCACCGGCGACCGCGTGCCGTTCGACGACGACTGGCGCGCCGCGATGCACCTGGTGCTGGCGACGTTCCGTGCGCAGCAGCGCAAGCACGGGCCGGGGCCGTACCACTTCCAGCGCGCGTCGGCGGTGCCCACGGACACGGTGCCGCTGGACGGCTACGGCAATCCGGCGAAGCCGGTGGGGATGATCTTTTCGATGTTCCGGCCCTCGGACGACGCCTGCACCTACCCGCTGTTCGTACCGGCGAATGCCTTCGCCGTGGTGTCGCTGCGCCAGCTCGCGGAGATGTCGCGCGCGCTGCACGGCGATGCGGCGTTCGCCGCCGATTGCGAGGCGCTGGCCGCCGAGGTACAGGCCGCGCTCGGGAAGCATGCCGTCATGACCGAAGCCGGCGAGGACTTCTGGGCCTACGAGGTGGACGGCTACGGCAACCAGCTGTTCATGGACGACGCCAACGTGCCCAGCCTGCTGGCCTTGCCCTACCTTGGCTTCTGCGCGCGCGACGACGCGCGCTACCGCCGCACCCGCGCCCGCGCCTGGGGCGCACGCAACCCGTATTTCTTCCGCGGCACGGCGGCGGAGGGCATCGGTGGCCCGCACGAAGGCCTGCGCATGATCTGGCCGATGTCGCTGATGGTGCGCGCGCTCACCAGCGACGACGCCGGCGAGATCCGCCAGTGCCTGCACTGGCTCAAGACCACCCACGCCGGCACCGGCTTCATGCACGAGGCCTTCGACCAGGACGATCCCGCGAAATTCACCCGGCCCTGGTTCGCCTGGGCCAACAGCCTGTTCGGCGAGCTGATCGCAGGACTGGCCGACCACCACCCCGAGCTGCTGCGCTGACAACTGCACTTCCACATTCCCCGAAGGAGCCCACGACCATGGTGACCCGTAGACGATTCCTGCAAGGCGCAGCGGCGCTGACGCTGCTTGGCGGCCTCGATCCGCGCGGCACGCTGGCCGCGCCGCGCGGCCAGGGCAGCGCGGCGGCGCTGACCGGGCTGGCGAAGAACGGTGTGTCGCGCTGGGTGGATGTGTTCGTCGGCACCGGCGGCCATGGTCACACCTATCCCGGCGCGTCGATGCCCTGGGGCATGGTACAGCTCTCGCCCGACACCAACGACTTCGGCTGGGACGCCTGCTCGGGCTACCACCAGGCCGACGGCTCGATCATGGGCTTCTCGCACACGCACCTCAGCGGCACCGGCGCCAGCGACATGCTCGACGTGCTGGTGATGCCCGCGCAGGGCGAGGTGCTGCTGGACCCGGGCGCGCGTGGCCTGCCGGCGGAGAACTACTACTCCCGGTTCGACGGCGCGGCGCACGGGCCGCACCTCACCGCAGACTCGGTGGCGCATCCGGGCAAGGGCTACCGGTCGCGCTACGACAAGGCATCGGAGCAGGGCGTGCCCGGCTACTATCGCGTGCGCCTCGCCGACCACGACATCCTCGCGGAGCTGACCGCCACGCTGCGCACCGGCCTGCATCGCTACACCTTCGCCAAGGGCGGCAAGGCGCACCTGCTGGTCGACCTCGCACACGGCTACCACGACGACCCCAAGGTGCCGTGCAAGGTGTCGGACGCCACGCTGAAGCTGGTGGGCAAGGACACCCTGGTCGGCGGCCGCCGCGTGCACCAGTGGGCGAACGGACGCCACATCTACTTCGCGATGAAGCTGTCGCGGCCGTTCACGCAGGCCACGCTGTACAGCGAGAACCAGCCGCTGCCCAGCGGCACGGGCGAGGCCAGCGGCACGCACCTCAAGGCCGCGCTGCACCTGGACGACGCCGGCAAGGCACCGCTGCTGGTGAAGGTGGGCATCTCCGGCGTGGACATCGACGGCGCGCTGCGCAACCTGGAGTCGGAGCTGCCGAACTGGGATTTCGAGCACGTGCGGGAGGCCGCGGCGGAGCGCTGGGAAGCCGAGCTGTCGCGCATCCGCATCGACACGCCGTCGGAGACGGCCAAGCGCACGTTCTACAGCTCGCTCTACCACACCATGCTCGCGCCCACGCTGTTCGGCGACGTGGATGGCCGCTACCGCGGCATGGATCTCGCCGTGCACCAGCTGCCGCAGGGCCAACACAACTACAGCACCTATTCGCTGTGGGACACCTACCGCGCGCTGCACCCGCTCTACACGCTGTACCAGCCGGACAAGGTGCCCGACCTGGTCAACGGCCTGGTGCGCATGGCCGCGGAAAGCCCGGATGGCCCGCCGGTGTGGCCGCTGCAGGGCGTGGAGACCGGCTGCATGATCGGCTACCACTCTGCCGTGGTGATCGCCGAGGCGCAGGCCAAGGGCTTCGCCGGCATCGACTACGCCAAGGCGTGGCCGATCTACCGCAAGCGCGCCTTCGACGACGACTATCGCGGCCTGCCGCTGTACCGCAAGCTGGGCTACATCCCCGCCGACCAGGAATGGGAGTCGGTGAGCAAGACGCTGGAGTACTCCTACGACGACTGGGCGCTCTCGCACCTGGCCGAACGGCTGGGCGCGCAGGACGATGCGAAGAAGCTGCGCGAACGCTCGCGCAACTACCGCCACGTGTTCGACGAGAAGATCACCTTCGTGCGCCCGCGCGACAGCAAGGGCCGGTGGATCGAGCCGTTCGACCCGCGCGAGATGGGGCATTTCGACAAGTGGCGCGATTTCACCGAGTCGAACCCGTGGGAAGCCACCTTCCTCAACCAGCACGACTTGTACGGCTACATGCCGATGTTCGGCGGCGTGGCGGCGTTCGAACGCAAGCTGGACGAGCTGTTCACCACCAGCTCCAGGCTGCCCCCCGGTGCGCCGCCGGACATCGCCGGCATGATCGGCCAGTACGCGCACGGCAACGAGCCCAGCCACCACGTGGCCTACCTCTACGCCTACACCGGCAGCCATTGGAAGACGCAGTCGCGCGTGCGCATGCTGCTGGAGACCATGTACCCGCCGCTGCCCGACGGCATCGCCGGCAACGACGACTGCGGCCAGATGGCGGCGTGGTACGTGCTGGGCGCGCTGGGCCTGTACGCAGTCGATCCGGTGAGTGCGAACTACGTGTTCGGCAGCCCGCTGTTCGACCGCGCCGAGATGGCGCTGGGCGAGGGGAAGAAGCTCATTGTCGAAACGCACGGCAACGGCCCGGGCAAGGCCTACATCCAGTCGGTGACCTGGAACGGCAAGCCATGGACGAAGAGCTGGATCAGCCACGCGGAGCTCGCGGCCGGCGGCACGCTGGCTTTCGTGATGGGCGATACGCCGAACAAGAAGTTCGGCGCCGCGCCGGAGGATAGGCCGCCGTCCTACGGCCGCCTGGCCGGCAAGGGCGAGGCCTGAGCGGTGCGGGGACTGCAGTTCGAAACTTCTCCGTTCGCACTGAGCGTAGCCGCGAAGCGGCGAAGTCGAAGTGCGGGTGCCGGGGAGCTTCGACTGCGCGCCTTCGGCGCTGCGCTCAGCCCGAACGGTATCAGGAGGCAAGTGATCTTGCTGCTCGCCGGCGCCTGCCTCGCAGCGGCGCAGGCCGTCGCAGCGGCGCCTTCAGTGACGGCGCCTGCCGAGGCGCAGCGCATGCAGTGGTTCGCCGACGCGAAGTTCGGCATCTTCATCCACTACGGCATCTACGCGGTGGACGGCATCGACGAGTCGTGGTCGTTCTACGACGGCTACGTCAGCTACGACCACTACATGCAGCAGCTCAAGGGCTTCACCGCGGCGAACTACCACCCGCAGGCCTGGGCCGACCTGATCCGCGAAAGCGGCGCGCGCTACGCGGTGCTCACCGCCAAGCACCACGACGGCGTGGCGCTATGGGATACGGCGCAAGGCCTCAACGTGGTGAAGGACACGCCGGCAAGGCGCGACCTGGTCGGGCCGTTCGTGCAGGCGCTGCGCAAGGACGGCCTCAAGGTGGGCCTGTACTTCTCGCTGATCGACTGGTCGCACAAGAACTACCCGGGCTTCACCAAGACCGAGTCGCGCTACGACGCCAAGGCCGATCCCGCGCGCTGGAACCGCTTCGTGGGGTACTACCAGGGCCAGTTGAAGGACCTGTCACAGCGCTACAACCCGGACCTCTACTGGTTCGACGGCGACTGGGAGCACAGCGCCGCCGAATGGCACGCGAAGCAGGTGCGCGCGATGCTGCTGGCGCGCAACCCGGGTGCGATCATCAACTCCCGCCTCGCGGGCTACGGCGACTACGCCACGCCGGAGCAAGGCCTGCCGATCACGCGCCCGCCCCAGAAATACTGGGAGCTGTGCCTGACCATCAACAACTCCTGGGGCTGGCAGCCGAACGACCGCCACTTCAAGAGCGCGAACCAGCTGATCCGCATCCTCGCCGACACTATCGGCATGGGCGGCAACCTGCTGCTGGACATCGGCCCGCGCGCCGACGGCACGATCCCCGCGCAGGAGGTCGACACGCTGAAGCAGATCGGCCGCTGGACCCACAAGCACGCCGAGGCGATCTACGGCACGCAGGCCGGCATCCCCAAGGACTACTACGCCGGCTCCAGCACGCTGTCGAAGGACGGCCGCACGCTGTACCTGTTCGTGGACGGGCGGCCGAACGGCCCGGTGCTGGTGAAGGGCCTGATGAACCGCGTGCTGCATGCCCGCGTGGTGGGCAACGGCACCACGCTCGATACCCAGGTGGTGGGTAAGCCGTACTGGAGCAAGGTGCCGGGGCTGCTCTACGTCACGGTGCCGCCCGCCGCGTTGGACCCCGAGGTCACCGTGCTGGCGCTCACCCTGGACGGGCCGGTGCGCCTGTTCCACGACGAAGTGAAGCCGATCGAGAGCAACTGAGCTGCAGTGGATCGCGCATGGCACTGCCGCGGCGCCGTCCGGCTCCAGGCTGCCCGACGGAGGTGACCGCCATATTGCAATGCCGCTTGCATCGTTCATGGGTGAGTGATAGTTTCAAATATGAATCGATCTAAACCGGACGGGGATGGTCCGGTCGAGGCAGCAGGGAAAGAAAAAAAGCGGGTGTTGCGCGGCGTTTTGCGGGCCACGGCGCGCGCGATGCCGCCATTGATTGACACGATCCAAATGTGTTCCTTGGTCGCCAGACCTGATTGACGAAAGGCCGGGAAGCAGGGGCTCTCCCGGCCACGCAACAACACAGACAACAAACATGCTTGAGGGAGGGGTTTCCATGCGTCATGCCATCGCATTGCGTCGCAACGCACTCGTGAGTGCACTTTCCATCGCCCTGCTGTCGCCGCTGGCCGCCTACGGGCAGACGGCGTCCACCACGGGCGATCAGTCGGCTACGACGCCGGCTCCCAGCCAGAACAAGGCGGTGAACCTGAAGGCGGTCACGGTTACCGGCTCGATGATTCCGCGCGTGGAGATCGAGGGCAATGCGCCCGTGGTCACCATCACCGGCGCGGAGATCAAGAAGCAGGGCTTCACCACGTTGTGGGAGTTCCTGGACTCGCTGCCGCAGATGGGGCCGCAGGTGCAGGATCCGGCTTCCTGGGGCGCCACCGCGGTCAATGCGCGTCCGCTCAACCTGCGCAACCTGGGCCCCGGTTTCAGCCTGCTGCTGATCGATGGCCACCGTGTGGTGGACTACCCGCAGTCGCTGTATGCGCACAGCAACTTCCAGAACTACAGCAACATCCCCACCGGCATGGTCGACCATGTCGAAATCCTCGCCTCCGGCGCCTCGTCGATCTACGGCTCGGACGCGGTGGCCGGCGTGGTCAACGTGATCCTGAAGAAGAACTACCAGGGCAACGAGCTGCAGGTAACCGGCGGCGGCGCGCAGCGCGGCGGCCGCGCCTATGGCGACATCAACTTCTTCGGCGGCACGTCGGGCGAGAACTGGCACATCCTCTACAACGTGGAGAAGTCCAACCGCTCGGCGTTGTGGGGCATGGATCGTCCATACCAGGACTCGGTGTCCTCGGCGGGCTACGGCGCGTGGAACCCGGCCGACCGCCTGTTCGGCTACCAGTACGATGCGGCCGGCAGCATCGCGCTCTCGGCGATGACCGCTTCCGGCCAGTACATCACCCCGCCCGCGGGCACCTGCGACAAGTTCAGCAACTCGCAGCTTTACCAGTCGCACAGCGTCACGACCAACGGCACGCAGGTCACCGGCAGCACCAGCAACGGTTATTACTGCGGGCAGCCCGCCCTGTTCCAGAACTGGGTGCTGACGCCGGGCAACCGCAGCAACAACGGCTACGTGGCCGGCGAATACGACTTCAGCAATGGCCTGCAGCTCTATGGCTCGGCGGCCCTGTACAACTCGGTGGGTATCTCCAATACCCAGTTGTGGGGCCTGGGCACGGGTGAGTTCTACGACCAGAGCACGGGGCAGGTCATCACCCAGGCCGTCCGTCAGTTCACCGCACAGGAAATCGGCACCTCGGGCAACACCCATGACCGCGAGCAGAACTGGAACATCACCACGGGCCTGCGCGGCACCATGTTCGACGGCAACTTCAACTGGGATCTGAGCCTCAACACCCAGAAGTACATCGTGCGCGAGGACTACACGGCCTTCAACCAGACGGCCACGGACAACTTCTTCCTCGGCAAGCAACTGGGCAGCACCACCGACAGCAACGGCAATACCATTCCGATCTACGCCATGAACTGGCAGCAGTGGTGGAACCCGATCAACCCGCAGCAGTACAGCCAGTTCTCGGTCAATGGCCAGGACACCGCGGCGTCGTGGCTGGACCAGGTGCAGTTCCGCATCAACGGCGACCTGTTCAAGTTCCCGTGGGTGGACGAGTCGGTGGGTTGGGCCGCGGTGGTGGAAGCCGCGCACAACGGCTTCCAGCTCTCGCCCGACGCGCGCGCATCGAATTCGGCGACGTTCGTGAATCCGTTCTATTCGGACAACACCGGTGCCGGCACCCGCCAGCGCTACTCGCTGGGCACGGAGTTCCGCGTGCCGATCTTCAATTCGCTGACCTGGACCATCTCCGGCCGCCTGGACAAGTACCACGACGCCAGCCGCGCCGACGTGGCCCGCACCTGGGGCACCGGCATCGAATGGCGTCCCTTCGACAGCCTGCTGATCCGCGGCACCTACGGCACCAACTTCAAGGCGCCGGACATGCAGGCGGTCTACCAGACCGGCTCCACCTCGCCGGTGGGCATCTACGAGGACTACCTGAGCTGCATCAACGCCATCAAGGGCGGCAATACCAACAGCACCTGGTGCAACGGCAACATCCAGCGCCCGCAGTCGCAGTACTACACCTCGTTGACGGGCGGCAGCCGCCTGCTGCTGCCGGAAACCGGCCACTCCTGGACCTACGGTCTGGTGTGGCAGGTGCCGGGCGTCGAGGGCCTGTCGGTGTCGGCCGACTACTGGCACATGGGCGTGGACAACTCCATCCAGTACCTCGGCAACGACACCGTGCTGCAGGACGAGGCGGGCTGCCTCACCGGCTACCAGCCGGTCGGCTCGGGCGGACTGGCGGCGTACACGGCGCACGTGCAGGGTTCGGCGTATTGCCAGATGGTGACCGGCATGGTCCAGCGCAACGCGGACGGCACCATCAACACGGTGCACTCCGGCCCGATCAACGAGGCCTCGCTGTACGTGAGCGGCGTGGACGCCTCGCTGAACTACAAGTGGCGCAGCGAGGAATACGGCGACTTCACCACCAGCATCAACTACACCGACAACCTCTCGTACAAGCAGCGCGTGCTGGCCTCCGACCCGCTGCTGAATACCCGCTACAACAACGCGGCGAGCAGGGCCACGTGGATAGGCACCTGGCACAAGGGTGACTGGGACGTGTCGCTCTCCGGCGTGCGTGTGGGCAGCGTGCGCGCCAACAACTACGGCGGCTGCAACGTGCTGGACAACGGCATCCAGCCGAGTCCGATCACGGCCAAGGCGGCTGACGGCACCGTCTACAACACCGGCGTCTGCACGGTGCCGTACAACGGCGGCTCCATGGTCGTACAGGACACCACGTACATGGGCCGGGTGCCGCCGTGGATCACGTGGAACGGCTCGGTCGGCTGGCAGATCAACCCGGAGACCAAGCTCACCTTCACGGTGTCCAACATCTTCGACAAGGTGGGGGCGATCCCGTACTACTCCGGCGGCTTCGAGTTCGTTCCGACCAACCAGACCGCCGACGAATACACCGGTCGCGAAATGTTCCTGTCGTTCGATTACAAGTTCAACTGATCCCTCTCAGGTTGGACTTGTTCCCCCAGCCCCGGCTTCGGCCGGGGCTTTTTTTGCGACCACCATCCTTGGCGGTCGCCCTTCGGGCCATCGCTGACGCGATGTCAAAAATCGCTCCCGGCGATTTTTTGAAAGTGCGGCCAAGGACGGCTGCCCGTCCGATTCCCGCAATCAGGGATGATTGCAGGAGGGCCATGCGCGCAGATCACCGGCACAAAAAAACGCGCCGCAATGCGCGGCGCGCAGGGGAATGCGGTGGGGCTCAGGCTGCCGGGCCGTACAGCTGCAGCAGCTCGTGGCAGGCGCCCATGGTGTGGTAGTCCACCTTGCCGGCGGGGCTCTTCTCGTCGCTGACCTTGCGGTTGTCGACCGTGAGGATGCGGTACCAGGCGCCGTATTCGTGGTCGACGAAGTGCTGCCACGCGTAGGTCCACAGCTTGTCGTACCAGGCGGCGTAGGCGGCGTCGCCGGTGCGTGCGTGCAGCAGGGCGGCGGCGGCCAGCGATTCGGCCTGCACCCAGAAATACTTGTCGTCGTCGCACACGCTGCCATCGGGCGCGAAGCCGTAGCACAGGCCGCCGTGCACCCCGTCCCAAGCATGCTTCACCGCGGTGTCGAACAGGTGGCGGGCGGTGGGCAGCAGCCAGTGTTCCTCGCGGTTGCGTTCCAGCAGCAGAGATTCGAGGATCAGCAGCAGCTTGGCCCACTCGGTCTGGTGGCCGGGCTGGAAGCCCCAGGGGCGGAACAGGTGCTTGGGGTTGTCGCGGTTGTAGTCCCAGTCGATGCGCCACTGCGCGTCGTAGTGCTCCCACACCAGGCCATCGGCGAGTGCGGCCTGGCGGCGCGTCATGTGGTCGGCGAGCGCGAGTGCGCGGTCGAGGTAGCGCGGCTCGTCGCTGGCCTGGTAGGCGGCCAGCATCGCCTCGCACATGTGCATGTTCGCGTTCTGGCCGCGGTAGCCGCTGAAGTGCCAGTCGGCGTCGGCCTCGTCGCGGTACAGGCCGGCTTCGGCATCCCAGAAGCGGCGCTCCAGCAATTCCCAGGTCTCGTCCATCCAGCCTGCGGCCTCGGCGACCCCGGCCTTGCGTGCGCTGGCGTAGGCCAGCAGCACGAAGGCAACGCCGTAGGCGTGGTTGGTGCGGTCCTCCGGCTGGCCGTCGCGGATCGTCCAGGCGTAGCCGCCGGATTGCGCGTTGCGGTGCACTTCGCGCAGGTAGCGCAGGCCGTGCTGCACGGCATCGCGGTATTCGGCGGCGAGCTTCGCGTCCGCGTCGAATTCCAGCGCGGCCATCGCGTAGTTGTAGACAAAGCGCGTGCTGCTCACCAGGTGGCGGTGGCTGCGGTCGTAGATCGTGCCGTCGTCCTTGAAGTAGTGGAAGAAGCCGCCGGCCGGGTCGATCGCGTGCGGGTGGTAGAACGCCATGGTGTCGGCGATGTGCCGGCGCAGGAAGGCGGGCGAACGGAAATCGGGCAGCGGCGCGAGGGGGAGGACGGTGCTCATGCGTGCGGGACTCAGGCGTGGGAGGCCATGAAGGCGTGGACTTCGTCTGCGGTCGGCAGCGAGGCGAACGAGCCCTGCCGGGTCACCGCCAGCGCGCCGGCCGCCGCGGCGTGGCGCAAGGTGGCGTGCAGGCGCGGCAAGGTGGCGACCAGCGCATCGAGGCCGGCGCTGCCGATCTCCTGCCCGGCCAGCTGCTGCAGCAGGCCGCCGACGAAGGCGTCACCCGCCGCCGTGCTGTCCACCGCGGGCACGCGATAGGCCGGCAACTCGCCCTCGGCATCGGGGTGGAACCAGCGCAGCGGATTCGGGCCGTCGGTAACCACCAGCAGGCGCGCGTGGCCCTGCCACAGGCGTTCGAGCACGGCGGCCTCGCCGTCCACGGCCAGCCAGGCGAATTCCTCGGCGCTGAGCTTCACTACGTCGGCCAGCATCAGCGCCGGCCAGACCTGGGCGCGCTCGTCCGTGTCGCGCGGCCACAGCGCGGGCCGCAGGTTGAGGTCGAAGCTCACCAGTGCGCCGGCCGCGCGCGCGCGGCGCATGCCTTCGCGCGTGGTCTCCGCGGCGTCGGGCTCGGTCATGCTGTTGGAGCAGACGTGGAACACCGCGGTGTCGGCGAACGCATCGGCACGGAAGTGCTCGGGGCGGAATAGCAGGTCGGCCGAGGGCGGCCGGTAGAAACTGAAGCTGCGCTCGCCGTGCGCGTCCAGCGCCACGAAGGCCAGCGCGGTGTTCGCCTCGCCGGTGCGCGCCACGTCGCGGGTGTCCACGCCGGCGTGCTGCAGGCTGTCCAGCAGCAGGTCGCCGAACAGGTCGGTGCCCAGCATGCCGGCGAAGCGCGCGGCACCGCCGAGCTTGGCCACCGCCACCGCCACGTTCGCGGGGGCGCCCCCGGCGAACGGCACGAAGGCGCGCGGGTAGCCGTGGGGATCGCGGCCCTCGGCGTGGAAATCGATCAGTGCTTCGCCGAAGCAGAGTATGGAATGCATGGGGCGGGATTACCTCGGGCTTGCGGCGTCGACTTCGCGGATCTTCGAGCCGCGCAGGCCGTAGAACAGGATGAAGGCATAGCACAGCACCGGCAGCACGAAGGCGTGGTGCACGCCCAGATGGTCGGCCAGCACGCCTTGCAGCCACGGGATCACCGCGCCGCCGACGATGGCCATGATGAGCAGGCTCGACGCCTTGTCGGTGAGCGGCCCCAGCCGCTCGATGCCAAGCGCGAAGATGGTGGGGAACATGATCGAGTTGAACAGTCCCACTGCGACGATGCTGTACATCGCCACGTGGCCCTGGCTCGCCATGCTGGTCAGCACCAGCAGGCCGGCGACGGCGGCGAACGCCGCCAGCAGGCGGCGCGGGTTGAGCCAGGCCAGCAGGAAGGTGCCCAGGAAGCGGCCGATCATCGCGCCGGTCCAGTAGAAGCTCACGTAGCGGGATGCCTGCTGCTCGGTGATGCCGCCAATGTCCGGCTGGGCGATGTAGTTGATGAGGAAGCTGCCGATGGCCACCTCCGCGCCCACGTAGCAGAAGATCGCCGCTACGCCATAGGCCACGTGCGGGATGCGCAGCGCGTCGCCCAGCGTGTGCTTGCGGCCATCCGCCTGGCCGCCGGCCTCGGCCAGCGGCGGCAGGTGGAACAGCGCCACGAACACGGCCAGCAGGAACAGCACGGCGGCCAGCACCAGATACGGCATCTGCACCGAATGCGCCTGTTGTGCGCGGTAGGCTGCCTGCTGCACGGCGGGCAGGGCGGCGACCTGGTCGGCGGTCAGCATGATGCCGGAAAGGATCAGCAGGCCGCCCACCCACGGCGCCACGGCGGTGCCGAGCGAATTGAGCGTCTGCGCCAGCGTCAAACGGCTGGAGCCGGTCCGTGCGGGGCCGAGCAGGGCCACGTAGGGGTTGGCCGCGACCTGCAGCACGGTGATGCCGGTGGCCAGCACGAAGAAAGCGAACAGGAACAGCGGATAGCTCTGCCATTGCGCCGCCGGCCAGAACAGCAGCGCGCCGATGCCGGCTACCGCCAGCCCCGCCACCATGCCGCGCTTGAAACCCAGGCGCTCCACCAGCCAGCCGGCGGGCAGCGCCATCAGGAAGTACGCGCCGAAGAACACCGACTGCACCAGCATGACCTGCTTGTAGTCCAGCGTGAACAGCGCTTTCAGATGCGGAATCAGGATGTCGTTGAGGCTGGTCAGCGCACCCCACATGAAGAAGATCACCGAGCAGGCCATCATCGCCAGCGGGTAGTCGGTGTAGCGTCCGCCGCCATTGCCCGTGGCGGCGATGGCGGCTTGCGGCGGTGCGGTGGAGGCCATGCGATTCCCCTGCGGTGAGTGTGCTCAGGCGTTGGCGGGTGGCGGACAGCTGCTGCCGCGCACCACCAGCTGCACCGGGGCCACGGTGCGTTGCGGTTGCGCCTGCGGATCGCGCAGGCGCTGCAGCAGCAGTTCGGCCGCCTGACGGCCGCGCGCGCGCGGCGTGGAGGCGAGCGTGGTGAGCGGCGGCGCGCTCAGCGCGGCCTCGGCGATGTCGTCGAAGCCGGTGACGGCGAAATCGCGGCCAGGCCGGATGCCGCGTTGGTAAAGCCCCAGCATCAGGCCCAGCGCCACCGCATCGTTGTAGCAGACCGCCGCGGTGGGCGCGGGCGCATCGAAGAACAGCGCGCCACACTGTGCCGCCGCATCCACGCGGTTCGGCGCGCACTCGATGCGCCAGTGCGGCTCGATCGGCAGGCCGGCGGCTTTCATCGCCTCGACGTAGCCGGCATGGCGCTGCTGGCAGGAGCTGGAGCTGGCGTGGCCGCCGAAGAACGCGATGCGCTTCTGGCCCAGCGCGATCAGGTGCTCGGTGGCCAGCCGCGCGCCGCGCTGGTTGTCCAGCATCAGCCGGTCCCAGGGCGCATCGTGGGACGGTTTGCCGGCGAGCTCGCGGTTGAACAGCACCATCGGCGTGCGCACGCCGATGGTGCGCAGCACGCTGTTGGCGTCGCTGCCTTCGGCGGGCGAGAGGATCACGCCGGCGGGATCGTGCTCGAGCAGCGAGCCGAGCACCGCCTGTTCGCGCGCGACCGATTCGCCGGTGCTGCCGAGCAGGGTGACGTAGCCGGCGCCGCCCAGCGCCTCGTCCACGCCCGTGGCAAACTCGGCAAAGAACGGGTTGGCGAGGTCGTTCAGCACCAGTGCGATGCTGGACGAGGTGCGGCGGCGCAGGTTGGCAGCGGCGCGGTTGTACACGTAGCCTTGCCGGCGCAGCTCTTCCTCGACCCGGGCGCGGGTGAGCTTGTTCACCAGGGGGCTGCCCCGCAGCACCAGCGAGACAGTGGCCCGCGACACATCGCAGCCTGCGGCGATGTCGGCGAGGGTAACCTTGCGATTGGCGTGAGGCGTGCTGTCCGTGGCCATGCTCGTCGTCGTGGGCGATTGGAACGATCAAAATGTACCGGAAGCGTGCCGTGGATGGTTCCGCGATGCAACATGCAGCGGCACGGGAACCGGTGGTAGCGTCCGCAGCTTGGAACGATCCAAATTTTGACGCAAGGGGAGAGCCCATGAAGCAGCACCCTCCGCAGGGATGGCTGATGTTCGCGCTGACCGCCGGCCTGGCCCTGTGCTCCGCCGGCGCGGCAGCGGCGAACGGCCATGCGGCCCAGGTCGATCCGCGCATCGGCACCGGCGGCGACGGCCATACGTTCCCCGGCGCCACGGTGCCGTTCGGGATGATCCAGCTCTCGCCCGACACCGCGATGCCGGATTTCAAGCACGCCTACAAGTGGGCCGCCGGCTACCAGTACGGCGATCCCTCCATCATGGGCTTCTCGCACACTCATTTCTCCGGCTCCGGCCATTCGGACCTGGGCGACGTGCTGGTGATGCCGATCGCCGGCGAGGTGCGGCTGGATCCGGGCGATCCCGCGAAGCCGGGCAGCGGCTACCGCTCGCGCTTCAGCCACGCCAGCGAAGTGGAGCAGGCCGGCTATTACGCGGTGACGCTTTCGGACTACGGCGTCCGTGCGGAGCTGACCGCCAGCCGCCGCATCGGCTGGCATCGCTACACCTTTCCGAAGGACCAGCCCGCGCACCTGCTGCTGGACCTGCGCCCCAGCATCTACGATTACCCCGGCAAGGTGTTGTGGTCGCGCCTGCGCGTGCGCGCCGACGGCACCGTGAGCGGTTGCCGCACCACCCGCGGCTGGGCGCCGGGGCGCGAGCTGTGCTTCGCGATGCGCTTCAACCAGCCGATGGTCTCGCGCACGCTGTACGACCGCGAGACGGACGTGGTCTACAAGGGTTTCAAGGGGCCGGGCAACCAGCCCGAGGACCGTGACGCCGAGAACGGCCGCGCGCTGGAAGGCGTGTTCGACTTCGGCAAGCTCGCCAGGCCGCTGCTGGTGAAGGTGGCGATCTCGCCGGTGAGCGAGGCGAACGCCATCGCCAACCTCGACCAGGACGGCAAGGGCTGGGATTTCGACGCCCGCCGCGCCGACGCCACCGCGGCGTGGGACAAGGCGCTGTCGGCGATCGACGTGTCCGGCACGCCGGGCCAGCGCACCCAGTTCTACACCGCGCTCTACCACGCGATGCTCGCGCCCACGCTGAGCATGGACGTCAACGGCGAATACCGCGGCCCCGACCACCAGGTGCACAAGGCGGACGGTTTCGACTTCTATTCCAGCTGGTCGATGTGGGACGTCTACCGCGCCGAGGAGCCGCTGATGGTGCTGCTGCGGCCCGACCTCAGCACGCAGTTCATCCGCTCGCTGCTGGCCGCGCAGCAGGACAGCCCGTTCGGCATGCTGCCGGTATGGGCCTACCAGGGCCTGGAAACCTGGTGCATGACCGGCTACCACGCCGTGGCGATCATCGCCGACGCCTACATCAAGGGCGTGCGCGGCTTCGATGCCGGGCAGGCGCTGAAGGCGATGGTGTCCACCGCCACCTACGGCCCCTACGGCGACCTGGCCGACTACATGAAGCTCGGCTACGTGCCGATCGACAAGGAAACGGAAGCCGGTTCGAAGACCCAGGAATACGCCTACGACGACTGGACGATCGCGCAGATGGCCAAGGCGCTGGGCAGGCGCGACGTCTACGCCACGTTCGAGAAACGGGCGGCCAACTGGCGCAACGTGTGGGATCCGAAGACCGGCTTCATGCGCGCCAGGCTCAGCAACGGCCAGTTCCGCACGCCGTTCGATCCTGCTTCCGCCGCGTACGGCAGCGACTACACCGAGGCCAACGCCTGGCAGTACTCGTGGTACGTGCCGCAGGATGTGGCCGGGCTGATCGCCGCCTATGGCGGCGACGCGAAATTCGTCAGCAAGCTCGACCAGCTGTTCGACGCCAAGGTCGATCCGTCCATCTTCAAGAACGTGGAGGACATCACCGGCCTGATCGGCTGGTACGCGCACGGCAACGAGCCCAGCCACCACATCGCCTACCTGTACGACTACGCCGGCGCACCCTGGAAGACGCAGCAGCGGCTGAAGCAGATCATGGACAGCCAGTACCACGGCGGCCCGGACGGCCTGGTCGGCAACGACGACCTCGGCCAGATGTCGGCCTGGTACATCTTCACCGCGCTGGGCTTCTATCCGGTGACGCCGGCCAGCGACGAGTACGCGATCGGCCGCCCGTTCGTGCCGAAGGCGGCAATCCACCTGCCGAACGGCCATACCTTCACCGTGGTGGCCGAACACCTGGACGACGCGCACCCCTACGTCGGGCAGGTCAGGTTGAACGGCAAGCCGCTGGACCGGGTCTATCTGCACCACGGCGAGATCCTCGCCGGCGGCGAGTTGCGTTTCACGATGCAGGCCACGCCGAACCTCGAATGGGGCAAGGCCATCGCCGCGCGGCCGGCCTCGATGAGCTCCTACGGGCAGTAGCCGTGCGCGCCACGGGTTCCGTGCCGCGCAGGCTTGGCCCGCGGCGCGAAACCTGCGCAGAATAGCTCCCTGCCTGAACAAGCCGGACGCGGTCCGGCGGGGTCAACCCATGCGGCTTGTCCAATGAAAGTCAGGGGTCTGCTGCGCTGGCGCGTCGCCGGCCTGTTGCTCGCGATGGTCGCCATCGTGGCCCTGCCGTACCTCGCCACGCGGGTGATGGCCGACGAGACGCAGCAAGCCAACCTCTGGCTCAACCACGCCAGCACGGTCAAGGCGCTCACCTACCGCATCGCCTACCTGATCCGCGACAGCGAGGCGGCGAGCTACCGCATCCTCGCCGGCGACGGCGATCCGGCGACCGAGCGGCGTGCCAGCGGTGCCAAGGACCAGGTGCCTGCGCTGCTGGCGCAGCTGCGCAACCTGACCCGCGACAACCCTGATCAGCAGGCGCGCATCGGGGGGCTGGAGAGCGTCACCAGCGGCCGCATCACCCTGGTCGACCAGGCGCTGGCGCGGCTGCGCAACGGCGATGCCGCCGGCGCCCGGCAGTCGCTGCGCGATACCGGCGACCTGTTCCATATGCACGTGTTGATCGACGGCATCGCGGAGACCGAGGACCGCCTGCTGGCCGACCGCACCCGCGACGTCGCGCGGCAGGTCGACCGCAGCCAGTTCGTGCTCGGGCTCACCGCGCTGGCGCAGCTGGTGCTGCTGATCGTGGTGGTGATCTCGTCCGAGCGACAGATCGGCAAGCGCCAGCTGGCGGAGACCCGCGAGGGCCGCGCGGTGCTGCGTTCGCAGATGATCGTGCAGGCGGTGCGCGAACCGATCGCGCTGTTCGACGAACAGTTGCGCAGCCTGCTGGTGAACGCCGCCTTCAGCGAGCTGTACGGGCTGGATCCGAAGCACCATCGCGCGCTGCCGCTGCCGCAGATCGGCGACGGCGCCTGGAACGACGGCGCGCTGCTGCAGCGGCTCAACGACGTGCTGCTGCGCAACCGCGAGCTGTGGGACTACGAGCTGGTGCAGCGCACTGTCGACGGCGTGGACCGCCACGTGGTGATCAATGCCCGCCGCATCCAGCAGCAGGACAGCGATGCGCAGGCGCTGCTGCTCACGGTAAGCGACGTCACCGCGCGCGCGCTGGCCGAGCAGAAGGTCAACGAACTGAACCACCAGCTGGAGGGCAAGGTCGCGCAGGTCTCCGACGTCAATCGCGAGCTGGAGGCGTTCAGCTACTCCGTCTCGCACGACCTGCGCGCGCCGCTGCGCCACATCGCCGGCTTCGCGCGCAAGCTGCGCCAACACCTGGGCGAGCGGGTGGACGATACCGGCAGCCACTATCTCGACGTGATCGGCAATTCGGCGCAGCGCATGGCGCAGCTGATCGACGACCTGCTGGTGTTCTCGCGCCTGGGCCGTGGCGCGCTGCGCCTGCAGCCGGTGGACATGCAGTCGCTGGCCGAGGAGGCCCGCGCGCTGTGCGAGGCGGAGGCGCCGGGGCGGCGCATCAGCTGGTCGATCGCGCCGTTGCCGATCGTGGTCGGCGACGAGAACATGTTGCGTACGGTGTGGCAGAACCTGATCGGCAACGCGGTGAAGTACACCGGCCAGCGGGAAGTCGCGCACATCGCGGTGGACGTGCGGCGCGGCCGCAACGGCGACTACGAGTTCACCGTGAGCGACGATGGCGCCGGCTTCGACATGCAGTACGCCGACAAGCTGTTCGGCGTGTTCCAGCGCCTGCACCGCGCCTCGGACTTCCCGGGCAACGGCATTGGCCTGGCCAACGTGCGGCGCATCCTTTCCCGCCATGGCGGGCGGGTCTGGGCCGAGGCCGAACCGGAGCGCGGCGCGCGCTTCCACTTTTCGCTGCCGGCGCGGGACCTGTCCGGCACACCCACCGAGAGCCTTGCATGATGAATCGCCACATCCGCACCATCCTGCTCGTCGAGGACAGCATGGCCGACGCCGAAATGTCGCTGGACGCGCTGCGCGAAGCCAATCTCGCCAACCCGGTGGTGCACCTGCAGGACGGCGTCGAGTGCATGGACTGGCTGCAGTGCCGCGGCGACTGGGCCAGGCGGGAACCGGGCAACCCGGCAGTGGTGCTGCTGGACATCAAGATGCCGCGCATGGATGGCCTGGAAGTTCTCACCCGCATGCGCGCCGACGAGGGCCTGCGGCGCATTCCGGTGGTCATCCTGTCTTCCTCGCGCGAGGAGCGCGACCTGGCGCGCAGCTGGGACCTGGGCGTCAACGCCTACGTGATCAAGCCGGTGGATGTGGATCAGTTCTTCACCGCGGTGCGTACGCTGGGGCAGTTCTGGGCGGTGCTGAACCAGGCACCCGAGCACGAATGATGCGGAATCGCGACCGGCGGTCAGGGCTTGGTTACCATGCCGGCGAGCGGCCACGCCGCAGGCGCGGGCCGCTCGGGCCGAACGCCGCGGGCGACGGAAGCCGGCGGATGACGGGCAACGACATCCGGCGGCAGTTCGGCCCGTTGCAAAGGCATTTGGCCTGAAGCGGGGCCGCGAGACGAGGGAGGAGCCCATGCACGGTGCGCACGGCAGCGACACACGCCCGATCCGGGTACTGCTGGTGGAAGACAACCGCAACGACGCCGAACTGGCGCTGGCCGAGCTCGGCGACGACGCGCTCGCGCACGAGGCGCGGGTGGTCGACCAGGAGGGGGACTACCTCGCCGCGCTGCGCGAGTTCGTGCCCGACATCGTGCTGTCCGACCTCAGCCTGCCGGGCTTCTCCGGCCAGCGCGCACTGGAGTTGCTGCGCCAGCGGGACGCGGACCTGCCCTTCATCTATGTCTCCGCCACGCTGGGCGAGGAGGCGGCGATCGAGGCGCTGCGCAACGGCGCCACCGACTACATCCTCAAGCAGAACCCGGCACGCCTCGCCAGCGCGGTGCGTCGCGCGCTGGCCGAGGCCGCCGAGCGGCGCGCCAGCCAGCGGGCGCAGGCGGAGCTGATCCGCGCCCAGCGCTTCGAGAGCCTGGCGATGCTCGCCGGCGGCCTTAGCCACGACCTGCGCAACCTGCTGCAGCCGCTGCTGCTGGCCGGCGACAGCCTGCGCGACCGCGCCGACGACCCCCAACTGGCGCGGCTGGGCGAACTGGTGCGCGACTGCGGCAAGCGCGGGCTGGAGATGGTGCAGTCGATGCTGTCCTTCGCGCGCGGCGCGCGCCGCGCCGAACAGGTGCGGCTGGGCGGGTTGATGGACGCGCTGGGCTTGCTGCTGCAGGGCAGCGTGCCGCGCGCGATCCGCATGGAGATGGAGGTGGACGCGCCGGAGCTCGCGTTCGCCGGAAACCACACCGAGCTGCAGCAATGCCTGCTCAACCTCTGCCTCAACGCGATCCAGGCGATGCCCGACGGCGGCGATCTGCGCATCGAGACGGCGCAGCTGCGGCTCGACCCGGAGTTCTTCCTGCCCGGGGAAGAGCCGCATCCCGGTCGCCATCTGCGCCTCAGCGTGGCCGACAGCGGCCCAGGCATGTGCCGCGAGGTGCTGGAGCGGCTGTTCGAGCCGTTCTTCACCACCAAGGAGAATGGCACCGGCCTCGGCCTCGTGTCCTGCCAGCGCATCGTCGCCAGCCACGGCGGCGTGATGCGGGTGGACAGCGTGCCCGGCCGCGGCACCCGCTTCGACCTGTACATACCGCTGCAGCAGATGGCGGCGGACGCCGCCGAGGCCAACGGCGACGACACCGACAGCCTCGAAGGCGCCGCCGAGCGGGTGCTGGTCGTGGTCGAGGCGGCCAGCCAGCTGTCCCTGCTCAGCGACACGCTGGACGCGTGGGGCTACCAGGCCCATGCCAGCCAGAGCGGCACCGCCGCCCTGCAGTGGATCGGCGCGCACGGACTGCCCGACCTGGTGCTGATGGACGCCGACATGAACCTGTTCACTGCGGCGCGCACGCTGGGCGCGCTGACCGAGCAGGGCTACGACGGTGCGGTGGTGATGCTGGTACGCCCCGACGCACCGCCGGACCTCGACGAACTGCCGCCGCTGCCGCGCCTCCACGTGCTCGACAAGCCGGTCACCACGCGGAGGCTGCTGCGCACGCTGCGGCTGGCGCTGGTCAGTACCGCGAGCTGACGCTGCTTGAAGCCCTCTCCACCCCAGCACCGAGCGATGTATGCCGCGCGACTTCCCGCTTCTGGTCATTGAGCCGGCTAGTTACCGGGCTCATGCCTTCGCTGAATTGGTCGTCGTTCGGTAGTTTCATGAGGTGGCCAACGCTGGAGTTGAGCGGCGGCGCAGCCGTCCGCCTTGAATGAGTGGTTAGGCTGCGTCATACGCCGCCCGTGTATGCGAGCAGATAGACCGGCAAGACAAGAAGCGCTAGCACGTTGAAGGCGACCATGAACGCTTTGATACGTAGCCAACGGACTGCAAGAGCCCATGCCAGCACGATGAGTGCAAGCATGATTACCGGGGTGTAGACGTAATAAAGGATCTGGCCGGGTGAGGGCCATCCGGCGATGTGCTGTGACCGAGCGACGTCAACCCCTCTGATGCCGATGGGTATCAGAAGTGCCCAGACAACAGCGGCTATAAAGCTGAGAACGTGAATGCCCTTCATGATGCCTAACGCTGGAGTTAAGCGGCGGCGAAGCCGTCCGCCTTGAACGAGATGTTAGGTCGCTACCCAACCGCCAGCGACCACCCAAGAGGTTGCGACCGTAGCCCATGCGGCGACTGTAAGCACTATGGCTGCCAACGAAACTCGTGAGAGACGAGCGCCTCGCCGGCTGGCAATGCGAGAGGAGAGCACGACGCCACCAGCGACAAGCGCTGAGACAAGGACAAAGGCCTGGGGCAACCAGGCAGGCACTACCACGTACGCGGGGTGGTATGGGTCAGAAAGTCTCGATGGCCAAATGGCAATGAGCGAGGTAATGGCCACCGCAAGCAGCAGTGCGCCACAAGCCGCCATGAGATAACTCAGTACCTTTATGTGAGTTGCCATTGCGACCTAACGCTGGAGTTAAGCGGCGGCGGTACGCCGTCCGCCTTGAACGAAATGTTAGGCGTCGACCTGCTCCCAAAGGCGCCCCGCCTTGACCACCTTGCAGTGATAACAGCCGCTGCTCTTGCCGTCTATGTTGTACCAAGAGTGGCTTCCGCCGGCCGCCTCACAGTCCCGCCCCTTGTTCGCCACGCCAAGATCAATCAGGAACCAGGGCAAATGCCGACGGATAGCAGTTCTCCAGCGGTAGGGAGAAGGCTTCGTATTAGTGTCCATCTGAGGCCTAACGCCTGAGTTAAGCGGCGCGCGTCAGCGCGTCCGCTTGAATGAGTAGTTAGCTCGTGCTTTGCCGGTGCGAGCCACACCAAGGAAGCTTAGCTCTATAAAGGTGCTGACATCCTCGTCTGTGAGGACAACCGTCGACCTAGGCTGCAACCGTCCAACCATGAAGTCTGCGGCTTGGTTGCGTGAGACGGAGACGGCATCGTGCCTGCTTTGGCTTAACCAAAGGGTGTCCATAGAGAACGTGCGGTCGATGAGCGCTTGAAGCACAGACATCTCCACCGCGAGCCCGTCACCTACGAGCACATACTCGTGCTCGCCGTGCCTGTCCCAGGCGACTGAAGCGAATGCCTTCGAATAGGTGAGATGCAGGAGGCGGCTATCCATGCGATGAGAGCTAACGCTAAGTAGTCCCCGAATTCGGGGGATAAGCACGGATGCTCCAGCATTGGCGGGTGCCGGTCAAGCCGGAAAATACCGCGCCCAATCAGGCGTTTGGTCGGCCACGGGAGGGCGCGCGACCGACATAAACCGCCGTGCATATCGCGCAAAACGAGGTCGTTATGGGTTATCGAGTCGAAATGCCGGATATGCACACCGTGGAGGTAAAGCCACGGTGCGCAGCTTCTGGCGCGCAGGATGCGCGCCTGCTTTTCCGGGGCCCCTGGGCGGCGGTGAGGCGGGGACGAGGAGGCCGCGCGGCGGGCGAGGCCAGGGAAGGACACGCCTTTTCGCGCGGGCAGGCCGCCGTCGCCGTCGCCGGTGGCGCTGGCCGGGTGCGGCGCGGCAGCCGAGGCGCCATGCCGACCATGCCGCGGCACCAAGTTGACGCACGTCAATCCATCCCCTGGAGTGCCGGTCTGTAATGCAGGCATGCAGATCCGTGTGGGAGATGCCAGACGTGGCGGACACGGCGGCCGGGCGACGCGCCCATGTCCGCCGCGCTGACCGTTACCGCCTGCCTGGCCGGATCCCGGCTGCTGGAAGGGTTTACCTAGGAAGCATCCGGAGTCGTCATGCTCGAATTCCTCGTCGATGTCGATCCGGAACGCAACGACGCTGCCTTGCTGCGCTTTGCTTTCGCCCTTGCGCGCCAGCATGGCGCGCGCCTCACCGGTCTGCAGGTGGTGATGCTCAGCCCTGCCGAGATGCTGGTCATGCCGGACGCCATGCTCGTGCTGGAGGAACAGGAACGGGCTGCGCGCGACCGCCGCGACTGGTGGCGCGAACTGTGCCGAAGCCATGGCGTCGACGGCCGGTGGGAGGCGTATCGCGGGTTCTACGAGGCGGTGCTGTCCCGGCGCGCCAGCCTCGTCGAGCTGGTGCTCGGGCGGCTTTCGCGTGAAGCCGCGCGCGTCGCCTCCGGCTTCAATCCGCTGGGTCGCACGCTGTCTACCGATGCCGCGCCCATGCTGCTCGTGCCGGAGCAATGGGCCGGCAAGGACGGGGTGCGCAAGGTGGTCATCGCCTGGAACGGCTCCAGCGAGGCGGCACGCGCGGTCCGCGCAGCGGCGCCGCTGCTGTCCCGCGCCGAGGAGATCGTGGTGCTGGATGGCGTATCGCGCATCCGCGCGAACGCGCGGCGTATCCCGCTGGCGCTCGACCAGTGGCTGGAGCGGCACGCCCTGCGGACGCACTGGGAGGTCCTGGACGAGGAGGACGACGACGGCCGGCGGATCCATGAACGCGCACGCGGCTGTGGCGCCGATCTGCTGGTGATGGGCGCGTGGGGGCATTCGCGCGTGAACGAGTGGCTGCTCGGCGGCGTTACGCGTTACATGCTCCAGCAGGGCGAGTTGCCGCTGCTGGTGGCCGAGGCGTGAACTACGCCGCATCTGCCGCGCCGCGCCGCGCCGGCCTGAGCGAGGCCGAAGCGCGCGCGCGATTGCGGCAGCACGGCCCCAACGCCTTGCCCGGCAGCCGGCCCCGTTCGATGTGGGCGATCGCCCGCAGTGTGCTGGCGGAGCCGATGTTCCTGCTGCTGCTGTTCGCCGGCGGCGTCTATCTGGCCCTGGGCGAGCGCACGGACGCCATTTTCCTGCTGGCGTCGGTCGTGGTGATCATCGGCATCACACTGGTGCAGGAACGCAGGACGCAACGGGCGCTGGAAGCCTTGCGCGACCTCTCCGCGCCCCAGGCGCGCGTGATCCGCGACGGCCGCGAGCAACGCGTGCCCTCGGCCGAGGTGGTCATGGACGACTTGCTGGTGCTGCACGAGGGCGACCGCGTCGCCGCGGACGCCGTGATGCTGGAGGGCCTGCTGGAGGCGGACGAATCCCTGCTTACCGGCGAATCGGTGCCGGTGGCCAAGCACCCCTCCGGCGAAGGCACCCGGGTTTTCGCCGGCACGCTGGTGACACGCGGCCGGGGTACCGTGCGCGTGGTCGGCGTCGGCACGGATACCGCGGTGGGGCGGATCGGCCAGGCGCTGGCATCCACGGTGGAGACGACCTCCCCGCTGCAGCGCGCGTCGCGCAGCCTGATCCGCCGCTTCGGCCTCGCCGCCTTGGCCTGCGCCATCGGGCTCGTGCTGCTCGACTGGCTCTGGGACGGGAACAGCCTGCTCGACAGCCTGCTGGCGGGCGTCGCGCTGGCGATCGCCATCCTGCCCGAGGAGTTCCCGGTGATACTCACCGTCTTCCTCGCCCTGGGCGCCTGGCGCATCGCCCGGCACAAGGTGTTGACCCGCCGCATCGCTGCGGTGGAGACGCTGGGCGCCATCACCGTGCTGGTGGCGGACAAGACGGGCACGCTGACGCAGAACCGCATGGCGGTGGCCGAACTGGATACCGGGGACGCGACCTTCCGGCAAGGCGGGGGGCCGCTGCCGCCGGCCTTCCATGAGCTGGCCAGGCTGGCGCTGCTGGCCACGCCGGCCGGGTCGGCCGATCCGATGGAGCACGCCATCCGCGCGTTCGGCGCGGAACACCTCGACGACCGCGACGTTGTGGCCGCCGACAGCGTGGTCAAGGAATACGCGCTGACGCCCGGATTGCTGGCCATGAGCCGCGCCGCGCCGCTGGCCGACGGGTACTTCGCGATCGGCGCCAAGGGCGCGCCGGAGGCGGTGATGGAGCTGTGCGGGCTCGATGCGGCAGAACGGCGGCGATGGGAGCGGCGCGTGCATGCCATGGCCGCACACGGCCTGCGTGTGTTGGCGGTGGCGTCGGCACACTGGCAGGGGCCGCCGTGGCCTGCCACGCAATGCGGCTTCCGCTACCGTTTGGCGGGGCTGCTGGGCCTGATCGACCCGCCGCGCCAGGAGGCGCGGGCCGCCGTGGCCGAATGCCATGCGGCCGGTATCCGGGTGCTGATGATGACCGGCGACCACGAGGTCACCGCGCGGGCCATCGCCGGGCAGGTCGGGCTGAGCGCGTCGCCGCGGTCGATCACCGGTGCCGAGGTGGACGCACTCGACGACGAGCAGCTCGCCGCCCGCCTGGCCGACGTGGATGTCTGCGCGCGCGTGCAACCCACGCAAAAGCTGAGGCTGGTGCGCGCCCTGCAGCGGCGTGGCGAGGTGGTGGGCATGACCGGCGACGGCGTGAACGACGCGCCTGCCCTCAAGGCCGCCGATGCCGGCGTGGCGATGGGTGGCCGCGGCACCGACGTGGCCCGCGAGGCGGCGGCGCTGGTATTGCTGGACGACGACTTCGCGAGCCTGGTGGCGGCCATCCGCCAGGGCCGGCGCATCTACGACAACATCATGACGGCGACCCGTTTCGTGGTGGCGGTCCATGTGCCGGTGGTGACGCTGGCGCTGCTGCCGAGTCTCCTGCACTGGCCGATCCTGATGATGCCGGTGCAGATCGCGCTGCTGCAGCTGTTGATCGATCCCGCCTGCTCGATCGTGTTCGAGGCCGCCCCCGCGTCTCCCCGCATCATGTGCCGGCCGCCGCGGCCGATCGGCGAATCGCCGTTCCGCGTGGCCAACCTGGGCTTCGGTGCCGTTCAAGGCGCGGGTCTGGCCGTGATCCTGGCGCTGTGCTACGGCTCGTTGCTCGTGGTGCGCGGTTCCGCGGAGCTGGCGCGTGGCATCACTTTTCTCGGACTGGTGGGCGGGGTGTTGCTGCTGACCGTGGCCAACCATCAGGTGGCGCTTCCCTTGTGGCGCATCGCATGGGGCAAGAATCCGTGGCTGTTGCGCATGTTGGGCGCCGGAGTGCTCATGCTCGCGGCCGTGCTGGGCATCGCGCCGCTGCGTGCGGCGATCGGCCTGGAAGGGCTGGACGGCAAGGCGTTGGCGCTGCTGCTGTCGCTGGTGCTGGCCGGTGCCGCGTGGCTGGAGGCCGTGAGGCGCGTCCTGCGCCGCTGGCGGCCCCTGCTGATGGAGAGCTGACCCCGCATCGAGGCGGGACGGCGGGGCCCCGACGTTCGTTCTGCATGGATGGCGCCACGCCAGCGGGGGTGCCACCGGGCCGGTCAGCCGTTGTCCGCACGGGCATCGCCTGGGACGCGCCGCCCGGGTCCCGCTGCACGCGTCGCCAAACGGCTCAGTCGATGCCCAGCTTCTTCAGCTTGTAGCGCAACGCCCGGAACGTGATGCCGAGCTTCTTCGCCGCGGCGGTCTTGTTGTAGCGCGATTCTTCCAGCGCCTTCATGATCGCGCCGCGCTCCAGATTGCTGATGTAGTCGTCCAGGCCGCCGTCGCCGGTGGCGCTGGCCGGGTGCGGCGCAGCGACCGGGGGCGCGTTGCCGGGAACGGCAGGGGCTGCCGCTTCCGTGCGCGGCAGGCGCTGCGGCAGCATCAGGTCGCTGGCGCCGATATGCTCGCCGTCGCACATCGCGGTGGCGCGCTCGAGGATGTTTTCCAGCTCGCGCACATTGCCTGGGAAGTCGTAGCTCTCCAGCGCCTGCCGCGCCTCGGGCAGCAACTGGCGGGGATTGCCGCCGTCCTTGCGGGCCAGGCCCTGCAGGATGAAGTTGGCCAGCAGCGGCACGTCGCCGCGGCGCTCGCGCAGCGGCGGCACGCGCAGTTCGATCACGTTGATGCGGTAGAACAGGTCCTGGCGGAACTGTCCCTGCTCGACCAGGGCGGCGAGGTTCTTGTGCGTGGCCGAGAGGATGCGCACGTCCACCGGCACTTCCTCGCGCGCGCCGATCGGGCGAACGGCTTTTTCCTGGATCGCGCGCAGCAGCTTCACCTGCATGTGCAGCGGCAGCTCGGCCACTTCGTCGAGGAACAAGGTGCCGCCGTGGGCGGCCTGGAACAGGCCCTCCTTGTCGGCGCCGGCACCGGTGAAACTGCCCTTCTTGTGGCCGAAGAACTCGCTCTCCATCAGCTCGGAGGGGATCGCGCCGCAGTTCACCGGCACGAACGGGCCGGGGGCGCGGGGGCCCTGCTCGTGGATCAGCCGCGCCACCAGTTCCTTGCCCACGCCGGATTCGCCGGCTATGTAGACCGGCGCCTGGTTGCGCGCCAGCTTGGCGATGGTGGAGCGCACCAGCTGCATCGCCGAGGAGTCGCCGATCAACCGTTCGCCGGCGCCGCCAGCCTTGGCCGCGGCCTTGCCGCTGCGCTTTTCCTCGGCCAGCCGCAGCGCGGTGCGCACCAGCTGGCGCAGCATCTGGATGTCCACCGGCTTGGAGACGAAGTCGAACGCGCCGGCCTTCAACGCGTTCACCGCGGCGTCCACGTTGCCGTAGGCGGTAATCATCGCCACCGGCATGTCCGGATGGTTGGCGGCGATGTATTCGACGATCTCGTGGCCGGTGCCGTCGGGCAGGCGCATGTCGGTGAAGCAGAGTTCGTAGGTCTTGTCGGCCAGCGCCCGACGCGCCTCGGCGACGGTACCCACGGCGTCGACCTGCAGGTCCATCCGCCCCAGCGTGATGGTGAGCAGTTCGCGGATGTCGCGCTCGTCGTCGATGACCAGAACGGTCTGCTGGCTCATGGGTCACGGGGGGTGGTGGCGTTCCGCTGAGGATACCCGTGGTGCCCACGGGGGGCAAAGCGCGGGAGCCCGGGCTCAGCGGGCCAGCCGCCGGTCGAAGAAGGCGACGATGGCGGCATAGGCCTGGCGTGACTCGGGCAGCTCCGGGTCGGAGAAGAAGGAATGCCACATACCCTCCCATACACGCAGTTCGGTGGGCACGCCGGCCTGGTGCAGCAGTTCATTGCTGTGCACCACCGAGCTCAGCGCCATGTCGCGTGTGCCGGTGATCAGCAGCGCGGGCGGGAACTTCGCCAGCAGCGCGGGCGACAGGCCCGGCTGCACCAGCGGGTCGCGCGGGTCGGCGCCGTCGAAATAAGGAATCGCGGCCAGTCCCAGCGGATGCGCCGGCACGCCCTGGCCGTTGAGCAGCGGCGCCACGTAGGCGGAATCGCCGCCCAGGTCAGTCAGCGCACCGCAGAACATGCCGATGGCGCCGGGCACCGGCAGCTGGTCGGCGATGAAGCGCGCCACCGCCTCGCCGGTGAGGATGCCGCCGGCCGAGCAGCCATAGATGCCGATCTGCTCCGGTCGGTGGGTCTTCAGCAGTTCGCGGTAGACCCGCTCGACATCCGTGCTGGCGGCCGGGAAGACGTGCTCGGGACCGAGCCGGTAGTCCACGGCGATCACCTCGATGCGGCCGAGGCTGGCGATCGGGACGGATTCGACCAGCGCGCCGCTGCGCGCACCCCACAGGAAGGCGCCGCCGTGCAGGTTGAGCAACACGCGGTGGCGGTTCGCCGGCGCCACGCCCCGCGCGGGCAGCACCACGTCGACGCCGACCCCGGCGATGGTGTCGCGGTGGGTCTTTACCGGGTAGAGCTTCTCCATGCGCCGCGCGCGGTCGCTGTTCATGCGGTCGTAGAAGGCCCGGCTCGCGGCGATCGGCGCGGTGAGCGGCGGCGCCTTGGCGCCTTCGGCGAGCATTTTCGGGAAGAAGGCGCGGGCCTGCGGTGAGGCGAACGCGGAGTAGGGCACGCTGGCGGCTTGCGCGGCGATGCTGCCGTCGGGCCGCACGCCGGGCCGGTCCTCCCGTGCGAGGGCGTTGGCGGCGACCAGGCTGCAGAGCAGCAGTGCCGGCACCAGGTGCGCAAGGCGCGGGTGGTTCATGGCCGCTGCTCGCCTGTTGCGGCGGAGTTCACCGCGCCGCGGCCGGCGGGTTCGCGGGCGCTCCGGTCGTGGCGCCTTCGAGCAACTGGTGCAGCTTGAGGTACACGCCGTTGGTCCAGCCGAAGCCGACCACGTTCTGCGTATAGCCTGCAGTGATCTTCACCGCGGCGTTGCCTTGCGCCATGTTGTATTTCTCGCGGATCGTGCCGTCGTCCGCGTAGCCGCGGTCCACGCTGGCCATGAACTTGCCCGCGAGGCGGCGCGCATCGTCATGGAAACCGTAGGCGTCCAGGCCGGCGATGGCGAGCCAGTTGGTCGGCGCCCAGCCGTAGGGCGCGTCCCATTGCGCGCCGGTGACGCGCGTGCTCATCGCCAGGCCGCCGCGCTGCTCGAACAGCGCGAGCCTGCCGCGCAGCGCCTGCGCCTGCGCGGCGGAAGCGGCGCCCGCCCACAGCGGGTAGAACGTGCTGAGGTAGGGGTCGGTCGAGGGTTTGCGCGCCACAAAATCGTAGTCCATGTACATGCCTTGCGCGGGCTGCCACAGGTACCTGTCCATCGCCGCCCGGCGCGCGGCGGCCGCCTGCGCCCAGTGCGCCGCGTCGGCAGTCTTGCCGAGCGCCGCGGCGAAATCGTGCAGGTCGCGCTCATAGCGGTAGAGCAGGCTGTTCAGTCCCACCGGCGCGTAGTGGTGGGTGAGGCCGGCGTAGGGACCGAAGTGGAAGTTCACGTCGAAGCCCGACTCGCGCATCGCACGGTCGCCGAGGTAGTAGTCGGCGCCGAGGCGGTAACCGTCCACCCAGGCCTCGGCGCAGACCTTCGAGGTCGCGGCGTCGCAGCTCGTGGTCTCCAGCCGTGCCGCTTCGGCGGCATCGGGGTGCCGCGGCGCCTTGACCAGGTAGCCGGGATCTTCGGACCGGTGCGCCAGCAGCCAGCGGATCACGCCCTGGTAATAGCCAGCGTCGTGTGCCTCCAGCACCGGGCCGTGGCCGTAGTCGAAGTAGCGGGCCAGGCCGGTGTCGCCGGCGCGGTGCCCGGGCCGCAGCCAGAGATCGTGGTTGCGCACTGCCAGCGGATAGGCCTGTGCCAGCCAGGCGCGCCTGTCGGCATCGTCGCGGAAGCTGGCGGGATCGGCCAGCAGCGCGGCCATCATCGCGGAGAGGAACGGCGGCTGCGACCGGCTGAGGTAGTAGCTGCGGTTGGCGTTGAGCACGCCGCCGTAGTGGCGCACCTCGAACAGCGCGTTGTCGACCATGTCGCGCGCCAGCGCCTCGTGGTGGTCGGCGAGCAGGCCCAGCTCGATGAAGTAGCTGTCCCAGCCATACATCTCGTTGAAGAAGCCGCCGGGCACCACGTAGGGATGCGGCAGGTAGAGCAGGCCCTGCACGGGCAGCGTGGCCGGATCGAAGCGGCCGAGCTGGCGTATCGATTCCGGCAACCGGCGCACTTCGACATGGCAGGCCTTCGCGATGCGGGGAAGGTCGCCCGGCATCGGCAACCGGTGCGGCAGGTAGATGGCGAGCTGCGTGTCGCCCGGCCCCTTGCCGAAAGCGGAGCAGTCGTCCATCCGGCGCGTGAGCGTGGGCCAGGCATGGTGGATGTAATCCAGCGTCTTCGCGGCATCAGGCGTTACCGCGGAGGCCAGAGGCGCGGACAGCAGCGCGAGCAGGATGGCGGCAACGCGGATGCGGATTTTCATGGGCGGGGACTCCCTGTGGATGGCGTGGCGGTCATCGACAGCACGGGTTTGCCGTCGGCGCCGCGCCGCACGGCGATGTCGTAATGCCGGTTGCGGAAGGTGACGTGGCGCAGTGTCAGGGTAGTCCAGTGCGCCGGCAGCATCGGCGGATAGGCAGGCGCCAGTCCGGCCGGCGCCATGCGCAGGCCGGTGAAGCCATAGAGGATGTTCTGCAGCATCCCGCCGCTGGCGGTGAGGAAGTAGCCGGTGTTGTTGTTGGCGGTCTCGGTACGCACGTCGAACGGCGGCTTCACCACGTGCGCACGGAGGTTGCGTTCGAACCACTTCGCGGCATCCGCATCGTCGCCGGCAGTGGCGGCGGCGATCGACAGCGGGGCGACGCCCATGCTGTTCGGGTCGCGGCTCGAGCGCTTGATCGGGCCCAGCGCGTAGGCGTAGTCGCGGCGGCGCGCGGCCAGGTCCATCGGCAGGTCCAGCGACGGCAGGGCGAGCATCGGCAGCGAGCTGCCGCCCCAGGTGTCGCGGTCGTGCGGCACGGACGGGTCGAAGTCGAGATGGTGGCCGTCCTCTTCGGAGAACGGCAGGTACAGGCCATCCGCGACCTTGGCCCAGTGCGGGTCGGCTGTTTCGCCGAGCACGGCGGCCGCGGCGCCGGCGATCTGCAGCGCCTTGCGCGCCACGGCATTGGTGTAGGTGTCGTTGGGTACGTCGCTGTAGTCCTCGTCCACCGAGGTGACGTGCTCGATCTCCCAGCGGTGTTTCGCCGCGACCCAGGTGGCGCGGCTGGCCCAGAAGTCGGCGACGGCGCGGATCACCGGCCAGCCGTGCTGGCGCAGCCATGCCTTGTCGCCGCTGGCGAGCCAGTATTGCCACTGCGCAATGGCGACGTCGCCGTTGACGTGGATCTCGTGTTCGTCGAGCACCTGGGCCGGGTGCGGGGTCTGCGAGCTGCCGTCGTCGGGGTCCGCCTCCCAGGGATACATCGCGCCGCGCAGGCCGCGCGCACGTGCGCGCGCCTCCGCGGCCGGCAGCGTGCGGGCGCGGAACGCCACCAGCGATTTCGCGCGTTCCGGATGCAGCAGGAGCAGGGCCGGGAACACCCAGGTGTCGCTGTCCCAGAACACGTGCCCGGCGTAGCCCGACGTCATGCCGCAGGCGCCGGTGGGCCACGCGGTGTCCGGCGTCACGTTGGACAGCAGGTAATAGAGGTCCGCGTGGACGATGCGCTGCGCGGCGGGATCGCCGTCGATCATGATGTCCGATTGCCACAGCGCGTGCCAGGCATTCCGCTGCGCGCGCAGCAGCGCGTCGAAGCCCTGTGCGCGTGCCTGGGTGGCCAGCACGAGATCGGCCTGCGCGTTGCCGCCCCAGCCCGCGCGCGACACGGCGACGAACTTGGCGAAGCGATAGCGCCGGTCCTTGCGCACGTCCACCACCACGTCGAGCGCAAGCCGCAGACCGTCGCGCACCACCCTGGCCGAGACCGGCTGCATGCCTTGCGGCAGCGCCACGGCGACCGCTGCCGCCATCGTGGCGCTGTTCGCGGCGCGGCCGGCCAGCCACAAGGTGAGTTGCGACGCATCGCCGCCGCGGCCCAGCAGCTCGGTGGTGCCGGGATACCACAGCGCGGCACGGTCCGCCGTGGCGGGCGCGACGGGCTCCAGCTTCAGGTGATGCCTGTCCAGCTCCCTGTGCATTTCCGCATCGGTGATGCGGGCCAGCGCGAAGCGCGGCTCGTGCGGCGCCCAGCCGTCCAGCGCAAACGACAGCTCCACGCGGCCGTCGAAATGCGGGGTGAGGACGAGCTGGCTGCCGGCGAGGTGCGGCGAGGCCTGGCTCACCAGCGAGAGGACTTCGACATCGGTGGCGCGCTCGCCGTCGCGGTAGCGGTAGCGCGTGGCCAGCGTGCCGTCGTGCATGTCCAGGGTCTGCGCGTAGTCCCGGAAATGCGCGGCGTCCAGCGGCGCGGCGTTGAGCCAGGCGCCGCCCACGGCGCGATAATCGATGCCGCTCCATGCGGGCACGACGGCCGGGCGCGCCATGTCGCCGGGCGTGCGGTCCATGAAGGCGACGAGGTAGGCCGGCGCGGCCTCGGTGCCGCGTGGCGCGGTCAGCGTGGAGGCGTAGCCGTTGCCCAGCTGGCCGGGGAAGTAACGGGCCCAGTCCGCGGCGCCCGCCTGCAGCACGAAGCCGGCGTCGGTGGTGGCGAACGCGGGCGCCGCCGCCAGCGCGGACAGCAGCATGGCGGCGGCGCGCTTCATGCAGCGGCTCCCGGCACCGCGTCGAAGGCCACCGTCAGGCGCGCCCGCTCGCCGTGGAACGGCACGGTGCCGTGCCAGGCGTAGGAAGGGAACAGCACCAGCATGCCGGGCTCGGGACGCACCACGTGCTGCGCGGCTAGCTTCGGCGCGGTGAGGATGCCGGGTTCGCCGAAGGCGAGGCAGCCGTCGTTGGTGCCGCTGCCGGCCATGCTTTCCGGCAGGTCGATATAGCAGGCCGAGGAGATCCAGCCGCGCGGGTGCACGTGGTTGGCGTGGAAGCCCGCGCTGCGCAGCCGCACCGACCAGCTGCCGTTGTAGCGGTACGTGCCGCGGTTGCGCCGGCGCAGCACATCGTCGCCCTCGCCGAGATAGGCCATGTAATCGCGGATCGGCGCATCGAAGGCCCGGAACAGCGCCTGGATCACCGGATCGGCGTGGCGGGCCAGGTCCTCGGTGGTCTCGGTGCCATGGCGCAGCGACTGGAACAGCAGCGGGTGGCCCTGCGGATCGTGCAGGCGTTCCAGGCTGCGCTTCAGGTCGGCGAGAAAGCCGGCGAGGCTGCTCCAGCCGGCCGGCGCCTGCAGGCGGTAAGGCTGCACCAGTTGTGGATAGTCGCAGTACGCGTCGTGGCGCGGGTCGGCCAGCAGGCGCCAGGCGGTGGTCTGCAGCGCGACCAGGTACTGGTCGTCGGGCGCGTCGGCGAGCAGCAGCTCGCAATGCCCGAGCGCGCGTTGCGCCTCGCCGACGCCGAGCAGGGCCGCCGCGAGCAGGCTGCGCGCCGCGGTGGCGGCGGGCGATTGCCGCAGCGCGCGCTCGGCCAGCGCGAGTGCGGCGGCGGGGTCGAATTCCAGCGCACTCAGCCCCCCGCGCACCAGCACGGAGGGCGTGGCCTGCGCGCGACCGGCCGATGCGGCGAGGCAGGCGTATGCGCCGCGCGCGTCGCCGGCGCCATGCAGGACCGCGGCCTTGGTGGCGAGCAGGGCCTCGTCGCCGGGAAACCGGCGTAATGCCTCGTCGAGGATGGCGGTGCTCTCGGCAAGATCGCCGCTGCGCATCCACACCAGACGCGCGAGATGGTCGTGCGCCTCTGCGTGGCGCGGCTCCTGCCGCAGGCCCTCGCGCAGGTCCGCCTCGGCGCGTGCAAACTCGCCCAGCGCGACCAGGCTGCGGGCGCGGGTGAAATGGGCGGCTGCGTTTGCGCGGCCGGGCGCCAGCGCGCGGCTGGCGGCGCGTTCGGCCTCGGTGTGCCGGCCGCAGGCGGCGAGGGCGATCGCCAGCGCCTGCGCGGCGGCGGCGTGGTCGGGCGCGGTTTCTGCTGCGCGGCGATAGAAATCCGCGGCTTCCCCGGCACGGCCCAGTGCGGCCAGCGCCGCGACGTGCTGTGCGGCCAGTTCAGCGTAGAAAGGGGCTGCGCCGGGCGGCACGGTGGCGCACAGCGGCGCGAGCAGGGCCAGCGCCTCCGCCGGGCGTTGCTGCTCGTTGCAATGCCGTGCCAGTCGCAACGCGGCCTGCGGTAGCCGGCCGGCTGCGCGGCGCAGCAGCGCCTCGGCCTCCTCGTCGCGGCCGGCGGCGAGCAGCAGTTCGCCCAAGGTGGCGAGCGTGGGTGTCCAGCCCGGGTCGAGCGCCAACGCCCGGCGCAGCAGCGCCTCGGCGCCTTCGGCGTCGCCGAAGCCCTGGCGCAGGCCGCCGAGCAGGCGCAAGGCTTCCACACAGTCCGGGTGCTCCGCGATGATGGCCTGCAGGCGTTCGTGCGCGTCGCGCAGCTCCCCGGCCTGCAGCACCGTGCCGACCTGGCGCAGGGCATCGAGCGGCATGGCGGCGGGCGTGGGCACGGGCGCGTGGCCGGCGCTATTTCGCCGCGAGGCGGATGCCAGGCACCGCCAAGGCCACGCCGTGGCGGTCGGTTTCGCGCTTGAAGAAGAACAGCGCAGCCAGGATCAGGCTCATCGGCAGCAGCGAGAAATAGAACGCGTCGATGCCGTTGGAGCGGGCAAACACGATCGCGGTGATGCGCGAACCCAGGGTGCCTCCCAGCGCGGAGAAGATCACGATCAGCCCGGTCATCGCCGCATGCGCGGGCTTGGGCAGCGAGCTCAGCACCACCGAATTGATCACCGGGTAGATCGGCGCCATCAGCAGGCCCACCAGCGGAAACAGCCAGGCGGCGACGGGCGCGTTGCCCCAGCCGATGTGCGCATTCGGCACGATGTTGCGCGCCAGCGGCAGGCTCACGACCACGACCGCCGCCATGCCGACCACGCAGATATTGAGCAGGATGTACCAGTGCATCCGTCGCAGCGCCTGGCCAGCGCCCAGGCGGCCCAGCGCGATTGCGCCGGGCAGGATGCTGGCGAGCTGGATGCTCATCGCGTTCGGCAGCTTCAGGATCTCGTTGTTGAAGGTCGGCAGCCAGGTGGAGAAGCTCTGCTCGATCAGCACGTAGAGGAAGGCCGAGATCAGGAACACATAGACCAGCGGCCGCATGAACAGCTGCAGCATCTCGACCAGCGAACCCTTCATGGTCGACGTGTGCACGTTGTGCGCGGCCGATTCGTCCATGCGCGAGCCGGCGAGCAGCGCGATCACCAGCACGCACAGTGCGGCCAGCACCCAGTACACGTTCAGCCACGCCAGGTCGGCGGGGTCGGCATGGTTGATGAAGGCGCTGAACAGCCAGTTGCCGGCCAGCACGCCGAGCATGAAGGTGCCCTCGATGGTCGAGGTGAGCCGGCCGTGCGCCGCACGGTCGGCGGTAAGCAGGCCGATCGAGGAATACACGCCGACCTTGGCCAGCGCGAACGAGATGCCGACGCAGGTGAACAGCACCTCGGTGGTGCGGAAGCCCGGCCACAGCGGCATCAGCACGCAGGCGCCGCCGAGCAGCGCCAGCGCCAGGATCATCGCGCGCCGGTAGCCGATCAGCGGCAGGAAGGAGGCCACGCCGAAGGAAACCGCGGCGATGGTGAGGTCCTTGAACAATTCGAGCAGGCTGGCCTCGGTCTTGCCGACGCCGAAGCTGGCGATGGACTGCAGGATCACCGTGCCCACGCTGTTGAGCAGGATCGCGAAGACCACGTAGGTCAGCGCGAGCGCGGCGATCATGCGGAAACGGTTCATGCGCACCTCGTGCGGACGGGCCGCGTCGAAAAAGGCGGCCCGGGTCGCCATCGCGCGATCCGGGCCGCTACGCGGGGTAAACGTTAGCTCAGAACTGGTACTTCACCTGCATGCTGTACTGATGGCCTTCCAGTGTGCGTGCCAGCAGCACGCCCGTGGCGCCGGTGGCATTGCCGGCAATGCGCGAGTTCGATTCCGTCAGGCCGAGCGTGTCGGTCACGTTGGATCCGAGCAGGGTGAATACCCAGTGCTTGTCGTAGGTGTACTGTGCGCCGACGTTGAAATCGGTGTAGCTGCCCAGTTGCTGCAGGGCAAGCTGGTCCTGGGTATGCGGCCCGACGTATTCCATGGTGACCCACAGGCGCAGGTCGCCATGGGCCGTGGGCAGGGTCAGGGTCGGCGTCAGGCGGACCTGGAACTTCGGTTGGCGCTGCAGCTGCTTGCCCTGGTAGGTGCTGACGAATTTGCCGGTGGGATTGTCCGGCGTCGGCAGGCCGAAGAACTCCGCGTCGCCCTGGAAGTGCGAGTAGTGACCCTGCATCCAGTCGCCGGAGGCGATCACCGAGAACATCTTGTCCGGTGTGGTGGCGATCACGTTGAAGTTGATGCCCCTGGTGTCCGAGCCGTAGGTGGACTTGCTGCCGAACGGCACGCCCAGCAGCGAGGGCTGGTAGCTCAGGCCATCGAACTGGCGGTGGTAGAACGAGATGTCGGCGTTGAGCCAGTTGGCCGCGTACTTCCAGCCCACCTCGAAGTTCTGGATCTTCAGCAGCGGCGGCGTGTCGCCGGTGGCGCTGCCGCGCATGTCGTCGAAGCTGTTGAAGTGCGCGCCCTTGTTGGCACGGACGTAGACGGACATGTTGTCCTGGATCTTGTAGGTGGCGCCGGCGGTCCACGAGGTGTGGGTCTTGTCGTAGTTGGTGACCGCGTAGGTGCCGTTGCACATCGCCACGGCGTTGTCGTACAGCGTGTTCGGGTTGCCGTCGATGTTGACGTTGGACAGGTTGCACACGGTGTTGCGGGCGTTCTCGTTCTCGAGCCGGGCCGAGGCGTCGAAGATCCACTTGTCGAGGGTCCAGATATCCGACAGGTAGAACGCCTTGTTGGTGGCCACGCCGTTCTCGGTGATGTTGAAGCCGCCGTTGTAGATCAGGCCCTGGCCGTTGGTGACCTGGTAGGTCTGGCCGCCCTGCACGTAGCTCACCGCGATCGGCGTGGCGTTCGGCGTGTTGCTCATCAGCATCGGGTTGCCGAGCGACCAACGGTCATTGTCGGTGTAGTGCGCCAGGTACAGGCCGGCGGTCAGCGTGTTGCCCTCGAAAAGCTCCTTGCTGAGGCGGAAGTCATTGACCGCGCTCTTGATGTTCTTGTGGATGTGCCACCAGCCCTGGCTGATCACGTCGAGGTTGGGATCGGTGATCACGCCGCCATTGGCGTAGTTGGCGGTGTACACGGCCCCGGCAGGAACGGTGTTGTCCGGATAGGTGCCGGCGGTGTTTTCCCAGCTGCTCAGCGTCTGCGGATTGGAGCCGGAGAACAGCGCGTTGGTGTCCATGTTGCCGCCGTCGACCAGGAACTTGTCGCTGACCGTCCAGCCGTTGCCGAAGTCCCAGTCGAAATTCGCGCCGAAGAAGCCGAGCTGGGCGCCGCGGCCGTCGGCGAGGTTGGCGCTGGTGCCGCCGCCCGGGTAGCTCTCCAGATAGACGTGCTGCATTGCACGGCTGTAATAGGTGCCGGTGAGCGGGTCAAAGCCCGGATACTCGGAGAAGACGCCCGGACGGTCCTGGATCAGCGGGATAGGCGTAATGAACTGGTTCTTGTCGTCCAGGCCGCGGGCCCAGAACACCAGCGAGCCGTTGTCCCAGTCCTTGGTCAGCGTGGCGGTGAGCTGGCCGCCCTTGTCGGCGGGGAACCGCGGATTGCGCACGCCGTTGGAGTCGCGGTAGAACCCGCCCACGCTGCCGTACCAGCCGCCCTTGCCGAGCGGGAAGCCGTAGAAGCCGTCGACGCGACGCAGGTTTCCGGTGCCATAGGTGACGCCGATGCTGCCGGACGGCGTATCCGTGCCCTGCTTGAGGATGTAGTTGGAGGTGAGGCCGATCTGGCCGTCGCCGAACACCACCGACGGACCGCCCAGCAGGAGCTCCACGTGGTCGATGGTGTCGTCGAGGCGGAACATCGAGCTCTGCTCGAAGAACGACAGCGATGGCATGCCGTACAGCGGCGTGCCCATGATCTGGTTGGTGTAGAACGGCGCGTCGCCGCCGCCCGGGAAGCCGGCGATCTCGATGTTGGCACCGGTCTCGCCGCCGGTGGATTCCGGCCATACGCCGGGCGCGAGCTTCAGCAGGTCGGCCGAGCTGCGCGGGTTGGCCTGCTGGATCTGGGCATCGGTGGCGGTGGTGATCGAGTAGCTGGCGTCGATCTTGCGCACGCCGGTGGTGCTGGCCGAGCCGGTGACGACGACCTGCTCCAGCGACTGCACGGACTTGCCGTTCTTGCTGGCCTTTTGCGCGGGGTTCGCGGTGGCCGGCGTGCCGTTGGCAGTCTGGCCGTTGTCCTGCGCCAGGGCGGCGCCGGAGGCGAGGGCGGCCGCGATCGCCGCGGACAGGGTCAAGCTGGTGCGTATCCGAGTACTCATGTTCTGACTCCCCATCAGTTCTGGTTGCGTGGTGATGCGGCAGCGGCGGGAAGCCGAGCCGACGGGCCGCTTGTCGTTGTTATCCGGCCGATGTCGAACGCGGCGATGTTCGACAACAGCACGTCTGCCTCGGCCAGGGCCTCCGCCCGGCCGACTCCCACCGCCGCCATCCCCGCGGCGTGAATGCTGGCGATGCCTGCCGCGGCGTCCTCCACGCCGAGGCAGTCCGCCGGCGCCAGGCCGAGGCCGGCGGCGGCAGCGAGGAAGATTTCCGGATCGGGCTTGGAGCGGGCGATGCGGCTGGCGTCGACCACGCAGTCGAACAGCCCGCCGATGCCGAGCCGGTCCAGCAGCTGCGGCGCGTTGCGGCTGGCCGAGGCCAGCGCAGTCTTGAGTCCGGCCGCCCGCACCGATTCCACCGCGGCGCGCGCCCCGGGCAGCAGGTTCTCCGGGGTCAGCCTGCCGATCAGCTCCACGTAGCGGGCGTTCTTGCGCGCAGCCAGTTCGGTCTTTTCCGCGTCGCTGTAACGGCGCGGCGCACGCTCCAACAGGATCTCCAGCGAGCCCATGCGGTCCACGCCCTTCATGCGCTCGGCGATCGCCTCGTCGAACGGCGCGTCGATCTCCAGGGCCAGCTGCTGCCACGCAGCGCGATGCAGCACGGCGGTGTCGGCGAGCACGCCGTCGAGATCGAAGATCACCGCCTTCAGCGTGGGCGCGGCCGGGTGCGGCAGCTGCAGCGACTCGCCTTTGTGCAGGCGTTGCGGCTGGCCGCGGTGCAGGAAGTCCAGCGCTTCGCCTTCGAGCAGGGTATAGCGCACGCCGTCGGCGTCCACCTCTACCCGCAGTTGCGCGTCGCGCCAGTGCAGGCCGAAGCGATAGGCGCGCCAGGCTTCCGGCAGTTGCGGCGCCAGCGCGGGCCGGCCGTCCCGCACGCGCAGGCCGCCGAAGCCCCAGCCCAGCGCCAGCCAGCTGCCGGCCATCGCCGCCATGTGCAGGCCGTGCCCGGCATTGCCGTGCGAGTCGTCCAGGTCCACCCGCAAGGTGTCGAGGAAGTACCGGTATGCCTCCGCGCCGCGCCCCGTTTCGGCGGCGAGCACCGCGAAGCTGGAAGCGGACAGCGTGGAGTCGTGCACGGTGACGCCTTCGTAGTAGTCGAAGTTGCGCCGCTTCGCGGCCGCGTCCACGTCGTCGCCGGCCAGTACCAGGGCGAGCAAGGTGTCGGCCTGCTTGCACACCTGGTGGCGATAAATGGTCAGCGGATGCCAGTGCAGCAGCAGCGGGCGCAACGACGGATCGCCCATTTGCCCGGGCGTGAGCCGCGGCTTGTCGAGGAAGCCGTCGTCCTGCGGGAAGATGCCCAGCTCCGGGTCCACCGGCAGGTACATCGCGTCGGCGGCGCGCCGCCATTGGACGGCCTCGTCGTCGGCCAGCTGGATGCGCCGCGCCAGCGCGGCATGCTCGGCCGGATGCTTCGCGGCCAGCCACGCGACGGTAGCGGCGGCGTCGCGCAGGTGCCGTTGCGCCATGCGGTTGGTGTAGTGGTTGTTGTCGACCAGCGCCGAGTATTCGTCCGGCCCGGTCACCTCGTGGATGCAGAAGGCGCCGCCGCGGCGCGGGTTGAAGTGCCCGGCCTGGAGCCAGATGCGCGCGGTCTCGCACAGCATCTCCGCACCCATGTCGCGCAGGAAGTCCTCGTCGCCGCTGGCATCCACGTACAGCCGGACCGCCCAGGCGATGTCGGCATTGATGTGGTACTGCGCCGAACCGCCGGGGAAGTAGGCCGAGCATTCGTCGCCGGCGATGGTGCGCCAGGGGTACAGCGCACCGCGGGCGTGGTTCAGCTCGCGCGCATGGGCCCGGGCGCGGTCCAGCGTGGCGTGGCGCCAGGCCAGCATGTGCCGCGCCAGCTGCGGCGCGGTCGTGGCCAGCACCGGCAGCATGAAGACTTCGGCATCCCAGAAGCAGTGGCCTTCGTAGCCTTCGCCGGTGAGGCCCTTGGCGGCCACGCTGCCATGGTCGTCGCGGCTGCCGGACTGGAACAGCTGGAACAGGTTGAAGCGCAGCGCCTGCTCCACCTCCGGCGCGCCGTCGATGGCGAGGTCGGCGGCGCGCCACAGCGCCGCGAATCGCCCCGCCTGGCCGGCCAGCAGGGAGGGGAAGCCTGCATGGCCGGCCGACGCCAATGTTTCCTTGACACTGGACAGCAGGACAGGGTCGACGGAACGCGCGGCGCCAGGCTGCGACCAGGCCCAGACGGCGAACTTCTCCAGCACCACCTCGTCGCCGGGGCCCAAGGTGCCGGCCCAGCTCTGCGCTACGCCGTGCGGGGTGCGCGTGGCGCCCTGAAAGCCCAGCGTCTGGTCGGCGAGGCGATGCGACTGCGCGCAGACCAGCCGGATGCCGCTATGGGCGGTGTGCTGCGCGACCCAGGCGAGCTCCGCGTCGGCGTGGGCGTCGTGCAGTTGCAGGCCGCCGCTGAGGTGGGCGCCGATGCGCGGGTCGTCGCCCTGGCCGACGGCTGCGCGCGCGGTGTCGATCGCCGATTCCAGGGTGATCGGGCCGCGGTAGTCGAGCGAACGCACGCGGTAGCGGATGGCCAGCAGGCCGGGGCGGTCCAGCGGCACCAGTCGCTCGGCGAAAATTTCCAGTGTGCCGCCGCCCGGCGCCCGCCAGCGCAAGCTGCGCCGGTAGCAGCCCGCGCGCAGGTCCAGCCGGCGTTCCAGGGCCAGCCACTCGCCCTCGTCCAGCCGCACCGGCGTGTCGCCCAGCCGCAGCCGTATGCGGCTGGCGTCGGCCACCGGCACGCGGGTGTCGGTGGTGCGGGCGTAGCCGGTGAAGCGTTCGTGGTAGGCGATCGGCGAGCGTTCCCATACCCCGGCGAGGAAGCAGCCCTGACTGGGACTGTCGTCCTCCTCGAGCCCTCCGCGCACGCCCAGCGAGCCGTTGGCGAGCGCGAACAGGCTTTCGTCCTGGGCAAAGCCGGCGCGGTCGCGGCCGCGGCGCACGAGCTGCCAGGGGTCGAGGGTGCCCGCGGCATGCGGTGCCGTGTCCGCCGTGGCGGACAGATCAGGCAGCGCCGCATCATGAGTCTGCACGTAATGTTTCCCCTCGCTTGGCTGCAGCCGGCGCCGCAGTGGTGCCGGCGCGTTTCCGGGCGCAGCATACGAGTGAATGATATCGATATCAAGATATCGATATCATTGGTCGCGGGACAGGTGCGGAGGGCACTGCCGGGCCATGCCGCCGGCGCATTGAATGCGCTGTCCCCGCGGGCGACACTAGCCGGCATCCAGGTCGGCCCCGTGCCGTCGCGCCACACCGGAGGGCCGCCATTGAGTTCCGCCAAGAAGAAGTCGCCCGCCGCTGCACAGTCCGGCCTGACCATGGCGGACCTGGCGAAGCTGGCCGGGGTGTCCAAGATCACCGTGTCGCGGGCCCTGGCCGAAAGTCCGCTGGTGACGCCGGAGACCCGCGAGCGCATCCAGGCCCTGGCCCGCAAGCACGGCTACAAGCTCAACGTCAGCGCGCGCAACCTGCGCCTGCGGCGCAGCCACACGGTGGCGGTGATCGTGGAGATGAAGCCCTCCGCCGGCCGCACCATGTGGGACCCGTACCCGCTGTCCCTGCTGGGCGGCATCTCGCAGGAGCTGACTTCGGCGGGCTACAGCGTGCTGCTGACCACCCGCCATGACGCGGCGAACGCCGCGGTGCAGGCCGCCGACGGCCTCATCCTGCTGGGCCAGGGCGTGCACCAGGACGCGGTGAAGCTCTACGACCGCCTGGGCTTGCCGATGGTGGTGTGGGGCGCCGAGTCGGCGCAGGACAACCACGTCGTGGTGGGCAGCGACAACCGCCACAGCGGGATCAGCGTGGCCGAGCGCTTCCTGTCGATCGGGCGCCGCCATCCGGTGTTCATCGGCAACTCTGACCACCCCGAGATGGCGCAGCGCCTGCATGGCTTCGTCGACGAGCTGGCCGGCCACGGCATCAAGCCCCTGCTGATGCAGCGGGTGGACTGGACGCTGGAATCGGGCGTCGATGCGGTGCGCTCGCTGGCCAGCCGCAAGGTGCGCTTCGATTCGATCTTCGCCTGCAGCGACCTGCTGGCGATGGGGGCGATCCGCGCGCTGGTGGAGCAGGGCCTGTCGGTACCGAACGACGTCTCGGTGGTGGGCTACGACGACACCCCGCACGGCGCCAGCTTCCTGCCCCCGCTGTCCACCGTACGGCAAAACTGGCAGGAGGGCGGCGTGCTGCTGGCGCGCAAGGTGCTGGCGCTGATCGACGGCCAGCCGGTGGCTTCGCAGATGCTGCCGACCAGCCTGATCGTGCGGGCGACCTGAGCCGGGGCGGCCTGCTCAGCCGGTCGCCACCTCACCGGCCAGCCGGTTCATCTGCGGCGGCGTGAGCAGCAGACGGAAGCAGCTGCCGCCGCCGGCCACGCGCACGTATTCCAGCGACGCCTGGTTCGCTTCGGCCATCTGCCGGGCCAGGTACAGGCCCAGCCCGGTGCCGTATTCGTGGGTGGTGTAGAACGGCTCGAAGATCTGCGCGGCCACCTTCGGCGCGATGCCGGGGCCGCGGTCGGTCACTTCCAGGATCGGCTCGCCGTGCTCGCCGTTGCGCACGATCACCATCACCCGCGCCGGTTCGCCGGGCAGGCGGCCGTAGCGCAGCGCGTTCTGCACCAGGTTCCACATCACCTGCTGCAACTGCTGCGGATCGGCCATCGCCGCCACCGCGGTGGCGCCGCCCACCACCACGCGCAAGGTGTCGTTGCCGATGTCGTTGCCGAGCTTGTATTCGTCCACGAAGCCCTGCGCCCAGCGGCCCAGGTCCAGCGTTTCGGGCCGCGAGCGCTCGCGCCGCGACAGCTGCAGGATGTTCTCGATGATCTCGTTGAGCCGCACGCAGTGGTTGTTGATGATCTCCACCATGCGCTGGTCGGAGCTGTCCATCTTCTCCGACTCGGCCAGCAGCTGCGCCGAATAGCGGATCGCCGCGAGCGGGTTCCTGATCTCGTGCGCGATCGATGCGGACAGGCGCCCCAGCGAGGACAGCGTGAGCTCCTCCGCGCGGCGCGATACCAGCGAGGTGTCGTCCAGGAAGATCAGTACCAGCGAGTCGTCGTTGGGCGCCAGGCGGGAGAAGCGCGGCACCACCTCGGGCACGCCGTCGGCAAGCTGGGTGGCGGTCTCGTCCAGCTTGCCCGAGGTCATCCAGTGGTACAGGCGGCGCGACAGCTCCGGCGCCAGCCGGCCCAGGTCGCGCTGGTCGGCGCTGGGGTTGCCCAGCAGCATCCAGGCCGATTCGTTGATCTGGTGGATGCGGTTGGCGTCGTCCACCAGCAGCACGCCGGTCTTCATGCGGCGGATGATCAGCTCGTTGACTTGCGAGAGGTTGGCCAGGTCGGTGCTGCGCTGCTCGGCCAGCGCTTCGCTGGCACGCAGCTGGCGGCCCAGCACGTGGCAGAGCGTGGTGATCGCGAAATAGGCCAGGCCGAACAGCGCCGATTCCAGCAGGTTGCGGTCGCCGACATTGCTGCCGGGATGGGCCAGCAGCGCGTGGGCGAGCAGGCCCAATGTGGCCAGCGCGGCGAAGAAGCTGGACAGCCGCAGCGACAGGATCAGCGCGCCCACGCCCAGGTTCACCGCCAGCATCATCGCGATGCCTATGCGTGCATAGTCGATCGCGCTGAGCGCCAGCACCGCGGCGGTGATGTCCACCACCAGCCAGATCGACACGGTCACCTTCGCGTACGGCACGCAGCGCCCGGTCAGCGCCAGCGCCGCGATGGCGAACAGCAGGTAGGGCAGGGTGACCAGCAGGGCGAGTTGCGGCGAGGCCAGTGGCTCGCCGCCGATCTGCATCGGGGCGAACGCCAGCCCGATGTACATCAGCGCCTGGATCAGCCTGAACGCATTGAGGAACAGCATCTCGTGGCGGATCGCCGCCGGAACGGCACGCGGGGCGTTGAGCTGCGGCAGGACGGTGCTGGACACGGTGTACGGCACTCTGGGACGGTCACGGCGGAGTATAGGTAAAGGATCGCCTTCCCGAGAACTTCGGCCCGCCGGACCGGCTGCGGCGCCCCGGCAGGCGGGCGGCTGCGCGGTTCCGCCGCACCGGCGACAGGACTCGCCGCGGGCCGGTTCCGGGGCCGCCTCTTTCCATCGGGGGCCGCTTCCGCGAAAATGGGCGGCCGTTTCGCGCGGTTCCCGCCTTGTCGGGACATCGCCGCGTGCATCGCAAGCCGGCAGCGTCCGCGCCGTCCGACTCCCTCGCAAGCCCGCGCCGCGTCCCTTCCGCGCGAGGCCGTTTTCCCCGTTCGCTCGAGGCTATCGAATGAATTTCCACGAATACCAGGCCAAAGAACTGTTCGCGCAGTACGGCATCACCGTACCGCCGGGCAAGGTCGCCAACTCCCCCGATGCCGCCGTCGACGCCGCCAAGGCGCTAGGCGGTTCCCAATGGATGGTCAAGGCGCAGATCCACGCCGGCGGCCGCGGCAAGGCCGGCGGCGTCAAGTTCTGCCGCAGCCTCGACGACGTGCGCGCCGCCGCCAAGGGCATGCTGGGCACCAAGATGGAGACCTACCAGTCGGCCGGCCGGGCGCTGCCGGTGAACCTGGTGCTGGTCACCGACGCCACCGACATCGCCAAGGAGCTCTACCTCTCGGTGCTGGTCGACCGTGATTCCAAGGCCGTCTCCTTCATCGCCTCCAAGCACGGCGGCGTGGACATCGAGCAGGTCGCGAAGGACACCCCGGAGGACATCCACACCATCGTGGTGGACTTCGTGGAAGGCCTGCAGCCCTACCAGTGCCGCAACCTCGGCTTCGCGATGGACCTCAACGCCAAGCAGGTCGGTCAGCTGACCAAGATCATGCTGGGCCTGTACAAGCTGTTCAACGAAAAGGACCTCTCGCTGGTCGAGCTGAACCCGCTCGCCATCCTCGTCGACGGCAACCTCGCCGCGCTGGACGGCAAGGTGAACTCCGACGACAACGCCGAGTTCCGCCACCCGGACCTGGCCGCCATGCGCGACCTCACCCAGGAAGACGCCGCCGAGGCGGCCGCGGTGCAGAACAACCTCAACTACGTGACGATGGACGGCACCATCGGCTGCATGGTCAACGGCGCGGGCCTGGCCATGGCCACCATGGACGTGATCAAGCTGGCGGGCGGCGAGCCGGCCAACTTCCTCGACGTGGGCGGCGGCGCCACCAAGGAGCGCGTCACCGAAGCGTTCAAGCTGATCACCTCGTCCGACAAGGTGAAGGCCATCCTGGTCAACATCTTCGGCGGCATCGTCCGCTGCGACATGATCGCCGAGGGCATCATCGCCGCGGTGAAGGAAGTGGGCCTGAAGATTCCGGTGGTGGTGCGCCTGCAGGGCACCAACGTGGAACAGGGCCGTGCGCTGCTGGCCAACTCCGGCCTGGCGATCACGCCGGCCGACGATCTCAACGACGCGGCGCAGAAAGCCGTGGCCGCCGCGAAGTGAGGAGCGATAAGCAATGAGCGTTCTCGTCAACAAGAACACCAAGGTGATCGTGCAGGGCTTCACCGGCCAGCAGGGCACCTTCCACGCGCAGCAGGCGCTGGACTACGGCACCCAGGTCGTCGGCGGCGTCACCCCCGGCAAGGGCGGCAGCGAGCACATCGGCCTGCCGGTCTTCAATTCCGTGTCCGAGGCCGTCGACCAGACCGGCGCCGATGCGTCGGTGATCTTCGTGCCGCCGCCGTTCGCGGCCGACTCCATCCTGGAAGCCGTCGATGCCGGCATCCGCGTGATCGTGGCGATCACCGAGGGCATCCCGGTGCTGGACATGCTGCGCGTGAAGAACGTGCTGCAGCAGCATCCGGAAATCGTGCTGATCGGCCCGAACTGCCCCGGCGTGATCACCCCGGGCGAGTGCAAGATCGGCATCATGCCGGGCCACATCCACCAGCCGGGCAAGGTCGGCATCGTGTCGCGCTCGGGCACGCTGACCTATGAAGCCGTGTTCCAGACCACCAACGAAGGCCTGGGCCAGTCCACCTGCATCGGCATCGGCGGCGACCCGATCAACGGCCTCAACTTCATCGACTGCCTGAAGCTGTTCCAGGACGATCCGCAGACCGAGGGCATCATCATGGTCGGCGAGATCGGCGGCAGCGCCGAGGAAGACGCCGCCGAGTTCATCGGCGAGTACGTCAAGAAGCCGGTGGTCTCCTTCATCGCCGGCGCCTCGGCCCCGGCCGGCAAGCGCATGGGCCACGCTGGCGCGATCATCTCCGGCGGCAAGGGCACGGCGGCGGCGAAGTTCGCCGCGCTGGAGAAGGCCGGCGTCACCACGGTGAAGTCGCCGGCCGACCTCGGCAAGACGCTCGCCAGGCTGATGAAGAAGTAATCGGATCCGTCCGATCGATGCGAGAAGGGCCGCCTCGTGCGGCCCTTCTTGTTTTCGGCTCCTACGGGCCCGCGCGTGCAGGGCGCAGGCCCCGCTGCGCGGCAAGCAGCAGGGCGTCGGTGATCTTGGCCAGGGTGGCCGAGCGGATAGCCCAGTGCTGCCAGTACAAGGGCACGTCCAGCCAGCGCCCCGGCGCGATCGCCTGCAGCGTGCCGCGGTCGAATTCCTGCGCCAGCATCGATTCCGGCGCCATGGCCCAGCCCAGGCCCAGTGCCGCGCCTTCCACGAATGCGGTGGACGAGGGCAGGTAATGCATGGGCGGGTTCAGCCGGGCGCGCGTCACGCTGCGCATGAAGCGTCGCTGCAAGGCGTCCTTGCGATTGAACACCAGCATCGGCGCCGCCCCCAGCGCGGCGGCATGCAGGCCGTCGGCGAAATGCCGGGCGACAAAGTCCGGAGCGGCGATCGGCAGGTAGCGCATCACGCCCAGCTTCTGCACCGTGCAGCCCTGCACGGGGCGCGCATCGGCGGTGACCGCGCCGAGCACGGAGCCGTCGCGCAGCAGGTCGGCGGAATGGTCCTGGTCCTCCACCCGCACGTCGAACAGCAGCCCGTTGCGCCGGTGGGGCCCGGCCAGCGCTCCTAGGAACCACGTGGCCAGCGAGTCCGCGTTGACCGCGATGGCTACCGTGGCCGGCGCGGCATGCGCGGGGCCGACCGCGAAATCGTCCAGGGTCTCGGCTTCGAGCAGGCGCATCTGCTGCACGCTGCGCAGCAGCCGCTCGCCGGCAGGCGTGGCCCGGCTGGGCGACTGGCGCAGCACCAGCACCTGACCCAGGCGGTCCTCCAGCGCCTTGATGCGCTGGGAAATGGCCGAGGGCGTCAGCGAGAGCCGCCGCGCCGCGCCTTCGAAACTGCCTTCATCGAGCACGGCGACGAAGGCGGCAAGCTGGGGATTGAGCAGGCTCACGGGCGCCCCTCCGAAATTCAGAAGAACTTAATCGAGTTAAGAAGATTTAGTTTTACTGATGCAGACGGCTATTCGAAAGTGGCCTCCCTTCCGCGGGATTCGCCCATGCAACTGACTGCCTACCTGGCCGGACTCGGCACCGGCGCCGGCCTGATCGTCGCCATCGGGGCGCAGAACGCGTTCGTGCTGCGCCAGGGCCTGCAGCGCCTGCATGTCGGTGTAGTGGTGCTGGTCTGCGTACTGGCCGACATCGGGCTGATCGCGCTGGGCGTGGCCGGCATGGGGCTGGCGGTAAGGCAGCAACCCGGCTTGCTGCAGGTGCTGCGCTTCGTGGGTGCGGCCTTTCTCGCCGGCTACGGCCTGCTGGCGGCGCGGCGAGCTTGGCGAGGCGAAAGCGGCCTGCGCCCGGCCGATGCGGCGGCAGGCGGGCGTGGCCGCACGGTGCTGGCCTGCCTCGGCTTCACCCTGCTCAACCCGCACGTGTACCTGGACACCGTGGTGCTGCTCGGCAGCCTGTCCACCCATTACGACGGCGGCGGCCGCTGGTCCTTCGCCGCCGGCGCGGGCACGGCCAGCCTGCTGTGGTTCACGGCGCTCGGTTACGGGGCGCGGTTGCTGCTGCCGGTGTTCCGCAGTCCTTCCGCCTGGCGCGCGTTCGACGTGCTCGTGGCGGTGCTGATGTGGGGGCTGGCCCTGCTGCTGCTACGGCAACCGATGGCCTGACAGCGGCGACACCGGCCATCTGGAGAGGGATGCGGCGAGGCATTCGGGACCGCTTGTGCGGGCGGCGATGCACTACCATTTCCACCCCGACCCAGTTCCCCATCAAGAGCTTGATCCATGGCTGTCCTGAGACTGGCGCTGGCCCAGCACGATTTTCCGGTCGGTGCGGTGGCGGCGAATGCCGCGAAGATGGGCGACCTGATGGCGCAGGCCCGCAGCGGCGGCGCCGAACTCGTGGTGTTCCCCGAACTGGCCCTCTCTGGCTATCCGCCGGAAGACCTGCTGCTGCGCCCCAGCTTCCTTGCCGCCTGCCAGCAGGAACTGGAGGCGCTGGCGGCCGGGACGAACGGCCTGGCCGCACTGGTGGGCTTCCCGCACAGCGAGGGCGAGGTGTACAACGCCGCCGCGCTGCTGCGTGATGGGCGCATCGCGCAGGTTGCGCACAAACAGGCGTTGCCGAACTACGGCGTGTTCGACGACAAGCGCTATTTCCGGCCCGGCCATGCCAGTGCGGTGACCACGCTGGCCGGCGTGCGCATCGGCCTGCTGATCTGCGAGGACGTGTGGCGGCCCGAGCCTGCGGCCGCCGCGGCGCGTGCCGGCGCCGAGCTGATCGTGGTGGTCAACGCCTCGCCGTGGGACGACGCCAAGCAGGCCGAACGCGAGGCGGTGCTGATCGCGCGTGCGCGGGAGACCGGCTGCGCCTTCGTCTACCTCAACCTCGTCGGCGGCCAGGACGAGGTGGTCTACGACGGCGGCTCGCTGCTGGTGAACGGCGACGGCACGGTCGCCGCCCGCGCGCCGGCCTTCGTCGACGCGCTGCTGTGGGCCGAGTTCGATCCGGCCACCCGCACGCTGCAGGCCGAGATCTGGCCGGAGCCCGGCGATACCCGCGCCGAGGCGGTGCTATACGCCGCGCTGGTGCGCGGCATCCGCGACTACATCGACAAGAACGGTTTCCCCGGCGTGCTGCTCGGCTTGTCCGGCGGCATCGATTCCGCGCTGACCCTGGCGCTGGCGGTGGACGCGCTGGGTGCGGATCGCGTCACCGCGGTGATGATGCCGTCGCGCTACACCTCGCAGCTGTCGCTGGACGGCGCGCGCATGCAGGCCGAACGCCTGGGCGTGGACTACCACGTGATCGATGTGGAGCCGGCGGTGGGCTCCTTCATCCGCGCACTTGCACCTGCCTTTGCGGGCAAGGCGGCCGACACCACCGAGGAAAACCTGCAGTCGCGCAGCCGCGGCGTGATGCTGATGGCGCTGTCCAACAAGCACGGCCGCCTGTTGCTTGCCACGGGCAACAAGAGCGAGATGGCGGTGGGCTACTGCACGCTGTACGGCGACATGTGCGGCGCCTATGCGCCGCTGAAGGACGTCTACAAGATCGTGGTGTACCGGCTCGCGCGCTGGCGCAACGCGCAGGCCGGCGGCGAGGAGGCGATCCCGCAGGCGGTGATCGACCGCCCGCCCTCGGCCGAGCTGCGCGACAACCAGACCGACCAGGACTCGCTGCCGCCCTACGAAGTGCTGGACGCGATCCTCGCGCGTTTCATCGAGGGCGAGCAGTCGCAGGCCGAGATCATCGCGGCCGGTTTCCCCGCCGACGTGGTGCACCGGGTGGTGCGCCTGGTGCTGGTCAACGAATTCAAGCGTCGCCAGTCGGCTCCGGGCCCGCGCGTCACCACCCGCGCGTTCGGCCGCGAGCGGCGCTATCCGATCACGTCGGGGTGGCGCTGAAGCAGAAAGCCGGTGCCTGATTCATTGAGGCCGCAAGCGGCCTCAATGATGGCGCGCGAACGGCACCATCTTGCGCCAGATGGATACCTCGTGCGGCCACTTCGCATCCTTCAGGTAGGGATGGTCGGGATAGTTCAGCGCCAGCACCTGGCGCACCTGGGCCGCCTGCTTGTCCTGCCCCAGCGCGAGGTAGCTGCGGGTGAGGATGGCCAGCGCATCGCCCGTCTGGGGCGCCTGCTGGTAGTGCTCGATCACGTACTGCGCGCGGTCGGCCGCGCCGATGTAGACGCGGTTGAACAGGTAGAACTCCGCCACGTTGATCTCGTACTGCGCCAGCACGTTGCGCAGGTAGATCATGCGCTGGCGCGCGTCGGCCGAGTAGGCGCTGTTCGGGAACCGGCGCGACAGCTCGGCAAAGTCGTCGAAGGCCTGCAGGTTGTAGGCCTGGTCGCGGCGCGACTGCGCCTTCTTGTCGCGGGAGACGCGGTCCATGAAGCCCGTGGTACGGTCGAAGTTGATCAGGCCGCGCAGGTAATAGGCATAATCCACATGCCGGTTGGCCGGGTACGTCTTGATGAAGCGGTTGATCGTCGAGTAGGCGTCATCCGACTGGCCGTCCTTGTACTGCGCGTAGGCCAGCTCCAGCTGGGCCTGCTCGTTGTAGTCGCCGGACGGAAAGCGGGCGATCAGGCGCTGGTAGGCCTTGATGGCCGCCGAATAGTCGGCGTTCTCCAACGAGGTGTGCGCGTTGTTGTACAGGGCGTCCACCGGCATCGTGTCGATGTTGTCGCGCTTGTGGCCGAACAGCGAGCAGGCGCTCATCGTCAGCGCCAGGGCAAGCACGGCAAGCGTCCTGAGGCAGAACCGGGTGGTCATCGGCAGCTTGAGCGAGTCGATAGTTGGACGCATGTAGAGGATTCAGATGTTTGAGCGAAAAGGCATGATAGCCGAAACCGGCGCCACTCCGCGGCCTGCCGCCGCCCGCCACGCGGGGGACGGTGCATGACCGCGATACGCCACGAAGCCCGGGTACCGCTGGCGGCGTCCGGACGGAGGTTCGACCAGGCGCTGGCCGAGTTGTTCCCCGACTACTCGCGCTCGCGCCTCACCGCCTGGATCAAGTCCGGCGCGGCTACCTTGGACGGCACCACCGCGCCGCCCCGCCAGCTGCTGCGCGGCGGCGAGCACGTGCGGCTGGAGGCCGAGCTGGAGGCCGAGGTGGAAAGTGCGCCCGAAGCCATCGCGCTCGCCATCGTGCACGAGGACGCGCACCTGCTGGTGCTGGACAAGCCGGCCGGCCTGGTGGTGCACCCCGGTGCCGGCAATCCCTCCGGCACCCTGCTCAACGCGCTGCTGCACCACGAAGCGAAGCTGGCCGAACTGCCGCGCGCCGGCATCGTGCACCGGCTGGACAAGGACACCTCCGGCCTGATGGTGGTGGCGAAGACCCTGCCCGCGATGACCGCGCTGGTGGAGATGCTGTCGCGCCACGACGTCGAGCGCCAGTACGAGGCCGTGGTGCTGGGCAGCATGGTTTCCGGCGGCACGGTGGACGCGCCGATCGGCCGCAGCATGGGCGATCGCCTGCGCCAGGCGGTGCGCGACGAGGAAAGCGGCAAGCATGCCGTGACCCATTACCGCCTGCGTGAGCGTTTCCGTGCACACAGCCTGATCCAGTGCAACCTGGAAACCGGCCGCACCCACCAGATCCGCGTGCACCTCACCCATATCGGCCATCCGCTGGTGGGCGACCCGCTCTACGGTGGCGGCCTGAAGCTGCCCAGGCGTGCCGCGCCGGAACTGGCCGCCGCGCTGCGCGGCTTCCGCCGCCAGGCCCTGCATGCCGAGCGCCTGGCGTTCGAGCACCCGGTCACCGGCGAGGCCCTGGCCTTCGACGCCGAGCGCCCGGCCGACATGACCGCGCTGATCGCCGCCTTGCGCGACGACCTCGCCGCCCACGGCCACGACGGCGACTGAGCCGCCGCGGGACTCCCGCTCCCGCGCGCAGTGGGCTTGCCGCCGCGGTACGTGGCCCGCGTCCCTTCCCTGCACGCGGGGGTACAGGGCTCGATCTCCCTGTCTCGCCACGATTCGCCCGAGCTCCGCCGCCGCGAGTATGCGAAGCTTGCTGCTCCCCAGCCCCACCCGCGCGTCGAAGGACATGACCGATACCTGGATCTTTCCCGACTGGCCGGCGCCCGCGCGCGTGCGCGCGGCGGTGAGCACCCGCGAGGGCCCCGGCGTCTCCGCGCCGCCATTCGGCCGCTTCAACCTCGGCCTGCGCAGCGGTGAGTCCGCCGAGGTGGTGGGCAGCAACCGCAGCGTGCTGCAGCAGGCCCTGAACCTGCCCAGCGCGCCGCGCTGGCTGCAGCAGGTGCACGGCACCACGGTTGCGGAACTCGGCCCGCTGCCCGGCAACGCCGAACCGCAGGCCGACGCCGCGGTCTCGCGCATTCCCGGCACCGCGCTCGCCATCCTCACCGCCGATTGCCTGCCGGTGCTCTTCTGCGCCGATGACGGCAGCGCTATCGGCGCCGCCCACGCCGGCTGGCGAGGCCTCGCCGCCGGCGTGCTGGAAGCCACCGTCGAACAGATGCAAATCGCGTCCCCGCGCCTGCTGGCGTGGCTGGGGCCGTGCATTGCCGGCCCATCCTACGAAGTGGGCGATGAAGTGCGTGCCGCCTTCGTGGACCAGTCGACCGCGGCCGCCGCCTGCTTCGCGGCGACGCGGCCCGGACACTGGCACTGCGACCTCGTCGCCTTGGCACGGCAGCGGCTGGCGGCAGCCGACATTGCGCGCGTGCACGGTGGCGGGTTCGATACCTTCGCCGATCCGCGGTTCTATTCGTATCGGCGGGAGGGGGTGCGGAGCGGGCGCTTCGCCAGTCTGATCTGGCTGGCGGGCGGATGACTTCCGGCGCTTCGCTGCGTTTGCTGCTTTGTCTTTCCTGCGAAAGCAGAACTTTGGTGTCTTTGACCTCCCTGCGCGACAGATCGCAAAGGCGGGTATTCGCCCACGGCAGAGCAGTTTCGGACGCCTGCCGGCGCCCGAGCTACTCTCTCTTTGCGTGCTCAAAGAGAAAGTAGCCAAAAGAAAGAGCACCCCGGTTGGCACTTGCCGTCCATCCATGGACGGCAAGTGCGTGAGGCGGGGCCGGGCTTTTCGAGCGGGCCTCCTGCCCGCGCGAGAAGGCGAGCCCCTCCCTGGTCTCGCCCGTTGCGCGGCCTTCTCGTCCCCGCCTCACCGCCGCCCAGGGGCCCCGGAAGAGCAGGCGCGCATCGTGCGCGCCAGAAGCAAAAGCGCCGCAGCCCTGCAGCTCCTCGCTTCGCTTTGCTCTGCCGGTTGCTTCTGCGCGCCAGGAGCGTGCAGCTCTACCCGGGGCCCCCTTATGGCGCTGCGGGGTGGGCGAGGGAATGTCCGAAGGATGGCCCGCAAGGATGTGGGTCAGTTTTTCGCCGGCACAGGAAGTGCCGTCGAGAAACCCCCGTAGCCCGCCCGCGCACCCGGAAGGCAGGATGCCTGGAGGGCGCGCCATCGGGGTGTCGTTTCCTCTTGGTTACTTCTCCTTGACTCCGGACATCCTGCCCCCGCCCTTCGGGCCGGCTTCGCCGTTCGCACGCGCTCCTGCGCGTGCGTGGACAAGCAAAGGAGAGGTAACTCGGCCACCGGCAGGTGGACGAAACCGCTCTGTTCCTTGCGGCACGCACTCGAAACCGCCCTGTCGTTCCCTCAAGCGCGAACGCTCGCAAACCCATCCTGCATTTCGCCGCGCCACGCACCGCACGTAGGCCGGCACCCGCCGGCCATGAACCCTTGACGCCCGCTAGCCACCCCGCCTGCTTGAATCGCCGGGCGCCGTCCGCATTTCCCTGCCAGTGGCGGCGCAGCCGCCAAACCTTTGTGGGGATCGTTACCGATGCGTATGGACAAACTCACCTCGCGTTTCCAGCAGGCGCTGGCCGACGCGCAGTCGCTGGCCGTCGGCCGCGACCACAACATGCTGGAACCCGTCCACGTGATGGCGGCGCTGCTGAACCAGCAGGGCGGCTCGACCGCGCCGCTGCTCACGCACGCGGGCGTGAACGTGCCGGCGCTGCGCCAGCGCGTGAACGAGCTGCTCGACCGCCTGCCCAGGGTCAGCGGGCAGGAAGGCAATATCAACGTGGGCAACGACCTGAACCGCCTGCTCAACCTCACCGATAAGCTGGCGCAGCAGCGCGGCGACCAGTTCATCGCCAGCGAGCTGTTCGTGCTGGCAGCGCTGGAGGACAAGGGCGAGCTGGGCGCGGCGCTGAAGGCGGCCGGCACCACCAAGGCGAACCTGGAAGCCGCGATCGAGCAGGTGCGCGGCGGCGAGAAGGTGCAGAGCGAGAATGCCGAGGACCAGCGCCAGGCGCTGCAGAAGTACTGCATCGACCTCACCGAGCGCGCGGAGTCGGGCAAGCTCGATCCGGTGATCGGCCGCGACGAGGAGATCCGCCGCACCATCCAGGTGCTGCAGCGGCGCACCAAGAACAACCCGGTGCTGATCGGCGAGCCCGGCGTGGGCAAGACCGCCATCGTGGAAGGCCTGGCCCAGCGCATCGTCAAGGGCGAGGTGCCCGAGGGCCTGCGCGACCGCCGCGTGCTGGCGCTGGACATGGGCGCGCTGATCGCCGGCGCCAAGTTCCGTGGCGAGTTCGAGGAGCGCCTGAAAGCCGTGCTCAACGACCTGGCCAAGAACGAGGGCCAGATCATCCTGTTCATCGACGAGCTGCACACCATGGTCGGCGCCGGCAAGGCCGACGGCGCGATGGACGCGGGCAACATGCTCAAGCCCGCGCTGGCGCGCGGCGAGCTGCACTGCATCGGCGCCACCACGCTGGACGAATACCGCAAGTACATCGAAAAAGACGCCGCGCTGGAGCGCCGCTTCCAGAAGGTGTTCGTGGGCGAGCCCTCGGTGGAGGACACCATCGCCATCCTGCGCGGGCTGAAGGAGCGCTACGCGGTGCACCACGGCGTGGAGATCACCGACCCGGCCATCGTCGCCGCCGCCACGCTGTCCAACCGCTACATCACCGACCGCCAGCTGCCGGACAAGGCGATCGATCTGATGGACGAGGCGGCCTCGCGCATCCGCATGGAGATCGACTCCAAGCCGGAGGAACTCGACCGCTTGGAACGCCGGCTGATCCAGCTGAAGATCCAGCGCGAGATGCTGAAGAAGGAAAAGGACAGCGAGTCGAAGCAGCGCCTCGCCGACCTGGAAACCGACATTGCCAGGCAGGAGCGCGAGTTCTCCGACCTCAACGAAGTGTGGAAGTCGGAGAAGGCCGCGCTGCAGGGCACCACCAAGGTGAAGGAGCAGATCGAGGCCGCGCGGCTGGAGCTGGAAGCGGCGCAGCGCCGGCAGGACTACGCCACGATGAGCGAGATCCAGTACGGCCGGCTGCCGGAACTGGAGAAGCAGCTCGCCGCCGCACAGGCCGCGGAGCAGAAGGGCGAGTTCAAGCTGGTGCAGGACAAGGTTACCGCCGAGGAGATCGCCGAGGTGGTGGCGCGCTGGACCGGTATCCCGGTGTCGAAGATGCTGGAAGGTGAGCGCGAGAAGCTGCTGCACATGGAGGAGGACCTGCACAAGCGCGTGGTGGGTCAGGACGAGGCCGTGCGCGCGGTGTCCGACGCGGTGCGCCGTGCGCGTGCGGGCTTGTCCGATCCCCACCGGCCCAGCGGTTCCTTCCTGTTCCTCGGTCCCACCGGCGTGGGCAAGACCGAGCTGTGCAAGGCGCTGGCCGAGTTCCTGTTCGACACCCAGGACGCGATGGTGCGCATCGACATGAGCGAGTTCATGGAGAAGCACTCGGTGAGCCGGCTGATCGGCGCGCCCCCGGGCTACGTCGGCTACGAGGAGGGCGGCTACCTTACCGAGGCGGTGCGTCGCCGTCCGTACAGCGTGATCCTGCTCGACGAGGTGGAGAAGGCGCATCCGGACGTGTTCAACATCCTGCTGCAGGTGCTGGACGACGGCCGCCTCACCGACGGCCAGGGCCGCACGGTGGACTTCCGCAACACCGTGATCGTGATGACCTCCAACCTCGGCTCGCAGCTGATCCAGGAGCAGGCGGGGGACTCGGAAGCGGACTACCTGCAGATGAAGGCCGCCGTACTCGGCGTGGTGCAGGCGCACTTCCGTCCCGAGTTCATCAACCGCCTCGACGAGCTGGTGGTGTTCCGCCCGCTGGAGAAGAAGCAGATCCGCAAGATCGCGTTGATCCAGCTCACCGCGCTGGAGAAGCGCCTCGCCGAGCGCCAGTTGAAGCTCGAGATCAGCGAGAGGGCGCTGGACCTGCTCGGCAACGTGGGCTTCGACCCGGTGTACGGCGCGCGGCCGCTGAAGCGCGCGATCCAGCAGCAGCTGGAGAACCCGCTGGCGAAGGAGATCCTCGAAGGCCGTTATGCGCCGGGCAGCGTCATTGCGGTGGATGCCGCCGGCGGACACCTGGTGTTCCAGTCGGCTTGACCTGGTGGAAACGAAGAACCCCGGCGGTGCCGGGGTTCTTCGTCGCGTTCCTTGCGGGGCTGCCCCGTCACCAGCTGTAGCGCACCTTGCCGTAGGCGTAGGCGCCGTTGTAGCCGAACGGCGAGAACGTGGAATAGGGCAGGGTGCCGTTGTTGGTGTTGTTGGGGATGTTCTTGTCGGGATGGATGTTCAGCGCGTTGTCCACGCCCAGGGTGAAGGTCCAGTCCTGCCAGCGGTAGCTTCCCGACAAGTCGAAGATCCACTTGGGGCTGAAGGTCTGGTCGACGACGCCCTTCGCGGGCTTGTAGCTGGCCAGGCTGCTCACGTAGCTGGTGTAGCGGCCGTAGCGGGTCAGCGTGCCGTTGACGCTCCAGTTGCCCACCGTGTACAGCTCGTTCCATATCAGCTTGCTGCGCGGCGAGGAGTTGGCCAGGTAGCCCTCGATGTCCTGGCGGTTGAGGCGCACGAAGTTGACGCCCAGGTTGCTGAGCACCGCCGGGTTCGGCTTGACGCTGGTGACCTTGTTCTGGTTGTAGTTGGCGGTCAGCGTGCTGGTCAGCGTGCCGGCGCTGCCGAAGTCGGACACGTAGCTGCCCACGAAATCCACGCCGCGCGTGCGCGTGTTGCCCGCGTTGGTGAAATAGTTGACGCTGCTGTAGTTGAGGTTGCTGATGCCGTTGGCCGCGAGATAGCTGACCACGGTGGGCGACGTGGTGGAGATGGCGCCGGACAACGCGATGCGGTTGTCGATGGTGATCTGGTAGACATCCAGGCTGAGATTCAGCGTGTCGGTGGGGTTCCATACCGCGCCGAGGGTGAAGTTGCGCGACTTCTCCGGCTTCAGTGCCTCGGCGCCGAGCAGGGTGGCGATCTGGCTTCCCACCGGCACCAGGCCGCTGTTGTAGATGCCGGCCGGCAAGCCCGCCGAGTTGCCGTTGGCGAAGTACAGCGACGAGGTCTGCGAGAAGTATTCCTGGCCCAGCGCCGGCGCGCGGAAGCCGGTGGAGGCACTGCCGCGCAGCGCGAAGCTGTCGGTGAAGTCGTAGCGCGCCGACAGCGAGCCCGAGGTGGTGTTGCCAAAGTCGGAGTAGTCCTCGTGGCGCACCGCCAGCGAGGCGCCGAGCTTGTCGGTGAGGTTGGTTTCGAAGTCGAGGTACTCGGCCACGTCGTGGCGCGCGGCATTCACGGCGTTGACGGGCTGCCAGCCGGCGAAGCCCTGCGCGCCGCCTGGCGTGCCGGAGGTGCCCACGTACCAGGAGGCCAGATCGCCCGGGCTGATCTGGTAGCTCTGGCGCAGGTATTCGGTGCCGAAGGCCACGGTCACCGGGTTCGGCAACCAGCCCGGACGGAGGTCCTTGGCGATGTCGATGTCGAACGACTGCTGGTTGGCCTTGAGGATGCCGTCATGGAAAACCGCGGGCGAGGTGCCGAAATCGTGGAAATAAGCGAAGTTCATGCTGTTCTGCGTCTCGTAGGAGACGCGATTGCCGCCGGCGTTGGCCGAGACGTCCCAGCGCCAGCCGTCCAGCGTGCCGCGCAGGCCGGCCACCAGCGACTGGTCGAAGGAGTCGGCGTTCTCCAGCGGCAGGAAGCCGTCGGGATACATCGAGGCCATCAGCGGGCTCCTCGGCGACGGCGAGTTGAGCCCGTAGCGGAAGAACGCCGGCGAGATGCTGTTGCGGCGGCCGTAGTGGCCGAAGGCGTAGAACTGGACGTCCGGCGTGATGTCGTACTGCGTGTTGAGCAGCACGTTGTTGCTGTGCACCCAGGGGTCACCCTGGCGGAAGTTCACGCCCAAAGCCTGCCAGGCCGGCGAGCGGTTGTCCGGGCCGGCGCGGTTGGTGTTGTCCTCGTTACCGCTCTCCAGCGCGAGGCGCAGCCAGCCGCTGTCGCCGCCCAGCGGAATCCCGAAGTTGGCCGAGCCCAGCCACTGGCGGCCGTCGCCGGCGGAGTACTGGCCACCGCTGACTTCCACGTCGCCGCCTTTGGCGCCCTTCTTCAGGATCACATTGATCACGCCGGCGATGGCGTCGGAGCCGTACTGCGCCGAGGCGCCATCGCGCAGCACCTCGATGTGGTCAATCGCCGAGATCGGGATGGTATTGAGGTCCACCGGCTGCGAGCCGCGACCGATCACGCCGTTGTTCAGCAGGATCGCGCCGGGGTGCCAGCGCTTGCCGTTCACCAGCACCAGCACCTGGTCGGGGGAAAGGCCGCGCAGCTGCGCGGGACGCTGGGTATCGGCGGTGTCCGCCGCCGCCGGGCGCGGGAAGTTGAGCGAAGGGATGATGCGCGCCAGCGCGGTGGGCAGGTCGGTGGTGCCGGTCTGCTGCAGTACCTGGGCGGACACCACGTCGATCGGGGTCAGCGCGCTGCTTTCGGTGCGGTTGCTGGCGCGGGTGCCGGTGACGATCACCGTCTGCAGCTGTTTGGCCTTGGCGGGCGCGGTGGCACCCGTGCTGGTCTGGGTGTTGTCCTGGGCGGCGGCGGTGCCGGCGAGGGCCAGCAGCACGGCGGCCGCCAGTGCGGAAGGAAGCAGGGTGCGATGCGGCTTGTTCATGGTGTCTCCCCGGGGAATGGTTGGTGCGGCGCAACAAGTGCAGGCTAGTGCCATGATCGCAGCTCGTCAACAGCCGTATAGACGTCCAAATGAAACAGCTTGTGCATATCGGGGCACGTCGCGTCGTGGATGCGCAGTTCCCCTGCTGGCCAGCCTGACGCCATTCGCACCCACCTGTCCATGCGCCATGTGGCGCATTGAAAAGGACTGGCGCGACCCGAATAATGGGACGCTGCCGCGTCGCCCGTCCGGTCCGGGTGTGGCGATCCGGCGGTTCCGGAGTGCCCATGCCCATCTACGAATTCGAATGCAGCCAGTGCGGTCACCGCTACGATCGCCTGCAGAAACTGTCGGACGCCGACCCTGTCGATTGCCCCGCGTGCGGCGCGCCCAAGGTGCGCCGGCGCGTCAGCGCGCCCTCGTTCCGGCTGGCCGGCGGCGGCTGGTACGAGACCGACTTCAAGAAGGACGGCGACAAGAAGCGCAACCTGGCAGGCGACGGGGCGGGCGCTCCGGCCCCTGCGCCGGCCGCGGCGCCCGCCCCGGCCCCCGCTCCGGCTGCCGCGCCTGCGCCCAGTCCGGGCGACTGACCGCACAAGCTGAATCGCCGCATGCCGCGGCGTTCGTGCCGCGGTATCCGCCGATCGGCGGCTCGGTTACCGTGGCCACACCACCACGGACACGAGAAGGCCGTCATGCACATCGCGCTGAAGAAGGTGCTGGCTGTCGGCGTCTTGCTGCTCGCTTCGGGGTTCGCCGTGCGCGATGCGCAGGCCCAGCGCTACGGCGATGGCGGGCAGCGGCAGGTCTATTGCGCCAGCAACGACAGCCGCGGTTCGCGCTGCCAGATGCCGTGGCGCGACTCGGTGCTCGCCCAGCAGATGTCCAGGGCGGCCTGCATCGAGGGCCGGACCTGGGGCAGCGATCCCTACAGCGTCTGGATCAAGGGCGGCTGCCGCGGCAATTTCAGTGATGCGCGGGCCTATGGTTGGCGCGACCACGACCACGACCATGGCCGCCACGATCGTGATGACGACCGCGGTGGTCAGGAGGTCTATTGCGCCAGCAACGACAACCGCGGCACACGCTGCCAGATGCCGTGGCGCTATTCGGTGCTGTCGCGGCAGATGTCGGATGCCGCTTGCATCGAGGGCCGGACTTGGGGCAGCGATCCCTACAGCGTGTGGGTGAAGGGCGGTTGCCGCGGCCAGTTCCGCGACGCCCGCGGCGACCGGCCGCGCTGGTAGGCCTGCCGTCGTCGTCTCCGGCGCGCGTCGGCTGGCGCGGCCGAGATGCTAATATTCCGGGCCTTTCTTCCCGTTTCCCTGGGGCCACGGCCCGGAGTTCCAAGCGCATGCGCACGCACTACTGCGGCCTCATCGACGAGTCGCTGCTCGGCCAGACCGTCACCCTGTGCGGCTGGGTCAACAAGATCCGCCTGCAGGCCCACGTGGCCTTCGTCGACCTGCGTGACCACGAAGGCCTGGCGCAGGTGGTGGTGGAGCGCGAGAACGCCGATGCCTTCGGCGTGGCCGGCGAGCTGGGCTACGAATACTGCGTGCGCGTCACCGGTACCCTGCGCAAGCGCCTGTCGGTGAACGACAAACTGCGCACCGGCACGGTGGAAGTGCTGGCAGAACGGGTGGAGATCCTCAACGCCGCGAAGGACCTGCCGTTTGCGTTGCACGAGAATCCGAACGAGGACCTGCGGATGACCTACCGCTACCTCGACCTGCGCCGTCCCGAGATGCAGGCGATGATGCGCAAGCGCATCAAGCTGGTGCAGGCGCTGCGCCGCTACCTGGACGCGCGCGGCTTCCAGGACATCGAGACGCCGATCCTCACCAAGGCCACGCCGGAAGGCGCGCGCGACTACCTGGTGCCCAGCCGCGTGCATCCGGGCCAGTTCTACGCGCTGCCGCAGTCGCCGCAGCTGTTCAAGCAGATCCTGATGATGGCGGGCTTCGACCGCTACTACCAGATTGCGCGCTGCTTCCGCGACGAGGACCTGCGCGCGGACCGCCAGCCGGAGTTCACCCAGCTCGACCTGGAGTTCGCGTTCGTCGAGGAAAAGGATGTGCAGGACTTCGTGGAGGCGCTGATCCGCCACGTGTTCAAGGAAGTGCAGGGCGTGGAACTCGACGCCAGCTTCCCGCGCATGACCTGGGCCGAGGCCATGCGCCGCTACGGCTCGGACAAGCCCGACCTGCGCATCGCGCTGGAACTGGTGGACGTGGCCGAGGCGCTGAAGCAAGTCGAGTTCAAGGTGTTCGCCGAACCCGCCAACGATGCCGCCGGCCGCGTGGCCGCGCTGCGCGTGCCGGGCGGCGCGGCACTGTCGCGCAAGGAGATCGACGGGCTGGCCGAATACGTCGCGAAGTACGGCGCCAAGGGCCTGGCCTGGATCAAGGTGGAGGACCTCGCCAAGGGCCGCGAAGGCGTCAACTCGCCGGTGGCGAAATTCCTCGACGACGCGGCGCTGGACGCAGTGCTCAAGGCCACCGGCGCCGAGTCCGGCGACATCGTGTTCGTGGGCGCGGGCAAGTGGAAGGCCGTCACCGACTTCATGGGGGCGCTGCGGCTCAAGGTCGGCAAGGACCGCGGCCTGGTCGAGGATGGCTGGCGCCCGTTGTGGGTCACCGACTTCCCGATGTTCGAGTACGACGAGGACGAACAGCGCTACGTGGCCCTGCACCACCCGTTCACCGCGCCGAAGATCGACGATATCGCCGACCTGCGCACGCACGCCGCCACCGCGGTGAGCCGCGGCTACGACATGGTGCTCAACGGCAACGAGATCGGCGGCGGCTCGATCCGTATCCATCGCCCGGAGATGCAGAGCGCGGTGTTCGAGCTGCTCGGCATCGGTGCGGAAGAGGCCGAGATGAAGTTCGGCTTCCTGCTCAAGGCGCTGAAGTTCGGCGCGCCGCCGCACGGCGGCCTCGCCTTCGGCATCGACCGCATCGCCGCGCTGATGGCCGGCACCGAGTCGATCCGCGACGTGATCGCCTTCCCCAAGACCACCAGCGCGCAGGACCTGATGACCGATGCGCCGTCGACGGTGAGCGAGACGCAGCTCAAGGAACTGCACGTGCGCGTTGCTGCTGCGGACAAGCTGCACGGTTGATTCGCCGCAGGCCGGGAGCGGCCACGAAAGTCTGGTCTTGGCCTCCGCTCCCTGTTGGGGAGAGGATGGGGGCGAGGGATGCCCCCGCGCGAAAGCCGGCTCGGAGCCCGTTTCGACAAGGATTGTCGCAAGGCAGGCCCCTCACCCCAGCCCTCTCCCCCGGCGGGAAAGTGATCAGCGAAATCCGGAGCCATGACCGAACACGTGATCCTGCTGCACGGCCTGTGGATGCGCGGCTTCGCGCTGGGCATGCTGCATCGCCGGCTGATCGCCGACGGCTACCGCGTACACCGCTTCGACTACCTCAGCGTGGCCTCGTCGCAGCAGCGCATACTGGCGCGGCTGCAGGCGCGCATGAGCGAGTACGCGCCCGATCCGGTGCACCTGGTGGGGCACAGCCTGGGCGGCCTGCTGGCGCTGCGCGCCTGCCTGGACGCGGGTGCGCTGCCGCCGGGGCGCGTGGTCTGCCTCGGTTCGCCGCTCAAGGGCAGCGCCGCGGCGCGTGCCTTCGCCGCGTGGGGGCGCGGCGGCGAGGTGCTGCTGGGGCACAACCGCGATTTGCTGGAGCAGGGCTTCGAGCGCTGGGACGGTCCGCGCGAAGTCGGCGTGATTGCCGGTCGCCTGCCGCTGGGCCTGGGGGCGATGCTGGGCCAGCTGGCTGGCGAGCATGACGGCACGGTGGCGGTGGAGGAAACCCGGCTGCCCGGCGTGACCGACCACTGCGTGGTGGAGGCCAACCACACCGGCCTGCTGTTCTCGCAGGAAGTGGCGCGCCTGACGACCGCATTCCTGCGCGAGGGGCGTTTCGGGCCGGTGGCCGACTGACATCGGCACTGTCGGCTGCGGGCATGACATGCGGTAAAATCGCCTGCTTGTCCTTTTGAACCAAGTCCGGGTACCGCCATGGGTAGAGGTCCGTCCATCGAAGGCCGCAAGAACGCCGAGGACGCCAAGCGCGCCAAGGTGTTCACCAAGCTGATCCGCGAGATCACCGTCGCCACCCGTGCCGGCGTGGCCGATCCCGCCAGCAACCCGCGCCTGCGCGCGGCGGTGGACAAGGCGCTCGCGGCGAACATGACCAAGGACACCATCGAGCGCGCGATCAAGCGTGGCTCGGGTGCCGACGGCGCCGGCGAGGAGATGCGCTACGAAGGCTACGGCCCCGGCGGCATCGCGCTGATCATCGACTGCTTCACCGACAACCCGGTGCGCACCGTGGCCGACGTGCGCCATGCGTTGACCAAGCATGGCGGCAACCTCGGCACCTCCGGCTCGGTGGCGTTCCAGTTCACCCGCTGCGGCGAACTGGCCTTCGCCACCGGCGGTGATGAGGCGAAGGAGGAGAAGGTGCTGGAAGCGGCGCTGGAAGCCGGCGCCGACGACGTGGTGAACGAGGGCGGCGAAAGCACCGTGCTGTGCGCGCCGGAGAACTTCGAGGCGGTGCAGCAGGCGCTGATCGCGGCCGGCCTCAATGCCGAACACGCCGGCGTGGGCATGCGCCCGAACAACCGCGTGGCCGTCAGTGGCGAGGCGCTGGAAGCGCTCACCGCGATGCTGGACAAGCTCGACGGACTGGATGACGTGAGCGAGGTGTACCACAACGCCTTGCTGCCGGCCGAGGCAGGCGCGTAAGCGGCCATACGCCGCGCGCGCCTGCATCCCGTCATGACCCGCATCCTCGGCATCGACCCGGGCAGCCAGCGTACTGGCGTGGGCATCATCGACGTCGATGCCGCCGGCAAGCTCGCGCACGTGTTCCATGGCGCGCTGGCGGTGGCCGGCGAGGCCAGCTTCCCGCTGCGCCTGAAACGCATTTTTGACGAACTGAATGACATCATCGCCGCCCATCGTCCGGACGAGTGCGGCATCGAGCGCGTGTTCATGGCGCGCAACGCCGACTCGGCCCTGAAGCTGGGGCAGGCGAGGGGTGCCGCGATCTGCGCGGTGGTGAGCCGGGGAATCGCGGTGCACGAATACGCAGCGACGGAAGTCAAGCAGGCCGTGGTTGGCAGCGGCCGCGGCGACAAGAGCCAGGTGCAGCACATGATCGGCGTACTGCTCGGACTGAAGGGTCCGATCCAGGCCGATGCCGCCGATGCGCTGGCGATCGCGGTGGCGCATGCGCACACCCGTGCCAGCCTGCAGCGCGTGGGCATACCGCGCACAGCCTGGAGGCGGCGCTGATGATCGGTCGCCTGCGCGGAACGCTGGTTTCGAAGCAGCCGCCGTGGCTGCTGGTGGAAGTGGGCGGCGTCGGCTACGAGCTGGAGGCGCCGATGTCCACCATCTACGACCTGCCGGGGCTGGGCAAGGAAGTGATCCTGCTCACCCATTACGCGCAGAAGGAAGACAGCGTGGCGCTGTACGGTTTCCTGCAGGAGGCCGAGCGCGCGCTGTTCCGCAACCTGCAGAAGGTCTCGGGCATCGGCGCGAAGATCGCGCTGGCGGTGTTGTCCGGCGTGTCCACGAACGATTTCGCGCGGCTGGTGCACGCCGGCGACGTGGTGGCGCTGACCAAGATTCCCGGCATCGGCAAGAAGACCGCCGAACGCATCGTGGTGGAGCTGCGCGACCGCGTGGACGGCATGGCCACGAGCCTGCCGGGTTCCGCATCGGCCGGCGCCCCGCTCGACGCGGCCGGCGAGGCCGCCGTGGCCCTGCAACAGCTGGGCTACAAGCCCGCCGAAGTCACCCGGCTGGTGCAAAAGGTCGCCACCGACGGCGACGGCGCCGAAGCCATCATCCGCAAGGCGCTGCGCGCCGCGCTGGGGAGTTGATCGAAGTGAGTCAAGCATCAGTGCAGGGCGAGGCCGTGCCCGAAACCCGGCGCCGCCTCGCCGCCCTCGCGCTCGGCGCGATCGGGGTGGTCTACGGGGATATCGGTACCAGCCCGTTGTATACCCTGCAGACCGTGCTGGCCGAGAAAGGTATCACCGCCAATCCCCTCGATGTGCTGGGTGGCCTCAGTCTGATGTTCTGGTCGCTGATCATCGTGGTGACGGTGAAATACGTGCTGTTCATCCTGCGCGCCGACAACAAAGGCGAGGGCGGCGTGATGGCACTGATGGCGCTGGCCCAGCGCAGCGTGAAGGGAATCCCCAGGCTGGCCTTGCCGATCGCGGTGCTGGCCATCTTCGGTGCGGCGCTGATGTACGGCGACGGTGTGATCACCCCTGCGATCTCCGTGCTTTCGGCGGTGGAAGGCCTGGAGGTGGCGGCGCCCGGGCTGGAGAGCTGGGTGGTGCCAATCACCATCGTGATCATCATCGGCCTGTTCTGGTTGCAGAAGCACGGCACCGGAAAAATCGGCGTGGTGTTCGGGCCGGTCTGCGTGGTGTGGTTCCTGAGCATCGCCGCGCTGGGTCTGTACGGCATCACAAAGCACCCTCAGGTGCTGGCCGCGATGTATCCCGGCTATGCGGTGGAATTCTTCCAGTACAACCACGCGCGCGCGTTCTTCGTGCTGGGCGCGGTGGTGCTGACCGTCACCGGCACCGAGGCGCTGTATGCGGACATGGGCCATTTCGGCAAGCGGGCGATCCGTCTCGCTTGGCTGTTCTTCGTGCTGCCGGCGCTGCTGCTGAACTATTTTGGCCAAGGCGCCCTGGTGCTGGTCGATCCCAAGGCGGCGGCCAACCCGTTCTTCCTGCTGGTGCCGAAGCCGCTGCTGTACCCGATGATCGCGCTGGCTACGGCCGCCACGGTCATCGCCTCGCAGGCGGTGATCTCCGGCGCGTTCTCGATGACGCGGGAAGCGATCCAGCTGGGTTACGTGCCGCGCATGCGGGTAGTGCACACCTCGCACGAGATGTCCGGCCAGATCTACCTGCCGTGGGTCAACTTCACGCTGATGGTGATGGTGCTCTGCGCGGTGCTCGGGTTCCGCCACTCGACGAACCTGGCCGCCGCCTACGGCATCGCGGTGACCGGCACGATGGTGATCACTACACTGCTGGCGCTGATCGTGGCGCGGTTCCATTGGAAATGGCCCGTCCTTCCCGTGTTGGCCGTGGGCGCCCTGTTCCTCACCGTGGACGTCGCGTTCTTCAGCGCCAACCTGATCAAGGTCGAGCATGGCGGCTGGTTCCCGCTGGTGTTGGGCCTGACCGTGTTCGTGGTGATGACCACCTGGCGCCGTGGCCGCGAACTCGTGGTGCGCGAGATCAAGCAGGGCGGCCTGGCGCTGGCGCCGTTCATCGCGGCGATGCGCGAGCATCCGCCACTGCGCGTGCCGGGCACGGCGGTGTTCCTCACCGCGAACCAGTACGCGGTGCCGCACGCGCTGCTGCACAACCTGAAGCACAACAAGGTGCTGCACGAACGCAATGTGCTGCTCACCGTGGAGGTGCTGGAGACGCCGGTGGCGGACGCCGAGGAGCGCATCCGCATTGATGCGCTTGGTGACGAGTTCTACGGCATCGAGCTGCGCTTCGGCTTCGCCGAGGACCCGAACGTGCCGCTGGCCATGTCGCAGTGCGCGCGCTCGGGCCTGCCATTCGACATGATGGACACCACGTTCTTCCTGTCGCGCGAGACCATTGTGGCGGACAAGCGCCGACCCGGCATGGTGCTGTGGCGCGACAAGCTGTTCGCTTTCATGGCGCGCAACGCGATGCCCGCCACCGCCTTCTTCCAGATCCCCGGCAACCGGTTGATCGAACTGGGTGCGCAAGTGGAAATCTGATCCGCGGGCGGATCAGATTTCCGCTCGCGCACCCGCGGTCCACGGATGGGCCGCACGCACACCGATCGCTTTGCGATCGGTGTGCGGAGGGTGGACGGGCATAGCCCGTCCAGGCGAGCCAAAGACGGGCAGGAGAGCCCGTCTTTGGCTCATAAGCACGGCGCTCTCGCTCTTGCTTTTTGCTCCTTTTTCGGAGTCAGTGCCGCCATAATGGCGACATGACCGACTCCCGCCTCATCACCCCCGTCTCCCAGCTCGACGACGAGGCACTGGAGGCGACGATCCGCCCGCGCCGGTTCGCCGAATACCTCGGCCAGCAGGCGGTGCGCGAACAGCTGGAGATCTACATCGAGGCGGCCCGGAGAAGGGGCGGTGCGCTGGACCACGTGCTGGTGTTCGGGCCTCCCGGCCTCGGCAAGACCACCTTGAGCCACGTGATCGCCAACGAGCTGGGGGTGAGCCTGCGCTCCACCTCCGGCCCGGTGCTGGAGCGCGCCGGCGACCTCGCCGCCCTGCTCACCAACCTGCAGCCCAACGACGTGCTGTTCGTGGACGAGATCCATCGCCTGTCGCCCGCGGTGGAGGAAGTGCTGTACCCGGCGATGGAGGATTTCCAGATCGACATCATGATCGGCGAGGGCCCGGCCGCGCGCTCGATCAAGCTGGACCTGCCGCCGTTCACCCTGATCGGCGCCACCACGCGGGCCGGCATGCTCACCGCGCCCCTGCGCGACCGCTTCGGCATCGTGCAGCGGCTCGAGTTCTACACCGTGGACGAGCTCACTGCGATCGTGCGCCGTGCCGCGAAGATCCTCGGCATCGCCTGCGAGATCGACGGCGCGCAGGAGATCGCGCGTCGCTCGCGTGGCACGCCGCGCATCGCCAACCGCCTGTTGCGCCGGGTGCGCGACTACGCCGAGGTGCGCGCGGGCGGCCAGATCACTCTCGCCGCGGCGCAGGCTGCGCTGGACATGCTGAAGATCGATCCGGATGGCCTCGACGAGCTGGACCGCCGCCTGCTGGGCACCATCATCGAGAGCTTTGACGGCGGCCCGGTGGGCGTGGAATCGCTGGCCGCCGCCCTCAGCGAGGATCGCGGCACGCTGGAGGACGTGGTCGAGCCCTACTTGATCCAGCAGGGCTTCCTGGTGCGCACCGCGCGCGGCCGCATGGCCAGCGCCCGGGCCTGGCGCCACCTGGGTCTGGTCCCGCCACCGCGCCAGGCGCAGGCGGCCGACCTGTTCGCGGGAGGCGGCGCCGATGGCTGAGCGCGCGCCTTTCCGCTGGCCGGTACGGGTGTACTGGGAGGATACGGACGCCGGCGGCGTGGTCTACCACGCCAGCTACCTGCGCTTCCTGGAGCGGGCCCGCAGCGAATGGCTGCGGGCGCTGGGCATCGGCCAGATGGCGTTCAAGGAGGCCACCGGGCTGGCCTTCCTGGTGCGCGAGATGCAACTGGATTTCTTGCGCGCCGCCCTGCTGGACGATGAACTGTCGGTGACGGTGGCTGTCAAGGAACGGCGCGCAGCCAGTATCCTGTTCGGCCAGACGATCGAGCGTGCCGACGGTGCCTGCCTGGTCCGCGCCAGCGTGCGCGTGGCTTGCGTGGACACCCGGCGCATGCGCGCCGTGGCGATACCCGCGGAGCTGATCCTGGAACCTGCCCCCTGACCACCCAGCCGAAGCGGAGTACTCCAAGGCAATGAACGGCGGATTGAACGTTTTCGAGCTGATCGCGGGCTCCAGCCTGCCCGTGAAGGGCGTGCTGCTGATCCTGCTGGTGTTCTCCTTCATGTCCTGGGTGATCATCATCCGCAAGTACGGCCAGACCAAGGCCGCGCTGGAGAATGCGGAAGGCTTCGAGGAGCGCTTCTGGTCCGGCGGCGACCTGGCCCAGCTGTTCCGCGAAGTCAGCCATCGCGGCGCCGAAGGCGGCATGGAGAACATCTTCGAGTCCGGCTTCCGCGAGTTTGCCCGCCAGCGCCAGCGCAAGACCCACGACCCGCGCAGCGTGATCGAGGGTTCCGAGCGCGCGATGCAGGTGGCCGGCACCCGCGAGATCGGCCTGCTCGAACGCAACCTGGAATTCCTCGCCAACGTCGGTTCGATCAGCCCCTACGTCGGCCTGTTCGGCACCGTGTGGGGCATCATGGGCGCGTTCCAGGGCCTGGGCGACATGAAGGACGTCACCATCGCCGTGGTCGCGCCGCACATCTCCGAGGCGCTGATCGCCACGGCGATGGGCCTGTTCGCGGCGATCCCCGCGCAGTGGGCCTACAACCGCTACGCCACCAAGGTGGAGCGAATCGCCTCGCGCTACGACGTGTTCCAGGAGGAGTTCTCCTCCGTCCTGCAGCGGCAGATCCAGGCTGACGACGCAGCCTGAGCGGAGCAGCCGACATGCAGACCTCGCGGCGCCAGCGGCGCTACAAGCTGAAATCCGAGATCAACGTCGTGCCCTACATCGACGTGATGCTGGTGTTGCTGATCATCTTCATGGTCACCACGCCGATGCTGAACTCGAACGTCGACGTCAACCTGCCGCAGGCCAATGCCAAGGCGTTGCAGGGCAAGAAGGACTCGCTGGTCGTGCAGGTGGCGAAGGACGGCACGCTCGCCCTCGTCATCGGCAACGGCAAGCCGCAGCCGGTGGACGAGGCCGATCTCCAGGCCAAGGTCAAGGCCTTCAGGGACGCCAACCAGCAACTCAGCGTGCTGGTGGCCGGCGACACCGCCGGCAACTACGGCGGCGTCTACAAGGTGCTGGCGGACCTGCAGCAGGCGGGCGTCGACAAGGTCGGCCTGATGAGCACGCCTGGCGACGGCTCCGGCCAGGGTCAGGGGTCCCATGGACGACGGTAAGGCGACCCCGCGGGCAGTGGTGCTGTCCGCCCTGCTGCATCTCGGCATCGTGGCGTTCCTGTTCCTCGCGGTGCTGCCGTGCGCCAGCTACGAGGCGTTCTTCAACGCCTTGCACCTGCCGGCGTGGCTGAACCCGATCACCTGCTCCCGTCCGCTGGAGCTGAAGGGGCCAGTGATCGAGGCCACCCTGATCGGCCCCACCGGCAGCCCGCCGCCGAAGGCGGTGAAGACCAAGCCGATCCCGGACACCGTGCCGCCCCCGCCGGCGATACCGCCGCCCGTGCCGCCGCCGGTGGTGCAGCCCAAGGTCGCGCCGCTGCCCCCGCCGCCCGAGCACCCCGACCTCAAGGACCAGGAGCGCGTGGTCGAGCAGGGCCTGCAGCAGGCCGAGGAAAAGAAGCTGCAGGAGGAGAAGCAGCGCCAGCGCCAGGCCGAGCTGGATGCCCAGGCCGCGCAGAAGAAAAAGCAGGAAGAGCTGAAGAAGGTCGACGAGATGCTCGCCCAGATGGACGCGGCCTCGGCACAGACCAAGAAGGCGGACAGCAAGGCGAAACAGGCCAGGCAGCAGCTGGCCGACCTCAAGAACGCCCAGGAGAACGGCCAGGCCGACCTGCCCAACGCCGCCCAGCGGCAGACCGGCAACAACGCCCAGAACAGCAATCTTTCGGACGAATACGCCGCAGCCATTCAGAATGCGGTCACGCCGAATTGGTTAAGGCCGGATAACATGCCGAAAGTTGCGTGCAAGGTTCACATCGTGCAGCTCCCGGGCGGCGACGTGATGAGCGCCACGGTCGATTCCAGTTGCCCGTACGACGAGTCGGGGCGGCGGTCGGTCGAGAACGCCATCCTGCGCACCAAGACCTTGCCGTACAAGGGGTTCGAGAGCGTGTTCCAGCGCAACCTGACCTTCACCTTCATGCCGCAATGATGAGCCCCATGCGCAAACCGATTTCGCTGTACGCCGTTGTCCTGCTGCTCGCGGCGGCGCTGTTCGCCGGCCCGGTGGCCGCCCAGCAGTCCGGGCTCGACATCCAGATCGTCGGCGGCGTGAAGACCGCCACCCCGATCGCGGTGGTGCCGTTCGCCCAGCCCGGCGTGGCGCCGCTGCCCACCGACGTGGCGGACGTGATCCGCAACGATCTCAACCGCAGCGGCAAGTTCCGCTCGCTGGCCAAGAGCGACATCGTGGAGTTCCCCGCCAAGGGCGCGGACATCAAGTTCGCCACCTGGCGCCTGCTCAAGCAGGACTTCATTACCGTGGGCAGCGTCAGCGACGCCGGCGGCGGCATGCTGAAGATCAATTACGAGCTGTGGGACGTGAACAAGCAGCAGAACCTGCTGGCGGCGTCCTACACCGCGCCGGCGGGCGACCTGCGCGGCGTGGCGCACCAGATCGCCGACGCCATCTACCAGAAGATCACCGGCGTGCGCGGTGCGTTCTGGACCCGCATCGCCTACATCACCCAGGTCGGCCTGGGCAACAACACCATGTATTCGCTGGTGGTGGCCGACTCGGACGGCTACAACCCGCAGGTAGTGGCGCGGTCGCACGAGTCGCTGATGTCGCCGGCCTGGTCGCCGGACGGCAAGAAGATCGCCTACGTTTCCTTCGAGAGCGGCAATTCCCAGGTCTACGTGCAGGACCTCACCACCGGCGCCCGCCAGCTGGTGGAGTCGCATGCCAAGGGCATCAATGGCGCGCCGGCCTGGTCGCCGGACGGCCGCAAGCTGGCGGTGGCGCTGTCCTACGTGGGCAACCTCGAGCTGTTCGTGCTCGACGTGGCCTCTCGCCAGGAGACCCGGCTGACCCACAATCTCGCGATCGACACCGAGCCGGTATGGGCGCCGGACGGCCAATCCATCTACTTCACCTCCGATCGCTCCGGCCGGCCGCAGATCTACCAGATTCCGGCCAGCGGCGGCACCGCCCAGCGGATCAGCTTCCAGGGCACCTACAACTCCAACTGCAGCATCAGCTACGACGGCAAGGAACTTGCCATGGTGCAGGGCAACGGGAACGTGTATCGTATTGCGGTGATGGATCTCGGCTTGGGTGGTCAGGTGCATTTCCTCTCGCCGGGACCGCTGGATTTCGGTCCCAGCTGGGCGCCGAACGCCAGCATGCTGTTGTACGGCGCCACTGAAGGTCCACGCGGCGTGCTGTATGCCACCTCGGCTGACGGCATGGTGCGCCAGCGTCTTGCGCTCGCCAATGGCAGCGTGAGCGATCCTGCTTGGGGTCCGTATCGACAGCAATGAATTTTTGACCGTCGCACTCGCGTGCGGCGGTCGGTGCCGGGGACGGTCCGCGAGGGCCGCGCCCGGCGTGTTTTGCCGGCCGCAACGCCTTCGCGCGCCAGGGTCAGCCATTGAGGGCGCGCATCACACGCCGTTGATCTTGCAAGACCAGAATTAACAACAGCCGGCCCACCGGCGATTTCGTCCCGTAACCAGTCCGTCACTGTATGCCGGAACTCAACACGTTTGAAGGAACGTCACCATGAATAAGACCGTTCGCGTCGCCCTGGTCGCCCTGCTTTGCGTTGGCGCGGCCGCCTGTTCCAAGAAGCAGGAAGTCAAGCCGCAGGCTCCGGCCAGCGAGCCCGTTGCCCAGACCCAGCCGGCCGAGACCAGCGGCAAGTACACCCCGGCCGACCTCAACACTGACGCCTGCCTGCGCCAGCGCGTCGTGTACTTCGACTTCGACAAGTCCGAGATCAAGCCGGAGTTCCAGCAGATCATGGCTTGCCACGCCAAGTACCTGCAGGACCGCCCGATGGCCCAGATGCGCCTGGAAGGCAACACCGACGAGCGCGGCTCCAAGGAATACAACCTGGGCCTGGGCGAGCGTCGTGCGAACGCCGTGTCCAGCGCGCTGCAGGCCAATGGCGGTTCCGCCAGCCAGATCAGCGTGATCTCCTACGGCAAGGAAAAGCCGGTGTGCCGCGAGCACAACGAGGACTGCTGGAGCAAGAACCGTCGCGTCGAGATCGTCTACACGGCCGAGTAAGCGATGAAGCATCTGGCCGGCAAACTTGCAGCCAGGATCGGCATGGCGGGCGCAATCGCGTCCGCCATGCTTTTCGTGCTGCCGGTATTCGCGCAGGACTCGCGGCTCAGCCTCGCCGACCGCGTCTCCCTGCTGGAGCAGCGGGCACAGAACAAGGACCAGAGCAGCGCCGCGCTGGTCAACCAGCTGCAGCAGATGCAGTCGCAGCTGCGCGACATGCAAGGCCAGATCGAGGAACTGCAGCACCAGCTGCAGCAGCTCCAGGACAAGAGCAAGGACCAGTACATCGACCTCGACTCCCGCCTGGAACGCCTCGAGGCCGCCAGCAAGGGTGCGGCGCCAGCTTCCGGCAGCAGCGCCCCCGGCGCACCGGCGGCTGCCACCGCCACCGGCGCGGCCGCAACCGCGGGCAGCCCCGCAAGCACGACACCGGCCGCCAGGGCAATGCCCGCCAAGGGCGGGAAGCCGCTTTCCGCCGCCGACAATGCCGCGGCGCAGGCCGCCTACGACGCCGCCTTCAAGACCCTGCGCGGCGGCGACTACGTCGGCGCCTCGCGCGAGTTCCGCAAGTTCATCGAGCAGTACCCGGATCATCCGCTCACCCCGAACGCTTTCTACTGGCTGGGCGAGTCGTACTACGTCACCACCAACTACAAGGTGGCGCTGGAAGCGTTCCAGCACCTGCTGGCGCAGTTCCCGCAGAGCGAGAAGGCGCCCGATGCGCTGCTCAAGGTCGGCTACTGCCAGCTCGAGCTGAAGCAGGCGCCGGCCGCGAAGGCCACGCTCGAGTCCGTGGTCAGCAAATACCCCAGTTCCAAGGCCGCCAGCCTGGCGAAGGAGCGGCTGCGCCGCATCCAGGCCGGTTGAGGGCGTGGCCGTGAGCGACGCCATCACCCGCGCGGCTTCTGCCGCGCCCGCCATCGCCGCCGAGCGCCTGCGCGTCACCGAGATCTTCCATTCGATCCAGGGCGAGGCCGACGCGATCGGCTGGCGCACCGTATTCGTGCGGCTCACGGGTTGTCCGCTGCGTTGCGTGTGGTGCGACACCACGTATTCGTTCCACGGCGGCGAATGGCGCACGATCGACGACATCCTTGCCGAGGTCGCCAGCCATGGCGCGCACCACGTCTGCGTCACCGGCGGCGAGCCGCTGGCCCAGAAGCGCTGCCTGCTGCTGCTGGAACGCCTGTGCGACGCGGGTTATGCGGTCTCGCTGGAAACCTCCGGCGCGCTGGACGTGGCCGTGGTCGACCCGCGTGTGCGCAAAGTGATGGACCTGAAGGCGCCGGATTCCGGCGAAAGCGCGCGCAACCTGTGGTCCAACCTCGACCACCTGCTGCCGCACGACCAGGTGAAGATCGTGCTCGCCAGCCGCGCCGACTACGAGTGGGCGCGCGGCGTGGTGGCGGAGCATGCCATCGACCGGCGCTGCATGGTGTTGTTCTCCCCGGTCTGGGACAAGGTGGCGCCGCGCGAATTGGCCGAATGGATCATCGCCGACCGGCTGCCCGTGCGCTTCCAGCTCCAGCTGCACAAGCTGTTGTGGAACGACGCGCGAGGAAAATAGGGCAAGGAGAGAACGGAGCGGAGCGGGAGAAGGGCGCGTCATGCGCACTCCCGTTTCCCACTCCGCTTCCACCGCGACTTCTGCGCGCTGGGGCCTGTGCCGCCGCAAGCGCTTTCCGGCCGGTGACCGGCCGTACTCCAGTGGATGAATACCATGTCTGAAACACCTCCCCGCAAGGCAGTCGTGCTGGTCTCCGGCGGCATGGACTCGGCCGTCACGGTGGCCATTGCGCGCGAGCAGGGTTACCAGGTGCACGCGCTCAGCGTGGCCTACGGCCAACGCCACGGTTCCGAGCTGGAAGCTTCGGAGCGGGTGGCGAGGATGCTTGGCGCGGTCGAGCACAAGACCGTACACGTCGACCTGCGCAGCATCGGCGGCTCGGCGCTCACCGCCGACATCGCCGTGCCGCTGGACGACGACGCGCACGACGGCGACGGCCACATCCCGGTGACCTACGTGCCGGCGCGCAACACCATCATGCTGTCGATCGCGCTGGGCTGGGCCGAGGTGCTGGGTTGCAGCGACATCTGGTGCGGCGTCAACGCGGTGGACTATTCGGGCTATCCCGATTGCCGGCCCGCCTTCATCGAGGCCTTCGAGCGGCTCGCCAACGTGGCCACCAAGGCCGGCGTGGAAGGTGCGGGCATCCGCATCCATGCTCCGCTGATGCGCATGAGCAAGGCGGACATCGCGCGCGAGGGCGCGCGGCTGGGCGTGGACTTCACAACCACGGTGAGTTGCTACCAGGCCGACGCCGAAGGCCGCGCCTGCGGCCACTGCGACGCCTGCCGCCTGCGCGCGCAGGGCTTTCGCGAGGCAGGCCTGCCCGATCCCACGCGCTACGTCTGAGCCGGTTGTTGCTTGTGCGCCTGCGGCGCAGTCCCTAAAATCGCCAGTCCACTTGCGTGACGGGTCGTTAGCTCAGCTGGTAGAGCACTGGACTTTTAATCCATTGGTCCCGGGTTCGAGTCCCGGACGACCCACCAAGTTTTCTGGAGCGCCCATTGGGCGCTCCTTTTTTCATGGAACGCGCGGCCACGTACGGCTGCAGGTCGGCTTCTCGTGATCGGGGCGGGCGCAGAGTCTCAGCGCGCACCCACCACCAGCGCGGTGAAGTCCTTCACCGGCGCACCGCGCGGTGCCGGAGCGGCCGTCACCAGCCAGACGCGATGGGTGGCCCGGTCCAGCGCCATGGTGCGCGCACCGGCCTGGGTGGACACGTTCGCCACCACGCGGTAATGGTTGGCGTCGTCCTCGTGCACGACGGTCAGCGTGCCGTCGTGGTTGGAGCTGTAGACCAGCCGGGTGGCGGGGTCGAAGCGGGCGGCGTCCGGGCCCTTGCCGATCGCCACGGTGGCGACCTGGTGGCCGTCGGATGCATCGGTGACCACCATCAACCGGTTGTCGCAGACCGAGAACAGGCGGTGCGTCCGCGTGTCGATCGCCAGGCCACTGGGCGAGTCGCAGGGCGCGAGCTTCCACACCGCATCGACCTTGTTCGTTTTCGTGTCGATGCGCGCCAGTTCGTTCTTGTCCTCGAGATTGGCGTACACGTGGCCGCGGCCGTCGCTGACTGCGAACTCGGGACGGCCGGGCAGGGCGATGCCGGCGATGGCCTTGTCGCTGGCCGGGTCGATCACGCTGGCGTTGCCGCTGTGGCCGTTCATGGTCAGCACGTGGCCGCTGGCCGGGTCGAACACGATGGCGTCGGGGCCCTGGCCGCCGATCGGTATGTTGCGCAGGTCCTTCAGGGAGTCGAGATCGATCACGTGGACGCTGTTGGCGGCGCCGTCGCTGACATAGCCGCGCCGCAGCTTCTGCACCAGCGCGACGCCGTGGATGTGCTGCATGCCGGGGATCTCGCCGGCCAGCTTGCCGTCGCGGGTGTCCACCACCATCACGCGGTCGTTGCGGGCGATCAGCAGGTGGTGCGCGACGGGGTCGATGGTGAGGTAGTCCCAGCCGCCGCTGCCGCCCAGCGGGTGACGCTGCAGCACGGCGTAATCCGGCGTGGCGGCGAACGCCGCTGCCGCGGCGGCACTGCCGACGACGAGGAGGAACAACGAGGCGATGGACTTCATGGCGAGCTCCGGCGGAATGGGCTACACAAGCCCGCCAAGCATGCACGCCGGATGATTAGTGAACGCTGTGGCCGCTCAATCCCGCGGGTCCGGCGGCGGCAGCTGCCGCCAGCGCCGGGTAAGGCGTTCGATCGCCAGCGGCAGCAGCGCCAGAAGGGCCAGCGCGCCCATCGGCAGCAGCACCCCGGGTTGCAGGAACAGCCCGGTGTCGAGCGTGCCGTTGCGGCCCAGTGCTTCGCCCAGTCCCGCGCCGATCCAGCATTCGAATACCAGCGACACGGTGCCTCCCAGCCAGCTGGCGCCCAGGAACAGCCACAGCGGGCAGCGCAGCCAGGCCAGGCCCACGGTGACCGCGCCGAACGGCATCACCGGCACGAAACGCAGGAACAGCGTGTAGCTCACCGGATGGCGTTCGAAGCCATGGTGCAGCCGGGCCGCGAACGGCGGCGGCGGCCGCGTGCCGGCGCCGAAGGCGTAGCGGCTGGCGAGGTACAGGATCAGCGAGCCCAGGGTCAGGCCGGCTGAGGAACACAGCGTGCCGTCCACCAGGCCGAAGGCGAAGCCGCCGGCAAGGATGATCACGACGGTGCCTGGGATGCCGGTGGACATCGCCAGCGTGAGCAGACCGATGTAGGCCAGCCGGCTCAGCCAGGGATGTTCGGCGATGTGCGCGTGCAGCTCGTGCTGGTGGGCGACCAGGTGTTGCGGGCTCAGCCGGTCCAGCGCGCCCGAGGCGAACAGCACGATCCCGGCGAGCAGCAGCAGGATCAGCGGCAGGGCGGCGCGTAGGCGTTTCAATACGATGCGCCGCGGGTGCCGTAGCTGGCGAGCACGTCGCGCGCCTGGTCACGCAGGATGTCGCGGCGCACCGCGATACCGCGGCGTGCAAGCTCGCCGATCCAGTCGGCGGGCAGCGGGCCTTCGTCGAATTCGGTGAGTTCCTCGACGTCCTCGGCGCGGGCGCCGATCAGCAGCTCGTCGACGCCGGCCCACACCGTGGCGCCGTAGCACTGGCAGCAGGGCTGGGCACTGCTGGCCAGCGTGTAGCGGCCGCCGTCGGCGTTGAGGCGGAAGCTCGCAAGGCGCTGCTGCGCGCTCATGTAGGCCATCATCTCGGCGTGCGCCACCGAGCAGGTCTGCGGCACCACGCGGTTTACGCCTACCGACACCACCCGGCCATCCGCGTTGAACACCGCGGCGCCGAACGGGCCACCCGGTCCGTGCTCGATGTTGCGGCGGGAGAGCGCGATGGCGAGGCCCACGCGTTCCTCGTCGCTGGCGTAACGGCGGCCGTCGTCCACCAGTTCGGCTATCCACGGCGGCAGGGTGAGATGGATCTGCATCGGCAGGAACATGCTAGAGCCTGTTTACGATCTCCCCATGGCCCGCGCCGGGAGCTTTTTGCGCGCAGGCCAAGGAAGAACGAAGGAGTGGACGTCCGTCCACGACTGAGTGATGACGCGGGCATGTGGGCAAACAGACCCGGCCCTTCGGGTTGCCTTGCTGTGGCCGCCATGCGGCAGCGCGCAGCTTGGCCTGACGGCCAGTCAGGCCGGCGCTACGCGCCACCACCTGGCGACCGCGGCAAGACAATGCGAGCCATGGGGAGATCATAAATAGGCTCTCAGGCCTTCGCCGCCCAGGTGTCGCGCAGGGTCGCCACGCGGTTGAACACCGGTGCGTCGGCGCGATGGTCCATGCGGTCGGCCACGAAATAGCCCAGCCGTTCGAACTGGTAGCGCTGTTCCGGCTCGGCCCGCGCCGCGGCCGGCTCGATCCAGCCCCGCACCACGCGCTTCGCCTCGGGGTTGATGTGCGCGGTCCATGGCTGGCCGTCTTCCTCGGCGTCCGGCGCGGGTACGTTGAACAGGCGGTCGTAGAGACGTACTTCCGCGGCTGCCGCGTGCGGCGCAGCGACCCAGTGGATGGTGCCTTTCACCTTGCGGTCGGCGCCGGGCAGGCCGCTGCGGGACGCGGGATCGAGCGTGCAGCGCAGCGCGGTGACGTTGCCGGCACCGTCCTTCAGCACTTCCTCGCACTTCACGATGCCGACGCCCCGCAGGCGCACCTCGCCGCCGGGTACAAGGCGCTTCCAGCCCTTGGGCGGTGCTTCGGCGAAGTCCTCACGCTCGATCCACAGCGCGCGCGCGAACGGCACCTCGCGCGTGCCGAAGCTCTCGTCCTTGGGGTGGTTCGCGAAGACCAGCGTCTCGGCGTGGTCTTCCGGCAGGTTGGTGATGACGAGCTTCAGCGGATCGAGCACGGCCATGCGGCGCGGCGCCGTCATGTCGAGATCTTCGCGCACGCAGTTCTCGAGGATCGCGTAGTCGATCACGCTGTTCTGCTTGGAGACGCCCACGCGCTCGATCAGCAGGCGGATGCCAGCCGGGGTGAAGCCGCGCCGGCGCAGGCCGCGCAGCGTGTTCATGCGCGGATCGTCCCAGCCGTCCACGTGGTGCTCGGCGACGAGCTGGGCAAGCTTGCGCTTGCTGGTGATGCAGTAGCTGAGGTTGAGGCGCGAGAATTCGATCTGGCGCGGCTTGGCGGGCTTCGCTTCCAGTCCGGCGGCCACCACCGACTGCCACAGTTCCGGATGGTTCGGCAGGTCGACCTTGTCCACGCACCAGTCGTACAGCGGGCGGTGATCCTCGAACTCCAGGGTGCACAGCGAGTGGGTGATGCCTTCCATCGCGTCGGACAGTGCGTGGGCAAAGTCGTACATCGGGTAGATCGGCCACGCGTCGCCGGTGTTCTGGTGGGCGACCTTGCGGATGCGGTACAGCGCCGGGTCGCGCAGGTTGATGTTGCCCGAGGCCATGTCGATCTTCGCGCGCAGGGTGCGGCTGCCGTCGGCGAACTCGCCCGCGCGCATGCGCCGGAACAGGTCGAGGTTCTCCTCCACGCTGCGCTCGCGGTACGGCGAGTTGCGGCCGGGCGCGGTGAGCGTGCCGCGGTGTTCGCGCATCTCCTCGGCGCTGAGGTCGTCCACGTAGGCGAGGCCGTCCCCGATCAGCTTGAGCGCGGCGCGGTAGAACACGTCGAAATAGTCCGAGGCATGGCGCAACGCGTGCCATTCGTAGCCCAGCCAGTGCACGTCGTCCTTGATGCCCTGGACGAATTCCGGGTCCTCCTTGCCGGGGTTGGTGTCGTCCAGGCGCAGGTTGCACCAGCCGTTGAACTCACGGGCGATGCCAAAGCTCAGGCAGATGGCCTTGGCGTGGCCGATGTGCAGGTAGCCGTTCGGCTCGGGCGGGAAGCGGGTGTGGATGGCGACGTGCTGGCCCGTGGCCAGGTCCTCGCGGACGATCTGGCGGATGAAGTCGCGTGGGCCGTCGGCCGCTGCGGCGGCGTTGGCGGACTCGGCGGGGCTGGACGGGCTCGACATCGGGAACGACTCGCGGAAAGGGCGAAAGAATCCGCGAAGTTTACCTTGTCCCTGCCGGCGACCGCAGGCGCTGTCGCCCTGCCTCAGCGCGCCCCGGCTTCCGCCGGATGGACCCACACTTGGTTCCGGCCTCGCTCCTTGGCCAGGTACAGCGCGAGGTCGGCCTGCTTGATCCAGGCCTCCACGTCGGCGTGGCGTGGTCCGACCTCCGCCACGCCGAGGCTGAGCGTGCACGGCTGCACGGCCGAGCCGTCGCCGCGGCCGATCCGCTCGACCCGCTGGCGGATCCGTTCGGCGATCTCGCGGGCGCGCTCGAGGCTGGTTTCCGGCAGCACCACCCCGAATTCGTCGCCGCCGAGGCGGCCGGGCGTATCCACGCTGCGCAGGCTCTCGCGCAGCACCGCGGCCAGCTCCTTCAGCAGGATGTCGCCGGCGGCGTGGCCATGGTGGTCGTTGACCTGCTTGAAACCATCGATGTCGAGCAGGATCAGGGTGGCCGGCCGCTGGTTGCGTAGATAGCGATGCATCTCCCGCGCGGCCGTCTCCAGCCAGTGTGCTCGGTTGGCGAGGCCGGTGAGCGTGTCGGTGCGGTTGAGCTGCTCCAGCAGGCGGTTCTGCTGGCGGATGTGGCGGCCGAACCCGAAGTTCACCGTGCTCAACCAGACCGGGTAGATCACCATCATCGGGAGGCAGGCGGCGATGTCGAACATGTCGCTGGCCGGTTGCCAGGCGAAATCGGTCAGCCACGCGGTCAGCACGCAGGCGGTGACCTGCAGCAGCAGCGAGCGCAGCAGCACTCGCCAGCCGCCGGCGCTGATGCGGTCCATCGCCATCATCGAGGCCAGCATCACGCTGGGCAGCAGGTTGAACCGCATCGCCGCGACCCAGGCGCCGAGCATGACCGAGTCGGCCATAAGGTTGAAGTGCTCGCGCTGCACCGGCCGGGTGGCCCGCACGGCATGCAGCCACGCCAGGTGCGGCCACAACAGGCCGTTGGCGAGGAGCAACGCCCACAGCCAGCCCGGCGCCTGCTGCTGGTACAGCACGGCCGCCACCGGCAGCATGCCCAGCGCCAGCCCCAGCGTGCGCAGGCGATGGGCCAGGCGCACGAACTGCAGGCCTTCGTCCCGTTTCCCCATGGCTTGGCCGCCCCCGCGTTGCCGCGCGGCGCTACCGGCGCCGCTGGCGCGACGATAGAGCAGATGGCCGCCGTGCCGCTACTGGCGGCAGGCGAGGCGCGCCGGGGCTTGCCGTCGGCAGGCCACGGGGCTAGCTTGCGGCTCATGCATACCGTCTACCGCGCGGAAAACCTGTTCGACGCGCACCTGGTGAAGGATGCGCTGGAGCATGCGCAGATTCCCGCCTTCATCGCCGGCGAATACCTCACCGGCGGCGTGGGCCAGCTGCCGGCGCTGGACTATCTCTCGGTGATGGTGCCCGACTCCAGCCTGGGCGCCGCCGAGGGCGTCGTGCGCGAGGTCGAGGCGCGGCTGGCCGAGGCGCGCGAGGCCATGCGCGAGCTGGGCGACGATCCCGGCGATCCGCTGGCCGTGCCCTGCTGAGCCGCGCGTTGTCCGTTACCGCACCCGCTGCGCCGTTGCCGGCGGGCCGCACAGTGTCGCGCATGGCGGCCGGTGCGATGCTGCTGTCCACCACCGGCATTTTCGTGGTGCTGGCGCAGGTGCCGCCCACGGTATCGGCGTTCTACCGCATGCTGTTCGGTGGCGCCATGCTGCTGGGCTGGGTGGCGTCGACGGGGCGCTGGCGACCGGTCGCCCGGCGTGACCTGGCGCTGGCTGCGCTGCCGGCGCTGGGTTTCGCCGGTGACCTGCTGATGTGGCACCAGAGCATCCTGGTGGTGGGGCCGGGCGTGGCGACCTTGCTGACGAATTTCCAGGTGTTCCTGCTGGCCCTGGTGGGCCTGCTGTTCTATCGCGAGAGGCTGGGTCGCTGGTTCCTGCCGGGCTCGCTGGTGGCCCTGGCGGGGCTCTGGTTGCTGGTGGGGGCGCACTGGGCGCTGTTCAGCGCGGCCTACCGGCGCGGCGTGTGGCTGGGCCTCGGCAGCTGCGTCGCCTATGCGGTGTATCTCCTGAGTTTTCGCCACGCGCTGTCCGGGCGCACGCGCCAGTCGCCCGCGCAGTTTCTCGGCCTGATGAGCCTGCTGAGTGCCGTATTGCTGGGCCTGTGTGGCTGGATCCAGGGTGACGCATTCGCGCTGGACACATGGCGCAGTTGGAGCGCGCTGCTGGGCCTGGGCTTCTTCGGCCAGGTGCTGGCGTGGCTCTTGATGGTAGGTGCGATGCCGCGCCTGCCGGCTTCGCTGGTGGGACTGCTGTTGCTGTTGCAGCCGACGCTGGCTTTCCTGCTGGATGTGCTGCTGTTCGGCCGGCCGACCAGCGCTCTCGACTGGCTGGGCCTGACGCTGGCCCTGGCCGGCATCCTGCTCGGTGCCATGCGCCCGGCGCCGGCACCCGCCTGACCACGACTGGAGAGAACGATGCATGATTTCGCCGCCCTGATCCGCGCCGTGCCGGATTTTCCGCAAGCCGGGGTGATGTTCCGCGACGTCAGCCCGCTGCTGGCCGATGCCCGCGGTTTCGCCGACTGCATCGCTGCGCTGGCCGCGCCGTGGCGCGAAGCCGGCGTGCAGGCGGTGTGCGGCATCGAGGCGCGCGGTTTCATCTTCGGCGCCGCGCTGGCGCAGGCGCTGCGGGCGGGGTTCGTGCCGCTGCGCAAGCCGGGCAAGCTGCCGCCGCCGGTGCTGGCGGTGGACTACCAGCTGGAATACGGCAGCGACCGGTTGGAGGCGCGCAGTGATGCGCTGCAACGCGGCGAACGCGTACTGCTGGTGGACGACGTGCTGGCCACCGGCGGTACCCTGGCCGCGGCGCAGATGCTGGTCGAGCGCTTCGGCGCCGAGCTTGCGGGCGCGGCGGTGCTGGTCGAGCTGGAGGCCTTGCGCGGGCGCGAGCGCTGGCGCGGCGGCCAGCCGCTGCATGCGCTGCTTCGTTACTGATCACCCCGCTGCCGTGGACGTCCATGCCCGGCATTGGTGCCGCGAAATGGCGCCGGCCGCGTCGTGAGGAGGCACTGCCGTCGCGCTGACAGGCACTGCCGCCGACGCCGACACACCGGTGGCGCCCGGGCGGCTATGGCGGCGCGGATGGCGACGGCGCGCCCTGTCCAGAGGGCGCGGCGACCGACGTCACGTAGAACAGCTCACAGGCGCCGTCCCCGGTGTCGTCGCGGCTCAGCGAGGTGCGCCAGTGCCAGCCATCGGCGCGGTCGGCATCCACCAGGTAGCCGTCCAGCGCCAGCAGCTGGCCTACCCGCGTGCGTTCCAGCGCACGGCGCACCCCTGCATCGGCTGGGATCAGGTGCATGTTCGCGCTGTGCGTCTCGATCTCGCGGCGCGGGATCGGGAACCGCCGCACGCTCCAGTAGTAGAGGCGTGCGGACTGCGTGATGTCGATCTGCTTCAGCACGGCGCTGTCGGACATGCGCCCCCAGCCCAGCGCGAAATCCTCAGGCACCAGCGCGGCACCGGCGTCTAAGCGGTAATGCTCGGTGGACAGCACCCGCGCGGTGAGGTCGAACCGCGCGCGCGGCAGGAGCGTGAAGTCGCCCACGCGGACCGGCTCCATGGACCCGTCCAGCGGCGTCTGCAGGGGATCGTCCGGCGCCAGCACGCCCGGCGGCGGGTGCAGCGGACGTGCCTGCCGCCACGACCAGCCGCCCCACAGCGCGAGCAGGGTGGCCGCGAGCAGCCAGAGGCGGCGCATTCAGTCGAAGTCCGCGGCCAGCGTGTGGCGCTGCTCGGGTGTCAGCACTGCCTCGACCGGCATCGCCGCCAGGCTGCAGGACAGCGTCACCGGCGCACCTGCTTTCCACGCGGCGACGCGCGCCGCGGCCAGCGGAAAGCGCAGGAAATGCACCGCGGCGGTCTTCTCCTCGTTGCTGCGCTCCATGTCCTCGTCGGCCACCGCGATGCACGGTGCGTGGCCATCCACCGACAGCGCGATCGCATGCTCGATGCCGCGCAGGCGCACCAGCTCTCGCTTGCGCTGCTCCACGTCGTCGTACTCGATCAGCAAGGTGGCCTTGAGGTTGTCGCCGTCTGGGATAAGCGGGTTGTAGGCATCCAGCTCGTCCTGGATACCGGCGGGCTCGAAGATACGTTCGATGCGCAGCATCTCCTGCACCTGGTACTGGACGCTCAGGCGATCCTCGAAGATCAGCGTGAGGTGCCCGCCCAGGTGCACAGTGCGCTGCTTCTTGCGCGCCATCACGCGGGCGCGGAATTCGGCGCGTTCCAGCGCGTAGTTCTCCAGGCTGAGCAGGTCGCCGCGTTCGAGCTTGTCCATGGGAGTTCCCCGGTTTGCTTTTGTCCCCGTCCCTGCGGGAGAGGGTGCCCGAAGGGCGGGTGAGAGTACGGGCGGAGCGAGGCGTTGCCGGTTTTGCCGAACCCTCACCCAACCCCTCTCCCACAGGGAGAGGACTTCAAATGCCGTAGGCCTTGCGCAGCAGGCTGAGCGGATGTTCGGCCTGCGGCTGGTCGCCCAGCCCGTGCGCGATATGGCCGCCGGCCATCGGGCAGTCGCTGGTGAAGTGCGCAGCTTCGGCCTGCGCCACGCGATGCTCCACCGGCCTGGCCAGCTTGCGCGACAGTGCGTAGGTCGCGTGCTTCACGCCGTAGGTGCCGTCGTGGCCGGAGCAGCGCTCGATGGTGACGACCTCGGTGCCGGGCACCAGCTGCAGGATCTCGCGCGTCTTCGGGCCGATCTTCTGCACGCGCTGGTGGCAGGGCACCTGCCAGGCCACCTTGCCCAGCGCCGCCTTGAAGTCGGTCTGCAGCAGGCCGGCCTTGTGGCGCTCGGCGAGGTATTCGAACGGATCGAAGAAGCGCTCGCGTACCAGCGCCACGTCGGCATCGCCGGGAAACAGCAGCGGTAGCTCCTGCTTGAACATCAGCACGCAGGAAGGAATCGCCGCGGTGAAATCCCAGCCCTCGCGCGCCATCCTGGCCAGCACCGGGATGTTGCGCTCCTTGTACTTCTTCACCGTGTCGAGGTCGCCCAGTTCCAGCTTGGGCATGCCGCAGCAGCTTTCCTGCTCTACCAGCTTGCTGGGGATCCTGTTGTGCGCAAGCACCGCGGCGAGTGCCTCCACCACGCCCGGTTCGGAGTGGTCGCAATAGCAGGTGGCGAAGATCGCCAGCCTGCCGCGGGTGCGGCCGGCCGGCTGCGCTTCGCCGGCACCGTCGAGCTGTTTCAGGCGCTTGCGCGCGGTGGGTGCGTGGTACTCGGGCACGCGGGCATCCGCGTCCACGCCCAGCGTCTTCTCCAGCAGCTTGCGCGCGGCCTTGTTGCGGTTGGCGGCGTTGACCACCTCGACCAGCACCGGGATCGAGGCCAGCTTGCCCACGGCGCGCGTGTTGGAAAGGATCTTCGCCGACAGCGGCGCGCCGTGCCCGCGGAAATGCACCGCCTTGGCGCGCAGCATCAGGTGCGGGAAATCCACGTTCCACGGGTGCGGCGGCGTGTACGGGCATTTGGTCTGGTAGCAGAGGTCGCACAGGTAGCACTGCTCGACCACCTTCGGGTAGTTGGCCTTGGCCACGCCGTCGATCTCCATGGTCTTCGACCCGTCGATCAGGTCGAACAGGGTGGGGAAGGCGTGGCACAGGCTCACGCAGCGGCGGCAGCCGTGGCAGATGTTGAACACGCGCTCCAGTTCGGCGTCGAGCGCAGCCTGCTCCCAGAACGCGGGATCGTCCTGGCCCAGCGGGTGGCGGGTGGGCGCTTCGAGATTGCCTTCGCGGCTGCTGTCGACCGGTTCCGACATGATCGCGTCCTTGTCCGTGGGATGCGTGCCCCCCCGTCGCCATCCCCGCTGGCGCGGGGATGACGGACCCGGGTGCCCGGCTCAGCCCAGTTCGCCCAGCGCCTTGGTGAAGCGGTTGGCGTGCGAGCGCTCGGCCTTGGCCAGGGTTTCGAACCAGTCGGCAACCTCGTCGAAGCCTTCGTCGCGGGCGGTCCTGGCCATGCCCGGGTACATGTCGGTGTACTCGTGGGTCTCCCCGGCGATCGCGCTTTTCAGGTTGGCGTGGGTCTCGCCGAACGGCAGGCCGGTGGCTGGATCGCCGCACTGCTCCAGGTATTCGAGGTGGCCGTGGGCATGGCCGGTCTCGCCTTCGGCGGTGGAGCGGAACACCGCGGAGACGTCGTTGTAGCCCTCCACGTCCGCCTTGGCGGCGAAATAGAGGTAACGGCGGTTGGCCATGGATTCGCCGGCAAACGCGTCTTTCAGACTCTGCTCGGTCTTCGAGCCTTTCAGCTTGCTCATGACATCACCTCGTGGCGTCGGGCTGGGAGGGCAATGCGGGAGCGGCCAGTGGTCGCGACCGCCCGAGCGTAGCGCCGCGGCGGGCTTCGTTGAAATTGATTGTGCTTATCAGGACGATCGTTGCCGGCTATCGCGACGCGGCTTTGCGCGCGCGGTCGCCGCAGCCGCCGGCGCGGTCGCGCCATGTGGGTCGAGCAGGCCCTCGGGTAGCTCGCGGAACACGCCGGCGAGCTGCTTGAGGAAGCCGCCCATGGCCGAGCTCTTGCGCCACAGCATCGCGATGCGCCGGCTCGGCGGGTGGCTGCCGCGGAATTCGATCAGCTGCACGTTCGGCGCCTGCGCCACCGGCGGCTTCACCGCCAGCGTGGGCAGCAGGGTGATGCCCACGTCCGCCGCCACCATCTGGCGCAGCGTCTCCAGGCTGGTGGCGCGGAAGCCGCTCTTCTCGCCGGCACCGGCGAGGTGGCAGACCTCCAGCGCCTGGTCGCGCAGGCAATGGCCGTCCTCCAGCAACAGCAGGCTCTGGTCGCCGAGGTCGGACAGCTTCAACGAGGGCCGCCGCGCCAGCGGATGCGATTGCGGCACCGCGAGCAGGAAGGGCTCCTCGAACAGAAATTCCGCGTGCAGACTGTCATCGTGCACGGGCAGCGCGAGGATGCCGGCGTCGAGCCGGCCCTCGCGCAGGCGGCGCAGCACTTCCTCGGTCTTCTCCTCCACCAGCAGCAGCTCCAGCCGCGGAAAACGCTGGCGCACCAGCGGCACCACATGCGGCAGCAAATAAGGGCCGAGCGTAGGGAAGATGCCCAGCCGCACCGTGCCGGACTCGGGATCCAGTGTGCGGCGCGCGATGCCCTTGATCTGCTCTACCTCGTTCAGCACGTCGCGTGCGCGCGCCACGATCTCGCGGCCGACGTCGGTGAGCAGCACCTTGCGTGGCGTGCGCTCGACCAGCGCCACGCCGAGCTCCTCCTCCAGCTTCTTGATCTGGGTGGACAGCGTCGGCTGGCTGACGAAACAGGCTTCCGCCGCGCGCCCGAAATGGCGCTGCTCGGCGAGGGCCACCAGATAGTGCAGGTCGCGCAGGTTCATGGCCAGCCTTTCGATAGATCTGAACTATGAAAGATCATAGTAGCGATTGAGCTGCTTGACGCAAGCGAGTCTGTCCTCTGACGTCGACATGCCTTATGGCACTGTGTGGAAAGTCATGCCGGGCCTAGCGTGCGGGGTTGCCATCCACTCCATGGGGAACCTGCCATGCGCCGTCACGTCCGTCCTTTCCTGTTCACCGCGCTGGCTGCCAGCTGCGGCGTGGCCCTCGCCGCCGGCGCCGGGCAAGCGCCCAAGGGGCGCCTGCCGTCCTGGGCGGTGCCGCAGTCCTACCAGATCGCGTTCAAGGTGGATCCGGCGCAGACCGATTTCTCCGGCACCACCACGATCAAGGTGAAGCTGGCCAAGGCCTCCGACCACGTGTGGCTCGACGGCGCCGAGCTGAAGGTGTCGAAGGTGACGGTCGCCGATGCCGCAGGCAAGACGCACGACGCGAAGTACGTGGAAGCCGACCCGAAGGCCGGCGTGGTGCGGGTGGATTTCGGCAGCGTCCTGCAGCCCGGCGAGATCATCCTGAAGTTCGAGTACACCGCGCCGCTCAACGCGCAGTTGCAGGGCCTGTACAAGGTCACGGCCAAGGGCCAGCCCTACGCGATGACGCAGATGGAGCCGATCAGCGCGCGCTACGCGTTCCCCAGTTTCGACGAGCCCGGCTTCAAGACGCCGTTCGACATCTCGATCACCCTGCCCGAGAAGGATGTGGCGGTGGCGAACACCCAGCAGGTGAGCGAAAAGCCTGCCGGCAAGGGCTGGAAGACGGTCAACTTCGCGCAAACGCTGCCGCTGCCCACCTACCTGGTGGCCTTTGCCGTGGGCCCGTGGGACATCACGCCGACCGCGGAAATCTCGCCGGACGCCTACCGCAGCAAGCCGCTGCCGCTGCGCGGCATCGCCGCCGCCGGCGAGGCGCACCGCATGAGCCACGTGATCTCCGAGACGCCGAGCATCATCCACGCGCTGGAGAACTACTACGGCTTCGGCTACCCCTGGGACAAGCTGGACGTGCTTGCCGCGCCGGACTTCGCCGCCGGTGCGATGGAGAACGCGGGCCTGGTCACCTTCCGCGACTGGCTGCTGCTGCTCGACAAGGATTCGCCGGCGCGCAACGTGCGCGGTTCCTTCAATGTCACCGCGCACGAGCTGGCCCACCAGTGGACCGGCGACACCGTGACGCTGGCCTGGTGGAACGACATCTGGCTCAACGAGGCCTTCGCCACCTGGATGCAGCAGAAGGTCACCGAGGAAGTCCATCCCGAATACCGTGCCGACCTCGACCGCGTGCGCGGCGCGCAGGGCGCGATGAGGAACGACAGCCTGGTCAGCGCGCGCGAGATCCGCCAGCCGATCACCGGCAACGGCGACATCATGACCGCCTTCGACGGCATCACCTACCAGAAGGGTGCGGCCGTCATCGGCATGTTCGAAAACTACGTGGGCGACAAGACCTTCCAGAAAGGCATGCGCGCCTACATCCAGGCCCACAAGTTCGGCAACGCCACGGCGGATGACCTGGTCAACGCCATCGCCGCCGCGGCCGGCAAGGGCGACGCGTTCAAGCACGCATTCAAGAGCTTCCTCGACCAGTCCGGCGTGCCTTACGTGCAGACCATGCTCACGCACAAGGGCGGCCAGACCGTGCTGGAGCTGAAGCAGGATCGCTACCTGCCGCTGGGCAGCCACGGCGATGCCTCGCGCGTCTGGGGCGTGCCGGTGTGCGTGCGCTACGGCACCGCCGATGGCAGCAAGGTGGCCTGCGACATGCTCGACAAGTCGACCGGCTCGATGGTGCTCGCCGGCGCCAGCAACCCGACCTGGGTGATGCCGAACGCGAATGCCGCCGGCTACTACCGCTTCAGCCTGGACAAGAGCGAGCTGGACGCGCTGGTCAAGGAAGTGGCCAAGCTCAGCGACACTGAGCAGCTCGCCTATGCCGACGCGATCAACGCCAGCTTCCAGCACGGCGACCTCGACGCCGGCCAGGTACTCGTGGCACTGAAGCCGCTCACCGAATCCAAGACGAGCCAGGTGTTCACCGCACCGCTGGGCCAGCTGGACTGGATCTACCAGCACGTGGCGAAGACCGACGCCCAGCGCGCCCGCATCGCGGACTGGGTGAAGGCCGCCTACCTGCCGAAGCTCGAGGCGCTGGGCTACCAGCGCAAGCCGGGCGAGTCGGAGGACGACTCCCTGCTGCGCAGCACGCTCGCCAGCGCGCTGGCGTTCGACTTCAAGCTGCCCGCGGTGCGTGCAGCCCTGCTCCAGCAGGGCGAGGCGGCGTTGAAGAAGAAGGCCGACGGTCGCCTCGACCTCGCCGCCGCCAACCCCGACCTGCTGGGCGACGCGCTGGGCGTGGCGGTGCAGACGCAGGGCAAGCCTGCGGTGGATGCCTTGATCGCCGAATTGCCGCAGACCAGCGACCCGGCGCTGCGCAACGGCATACTCGGCGGCCTTGCCAGCGTCGAGGATCCCGCACTCACCGACCAGGTGCGCGACTTCGCGATCAGCAAGCCGGTCAAGGTGGGCGAGATGGCCTCGCTGCTGCGTTCTGGCCGCGATACCGTGGCGCAGCGTAATGCCATGTGGAACTGGTTCACCGGCCACTACCCGCAGATCCTCAAGCGCACCGGCAGCTTCGCCGGTGGCTATCTGCCGATGCTGGCCGCGGGCGGTGGCTGCTCTAGCGCCGAGGCACAGCGCTTGCAGGCGTTCTTCAAGCCGCGCATGAACGATGCCGCCGGCATCTCGCGTGGCCTGGCGCAGACCACCGAGTCGATCCAGCTGTGCTCGGCGCTGCAGGCGAAACAGGATCCTTCGTCGATCCTGCGCTGACCGTACCTGCGCGTCGTGCGACAAGCCCCGCTGCGGCGGGGCTTGTCATGTCTGGATCGTCATTCCTGCGTTGTGGGGTGGCAGGCGACGGTCCCCGTGGCCCGACTGTCGTAGCATGGGCGGGAACTCAACGCACCGGCATCGTCTGCAGGGGGACGAATGGTCGATCTGGAAATCCAGGCGCTCGCGCTGGAGCGCGAGGGCCTGCTCGTCGAAGTCGGCCGGCTGGCCGGCAGCTGCGGCTACACGCTGCTGCGGCAGCGCCTGGTGCAGGACCCGCATGGCATCCTGCTGACGATGGTGGTGCGCGGTTCGTGGTTCAGGAAGCGCGCCTTGCGCCGCGCACTGGAAGCCTCTGATCGCCTGGTCAGCTTCGAACTGGCGCCTTTCGTGGAGGGTGAGCCGCGGCCGCACTTCGCCGCCACGAACGCCTCCGTCTCCCATTACGTGCCGCCACCGGCACCACCGCCCGAGGTACCCGAAGAGGCGTCCGGGCAGGAAGTCACCGCCAGCGCGCCCGAAGCGGCGGCGCCTGTCGAAGCCGCGCCGAAGGTATCGCTGCCGGAACCGTTCGAGGATTTCCTCTCGATCCGTCCGCGCGCGCCGGCACCGGCGCCCGCCTCGGCGGAGCCGGCGTCCGCGCCGTTCGTCGAGGTGCCTGCGCTGGAAGCGGATGCGTCAGCCGTCGAGCACGCGCTGGCCACGCTGGAACACGACTACCCGCGCATCCTGCCGCGCCTGCTGGCGCTGGATCGCGCCGTCGCCGATGGCGCGCGCGAATCCTCGCTGCAACTGGCCGGGCGGCGCGTGGGCGCGTGGCTGTTCGCGCGCGAGTACGCGCTGGACACCGGGCTGACGCTGGAGGCGGCGCTTGCCGCGATCGGCGCGCCGGCGCTGCACGCCTTCGCCGAGGTCGATCTGCAGGACGGTCGGCTGCACGTCCGGCATAGCCCGCTGTGCGCTGAGGAGGGCCGCTCTGGCTGCAGCTTCTTCAGCGGCTTCCTCGAAGGCCTGCTGACGCCGGCCATCGCACCGGGCGGCCTGTCGATCTTCCCTGTCTGCTGCCGCAGCTGCGGAGCGGCCGAATGCGTGCTGGCGGTTTCGGAATGAGTCGGTTGGACTCCGGAAATCGCGGTGCAGAGGGCATCGCTTAGACTGCTCCGATGACCACGGTACGCCAGTCGCTCAACGAATCGATGGCAACGCTCGGCGAACGCGCCGATGCCGAAGCCCTGCTGCTGCACGTGCTCGGCCAGCCGCGCAGCTGGCTGTTCGCGCATGCCGGCGATGTGCTGGACCCGGACGTCCGGGCGGCTTTCGAGGCGCTGGTCGCCCGCCGCCGCGCCGGCGAGCCGGTGGCGTACATCACCGGCCGGCGCGGCTTCTGGACGCTGGAACTGGAGGTGACGCCCGCCACGCTGATCCCGCGACCGGAAACCGAGTTGCTGGTGGAGCTGGCGCTGGAACGCCTGCCGTGCGACATGGCTGGTCGGGTGGCCGACCTCGGCACCGGCAGCGGCGCGATCGCGCTGGCGCTGGCCAGCGAGCGTCCGCAGGCGCAGGTCGTCGCCACGGATGCGAGCCCGGATGCGCTTGTGGTGGCGCGTCGCAACGCGCAACGGCTGGGCGTCGGCAACGTGCGCTTCCTCCAGGGCGACTGGCTAGCGCCGCTGGCGGGCGAACGCTTTGCGCTGATCGTATCCAATCCGCCTTACATCGAGGCGGCCGACCCGCATCTCGCGCAGGGCGATCTTCGCTACGAGCCGGCTGCGGCGCTGGCTTCCGGTGCCGATGGCCTGGACGCCCTCCGCCGCATCGTCGCCGCCGCGCCCGCGCACCTCGAAGCCGGCGGCTGGCTGCTGCTGGAGCACGGCTGGAACCAGGGCGCGGCCGTGCGCGGCCTGCTGCACGAGGCCGGCTGCGCCGAGGTGTTCACCGCGCGGGACCTGGAGGCGCGCGACCGGGTGAGCGGAGGGCGCCGCGGCGATTGAGCGCCGGGGCCAGGGACGCCGCCCAGGCCGGTTCCGGCATGACCGGAATCAAGATGGGGCGTGCCGGACGGTGCAGGATATGACAGACCGGCGGCCTGCGCCGGGACCACGAGCTTGCGGAGTATCCAGCCATGAAAGAGATTCTGGTCCACATCCGGGAACACGAAGTGCACACCCCTGCGGCCTGTTATGCCGCCCGGCTGGCGGCTGCGCAGGGGGCGTCGCTGACCGGGGTTTTCGTCGTGCCGGACTATCTCGGGGCGACGCTGGAGCCGGAGTTGCTGGCCGAGCTCATGGGGGAAACGCGCCGCGCGGTGGAGGCCGCCATCGCGGCAAAGGCCTCGTTTCTGGACATGGCGACCTCGCTGGGCGCCGGTGCGGCGGACTGGGTGGTCGCCGAGGGTCGCGCCGACGAGGCGCTGGCGCAGGCTTCGCTGTGCCACGACCTGCTGGTGCTCGACCATGCCCGCGAGGATTCCGGTCGCATTTCGGATCTGCCCGGCATCGTCCTGCGCGCCGGTACCCCCTGCCTCGTGCTGCCGCGGGGCGAATACCACTGGCACCCGGTCGAGCGGGTCGCGATCGGCTGGAACGGCTCGCCGGAAGCGGTGCGCGCCGTGCATGCGGCACTGCCGTTCCTGCGCGACCGGCAGGTGTTGCTGGTGCTCGGCGAGGAGCGCGCGGCGTATCCCGGCCTGGTCTGGCATCCGCCGTTCGACATCGCGGCCTATCTGCGCGGCCATGGCGCCGCAGTCGAGGTGCGGCGCACGGAGGCGAAGGCCGATGCCGTCGGCAACGCGCTGCTGGAGGAGGCGCGACGCTTCCGCGCCGGCATGCTGGTGATGGGGGCCTACGGTCGCAGCCGCTTCAGCGAATGGGCACTGGGCGGAGCCACCCGCGACGTGTTGCAGCAGGCCGACCTGCCACTGCTGCTGCGGCATTGAGGCCAGCCATGCCTGGGCCGGACCCGGGCCGCATCGCCGCGCGCGCGCCGGGACGTCGCATCCGGTGCCGACGTTGGGGGGGTGCCGCCAGGGACGACCGGCGGCAAGCACGGTGAGCCGTGAGCGCGGCCCTGACCTCAGGCGCTGGCCTGGTTCGCCGCGCCGGCCAGGGGAAAGCGCACGCGGATGGCGTTGCGGATGCCGGGCAGGTCGAGGCCGGCCATGCTCAGCACTTCCTCGCGGCTGCCATGTTCCAGATAGACGTCCGGAAGGCCGAGATGGAGGATGGGCTTGACGATGCCGTGCGCGGCGAGGCACTCGGCCACGGCGCTGCCGGCGCCGCCGGCGATCGCGTTGTCTTCCAGCGTCACGAGGGCATCGTGGGTCTTCGCCAGCTCGACGATCAGCGCCTCGTCCAGCGGCTTCACGAAGCGCATGTTGGCGAGGGTGGCGTCGAGCTCGCCGGCGATCACCGCGGCGGGCGCCAGCATCGCGCCGAAGCTGAGCAAGGCCAGGCCGCGGCCGCGGCGGCGCAGTTCGGCCTTGCCGATCGGCAAGGTGTCGAGCTCGGGCCGGATCGCGATGCCGGGCCCGGTGCCGCGCGGGTAGCGGATCGCGGCGGGGCCGGCGTGCTGGAAGCCGGTACTCAGCATCATCCGGCATTCGTTCTCGTCCGCCGGCGCCATGATCACCATGTTCGGCAGGCAGCGCAGGAAGCTGAGGTCGAAGCTGCCCGCGTGGGTGGCGCCGTCGGGACCCACCACGCCGGCGCGGTCGATCGCGAAGGTCACGTCGAGGTTCTGCAGCGCGACGTCGTGGATGGCCTGGTCGTAGGCGCGCTGCAGGAAGGTGGAGTAGATCGCCACCACCGGCTTGGCGCCCTCGCAGGCCATGCCCGCGGCCAGCGTCACCGCGTGTTGCTCGGCGATCGCCACGTCGAAATAGCGCTCGGGGTATTCCCTGGAGAAGCGCACCAGGCCGGAGCCTTCGCGCATCGCGGGGGTGATCCCAAGCAGGCGCGCGTCGGCGGCGGCCTGGTCGCACAGCCAGTCGCTGAAGATGTCGGTGTAGGTGGGCCTGGCGGGTGCGCCCTTCTTGACCAGGCCGGCCTCGGGATCGAACGGCCCGACCGCGTGGTACTCGATCTGCGCCTCTTCGGCCGGGGCGTAGCCCTTGCCCTTGGTGGTGATCACATGCAGCAGCTGCGGGCCCGGCAGGTTCTTCACCGTGCGCAGCGCGGCCAGCAGTTGCGGGATGTTGTGGCCGTCGATCGGGCCGGTGTAGTGAAAGCCCAGCTCCTCGAACAGCGTGCTCGGCACGAACATGCCCTTGGCGTGTTCCTCCCAGCGCTTGAAGAAGCGGCCGGCGAACGACTGCTTGGGGATCGCGCGCTTGGCCTTCTCGCGCACCGCGTTGAGGCGGCGGCTGGCGAGCGCGCGCGACATCATGCGGGTCATCGCGCCCACGTTCTCGCTGATCGACATGCCGTTGTCGTTGAACACCACCAGCATGTCCGGTTCGACGTCGCCGCCGTGGTTCAGCGCCTCGAACGCCATGCCGGCGGTCATCGCGCCGTCGCCGATCACGGCGACCACCTTGCGGTCGTCGCCCTTGCGCTGGGCGGCGATGGCCATGCCCAGCGCGGCCGAGATCGAGGTGGAGGAATGGCCCACGCCGAAGGTGTCGTACTCGCTTTCCTCGCGGCGCGGGAACGGCGCGAGGCCGTCCTTCTTCTTGATCGTGGTGATGCGGTCGCGGCGGCCGGTGAGGATCTTGTGCGGATAGCACTGGTGGCCCACGTCCCACACCAGGCGGTCGGTGGGCGTGTCGAACACGTGGTGCAGCGCCACGGTGAGCTCCACCACGCCCAGGCCCGCGCCAAAGTGGCCGCCGGAGCTGGCCACGGCCTCGATCAGGTACTGGCGCAGCTCGTCGGCGACGGCAGGAAGCTCCTCGTCGGGGACGCGGCGCAGGTCGGCTGGCGACTCGATGGCCGCCAGGTGGGGGTAGCGTGCAGGATCCTTCATCCGCCTATTGTTGGCCCGGCAGCGGGGCAGGGCAAGGGCGGCGGGCTGGCCGTGATGTGGCCGCCGCCGGATCGTTCAGCTCATCGCCCGCCGGCGGTCGCGCGGCAGGTGGCTGACCAGGAATTCCATCTGGTCGGCCAGGATGTTGCGGTTGGACAGGATCAGATGCTCCACCCAGCTCGGCCGGTAGGGCACGGCCAGCAGGGGCATGTGGGCCTGCTGCGGGGTGCGGTTGCCCTTCCTGAGATTGCAGGTCAGGCAGGCGCTGACCACGTTCTCCCATTCGTCGCGGCCGCCCTTCGACACCGGCTGCACATGGTCGCGGGTCAGCTCACCGCGGTTGAAGTGCTCGCCGCAGTACAGGCACAGGTGGCGGTCGCGGGCGAACAGCGCGGTGTTGGTGAGGGCAGGGGCGGGGTCGATCGCGTGTTCGTGGCAATGGCCGGTGCTGGCCACGATCGGGTGCAGTTCAAGCAGGCTCTGCGCGCCCAGCATGCGGTTGTGGCCGCCGTGCACGGTGAGGCAGGGATCGCCCAGCGTCCAGGCCACCGCGCCGCGCACGTAGAGGCACACGGCGTCCTGCCAGCTGATCCAGTCCAGGATGCGGCCAGCGGCGTCCAGCGACAGCACGCGGGTCGAATACAGATCGGCCCGGTTCGTGACTTCCATCAGCATGCGGTTCGTCCTTCCTCATCAGAAAGAGCGCTGCGGCCATGCAACGGTGCTCGGATGCACCGCAGCATAGAACACTTTCATGGCAAAACGCATTGCGAAAGGCTTTGTCGTCAAACAGATAGGTCCCGGGTCCGCGGATTCGCGGACGGGCGTGGGCGCTGATATAGTAGTCGTTCATCTGTAGACCCGACGCCGGGTTTGGGAGGGGAAGCCGATAGTGGCAACCCCGGCACGGCGGGGCAGAGGTAAACGACGTGGCTGAAGTTCTTTTCTACGAGCGCCCGGTGCCGCTCAACCGCAACGACCACAAGGATCTGCGCCTGAGGCCGATCCCGAACATGAAGTTCGCGCTGGGTGCGCATTCCGTGCCGTTGACCGGCGTCGAGTTCGGCCTGGCCGCCCGTGACCTGCCGATCGTGTTTGCCGGCAACGACATCGCCGACGCCGGCCCCGTGGCGCTGCTGGGCCTGCGCCAGAACGAGAACCTGTTCGTCGACGCCGAAGGCCAGTGGGCGCCGAACGTCTACATCCCAGCCTTCGTGCGCCGCTACCCGTTCGTGCTGGCCGAGAAGCCGGCCGGCCAGGAGGGCGACGACTTCGCCGTGTTCCTTGACGAGGGCTACGAGGGCTTCGGCGCCGAGGGCGACCGCCTGTTCAACGAGGATGGCAGCGACACCGAACTGCTGACCCGCGCCGTGGGCTTCCTCGGCGAGTTCCAGCAGCACGTGGCGCGCACCCGCTGGTTCATGGACCAGCTGCGCAAGCACAACCTGCTCGAGGCCCGCAACATGAGTCTGCGCAAGGGCGCGCCGGACAGCCAGGATGGCCACGTGATCAACCTCAACGGCCTGTTCGTGGTCAACGAGGAGAAGCTGCGCCAGCTCGACGAGAAGACCGCCCAGGAGTTCCTGCGCGAGGGCGTCCTCGGTTGGATCTATGCGCACCTGATGTCGCTCAACAACATCGACCGCCTCGGCCAGCGCCTGGGCGAGCGCGAGGACCGCGAGGCCGCCGCCTCCAGGAACTGAGGCACCCGGGCGCCTTGTGCGCCTGAAAAGCAGACGCCGCGACGGGTGACCGTCGCGGCGTCTGCTTTTGCGATCGTCCTTGATCGCGGAGATCAAATGGGCGGCCATCCATGGCCGCACTTTTCAATGGCCTGAAGATTGACGGCAGCGCGATGCGCTTGCCGGGATCAGTGCGCCACCACCGGCAACGCGATGTAGCTGGCTTCGCCCGGCGCATGGTAGACGCGCTGGGTGGCCTTCACGTAGTCCGCCGGCTTGGCCAGGAAGATGTTCGGCACGAAGGTCTGCGGGTTGCGGTCGTACAGCGGGAACCAGCTCGACTGCACCTGCACCATGATGCGGTGGCCGGGCAGGAACACGTGGTTGGCGGCAGGCAGGTCGAAGCGGTAGGCCAGCGGCTTGTCCGGCGTCAGCGCCCCGGGTTTGTCCCAGCCGGTGCGGTAGCGGCCGCGGAAGATGTCCATGGCCACCGCCAACTGGTAGCCGCCCATCTCCGGTTGCTCGGCCACCTGGTCGGGGTAGACGTCGACCAGCTTCACCACCCAGTCGCTGTCGGAGCCGCTGGTGGAGGCGACCAGGTGCACCACCGGCACGCCGGCAATCGCCAGCGGCTTGTCCAGCGGTGCCGTCTCGTAGCTGAGCACGTCGGTGCGGCCGGAGGCCTCGCGCTGGTCGTCCACCAGCCATTGCGACCAGGTGAGGCCGTGGTCGTAGCCGATCGGCTGGATCGGCCGCGCGCGGAACGGTACCGGGTGCGCGGGATCGGAGACGTATTCGTCGTAGGCCTTGCCGCCGGTGGGCGCGTCGAAGCCCAGTTGCATGCCGGGCTCCAGGTACAGCGCGCGGCTCTGGTCGGGGCAGCCGCTGCTGCACGACAGCGGCCAGCGGTCCAGGCGCTGCCAGCGGTCGGTGCCGGTCTGGAAGGCGGTGACCGGGGCGAGGTTGGCCTTCGGCGCGCCATCCTTGAGGTACTGAGCCAGGAACGGGCGCAGGATGTGCTCGCGGAAGTACTTCGCCGTGTCGCTGCCGAAGCGGATCGCGCCCAGCGAGCTGCCTTCCTCGATTTCCTGGCCGTGGTGCCACGGGCCCATCACCAGCTTGACCATGTCGCCGGTGGTGTCCTTTGGCTTGATTGCGCGATAGACCGCCAGGGCGCCGTAGATGTCCTCCTGGTCCCACAGGCTGTGCACCAGCATCACCGGCACGGTGAGCGGCTGCGCGGCGAGCAGCTTGTCCACCGCCTGCTGCTGCCAGAACGCATCGTAGGCGGGGTGGGCGAGGATCTTGTTCCAGAAGCCGAGCTGCCGCATGCCGTAGGCGTCGCCCAGCGCGCCGGCGGAGCCGTAGTGCATGAACAGGTCGTACTCGTCGTGGTAGTTGGTCCACCACTTGTACTTGTTGTCGCGGCTGGCCTCCTGCTCGTAGATGTAGCTCAGGTTCTGCTGGCGGAAGGCGCCGTGGTGGAACCAGTCGTCGCCCATCCAGCCGTCCACCATCGGGTTCATCGGCACCGCCGCCTTCAGCGCGGGATGCGGGTGCACCAGCGACATCAGCGGCTCGAAGCCGTCGTAGGAGATGCCGATGGTGGCGACCTTGCCGTTCGACTCGGGGATCTTCTTCACCAGCCACGCTATGGTGTCGTAGGTGTCGGTGGCATCGTCCACCGGCGTGGGGTTGAGCGGGCCGTGCACCGGCCGGTTCATCACGTAGTCGCCCTCGGAGCCGTACTTGCCGCGGATGTCCTGGATCACGCGGATGTAGCCGTCCTCCGCGATCACGTCGGCGGCGTTGTCATAGCCCTGCAGCAGCGGCTCGATGTGGCCGCTCATGAAGTTGTGGCTGAGCTGGTGGGCATCGTAGGGCGTGCGGGTGAGCACGATGCCGGCGTGCTTCGCGCCTTTCGGGACCAGGATCACGGTGTTGAGCTTCACGCCGTCGCGCATCGGGATCATCACGTCGCGCTCGACGTAGTCGAAGCTGCCCGTGGCGGGCTTGAAGCCGGCCGGTGTCTCGCTGGGGTAGTCGGGATACTTCGGCGCCGCGTCTTGTGCGGGCAGCGCGCCGCTGGTGGCAAGCAGGAGGGCGAGCAGCGCGCTCTGCAGCCCGTTGGCGATGCGGCGTGAGGTCATGGCGATCCCCTGTGGGAAGTGACCGGCCCAGCTTACCGCGGCCCGGCCACGCGCAGGCGTGATAAGAAAGTGCTAAGCGCCCCCCGGCAAGCTGTGCCGATGACCGTCGACGCGCGCCCGCGCCCATCCCTCTGCGCCACCATGCTCGCCACGGCGGGCCTGCTGTGCGGCTGCGCCACCTACCACCCGCTGCCGCTGGGCCAGGGCGAAGGCGCCCCGGGCGCCGCCCGGCTCAGCGTGCCGGCCCGCGCGATGCCCGTGCCGGAACTGGCATCGCATCGCTTCGATCCTGCCGACGGCCTGGATGCCACCGAGGTGGCGATGCTGGCGGTGGCGAACAGCCCCGACCTCAAGGTGCAGCGCGATGCGCTGGGCATCGCGCGCGCGCAGGCCTTCGCCGCGGGCCTGCTGCCCGACCCGCAGCTGAGTTTCGGGGCGGACTTCCCGCACAACTCCGGCAGTGGCCTCACCAAGGCCTACAACCTCGGCCTCAGCGAAGACATCGGCGCACTGCTGCTCCGCTCATCGCGCAAGCGCGCGGCGAGCGCGCAGGCCGAGCAGGTGAACCTCGACCTGCTGTGGGCGGAGTGGCAGACCATTGCGCAGGCCCGCCTGCTGTTCGACCAGGTGCAGAGCCTGCGTGCGCAGCAGGTCGAACTCGACGCCGAGCAGCGGGCGCTGGCGCCGGTGGACAAGTCGGTGCAGGCGGCGCTCGCCGCGGGCAACCTCAACTACGACAGCGCCAGCGCGGGACTCAACGCGATGGCCGACGTGCGCAAGCGCGCGGTCGACAACGCGGTCGCCCTGCACCAGGCCGAGGGCGACCTGCGCCAGCTGTTGGGCCTCGCACCCACGGCGCCGCTGGACCTGGTGGGCGCGCCGTATGAAGCCGATCCCGACGCCGCGCAGCTTGCGAAGGCGTTGGCCGACCTGCCGGAGCGGCGCCCCGACCTGCTGGCCCTGCAGGCGGGCTACCGGGCGCAGGAGGCGACGCTGCGCGGCGCCATCCTCGCCCAGTTCCCCGCGATCACGCTGGGCCTCAACCGTTCGCGCGACACCAGCAACATCACCACCAACGGTTTCAGCGTCGGCCTCTCGCTGCCGTTGTTCGACCGCAACCGCGGCAACATCGCGATCGAGACCGCCACCCGCCAGCAACTGAAGGACGACTACGCGGCGCGGCTGCTGGCCACGCGCGGCGACATGCAGCGCCTCGCGGCCGATCTCAAGACGCTGGATGCGCAGCAAGCGGCGCAGGTTGCGCATGCGCGGCGTCTCGACGCGGCGCGCACCGCGGCGGAACAGGCCTGGCGCAAGGGCCTGCTGGACTGGCCCACCTATCTTGCCATCCGCGGCAACGCGCTCGCCGCCGACGCCGACCTGATCGCGCTGCGGCAGGCACGCTCCAGCGCGGCGATCGCGCTGGAGGCCCTGCTCGGCCGCACCGACTTCGTCAACCCACGGACGTCCAAACGATGAAACCAGGCTTGCTCGCGCGCTGTGCCGCGCTGGCCGTCACGGCCCTGCTGCTGGCCGCCTGCGGCAAGGGCGGCGACGACGACAATGCGGCCGACGACGCCAAGGGCGTAGCGCAGGTCACCACGGCGATGCCAGTGCAGCGCAGCTTCCACGACAGCGTGGCGGCCTGGGGCAGCGCGGTGGCCGATCCGCACCATGCGCGGGCGATCAGCCTCGCGCACGGCGGCCAGGTGATCGCGCTGCAGGTCAGCGCCGGGCAGACGGTCAAGCGTGGCCAGGCGCTGCTGACGGTCGCGCCCGATCCGACGGCGCGCAGCGCCTACCGGCAGGCGCAGACCGCGCTGGTCCTGGCCAGTGGCGAACTGCAGCGCACCGAACAGCTGGCCGCGCAACACCTGGCCACGCAGTCGCAGGTCGCCACGGCGCGCAAGTCGCTGGCAGATGCACAGACCGCGCTGGAGGCACAGCGCGCGCTCGGCGGCGGCACCGCCGAGGAAATCCTGTCCGCACCGGACGACGGCGTGGTCACCGCACTGACGGTGGCGCTGGGTGAACGCTTCGCCGCGAACGCGCCCCTGCTTGGCTTCATGCCTGCGCACGCGCTGATCGCGGCGCTGGGCGTGCAGCCCGACGCCGGCACCCGGCTGCGCGTCGGCATGCCGGTGGAATTGCATGGCGTCTACGGCGACGGCAAAGCGTTCGAGGGCAAGCTCAGCATGGTGGGGCGCGCGATCGACCCGCAGACCCACTTGTTGCCGGTGCAGGTCCAGATTCCCGCGACGGCCGACGCCGAACTGGTGGCCGGTGCCGCGTTGCAGGCCAGCATCCAAAGCGACGACTACACCGCCTGGGCGGTGCCGCGCGCTGCCGTGTTGCACGACGAGAAGGGCGATTACCTGTACCAGATCGACCAGGGCAAGGCGCATCGCGTGGACGTGCAGTTGCGTCAGCCCGCCGGTGACACCGTGGGGGTGCTCGGCAGGCTCGATAAGAAGCTTCCGGTGATCGTGCAGGGCGCCTACGAAGTCGACGAGGGCGCGGCAGTGCGCCAGGGGAAAAGCCAGGGCAACCGCGAGCCCAAGCCGTGAGCGAAGCACCGATGACGATCACCCAGTGGATGCACAAGCATCGTCGTTCGCTGCTGTTCCTCGCCCTCATCCTTGCCATAGGCGGTATCGCCAGCGCGTTCAGCCTGCCGGTTGCGCTGTTTCCCAACGTGTCGTTCCCGCGCGTGCGGGTGGCGCTGGATGCCGGCGACCAGCCTGCCGACCAGATGGTGGCGAGCATCACCCGCCCGGTGGAGGAGGCGATCCGGCGCGTGCGCGGGGTGCGCGAGGTGCGCTCCACCACCAGTCGCGGCAGTGCCGAGATCAATGTCGGTTTCGACTGGGGCGCCGATATGGGGCGATCGCTGCTCGATGTCGAGGCCGCGGTCAGTCAGGTCCTGCCCGAACTGCCCGCCGGGGTGAACGTGCGGGCCCGACGGCTGGATCCGACGATTGATCCGGTCCTGGCATACAGCCTCAATTCGAACACGCTCAGCTCCGCCCAGCTGCACGACATCGCGGAGTTCCAGCTGCGTCCGCTGCTGTCCGGCGTCACCGGCGTGGCGCAGGTGGACGTGCAGGGCGGTGACGTAACCGAATTCCACGTGGACGCCGATGCGGCGAGGCTGCGTGCGCAAGGCCTCACGCTCGCCGATCTCAGCCATGCGGTGGCGAACGCCGCCACCATCCAGGCGATGGGCCACCTGCAGGACCACTACCGCCTCTACCTGCTGCTGGCGAACAACCAGCCGGCCACCACCGCGGCGCTGGGCGACATCGTGCTGCGTGCCGACGCCCGCGGCGTGCTGCGCGTCAAGGACGTGGCCACCGTGGGCATGAGCCACCAGCCACAGTGGGTGCGCACCACCGCCGACGGCCACAACGCGGTGCTGCTGCAGGTGTTCCAGCAGCCCAGCGGCAACAGCGTGCAGATCGCCCGCGACGTGAAACAGCGCCTGGCCGACTACCAGAAGCAGGCGCCCCAGGGCCTGCACATCGCCAACTGGTACGACCAGACCCAACTGGTGCTGGGGGCGGCCGGCAGCGTGCGCGACGCGATCCTGATCGGCATTGTGCTGGCGGGGCTGGTGCTGTTCGTGTTCCTGCGCAACGCGCGGGTGATCCTGGTGGCGATGATCGTGGTGCCGGCCACGCTGGCGATCACCGTGCTGCTGCTGCACCTGCTGAAAATGAGCTTCAACATGATGACGCTGGGCGGCATGGCCGCCGCGGTCGGCCTGTTGATCGACGACGTGATCGTGATGCTGGAGCACATCATGCGCCGGCTGCGCGACGGCACCGGGCCCGTGCGTGAGCGCATCGCCGGCGCGGCGTGGGAATTCACCCGGCCGCTCACCGGCTCCAGCGCGGCCACGGTGGTGATCTTCCTGCCGCTGGCCTTCCTCACCGGCGTCACCGGCGCGTTCTTCAAGGCGCTGTCGCTGACCATGGCCAGCGCGCTGGTGATCTCCTACCTGCTCACCTGGGTGGCGGTGCCGCTGCTGGCCGAGTGGCTGATCGACGAGCGGCACGCCGCGGAGCATCCCCCGGGCCGCGTTTCGCAACGCCTGCTGGCGGGCTACGAGCGCACGCTGGGGCGACTGCTGCGGCGGCCGGCACTGGTGCTGGCCGGCGTGATCCCGTTGCTGCTGGTGGGCGTGCTGGCCTACCACCAGGTGGGCAGCGGCTTCATGCCGAACATGGACGAGGGCGGCTTCACGCTCGACTACCTCTCGCCGCCGGGCACTTCGCTGGACGAGACCGATCGCCTGCTGCAGCAGGTGGAGCGGATCATCAGTTCCAACCCCTACGTGGACACCTATTCGCGGCGCACCGGCCTGCAGTTGGGCGGCGGCCTCACCGAAGCGAACACCGGTGACATCTTCGTGCGCCTGAAGAACGGTTCGCGGCCGCCCACCTCCACGGTGATGGAGCAGATCCGCGAGCAGGTCGTGGCCCAGGTACCCGGACTGGACGTGGACGTGGCGCAGCTGATGGAAGACATGATCGGCGATCTCACCGAGGTGCCGCAGCCGATCGAGATCAAGCTCTACGGGGACGACCAGGCGCAGCTCGACGCCACCGCGAAGAAGGTGGCCGCAGCGATCGCCAAGGTCAATGGCGTGGCGGAGGTGCGCAACGGCATCAACCCCGCCGGCGATGCGCTGGACGTTCGCGTCGACCCGGTCAAGGCGGGCCTGTTCGGGCTCGATCCGGTGGCGGTGGCCCAGCAGGTTTCGGATGCAGTAGCCGGCAGCGTGGCGGCGCAGCTTCCACGGGGGCCGAAGATGATCGGCGTGCGCGTGTGGCTGCCGCCTTCCGCGCGTGCGCAGCTGGAGCAGCTGCAGGCCTTGCCCATCCGCGCTGCCGACGGCCACGTGGTGCCGTTGTCCGAGGTCGCCACGATCCAGGCAGTGCAGGGCCAGCCGGAAATCAACCGAGACAACCTGAAGCGCATGGTGGCGGTGACCGCGCGCATCGTCGGCCGCGACCTCGGTTCCACCGTGGCCGACGTAAAGCGGGTACTGGCGAAACCGGGCTTGCTGCCGCCGGGCATGTACCACGAGCTGGGCGGTTTGTACGCGCAGCAGCAGATCGCCTTCCACGACCTCAGCGTCGTGATGCTGGCGGCGATCGCGCTGGTGTTCACGCTGCTGCTGTTCCTGTACGAGAGCTTCCGCGTGGCGCTGGCGATCATGGCGGCGCCGCTGCTGTCGATGGCGGCGGTGTTCGTGGGGCTGTGGATCACCGGCATCGAACTCAACATCTCGGCGATGATGGGCATGACGATGATCGTGGGCATCGTCACGGAGATCGCGATCTTCTACTTCACGGAGATGTGCGAGGCGGAGAAGCGCATGCCGCTGCATGAGGCGCTGCAGTACGCGGGCCATCACCGCATGCGGCCGATCCTGATGTCCACCATCGCGGCGATCCTCACCTTGCTGCCGCTGGCGCTGGCGATCGGCCAGGGCTCGCAGATGCAGCAGCCGCTGGCGGTGGCGATCATCGCCGGCCTGCTGGTTCAGGTGCCGCTGGTGCTGCTGGCGATGCCGGTGATTTACGCCGTGCTGCGCAAGTCGCGGAAAGGCCCGCCCGGGGACGCCGAACCGGTTCCGGCCAACGTTCACTGACGTCCGCGTCCACTGGCACCAATGCGCCCGCTCCCTCAGGGAGCGGGCGCATTGGTCGTGCGGCCATCGGGACGGCAGCGATGCAAGGCAAGCTGACGGCGTCGCGTCGGACGCGATCAGGCGTGCGCCGTTCCACAGTGGCGTTTCCTGGGCTCTGGTTTTGCTTAGCCTGCACGCAAGAGCTGCCTAAGCGCTGCGGCATAGCCTGTGGATACCGTCGGCGTCGCAGGCATCGCGCGGCGGTACAAGCCAACCACCAAGGAGCAAACCATGCGCAAGTCCATCGTTCTGGCCGTATCGCTCGCCCTGTGCGGGCTCGCGTTCGCCGCGCAGGCGGAACCCCCGGCCCAGCTCGCCGCGCCGGCCAAGATCAGCATGACGCAGGCGCGCGAAATCGCCTTGAAGGCGGTGCCTGGCAAGGTCGTCAAGCAGGAACTGGAAAAGGAATCCGGCGGCAGCGGCCTGCGCTATTCGTTCGACATCAAGTCCGGCAAGGACACGCGCGAAGTGGGCGTGGACGCGAAGACCGGCAAGCTGCTGGAAAACTCGCTGGACAACAACGACGCCGATTGATGCCGGGTCCGGGCGTCACGACCGCAGTGACGCCCGCGGCAGCCGCGCGCCCTTCAGCGCAGCGGCTTGGCCAGCCGCAACAGGTCCACGTCGAAGCCCGCGGCCTCGTACACCTTGCGAGCGCGCTCGTTGCCGGGGAACACCGCCAGCGTCACCAGCTGGCACTGGTGCTCGCGCGCCCACTGCTCGGCATGCGCCAGCAAGGCCCTGCACACGCCGCGCCCCTGGTACGCAGGCACCACCGCAAGGTCGGAGATGTGGCAGTTGCTGCGCCCCGTGAAGAAATCCTCGGTGCGCTGCAGGTGCATGAAACCCACCCGCGTGCCGTCGGCGTCCTCGGCCACGAACAGGTGGCTGTTCGCGGGTTGATCCTCCAGGTGGCGCAGCAGGTCATCGCGGATGCCCTCGATGCATTCGTGGCGGCGCCGCCACGGCGGCAGCGGGAAATCCACGAAACGCGGCACGAGGGCCAGGATGAAATCGTCGTCGTCTTCGGCCAGACGGATCAGCAGGGACGGTTCGCTCATGGTCGTCGGAGGTACGGGAACTTTCGCCGGTTCTACACCGTCGCGGCGCGCGACGGAAGTGCGTCGCGCCGGCCGGCCGCGGCTATAGTGCCGCTTTCGCGCGCTGCCGCGCCCATGCCTGGGGTCCCATGCCCGCCACCCGCATCCGCCTGAAGACCGGCGCCGACACCACGCTGGCGCAGGGTGTCGCCGCGATCCAGCACGAAATGAAACTGCCGGGTGCGTTCCCGCCCGAGGTCGAGGCCGCGGCGTCGCGCGCGGCGGCGCAGCCGCGCCTGCCGGAGCTGGACCGCACCGATGTCCCGCTGGTCACCATCGACCCGCCCGGATCGATGGACCTGGACCAGGCCTTGCACCTGGAACGCCGGGGCGATGGCTACCGGGTGTATTACGCCATCGCCGACGTCGCTGCCTTCGTGGCGCCGGGCGACGCGGTGGATGCGGAAGCGCACCGGCGCGGAGAAACGCTGTACGGCGCCGACTCGCGCATCCCGCTGCATCCGGCGATGCTTTCCGAAGGCGCAGCCTCGCTGTTGCCGGACCAGCTGCGGCCCGCGCTGCTGTGGATGATCGACCTCGACGCGGCGGGCGAGATCGCCGCGATCGACGTGCGCCGCGCAAGAGTGCGCAGCCGCGCACGGCTCGACTACGCAGGCGTGCAGCAGCAGCTCGACGCCGGCACCGCCGACCCGCTGTGGTCGCTGCTGCGCGAGGTGGGCGGGTTGCGCCAGCGTCGCGAGCAGGCACGCGGCGGCATCAGCCTCGCGCTGCCGGAGCAGGAGATCAGCGTGGTGGACGGCCGGTGGCAGCTGGAATACCGCGCCAGCCGGCCGGTCGAGGACTGGAATGCCCAGATCTCGCTGCTCACCGGCATGGCCGCCGCGCAGCTCATGGTGAAGGGCAAGGTAGGCCTGCTGCGCACGCTGCCGGCGCCCGATCCGGCCGCCATCGCGCGGCTCAAGCTCACCGCGCAGGCACTCGGCATTCCCTGGGCCGCCACGCAGGGCTACCCCGATTTCATCCGCTCGCTCGATCCCGCGCGGGACACCCACGTGGCGATGCTCACCGCGTGCACCACGGTGCTGCGCGGGGCCGGCTACGTGGCCTTCGACGGCAGCTTGCCCATGCAGCCGGTGCAGTCCGCGCTGGCGGCGGAGTATGCGCACGCCACCGCGCCGCTGCGCCGGCTGGTGGATCGCTACGTGGGCGAGGTGTGCGTGGCGCTGTGCGCGAACCAGCCGGTGCCCGACTGGGCGCGCGCCGCCTTGCCGGGCCTGCCGGAACTGATGGCCGAAGCGGATCGCCGCGCGAAACACTACGAGCGCCAGGTGATCGACCTGGTCGAGGCGGTGCTGCTGGCGCCGCGCGTGGGGAATGCCTTCCAGGGCGCGATCGTGGAGGCGGACGGCGCGGAACGCGATCGCGGCAACGGCCATGGCAACGCTGCTGCAGCACACGGCGGCGTGGTGATGCTGCGCGATCCCGCGATCGAGGCGCGCGTCACCTCGGCCACGCCGCTGCCGCTGGGCCAAGAAGCGACCGTGCGGCTGACCGAGGCCGATCCGTTGCGGCGGGTGGTGCGCTTCGAGCTGGCCGGCTGAGCGCGGCCCGTCATCCGGCGCCCGCCAGTGCTGGAAGTTGAGGGCGCGCCCCTTGCGCACCCGCACGCGAGTGCCGATGCTAGCCCGTATCAGGGGAGAGGCCGGGCGGTAGTGGCATGCGCATGAGCGGCAGGGGTTTTGCGTGCGTGGCATGGCTGTCGTGCGGTCTGGCCGCGATCGCCTCCGCCGCGGCATCCGTCCCCGCCCCGCCCGCGCAAATCCGCGTGGTCGCGCCCGACGACTACCCACCCTTCCTGTCGCTCGATGCGGACGGCAAGCCGCAGGGCTACGAGGTGGACCGGTGGAAGCTGTTCCAGGCGCACACCGGCATCCGCGTCGAGCTGGTGACCATGGACTGGGCCGCCGCCACGCAGGCACTGCTGTCGGGACAGGCCGACGTGATCGACATGATCTACCACACGTCGGCACGCGAGGCGCAATACGACTTCTCCCCGCCCTACGCCACGCTGCCCACGGGCGTCTACGTCGACAGGAGCGTCGAGGGCGTGCACGACCTGCCCTCCCTGCAGGGCCTGCAGGTGGGCGTGGGGCGCGGCGATGCCTGCGGGCCCAAGCTGCGCTCGCTGGGCTTCACCGCGCTGCGCGAGTTCCGCGATGCGCACCAGTTGGTCCGCGCGGCGATCCGCGGCAGCCCGCGGGCCTTCTGCATGGACGAGAACCGCACGTATCGCTACCTGTCCGAATATGCCGCACTGGGCCGCTTCGAGCGGGCGTTCGTGCTCAACACCAGCCAGTTCCACTGGGCCGTGCGCAAGGGCAACACGGCGATGCTGCAGACGGTGGAGCGCGGCATGGCGGCGATCGCCCCGGCCGAGCTTGCGGCGCTCGACAGGCGCTGGCTGGAACACCCGCTCATCCCGGCGCCTTACCAGCGCGCTACCGGCATCGTGCTGGCGGCGGTGCTGGCGCTGATCGTGCTGATGCTGCTGTGGGTGTGGACGCTGCGCCGCACGGTGGCGGTGCGCACGGCCGCGTTGCGGGCGGAAGAGGGCAAGCTGCGCGCGATCTTCGACGCCAGCCCGGACGCGATGTGGGTGAAGGATCTCCAGGGTATCTACCGCGACGGCAACGATCGCGCGGTGGCCTTGTTCCGCGCCCCTTGCGAGTCGCCGACCGGCCGGCGCTGCGACGAACTGTTCGATGCGGCATTCGCGGCCAGGATGCGCGACCTGGACGGCGAGGCGGCGCGGCTCGGGCGCAATGCCGGCGCCCTGCTGGCGCTGACCGTCGGCAACGGCCAGAACCGGCAGTTCGAGGTGATCAGCGCGCCGCTGTTCACGCCGCAGGGCGAGCTCTACAGCGTGGTGAGCGCGGCCCGCGACGTCACCGAGCGGCAGCTGGCCGAAACGCAGCTGCAGCTGTGGGGGCATGCCTTCGAGAATGCCGCGTTCGGCGTGTACATCTGCGATGCACGGAGCAAGATCCTGATCTCCGCCAACCCCACCTTCGCCCGCGAGCACGGCTACACGCCGGCGGAGATGGTGGGCATGCCGGTGGATGCGCTGTATCCGCCCGACCTGGTGGCCGAGCGCGTGGCCTTGCGGGCGGCCTCGGACCGGCTGGACCACTACGTGTGGGAAACCGAGCAGGTGGCGAAGGACGGTCGCCGCTTTCCCGTGCGGCTGGACTGCTCGGTGTTCCACGATGCCGACGGTCTGGCGCAATACGTGCTCATCCACGCGCAGGACATCTCCGAGCGCAAGCAGGCGGAGAATGAACTGCGCCTTGCGGCCGTCGCGTTCGAGACGCAGGAGGCCTCGATGGTGCTGGATGCCGGCCAGGTCATCCAGCGCGTCAACCACGCCTTCACCAAGTTCACCGGATTCCGGCCCGACGAAGCGGTCGGGCAGCCGTGGTCGATGCTGCGGTCGCCGCAGCACGCGCCCGATGCGCACGACAGCCTGTGGGACGCGACGCGCCGGGTGGGCCGCTGGCAGGGCGAGCTCTGGATCCACGTCAAGCGGGGCCAGCCCAAGGTGGCGCGCGTCACGATTTCCGTGGTCCCGGGCAGCGGCGGCCAGCAGGACCACTTCATCTGCTCGATGATCGACCTGACCGGCGAACGCGAAGCGCATGCGAGCGTCGATCGCATGACCTACTTCGATCCGCTGACCGAGCTGCCGAACCGGCATTTCCTGCACGGCCGCCTGCAGCACCTGCTGGGCGAGGCCGCCACGCGCGGCTTCGCCCTGCTGCTGATCGACCTCGACCACTTCAAGCGGGTCAACGACCTGCGCGGCCACGCCGCCGGCGACCGCCTGCTGGCGCTGATCGCGCAGCGTCTGCGCAAGCTGCTAGACGAGGACTGCCTGCTGAGCCGTTTCAGCGGTGGCACGTTCGCGTTGCTGCTGCCCTGCCGCGCGGAGGATCCGCGGGCGCGCTCGCTGCGGGTGCACGATTCCGCCGAGCAGGTGCGGGAGGCGCTGCGGATGCCGTTCCAGCTGGACGATGGCATGCCGGTGGGGATGACGGTCAGCATCGGCTGGACCGAGCTGGTGCCGGGGCGCGATTCGCCGGAGTCGGTGCTCAAGCAGGCGGAGCTGGCGATGTACGCCGCCAAGGCGGGCGGACGCGACCAGCTCTGCCGCTACGAGCCGGCCATGCAGGACGAGCTGGTGCAGCGCGAGGCGCTGGTCGGCGACCTGCGCCGCGCGATCGACGACGAGGCGCTGGAGCTGCACCTGCAGGCGCAGGTCGACCGGCGCGGGCGCGTGGTGGGCGCCGAGATGCTGCTGCGCTGGACCCGTCCGGACGGCGAGTCGATGTCACCGGAGCGGTTCATCCCCGTCGCCGAGGAGAACGGCCTGATCCTGCCGCTGGGCGACTGGGTGCTGCGGCGGGCCTGCGCGCAGCTGGTGGCCTGGTCGGCGCGTCCGGCCAGGCGCGCACTCGCGCTGGCGATCAACGTGAGCGCGCGGCAGTTCGCCCAGCCGGGCTTCGTGGACGACGTGTGCCGGGTGCTCGCCGCGAGCGGGGCCGATCCCGCGCGGCTGACGCTGGAAATCACCGAGACCGCGATCCTGGGCGATCTCGCCGAGGCCGCCGCCAAGCTGGCGCGCCTGCGTGCGCAGGGTATCCGCATCTCGCTGGACGACTTCGGCACCGGCTATTCCTCGCTGGCCTACCTCTCGCGCCTGCCGCTGGACCAGCTGAAGATCGACCATGCCTTCGTGGCCCGCCTGCCGGAGGACGCCAACGACGCGATGGTCGTGCAGACCATCATCGGCATGGGGCGCGGGCTGGGCCTGGAGGTCGTGGCCGAGGGCGTGGAGACGCTGGCGCAGCACGACTTCCTGATGCGCGAGGGCTGCAACGGCTTCCAGGGCTACCTGCTCTCCCGGCCGATCCCGCCCGCGCTGTTCGAGCGGATGCTGGAGAAGCCCCTGGCCCCGGTGTGAGACCGGTGAAAAACGCCCGGCAGGCCGGGCGTTTTTCGTGGGCCGCGGAGGCCGGCGTCAGGACGTCGCCGGCGGCGCCGAGGCGACCGCGCCGGCGCCGGTGGAATCCACCGTCAGCGAGACGCGGCGATTGTCGGCACCGCGATCACGGCTGGCGCCCTTGACGACCTGGCGGTTCGCATCCTTGCCGTAGCTCACCGCACGCACCTGGTCGGCGCTGATGCCGTTCTGCACCAGGAAATCGCGCACCGCGTCGGCGCGCCGCATGCCGAGGCGATGGTTGTAGGCGCGCGAGCCGGCCGGGTCGGCGAAGCCTTCCACCGTGATCAGCACGTTCGGGTGGTACTTGCTGATCGTCTGGGCGAAGTTCTGCAGCGCCGGCTTGTCCTGGTCGTTCAGCGTGGCGCTGTTGAAGGCGAAGTGCGCCACGGTGTCCACGCTGACGCGGCCCTGCATCGCGGTGATCTGGGTGTCGTACTTGGAGAATTGCTGCTGCATCTGCTGCTTGATCGAGTCGATCTGCTGCTGCTGGTCCTGCTGTTTCTGTTGCAGCTGCTGGATGGCGGCGCTGAAGTCGTCCTTCTTCACGTACTGCGAACAGCCGGCCAGGCCGACCGCCAGCATGCTCGCCGCCAGCACGGCGATTCGGGGGGAGGGGAGGTTCATCGCGTGTCTCCTGGGTGCGTGCCTGCGACGTGGTTGACAGCGGTGTGCAGGTCGTTCGAGGAAGCGTGTGGGTGCTGCCGCTCCGACCCTACCCCATGTCGCGCGCAGCGGAGCATTTCGCGGCGCCGCTGCTGCGCTGGGGTTCAGGTACCTGTGCGGACGGTGAAGATGCGGCATCGTGCGCACGATGCGCCGTGCGGCGCCGGCACGGATTGCGCGATCCCGCGAAGCGGCATTCGGGCGGCTGGCTGATCCGCGACCGACCGCCTGCGGCCACGGCGGGAGGCCGCGGGTTCTCAGTGCCGCGGCGCGCGGATCGCCGCGGAGAAATCCTCGCCCGGCACGCTGGCGCGCGCACGCCCGGTGATGCGCGCGCGCGCGTTCCATTGCTGCAGCGTGAGGCGATGGTCCAGTACGCCGATCTGGTACAGGTAACCGGGCAGGTAGCCGGTGAGCAGCAGGCGCGGATCCAGCGGCAGGCCGGGATCGAGCTGGCGCGCCATGCGGAACACCATCGAGGCGCAGTTCGAGGTGACGGTGTTGTAGAACGCCGGCGTGGTCGCCAGCCGGTTCGCCTTGTCCAGGTAGGACAGGAACAGCGCGCGCATCGTCGTCCGCTTGATCGCCAGCGGGTAGAGGTAGTCGTTTTCGCCGCGCACGTTGGTGCGCACGCGGATAAGGTCGCTTTCCGGCGCGGCGATCAGGACCGCCTCGAAGTCCTTGAAGAAGCCGCCGATCGAGGAGAACTGCTGGCCGCGCCGCTTGCGGATCTCCACCGAGAACACCAGGTGGCGACCGTCGTCGAAGCCGAACGAGATCATCGCGTGGGCGATCGCCTTGCTGCCCCAGTGCGAGAGCACGGCATCGGCGGAAACCAGGTGGTCGAGGTCGTAGCGCTGCGTTTCCCAGCGCGCGTCGTAGTCGCTGTCGCTACGCCAGCGGAAGTCGCGCACGTTGTGCAGGACGACCACGTTGCCGTGCACCTCGCCAGTCAGCAGGCGCGCCACGTCGTCGGCCCAGGCCTGGTCGTTGCTGGGTGCGATGCCCGACCACCATGCGAGCAGCAGCGCGTACAGCAGCACGTAGCCGCCCAGCGGCCGCCAGGCGTGGCGCCGGATCGCCAGCGCGAACAGCGCCAGCGACAGCACCGTCCACAGCACGGCGCCCAGCGTTCGCAGCGCGATGCCGCCGGGCAACTGGTACCACAGCGCCAGCGCGCCCCAGGCGACGGAGACGAACGCGACCAGCGCGCCCAGCAGCAGTGCCAGGACGCGTCCTGTCGCGCGCAGGAGGTTCGTCATGCCTGTCCATGCCTTGCGGGATGCCGCCAGCCTGCCGCGGTGCGCGGGCGAAGGCAACGGGGCGTCGCCGGCTGTGACTACAATCGCCCCGTTGCCAGGGCGGAAGCGGGGCAGGGAATGCAAGGCGATTCGATCCGGTGGGTTTGCTTGCCGCGGCTTGCCATGACGGCCTTGCTGCTTTGCCTCAACGCCTGCGCCATGGTGGGCGTGAGCCGGATCAAGCCCAGCGACGTGGTGAGCGAGCGGCGCGCGGACGTGATCGGCAGCCGGCAGTTCAGCGACGGCACCGTGCAGACGCTAAACGTGCTGGCGCTGAATGCGAAGCAGTGCGTGCAGTCCTTCGGCAGCTGCACCGAAATCGTCGAGCACGCCAGCGGGCTGGACGAGGAGCGGCGCCTGTCCGCGTTGTCCGAACTGTGGCTGGACCGCGCATTGCGCGGCGACCGCCGGCCCGCGATCGACGACGCCACGCTGGACGCCTACCTGCAGAGCGCGCGCTACGCCTACGCCTATCTGTTCTACACCCGGCGCACGCCCGCCGAGCGCGTGTTCGACCAGCGCCAGGCCAAGGTGATCGCGTTCTACGACTACGCGGTGGAGCGCGTGGTGGGGCGCTGGTTCGAGGAACTGCCCCGGCTGAGCGCCGGCTGGACCCAGACCGAGCTGGCGGGCTGGACCGTGCTGCGGCCGGATTCCGACCTGCAGTTGAGCGCCGCGCCGACCGAGCTGATCCCCGCCGCGGCGCTGCGCTTCAAGGGGTTGCGCAACGTCTACCGGCGCGACGGTTTCGGCTCGGACTTCGTGGCGGTGGCGCCCCCGCTTGCGCCGGATGCGCCCGCCGAACCGTGGCGCGAACCGCGTTACGCGGCGATGACCGGCGTGCTGGTGTTCGGTGGCCACACGCTGGACGAGGTGCTGGGCACGCGGCAGGCACAGTTGCTGGTGCGCGATCCCTACCGCGATGCGGATGTCGCCATCGCCGGTCGCCGCGTGCCGCTGGGCGCGAACTTCACCGCGCCCTACGGCCTGTGGCTGGCCCGTTCCGGCTTCGCGAAGCAGTCGATCCGCTCGCTGCTGGGGCGCGAGGGCGGCATCAAGCAGCCGCGCGTGATCTTGATGCAGCCGTGGGATCCGGACCGCCTGACGGTGGTGATGCTGCACGGCTTGGCGAGCAGTCCCGAGGCCTGGGTCAACGTGGCGAACGAGGTGCTGGGCGACGAGCAACTGCGTCGCCATTACCAGGTGTGGCAGGTGTACTACCCCACCAACGCGCCGATCGCGGTGAACCTGCTGCAGATCCGCCGTGCGCTGGACGCTACCATCCGCCATTTCGACCCCGCCGGGACCACGCGCGCCACACACCACATGATGCTGGTGGGGCACAGCATGGGCGGCGTGATCGCGCGCCTGCTGGTGTCGTCCAGCGGCGACCAGCTGTGGAGCCTGGTGCCGGAGGGCGGGCGGCTCTCCGCCGCGAAGCGCGCGCGCCTGCACAAGGCGCTGGCGCCCTACCTGCAGTTCTCGCCGATGCCGCAGGTGGACGAGGCTGTGTTTCTCGCCGCCCCGCACCGCGGCACGCCGACGGCGCGGCATCGCCTTGCCCGCTGGGTAGCCGAGCTGATCCGCCTGCCGTTCAGCATGCTCAGGGAAATGGCCAGCATCTCCGACCTGCTCAAGGACGACAACGGCAAGGGTGCGCCGATGCACGTCTCCAACAGCGTGGGCAACCTCAGCGACGCCGATCCGTTCATCGTCGCCACCGCGAACCTGCCGATTGCGCCCGGGGTGCGCTACCACTCGATCATCGGCCTGTACAAGCCGCACGGCGACCTGGCGCAGAGCAGCGACGGCGTGGTGCCCTACGCCAGCGCGCATCTCGACGGCGCGGCGTCCGAGGTGGTGATCCCGTCCTGGCACAGCGTGCAGGAAACGCCGGCGGCGATCCTGGAGTTGCGGCGCATCCTGCGGCAGCACCTGGCGCAGGTGATGGGCCAATCGCGGTAGGCGATGCGCTGCTCCGCCGTCGACTCAATCGACCACGAAAAGCCGTGCGCCGGTGGGCGTGGACGAGCGATGCGCCGCGTCGCCGTGGTCGGAAACCTGGTAGCTCATGCCGGGCGTGAGAACAAACCGGCGGCCGTCGCGCAGCTCGCTGTGCAGTTCTCCCTCCAGCACGTACAGCACGTGGCCGCGGTCGCACCAGTGGTCGGCGAGGTAGCCGGGACTGTACTCGACCATCCGCACGCGCAGCTCGCCGACCTGCAACGTGCGCCACAGCGCCTCGCCGCGTTCGCCGGGATGGCGGGTTGCGGGCACGCTGTTCCAGTCCGTCACGGTGAAGGGCAGGGGCGGCAGTTTCATCGCGTGCTCCCGGGGAGGGTCTGGGGCAATCTGGCACGCCGGATGCGGGCGGGGATGTCCCGGAAGTCACCGCATGAAAACGAACGCCCGGAACCGGTCCGGGCGTTCGTTCGGCGCACATTTGCGGCGTGGATCAGGCGATGTCGGGCAGCGTCGCCACGCCGGCCTCGATCGCCGCCTTGTGCACCAGCGTGCGCGGCAGGATGCGGGCGAAGTAGAACGTGGCGGTGTCGCGCTTGGCCTGCGTGAACGCGTCGCCCTGCGCGCCGGCCTCGGCGGCGGCCACGCTGCGCGCCAGGAAGTAGGCCAGCGTGACGTAGCCCGAGTACCACAGGTAGTCCGTCGCGGCGGCGCCCAGTTCCTCCGGGCTGGCCTGCACGCGCTGCGCCAGCGCGAGCGTGAGTTCGCCCCACTGCTTCACCGCGGCGCCCAGCGGCGCGACGAAGGCGGCGAGCTTCGCGTCGCCCGCGTGCGCCTTGCAGAACGCGCCGATCTCGCCGGCGAAGTGCCTGAAGCCCACGCCCTGCAGCTGCAGGATTTTCCGGCCCAGCAGATCGGCGGCCTGGATGCCGGTGGTGCCTTCGTACAGCGTGATGATGCGGGCATCGCGCACGAACTGCTCCATGCCGTTCTCGCCGATGTAACCGTGGCCGCCGTAGATCTGCAGCGCTTCCTTGGTGCATTCCTGCGCGAGTTCCGTCACCACGCCCTTGGCGATCGGGATCAGGAAGGCGACCAGCTCGCCGGCCGCCTTGCGCGTGGCCTCGTCCGTGCCGCGCGCCTCGATGTCGGTCTGCAGCGCGGTGTAGTACAGCAGCGCGCGCGAGCCCTCCACGAAGGCGCGCTGGGTGAGCAGCATGCGGCGTACGTCCGGTTGCACCAGCAGGTTGTCGGCGGGCTTGTCGGGGAACTTCGCGCCGGACAGCGCGCGGCCCTGCAGACGCTCGCGCGCGTAGTTGAGGCTGTTCTGGTAAGCGCGCTCGGCCAGCGCCAGGCCTTGCACGCCCACCGACAGGCGGGCGGCATTCATCATGGTGAACATCGCCGCCAGGCCCTTGTGCGGCTGGCCGATCAGGAAACCTTCCGCGCCGTCGAAGTTCATCACACAGGTGGCCGAGCCCTTGATGCCCATCTTGTGCTCGATGGCGCCGGCATAGGCGCTGTTCCGCCCGCCCAGCGAGCCGTCCGCGTTCACCTTGAACTTCGGCACGATGAACATCGAGATGCCGCGGCTGCCGGCCGGCGCGTCAGGCAGGCGCGCCAGCACCAGGTGCACGATGTTCTCGGCGAGGTCGTGCTCGCCCGCGCTGATGAAGATCTTGGTGCCGCTGATCGCGTAGCTGCCGTCGGCGTTCGGCTCGGCGCGGGTCTTCAGCAGGCCGAGGTCGGAGCCGGCCTGCGGCTCGGTCAGGCACATCGTGCCGGTCCAGCGGCCTTCCACGATGGGCCTCAGGTAAGTGTGCTGCTGCGCTTCAGTGCCGTGCAGCTCCATCGCATGGCAGGCGCCTTCGCTGAGCAGCGGATACAGGCTCCACGACAGGTTGCCCGACTGGAACAGCTCGGTGGTGGCGATGCCCAGCACGCCCGGCAGCGCCTGGCCGCCGAATGCCTCCCTGGCGGTGAGGCCGGCCCAGCCGCCGTCGGCGAAGGCCTTGAAGGCCTCCTTGAAGCCCTTCGGCGTGGTCACCGTGTGCGTGGCCTTGTCGTAGTGGCAGCCTTCCTGGTCGCCCGGCCAGTTGGTCGGCGCCAGCACTTGCTCGGCGAGCTTGGCGGCTTCCTCCAGCACCGCGTCCAGCAGGTCGCGGCCGTGCTCGGCGCCGCCCTGCAGCTGCGTGAGAATGGCCTCGGCGCCCAGCAGGTCGAACAGGGCGAAGCGTTGGTCGGCCAGCGGGGCCTTGTAGATGGTCATGGTCGTTCTCTCGGCAAGAAGGGGTCAGCGGAAGGTGTTGGCGATGCCCGGCACCGGCGACAGGAAATCGTTGTGCTGGAACGGGAAGTCCTGCGCGTTCTTGTTGTCCGGGTGGTCGGCCAGGTCCGGCTGGGCGTGGACCGTGCCGCGGATGGCATAGGCCAGCGAACCCGCGCTGCCCTTGGCGGCCGCGGCGGCGAGCGCGGTGCCCATGGCCGGCGTCGGCAGCACGTCCACCGTGACCACGTCGCCGGCGAAGGAGGGGATGTCGAGGTCGAACGCGCTGTGCAGTCGTACCGGCACGCCGCCGGCGACCTGCAGCGTGCCGTCGATGGACTTGAAATCCATGCCGCCGTAGCTGTTGTTCTGGATGCGCACGGTGAGGCGCCAGGCACCGTCCGGCAGCACCTGCACCTGCTGCATGGTGAGCGAGGGCGGGAACACGCTCTTGCGCTGCGGGCCGCAGGCTGCAAGGCCGGCGGCGAGGGCAAGGAGCACGAGACAGCGGAGTAATCGCATGGTGCCACTCCTCAAACGATTGTTTGAATCTTGACCCGGGGCCGGCGCGCGCGTCAATGCCGGGAGGTTTCCAGCGCAATGGACTGCAGGCATCATGGCGCGTTCCCCACCGATACCGATTGCCATGACCCGTCGCATCGTCGCCCGCCGTTCCCCCATCCACGGCAATGGCGTGTTCGCCGTCGCGCCCATCAGGAAGGGCGAGGAAGTCATCCAGTACAAGGGCACGCTGATGACCCACGCCGAGGCCGACGACATGTACGGCGACGGCGGCGAGACCGGCCACACCTTCCTGTTCACGCTCAACGACGAGTACATCGTCGACGCGAACCGCCACGGCAACAGCGCGCGCTGGATCAACCACAGCTGCGCACCGAACTGCCGCGCGGTGGTGGAGGAAGCCGCCGACGGCGACCCGCGCCACGACAAGGTGCTGATCGAGGCGATCCGTGCCATCAAGCCCGGCGAGGAGCTCACCTACGACTACGGCATCATCCTCGACGTGCCGCACACCGCGCGCCTGAAGAAGCTGTGGAAGTGCCTTTGCGGTGCGCCCAACTGCACCGGCACGCTGCTCAAGCCCAAGCGCTGAGCCACCCGGCGGGCCGCGGTTTCCGGCCCCCGGCCGTCGCGTCCCGCGTCGAAAATTCCTGCTGTTGCGGCACCTAGCCAGCCGGCAAAAAGCGCCCCTATACTCCGCGGACACGCGCGTCGGGGGGACGGGCGGCCATGGACAGCAATCGGGGAAATGTATGGAAAGCAATCCGTACGCCGCGCCAGCCGCGGTGGTGGAGGACGTGGGCGGCCCGTACGTCGATGACCTGGAAGGCCGCAAGGCCGGGCGCGGCAAGCGCCTCGGCGCGGCGGTCATCGATGGACTGACCAATCTGCCCTGGTTCGGCCTGTTCGTCTGGGCGGGCGTGATGTACTACGGTGCGATCCGGCAGGGGTTTCCGACGCCGCACACCGCGGGCATGCTGATCTTCGTCGGTTTCCTGCTGATGCTCGGCCTGTTCGTGGTCAACTGCATGATGATCCACCGCAGCGGCCAGACCATCGGCAAGCGCGCGCTGGACATGGCCGTGGTGCGCAGCGACGGCAGCCCGGTCACCTTGCTACGGTACATCTTCCTGCGCGTGGTGCCGGTCGCGCTGCTCAGCCTGATCCCGCTGGTGGGGCGCTTCGTCGGCCTGATCGATCCGCTGCTGATCTTCGGCAAGGAGCGGCGCTGCCTGCATGACCTGATCGCCGACACCATCGTCGTCGACGTTTGATGCTGGACTCCGTCCGCGAGATCGAGACGCCCGAGGGCATCTCGCTGCGGTTGCGCGCGGCCGGCCCGCTGCCGCGCGCGCAGGCGTGGATGATCGACACCATCATCCGCCTCGTGCTGCTGATGCTGGCGATGATCCCGCTGACGCTGCTGGGCACCGGCGGCCGCGGGCTGGCGATGCTGGCGATGTTCGTCCTGCTGTGGGCGTACTGGGCGGTCTGCGAGCTGTGGCTGGACGGCCAGAGCCTGGGCAAGCGCGCGCTGGGGCTGCGCGTGGTCAACATGGACGGCACGCCGGTGACCTGGCTGCCGTCGGTGACGCGCAACCTGCTGCGCGTGGTGGATGCGCTGCCGGGCGTGTACGGCGTGGGCCTGGCCAGCACCCTGGTCGATCCCTGCGCGCGCCGGCTCGGCGACGTGGTGGCCGGCACCATGGTGGTGCACGTGAAAGAGGCGGCCTTCGGCCACCAGGTGCCGGCGGCCCCGGCGCAGCGGCTGCCCGTGCCGCTGGCGCCCGAGGAGCAGGCGGCGCTGGTGGATTTCGCCGAGCGCGCGGGCCAGCTCACCGTGCAGCGCCAGGAAGAACTGGCGAACCTGCTGGAGCCGTTGACCGGCCGTCGCGACACCGCCGCGGTGGAGCGCCTGCTCGGCTACGCCAACGGCTTGCTGGGGCGCCCATGAAGCAGGAGCGCTTCGTGGCCTTGCACGCCCAGGAGTGGGATCACCTGCAGGCCTGGCTGAGCGAGCTCGACCGCCAGCCGAAGCGCGGCATGCGCCGCGAGCAGGCGCTGGATTTCCCCGCCGCCTACCGCCGCGTCTGCCACCACCTCGCGCTGGCGCGCGGACGCGGCTACAGCCACGAGGTCACCGAGCGGCTGCAGTGGCTGGTGCAGCGCGGGCATCGCGTGCTGTACCGGCCGCCGCCGCCGCGCTGGCACCAGGCGGCGGCCTTCCTGGTCGGCGGGTTCCCGCGCCTGGTGCGCGCGCAGTGGCGCTGCATGGCGCTGGCGGCGGCGCTGTTCTACCTGCCGGCGCTGGCGTTGCTGGGCTGGCTGCAAGTGCATCCGGAGTTCGCGCACACGCTGTTCAGCAGCGCGCGGCTGGCCCAGTTCGAGCGCATGTACGACCCGGCCAACCCGCACCTAGGACGCAGCAGCGGCACCAACCTGCAGATGTTCGGCTTCTACGTGTTCAACAACGTCGGCATCGCCTTCCGCACCTTCGCCTCGGGCCTGCTGTTCGGCGTCGGCGCGATCTACGTGCTGGGCGCCAACGGCATCATCGTCGGCGGCGTGGCCGGCCATCTCGTCGCGATCGGCTACGGCGGCCCGTTCTGGCGCTTCGTGGTGACGCATTCGGCGTTCGAGCTGAGCGCGCTGGTGATTTCCGGCGGCGCCGGCCTGCAACTGGGGCTGACCCTGCTCGCGCCCGGCCGCCGGCGGCGCGGGCCGGCGCTGGTGGAAGCCGGCTGGATCGGCGCGAAGCTGGCACTGGGCGCGTTTGCCATGCTGGTGGTGGCGGCGTGCATCGAGGCGTACTGGTCGTCGCAGGCGTGGCTGCCCGATCCGCTGCGCTTCGGCGTGGCCGCGCTGGCGTGGCTGCTGGTGCTGGGCTGGCTGGGTTTCGGCGGCAGGACGGGCCGGCATGGAGCTTGAGCGGATCGGCGTGGCGCTGCGTCCGCGCGAGTCGCGCGAAGCCCTGGACCTGGGCGCCGCGATCCTGCGCGCGAACGCCGGCGCGGTATGGCCGGCATGGTTCGCCGTCACCCTGCCGCTGTTCGTGCTGTGCAATGCGCTGGGCCTGCTGCTCGGCCTGCCGTGGCTGGGCCTGTTGCTGATGTGGTGGCTGAAGCCGCTGTTCGACCGCGTGCCGCTGTACGTGCTGTCGCGCGCCGTATTCGACCACGCGCCGCGCTGGCGCGAGGCCGTGCGCGGCCAGCGCGCCATGCCGTGGGGGCCCACCGTGGCCGCGCTGACCTGGCTGCGCGTGGACAGCCACCGCGCGCTGCGCCTGCCGCTGGAGCTGCTCGAAGGCGCCTCGCGCCGGCAGCGCGCCGCACGCTGGAAGGTGCTGCGCCGCAAGCTGGTGGGCGAGGCCAGCCTGCTCACCTGGGGCTGCCTGCAATTCGAGCTGGTGCTGTTCCTCAGCGTCTGGCTGCTGGCGCTGTGGCTGCTGCCGGAGGAATGGCGGCCAGTCTCGTTCGCCAGTTTTTTCCGCCACGACCTGCACGGCGCCGCCACCGCCTGGACGCTGGCGGCGTCCGCCGTGGCCTACTTCGCGATGAGCGCGATCGAGCCGCTGTACGTGGCCTGCGGCTTCGCGCTGTACCTCAACCGGCGCACCCAGCTGGAGGCCTGGGACATCGACCTCGCGTTCCGCCGCCTGCGCGCGCGCCTGCAGGACCTGGGCAAGGCGCTGGGCGTGCTGCTGCTGTTTGCTTGCTGGCCGCTGGCCGGCCACGCCGCGACGCCGGCCGCCGCGGCGCCGGCGCCCACGGTGAGCGCGCCGCAGCAGGTGTTCCGCCAGCCGCTGGACGACGACGACCGGCGCTTCGCCGCCGCCGCCGCGCAGGTCTACCGCGATCCGCGCTTCGGCGGCGAGCGCCGTGTGCGGCGCTGGGAGCTGAGGTACGCGCGGCCGCCCGCGCAACGGGTGAACATCGGCTTCGCACCGCTGCGGCTGCTCTCCGGCGTGTTCAACCTCCTGCTCTGGCTGCTGCTGGCGACGGCGCTGCTGGCGCTGGGCTGGTTTGCCTGGCGCTGGCGTGGCCGCTGGCGCGAGGACGGCGCGCTGCCGCCAGAGCCGGCCCTGCCGGCGACCGTGGAGGAAGCGCCGGAAACCCTACCGCAGGACGTGGCCGGCGCCGCGCGCGCGCTGTGGCAGGCGCGGCGCCCGCGCGAGGCGCTGGCACTGCTGTACCGCGGCTGCGCCGAACGCATCGCGCTGCAGTTGCAGCTGCCGTTCGCGGCCGACGCCACCGAGGCGGACTGGCTGCGCCACGCCGCCGTGCTGGACGATCCGGCGCGCACGCGGCGCGCCGCTGCGATCGTGCGCACCTGGCAGTACGCCGCCTACGCCGGACGCTACCCCGACCAGGCCGCGTTCGAGCGCCTGCTCGAAGGTTGGCCGTTGCAGCAAGGGGCAACGGCATGAAGCATCGCGGCCTGCTCGTCGTCGGGCTGGTGCTGCTGGGCGTGGGCCTGCTGGCGGGTGCGTTCCTCACCGCGTTCCAGCGGCGTGAGGTGGTGGAGCCGACCCCGCCCCGCGGCGCGGCGTTGACCAATCCGTTCTTCGCGCTCGAACAAGTGCTGCGGGACGTGGGCGAACCGGCGGCGTCGCTGACCACGCTGGACCCGGGCCAGGTGCCGCTGCGGCCGGGCGACACGCTGCTGGTCGGCGCCGACGCGGGGCGCATCGATACGGAAACCGCCGCGCGGCTGCTCGCCTGGGTACGGCAAGGCGGCCACCTGCTGCTGGCGCCCGACGCCGGCGCGCGCGCGCCGGTGTTCGCGGCGCTGGGCCTGCTCGATCCGCACCCGGACACCTTCGCCTGCAGCCGCCTCGGCGGCGGGAAAACGGCCGCCAGCCTGTGTGGCCTGCGCTTCCGCCTGAAACCCGCGGCCGTGCAGGCGGTGGACGCGGCGATCGGCGACGCGGGCGAGGGCTACCTGTTCGCGCGCACCGCGGTCGGCCGCGGCCACGTCAGCCTGCTCGCCAGCTTCGCACCGCTGGAACGGCTGCAGCTGAAGCAGGTCGAGGCGCAGCGCTTCGCCTGGCGCCTGCTGGCGCCGAACCGCGGCCAGGGCCAGATCTACCTGGTCCATGCGCTGGACGGCCAGCCGTTCCTGCAGCTGCTGGCCACGCGGGGCTGGCCCGCCCTGCTGGCGCTGGCCGTGCTGCTGGCGGCGTGGATGGCCATGCGCAGCGCGCGTTTCGGCCCGCTGCTGCCCGCGCCCGCGCCGCATCGCCGCGCGCTGCTCGAACACGTGCAGGCCGCCGGTGAATTCCTCTACCGCCGCGATGGCGGCCGCAGCCTGCACCAGCTGGCCTGCCAGGCCGTGTTGGCGCGGCTGCGTCGGCGCGATCCTCGCGCCGCGCGCCTGCAAGGCGACGCCTTGTACCAGCGCCTGGCCGAACGCGGCGGCCTCGACGCCGCGCAGGTCGCGCAGGCCTTCCAGTCACCCGCGAACGCGCAGGCGTTCCGCGCCTCCCTCCTCACCCTGGCGCGACTCAGGAGCCGCCCATGACCACCGAAACCCTTGCCGCCCCGGCTGCCCCACCGGTCGCTTCGGCGCCGATGCCGATCGACCAGCTGGGCGAGCGCGCCCGCGCCCTGCGTGACCAGGTGGGGCGCGCCTTCATCGGCCAGCCCGAGGTGTTCGAGCAAGTGCTGCTGGCGCTGCTGGCCGCCGGCCACGTGCTGGTCGAGGGCGTGCCCGGGCTGGGCAAGACCTTGCTGGTGCGCGCGCTGGCGGCGGCGGTGGGCTGCAGCTTCGGGCGCATCCAGTTCACCCCCGACCTGATGCCGGCCGACGTCACCGGCCACGCGGTGTACGACCCCAAGGTCGAAAGCTTCCGCCTGCGGCGCGGCCCGGTGTTCGCCAACCTGCTGCTGGCCGACGAGATCAACCGCGCCCCGGCCAAGACCCAGGCCGCGCTGCTGGAAGCGATGCAGGAAGGGCAGGCCACCATCGAGGGCCGCCGCATGCCGCTGCCTGTGCCGTTCATGGTGGTGGCCACGCAGAACCCGATCGAGCAGGAGGGCACCTACGCGCTGCCCGAGGCGCAGCTCGACCGCTTCCTAGTCAAGGTGCTGATCGGCTACCCCGGCCTGGAGGACGAGCGCCGCATGGTCGCCGCGGTGGTCGACGGCAAGGTGGCCGCCGACCTCGACGTGTCCAACGTCAGCCAAGTGGTCGACCAGGCCGGCCTGCAGGCCATGCAGCGCGGCGTGGCCGCGATCCGCATGGACCCGGCGGTGACCGACTACGCCGTGCGCATCGTGCGCGCCACGCGCGAGTGGCCGGGCGTGATCGGCGGCGCCGGCCCGCGTGGCGGCCTGGCGCTGGCGCGGCTGGCCCGCGCGCGCGCCGCGCTGGACGGCCGCGACTTCGTGACGCCCGACGACGTGCGCTCGGTGGTGCTGCCGGCCTTGCGCCACCGCCTGCTGCTGGCGCCGGAGGCGCTGCTGGAACGCCAGCGCCCGGACGACGTGCTGGGCGCGCTCTTGCACAAGGTGGCCGCGCCGAAGCAATGAGGCCCGCACCGCTACTGCTGTGGCTGCTGCTGGCCTGGACCGTGCTCGGCGCGGCGGCCAGCCTCGGCCGGCTGCCGCTGTCGGCATGGCTGCTCGCCGGTGCCGCGCTGGCCATGCTGGGCATGCTCGACGCCTGGCGCCTGCGCCGCGCCGCCTCGCCCGAGCTGCGCCGCGAACTGGCACCGGTGCTGCCGCTGGGGCCGGAGGCGACGGTGGCGCTGCACCTGCGCAACCCCACCCGGCGCCGCCAGTCGCTGCGCGTGCACGACCTGCATCCCGGCGGCTGGGCGGTGCGCGGCCTGCCGCGCCGCGTGAGCCTGCCGCCCGGCGGCGCGCTGCGGCTGGACTACGCCGTCACACCGGATGCGCGCGGCCAGTTCCACTTCGGCGGCTGCCACGCGCTGCTGCCGTCGCCGTGGCGGCTGTGGCAGGCGCGGCGCGTGCTGGGCGAGCCGTCCTCCACGCGGGTGTACCCGAACTTCGCCGTGCTGGCCGAACTGGCCGGGCTCAGCGTGGAGCTCGCCTCGCGCAGCGTGGGCGCGCGCCTGCAACGCCGCCGCGGTGAAGGCACCGAGTTCCAGGAACTGCGCGACTACCGCGTCGGCGACAGCCTGCGCAAAATCGACTGGAAGGCCACCGCGCGCAGCCACCGGCTGATCTCGCGCGAGTACCGCGAGGAGCGCAACCAGCAGGTGGTCCTGCTACTCGACTGTGGCCGCCGCATGCTGGCGCAGGACGGCCCGCTGGCCCACTTCGACCACGTGCTCAACGCCTCGCTGGCACTGGCCGGCATCGCCCTGCGCGAAGGCGACGCCGTGGGCCTCATGGCCTGCCTCGGCCAACAGCAACGCTGGCTGCCGCCGCAGCAGGGCAGCGGCGGCATGGACCACCTGCTCGCCGCCGGCTACGACCTGCACGCCCAGCCGCTGGCCACCGACTACCTCGCCGCCGCCGGTGCGCTGCAGACCCACCAGCGCCGCCGCGCGCTGGTGATCGTGGTCACCAACGTGCGCGACGAGGACGACAAGGAACTGCGCATGGCCCTGGGCCTGCTCTCCCGCCAGCACCTGGTGGTACTGGCCAGCCTGCGCGAGCAGGCGCTGGACGATGCCGCCCATGAACCGGGTGCGACGCTGGAGACGGCGATCCGCAGTGCTTCGGCGATGCACTACCTCGACGAGCGCGAGCGGGTGCACGAGACGCTGCGGCGGGAGGGGGTGAATGTGCTGGATGTGCGGTGCAGCGAATTGTCGGGGGCGTTGATCGAGCGGTATCTGGCGATCAAGCGGGGGAATAGGTTGTGAGGAGCGCGATAAATGGCATGGATGCACGGCGAAATCTACGCTTGTCGCTACTTGTCTCCAGTGGCAGGATCGCCATGAGTCGAAATGATGAAGAAAAAAACGGCAGGACTGGGTAGGTGATCAAGGGGATTGATTTGCGCCGAGGCCTTCATTGATTGCGACACACTTTGCCAAATTTGGCTACTAAATTAGATCTCATTCAATAATCGAATTGGGTTATGGCGAAAAACTAGCGAAAGAGGATTGCGCAGCATGGAAACATACTTGGCGTGGGGCTTCAGTGGTAATCCCTTTAATGTCAGGTCGCTACCGCCGAGTGATCTGGGTGCTGAGCTCTTGGTGGGCCGATCGGCAGAGCTTGCGCTTCTGACGCGGCGTATCAACAATCCGCCAAAGCTTCCGACGCTGGAGGGGATGAATGGCGTTGGCAAAAGCAGCATTGTCAACGTGGCAGGATTTTCATGCTTCAATTCTTTCTTGGAGGATCCTGAAAAGTCGCTATACATTCCGTGTAGGAAAATATTTCAATTTACCACTTATTCAAATCGCGATTCTTTTATCATGGAAGTTCTCCTGGAGGTCGCCCAAACTCTACTAGATTATACCGCGCGCATTGAAGGCGACAGGCTTAAGAGTGTTGTTGAAGCAACGGGGCTCAGGAATTGGCTTAATGCCCCGCAAATGCGAGGTGTTCAAGGTAGCTTTGGGCCGATTGGCGCAGGCTCTTCAGTAGAGACGAATACTGGTGACGGATATACCCTCTCAGGATTCCCAAGCGCAGTTAAGAGCATTCTGTCAAGAGTTTTCCCCGGTGAATCTTCGGGTGGTATTATTTGCGTCATTGACAATCTTGAGTTATTGCAAACTTCGGAAGCCGCAAGAGACCTCTTAGAGGCGCTGCGAGATGAACTCTTCAATGTTCAGGGCCTGCGCTGGGTGCTCTGCGGCGCGCTAGGGATTGTTCGCGGAGTTACTGGCTCCCCTCGTCTCGACGGAATGATGTTTGAGCCAATTGACGTAAAGAAAATCCCTGACGAGTCCGTGGGGGAGATCTATCTGTCGCGTCTCGAAGCATTTCGGCATACTGGGACGCCCTACTTGCCTCTACTCAAAGTAGACTTTGTACGGCTTTACCAAATTCTTCTTGGCAACATTAGGGCGCTCTTGGGTCACACGGATGAGTTCTGTCAGTTTATAAGTGAACAGAACCTTCACCCGACATTGGATGCGGAAAAGACTGCTGCGTTTTCATCGTGGCTCGCTGATAAATGTCGCTCGGCGTACGACTCTGCTAGGGCAACAGTCGGAACTCGCGCCTGGGAGGTATTTAACGATGCAGTCATTCTTGAAGGGCTATTTGCGCCGAGTGACTTCGAGCATTTTCGGTTTAACAGTTCACAAGCATTTAGGCCGCATGTAAAAGATCTGGAGGATGCAGGTTTAGTGGTAAGCACAAAGGATGAAGGTGATCGGCGGCGTAAAACTATCCAGATAACGCCTCGTGGATGGTTGGTCAATCACCATCTCGGAAGTGGAGCCACTGCTTAAGGGCGGAGATGTTAGGTAAGCACATCCTGCTCGGGGGCTATTATGAAGCGCGTTGCCGGCATCCGAGGCATCTTCTCCAAGGCCGGGGGCGCGATGGCAAAAAGGGGGGGTAATAAAAAGCATAATTGCCTACTTTCATAAAAACTTAAGTCTTCCCAAGGATGCTGGCATGGCAAAAACAATTTTCGAGTTGAAGTGGCACTGGATTAAGTTCGGAACTACAGAAACATGGTCAGTTGTGCTGGGAAAGCTTAAAAGCCAGGGCATCAAAGAGCATCATCTAAGTCGCTGCGTGTACTCCATCCGCTTGGCGGCCAAGTTTGGAATCAAGTACCCCAATGGCGTTTCTCCAACGCTTTATGTTGGCGAAGGTAGGCTGAAACAGCGAGTCGAGTCGCATCGCAAATGGCTGAGGGAAATGGAGAAGACCTTTGGTTCTTTAGGTCTTCAGCTTGCGGTCGCGACACCTCGTGTCCAAAACAACAAGGTGGCTTACAAAGAGGCGGAGGCGGCGCTCATTCAGCACTTTCTAGAAAAGTACCATTCTGCACCATTTAAAAACTCGAATATCGAGTACCAGAAGTTCGGACACTCCTTCACCAAGGCAAGCCTTAATGAAGCGCTCACGCCAGGAAACGGCGCTCGTTATCACTGGGCGGTGGAGCCAACGCATATCAACCCCTTCCGTGACGTCTTTCGCAAGACCCACCGAACGGGCTAACCCCTCCTGTATGGATCGGTAAAGGGATCGTAAGTAATTCAGCGCATGTTGCTCGGAGGTTTGGCATGAAACGCGTTACCGGTATAGGCGGCATCTTCTTCAAGGCCAGGGATCCGAAGGCCCTGGCCGAGTGGTACCGGGTCCACCTGGGCGTACCGGTCCAGGCGTGGGGTGGGGCGGCGTTCCGCTGGGCGTCGCCGGACAACCCGTCCGGCACCGGGACGACGGCGTGGAATCCGTTCGCGGCCGACACGGACTACTTCGAGCCTAGCCAGGCGCCTTTCATGGTGAATTACCGGGTGGCCGATCTGCACGCCTTGTTGGCTGCCCTGCGCAGCGAAGGCTGCAACGTGATCGACAAGGTCGACGAGTCGGAATTCGGCAAGTTCGGCTGGGTGATCGATCCGGAGGGCAACAAGGCGGAGCTGTGGGAGCCGCCGGCCGGCCGGTGAGCCGGAGCAAGGGGAGCGGCACGAGCAAGCCCATTGCGGGCAAGTCGGGGCAGGGTGTTGCGCCTGCCCGCACGTCATTCAAAACCGATCAGGGGGAGTCATGGAAAATCCGTATCAGAGTCCGGATGCCGTGGTGGAAGACCGGGAAAAGCCGAGCTCGTCGCTGGGCGACGTGGCGTCCGGCCAGAAGCTGGTGATCTACGCGATCCTGCTGTACTTCCTCGCCGCCGCGCTGCGCACTGCGGTCGGCCCCATCGCCGCGCTGGCCTTGCTGGCCTGCCTCGTCATGTCGTGGGTCGGCATCTACAAGATCGCACGCGGCCTGGAGTATCCGATGGGGTGGCGGATCGTGCTGCTGGTGCTGATGCTCATTCCGCTGGTGGGACTGATCGAACTGCTCGTGCTGAGCTCCAAGGCCACCTCGCGGCTGCGCAGGGCGGGCTATTCGGTGGGCTTGCTGGGAGCTCGGGATTACTAGGCACAGGCTCGCCGATCCGGGCCGAACTCAAGCAAGATCGCGTGCCTGATGTCGAAAGCGGGCTTTCCTGCCCGCTTTCGACTCGCCGGGCCAAGGCCCGGCTCCGATGGATCAACCGCGATCGCGGTTGATCCACGTGCGGTCCATCCATGGAGCGCTAGTCCTCTTCGACCTTCGGTCGCCACGCCTCGCTAAGCTGCTTCTGCACCGGCGCCGGCACCGGCTCGTAGTGGCTGAGGTCCAGGCTGTAGCGGCCGCGGCCGCCGGTCATGGCCTTGAGTTCGGTGGGGTAGTCGGTGAGTTCGGCCAGCGGGGCCTGGGCCTTGATCATCAGCTCGCCGCCGCGCCGGCTGTCGGTGCCGAGGATGCGTGCGCGCTTGCCGGCGAGGCCGCCGGTGACGTCGCCCACGTCGCTCTCCGGGATCGCCACTTCCACGTCCACGATGGGTTCCAGCACGATGGGGCGCGCCTTGCCCACGGCGTCGAGGAAGGCCTTTTTGCCGGCGCTGACGAAGGCCACTTCCTTGGAGTCGACCGGGTGGTATTTGCCGTCGTACACGGTGACGCGCAGGTCCTGCAGCGGGTAGCCGGCCACCGCGCCGCGCTCCATCGCCTGGCGCACGCCTTTCTCGATCGCGGGCAGGAAGGTGCCGGGGATCACGCCGCCCTTCACCGCGTCCACGAATTCGAAGCCGGCGCCGCGCTCCAGCGGCTCCACGCGCAGGAACACCTCGCCGAACTGGCCGGCGCCGCCGGTCTGCTTCTTGTGGCGGTGGTGGCCCTCGGCCGGCGCGGCGATGGTCTCGCGGTAGGCGATGCGCGGCGGGTGGGTGAGCACCTCCACGCCGTAGCGTTCGCGCATGCGCTCCAGCGTCACCTTGAGGTGCAGCTCGGAGAGGCCGCGCAGCACGGTCTCGTTGAGCTCCTTGTGGTGTTCCAGGCGCAGGCAGGGGTCTTCCTCGGCCAGCCGCGCCAGCGCGTTCGCCAGTTTCTGCTCCTGGCCCTTGTGTTTCGGCTCCAGCGCAAGGCCGAACATCGGCTGCGGGAAGCGCATCGGTGCGAGGTGGATGCGGTCCTCCTCGTGCGCGTCGTGCAGCACGGCGTCGTAGTGGATCTCCTCCACCTTGGCCACCGCGGCGATGTCGCCGGGCACCGCCTGCTCGATCTCCACGTGGTTCTTCGCGTTGACGCGGAACAGGTGGCCGACCCGGAACGGCTTGCGGCCGTCGTCGACGAACAGCTGCGCGTCGCGTCGCACCGTGCCCTGCCACACGCGGAAGATGCCCAGCTTGCCCACGAAGGGGTCGTTGACGATCTTGAACACGTCGGCGATCACGTGCTGCGCCGGGTCGGCGTTGACGGTGATCGCCTCGCCCTCGCCGTTGACGAAGGGCGGCGGGTTGCCTTCGGCGGGGTTGGGCAGCAGGCGCTCCGCGACGTCCAGCAGCTCGGCCACGCCGGTGCCGTTGCGCGCGCTGACGAAACAGATCGGCACCAGGTGCCCTTCGCGCAGGCATTGCTCGAACGCGTCGTGCAACTGCTCGCGGCTCAGCGCGGCCTCGCCGTTGTCGAGGTAGGCGCCCATGGTGGCCTCGTTGATCTCCACCACCTGGTCGAGGATGCGCTGGTGCGCCGCGGCCAGCGAGGAGAAGTCCGTGTGGCCCTCGGTGTGGAAGAAGCAGTCCAGCACCTGCTTGCCACCTTGCGCGGGTAGGTTCACCGGCAGGCACTCGGGGCCGAACTCGTCGCGCAGCGCCTCCACCAGCGCGCCGAGGTGGGCGCCGTCGAAATCGATCTTGTTGACCACCAGCACGCGGGCGAGGCCGCGCGAGCGCGCGTGCTCCATCATGCGGCGCGTGCCGTGCTCGATGCCGTTGACGGCGTTCACCACCACCATCACGGTTTCCACCGCGGCGAAGGCGGACAGCGTGCCGCCGCGGAAGTCGTCGTAGCCGGCGGTGTCGATCAGGTTGATGTGGCAGCCGCCGCGGTCGATGCCGGCGAGGCAGCTGTCGATGGAATGGCCGCGCGCCTTTTCCTGCGCGTCGGTGTCCGACTGCGTGGTGCCGCGCTCCACCGAGCCCTGCGCCTGGATCACGCCGCCGGCGTGCAGCAAGGCCTCGAACAGCGTGGTCTTGCCGCTGCCGGCGTGGCCGGCGAGCGCGATGTTGCGGATGCTTTCCGTGGTGTAGGACACGATGCGACCCTCCTCTTGCAGAGGTGCGGGTCGCATCGGCATGAGCGGCGCCGCACGGAACCGCGCGTGGCGGCTGACGATGGCGGGCCGTCATGGTCGTCCGGGCGCGGACGCGGGGGCGGTCATGGCGGGTGAGTCCGGCGATGGTACGTCGCCGCGGGGTTAGCCGCGCGTCAACGCCGGCCTGGCCGGGTGCGGGAACCGCCGTGCGGCACTGCGGTCTTGGGGATACGGTTCAAGCAGCGCCGTCCATACTTGCCCATTCCCCCGGCGCAAAGGCATTCCCATCGTCCACCGCACGCAGGTCGCAACCCGCGTCACGCCGCCGCCCCGCCCCGACCGGGACGGCACGCTCGCGCTCGACATCGCGACCGCCGAGCGCCTGCGCCAGCTGCGCTGGCGCGAGCCGCCGCGCGGCTACCGGCTGGCGTGGCTGGTGCTCGCCGTGGTGCTGTTGCTGCACCTGCTGTTCGCGACGATGGTGTGGCTGGCGATGCGTCCGCAGCCGTCTCGGCAGGGGCCGGCGGCACCGGTCGCCGATATGCTGGAGGTGCGCTTCATTCCCGCCGCCACCGCGCCGGCCGCGAAGCTGCCACCGCCCGTTTCCATGCCGCCGCCGGTGCGCGCGCCGTCGAGGCGCACCGCCCAGCCGGCGGCGCGGAACGCGCTGAGCGTGCAGTTGCCGGCGCCCGCGCCCGCAGCCAGCGTGGCCGCGCCACGACTGTTCGACCGCAACGGCCAGGCGATCCTGCCCGCCGCCGGCAGCACGTCCGAGCCCGAATACGTGCAGCGGCTGCCACAGGGCGACACGCGGATCATGCGGCACGACAGCCCGGTGAAATACCAGGCCACCCGCTTCGACAAGGACTGGGGCAACGGCACCACCAATGCGATCGACGACGTGCTGCAGAAGGCGGTGAACAAGACCACGGTGAAGCACACCTTCCATCCGCTTCCCGGCCTCCGCATCCATTGCGCGGTCTCGCTGGCGATGCTGGCCGGCGGTTGCGGCGGCGATCCGCCGCCGCCGCCTTCGCCCAAGGACGGCGACGTGCGCCTGAACATGGCACCGGCGCCGCTGGCCCCCAATCCGAACGCGGCGAAGCCGCCGCCGCTGTCGGCATGTATCGCGCTGTATCGTGCCGGCAAGCCGCTCGCCAGCGGCTGCCCCAGCGACACGCCGATCCGTGCGGTGGACGAGGAGCTGCGCGAGCAGCGCGCGAAGCGGCCGAGGCCATCGGCGGGGCAGTGAAGTTGCGCTGCGGATGCCCTGATCGGCGTCGGCCGCGCCAGGGTCGATCAGGGCATCCTTCGTGCCCGCTACACTCGCCGCATGCCGCCGCCCACGGATCCGAACGCGCCGCGCCCGCCCGCCCAGCGGCCGGCGCAGGTGCTGCTGAACTCGCCGCTGGCCGCCTCCTCGCGCATGCTCAACCAGCAGGCGCGGAAGCGGCCCCGGCCGCCGGTGCTGTGGCGGCGGGTGTTCGCGCTCGCCGGCAGCCTGCTGGTGCACCTGGTGTTCCTGTTCGCCTTCATCCTCGGGCCGGCCTGGGAGCCGCCGCCGGTGGGCGAGGCGCCGCCGGCGAAGCTCACCCTGCGTTTCATCGAGCTGCCCGAGCTGGCGCCGCCCCCGCCGCCGAAGGGTGAGCCGCCACGCCGGACCGGACCGGTGCACCAGGGGCATGCGGCGGCGACCCCGCGCGCGGCCGTTGCGGCGAATGCCAGCGCCGCACACCGTGTGCCGCATCCACCTGCCGTCGCGGCGCAGGCCGCGGCGGTCCAGCCCGCGAAGGCGGCCGCCGCGCCGGTGCCGCCGCCCAGCCTGCCGCAACCCGCCCCCACGCCGCAGTTGCAGCCGGTGCCGCTGGCGAACCAGCCGCCGCCGGTGACGCTGCCCACGCCCAGCCTGCAGCCGCCGGTGCCGCCGAAGTTCCAGCCGCAACCGGTGCGCGCGCCTCAGGCCGAAGGCAACCAGCCGATGCCGCCGCCTCCTTCGCTGGCGCTGCCGACCCTGCCGCCGCAGGCGCCGCCGACCATCGCCGCGCCCAGCGTGGCGCTGGACCGCGTGGCGCCGGCCACGCAGGCGCCAGCCATCGCGCAGCCGATGCATGTGGACCTGCCCGCGGCGCCGCCGGCGCCCGAACTGCAGGCGGTGCCGCTGCCGGCACAGGTCGCGCCGCAGGTCAGCCTGCAGGCCGCCGTCGGCGTGCCCGCGCCGAACCTGCCGCAACACCTGCCCAGGCTGCAGGCGCCCGCACCGGTCCAGGCCGCGGAGCAGCCGCTCGCCGCGATACCGCAAGCGGCGCCTGCCACGCCCAGCGTGACGCCGGCGCCCAAGGCCGCGCTGGAGATCGCCAACGACCAGGCGCTCACCCGGATCAGCCTGCCGTCGCCGGTGGCGCTGTCGCCCGGCGAGAGCACGCCGGCGCCGGCCAGCGCCGCCACCGCCGCACCCGCGGCCGCCGCGTCCAGCGCCTCGAACGAGGCCGCCAGGCCGGGCGAGACGGGTACGCCCGACATCAGCGCCGCGCCGAACGCGAATCCGCAGGGCAGCGACACCGCGCGCCCCGGCGAACCGCAGGGCAGCACCCGTGCCAGCGAGACGGCCGCGGTGCACGGCAACGGTCCGCCGGCCTCGCATGGCCTGGGGCACGCGACGACGGGCGCCCCCGGCAAGGGCGAGGGCAAGGGCGAACAGCCCGGCACGCACGAAGGCAGCGCGACGGGCACCGCGGGCACGGGTGCCCAGTCCCCCGGCCAGGCACCGCCGGGCAACGTGCCGGAATACGTGCAGCTCAAGCCCACCGGCGACACCGCGGTGATGCGCCACCAGGTCAAGGGCATCAGCTACAAGCCCACCCGCTTCGATCCGTACTGGACGCCCGAAGGCGAAAGCTCGATTGACACCGCGCTGCGCCACGCGGCGGAAAAGACCACGCTGCAGCACACTTTCCACCTGCCGCGCGGCATCCGCATCAAGTGCAAGGTGATGCCGCTGGTGCCGGTGGCGCTGCTGGGCTGCGGCGGCGCCGACTCGCCGCCCGCCGCCGCGGCGCCGAAGGTCTACGACCGGCTCAACCTGCCGGCCGTGGCCGGCGGCAGCGTACCCAGCGTGCCGCCGCCCGCACCGGCCGCCAGCGCGGCGCCGCCGGCGCGCGTGGTGCTGGACAACAGCGTGCAGTGCGCCGAGGCGCGCGTCGCCGGCGGGCCGCCGCCGCCCGGCTGCCCGCCGACCGGGCCAGTGGTGAAGCGCTACGTGCCCGCCACTTCGTCCAGCTCCTGGGTGCCGGCCAGCGACCAGTTCCATTGATCAGGCGGAGGGAGTGACGATGGGCGATACATCCGTGGATGCCTTCGACGGCGGCTGCGACTGCCGCGCGGTGCGTTACCGCATGACCGCCACGCCGCTGTTCGTGCACTGCTGCCATTGCCGCTGGTGCCAGCGCGAAACCGGCAGCGCCTTCGCGCTCAACGCGATGGTCGAGGCGGACCGCGTGCTGCTGCTGGGAGGCGAGCCCGAGCGGGTGGCGACGCCGTCCAGCAGCGGCCGTGGCCAGCGGATCGCGCGCTGCCCGCATTGCCGCGTCGCGCTGTGGAGCCATTACAGCGGCGCCGGCGACGCGGTCAGCTTCGTGCGCGTGGGCACGCTGGACGACCCCGACCGCTTCCCGCCCGACATCCACATCTTCACCGCCTCGAAGCAGCCATGGGTGCTGCTGCCTCCCGGCGTGCCGGCAATGGCGGAGTACTACGACCGGGAGCGGCATTGGCCGGCGGCGAGCCTGGCGCGCTGGCGGGTACTGCGGGCGCGGCACTGATCTGCTACAAGCATCCCGGGATAGGGAGGAAGGGGAAGCCGATGTCCGTGCGCCGTTCGCTGCCCGCGTTGCTGGCCGCCGTGCTGGCCGGGTGTTCCATGTCGGCCGACGTAGGGCTGGCGGAAAGGCAGGTCGTGCAGTTCCACCAGCAGTTGGATGCAGGGCAGTCGCAGCAGATCTACGCCGAGGCTTCGGATCGCCTGCGCAGGGCGACCAGCGAGCAGGACATGCAGAACCTGCTGGCCGCGGTGCACCGCAAGCTCGGCGATGTGAAGTCCAGCGTGCGCGGCGCCTGGAGCGTCCATGCCGGCACCACGGGCACCTTCATCTCGCTGTCCTACCAAACGCATTTCAGCGAGGGCGATGCCACCGAACGTTTCGACTACCAGCTCGAAGGCGACAAGGCCTTGCTGGCGGGCTACCACATAAACTCGAACGCTCTGATCGAGAAATAGGCGGTCGTGCGCAGCCCCCGGCATCTTTCGCCGCAGCCGTCGAAACTCCCGAATCAGCGAGCCTGGCATCATGCAGGTATCGGCGCTTTTCGTGCTGACGATGTTTCTCTCGTTTTTCGACGTGTTCTTCTTCGCGGCGCGCTTCGTAATCTTTTCGTCACGCTATTTCGACAAGAGCCATCCCGAGTACGAACGACTCACGATGGGCAACCAGCTCAATGCGGTGCTTTTCAGCCGATTGCTGACGGATGCCGGAAACCGTCAGCGAGCCATGGTCGGCAAGGTCCTCGGCGCGATATGGGGACTCTTTGTTCCTGCTGCGCTGATCGTGTCGGGGTTGGGGGCAAGGTGAATGTGTCCACGAGATAGTTCGCCTGCGGAGGGCTTTCGGACGCCTGCCGGCGCCCGAGCTACTTCTCTTTTGCTTGTCCAAAAGAGAAGTAGCCAAGAGAAAACGACACCCCGATGCGGCGCTCTCCGGGCATCCCGCCCTCCGAGTCCGTGAGGCGCGGCCGGGCTTTTCGGCCGGGCATCCTGCCCGGTCGAAAAGGCATCGCCGTCCATGGCGATGCCCGCTGCGCGGCCTGATCGTCCACGCCTCACCGCCGCACAGGGGCCCTCAAGAGCAGCGCGCTCCCGGCGCGCAGAAGCAACGGCCAGAGCGAAGCGCCACGGGACCCGGCTCCTGGCTCTCGGACGCGGCGCCGCATGGTCGTGTCGCGTATTGCCTACGTCACGACAGCCGCTGGAACTCCTTCATCAGCGGCAGCCGCCGCACGCGCACCGCGCTGACGCGGAACACCGCGTTGGCGAGCGCGGGGGCGGCGGTGGGCATGGCGAGGAAGCTGGCGCCGGTGGGCGGGCGGTCGCCGCCGTCGACCACGATCACGTCCACCGCGTTCGGCAGCTGGGCCATGCTGGCGAGCGGGTAGCTCTTCCAGTCGCGCTGCCGGACCTGGCCGTCCTTGGTGGTGATGGCGAGGTTGAGCGCGGTGGAGAGCGCGTCCAGCGTGGCGCCGGCGACCTGCCCCTCGAGGCCGAGCGGGTTGATCACGCGGCCCACGTCCACCGCGCAGACGACGCGCTCGATGCCGAGCTTGTCGCCCTGCAGCGAGGTTTCGATGGCGTGCGCCACGTAGGCGCCGTCCATGTGCCAGCAGGCGATGCCGAGGCCGTTGACGCTGCGCAGCCAGTTCTTCCACTCGATGCGGTCGGCGACCAGCTGCAGCACGTTGCGCAGGCGGCCGGTGTCGAGCGTGCCGCCGTTCTTCAGCGCGATCGTGCGCGGCTCGCCGAGCAGGCGCAGGCGGGTTTTCAGCGGGTCTTCGCGCAGCTGGTGCGCGAGTTCGTCGATGAAGCTTTCCGCCGCGAACGCGTTGGCGAGATGCGGCATCGCCCGGTGCGGCCCCCGCGGCAGCGCGGACTCCAGCGCGTACCAGTCGCTGCGGAAGTTCGGCACCAGGCCGGCGGGCAGCTGGTCGGGCAGCACCTCCGAGCTCCACAGCCGGTCGGCGGGCACGCCGCGGCCGCTGAGCGCGGAGGCGCTGGCGAGGCGCTGGTTCCAGGCGATCAGGTTGCGCCTGCCGTCGATGATCGCGCTGATCTTGTGCACGCTGGCGGAGCGGTACCAGTCGTGGGCGAAGTCCTGGTCGCGCGTCCACAGCAGGCGCACGGGCTTGTTCACCGCCTTGGCCAGCATCACCGCCTCGGCCACGTAGTCGTGGTCGAGGCGGCGGCCGTAGCCGCCGCCCACGCGCGGCACCCGGATCTCGATCTTGTCGGCGGCGAGGCCGGTGAGGCGCTGCGCCACGGCCCAGGCCTGCTGCGGCGCCTGGGTGGGCACCACGAGGCGGGCGTGGTCATGGTCGACGTGCGCGAGGCAGTTCATCGGCTCGGGACAGGCGTGCGCCAGCCAGGGCTGGTAGTAGCTGGCCTCGAAGCGGCGCGCGGCGTGCTTGCCGGCCTTGTCCACGTCGCCGTCGTCGCGCACCCGGGTAGTGGGCGCGGACTGGCTGTCGAGCAGGGCGGTGGCCTGCTGCTCCAGCGCGCCGCTGTCGGCTTCGGCGGTGGCGCCGGGCTTCCATTCCAGCTTGAGCTGGTCGCGGCCGGCGAGCGCGGCCCAGGTGTTCTCGGCCAGCACCGCCACCGCGGGCGCAATCACGGTATGGCCCGGCGGCTGGCCCGCCTCGGGCTTCAGCTGCATCACCTTGACCACGCCCTTCACCGCGAGCGCGGGCGCGGTGTCGATGCGCGCCAGCGAGCCGTCCGGCCACGGGCAGTGCAGCAGCACGGCGACCAGCGCCTCGGCCTCATGGTGGTCGATCGCGTATTTTGCCTGGCCGGTGACGATGGCATGCGCGTCCACGTCGCCGACCGGCCTGCCGATCAGGGTGTAGCGGTCCGGGGCTTTCGGCGCCGGCGCCTGCGCCGGCAGATCGACCTTGCCGGCGTCGTCGACCAGGCTGCCGTAGGTCACCCGGCGGCCGTCCGGCGCGATCACCGTGCCGGCCTCGCAGCGCAGGCGGTCGGCGGCGATGCCGAGTCGGCGCGCGGCGGCCTGGGTGAGCAGCCAGCGTGCCAGCGCGCCGGCCTGGCGCAGGTCGGCCCAGGCGGCGGGGATGGAGTCGCCGGTGCCGCCGCGCTGGCGGCCGTAGCTCCAGTGCGGCTGGCCGTTGTCGTTCGCACTGACGCCGAGGCCCAGCGGCACCACGCTGACGCGGTTCCAGTCGGCATCCAGTTCGTCGGCGATGATCAGCGGCAGCGCGGTGGCGACGCCGGTGCCGGTGTCGGGATCGCGCGCGCCGATCAGCACGTTGCCTTCGGCGTCGATGCGCACGTAGGCGCCCAGCTCCTGGAAATGGTTGCCCAGCCATTCCGGCGGCAGCGGCGGCTCGTCGGCGCAGGCCAGGCGCACGCCCACCACCAGCGCGCCGGCGGTACCGGCGAGCACCTGCAGGAAGCGCCGGCGCGACAGCCGGATGCCGGTCGGGGTGTTCGCGCTCATGCCTGGCCCGCCTTGCCGGCGGCGGCGCGCTTGATCGCGGCGCGCACCCGGGTCTGGCAGCCGCAGCGGCAGGTGTTGGTCAACTGGTCGATGTCGGCGTCCGTGGGTTGCGGCTTGCGCTTCAGCAGGTCCACGCCGGCGATCAGCCAGCCCGGCGTGCAGTAGCCGCAGCCGATCGCGTCCTCGTCGATGAAGGCCTGCTGCAGCGGGTGCAGGGCGCCGTCGTTCGCGGCCAGCCCTTCCACCGTGGTGACGCGCTTGCCGTCCAGCTTCGCCATCGGCTGGGTGATCGCGGATACCGGCCTGCCGTCCACCAGCACCAGGTCGGAGCCGTTCTCGCCGTGCGCGCCGCCGTACTTGGTGCCGGTGAGCCACAGCACGTCGCGCAGGTACCACAGCAGCGGCATCTGCGGGTCGCCGGTGTGGACGAAGTGCTCGCCGTTGATCTCGACCGCGATGCCGCTGCGCACCGCCGCGGGCACGATGCCGCCGTCCGGAGCGACCGGCACACCGTGGGCTTGGGCTGGCGCCATGCGGGATCTCCTCAAACGTGTCCGCGCATTGTGGCATTGCCGCGGGCGGCTAGGAATGCACCGCGCTGAACAGACGCCGCCAGATCCAGTACACCGGCACGCCGGCAAGCATGATCAGCACGCCGATGCCGGTGTTGCGCGGGCTGTCGTGCAGGCTCTGCAGCACGACCAGCGCCACCGTGCCGATGAACAGCAGCGGGGTCAGCGGGTAGCCGGGCACGCGGTAGCCGGGCGGGTCCCGATCGCGGCGGCGATACAGGAACAGCGTGGCCACGGCGATCGCGCAGGCCAGCCAGTCGCCGAAGGTGGCGTAGTCCAGCAACTGGCCGTAGCTGCCCGACAGCGCCAGCAGGATCGCCCAGCCCGCAAGCAGCAGCAGCGCGACATTCGGCGTGCGGTGGCGCGGATGCAGCCGGCCGACCACGCGGAAGAACAGCCCGTCCTCGCCCATCACCTGCAGCACGCGCGCGCCGGCCACCAGCGTGATGTTGCAGAAGCCCAGCGTGGAGATCGCGATGCCGACGGCGATCAGCTTCGCGCCCGTGCCGCCGGCCACGCGCTGCATGACGTCCGCCGCCGGCGTGTGGCTGGCGGCCAGCCCGGCGTGGCCCAGCACGGCGAGGTAGGCCACGTTGACCAGCGCGTAGGCGGCGATCACGACGAGCATGCCCAGCAGCAGCGCGCGGGGCAGGGTGCGCTGCGGTTCGCGCACCTCGCCGGCGAGGTTGTTGAGGTAGGTGAAACCCGAGTAGGCGAACAGCACCGGCAGCGCCGCGCCCATGAAGCCCGCGCCCGCGTGCGCCGGGTCCGCGGCGAGCACCGGCGCGCCCGCGCCGGCGAGGAACAGCCCGCAGGCCACCAGCGCCGCCACGGCCAGCAGCTTGAGCACGGTGAACAGGTTCTGCATCTGCACGCCCAGCCGCAGGCCGAACAGGTTGATGCCCGCCACGAACACCAGCGCCGCCACGGCCAGCGGTGTCGTCGCCGCGGCCGGCAGGCCGAACACCGCCGCCGCGTAGCTGGCGAAGATGGTGGCCACCGCCGCGGTGGAGCCGGAATAGATCACCAGCAGCATGGTCCAGCCGAACAGGAAACCCGCCAGCGGCCCGAAGGCTTCCCGCAGGTAGACGTAGCTGCCACCCGCCCGCGGCCGGCGCGCGCCCAGCTCTGCGTAACACAGCGCGCCAAGCAGGGTGAGCACGCCGGCGCCGACCCACATCGACAGCAGCGCCAGGCCCGAGCCGGTGCGCTGCGCGGCGATGCCGGGGTTGAGGAAGATGCCGCCGCCGATGATGCCGCCCATCACCACCAGCGCGGCGTCGCGCAGGCCCAGGCGGCGCAGGTAGCCGCCAGACGTCGGAGATGCGCTCATGGAAAACCGCCCCGGGAAATTGCAGGCGAGGATGGCGTGAGCCAGGTCATGCGGCAAGTCCCGGTGTCATGCGCGACGCCGGGACCTGCCGGGTGCCGGCCGAACGGGCGGCCGGCCGATGCGGGCCTCAGCGGCCGCCCAGGAACAGGTTGAGGTTGGCCACGTTGAGCGTGCCGATGCCCGAGCCCGGCGTGTAGTGCGGCGCACCGTAGTAGAACCAGTTGTCGCCCGCCCTCACGCTGTTGAAGGCCGACCACGGGCCGTAACCGAAGATGTTCTGCAGCAGGTACACCTGCGGATTCCAGAAGCCCACGCGGTGTCCCGTGCTCTGCGTCAGCAGGGCGCTGATGCCGTTGAGCTGGGGCGCCACGAAGCTGGTGCCGCCTTCGGCGATCACGCCGCCGTCGGAGCTGGACACCACGATGTAGCCGGTCTCGGGGTCCGCGTTGAGCGAGATGTCCGGCACGTTGCGGCCGCGGAAGTTGGCGGGCAGGTCGAGCAGCGGCGTGGGGCCGGCACTGGGGTCGTTGTAGACCAGCGACTGCTTGCGCTCGCTGCGCCGGACGCCGCGGGTGAACCACTGGTAGAACGGCTCGTTCCAGTACACGCTCACGCCGCCGCCGCCGCCGACCGAGAACAGCTGGGCACGCCAGCCGCCGGTGATCGGATGATTGGCGTCGAGGTAGGTCTGCAGGTAATCCCAGCCCCACACGCTTTCCTGCGTGAGCGAGGCGCTGGGGCCGCCGAAGAAGCTGTAGGTGTACGGCACGGTGGTGCCGCCGGCGGCGGTGATGTACGGATCGGAGGCGGGCGAATCCACCGTGAGCGGCGCGCTGAACTCGCCCGGGCCGGTGCCCGTGCCCAGCCCGCGCACGGTGTCGTAGGCGCCGGAGTCGCCGGAGGCGGCGAACACCGACTGTCCCTGCGCGGCGGCCTCCATCAGGACCTGGTGGAAGGCGCGCAGGTCACCCACGTCGCTGGTGTCGGTGATGCTGGCGCCGGGCGTGTTCAGCGCGGCGAAGTTGTAGATCTCCGGCGCGCCCCAGCTGGTGGAGATGCTGTCCGCCTTGTTGTCGGCGACCGCCTGCGCGAACGCGTCGATGAAGCCGTTGCCGGCGTTCGGTGCGTCGTACACGATGATGTCCGCCCACGGCGCGAGGCCGCCGGACTGTTCCACGTCCAGCGCGGTTTCGCCGCTGCCGCCGTCGATGGCGCCGCCGCCGTCCACGTGCACCTGGGTGATGCGGTTCGGCTTGGTGGCCAGGCCGATGGTGTCCCAGTAGGTCTGCGCGTCGGCCGGGTAGAAGTTCGACAGGGTCACGATCGCCACCGTCGAGCCTTTGCCGTTGATGCCGTGCTGGTAGAGGGGATTGATGTTGTACAGGTCAGCCACGTCGCCCACGGTGTAGTTGCCCGGCTGGCCGGTGGCGGTGGGGTTGCCGGCGGTGGTCTTGCTCAGCGCCTTCAGCGTGAGCGCCGGCTGCGGCGTGGCCGGCAGCTGGGGTGCGCGGATGCGGTGCGAGAGGAACTGCCGCTCGTTGCTGAGGCCGCTGGCGAAGATCACGCTGCCGGCGAGTGCGGCGGGCATCTGCGGCGCCGCCGCCGGGCGATGGAAGTGCCGGCCGCTGCGTGGCGAGACGTATTCGTGGATCGGCGTCTGGAAGATCGTGCCGAACTGGGCGAGCGTGCCGCTGGTCTCGATCGCCAGGTGGCTGGCCAGCACCGTGCCGCTCAGGCCGTGCTGGCGCAGGAAGGCCTGCACCCGCGCGATGTCCGCGTTGCTGGCGCCGTAGCGGCTGGCGAATTCGGCGGTGCTGAGGAACTGGCGGTAATGCGCGCTGCCGGGCGTGATGGTCTGCCGGATGTAATCCTGCAGCGCGGCCTCGTTGCGCAGCTTCAGCATCAGCGTGACATGCACGGGCTGGCTTGAAGTGGCCATTCCCATGTCGATGCTGGGCCGCACGTCGGCGGCGAAGGTGGTGCCGCCGACGCCTGCAAACAGCAGGGCGAGGCAGCCGGCCAGGGACTTGCGATGCAGCTTCGCGAACATTGCACTTTCTCCTGATGGCAAAGATTCGGGCGTGCACGGGCGACGACGCGTCGCCGCGACGCCTCACGGTCGTTCCGCAAGAGCGTTTCGTCGAGACGAGCAGTGAAATCCGGGTTTCCCCGCGACGCCGTCGGCCTCCCCCTGGCGACTGGCGTAGCGCCGCCGGGCGAGCCTACTCCGGCACTCCGGGTGCCGGTAGCCCTGCAAGAAATTGCGGGACTGGCGCGCGTTTGGGTGCGCGTGCCGGCTGCGGCACAATAGGGAGTTGCCGTCGCGGATCCCGTGCCGCGGCGCTCCTCATCCCCGCCGAAGCCATCGCCATGACCGCCATCAAGCAAGCCGACCTGATCCAGTCCGTCGCCGACGCCCTGCAGTACATCAGCTACTACCACCCGGTGGACTACATCAAGGCGCTGGCCGCGGCATACGAGCGCGAGGAATCGCCGGCCGCGAAGGACGCGATGGCGCAGATCCTGATCAACTCGCGCATGGCCGCCGAGGGCCATCGCCCGCTGTGCCAGGACACCGGCATCGTCACCGTGTTCCTGAAGATCGGCATGGGCGTGCGCTGGGACGACGCCACCATGGGCGTGGAAGAGATGGTCAACGAAGGCGTGCGCCGCGCCTACAGCCATCCGGACAACAAGCTGCGCGCCAGCGTGCTGGCCGATCCGGCCGGCAAGCGCACCAACACCAGGGACAACACGCCGGCGGTGGTGAACGTGTCGGTGGTGCCGGACGACACCGTGGAGGTGATCGTGGCGGCCAAGGGCGGCGGCTCGGAGGCGAAGTCCAAGTTCGTGATGCTCAACCCCTCCGACTCCATCGTGGACTGGGTACTGAAGACCGTGCCGACCATGGGCGCCGGCTGGTGCCCGCCGGGCATGCTCGGCATCGGCATCGGCGGCACCGCGGAGAAGGCGATGCTGCTGGCGAAGGAATCGCTGATGGAGCACATCGACATCCAGGAGCTGATCGCGCGCGGCCCGCAGAACCGCGTCGAGGAACTGCGCATCGAGCTGTACGAGAAGGTCAATGCGCTGGGCATCGGCGCGCAGGGCCTGGGCGGCCTCACCACCGTGCTCGACGTGAAGATCAAGGATTACCCGACCCACGCGGCGAACCTGCCGGTGGCGATGATCCCGAACTGCGCGGCGACCCGCCACGCGCACTTCACCTTGGACGGCTCGGGCCCGGCGACGCTGGATCCGCCCTCGCTGGAAGACTGGCCCAGGCTCACCTACAACCCGCAGAACGCGCGCCGGGTAAACCTCGACACCATCACCCGGGAAGAAGTCGCCGGTTTCAGGCCCGGCGAGGTGCTGTTGCTCAACGGCAAGCTGCTCACCGGCCGCGATGCCGCGCACAAGCGCATGGTGGAGATGCTCAATCGCGGCGAGAAGCTGCCGGTCGACTTCAACGGGCGCTTCATCTACTACGTGGGCCCGGTCGATCCGGTGCGCGAGGAAGTGGTCGGCCCCGCCGGCCCCACCACCGCCACCCGCATGGACAAATTCACTGAGCAGGTGCTGGCGCAGACCGGCCTGCTCGGCATGGTCGGCAAGGCCGAGCGCGGCCCCGCGGCGATCGAGGCGATCAAGAAACACCGGTCCGTCTACCTGATGGCGGTGGGCGGCGCCGCCTACCTGGTCTCCAAGGCGATCAAGGCGTCGAAGGTGCTGGCCTTCGAGGACCTGGGCATGGAGGCGATCTACGAGTTCGAGGTGAAGGACATGCCGGTCACCGTGGCGGTGGACTCGGCCGGCACTTCGGTGCACCAGACCGGGCCGAAGGAGTGGCAGGCGCGGATCGGCAAGATCCCCGTGGTGGTGGCGTAATACCGCCCGCCTTTTTCCTATCTTCTCTGGGGAGAGGGCAGGGCCCGCTTTTTCCCTCTCCCCTCTGGGACGCGGGGAAGGGCCATCGATGGCCCTGTTCTGAGGAGCGGGGAAGAGGGCAGGGTGAGGGGCGGGTGCTCGCGAGGAAGCTTCATCAGAGTTCTTCGCCAGATTGCCCCTCATCCCAACCCGCTCTCCGCTGCTCAAGGCTGCGGCCATCCATGGCCGCTCTCCGCGTGCCCTGGCGGGAGAGGGAGTGAATCGCGCAGCGCCGTCAGCGCATCGAGCAGGCATTCCGGCTCCCGCAGTGCCTGCCGCGCCGTGCCCACCGCGCGCCGCACGTTGCCCGGCGTGGTGCCTGTTTCGATCAGCGCCACGGCGGACGTGCGACAGCCGGCCAGCGCATCGATCCAGTCCGCGGGCTGGCGCCAGTGCCGACGGAGGCCGAGCCCGCGGGCGGCACGAAAGGCCGGCGCCAGCGCCTCCACCGCATCGAGCTCGTGGATGAAGCGCACGGGGCTGCGCTGCGCGGTCGCCGGGTCCAGCGCCTCGCCCAGCGCGGCCAGCGCATCGGCCAGGCGCCGCCGCAGCACGTCGGTGGAACGCACCGGCAACAGCAGCCATCCCGTGGCCACGCCGATCGCGGCGCCGGTTGCGATGGCCGCCAGGCGCAAGGTCATCTCCGACGTTGCGGGCAGCCCGGCGTAGTTTTGCAGCAGGGCCAGCGCCACGGTGACGAACAGCGCCCACCACGCATAGTTGAGCGGCCGCAGCCAAGTGCCCAGGAATACCGCGAGGAGGATCAGCGCTGCGGTGCTGCCGCCGTGCATGCCGGCCGGCAGGGACAGCACGGACAGCCCGGCCGCGGCGAGGGTGCCGCCGAGCGCGCCACCCAGGCGCAGCAGGCTCTTGTACGCCACCTCCAGCCGGCCGCGGTTGCCGCTGTGCACGATGAACGCGGTCAGCACCACCCACGGCCAGTGCTGGCCGAAGCCGGCATGGCCCACGGCGAAGGCGGCGGCCAGCGCCGCCGCCATCTGCAACGCCATGCGCGTGGTGGCCGCGGGACGCATCCGGTTCGGGGTCGCCCGCCCCCGGGCAGCGACGGGCGGGCGATGCGCCGGCGTCGCCACGTCCGGCAACAGGCGCAGCCGACGGCCCAGTACGTCCAGCAGCGAGACCCAGGCCAGCGCCAGCAGCGCCACCACCACCGGCACCAGCACGGCCGGTAGCGGGCCGTGCTGCACGCCGGACAGGTGCGGCACGGTGAGCACGGTGACGAACGGCAACGCGATCAGCCGGCTGGCGCGCCGCGCCGGCTCGCCGAACTGGCGCAGCCACACCGACGAGGCCACGCCGAAGGTGAACGCCGCGGCGCCGAGCCAGGGCGCGTCGCGCAGCAGCAGGCCGACGCCGGTGGCGGCCAGGCCCACCAGCGGCAGGGCCACGGCCGCTTCCATCCGGCCGCGGCGGTCGCGGTCGAGCCGGCTGCGGGCAAGCGAGAGGCTCAGCACCACGGCCAGCACCGCGCTGCCCGGGCCGGGCGCGAACGGCTGGGCGCAGGCCAGGGTGAGCAGGGCGGCGGCCATCGCCAAGGCCGCCTCGGGCAAGGCCTGCAAGGCGGCGGCACGCGCGAGGGCGGGGGACGCGTTGGTCATGCGCGGGCGGGTTCCGTTCCTTCGAGCGCGCAGTCTAGCAGCGCCGCGGACCGCTTCCGGCCGGTCCGGCAAGTGGACGTATGGACGTCCAAACGGCTGCGGATGGCGGTAAGGTTGCATTCGCGTTGCCGCAGCGCAACACTGGCGGGATTGCTTCCCACCCAACCAGCCAAGAGACCCGTGAACCCCAACGCCCCCGCGCCGCTGCCCGCGGACGCCCCCGCTTCCGACAAGCCCTGGATCGTGATGAAGTTCGGCGGCACCAGTGTCGCCACCTTGCCGCGCTGGCAGAACATCCGTGAGCTGGTCGCCAGCCGCCGTGCCGAAGGCGCGCGCGTGCTGGTGGTCGTCTCCGCGCTCACCGGCATCACCGACGCGCTGAAACAGCTGTGCGGCGAGGGCGACCAGGGCAAACGCAAGGCGGCGGCCGGCGCGATCGCGCAACGCCACTACGACCTGCTCGCGCACATGCAGTTGCCGCTGCCGGCCACGCTGGGCGCGCGCCTGGACGAGCTGGCGGCGCTGGCCGCGGAGGGCCCGGCGCGGCTAGGCGAGCTGGCCTGGTCGGCACTGGTGCAGGCGCACGGCGAACTGATGTCCAGCGCGCTGGGCGCGGCCTTCCTCAGCGAGAGCGGCCTGCCCACGCGCTGGCTGGATGCGCGCGATTGCCTCGCCGCGGCCGCGCTGCCGAACCAGAACGAGCGCACCCGCCTGCTGTCGGCGATGGTGGAGGCCCGGCCCGATCCCGCGCTCAACGCACGCCTCGGTGCGTTGGGCGAGGTGTTCATCACCCAGGGCTTCATTGCCCGCGAGCCCATCTCCAACGGGAGCGGGGGCCGCACGGTGCTGCTGGGTCGTGGCGGTTCCGACACGTCGGCGTCCTACTTCGGGGCGCTGCTGAAGGCGGCGCGCGTGGAGATCTGGACCGACGTGGCTGGCATGTTCACCGCCAACCCGCGCCAGGTGCCCGGCGCGCGCCTGCTGCAGAAGTTGGACTACGAGGAGGCACAGGAAATCGCCTCCACCGGGGCCAAAGTGCTGCACCCGCGCTGCCTGTCGCCGCTGCGCGAACCGCGCGTGCCGCTGCTGATCAAGGACACCAACCGCCCCGAGCTGGAAGGCACGGTGATCGGCCCCGAGGTGCGCGACCACGCGCCCTCGGTGAAGGCGATCAGCGCGCGCAAGGGCATCACCCTGGTGTCGATGGAGTCGGTGGGCATGTGGCAGCAGGTCGGCTTCCTCGCCGACGTGTTCGCGCATTTCAAGCAGCACGGCCTGTCGGTGGACCTGATCGGCTCGGCCGAGACTAACGTCACCGTGTCGCTGGACCCCACCGAGAACCTGCTGGATTCCGACGCGATCGCCGCACTGGCCGGCGACCTCGCCAAGGTGTGCCGGGTCAAGGTGATCGCGCCCTGCGCGGCGATCACCCTGGTCGGCCGCGGCATGCGCTCGATGTTGCACACGCTGTCCAGCGTGCTGGCCGAGTTCGACCAGCTGCGCGTGCATCTGATCTCGCAGTCGTCCAACAACCTCAACCTCACCTTCGTGGTGGACGAGGACGTGGTGGACGACCTGCTGCCGCATTTGCACGAGCTGCTGATCGCCGCCGGCGCGCTGCGCACGGACGACAGCGTGTTGTTCGGTCCCAGCTGGCAGAACCTCTACGGCAGCGGCGAAGCGACCCTGTCCGCCGCCTGGTGGCGCGAGCCGGCGCAGCGCCAGCGCCTGCTCGACATCGCCGCCGAGGCCACGCCGCGCTACGTCTACCACCTGCCCACCGTGCGCGCCCAGGCGTGCGAGCTGAAATCGCTGGCGGCGGTGGACCGGCTGCACTACGCGGTGAAGGCGAACACCCATCCGGCGGTCCTGCGCGCGCTGGCCGCGGAAGGCTACGCCTTCGAATGTGTGTCGCCGGGCGAGCTGGAAGCGGTGTCGGCGGCAGTGCCGGAGAGCGCGCCGCTGCTGTTCACGCCGAACTTCGCCTCGCGCGAGGACTTCCAGCGCGGCCTGGCCTCGCGCGCCACTGTCACGCTCGATGCGCTGTACCCGATCGAGCACTGGGGCGAGCTGTTCCGCGGCCGCGAGATCGCGTTGCGCCTGGACCTCGGCCGCGGCCTCGGCCACCACGAGAAGGTGCGCACCGGCGGCAGCGGCAGCAAGTTCGGCCTGCCGCTGGAACAGCTCGACGCCTTCCTGCGGCATGCCGACGCGCACGGTGTCACCGTGCGCGGCCTGCATGCGCACCTCGGCTCGGGCGTGCTCGATGCCAGGCACTGGGGCGAGGTGTACGGCCAGCTCGCCAGCCTCGCCGAACGCATCGGCAGCATCGCCTTCCTCAATATCGGCGGCGGCCTGGGCGTGCCTTCGCACCCGGGCGAGGCGAGGCTGGACATCGCCGCGCTGGACAAGGTGTTGCGCGAGGTGAAGGCCGCTTATCCGCATTACCAGTTGTGGATGGAGCCGGGCCGCTACCTGGTGGCCGATGCCGGCGTGCTGCTGGCGCGCGCCACCCAGACCAAGGGCAAGGGCAGCTGGCGCTACCTCGGCGTGGACACCGGCATGAACAGCCTGATCCGCCCTGCGCTGTACGACGCCTGGCACGAGATCGCCAACCTCACGCGGCTGGACGAACCGGCCACCGGCCTGTTCCAGGTGGTCGGTCCGATCTGCGAGAGCGGCGATGTGCTGGGCAGCGACCGCCGCCTGCCGGAACCGCGGGAAGGCGACGTGATCCTGGTCGCCCAGGCCGGCGCCTACGGCAAGGTCATGTCCTCGCCGTACAACCTGCGCGGCGAGACTGAGGAGGTCGTGATCGATTGACCGCATTCTGCCCGGCCGGTGCCATGCGCCGGTCGGGCAGGGCGACAGTCGTCGACGCTAGAATCTGCGTTCCTGTCGCGACGAGCGACGGGCGATGGAGACCGATGTGAGCAACACGATTCAACCGCGCCTGACCCAGGTGTTCCGCTTCCTGCACGCGCGCTACGCCGACGGCGTGGCCGAGCTGGCGTATGCCTTCGACGACGGCGAGGCGATGGTGGAGCGCATCCGCTTCCCGCATGCGCCGGCGCTGCCGCGCGAACGGCAGGCCGCTTTCGACGCGGCGCTGAAGCTTTTGCACCTGTTCGCCGGCGTGAGCTACTACAAGGCCGGCGTGCCGCCGAAGATCGAGGTGGCGGACGGTCCGCTGGACGACGCCACCGCGGACCTGCTCGACGCGCTCTACCTGCACGGCCTGGCCGAGTTCGCGTATCGCAACGGGTTGGACTTGCGCGGCCGTATCAGCTTCCCGCGGCTTTCTCCCTCTCCCCTTCCGGGCACGCGGGGAGGCGCCATGGACGGCGCCGGCTTTGAGAAGCGAGGAGAGGGGCGGGGTGAGGGAGCAGCCTCGCTGCAAGCTCCATCGCTTGGCTTGCCCAAGCGCACCCTGGTCCCCATCGGCGGCGGCAAGGATTCCCTCGTCGCGGTGGAGGCGATCAAGTCCATCGGCGGCGGCGCCACGGCCGTATGGGTCGGCAGCTCGGCGCTGATCGCCGCCTGCGCCGGGCGCACCGGCCTGCCCACGCTCAACATCCAGCGCGAGCTGGCGCCGGCGCTGTTCGAGCTCAACCAGCACGGCGCCTGGAACGGGCACATCCCGGTGACCGCGGTGAACTCCGCGATCCTCGTCGTGGCCGCGATCCTGTACGGCCACGACTCCATCGCCTTCGCGAACGAACGCTCGGCCTCGGCCGCCACCCTGGAGTACGACGGCCAGCAGGTGAACCACCAGTGGAGCAAGGGCTACGCTTTCGAGCAGCTGCTCGGCGACTGGCTGCACACGCACGTGGCCGCCGACCTCGATTACTGCTCCCTGCTGCGGCCGTATTCGGAGCTGGCGATCACCCGCGCGTTCGCGAAGCTCACGCCGTACTTCGACGCCTTCTCCAGCTGCAACCGCAACTTCCGGCTGCTCGGCCCCAAGCCCGCCGACCGCTGGTGCGGGCAATGCCCGAAGTGCCATTTCGTGTTCCTCGCGCTGGCGCCGTTCCTGCCCAAGCCGCGCCTGCTGGGGATCTTCGGCCGCAACCTGCTCGACGACGAGACGCAGGCGGCGGGTTTCGACGCGTTGCTGGAATACCAGGACCACAAGCCGTTCGAATGCGTCGGCGAGGGTGCCGAGGCGCGCGCTGCGATGTACGCGCTGAGTCAGCGCCCGGAGTGGCGGGAGGATGCGCTGGTGGCGCGCTTCCGCGACGAGATCCTGCCCCAGCTCGACGCGACGCAGCTCGCGCTGGAGCCGTGGCTGCAGCCGTCCGCCGAGCATCGCGTGCCGGCCCGCCTGCAGGCGGCGTTCAAGGCGATCGACGCGTGAACGCCTGCAGGAGCGCACCCTGTGCGCAACCGCCTTGTGCTTTGATCAAGGCGAAAAGCCATCGCGCACTCGGTGCGCTCCTGCAGGCGAGGGATGCCCATGCGCATTGCTGACCTGGCGAACAGGCGCGTCGCCGTGTGGGGTTTCGGCCGCGAGGGCCGCGCCGCGGTCCGCGCGATCCGTGCGCAACTGCCGCAACAGCCGCTGGCGCTGTACTGCGGCGAAGGCGAGGCCGACGCAGCCCGCGCGTTCGATGCCGCACTCGCCGTATACGGCCACGAGCCCGACGCGGTGGCGTTGTCCGCCTATGACGTGGTGGTGAAGTCGCCGGGCATTTCGATCTACAAGCCTGCGGTCACCACCGCGCAGGCGCAGGGCACCGTGTTCACCTCCGGCACCGCGCTGTGGTTCGCGGAGAATCCGTACGCGCGCGTGGTCGCGGTCACCGGCACCAAGGGCAAGAGCACCACCACCGCCCTCGTCGCGCACCTGGCCCGCGCGCTCGGCGTGCGCACGGCGCTGGCCGGCAATATCGGCCTGCCGCTGCTGGAGCTGCGGGGGCAGTCGGCCGACTTGTGGGCGATCGAGCTGTCCAGCTTCCAGACCGGCGAGGCGGGTCCGCTGGAGCTGGGCGTGGTCACCAGCCTGTACGAGGAGCACCTCGACTGGCACGGCTCGCGCGAACGCTACGTGGCCGACAAGCTGAAGCTCGCCGACGCGGCGCGCTCGCTGCTGGTCAACGCCACGCAGCCGGCCTTGCTGGAGCGCGTGCAGCGGCACCCCCGCCTGCTGCGCTTCGGCCACGACGCTGGCTGGCACGTGGCCGACGGCCACATCCGCCGCGGCACCCAGGCGGTGTTCCCGCTCGCGCGCATGGCCGCGCCGGGCGCGCACAACGCGCTCAACGCCTGCGCCGCGCTCGCCGCGCTCGCCGACCTGGGCATGGACGCGCTGGCCGCCGCGCCCGCGCTGGCGACCTTCCACCCGTTGCCGCACCGCTTGCAGCCGCTGGGTGCACGCGACGGTCTGGACTGGATCAACGATTCCATCAGCACCACGCCGCAGGCCACGCTGGCGGCGCTGGACAGCCTCGCCGGGCGCGAGGTCACGGTGATCGCGGGCGGCCACGACCGCGGCCTGGACTGGTCGGACTTCGTCCTCGCGGTGAAGGATCGCGGCGACCTGCGCATCGTGACGCAAGGTGCCAGCGGCCCGCGCATCGCGCAGGCGCTGCGTGCCGCCAGGGCCAGCGTGCCGCTGGGCGAGGCCGAGGATTTCGCCGATGCGGTGGCGATGGCCTGTACCGTGACGCCCGCCGGCGGCGTGGTGCTGCTGTCGCCAGGCGCGCCCAGTTTCGACCAGTTCAAGGACTATGCCGAGCGGGGCCGGCGCTTTGCCGAGCTGGCCGGTTTCAACGACGCGGCCAACCCGGGCATCGAGGGGCTCGGGGTGGCGTAAGCCAGCGGTGGACCCGCGTCGCGCCGCAAGCGTTGCGGGACATTTTTCGAGGAGACATTGCCGTGATCCAACCCATCGAACCCGGCCCGCGCATGTCCGAGGCCTGCATCCATGGCGGCCTGGTCTATCTGGCCGGGCAGGTGCCCGAAACCAGAGGCGCCGACATCGAGACCCAGACCCGCGAGGTGCTGGCGGCGATCGACGCGTTGCTCGCCGAGGCGGGCAGCGACAAGACGCGCATCCTGCGCGCGCAGATCTTCCTGGCCGACATCGCCGATTTCGCCGGCATGAACCGCGCGTGGGATGCCTGGGTGACACCGGGCCACGCGCCGGCGCGCGCCACCGTGGAAGCGCGCCTGGCCGATCCGGCATGGAAGGTGGAGATCGTGGTGACGGCCGCGCTGCAGCCGTAGCCGCCGCTTCGGCTCAGGCGCCGGATTCGCGCTCCTCGCGCCGGCGCGGTTCCTCTTCCACGTCGAGCGGCCAGAACGGCCGCAGTTCGATGCTGCCAAAGCGGGCCATCGGGTGGCGCGATGCGATCGCGACCGCCTCGTCGAGGCTGGCGCATTCCAGCAGGTCGAAGCCGGCGATCCATTCCTTCGTCTCGGCGAACGGGCCGTCGCTGGTTAGCAGCTTGCCGCCCCGCATGCGCACGGTCTTCGCGTGCGACGGCGGCCGCAGCCGGTCGCCGGTGATCCGCACGTCTTTCGCCGTGGTGTCGGCCACCCATTCGGCGATGTTGTCTTCCTCGGGGACGTAGGGTTCGGCTGCGGGGTCCGACACCACGAACATCATGAACTGCATGGTCCTCTCCTCGACGCGTGTGGATGGTGATGCGACGAGCGGGGGAGCGCGGAATCGACACGCGGGGCAACGGCCGCTGGCACAAAACGGCGCTTGCGATCCTGCCACGCATCGGCATCCGTGCCAGAAACGGATGCGCGACACATCCGCGCGCATCCCTGGCGACTGCCCGATGGAAGAAAGATCGGCACGAGCGGGCCGATGCGCAATGCGCGCGAGCCTTGCATCGCCGGTGTAAAGACAGGGTAAATCGATCCTTTTCAGGTCGCCATTCCATACACCTTCATGAATTCCGCTTGACCGCGAGCGTCGGAGTTCACGCGAGTCTCATCCCTCGCGCCTTACCAATGGACATGCTTTTTTTCGCCTTGCATACCGCGATTGCGGATGAAAGCGCCAGGTAAATCACAGGGTTTTCGCCGGGGCATTCGCATGCCGTTGGCCGAAGCATTCCTTTCACGGCCCTGCGGCGAAAACCGATTTTCGGTATGGAGGATTCCATGAAGACATCGACAGCCATCGCTTCCGCTTTTCTGGCCCTTGCCGCGGGTGCGGCTTCGTTTGCCGGAGCGGCGCAGGCACAGTCCACCCAGCCCACAGGCGAGCATTCGGCGAACCTCGCGCAGGCGGGAGGTGACGCCTGGATCACCACCAAGGTGAAGACCGAACTCGCCACCACCAAGGGCGTTTCCAGCACCGAGATCTCGGTGAGCACCGTGGATGGAGTGGTGACGCTGACCGGCGTGCTTCCCAGCAAGCTGGCGGTCAAGAAAGCGGTTGCGGCCGCCAAGAGCATCAAGGGCGTGAAGAGCGTCGATGCCTCCGGCCTGAAGGTGAAGTGACGCACCGGCTCGTCCGGTCCGGCACGGACCCGTGGCCGCCGGCAGGGGGCAACCCATTCCTGTGAGGAGGACAGAACATGAACGACGACAAGATCAAGGGCCAGTGGAAGCAGCTCCACGGCAAGCTCAAGGCGCAATGGGGCAAGTTGACCGACGACGACCTGAAAATCGTCGACGGCAATTCCGAGTACCTCGTTGGCAAGCTGCAGGAGCGTTACGGCATCGCCAGGGACGAGGCGAGGAAGCAGCTCAAGGAATTCGATGCGAGGCTGTAACGAGCCGCGTCGCGTGACGGCAGATCGCGGTTTTCATCCTGTTTGACGCCGCGGCAAGGACGCATTGCGTCGCGCCCGCCATGAAGGCGACTGCCGGCGTTTGCACATCGTCTTGCACATCGTCCGGACATGGGAGCAGCTCATGCTTTATTACGCACTCGTCTTCCTGATCATTGCGCTGGTTGCAGGTTTCTTTGGCTTCTTCGGCATCGCCGGGCTCGCCGCGAGCATTGCGAAGATCCTGTTCGTGGTATTCATCATCCTGTTCGTCGTGTCGCTGCTGTTCGGGCGTCGCCGGCCGCCGGGCTGATCCGGGCGCGTCCACGGCCCGCATTGCGGTCGCGCCGGCAGGTGGCGAGCGGCCACCTGCCGGCGCATGGGGATCACCAGATCTTCACCCGCTGATCCGGCGCCAGGTACAGCTTCTGCCCCGGTTGCACGTTGAATGCCGGATACCACGCGTCCAGGTTGCGCACGGTGAGCGCGCGGAACTGCGCTGGCGCGTGCACGTCGGTGGCGATGCGCTGGCGCAGGGCGGCGTCGCGCATCTTCGAGCGCCAGGCCTGGCCGAAGGCGAGGAAGAAGCGCTGGTCGCCGCTCAGCCCGTCGATCACCGGCGCAGGCTTGCCGCCCAGCGACTTGTGGTAGGCGAGGTAGGCGATGGTGAGTCCGGAAACGTCGGCGATGTCCTCGCCCAGCGTCTGCTCGCCGTTGACGTGCAGGCCGGGCAGGGCTTCGTACTGGCCGAACTGCTTGGCGAGCTGCGCGGTGGCGCTCTTGAAGTGCGCCTCGTCGGCCGGGGTCCACCAGTTCTCCATCTTGCCCTGGGCGTCGAAATCGGCGCCGGTGTTGTCGAAGCTGTGGCTGATCTCGTGGCCGATGATGGCGCCGATCGCGCCGTAGTTGGCGGCGGCGTCGGCCTTGGGATCGAAGAACGGCGCCTGCAGGATCGCGGCGGGGAAGTTCAGCGCGTTCTGCAGCGGCAGGTTCACCGCGTTCACCAGCTGCGGGGTCATCCACCATTCGCCGCGGTCCACCGGCTGGCCGAGCTTGGCAAGCTGGTGCTGATACTCGTGCTTCACCGCGCGCAGGTGGTTGCCCAGCGGGTCGTCCGCGCTGATCTTGAGCGTGGAGTAGTCGCGCCACTTCTCCGGATAGCCCACGCCGACCTTCAGCGTGACCAGCTTCTCCTTGGCCTTGGCGCGGGTGGCCGGGGTCATCCAGCTCAGCGTGTCGAGGCGCTCGTCGAAGGCGGCGATCAGGTTCTTCACCAGCTGCTGCACCTCGGCCTTGGACGAGGCGGGGAAGTACTTCTGCACGTAGAGCTGGCCCACCGCGTCGCCGAGGTCGACGTTGGTGGCGCCCACCGCGCGCTTCCAGCGCGGCTGCTGCTCGGGCGTGCCCTGCAGGGTGCGGCCGTAGAAACCGAAGTGCAGGTCGGCGTAGGCCTTGGGCAGCAGCGGCGCGGCGCTGTCCAGGGTGTGGAAGACGAGCAGGTCCTTCCAGGCGTCCAGCGGCTCACTGGCGACCAGCGCGGCGAGGCGGGTGGTGGCGGCAGGCTGCCACGCGTCGATCTGCTTCTGGCCGTCCAGGCCGGCGGCCTTGAAATAGGCGGCCCAGTCCAGGCCCGGCGCCTTGTGCGCGAAGTCGGCCATCGTCCACAGATTGTTCGCCTTGTGCACGTCCTGGCTGTCGATCAGGCTTTCCTGGGCCTTCGCGATCTTGGTCTCCAGGCCGATCACGGTGTCCGCCTTCGCCGCGGCGTCGGCGACGCCGGCCTGCTTCAGCAGCGCCGCCACGTAGGCGTGGTACTGGGTGCGGAACGCCGCCATGTGCGGATCGGTGGAAAGGTAGTAGTCCCGACTGGGCATGGCCAGGCCGCCCTGCAGCAGGTAGGCGATGGTGTGCGAGGGATCTTCCAGTCCCTGGGTCACGAACAGGCCGAACAGGTTCTCGGTGTGGAAGTTGGTGGCGTTGACCGGGTCCACGTCGGCGCGCAGGCGGCTGCCCAGCACGCGGGCGAGGTCCTCCTTCGAGGCGACCGCGTCGATCGCGGCCAGTTCGGGTTTCAGCGGCGCCAGCCCATGTTTGGCGATCGCGGCCTCATCCATGAAGGCCGCGTAGTAGTCGGCGATCTTGCGCGCGTTGCTGCCCGCGGCGGGGTGGCTCTTGCCGGCGTTCTGGATCAGGTCGGCGGTGTGCTTTTCGGTGAGCTCGAAGATCTTCAGGAAGGTGCCGGTGCTGGAGCGGTCGGCGGGGATCTGCGCGGTCTTCAGCCAGCCGCCGTTGGCGTAGTCGAAGAAGTTGTCGCCCGGCTTCACCGCGTGGTCGATGCCGGCGAGGTCGATGCCGATGTCGGCGCCATGCGCGGCAGGCGCCGCCAGGGCAGGGGAGCCGCAGAGCACGGCGGCGATCGCCGCAGCCAGGATCCATCGGGTGCGTTGCATGGGTCACCTCGTCAGTGTCAGGGGAGTGGTGCGGCCGTGGCCGACGCGCCAGCATGCCATTGTGCGGGGTGGCGGGCATGCGGCGTTGCAGGATGGCGGCGCAGGTTTTTACTTCTCGTAGCGGTAGTTGAAGCTGGCGCGGTTGAATTCGGTGGCGCTCTGCGCCTCGAAGTTCCAGCGGTGGCTGAGCCGGTAGCGCAGGGTCACCACCTCGCCGGGTTCGAACAGGCCCACGCCATAGCTGAGGTAGAGCCGCGGCGAGAGGTACTTGCCCACGGTGAACGCGGAGTTGCCGCCCAGTGCCTCGTTGCTGGAGACGCCGATGTCGTCGACGCCGATCTTCGAGCCGATGCTCTTCGCCAGCAGGTTGCCCGCCGCCGAACCCAGCGCCTGCGCGGCGGCGCCCAGCATGTCGCCCTCGCCACCCTTCACCTGTGACAGCGGCTTGCCGGTGACCAGGTAGGAGAGCGCGTCGGACTGTTCCATCAGCGGATTGGAGAACACCGTGAGCACCGGCCGCTGCGCCGTGCCGGAAATCTGCAGGCCCACTTCCTGGCCCTCGTCGACGGTGGCGTTGGGGTTGAGCTTGCGGACCGCGCGGATGTCCAGGCCGGGGTTGTCGATCGGGGTGCTGGCGAACAGCAACCTGCCGCGCTGGATCGCGAGGTTCTGGCCGTAGGCCTTGTAGGTGCCGCTCACCGTGACCTGACCCTGGCCGGTGGTGGCGCGGCCGGGGCGCTCGTTCACCGTGAGCACGCCCGCGAGCCGCCCATCCAGGCCCATGCCGGCGAGATGTGTCTTGCGGCCCAGGTCCACCTTCACCGTGGCGGTTAAGGGCAGCGATGCGCCGGGCTCGGGCTGCGGGCGGTCGACCACCACCACGTCGCGCGAGGCCTTGCTGGCGCCGGCGCCGGGCAGCTTGTCGAGGTTCACGTCGGCGCTGTCCAGCAGCACCGAGCCGCCGAGGTCCAGGCCTTGCGCGTTGCGCCGCAGGCGCAGGTCAGGGCTGATCGCAACCTTGGCGGCGGGGATGTCGGCGGCGCTGAACTGGCTGCCCCTGATCGCGATGTCGGTGGCGGCATCGCCGCCCAGGCCGGCGACGCCGGCCACCGTCAGCGTGCCCGCGCCGGATTGCACGCTGCCGTCCACCCGCAGGTTGCGGGCGTCGAGCGCGCTCACCACCAGCCGGCCGTTGCCCAGCTTGAGTCCCGCCGCCGGCACTTCCGCGGCGAAGTCGGTCACCGAGGCCTGGCCGCTCACGGCCGGCTGCGCCAGCGTGCCGCCGAGGCGGAAGTTGCCGGCGGCCTGGCCGTGCACGTTCGCCAGTGTGTTGCCGAACAGTTCCAGGAAGGCAAGGTTGTTGAGGCGCAGGTCGAGCTGGCCGGCCAGCGCCTGCTGCCTGCCGCTCACGCTCACGTGGCCGGCGAGGCTGCCGCCGTGGTCGAGATTGGCGCGCAGGTCGAGGCGCTGGCTGTTCGCGCCAAGCTCGGCGTCCAGCGCGAAGTGGTCGTAGCTCAGCAGCGGCGCGTCGGCATGCTCCACATAGGTGACGCTGCCGCGGTCGGAGCCGAGGCTGGCGTGGCCGCTCAGCACGCCGGCGGCGCTGCGGCGCAGCTGGCCGTCGCCCCGCAGGTTGCCGTCCGCGCGCAGCGGCAGGTCGGCCTCGCCGGCGGCGTTGAGCAGCAGCGCCAGCGGTAGCGCGCGCAGCCGGTAGCTGGCGTCGAGGTTGCCGGCCTTGTCCTGCTTCGCGCTCGTGCACAGCAGCGGGTCGCCCGCGCTGAGGCAGGTCTCGGACAGGCTGAAGGCACCATCGCGCCACGCCAGCTGGCTGGGGTGTTGCAGGCGCCAGCCGGGCAGGCCCCGCGGTTCGAGGTCCAGTGTGCCCAGCGTGCCGTTCCAGGCATGGTTCTTCAGTGCGCCGTGCAGCGACAGCGTGCCGGAGAGCTGGGCGCCGCGGGCCTCCAGTTCCAGCCGATGGTCGCCCTGGCTGCCCTCGGCCAGCAGGTGGAGGCGCGCGAACACCAGGCCGCCGAGATGGGCGCCGCCGGCGGTGACTTCCAGCTTGCCCGCGGGATGGCTGATGTCGGGAATGCCGGCGACCAGCTGCAGCGTGTCCACGCGCTGTTGCTGCCAGGCCAGTGCGTTGCCGCGCAGGTGGCCGTTGACGGCCAGCCTGGGCAGCAGGCCGCGGACGCTGAATTGGCCGTCCAGACGACCACCCGCAGCGGGCAGCCAGTCGCCCAGCGAGGCGATGGCGAGCTTGAGCTCGGCGTCATTGACGCGACCCGGTTTTGCGTCGAGTTGCACCGTGCTGCCGCCGGAGGCCAGCCGCAACCGGCCGTCGACCACCTTGCCGGGCGACAGGTGCAGCTTCGCCTCGCCGGCTATCCTGCGCTCGCGCAGGCGGCCGGCGAGTTGTGCAAGGTCCAGCGTGGCGTCGGGGCCGGCCGGCGTCAGCTTGCCCGCGCTGGTGAGCGTGAAGTCCAGCGCGCCGCTCCAGCCCGCGAACAGCTGGCCGGGGTCGAAGCGGTTGGCCCGGGCCTCGAGCTGCCAGCCCAGCGCAGGTTGCAGTTGCAGCGTGCCCTGCGCCTGCAACTGCCCTTGCGCCTGCTGCAGGGCGAGCGGATGCAGGGCGATGGCCTGCGGCGTGCCGTCGAGGTCCAGTGCGAGGTGTGCGGGTTTGCCGGGCGGCCCGAGTGTGACGTCGCCGGCGACATGGAAGCGCTCGACGCTGCCGCTGGCATCGAGCTTGCCCGTACTGGCCAGCGGTTGGCCGACCAGGTCGGCGGGCAGTTGCAGGTCGCTCCACTGGATCGCGAGCTGGCCGCCCAGCGGTTTCGCGTCCAATCGCAGCGTGCCGCTGGCGTCGAGCCGGCCACGGATCTGCGGCGAGCCCAGCGCGAGTTGCTGCAGCGCCAGCGTCTTGCCGTCGTCGCTGATGCGGGCGCGCAGCGGCTGCAGCAGCACGCGGTAATGGTTCAAGTCCAGCGTGCCGTCGAGTTCGCCGCCATGGCGGTCGCCGTGGCCCTGCAGGTCCAGCGCGACAGATTTCAGTGCGCTTTCGCCCAGCAACGGTCCGGGGTCGAAGCGCGGCGCGCTCAGCGTGGCCTTCCAGTCGTAGTCACGGCCCTGGCCCAGTTCGAGATGCAGGCGTGCCGTCATCGGCTGCTGCAGGCCGAGGTCGAGTCGCGCCAGCTTGCCGTCGCCGCTGGCGACCAGCTGGCCCGCATACGTGGTGCCGCCCAGCTTCCAGGCGAAGTCGGCCTTGCCCTTGCCGAGCGGGCGGCGCGCGAACACGAGTCGTCCTTCGAGATCGGCATGGCCGTCCGGCGTGCGCAGCTTCAAGGTCTCGATGGCGATGCCGACCTGCGTCCAGCGGCCGGCAAGGTCCAGGCTGTCGGAGGCGAACACGGGCTGGCCGGCCTGGCTCACGCGCACCGTGCCCACGTGGACGCGATCCAGCAGCAGGTCCACCGGTGGCTTGAGCGAGAGGCTGCCGGAGCCGCTGCTGTTCTCCGCGCTTTTCGGCAGCGCCACGTCCACGCCTTCCACGTCGAGGTCGCGCACATGCACGCGGCCCGCCAGCAGTGGCCAGAAGCGCAGGTCGAGCCGTGCCCGTGCCGCGTCCGCCACGGTGCCGTGGCCGTCGTCGTAGCGCAGCCCGTCAAGCTGCAGCGGTCCGAGCAGCGAACCCCGTGCCTGCTTCCATTGCAGCGCGCCGTGCGTGGCCGATTGCGCGCGCGCCAGCGCGAAGCGCAGGCCGGCGCCGGTGGCGAGCAGCCACCACGTTGCCGTTGCCAGTACCAGCAGCAGGGCGGCGAACGCGACGGCGAGGCGCTTGAGCCACTTCATGGTGCGGGAGGCCTCCGTGGCGGTGTTGTCGCGGTGCTTTGGTGAGTGTTGAAGCCAGAGCCTTCACCCATGCCGAAGCACGGGCTCCTGCCCGCGCTTCGGCTCGCCCTGCCCGCAGGCGGGCAGGGCTCCCCTGCGCAGCCGCTACGCGGCTGCGCAGGGTGCGGCCCATCCATGGGCCGCCCGTTCACAGGTCGGGCCCGATGACGAGGTGCAGCACCACGCCGTGCCGCTGCGAATCGTGGATCGGCGTGCCCAAGTCCACCCGGATCATGCCCACCGGCGAGCGCCAGCGCACGCCGATGCCGGTGCCGAGCTTCGGGCGGTAGTCGGTGCCGTCGAAGGCGTTGCCGGCGTCGATGAAGGTGGCGATGCCCCAGTTGCTCGTGACGTAGTGCTCCACCTCGGCGCTGGCGACCAGCAGGTTCGTGCCACCGAGCACGCGGCCGTAGCTGTTCTCCGGACCGATGGACTGGTAGCCGTAGCCGCGTACCGAGCGGTCGCCGCCGGCGAAGAAGCGCAGCTGCGGCGGCAGCGCGGCGAAGTCGTCGGTCCAGATCTTGCCGGCGCTGCCGCGCAGGATCAGCCGGTTGCGCCGCTTCGCGCCGAACGCATGGATCCATTTCGCGTCGGCGGTGAGCTGGCTGAAACTGGCCGAGGAGAGCAGGTCGCCCGCGGTGCTGCGCGCGGCGACGTTCAGCGACCAGCCGTCGTGCACGAAGTTGAAGTTGTCCGCCTGCTTGCGCGACAGCGAGGCTTCCGCGAACAGCAGGGTACTGCGGCCGTGTTCGATGCCGGGCGTGCTGTCCGGTTCGTCGCCGCGCTTGCCCACGGTGAAGGTGCCGGACAGCGCGTGCAGGCCCACGGTGCGGGTCCAGCCGTGCCACAGCCGCGTCTCGTTGCCCACCAGCTCCAGCGTGCGCGACTGCGAGGTGCTGGTGTTCGCGTCGCGGAAGTTCGCGCCCACGTTGAAGCTGCGCTGGTCGTTGCCCGGCATCGGGATGGAGTACAGCGTCGACAGCGTCTTCAGCCGCTGCGCCAGCACCAGTTCGTTCTTCCACTTGTGGCCGCGCCGGTTCACCCAGCGCCGCTCCACGCCGGCGCGGACGCCGAAGCCGGTGTCGGTGCCGATGAACGGGCCGCCGGTGTAGATCGTGCGCTTCGCAGGCGCCAGCTCGACATTGATGTCGACCTTGCCGTCGGCCTTCTCGTCGATCTGCGGCAGCACGTTCACCACGGCGAAGTAGTCCGCGCCGTTCAGCGCCTGCTGCAATTGCAGCAGCTGGTCCTGGTCGAAGTAGTCGCCGGACTTGAACGGCAGGTAGCGGTCCAGGAAACCCTGCCTGAACTGCGATCCCTCGAAATGCACCGTGCCGTAGCGGTAGCGCGGGCCCACCTGCCAGGCCAGCCGGATCGCCGCGCTGTGCTGCGCGGTGTTCACTTCCACGCGATGCGTCACCAGCTTCGCGTCGAGGAAGCCGCTCGCGGTGAGCGCGGCCGACAGCGCGTCGCGCGCGGCGTCATACGTGGCATCGTCCAGCCGCTTGCCGCGCATGCGCTCGATCGCGCTGCGCGCCCGGCGAACCGGGGGCAGCGCGAGCGCCGCGGCGTCGAGCTGCACGTCCACCGTGACGACCTTGACCGGTTCGCCCGTGCGCACGTCCAGCGTTACCTTCCAGTCCCTGCCCGCCGGCTGCAGCTGCGCGGCGACATCCGCCTCGTAGTAGCCGTAGGGTTCCAGCGCCGCCTTCGCCTGCGCCGGCGCCTGCGCGACCAGGCGCCGGATCTGCGCCTCGCTGACCTCGCGGTGCGTGTACTGCGACAGCTCCACCGAGGCAGTGACCGCCTGCTGCAAAGGCTCATCCACCCCGCGCACCACCAGCTGCACGCCGGCCCGCGCCAGCGACGCGAACAGCAGCATCGGCAACAGGACAAGCAGTGCCAGGCGTCGGCGGGGGCGGCGCATGCGAAGGGGATCCATCCTCGTGGGGGCGTTGGCGGAGCCGGGACAGCTTACCGAAGCGGGGATGGGTTGCGGATGAATCCGCGCCGCGCCGTACTCCCATCGCCCGCTGGCCGTTCTCTCTCTCCCCCAGCAGCTTCATCGTTGGGGAAGAGGGTTGGGGGGAGGGAGCTTCTGCTTCTGCGCGTTGGCGAGTGTCAAAGCAGTTTCGTGCGCCCTTTGAGCGCCCGAGTTACTTCTCCTTTGCTTGTCCAAAGGAGAAGTAACCAAGAGGAAACGACACCCCGATGGCGCGCCCTGCGCCCATCCATGGGCTCCGGGTGCGCGGGCGGGTTCCGGGGTTTTTCGACGGCACGTCCCTGTACCGGCGAAAAACTGGCCGGCTTCCTGCCGGCCATCCTGCGGACTTTCCTCCACCCACCCGCCGCGCCATAGGGGCCCCGGTCAAAGCAGCGCGCTCCTGGCGCGCACTCGGACGCAGCCGCTGCGCGGCTGCGGGCGCGTCATGCGGTGTGCTTCTGATTGGGATCGCTGAGAGGGTGATGCTGGAGTTAAGCGGCATGCGGTACGCGTGTCCGCGCGGGCGAGTGGTGTAGGAGTTAGCCTAAAGCGGCAGATCCTCTGAAAGCTTGCCACGCCTGTCAAACACTTTGGCCGCTTCGCCTGCGCGCGAGACAAAATCCGCCCATTCGCTCATTTTGAACACATCGGAGTCGCGAGTGATGTGGCTTGGCGTTGCGGAGCAGAGTAGCTCCCAAGCGGTGTCTAGACAATTTAGAGTATTGATCTCGTCAGCCGTAAAGACAGGAATCGGAAAATTGCCATCACCGATTGGACGTGTAATGAAGTCCTCCCACTGGTTGAGCAACTCGCCCATCCCTATCCTTGGCTCACTTTCGCTTTCATATCCTCGTACCCATTCAACGTACTCGATAAGACGGTTGCGGATACGCTGCTCAATCAATCGAGGGTCTATTGCGTCCATTGAGCGAATCACTCAGAGTTGTAGTCCTAACGCTGGAATTGAGCGGCGGCGAAGCCGTCCGCCTCGAATGAGAGGTTAGACATCATTCCTCGTACCCCATTACTGTTAGCCATTCGGAACCTGAGATCTGATAGTTACGTTCGGAAATTAAGTACTGGAGCGCAGAGCGCATGTGCGCTGCGCCGTACACTACCCCAACCGTTTGTGACGCGCCTCCCTCATGTATCATTTCGTCGATGCATGACATCAGCTTTCGATCTCTTGCACCATGAAAGGCTCGTTCGACGCCAGTCCTTTGCTCTTGGTGGAGAGCTTCCTCTCGACTGGGAAGGTCCTCCAGCCCAAGATGTTTGCCTAGCGACTCTCGACTTGCGGTGAGGTAGAGCCAAAATCCGTAAAGCGGGGAAAGACACATGAGAGCAACTCGCTGTGTCTTGGGAATTTGGCGCCAGCCTTGCTCGAATTCTCCCCCTGTAACGTCCGCGTGTACGAGACGCAAAGGAAGATCGGACAGCTTCAAATCTTGGGATTGAGTGGCTAGGTCAAGGCGAGAGCGTTTGGCAACCCAACGATAGGATGTTGTAAGAAGGCGAGTCCGGAAAGAATGGACTCCTTCAAACAGCACCACGTCACATTCAGAAAGACGTGAGCAAACATCTCGGTAGTACTCCGAGGTTCCGATATGAATCATTGGAAACAGGAGAAACACGGCTTGGTGCCTTTCGCTACATAAGCGATAGCAGGCGGCTCGCAAGCCCATGATGCTGTTCTCGATAAATTGCAGGGCACGGCTCCGTCTGTGTGACGCCTAACGCTAAGTAGATCCAAGATCGGGGCATATGCATGAATGTCCATGCCTTCCGCCTTCATGTCAAGTAGGTGAATCACCTAGTGTGATCAACGGCTTGCTGGCCCACTTCGGTGGCAGCGGTGTTATAGACTGGCATGCATATCACGTAAAACGAGGTGATATCACTTATCGCTGCGAAGCGCGGAATATACAGAGCGATTCGAAGAAAACGGTGTGTTCTCGCTTTTGCTTCTGCGCGCAGGAGCGCGTTGCTTTTCCGGGGCCCCTTTGGCGCGGCGGGTGGGTGGAGGAAAGTCCGCAGGATGGCCCGCAGGGATGCGGGCCAGTTTTCCGCCGGTACAGGGATGTGCCGTCGGAAAACCCCGTAAGCCGCCCGCGCACCCGGAAGGCAGGATGCCTGGAGGGCGCGCTATCGGGGTGTCGTTTCCTCTTGGTTACTTCTCCTTTGGACAAGCAAAGGAGAAGTAACTCGGGCGCCCAAAGGGCGCACGAAACTGCTTTGAACGTCGCGCATTGACGCCGGATCTGGCGAGGGACCGTACCCTCATCCACCCCTTCGGGGCACCTTCCTCGCTCCTCAAAACGGCGCCATCCATGGCGCCTCTCCGCTTCTCCCGGAGGGAGAAGGTAATCCGCGAAGCGTCATTCCCTCATCGGAAACCACATCTCCGCCGTCGGCTGGAACGCCCGCGGCGTCACTCCCAGCAGACGTTCCAGCTCGCCGTTGTCCGCGATGAGGTCCGCATCGAGCCGCGCCAGCGGTCCACGCAGTTTCGCGGGAGCGAGGTGCTGGCCTGCATGCAGCAGCCACGAGGGCAGGGGCAGCGGCAGGTTGGCGTGGGGCAGGGTGCGGCGGACACGGGCGAACATCTCGCCTACAGTGAGGCGTTCGCCGCCGCCGATGGGCAGGATGCGGCCCGCACTGGCGGGGTGGTCCAGTGCGGCGAGCACGGCGAGGGCGATGTCGTCGGCGTGCACCGGCTGGCGCAGGCCGCGGCCGGCAGGCAGCGGGAACACGCGCGTGCGCCAGGCGCGGCGGGCGATCGGGCTGAGGCTCTTGTCGAGTCCGGCGCCGTAGATGAGGGTGGGGCGCAGCACGGTCCACGGTGCGCCATGGCGCGCGCAGGCGGCGGCCAGTGCCTGTTCGCCGTCGCGCAGCTGCTGCGCGACGGCGCGTTCGGCGGCCATGGTGGAGTCGCGTTTGGTTTCCGCGCTCATCGAGCTGGTGGCGATCACGCGCGGCGGTTCGCTGCCGAAGTCGGCGCGGGCCAGCCATTGCGCGAAGGGACCGATCGGGCCGAAGGACACGATGGCGGCGGGATGCGGCAGCTCGGCGGGCAGCGCGTCGGGCAGGCGGCCTTGCAGCCAGCGCAGGCCGGGTTGCGAAGCGTGGGCGCGGCGGCTGAGCGCCGTTGCCGTGGTGCCCTGGGCGAGCAGGCGTGGCAGCAGGAAATGGCCGATCTGGCTGCTGCCGCCGAATACCAGGACCGTCATCAGGAACCCGACTACAGACGGGCGGTGAGGTCGAGTACGCGCGGATGGTTCGGCGCGAGCTTGCGCGCCTGTTCCAGCGCTTGCGCGGCGCCGGCGCGGTTGCCGCTGGCGAGCTGGCGGTCGGCCTGGTCCAGCCAGGCGGTGGCGAGGCGCTGGCGCAGGACGTTCTGCGCGTTGTCGCCGGGAGCGAGGTCGGCGAGGTTGTCCAGCATCTGGCCGGCGCGGGCGAGGTCGCCGGCGGCCAGCGCGCGGTTGAACAGCTGCAGCACCACGCCCGGCAGGGCTTGCAGGCCGTGTTGCGCGACGGCGCTGTTGCCATCGATCGCCAGCGCGTTGCGGTAAAGGTCGTAGGCGCAGTTGCCGGGCGGCAGCATGATGTCGCCGCGTTGCGTGGCGGCCTGCGCCTGTTGCAGCAGGCTGGCGACCTGCTCGCTTTGCTGCGGCGTCAGTGCGGGATGCAGCATGCCGGCGTCGGCGTCGGAATCTTCGTTCGCGGGTGCGGCGGCTTTCGGCGCGGCGCCGGGCGTGGGCGTGGGACTGGACTTGGCTTGCGTCATGCCTTGCAGGCGCGCGCGGGCGGCAGCGAGGTCGGCGGATTTGGGCGCCAGCGCCGCGGCGTGGTCGAGCAAGGTGCCGGCCTGTGCGGCGTCGCCGGCGTCCATGGCCGCGTTGGCCTGTACCGTCAGTGCTTGCGCCACCTTGCCCAGCCCGGCCTCGGCCTGCGGATTGCCCGGGGCGATCGCGAGTGCGGCCTTGTAGTGCGCCAGTGCGGTGTCGTCGCCGGGGCCGTCGATGCGGCCGGCACGCAGCGCCTCGTCGCCTTGCTGCAGGGTGGTGTCGAGCGCGGCGCTGTCCTGCTGGCGCGCCTGTGCGCGGGCGGCGCGCAGGCCGGGCAAGGCGGCGTTGTTCGGCTGCAGCGCGGCGAGCTGTTCGATGTCGGCGTCGGCGGTGGCGCCGTCGTTCGCGTCCAGCGCTTTCTGCGTCTGCGCGGCCAGCGCGTCGCCGACCTGGTCCAGGCCGTGGCGCGCCACCGCGTTGCCGGGATCGGCCGCGAGCACCTGCCGGTACAGCGCGCCGGCGCCGTGCTCGCCGCCGTACTGGCCGGCGGCAAAGGCCTGCTGCGCCTGATCGACCAGGGTCGGGACCTGCACCTGCGAGCCGCGTTTCGCGGCGATCATCCGGTCGAGCCGGTCGACGTCGCTGCCGCCGCCCAGCAGTTCGCGCGCCACCGCCGCCTTCTGCGCGGCCACGTCGAGCCGGCCGGCCTGCAGCGCGGCGTCGGCCTGCGAGACTTCGGCCATGCCGACCTGGTGCAGGCCGTTGCGCGCGGCGTCGTTGTCCGGCTCCAGCGCCACCGCGGCCTGGAACAGTTCGCGCGCGCTGTTGCCGTCGTCGCCATCCAGGTTGCCGGCGGCCAGCGCCTGCTGCGCGCGGCTGAGCACGTCGTTGAGCTCGGTGCGCGGCAGCAGGCTGCGCAGGCGGTTCTGTTCGATCCACGCGCCGCCCACCACGCCGACCAGCGCCAGCACCAGCACGGGAACCAGCCAGCCGCGACGACGCGTGCGGCGCGACAGCGCCGAGGCGCGGCGCCAGCGGCGCGGCTCGGCGTCGACCTCAGGCAGGTCGTCGGGCGGTGCGGCGTCGCGCGGCGGTTCGTCGAGCCCGCCGAGGTCGCCCAGCGTGGGCTCGGTGCGTCCACGGCGGTCGGATTCGTGCTGGTCGCGGCGTCTGCTCATGGGGGTTGGCACGTGGGGAAGGGGGACGACCTGCTTCTTGCTCGTCATTCCCGCGAGGGGCGGAAGCGCGTCATCGCCGCGAAGCCGGTCATCCGGTGGCGTTGCGTTCAGTGGGGCGAAGGCGGGATGACCGGCTTCACCGTTGCGAGGCGCCTCCGGCTTTCGCCGGGATCACAGCCAGGATCAGGGGTTTCAGTGACTTGCTGCAGCTTAGCATTGCCCCGCCACGTCGCCGCGCCGCGCAGGAACGCGCGTTCAGGCAGGCGTGCGCGAGCCGCCGATGCGCCGCGCCTCCAGCACGTTCGGCAGCGCCAGCAGGCGGCCGAGCAGGGTGGAGAGCTGTTCGAAATCGCGCACGCGCAGGGCGAAGCGCATCTCCACCTCGCCGCTTTTCGCGAGGGCGCGGCTGGAGGAGGCCAGGATCGGCGTGCCGGCATTGCTGATCACGCCGGTGACGTCCTTCTGCAAGCCCTTGCGGTCGTAGCCGCGCAGCTCGATGTCCACCTCGTAGGCCTGGGCGCTGGCCTTGCCCCAGCTCACCTCGATCACCCGGTCGGGGTCGCGCCGCGCCAGCCGCGCGAGGCTGGCGCAGTCGGTGCGGTGCACCGACACGCCGCGGCCGCGGGTGACGAAACCACGCACCGGGTCGCCCGGCAGCGGCTGGCAGCAGCGCGCCAGCGTGGTGAGCAGGTTGCCGATGCCCTCGATGCTGAGCGCGCCGGGGTCGCGCGCGGGCGCCGGCCGCGCGGGCGCCAGCGGCACGGCATCGTCGGCCAGCGGCTGCGCGGCTTCCTGCAGCGCCCGCGCGATCTGGCCGGCGCTGATCTCGTTGAGTGCCAGCGCCACCAGCAGCTCGTCCTGGTTCTTCAGGTGGAAATGCGCGGGCAGCTTCGCCAGGTCGACCTCGGGCAGGGCGAGGCGCTTCAGTTCGCGCTCGAACATCACGCGGCCCACCGCGAGGTTGGCGTCGTGCGCCAGCCGGCGGAACCAGGCACGCACCTTGTCGCGCGCGCGCGAACTGTTGAGGTAGCCGTGGTGCGGCGACAGCCAGTCGCGGCTGGGCTCGGCCTGCTTCGCGGTGAGGATCTCCACGCGGTCGCCGCTCTGCGGCTGGAAGGTGAGCGGCACGATGCGGCCGTTGACCTTGGCGCCGCGGCAGCGGTGGCCCACCTCGGTATGCACGTGGTAGGCGAAGTCCAGCACGGTGCCGCCGTGCGGCAGGTCCACCACCTCGCCCTTGGGGGTGAGCAGGTAGACGCGGTCCTCCATCAGCTCGGTGCGCAGGTCGGTGGCCAGCGTGCCCTCGTCCTCGCTGCGCGTCTCCAGCAGCTTGCGCATCCAGGCGACCTTGGCCTCGAACTCGGCGTCGGCGCCGCCGCCTTCCTTGTAGCGCCAGTGCGCGGCCACGCCCAGCTCGTTGGCGCGGTGCATCTCGTGGGTGCGGATCTGCACCTCCAGGGTCTTGTCGCGCGGGCCGACCACCGCGGTGTGCAGCGAGCGGTAGCCGTTGCCCTTGGGGCGCGCGAGATAGTCGTCGAACTCGCGCGGCAGGTGCGGCCACAACGTGTGCACCACGCCCAGCGCGGCATAGCAGTCGGCCACCGAGTCCACCAGCACGCGTACCGCGCGGATGTCGTACAGCTCGGCGAACTCCACGCCCTTTTTCTGCATCTTCTTCCAGATGGAATAGATGTGCTTGGGCCGTCCGGCCAGTTCGGCGCGGATGCCGGCGGCGGCCAGCGCGCGGCCCAGCTCGTCCAGCGATTCGCGGATGAAGGCTTCGCGGTCGGCGCGGCGCTCGTCGAGCAGTCTGGCGATGCGCCGATAGGTGTCCGGTTGCAGGTGGCGGAAGGCGAGATCCTCCAGCTCCCACTTCAGCTGCCAGATGCCGAGGCGGTTGGCGAGTGGCGCGTGGATGTCGCGGGTGAGCCGCGCCAGTTCCTGCCGTTCGGCCTCCGGCAGCGCCGCCGCCGCACGCAGGCGCGCGAGCTGGCGCGCCAGCAGCACGAACACCACGCGCAGGTCGCGGATAATCGCCAGCAGCAGCCGGCGCAGGCCCTCGGAGCCGCCGCCCTGCGTGCGCTGCGCGTGCAGCGCCCAGACCTGCTCGGCGGCTTGCTGGCCTTCCACCAGCCGGCGCACGTCCGCCGGCAATCGAGAAGCCTCGGCCTGCCACGACGCGGCATCGACGCGCGACAGCTCGAACCACAAGGCCGCCGCCTGGGTGGGGGCATCGCAGCCCAGCATCGCCAGCAGGTCGAGCACCTCGGCGCATTCGGCCTGGTCGACCGGCCGTGTCAGGCATGCGTCCAGTGCCGCGGCCAGCGTGGGCGGCGGCGTGCCGGCGCGGTCACGCCAGGCTTGCAGGCGGGCGGGATGCGAAGGTGTGGTCATGGCCGGCATCGTATCGGGTGCGTCCATTTTAGGTGGATCGCCCGTGCCTCGCTTCGCCGGCCGTTGGGCACGGAATCGCGCCGACTCCTCTCACGGTCCCGGCAGGACTCGCTTATGCGCTGCTTGCGTTCCCTGTGGGCGGTGCTGCTGGCCGCCGGCATCACCTTGTCCGGCGCCTGGCCGGTGATGGCATGGAGTGACGCGGGCGCGCCATCACTGCCGGACGCGATGCATCGGCACCCTGCGCCGGGCCCGGCCTCCGGCGTGTTTTCCAACGGGTTCGTGGTGGCGTCGGCGTGGTGACGGCGCCGGCGGCGCAAGTCACGCTGAGGCGATGGCTTCCAGCGCCTTCGCCAGGCGCTTCGCCGATACCGGCTCGGCGGTCTTCAGTTCCTGCGCGAACAGCGACACGCGCCATTCCTCGATCAGCCATCGCAGTTCGTCCAGGCCTTCGCTGCCGGCGGCGCGGTGCTTCAGGTACTCGCGCCAATACGGCAGCACCTGCAGCATGCGCTGCTGGTCCTTGGCCGGGTCCTGGCGCAGGCGTTCGCCGCGCAGGCGCATCGCCTTGAGGTAGCGCGGGTAGTGCGCCAGGCGGGTCGTCGGCAGTTCGCGCAGGAAACCGGGGGCGAGCAGGGCGTCGAGCTGTTCGTACAGGTCGTCGTAGCTGGCGCGGGCGAAGCCCAGCAACGGCGGCTGCAGCCACGGCCGCAGCTCCGCCTGCGCCTCGATGACGGGCTCGGCCAGTTTCAGCCGTTCCACCGCGGCGGCGAACAGCTCGCGTGCGGCCCGCGTGCGCAGCGCCTCGAACGCGCCGGCGCTGCGGACATCGAGATCGAGGCGCGCCACAAGGTCGGCGAGGCCGCCTTCCACCAGGTCCTCGCGCAGGCCTTCCACGCCGCCCAGCGACGCGTATTTCAGCGCCAGCGGGTTGCCGATGGGCAGGCGCCGGCGCGCCTGCTTGAGCTCGCCGGCCAGCGCGTTGCGCAGCAGGCGCAGCACGCCGCCGAGGTGCGCGGCGGCGGCCTCGTCGCGGCGCTCGAACACGCGCAGCGCCACCGCGTCGCCGAGATCCACCAGGGCCGGGAAGGCGAGCAGGTTGCCCTTGGAGCGCACTTCGCGCGGGATCTCCTCGAAATCCCACGCGGTGACGTCTTCGCGGGCGAGCGCCACGTCGGTCTTCCTGGAGAATGCCTCGCGCGCGCGGCCTTCCCATTCGGCGCGCAGCGCGGCGAGGTCGCGGCCGGCGGCCAGCGTGCGGCCGCTGTCGTCGTGCACCCGGTAGCGCATCAGGAAGTGCGGCGCGAGTTCGATGGCTGCGAATTCGGCCGGATCGAGCGCGACGCCGGTGGTGCGCGTGAGAAAGGCGGCCAATGCCTTCGCCAGCGGCTCGTCGCGCGGCGCCTCGGCCGCGGCGAAGGCGCGCGCGAAGTCCGGTGCGGGCACGAAGTTGCGGCGCAGCGCCTTGGGCAAGCCGCGGATCAGTTCGGCGGCCTTGTCGGCCAGCAGGCCCGGCACCAGCCATTCGCAGCGCGCGGCAGGCAGGGCATTCAACATCGCCAGCGGCAGGTGCAGGGTGACGCCGTCGGCCTCGTCGCCGGGCACGAAGCGGTATTCGAGGCGGTGGCGCTGCACGGGACCGTCCTTCGGGGCGATCTCCAGCGCCGCGGGAAACGCCCGCGGGTCCAGCCCCGCCCCGCCCACCATCACGTCGTCCAGCGACCAGCGCAGCGCGGCCTGCTCGGCGGGGCGGGCATGGCGATACCACGCATCCAGCGCGCGGCTGGAAGAGATGTCCCCCGGCAACTTGCCGCGGAAGAAGTCGACCAGCTCGTCCTCGTGGCGGATCAGCCCTTCGCGGCGCTGCTTCGCCTCGATGCCTTGCGCGTCCTCCAGCACGCGCTGGTTGGCACGCACGAAGTCGGCTTTCGCCTCGATGTCGCCGCGCGCCAGCGCCTCGCGCAGGAAGATGGCGTGGGCCAGCGCGGGGTCCTGCTTCTCGAACGTCACCGCGCGGCGCTCGACCAGGTTCAGGCCGAACAGGCTCACTTGCTCATAGGCCACCACGCAACCGCGCTTCTTCGACCAGTGCGCGTCGCGGCAGCTGGACTTCAGCAAGTGCGCGGCCTGCTGCTCGATCCAGGCCGGCTCGATGCGCGCGCACATCATGGCCCATACCTTGCCGCCGACATCCAGGATCTGCGCCGCGAACACCCAGTTCGGCGGCACTTTCGACAACGCGGAGCCGGGAAACACCTGGAACTTGCGCTCGCGCGTGCCCTGGAAAACGCCGCGCTCGTCCTTGCGGCCCACCTGGGTGGGCAGGCCGGCAAGGAGCGCGCGATGGATGTTCTCGAATTGCCGGGCAGCCTCGTCCTCGCTCCCTCTCCCCTGCGGGGAGAGGGTTGGGGTAAGGGTTTGGGGCTTGCGGGAACGTTCGTGTGAGGCGCGCTTGTTCTTTCCAACACCTCGCGAGTTCGGTCCCTCACCCCGGCCCTCTCCTCGCTCCTCAAAGCCGGCGCCATCCCTGGCGCCTCCCCGCGTGCCCCGCAGGGGAGAGGGGGTGCCAGCATGGCCTCCCCGCAGTGGAGCGACAGCGTCGAGCTTCCACCCCAGCTCCTGCACCACCAGCAGCAGCTGCCGGTGCAGCTCGCGCCACTCGCGCATGCGCATGAAGCTGAGGAAATGCCGCGAGCACCAGTCGCGCAATTTCGACTGGGTGAGTTCCTCGTGTGCCTGGTCGTACGCGCGCCACAGGTTCAGCACGCCGACGAAGTCGGATTTCGGGTCGGCGAACGCGGCGTGCGCGGCGTCGGCCTGCTGGCGCGCGTCGGCGGGGCGCTCGCGCGGGTCCTGGATGCTGAGGAAGGCGACGACGGTGAGCAGCTCGCGCAGCGCGCCGAGCTTTTCCGCTTCCACCAGCATGCGCGCCAGCTGCACGTCGATGGGCAGTTTCGCCAGCGTGTGGCCGATGCGGGTGAGCGCGCGCGCCGCGTCGATGGCGCCGATCTCGGCAAGGCGGCGGTAGCCGTCGGCGACCACGCGCGGATCGGGCGCATCGAGGAAGGGGAAGTCGTCCACCTCGCCCAGCTTCAGCGCCAGCATGCGCAGGATCACGTTGGCCAGCGAGGAGCGCAGCAGTTCGGGGTCGGTGAATGCGTTGCGCGTGGCGAAGTCCGCCTCGTCGTAGAGGCGGTAGCAGATGCCGGGACCGATCCGGCCGCAGCGGCCCTTGCGCTGGTCGGCGGCGGCCTGCGAGACCGGCTCCACGTGCAGGCGTTCGAGCTGGCTGCGCTGGCTGTAGCGCTTCACGCGCGCGCTGCCGGTGTCGACCACGTAGCGGATGCGCGGCACGGTGAGCGAGGTCTCGGCCACGTTGGTGGCCAGCACCACGCGCCGCTTCGGGCCGGGCTTGAACACGCGGTCCTGGTCGGCGGCGGAGAGCCGCGCGTACAGCGGCAGGATCTCGGTTTCGCGGTACTGGCGGCGCGACAGCAGCAGGTGCGCGTCGCGGATCTCGCGCTCGCCAGGCAGGAACACCAGCACGTCGCCGGGGCCGCCGCCCAGGCTGCGGTCGGCCATGATCTCGTCGAGTACGGCGGCGATGTGCTCGGCGCCGCCTTGCTGAATGTTCGATCGTAGGAGCGCACCCTGTGCGCGATCGCTTTTTGCTCCGCTCGAAGCATCAGAGCCGTCGCGCACGGGGTGCGCTCCTACGGGCACGTCGGCCGGCCGCCAGCGCAGCTCCACCGGATACGCGCGCCCCTCCACCGACACCACCGGCGCGCCGCCGAAGTGTTCGGCGAAGCGCGCGGTGTCGATGGTGGCCGAGGTGACGATGATCTTCAGCTCGGGGCGTTTCGCGATGAGGCGCTTCAGGTAGCCCAGCAGGAAGTCGATGTTGAGGCTGCGCTCGTGCGCCTCGTCGATGATCAAGGTGTCGTAGGCGCTGAGCCAGGGATCGCCCTGGGTCTCCGCGAGCAGGATGCCGTCGGTCATGAATTTCACCAGCGTGCGTTCGCTCACCTGGTCGGTGAAGCGCACCTGGAAGCCCACCTGGTCGCCGAGCGGGGTGCCCAGTTCCTCCGCCACGCGGCGCGCCACCGAGCGCGCGGCGAGGCGGCGCGGCTGGGTGCAGCCGATCATGCCGGCTTCGCCGCGGCCGGCGGCGAGGCACAGCTTGGGCAGCTGGGTGGTCTTGCCCGAGCCCGTCTCGCCAGCGATCACCACCACCGGGTGCTCGCGGATCAGCTTGACGATCTCGTCGGCGCGCGCCGTGATCGGCAGCGACTCGTCCAGGCGGATCGCCGGCTTGGCCGCGGCGCGCGCGCGGCGCTTCGCCGCGGAGGCCTCGATGTCCGCGGCGAGCGCCGCCAGTTTCTTCCCGTCGGGCCGCTTCGACAGCCCGCGCCAGCGGCCCAGCAGACGGCCGAAGTCGCGGCTGGCCACGCCGTCCAGCGCCCGGCGCAGGTCGCGCAGGGAGCGGTCGGCGGCGGGTGCGGGGCGCAGTGGGGTCGTGTCACTCATGGAACCCGACATGATAGCGGCAGGCGCCGCGGTCGACCGATAGCCCGCCCCTATCGCGGGCATCGCGAGGATTCATTTCTTCTGCACGGCATGCGTCGCTACTGTTGTCCCATCCCGTCCAAGCAACGCAACCGGAGGAGTACGCCATGGCCACGAACATCGGAATCGCCAGGAAGGACCGTGAAGCCATCGCCAGGCAGCTGTCCAAGCTGCTGGCCGATACCTATTCGCTGTACCTGAAGACCCACAGCTTCCACTGGAACATCACTGGGCCGCAGTTCAACAGCCTGCACGCGATGTTCGAGACGCAGTACAACGAGCTGTGGCTGGCCGCCGACGAGGTGGCCGAGCGCATCCGCACGCTGGACATGTTCGCGCCCGGTTCCTACAGCCAGTTCGCCAAGCTCACTTCGATCAAGGAAGAGGTCGGCGTGCCGGATTGGAAGGTGATGGTGGGCCAGCTGGTGGAAGGCCACGAGATCGCCGCACACACCGCGCGCGCCGCGATCAAGGTGGCCGGCAAGGCCGGCGACGAGGGTACCGCCGACATGCTCACCGGCCGGCTGAAGGCGCACGAGAAGACGGCGTGGATGCTGCGCTCGCTGCTGAAGTGAGCCGGTAGGAGCGCACCCTGTGCGCGATGGCCCTGGCTTCGATCAAGAGCCAGGGCCATCGCGCACGGGCTGCGCTCCGGTGGCGGAGGGGTCAGCCCTTCGGCGCCGGCCCTTTCACTGCGGTGACCAGGCCGTCGGGCCGCACATACTTCGCGAAGGCCTGCTGCACTTCGGGTGCCGTCAGCGATAGGTAGTGCTGTCCGGCGATGGTCATCGCATCGAGCGGCTTGCCTTGCTGCGCCAGCGTGAGCAGCTGGCTGCCGATCGCGCCGAAGCTGGATTCGCCGAGCGGGATGCGGCGCAGCAGGATGCCCTTGGCCTGCTTCAGCTCGGCGTCGCTCACCGGCTGCTGCTGCATCTGCTTCAGGTCCTGCACCACCAGCGTGCTGGCGGCGCCGACCTTGTCCGGGTCGCAGCCGAAGAACACCTTGTAGCTGCCGCGGTGCTTGCGCGCGTCCAGGCCCACACCCACGGTGTAGACCAGGCCATGCTTCTCGCGCAGGTCGCGGGTCAGCCGCGACGCGTAGAAGCCGCCGCCCAACACCTGGTTGCCCAGGTTGATCGCGAAGCGCGCCGGATCGTTGAAGGTGATGTCGATGGTCTGCGCCATGTCCACGCTGTCCTGCACCGCGCTGGTGTCGGGCACGTGCAGCTTGCCGGGCCGGTTCGCCGGCACGGCGGCGTAGTTTGTGTCGGGCTTCGGGCCCGTGGCCTTCCAGTCGCCGAAGGCCCGCTCGATCACGTTCTTCGCCTGCGCCGGATCGACCTTGCCGACCACCACGATGATGGTGAGGTCGGGGCGGAAGGTCTGCGCGTAGTACGCCTTCACCTTGTCCAGGGTCAGCGCCATCACGTTCTGCGGCGTGGGGTGGCGCAGCGAGGGATCGCTGGCGGGCAGCAGGGCCTTGCCCAACCCCTGCTCGAACAGGAAGCCGGGCGACTGCAATACACCGGCCGCTGCACCCGCAACCTGCCGTTGCACCACCGCGAAGGCCTGCGCGGGAAGGGCGGGATGCAGTTCGTTGTCGGCCAGAAGCTTGACGCCCTCGGCGAAGTGCGCGGACGGCACCGCCAGCGAGAAGCTGCTGCCCGCGCTCTCGTGCGCGCTGATCCCGTCCAGCGCCTGCTGGAACGCGAGGCGGTCCAGGTGTTCGGTGCCGAACGGGAACAGGCCCTCCAGCACGTCGGCCACGCCTTCCTCGCGCTTGGGCGCCTGCAGGTCCTGGTTGGTCTGGACGGCGCCGAAGAGCTCCACGGTGTCGCTGGTGGTCTCCGGCTGCACGATCAGCCTGAGGCCGTTCGGCAAGGTGTAGGCGACGGGCTGCAACGAGGACTTCGGCACCTCGAGTTTCGCGAACGCCTGCGCGGCCCAGGCCGGCAGTTGCACCGGCTTGTCGGGCGTCGCCGAGAAGCTCTCGGCGCCGCCGAAGCCCTTGCCCGCCACCGGCTTGCCCGAGCTTTCCGGGGTGAGGATCGCGGTGATCGCGTGCGCCGGATCGAAGGTCTGCTTCGCCAGCGCATCCACCGCCGCCGGCGTCACCGCCTCGATCGCGGCCTTGATCGCATCGGGCGATGCCGCGCCCTGGAAGGCCAGCGCGCTCGACCAGGCATTGGCGAGGCCGTCCACCGAATTCTTCTTGAACTCCAGGTCGGCGATGGCGTTGCGCTTGGCCGCGTCCACCAGTGCGGGATCGACGCCCTTGGTCGCCGCCTCGGCGAGGATGGCCTGCATCTTCGCGAGGATCGGCTGCGGGTTGCCGCCCTTGGGGAAGATGCCCACCGCCATGCCCACGCCGGCCTGCGGCATGCTCTGGTCGAAGAAGCCGCCGTACAGCGCGGTGCCGTCAAAGCCCATGCCGGCCAGAGCCGCGCGCTGCGAGCCCAGCGCCTGGCTCATGACCAGCGCGGTGGCGTAGTCCTTCGAGGTGAGGCCCGGCAGGCGGTAGCCGAGGTAGACCGAGCCGTAAGGGCTGTCGGTGGGCAGTTGCACCGTCTTCGCCGTCACCGGTTTGAATGCGAACGCGGGCCGCGCGGGCAGCGCCTTCCTCGCGATGCCGCCGAACTCCTGCTTCACCTTGGCCAGGGTGGCGGCGGGGTCGACGTCGCCGGCGATCACCAGGATCGCGTTGTTCGGCGCATACCAGGTGTCGTGGAATTGTTTCAGCATCGCCGCCGTGGTCTTGTCGAACGAACCGCGCGTGCCCAGCGGCGTGTGCGCGTACGGCGTGCCGGCGAACATCTGCTGCAGCAGCTGCGAGTAGAACCGGAAGTCGGGGCTGGACAGGTCGCGCGAGACTTCCTGCTCGATCGCGCCGCGTTCCTTGTCCCATTCCTTCGGGGCCATGTCCACGCCGCGCATGCGCAGCGCCTGCACGTGCAGCGCCACGTCGAGATCCTGCGCGGGCGCCAGGAAGTAGTACTGCGTCACGCCCTGCGTGGTGTCGGCGTTGAACGCGCCGCCCATGTTCGCCGCGATCGCCGCGAGCTGGTCCTTGCTGAGCCCCGGACTGCCGCGGAACATCATGTGTTCCACTGCGTGCGCGGTGCCGGGGAAGCCCCCGGGCACCTCGTCGGAGCCGGCGAGGTAGTTCATCTCCGTGGTGACCACCGGTGCCAGCGTGTCGCGCACGATCACCACGCGCAGGCCGTTGTCCAGTGTGGCGCGGGTGACGTCGGCGCCGCCGGCGGCGGCCATCGCGCTGCCCGCCGCCAGGGCCAGGCCGATCGCCGCGGCCAACCGCAGTGCTCGCTTCTTCATCGTTCGATCCTTGGGTTGTTTGCGAAGCGGACGCGAGCCCCGCGTCCCGGGGGTTGCAACGATAGCCCGTGCCGTCAGCCTGCGGGTGCGCCGCGATGCGCTAGGCCGTGCGCGCCCGCGAGGTCGGGCACTCGCTTGCCGGTGTCAGCCCGGAAGCCCGGCGGTGCCGGCGCACGGGCTGATGCTCCCGCTCTGTTCCAGGGCATGGGTCGTGCACTTCGGAATCGAATTCGCCGCGCCACGATTCTGCCGGCGGATCGGCCCGGAGCCTTACTCTAGATGGTGTGCTGGGGGGATCGGTGCATATCCGTACAACAATACACGTCGGCCGGTGGCAAACACGACCCGCAGCGGGGCGTCGTTGTTCCCGCGGAGCCTGTGCCAGACTTGGCCTCTTGCCTGCCAACCCCACGAGGAATCGCCATGGTGACCCGCCGCCGCATGTTGCAAGGTGCCGGAGCGCTGGCCTTGCTGGCTCCTCTCGGCAAGGGCATCGGCGGGGAACAGGCGAAGGACACCGCACAGGTGGCGCAGCAGGAGCATGCCAAGCCCGCGGGCGACGAGTACGTGCCGGCCACCGATCCGTTGGTGAAGGCGAAGCTGGCGCAGTGGTCGGACTGGAAGTTTGGGCTCATCCTGCACTGGGGCATCTACAGCGTGCTCGGCATCGTCGAGTCGTGGACGCTGTGCTCGGAGGACTGGATCACGCGCCCCGGCGGGGTCGGCTACGTGGAGTGGAAGCGGCGCTACGAGCAGCTGCGCACGCAGTTCAATCCGGTGAAGTTCGATCCCGCGCAATGGGCGCAGGCCGCGCACGCCGCGGGCATGCGCTACCTGGTGTTTACCACCAAGCACCACGACGGCTTCTGCATGTTCGACACGGCGCAGACCGCCTACCGCGTCACCGCGCCCGAGGTGCCGTACCACGCCAACCCGCGCGCCAATGTCACCAGGGCGGTGTTCGACGCGTTCCGCCAGCGCGGCTTCGGCATCGGCGCGTATTTCTCCAAGGCCGACTGGCACCACCCGGACTACTGGTCGCCGCTGTGGGCCACGCCGGACCGCAACAACAACTACGACGTGCGCAAGTATCCGGAGATGTGGCAGCGCTTCGTCGGGTTCACCCATGCGCAGGTCAACGAACTCACCACGCAGTACGGCCGCGTCGACCTGATGTGGCTGGATGCCGGCTGGGTGAATGACCGGCCGCACCCCGACGCGAAGGCTCATGGCATGGAAGTGCCGTGGGCGCAGAACATCGACATGCCGGGGCTGGCGGCGATCGCGCGCCGCAACCAGCCGGGCATCGTGCTGGTCGACCGCGACGTCAGCGGCCCCTACGAGGACTACCGCACGCCCGAGCAGACCGTGCCCGACAAGCCGCTGCCGTACCCGTGGGAAACCTGCATGACGATGGGCGGCTCGTGGTCGTGGAATCCGCACGACACCTACAAGTCGCCGCGCGAACTGGTGCACATCCTGGTCGGCATCGTGGCCAAGGGCGGCAACCTGCTGCTGGGCGTCGGCCCGCAGCCCGACGGCGAATTGCCGGCGGCGGCGCTGGAGCGCCTGCGTGCCATCGGTGCCTGGATGCAGGTCAACGGTCCGGCCATCCATGGCAGCCGGGCCATCGCGCCCTACGGCGAGGGCCGGTTCCGCTTCACCCAGGGCAAGGACGGCAGCGTCAATGCGATCTGGCTCGCCGACGAGGGCGAACAGGGACCGCCTGCCAGCCTTGTGCTGCGCTCGCTGCGGCCGGCGCCTGGCGCACGCCTGCAGGTGCTGGGCGCAGTCGGCGAGTTGGCCTGGCGGCAACGCGATGACGGCGTCCACGTCGACGTGCCGGAGGGGGTGCGCCGGAAACTGGCGGGTTCGCTGGCGTGGACGCTGCGCATCTCGGCCGTGCACGCCTGATCCCGAGGGCGCTTTCCTGCTTCGTGCGACCGGCTGCCCCGCTTGTGCGAGGCCCGGCCTGAGCTTGCGCTGACCGCCATCGCCGGCTTTTATTGAGCCTGCCGCCGTGCATTGGTTAAGCTCATGCGGCTTGATCCGCGCCCGGAATGGCGCCCACGGGGACTTTCTTGAGCGCCGATCCTTCCACCCAACGCCGCCCTTCGCTGTTTGCCGCCGTACTGCTGGCCCTGGTGGTGGCCGCGCTCAACATCGGCCTGTGGTGGTGGGGCAACCGCCCGCACGGCCCCGAGGATTGGCATGGTCCGATCGGCGGCTTCGCGTTTGAGCCGTACCAGCGCTACCAGGATCCGCTGAAGGACAGGTTCCCCAGCGACGAGCAGGTCGACGGCGACCTCAGGCTGGTGCGCCAGTACACCTCCAACATCCGCACGTACTCGATGCTACAGGCTCCGCAGATTCCGCGCCTGGCGGAGCGCGATGGGCTGAAGCTGCTGGCCGGCGCGTGGATCGACACCCGGCTGGACAACAACGACAAGGAAATCGCCGCGCTGATTGCGCAGGCACGGCGCTACCCCGGCACCATCAACCGGGTGCTGGTGGGCAACGAGGTGCTGTTCCGCAACAACGTCCCGCCCGAGCAGCTGATGGCCTACCTGGACCGGGTGCGCGCCGCGCTGCACCAGCCGGTGTCCACCGCCGAGCCGGACTACATCTGGGTGAAATACCCGGAGCTGGCCGAGCACGTGGACTTCATCACCGTGCACCTGTTCCCGTACTGGAACGGCATCCCGCGCAAGGACGCGATCGGCGCCGCACTGGGCAGCTACGAGAACCTGCAGCGGCTGTTTCCGAACAAGCACATCGTGATCGGCGAGATCGGCTGGCCGTCCAACGGCGACCGGCACGAATACGCCTACCCGTCGGTGTCCGACGAGGCGATCTTCCTGCGCCAGTGGTTCAACGTGGCCAAGCAGCTGCACCTGGACTACTACGTGATGGAGGCGTTCGACCAGCCGTGGAAGGAGCAGCTCTCGGGCCGCACCGAGGCGTACTGGGGCATGTTCAACGCCGACCGCCAGCCGAAATTCCCGTTCACCGGCCCGGTGACCGAGGACACCGCCTGGCCGTGGAAGGCCCTGGCGGCGAGCCTGCTGGCGCTGCTGCCGATGATCTGGTTCGCACGGCGCTTCGCCCGTTTCAAGCTCACCGGACGCTTCTTTTTCTGTGCGCTGATCCAGCTCGCCTGCGGCCTGATCGTGTGGTCGGCCACGCTGCCGTTCCAGTTCTACCTGAGCTGGGTGGACTGGACGATGCTGGTGCTGCTGTTCCCGGCGCAGATCGCGATCCTCGCCATCCTGCTGATCAACGGCTTTGAGTTCACCGAGGTGCTGTGGCGGAGGGAGTGGATCCGCGAGGCGGGCATGCTGCGCCCGGACATCCCGGAGAAGCAGCCGTTCGTCTCCATCCACCTGGCCTGCTACAACGAGCCGCCGGAGATGGTGCAGGTCACCCTGGACTCTCTGGCGGAGCTGGACTACGCCAACTTCGAAGTGCTGGTGATCGACAACAACACCAAGGACCCGGCGGTGTGGGGCCCGGTGAAGGACTACTGCGAGAAACTGGGCAAGCGCTTCCGCTTCTTCCACCTGGAGCCGTGGCCGGGCTTCAAGGCGGGCGCGCTGAACTTCGGCCTGAAGGAAACCGCGCCCGAGGCCGACGTGGTCGCGGTGATCGACGCCGACTACGTGGTGCGGCCGGACTGGCTGTCCACCCTCACCGGCTACTTCCATGACCCGAAGGTGGCGGTGGTGCAGTGCCCGCAGTCGCATCGCGATTTCGAGCACAACCGGTTCCGCCGCATGACCGCGTGGGAGTTCGACGGCTTCTTCCGCATCGGCATGCACCACCGCAACGAGCGCAACGCGATCATCCAGCACGGCACCATGACGATGGTGCGCCGCTCGGCGCTGGAAGGCACCGGCGGCTGGTCGGAGTGGACGATCTGCGAGGATGCGGAGCTGGGCCTGCGCCTGATGCACGCGGGCTACGAGCTGGTCTACGTCGACGAGCTGATGGGCAAGGGCCTGACCCCGGCCGACTTCAAGGCGTACAAGAGCCAGCGCTACCGCTGGGCCTTCGGCGCGATGCAGATCCTCAAGGGTCGCTGGCGCTGGATGACGCAGAAGGGCCCGCTCTCGGCCGGCCAGCGCTTCCACTTCCTCACCGGCTGGTTCAGCTGGTTCGCCGACGCGCTGCATCTGATCTTCACCCTGATGGCGCTGTTCTGGACCGCGGGCATGGTGGCGTTCCCGCAGTACTTCACCCTGCCGATGCAGCTGTTCCTGATCCCGGTGATCGGCTTCTTCTTCGCCAAGGCGATCTTCGGCATCGTGCTGTATCGCGCCCGCGTGCCCTGCGGCTGGTACGACACCTTGATGGCCTCGCTGGCCAGCATGGGCCTGTCGCACGCCATAGCGCGCGGCATCCTGCACGGCCTCACCCGCGAGAAGACCTCGTTCGTGGTGACTGCCAAGAGCCGACGCATGGGCGGTTCCGGCTTCGCCGCGTTCGCGCCGGTGCGCGAGGAGCTGCTGATGGCGATCGCCCTGGTGCTGTGCATCGTGGGCATGGCGCTGGGCTACGGTACGCACTACATCGAAAGCACCTTGTGGATGTTCATCCTGGCCGCGCAGTCGATTCCCTACGTGTCGGCCGTGGTCGGCGCCTGGATCGCGCACACGGCGGGGGACAAGGCCGGCTGACGCCCGCGGGTCCCCCTCTCCCCCAACATCGTTGGGGGAGAGGGTTGGGGTGAGGGGGCTCTTGCTTCCGTGCTCTGGCGAGATTCAAAGCGGTTTCGTGCGCCCTGCGGGCGGCCGAGCTACTTTTCTCTGCGTGGCCAGAGAAAAGTAGCCACGATCGCCGCAGGAGCGGCGGCGAACGGCGAAGCCGGCCCGCAGGGCGGAGGGCAGGATGCCCGACGTAAAAGAGAGGCCACCCCGATGGCGCGCCCTCCGCCCATCCATGGGCTACGGGTGCGCGGACGGGCCACGGGGTTTTCCGACGGCACATCCCTGTGCCGGCGGAAAACTGGCCCGCATCCCTGCGGGCCATCCTGCGGACTTTCCTTCGCCAACCCGCCGCGCCATAGGGGCCCCGGAAAAGCAGCGCGCTCCTGCGCGCAGAAGCAAAAGCACAGGCACGCCGCCTCCATCGGATCGATGTGCATATCTCGCATTTTGCGGCGATAAGCGATATCAATCACGTTTCGTGCGATATGCACGGCAACCATGCTCGCCATTCAAGCGCAGGTACGGCATGAACGACCGCAAGATCACGTTCGCCAATCAGGAAGATTGGGAGGCATGGCTCAGCTCGAATGGAGACACTGTCGCCGGCGTTTGGCTGCGCATCGCGAAGAAATCCGCGGAGCGGTCGAACCTTACTTATGCCCAGGCGCTTGAGGGCGCCATTTGCCATGGCTGGATAGATGGCCAAAAGCAGGCAGAGAGTGAGCACTATTGGCTTCAACGATTTACTCCCAGAACAACCAAAAGCATTTGGTCGAAAATCAACAAGGCGAAAGCCGAGGCATTGATGTCGGCCGGAAGGATGCGTCCGGCAGGGCTTCGCGAAATCAATCGCGCGAAGCAAGATGGGCGCTGGGACGCCGCTTATTCATCGGCAAGCACATCAACGGTACCTGATGACTTGCAGGAGGCTCTGGACAGGAATCCGAAGGCCAGGCGGTTCTTCGCGACCCTCGACAGGCAGAACCAGTACGCAATCCTGTTCAGAATCCAGAATGTGAAAAAGGCCGAAACGCGTGCGAGAAAAATCTCCCAATTCATTGACATGTTGGGCAACGGCGAAAAAATTCATCCGTAGCTGGAGCCGGCCTGGCAAGGCTCTGCAGCCGCTTACCATCCGCTACGCACTCTGTCGGCGGCAGAGCTTCGGCGTGGTGCCTCGGCAGCGTCCTTGTGCGCTCTTCGATAGCCGCGAAGCCCCCGAAAGCGCCGATTTCGTTCAGATGCGCGCCGGGTAGCAGGCCCTATCATCGGCGCCTGTATGTTCAGGATTCCCCCGCCTTGCTGACCCGCACCCGCTCCTTCCTGCGCGCCGCGTGGCCGTGGCTGCGCATCCCGTTCTGGATTTGCCTGGGCCTGCTGGTCGGCTTCGTGCTGCCGTACACGCTGGTGCTCAACAAGCGCGTGCAGGAGCGCTTCAACGACCTGGTGTTCGCGGTGCCCACCCGCGTGTTCGCGCGGCCGCTGCCGCTGGCGGCAGGCGAGCCGATGACGCCGGCGGCGCTGCAGCTGGAACTCACCTTCGCCGGTTACAGCGAGGACGGCCACGGCCAGGTGCCCGGCAGCTGGGCGCGGCAGGGCACGCGCTACACGATCTCCTCGCGCGGCTACGCCGGACCGGAGGGCGGCGAGCTGCCCAAGCGCATCGAGGTGCGCCTGGGCAACGGTGCGGTCGCCTCGCTGCGCGACCTCGCCACCGGCAAGCCAGTCGAACTCACCCATCTCGATCCCGCGCGCATCGCCACTGTGTACGGTGCGCAGCAGGTCGACCGGCGCATCGTGCACCTGGCCGACCTGCCCCCGCTGCTGGTCAGCGGCCTGCAGGCGGTGGAAGACCGCACTTTCAAGCACAACATCGGCATCGACTTCGGCGGGATCGTGCGCGCCGCGTTCGCCAACCTGCGCGCCGGCCACACCGTGCAGGGCGCTTCCACGCTGACCCAGCAGCTGGTGCGCAACCTGTACCTCAGCCGCCAGCAGACCTTCACACGCAAGATCAACGAGGCGCTGATGTCCCTGCTGCTGGAGATGCATTACAGCAAGGACCGCATCCTGGAGGCCTACGTCAACGAGGTCTTCCTCGGCCAGCAGGGCGGACAGGCGGTGCACGGCTTCGCCGCCGCCGCCGAGTTCTACTACGGCCGCCCGCTGCGCGACCTGCGCCCGCAGGAGATCGCGATGCTGGTGGGCCTGGTGAAGGGGCCGAGCTACTACGATCCGCGCCGCTACCCCGACCGCGCGCTGGCGCGCCGCAACCTGGTGCTGCAGGAATTCGTCGACACCGGCCTGCTCTCGGCGGAGCAGGCCAAGGCTGCGCAGGCCGCGCCGCTGGACGTGATCAGGAACGGCCAGCTGCCGCATGACCGCTTCCCTGCCTTCATGCAGCTGGTGCGCCAGCAGATCACCAGCGATTTCGACGAGGACACGCTGCGCGCGGGCAATCTGTCGATCTTCACCACGCTGGATCCGGCGGCACAGCTGTACACCGAGCAGGCCATCGACACCACGATGAAGGAGCTCGGCAAGCGCGCCGACCCGCTGCAGGCGGCCGGCGTGGTCACCGATGCCCACGACGGCAGCGTGCTGGCGGTGGTGGGCAGCAAGATACCCGGCGACCAGGGCTTCAACCGCGCGCTGGATTCGCAGCGGCCGATCGGCTCCACCATCAAGCCGTTCGTCTACCTGGTGGCGTTGACCGACCCCGCGCGCTGGAACCTCGCCACCGCGCTGGACGACAGCCCGATCAGCATGCGCATGCAGAACGGCACGCTGTGGGAGCCGCACAACGACGACAACCAGAGCCATGGCATGGTGCCGATGGTGGACGCGCTGGCGAAGTCATGGAATCTCGCCAGCATCCGCCTCGGCCTCGCGGTGGGGCTGCCGCGCATCCGCGCGTTCCTGCAGTCCTTCGGCCTGGCCGATGTCAACTCTGGCCCCTCGCTGCTGATCGGCGCGCTGGATCTCTCGCCGCTGCAGGTGGCGCAGCTCTACGAATACATCGCCTCCGACGGCCATGCGCTGCCGCTGCTTGCGGTGCGCGGCGTGGTCGACGGCAACGGCCGCACCATCAAGCGCTACGAGGTGCAGAGCGGCAAGGGCGAGTACCAGGAGGCGGTACGCCTGGTGACCTGGGCGATGCAGCAGGTCACCACCTACGGCACCGCGAGCTCCCTCGGCAGTTCCAGCTTGGCCTCGCTGCACGTCGCGGGCAAGACCGGCACCAGCAACGACCTGCGCGACAGCTGGTTCGCCGGCTTCACCGGCGGGCATCTCGGGGTGTTCTGGATGGGCCGCGACGACAACAAGCCCGCCCACCTGTTCGGCGCCACCGGCGCGCTGCGCGCGTGGCGCAACCTGTTCGCCAAGCTGCCGACCCGGCCGCTCTCCGCCGCGCCGGGCGACGGCCTGCAGATGGCCTGGATCAACCCCGTCGACGGCAAGCCCACCGAGCCGCAGTGTTCGGGCGCGAAGCAGGTGCCGGTGGTGAGCGGCTCGCTGTCCGCCGACGTCGAAGGCTGCGGCTTCTGGCAGACCCTGTTCGGCGGCGGCAGCCCGGCGCCTTCGTCCAGCAGCGGCGGCCCGTCCAGTCCGGGCGTGACGGCGGCCGTCGACCACCCCCTTCCTGGCGGAAACTGACATGTCACGAGTTCGTCGTACCCTGCGCGCTTGGCCGCTGCCCCTGGCGGCAACCCTGCTGGCGGCCTGCAGCACGCCTGGGCCGGTCGAGTCGCCGAAACAACCCGCGTTGGCACCCGCCGCCATGGTCGCGGCGATCCGTGTCGCCGGCGAACGCGAGCAGTCCGTGATCGCGGTGCAGCCGCTGGCCGATCCCGGCATCGAGGCCTGGAAGCAGGCCGCTCGGGCCGACAGCGACGCCGGCCATTACGACGCTGCCGCGGCCAAGCTCGACCAGGCGCTCAAGCACAGCCCCGATTCGCCCGAGCTGCTGCAGGATCGCGCCGAGGTGGCGGTGTACCAGCGCGACTACGCGCTGGCGCAGAAGCTGGCCCGGCAGTCCTGGACGCTGGGCCCCAAGCTCGGCCCGCTGTGCGCGCGCAACTGGGAAACCGTCGCCCAGCTGCGCCAGGAAGCCGGCGACGAGGCCGGCGCCGCCACCGCGCAGAAGTGGGTGGCGAAATGCCACGTGCAGGGCATCAACCGGTTCTGAGCCGGTAGCCGCGGTTCCGCGTGAGCCCGGCCAGGCCCGGGCCGCGGCCATTCCCGCCGGGTGACGGCCGCCATTTCAATTTTCCGTCCCTCATACGTCCAGCTCCCGAGACGGGTTGGAGCGCGTCGCTGCGGCCGTGGCCGGTCCGGGCATCCCGGGCTGTCGCCGCCGTACCCCGCGCGGCCGACCCGACGGATGGGAGTGGTATGCACGCCTTGCCTGGCAAGCGTGCAGGTCTGCGTCGGGAGGGCGCGTTCCGGCTACCCGGCGGTGCCCCCGCACCGCCGGGTGGTCGGAGGACTTCCACCGTTTCGAGGCCCCGGCCGCCGCCGCGCGGACCGGTGCGGCCGGTTTGCCGCGCGCAGCCCCTGGGCGATACTGCGGCGATGATAGCTTCCGACGACACGCTGTCCGACAGCGCCGCTGCGCTGCTGGGTCCCGAGGGTCCGTTCGCCCGCGAGCTGCCCAACTTCGTGCCGCGCGCCGCGCAGCAGGCGATGGCGACGGCGGTGGCGCAGGCCATCGCCGGGCGCGAGACGCTGATCGCCGAGGCCGGCACCGGCACCGGCAAGACCTACGCCTACCTTGTGCCCGCCCTGCGGTCGGGGGAGCGGGTGATCGTCTCCACCGGCACCAAGGCGCTGCAGGACCAGCTGTATTTCCGCGACCTGCCGAAGGTGCTCGGCGTGCTCGGCATGCGGCTGAAGACGGCGCTGCTGAAAGGTCGGGCGAACTACCTCTGCCTGTACCGGCTCGACCAGGCCGTGCGCGACGGCGCGACCTTCGACAAGGCGCAGGCCGCGCACCTGGCGACGATCCGTGCCTGGTCCGCGCGCACGCGCCGCGGCGACCGCATGGAGCTGGCCGAGGTGCCGGAGGAATCGCCGCTGTGGCCGCGCGTTACCTCCACGCCGGAGAACTGCCTGGGCGTGGAGTGCCCGTTCTACGACGACTGCCACGTGGTGAAGGCACGCCGCGAGGCGCAGGAGGCGCAGCTGGTGGTGGTCAACCATCACCTGCTGTTCGCCGACCTTGCCCTGAAGCAGGAGGGCTTCGGTGAGATCCTGCCTGGCGCCGCGGCCTTCGTGCTCGACGAGGCGCATCAGCTGCCCGAGCTGGCCGGGCAGTTCTTCTCGCAGAGCGTGAGCGCGCGCCAGCTCACCGAACTGGCGCAGGACAGCTTGCGGGAATGCGGCGGCGTCACCGGCGCGATCGGCCTGCTGCTGGAGCCGGTGGAAGCACTGCAGGACGCCCTCAGGCGCTTGCGCCTGGCGATGGAGCCGCTGCCGCCGCGCGGCGCGTTCGGCGCGCTCGAAGCCGTGGCCGAGGTGCGCGCAGGGCTGCACGAAGTCGGCGAACTGCTGTCCACGCTCGCCGACCTGCTCGCCTCGCAGGCCGAGCGCTCGCGCGGCCTGGCCAATGCGCACGAGCGTGCCGCGCTGCTGGCCGAGCGGCTGCAGCGCATCGCGGAACAGGCGTCCGAACGCGACGTGCGCTGGTACGAGCTGTTCCCGCGCGGCTTCGCGCTGTACGCCACGCCGCTGGACCTCGCCGCGCCGCTGCGCGCCATGCGCGAACGCAGCGAGGCCGCCTGGATCTTCACCTCGGCCACGCTGTCGGTGGCGGGGCAGTTCGATCATTTCGCGCGCCAGCTGGGCCTGGACGAGCCGCAGGCCCTGGCGCTGGAAAGCCCGTTCGACTATGCACGGCAGGCACTGTGCTACCTGCCGGACGGCTTGCCCGACCCGGCCGCGCGCGACTACACGGAACGCGTGCTCGACGCCGTGCTGCCGGTGCTGCAGGCCTCGAACGGCCGCGCCTTCCTGCTGTTCACCTCGCACCGCGCGCTGCGCCGCGCCGCCGAGCTGCTGGCCGCGCGCGTGCCCTGGCCGTTGTTCGTGCAGGGCACGGCGCCGCGGCACCAGTTGCTGGAGGAGTTCCGCCATTCCGGCCACGGCGTGCTGCTGGGCGCGGCCAGTTTCTGGGAGGGCGTGGACGTGGTGGGCGACGCGCTCAGCGTGGTGGTGATCGACAAGCTGCCGTTCGCGGCGCCCGACGATCCGGTACTGGTGGCGCGGCTGGAAGCGCTGGAACGGCAGGGCGTCAATCCCTTCATGGGCTGGCAGGTACCGGCCGCGGCGATCGCGCTGAAGCAAGGTGCCGGCCGGCTGATCCGCAGCGTCACCGACCGCGGCGTACTGGTGCTGTGCGACCCGCGCATCGCCGGCAAGGGTTACGGCAAGCTGTTCCTCGCCAGCCTGCCGCCGATGCCGCGCACGCGCGCGCTGGCCCAGGTGCAGGCGTTCTTCGCGCCGCCCGTCGAAGACCGCCGGGAGTCGATCGCATGAGCCACGAGCCCGAACTGCGCACCGATCCCGCGCTGGTCGAAGTGCTGGACGAACTGCGCCGGCGCGAGCCGATCTTCCATCGCCCGGAGTTCGGCACGCATCGCGAAGACCATCTCGCGATGACGGCGGAGGATTTCTGGGAGGTCGGCGCCTCCGGTCGCCGCTACAGCCGCGACTACGTGCTCGACGTGCTGGACGAGCGCCAGCGCGACCCGCAGCCCGATCCGTGGGAAACTGCCGACTTCCATTGCCGCCGGCTTGCCGATGCGGTCTACCTGCTCACCTACACCTTGCGCCAGTGCGAACGGCTGACCCGTCGCGCCACGATCTGGCGGCGCGACCCGGACGGCTGGAAGATCCTGTACCACCAGGGCACCGTGGTCGCCGAACCCTGAATCGCCATGCGCGTCTTCTCCCATACCTGTTCCAACACCGAGATCGTCTGCGCGCTTGGCTGCGCGTCGATGCTGGTCGGCGTGGACGCGGATTCCGATTACCCGCCCGAAGTCGTCGCCGGCCTGCCGAAGACGGGGCGCGACCTCGATCTCGATGTGGATGCGGTGCGCAGTCTCGGACCCGACCTGGTACTGACCTCGCTGACCGTGCCCGGCCACGAGCGCGTGGTGGATGCGCTGCAGGCGGCGGCCATGCGGACCCTGGTATGCGATCCGCAATCGCTGGACGACGTGTACGGCGACATCCGCCGCATCGCCGCCGCGCTGGGCGTGCCGGCGCGCGGGGAGGCGCTGGTGGCGTCGATGGAAGCCGCGATGCCCCAGGTGGACGTCGATGGCGCGCGGCCGCGGGTGCTGGTGGAGTGGTGGCCCAAGCCGGTGATCGCCGCGGCGCGCCATTCGTGGGTCAACGACCTCATCCATCGCGCGGGCGGGGTGAATCCCTGGGTCGACGTGGACGCCAGGAGCGTGCCGCTGGAAAACGCCGCCGCGGCGGCGCAGCGGCCCGACGTGGTGGCAATGAGCTGGTGCGGGGTGAAGGTGGCCAACTACCGCGCCGACAGGGTGCGTGCCCGCGAAGGCTGGGGCGAGGTGCCGGCGGTGCGCCACGGCCGCATCCACGCCATCAGCGAAGCGTTCCTGGGCCGCCCCGGCCCGCGGCTGGTGGAAGGCTACCGGCAACTGCGCCGGGCCATCGCCGCCGCTGTGGCGTGAGCCGCCGACATTGCGCGGGGCACCTGCCCGTAGCACAGTGCCGCGCATGATCATTTCCTCGACGCTGGACTATCGTGCGGCTGCGCAGCGCCGCCTGCCGCCCTTCCTGTTCCACTACATTGACGGCGGCGCCTACGACGAGCAGACCCTGCGCCACAACGTCGATGACCTGCGCAGCCTCGCCCTGCGCCAGCGCGTACTGAAGGAAGTCGGCGAGGTCGATCTCTCTACCGAGCTCTTCGGCGAGAAGCTGAGCCTGCCGCTGGCGTTGGCGCCGGTGGGCCTCACCGGCATGTACGCGCGACGCGGCGAGGTGCAGGCGGCGCGCGCGGCGGCGGCGAAGGGCGTCCCGCTCACCCTGTCCACCGTGTCGGTGTGCCCGATCGAGGAAGTGCAGGGACACGCGCGGCCGCTGTGGTTCCAGCTCTATGTGCTCAGGGATCGCGGCTTCATGCGTAACGCGCTGGAACGCGCCTGGGCCGCCGGCGTGCGCACCCTGGTGTTCACCGTGGACATGCCGGTGCCGGGCGCGCGCTACCGCGACAGGCATTCGGGGATGTCCGGCCCGCACGCCGCCTTGCGCCGCGCGTGGCAGGCCTGCCTGCATCCGCACTGGGCCTGGCACGTGGGCGTGCGCGGCCGCCCGCACGACCTCGGCAACGTGTCGGCCTACCTCGGCCATCGCATCGGCCTGGAGGATTACATCGGTTGGCTGGGCAAGAACTTCGATCCCGCGATCGGCTGGCGCGACCTGCAGTGGATCCGCGACGCCTGGAAGGGCGCAATGGTGCTCAAGGGCATCCTTGATCCCGGGGATGCGCGCGAGGCCGCCCGTTTCGGCGCCGACGGCATTGTGGTTTCCAACCACGGCGGCCGCCAGCTCGACGGCGTGCTGTCCTCCGCGCGTGCGCTGCCCGCCGTCGCCGATGCGGTAAAGGGCGAGCTCGCCATCCTCGCCGATTCCGGCGTGCGCTCCGGTCTCGATGTAGTGCGCATGCTGGCGCTGGGCGCCGACGGCGTGCTGCTGGGCCGCCCCTTCGTCTATGCGCTGGCCGCGGCCGGCGAACGCGGCGTGGCGCACCTGCTCGACCTCATCGCCGCCGAGATGCGCGTGGCGATGACGCTGACCGGCGCGAAGTCGATTGTCGAAATCACGCGGGACAACCTGGCCACCGTCTAGTGCGCATGGCGACGGCGCTTCCCGGGCCACGCCATCGCGCCGGCCCGGAATGGGCCGTTGCCGCCTCCGGCAACGCCCGTCGCAATGCTGTGATGTGCACTTCCTGGCCAGGCGCATGCACATGATCTTTCCGGCACGCGGTTGCATGGCGGCAAGTGGCCGAGGCCTGGCCGGCGGGGTCCGGGCATGGCGCCTGCCGCCAGCCGCTATCATGGTGCGGCCATGAACCTGCTCGCGATCGAAACCGCCACCGAAGCCTGCTCTGTCGCCCTGGTCCACGGCGACGAAGTGATCGCGCGCAGCGAACTCGCGCCGCGCCGGCACGCCGAGCGCGTGCTGCCGATGGCGGACGCGCTGCTGGCCGAAGCCGGCCTGGGCAAGCACGCGCTGGACGCCATCGCCGTGGGCCGCGGCCCCGGCGCGTTCACCGGCGTGCGTCTGGCGGTGTCGCTGGCGCAAGGCATGGCGCTGGCACTGGACCTGCCCGTGGTCACCGTCTCCTCGCTCGCCGCGCTGGCGCTGGAGGCGCCGGACGACGTCGACGTCGACAGCGCCATCCTCGCCGTGATCGACGCGCGGATGGGCGAGATCTACGCCGCCTGCTACCGCCGTGACGGCGAAGGCGGCCTGCTCGCACTGGACAACGAACGCGTGTGCACCGCCGACGCGCTGCTGCTGCCGGAAGCAGCAGCGTGGCAAGTGGTGGGTAGCGGCTGGGCCACCTACGGAACGGTGCTGCGCGAAAAGCTGGGCGACGAGCCGCGCTACGCCGACGGTGCCCGCTACCCGCAGGCCGTGCACGTCGCCGAGCTGGCCGTCCGCGAGTTCAAGGCCGGCCGTGCGCAGGCACCGGAACTGGCCTTGCCGGTGTACCTGCGCGACAAGGTGGCGTTGACGCTGGTGGAGCAGGGGAAGGCTTGAGGCGCTGACAGCCAAGGTTACTCGCAAGTCCCGGCGAGAGCGACGCCGGGGGAGTGCGATCTCAACGGGGCGGCGCGCCAAGCGTCTTGCGGAAGAACGCCAGTGCGTCGGCATCCACTTGCCGATGGACCGCGACACGGTCCACGCCGGCGGGATCGATGCAAAGCTCCGGCGCCTCTTTCTTCAGCTGCGGCGAGCAGGGCGACAGGAAAACATAGTGGCCGGCCGCAGGAATCATCCTGATCCCGGCTAGCGTCTTGATTAGCGGTGCAATGTGCAACGCGTTGTAGCGAGGCACCAGCACCTGGTCGTGTTGACCGTAGTACAGGAATACCGGGCGGTTGATATGTGCCAGCCCCGTCCGGTCGAAGGGCAGGCCCAAGGGTGCCATCGAGAAAGCCGCCTTGACGCGCGGGTCATCGGTCGTACCCCAGCGATCGAGCTCTTTCTGCATCGCGTCCATGTACGCCCGTACGTTGGGCTGGCCGGATTGCCGCAACAGGGCGGCAATGAATTCCGGCGTGCCGCAGGATCCGGTGTCGTCGGGGTGGTCCCGGCAATAGGAAGCGAAGCGCTCGAAGCGCGGCACTGCACCGACGGTCAGCAGGGCGGTGTAGCCGCCCGCCGAGAAGCCGGCTACGCCGATCCGGGCGGGATCGATCAAGGCGGCCCAGCGCGGATCGTCCAGCAGGCGGCTGATCGCAGCTTTGACCTGAATGGGTCGTCCCACCAGCACCTGGGCCGTCCCGGTGCCGCCGGCGTCGTGATAGTTGTCCTTGGGATGTTCCAGCATCGCCACCACGAAGCCGTGACTGGCCAGAAACACGGCGAGATCGTGGTGACCCAGGTCGGAGCCGCCGTGTCCGTGCGAGATCACCACCAGCGGTTTCGTGCCAGCAATCGGACGTGCATCGCGCGCGGCGTGCAGCAGATAGGGGCCGATCCGGGTCGCGCCGTTCGCCTGCGCACTGGGATAGAACACGTAGCCCGGCATTGTGCCGCCGTTGACTGGGTCATGGATGGTGATCGCGGCGAAACCGACGCCAGTCGGGGTTTGCGCCGCAGCAGCGAAAGCGCAGGCCAGCCACAGTGCGAGCCAGCACGAAATCCGCAAGCGATGGTGATGCATGCTCATGGCAAGGTTCCTGGTGGAAGACGAATGACGGCCGAGGGGCCAGCGACCGGACCGTGATCGATCCTGCAGCAGCGATCCCCGCCGCGGCACTATGGGTCGCGGTTGCCTGGTTGTATTGAACAAATTGGCAAAGCGGCCCGGAAGCAATGCCACCGCGGTCACTCTGCGGAAGGCGGCTCGGTCAGGGGCAGAAACGGGTTGCGTCTGCTCCAGACGGATGGCGGTTCGCCCAGAAGTTCCGAAAATTCACGGACCAGGTGTGCCTGGTCCGCATAGCCGCAGCGGGCCGCGACATCGCTCCACGGCCCGACGCGGTTCGTGGAGCTGGCGATGGCGCGATGCAGGCGCTCGATGCGAAGCCAGAGTTTGGGCGCCAGGCCCACGTTCTGGGTAATCTGGTAATGCAGCGTTCTCGTGGCCAATCCCGCGATTTCCGCCAGGTCTCGGACGCTGTCGGCGCGTTGCACCGGGAGCGGTCGGAATCGCGAGTGCTTCGCGAACTCGCGGGCAAGGAAGGCGGCCAGACGCAGCGGCGCCTCGGTCCATGAGGACGGCTCGCTCAGCTGCTCCAGCAAGTGCCGGCCGCGGGCGCCGAAGATATCGGCGACCGACCATGCGTGGCCGGCCATTTCAAATGCCGGCAGGCCGGTCAGCAGAGGAAGCACGCCGGGTCGAAGCCGAACGCCGCAGGTGAATATGCGGCCATGCACCGGGATGTCCAGAAAGCCCGCGCATGGACCGACCAGCACGCAGCGGGTGCGGGGGCCGCCTGCAGCCGACGCCCATGCCGTGAAGATCAGGTACGGATTGGCGTCCGGTGGGATGCGCCACGCCAAGTCGACCGGGGCGGAAATATCTCCTTGCGTCCAGATGTGTTCGACGAAGGCTTGCAAGGGTAGCGGCGCCGCGAATAGGTTCGCAGTCCGCGTTCCTGCACCCGCTTGGTCAAACAGTATCAACGACGTATCGCCGGGACGAGTCGGGAGAGCCTGAGCATAGCGTTACCGGCAACGCATCCCCAACGTTTCGACCGGCTCGTGCCGGATCCTGCCGATGCGCGCGTATCCCGTGCGGACGGCAGCCTGGCTTCAGGAGCGAGGCTGCCATCGGCGTGGCCGGTATGTGGGTGTCCAGGAGGGGCAGTTGCGACCGCCGCCGGGGCTCAAAGCTGCCCGATCACCAACTGCACCGCCAGGCTGCTGACCGACACCGCCGCCCACACGCCCAGCCCCAGCAGGATCGGCCGCGCGCCGCTGGCGATCATCCTGCGCAGGTTGGCGGAGAGGCCGATCGCGGTGAGCGCCACGATGATCAGGAATTCGGCGGCGGCATGCAGCGCGGGCAGGATGGCAACGGGAACCAGCCCGGCGGTGCGCAGCGCCGAGGCCACCAGGAACCACAGGATGAACCACGGGAAAATGCGGCGCAGGCTGAAGTCGGTGGCGCCCTTCTTTTTCTCGCGCGCGGCCACTGCGAACGCCAGGATCAGGCAGATCGGGATGATCAGCGTGGCGCGGGTGAGCTTGACGATGGTGGCGTAGTCGCCCGCCGCATGGCTGTAGCTGTAGCCGGCCGCCACCACCGACGAGGTGTCGTTGATCGCGGTGCCGGCCCACAGGCCGAAGCCGAGGTCGGACAGGTGCAGCAGGTGGCCGAGCAGCGGGAACAGCAGCACTGCCACCACGTTGAACAGGAAGATGGTGGAGATCGCGAACGCGGTGTCGTGCTCGTCGGGCTTGATGATCGGCGTCACCGCGGCGATCGCCGAGCCGCCGCAGATCGCGGTGCCCACGCCGATCAGGATCTTCAGCTTGTCGTGCACGCCCAGCCAGCGGCCCAGCGCCCAGGCGCTGAGAAAGGCCACGGTCAGCGTCACCAGGGTCACCGACAGCGACTCCAGCCCGGTCTTCGCCACCTGGGTCAGGCTGAGGCCGAAGCCCAGCGCGATGATCGACCACTGCAGCACCTGCTTGCCGCCGAACGCGATGCCCGGCGTGAAGCGCGCGTCGGGCGAGAACAGGTTGCGCACCGCGATGCCGAGCAGGATGCCGAACACCGGGCCGCCGATCAGCGGATACCGGCGGCCCAGCCACCAGGCGAGCAGGGCGATGGCGATGGCCAGCAGCAGGCCGGGCGCGCGGCTGCGCAGGGTGGGGCGGGCGAGGGCGGTGGCGAGTGGGGTGTTCATGGGCACGACGCGCTGTGGGGATGCGCGCCATTGTCCTCGTGCCAGTCGATCAGAAAAACTTGGAAAATCTGATCGTTTATATAAGATATGGTGATGAACAACATCAGTCCGCGCCAGCTCGAGGTGTTCGTGCAGATCGCGCTGCTGGGCAGCGTGCGCGCCGCCGCCGAGCGCCTGTACCTGACCCAGCCGGCGGCCAGCATGGCGCTGGCCGAACTGGAGCGGCAGCTGGACGCGCCGCTGTTCGCCCGCGAACGCGGCCGGCTGCGGCTCAACCCGCGCGGGCGCGAGCTGCTGCCGCTGGCGCAGGAGCTGCTGGAGCGCCACGCCGAGTTCGGCCGGCGCGGCCGCGAGGACGGCGCGGCGCTCAGCGGCGAGCTGCGCATCGGCGCCAGCAACACGGTGGGCAACTACCGCGTGGGCGAACTGCTGGGCGCGTTCGTGCGCGCACAGCCGCAGGTGGCGATCCGCCTGCGCGTGGCGAACACCGACGCGATCGCAGCGGCGATGCTCGACCACAGCCTGGACCTTGGCTGCGTGGAAGGACCGGTGACGCACCCGCAACTGGAGGTACGGCCGTGGCGCGACGACCTGCTGGTGGTGTGCGCGCCGCCCGACCATCCGCTGACGCGCAAGCGCGGCCTCAAGCCCGCCGATTTCGCCGGTACACGCTGGGTGATGCGCGAGCCGGGCTCGGCCACCCGTGCCACCAGCGAACGCGTGCTGTCGCAATTGCCGCCCGGCGAGACCGTGCTGGAACTCGACCAGATCGAGGCGATCAAGCAGGCGGTGATCGCGGGCCTGGGCATCGCCTGCCTGCCGCAGGTGGCGGTCACCGATGCGCTTGCCACCGGCCGCCTGAAGGCGCTGAAGACGCCGTTCCTCGACCTGCGCCGCAAGCTCACCATGCTGGTCCACCGCCAGAAATACCGTGGCGCGCTGCTGGACGCCTTCATCGCCCAGGCCGGCCTCGGCCGCTGAGCCGCGCCAACGCGCGTCGGCGTCAGTCGTCGTCGTTGCCGAGGTCGAGCAGGTGCGCGGGCAGGCCGGTGCGGGCGCCCCAGTAGTAGATGAGCAGGCCGGCCAGCGCGACGGCCGCGGTGTCCCAGGGATGGCCGATGATGCCGCGGCCGCCGAAGGTGCCCAGCCAGGACAGCGCGATGAGCAGCGCGTAGTAGGCCACCAGCCACCACGACGAGTACACCTCCTGGCGCAGCCTGGCGCGGCCGGCGGGCGAGGGTAGCCGGTACAGCACGTAGACCGCGAACAGCACGATCTGCAGCCCCAGCAGCCACGACACCGTCTGCCAGCTCGACCAGTACACGATCAGCGTGGCGATCACGAAGGACGCCGGGCCGATCACGCCGAAGCCGCGCACCCGGAACGGCCGCGGCAGCTGCGGCGCGTTGCGGCGCAGCGCCGCCACGGTGATCGGCGCCACCGCGTAGCTCAGCACCAGCGCGGCCGAGACCACGCTGATCAGCGCCTCCCACGAGGGAAACGGCAAGGTCCAGAAGATCGACAGCGCGAAGCTCAGCCACAGCGCGGGACGCGGAATGCCGGACTTGCCGTCGATGCGGGTGAACACCTTGAAGAACGAGCCGCTGCGCGCCCAGCCGTAGACCACCCGGGGCGTGGCGTTCATGTAGATGTTGCCGGTGCCGCTGGGCGAGATCACCGCGTCGCAGACCACCAGCGCGGCCAGCCAGGCGATGCCCAGGGTCTGCGCGATGTCATGGTACGGCAGCGCGAACATCGTGCCGGTGGCGCCCCAGCCCTGGGCCAGCAGGCGGGTGGGGATGCTGCCGAGGAAGGCCAGCTGCAACAGCAGGTAGATCACGGTGGACAGCAGCACCGAGAGGATCAGCGCGACCGGGATCGTGCGTTGCGGGCTGCGCACTTCGCTGGCGACCGAGATGATCGGCGTCAGGCCCAGGTAGGCGAAGATGATGCCGCCGGCGGAAACCGCCCCTTCCACGCCGCTGAAGCCGTTCGGGGCGAAGCCGTGCACGCTCATGTTCCGGGGCTGGAAGTGCGCCAGCAGCACGACGACCACCAGCAGCGGCACGACGAACTTGAAGATGCTGATGAGGTTGTTGGCCTTGGCGAAGGTCTTCACGCTGAAGTAGTTGAGCGCGAAGAACAGCGTCAGCAGCGCCAGCTGCACCAGCCAGCCCAGCACGGTGGGATTGCCCGCCGCGTCGCGGCTCAGCGCGGGGAACCAGGCTGCCGCGTATTGGCGGCAGGCCACGGTCTCGATCGCGATCAGGCTGGAGAACGCGATCAGGGTGATGAAGCCCATCAGCGAACCCAGCAACAAGCCGTGCGAATACTCCGGGTAGCGCACCACGCCGCCGGCGCGGGGCAGAGCGGCGCCCAGCTCGCAGTAGACGATGCCGAGCAGCAGCACGGCGGCGCCGCCGATCAGCCACGAGAGCATCCCGGCCGGCCCGGCGATGGCCGAGACATGGCTGGCCGAGAACAGCCAGCCGGAACCGAAGATCGCGCCCAGGCCGATGAAGGTCAGATCGGTGAGGCTGAGCTGGCGGTGGAACTTTCCCGTCGTTGGCATACGGTGCGATCCGGTGGCTCGTGGCAGGCGGCCTGCAACCATGGACATTCAGTCACAGGAACGGCGAGGACTCCGTCATGCGGGCAGCGGCGGTGGCCATGGCGCCGGCATCGCCCGTGCCCGGGCGGCGGCGAGGGTGCCGAGCCGACCGACCGGCATCATGCGGCCGGCGTCCACGCGTCGACGTCGTCGACGCACCAGCGGCCGTCGATCTGCCGCGCCACGCCGCCCGGGTTGCGGTCGCGCAGTTCCGGCGGCAGTTGCGCATCCGGCACGTGGTCGTAGCAGTGCAGCGCGGTGAAGCGCTGGATCGCCGCCGGCATGCCGACCGCGGTGAAGCCGGGGTGGCCGGTGCTGGGCCAGGGGCCGCCGTGGTTCATCGCCGGGCTCACCGCCACGCCGGTGGGCATGCGGTTGCCGATCAGCCGGCCCACACGGGGGCGCAGCACGCCGGCGACCTGCGACCAGGCGGCCGCGTCGCTGCCGTCGGTGGCGCTGTACAAGGTGCCGGTGAGGTTGCCTTCGAACGCTGCCGCCAGCGCGGCCATCTGCGCGACGTCGTCGGCGCGCACCAGCAGGCCGACCGGGCCGAACGCCTCGGTCTGCAGGGCCTGCGGCGCGCGCAGGAACTGCGCGGCATCCACCTGCAGCAGGGTCGGCCGGTAGCGGTAGCCCGGCCCGGTCGCGGCGCCGCCGGCGAGCAGCTCGGCGCCGGCCCCGCGCAGGATGTCCACGTTGCGCTGCAGGTGCTCCAGCACGCCGCGCGAAAACAGCACGCCCGCGGCGGCGTTGCCGAAATGCGCCACGGCGGCGGCGACGAAGGCATCGCCGGCGGCGCCGCGCGGCACCACCACCACGCCGGGATTGGTGCAGAACTGGCCGCTGCCCATCGTGCAGGAGCTGAAGAATTCCTGGGCCAGCGCGGCGCCGCGCTCGGCCACTGCGCCGGGCAGCAGGAACACCGGGTTGACGCTGGAGAGCTCCAGATACGCCGGCACACCGGCCGCGTCGGCGGCGGCTTTCAGCGCCAGGCCGCCGGCGCGGCTGCCGGTGAAGCCGATCGCGCCCAGGCGCGGATCGCCGGCCAGTTTCAGGCCCAGCGCCGGGTCGAACTGGTACAGCATCTGCACCGCCGCCGCGGGCAGGCCGGCTTCGCGCAGCGCCGCATGGGCCAGCTGCGCCAGCCGCTCGCTGGTGGCCGGGTGCGAGGGATGCGCCTTCGCGATCACCGGATTGCGCGCCGCGATCGCCGAGGCGAAATCGCTGCCGGCGATCGCGTTGAAGGCGAACGGGAAGTTGTTCGGCCCGAACACCAGCACCGGCTTGTGCAGCGGTGCGCGATGGCTGCGCAGGCCCGCCGCCGTGTCGATCACCGGCTGCGTCCAGCTGAAGCCGCGCACGGCGCGCGCGGCCTGGCGCAGCTGGCCGCTGGTGCGCGGCAGTTCCACCTTGGCCAGCCGGGTTTCCGCGGGCAGTGCGGTCTCCGCGTGGGCCAACGCGACCAGCGTCTCCGCGTCGCGCTCGATGCCGTTGGCGTAGGCGTCGAGGAAGGCGGCGATCCGTTCCGGCGGCGTCCGCGCCAGTTCATCCGCCACCGCGGCGGCGGCGGCGACGGCGGCCTCGACGTCGGCCGCGCCGTTGACCGGGAACTCCGCGCCGATGGCGCCGCCGGTAGCCGGGTCCTCGGCGCGGAAGGTGGCGGACAGTTCGCGGGCCGGCCGCCAGTCGCCCGCGATCAGCAGGGGCTGCGCGGCCATCTCAGAGCACCGGCGCGTGGGCGATGGCGTGGTCGATCACGCGCAGGGCGGCCTCGCGTTCCGCGCCATCCAACGCCAGTCGCGGCGCGCGCACGCGCTCACTGCCCAGGCCGACCCTTTCCTGCACCAGCTTGATCAGCTGCACGAACTTCGGCACGGTGTCCAGGCGCAGCAGCGGCAGGAACCACGCGTACAGCTCGGCGGCCGCGTCGGCGCCGCCGTCGCGCGCCAGTTCGAACAGCTTCACCGATTCCTTCGGGTAGGCGTTGACCAGGCCGGCGATCCAGCCGCGCGCGCCCATCGCCACGCCTTCGACGACCGCATCGTCCATGCCCACCAGCAGCACCAGGCGGTCGTCCAGCAGCGCACGCAGCGCGGCGAAGCGGCGCACGTCGCCGGAGGATTCCTTCACCGCCTGCACGTTGGGGAACTCGCTCGCGAGCTCGGCGATCTGCTCGGGCGAGAAGTCGGTCTTGTAGGCGATCGGGTTGTTGTAGAGCATGCAGGGCAGGTCGGTCGCCGCGATCACCGCGCGCAGGTGCGCGCCCATCTCGCGCCAGTCGGTGGAGTACACGTAGGGCGGCAGCACCATCAGGCCGGACGCACCCAGTGCCTTGGCCTCGCGGGCGAGGCGCACGGCCTCGTCGGTGGACAGCGCGGCGATGCCCGGGACCACCGGCGCGCGCCCGTCCAGCGCCTTCACCAGGGTGCGGATGATCGCCAGCTTTTCGTCGAACGAGAGCGTGGCCGCCTCGCCCAGCGAGCCCAGCGGCACGATGCCCTTGCAGCCGCTGTCGATCAGCATGCGCGCGTGGCTGGCGAGGAAGTCGTGGTCGACCTGGCCACCGGCGGTGAAGGGCGTGGTGATGGCGGGAATCACGCCGTGCCAGATGGATGCGTTGCTCATGGTCAGCTACCTCGTCATGCGTCGTCAGAAGAAAGGGTGGCGAGCCCGGCCAGCGTGGCCAACCGGGCGGGAAAGAGCGGCGGGCGCGCGCCGCCGCGGGAAAAGCGCCCCAGTTCGGCCAGGGCGGTGCCGCAGATGCGGCCCTGGCAGGCACCCATGCCGCAGCGCGTGGCGAGCCTGGCGGCACGGGCGTCGCCGAAGCCGGCGAGGGCGCCGAAACGGACGTCCTCGCAGCGGCAGACCAGCGTCTGGTCGTCGGCCAGCGTGCGCAGGCGCGGATCGAGCGCGAAGTGCCGGGCCAGCAGCGCGCCGAAGCGCCGCGCGCGGTCGCGCCGCGGCAGCAAGGCGCGGGCAGACGCGATGTCGCCGGTCGCCATGTGGCCGGCCATCGCGCCTTCGATGCGCGCGACAGCCAGGCCGCCGATGCCGCAGGATTCGCCGGCGGCATGGATGTTGGCCACGCTGGTGCGCAGCAAGGTGTCGACGCGCACACGCGGGTGCGTTGCCGTTTCGTCGAGGGCGCAGCCGAGCAGCGACGCCAGTTCGGTATTGGGCACCAGCCCGTAACCCACGGCGAGCAGGTCGCACTCGACGCGCTGCGCGCCGCGGGGCGCCTCAATCGCCACGCTGTGCACGGCATCGTCGCCGATGGCTTCGCGCACGAAGCAGCCGCAGCGATAGAGCATGCCCGCAAGGCGCAGGCGCAGACCGGCGGCCTGCCACGCGCGGGCAGGCCATCGGCGCAGCTGCCATGCGAAGGAACGGATCGAGTCGGCGGAGGCCTGCTCGTAGATGCCCAGCACCTGCGCACCGTGCTTGCGCAAGGTATCCGCGGCCGCCAGCAACAGCGGCCCGCTGCCGGCGACCACGACGCGTTTGCCGGCCACGGGCCAGCCCTGCTTGGCCAGGGCCTGCAGGCCGCCGGCGCCGGTCACGCCGGGCAGTGTCCAGCCGGGGAAGGGCAGCAGCAGTTCGCGCGCGCCGGTGGCCAGCACCAGCGCGCCGTACGACAGCCGCCGGGAATCCTGCGGCGTCTCCACCCGCAGCGCCCCCGGCTCCACCGCGACTACGCTGTGGCGCGCCAGCAGTTCGACACCCCGCAGCGAGGCCATGGCCTGGCGCGCCGCGCGCGACGCCGGCAGGCGCGCGTCGTGCCGCCAGACCTGCCCTCCGGCACGCGGCTGTGCGTCGAGCAGGCCTACGCGCGCGCCCCGCGATGCGGCGACCTGCGCCGCCGCCAGGCCGGCCGGGCCTGCGCCCGCCACGAGGACGTCGTAGTGCTCACGCATCGGTGACCACCTGCATGCCTTCGCCGGCCGGCGTCATGCATGCGCACACGTGGGCCACGCCATCCACCTGCACGCGGCACTCGAAGCACACGCCCATGCCGCACAGCGGCGCGCGTGGCGCACCGTCCACCGAGCGGCGGAAACACGGCGTGAGCTGCGCCACCGCGGCGGCGACGCTGGCGCCGGCGGGTACCTCCACCGGATGGCCGTTCACGACGAGCCGTACCGGCGCGCTCATGCGGCCATCCGCTGCGGCGCATAGGGCGCGGGATCGATGGCGGGCCGGCGACCCAGGATCAGGTCGATCATCAGTTTCGCGCTGCCCAGCGCGGTGGTGACGCCCAGCCCTTCATGGCCGGCGGCGACCCACTGATCGGCGGCGTCGGGCACGGCGCCGAGGTAGGGCCGTCCATCCGGCGTGGTCGGACGGAAGCCGGTCCAGATGCGCAGCGCCTGCAATTCCCGCAGGCGCGGCACGAAGGCGAAGCTGCGTTCCAGCATGCGCCGCACCATCGATGGCGAGACGCCGGCGTCGTCGGCGTGGAATTCGCGCGAGGAGCCGATCAGGATCTGCCCGGTCGGCCGCGGCTGCACGTTGAAGGCTACGCTGCTGTCGGCGTCGCCGTGGGCGCTGTCGGCGTAGCCCAGTTCCAGCAACTGGTGGCGGATCAGGCCGGGATAGCGGTCGGTGATGACAAGGTGCCCCTTGCGCGCGCGCATCGGCAGCGCCGGCAGCAGGGCGGGCAGCGCGCAGCCGGTGGCCACCAGCACAGGGCCGTACAAGTGCGTGCCGTCGTCGAGCAGCGCGCCGCCGCGCTGCAGGGATTGCACGCGGCGGCCCGCATGGAGCCGTGCACCGCGCGACTGGGCGCGCTGCACCAGGTGGCTGGCGACGCGCGGCGGGTACACCACTGCCTCGCGGGACACCAGCATGCCGCCCGCCAGCCCCGGCGCCAGGGCGGGCTCCTGTTCGTACAGCGCCGCGGCGTCGAGCAACCGGGCCTCGATGCCGACGGCGCGCAGGCGCGCGATGCGCTGGCCGGCGGCGGCGAGTTCGTCGTCGTTGCGCGCCACCCACAAGGTGCCGCAGCGGCTGAATTCGGCTTCCTCGAGATCGGCGAACGCCTCCCACAGGCCCAGCGAGTAGTGGGCCAGCGCGAGTTCGGCGGGATCGTCGTCCATCGCGACGAGATGGCCCATGGCCGCCGCCGTGGCGCCACCGCCGACCGGACCCGGCTCCACGATGGCCACGCGCATGCCTTCCGCGCTGGCGGCATCGGCGCAGCTGGCGCCGACGATGCCGGCGCCGACCACGATCAGGTCGAACGTGGCGGTGGTGCCGTTCATTCCGCGCCGCTACCCCAGGTGAAGGCGTCCGCTTCGTCGAACAGCAGCGTGCTGCGCGCCACCACGAAGGCGGTGCCGGTGATCTGCGGGTGCACGCCGCGCTCGCCCTGCGTGTATCGGCCTTCGAACACGCTGCCGAGGATGCTTTCCTGTTTCCAGGTTTCGCCCGGCGCGAGTTTGCCGTCGGCGGCCAGGCAGGCCAGCTTGGCGCTGGTGCCGGTGCCGCAGGGCGAGCGGTCGTAGGCGAGGCCGGGGCACAACACGAAGTTCCGGCCGTCCAGGCCGTCCACCGGCGACCCGGTGTTGACCTCGATGTGGTCGATCTCGCCGCCTTCCGCGCCGCTGATGCCGTTCGCTTCGAGTGCCTGGCGCACCGCCTCGGTGTAGCGGGTGAGCGCGCGCTGGTGCCGGATCTCCAGCGGCAGCGGCGTGTCGTGGGTGATGAAGAACCAGTTGCCGCCCCAGGCGACGTCGCCGGTGACGCGGCCGTACTCCGGCACGTCCACGCTGACGCCCGCGGCGTGGCGATAGCTTTCCACGTTGTCGACGGTGACACGGCCGTCTTCGTGCAGCTCCGCGCCCACGGTGCCCACCGGTGTGTCGATGCGGTGCCGGCCGGGGCCGATCCGGCCCAGGTGCTGCAGCGTGCGCACCACGCCGATGGTGCCGTGGCCGCACATGCCGAGGTAGCCGACGTTGTTGAAGAAGATCACGCCGGTGCAGGCATCCGGGCTCTGCGGCGGCACCAGCAGGGCGCCGACCACGGTACTGGAGCCGCGCGGTTCGCAGGCGATGGCGCTGCGCCAGCGGTCAAAGTCGCGGCGGAAACGCTCGCGCTGTTCCAGCAACGGGCCGCTACCCAGGTCGGGAAAGCCGCGGATGACGACGCGGGTGGGTTCGCCGCCGGTATGCGAGTCGATCACGTCTATCGTAGTCATGCGCCTATCCTCGTCCCGCCACCGCGGGGCGTCTATGGGCACTTGTGGTCTACGGGTGCGGAAATCTGCATACTTTTGGGCGCTCGCCGGAGCCGGCGATGCATCGCCCCGCATCTGCCGGAGTTGCACCGTGGAAATGAGGATCTCGGCGGACGAGCTGGAAGCGTTGTTCGATGCGCTGCCCGACGTGGTGTTTTTCGTGAAGGACGTGGCGGGCCGGTACACGCACGCCAATCTCACCCTGGTGCGCCGGCTCGGCCTCCGGCGCCGGGAGGAGGTGATCGGCCGCAGCGTGACCGAGCTGTTTCCCGCGGCCATGGGCGGCTCGTACGCGTCGCAGGACCGGCGCGTGCTGGGCGGAGAGGTCATCGAGAACCAGCTCGAGGTGCACATCTTCGCGAATCGCGCGCCCGGCTGGTGCCTTACCTGCAAGCGGCCCTTGCGGCTGGGCGAAGGCATCGACGGCGTGATCGGCATCTCGCGCGACCTGGGGCAGCCGGATGGCCGCCATCCGACCTATCTGCGACTGCGCCGCGTGCTTGCCCACCTGCAGGAGCACTATGCGGAAGGCGTCCGCGTGGCGACGCTGGCGGAGCTGGCCGAGCTCTCGGTGGCGCAGCTCGAACGGCATTTCCGCCGGGTGTTCCAGCTCACGCCGCAGCAGGTGCTGACCAAGCTGCGCATCGAGGCTGCGATGCGGCTGCTGCAGGGCGGCGACAGCGTGGCGGCGATCGGGCTGGCCTGCGGCTTCGCCGACCAGAGTTCATTCGCACGCCAGTTCAAGGCCACGGTGGGCATGTCGCCGCGCGACTACCGGAAGCTGACCGCGGCGGCGTGAGCGGCCTGGTTCCGTCCTGCGCCGCAGGACGCCGGTGCACCGCGGTCAGGCTTCGAGTTGCGCCAGCAGCGCCGCGACCTGCTCGTGGGTCGTGGCGCGCAGCAGGCGGGTGGCGTGGCCGCGCAGCGCGGCATGGTCGAGCGCGGCGAGCCGGTCGCGCACCTGCAGCAGCTGGCTGGGGTGCATGCTGAATTCATTGAGGCCGAGCGCGAGCAGCATAGCGGTGAAGTGCACGTCGCCGCCGATCTCGCCGCACAGGCTCACCGGCTTTCTGGCGCGACGGCCCGAGCTGATCACGTGCGAGAGCAGGCGCAGCATGGCCGGTTGCAGCGGGGTGTAGATGTTGTCCAGCGCGTCGTTGCCGCGGTCGGCGGCGAGCACGTACTGGGCGAGGTCGTTGGTGCCGATGGCGAGGAAGTCGGCGTGTTCGAGCAGGGCGCGCACGTTGATCGCTGCGGCGGGCACCTCGATCATCGCGCCCAGCGGCAGCTTCTCGGGCAGGTCGATGCTCTCGCGCTTCAGGTCCTGCCGCGCCAGCTTGAACAGCGTGCGCACCGCGATGAGTTCGTCCGGCTGGGTTACCATGGGCACCAGCACGCGCACCGGGCCGTAGCAGGCGGCGCGCAGGATCGCGCGGATCTGGGTGGTGAACACGGCCGGGTAGCGCAGCGACAGGCGCACGCCGCGCACGCCCAGCGCGGGGTTGTCCTCGCCGCGCAGCACCAGGCCGGCGGCATCGGCCTTGTCGGCGCCGAGGTCGAGCGTGCGGATGGTGACCGGCAAACCGCCCATGCCCAGCACCAGGTCGCGGTAGGCGATGAACTGCTCGTCCTCCGAAGGCAGGCCCTTGTGGCGCAGGAACAGGAATTCGGTGCGGTACAGGCCCACGCCGTCGGCGCCGCGGGTGCGCGCCAGCGCCACGTCGGCGGGGGTCTCCGCATTCGCCAGCAGGCGGATATCCATGCCGTCGCGGGTCCGGGTGGCCGCATTCGCCAGCGTAGCGAGGCGGCGCCCTTCGGCGGCGGCTTCGCGCTGCCAGGCGCGGTAGCGGGCGAGATCCTGCGCAGTGGGGTGCACGATCGCCTCGCCGTGCTCGGCATCGAGCAGGATCAGGTCGTCGTCATGCAGCAGCGCCAGCGCGTCGCGCGCGCCGACCAGCATCGGCAGGCCGAGGCTGCGCGCGAGGATCGCACTGTGCGAGTACGCGCTGCCGGAGCTGGTGACCACGCCGAGCAGGCCGTTGCCGGCGAGCTGGGCCATGTCGGCCGGCGCGATCGTGTCGGCGACCAGGATCTCGCCCACGCGCGCGGCCAGCTTGCGCTCCTCGACGCTGGTCTGGCGCTGCAGCGCGGAGACCACGCGGGCGATCACCTGGTCGATGTCCTCCTTGCGGCTGCGCAGGTAGGGATCGTCCATCGCCTCGAATACCGCGGCGAGCCGGTCGCGCTGTTTCTTCAGCGCGGCGCCGGCGCGGTAGTGGCCGATCTTCACCAGGTCGTCGAGGCCGCGCAGCAGCTCGGCGTCGTCCAGCAGCAGGCTGTGCGCGTCGATGAATTCGTTGACCTCGCGGGCCAGCGCGCCGTGCAGCTTGCCGCGCAGCTCGCGCAGCTCCTGCCGCGCAGTGTCCAGCGCGCGGTGCAGGTGCTCCAGCTCGCCCGCCACCTCGTCCTCGGCCAGCGGGCGGGTGTCCACCGCGTAGCGGCTGGGCTGCACCAGCCGCGCCCGGCCCAGCGCCATGCCGCGCGACGCCTGGGTGCCGGGAAGGACGTGCCTCATGGGCTGCCCCGTCGAGCCGCGGGACCCGGACCCCTAGATGCGCGACGGGGTGACGCGGGCCGCCGAAGCACCAGCTGCGCGGTTTGTGCCCCGCCGTATCCCGTATCCCGCACCCCGGATCCCATCGCCCTCACGCTCCCTCGTCGAACTTGCGCTCGAACAGCGCCACCACCGCGTCCAGCGCCGCCTGTTCGTCCGGACCGTCGGCGCGGATGGTCAACGGCGTGCCGATGCCGGCGGCGAGCATCATCACGCCCATGATGCTCTGCGCGTTCACCTCGCGCCCCCTGCTTACCAGCAGCACGGTGGATTTGAAGCCCTGCACCAGCTGCACCAGCTTGGCCGAGGCGCGGGCATGCAGCCCCAGCTTGTTGGACACGACGATTTCTTTTTCAAGCATGGTCAATGAAGATCCCCCCGCGGCCGCCGCTTGCCGCGATCTCGGCCAGTTCGTCCAGTGGTTTTTCCGCGTAGTTGAGCACGCGCAGCAGCATCGGCAGGTTGAGGCCGGAGACGCAGCGCAGGCGCACGCCCAGCGAGCTGAGCGACAGTCCGATGTTGCACGGCGTGGCGCCGTAGAGATCGGCCAGCACCAGCACGCCCTCGCCCTGGTCGAGCACGCGCGCGTGATGGGCGGTGAGCGTGCGCATCACGTCGGGATCGGCCTGCGGGGGCACCTCGACGGCGTCCACCTGCAGCGGCAGCTTCGGCATCACGTGGTGCGCGGCGGAGATCAGCGCATGGCCGACCGCCTCGTGGGTCATCAGCAGCACGCCAACGCTCATGGCCTTGTACCCGCCTGCCTGCTTCGCGGTGTCATTGCTCAGTCCAGCTCGCGGTGGAAGGTCAGGACGCCTTCGCGCGTTTCGCGGTAGTGCCCGGCGAGCTGCTCGACCAGGTACACCGAGCGATGGCGGCCGCCGGTGCAGCCGATCGCGATGGTGACGTAGCTGCGGTCGTCCTGTTCGAAGCGCGGCAACCAGGTGTCCAGCCAGCGCGCGGTGTCGGCGAGGTATTCGGCGACCAGCGGCTCGCCGTCCAGGTACTCGCGCACCGGCGCGTCCTTGCCGGAGAGCGGGCGCAGCCGCGGCTGCCAGTGCGGGTTGGGCAGGCAGCGCGCGTCGAACACGAAATCCGAATCCAGCGGCAGCCCGCGCTTGAACGCGAAGGACTGGAACATCAAGGTCATGCCCTCGGTCGCCTGCGCGTAGCCGGTGGCGACCAGTCGGCGCAGCTGGTGCACGTTGAGCTCGCTGGAGTCGATCACCTTCTCGGCGATCGCCATCAGCGGGCGCAGCAGGCGGCGCTCCTTGCCGATGGCATCGGCGAGCGACATGCCGCGTGTCGCCAGCGGGTGGCGGCGGCGGGTCTCCGAGTAGCGCTTGAGCAGCACGTCGTTGCTGCAGTCGAGGAAGATCAGGTGCAGCTGCACGCCGGTGGCGGCCAGCGCGGAGAGCACTGCCGGCAGGTGTTCGAAGTCGTCGCCGCGGTTGCGCACGTCCACGCCCACCGCGATGCGCCGGCGCCGGCCGGCACCGCGGCCCACTGCCTCGACCAGCTGCGGCAGCAGGGCCGGCGGCAGGTTGTCGACGCAGTAGAACTCCAAGTCCTCCAGCGCGCGCAGCGCCACCGTCTTGCCGCCGCCGGACATGCCGGTGAGCACGATCAGGTGCGTCTCGTGCGGGTCGGTGTAGGGGCTGGGCAGCGGCGAATGGTCTTCGCTCATGGCATCACCAGGGCGGCAGTCGGCGCAGTTGGTGCGCCTGGCGGTCGATGAAGGTCTGCGCGGGATCGATGCCCTTGCTCTTCAGCGCATGGCTGCGCACCGCCGCCTCGACCAGCACGGCGATGTTGCGGCCGGGCGCCACCGGGATGGTGATCATCGGCACTTTGACGTCGAATACCTCGCGGTGGCCGATGTCGCCGGTGAGGCGGGTCAGCGCGTCGATGTCCTCGCCCTCGCGCAGCGGCTTCAGGTGGATCACCAGGCGCAGGTACTTGGACGGCTTCACGGACATGTGCCCGAACATCTCGCGCACGTTGAGCACGCCGAGGCCGCGCACTTCCAGCAGGTCCTGCAGCAGTTCGGGGCAACTGCCGTCGATCACATCCGGCGCGATCAGGGTGAATTCGGTCGCGTCGTCGGCGACCAGGCGGTGGCCGCGGCTGATCAGCTCCAGCGCCAGTTCGCTCTTGCCGGACCCGGGCTCGCCGGTGATCAGCACGCCGATCGAGAACACTTCCAGGAACACGCCGTGCAGGGTGGTCTTCGCCGCCAGCTGGCGCGCCAGGTGGTATTGCAGGAAGGTCAGCAGCTCGTGGCCGCGCTTGGTGCTGACCCACAACGGGGTGTCGGTCTCCTCGGCCACTTCGCGCAGGTCAGAGGGCACTGACTGGTCCTTGGTGACGATCAGTGCCACCGGCCGGCTGGCGGCGATCTTGTGGATCACCTCCCAGCGCTGGCGCGAGTCCAGGCCGTCGAGGAAGTTCAGCTCCTCCGTGCCGATGATCTGGATCTTGTTCGGGTAGATGACGTTGAGGTAGCCGATCAGCGAGGGACGGCGTGCCTGCGCGGCGCCCGGCTCCAGCGCGCGCGATTCGCCGCGCATGCCGGCCAGCCAGCGCAGCGCCATGCGTTCGTTGACGCCGTCGTAGAGTTGTCGTGCGGTGAGCCGGTCCAAGCCTTCGGTCCTTTGCGTCGCGTGCCGCCGGTGGGCTTCGCGGCGGGGCAGGGCCATTGTGCCAGCTTGGGCGCGGGGTGTGTTCCGGCGGGAGGGCGGGCCGCCCGGTGCCGGGCGACCCGCGGCGGATCGATCAGCCGTACTGGCGCTCATCGCGCACGGCGCGCTGGTGCTTGTCGACGATCTTCTCGCGATGGCGGCGCAGCTGGTTGACCAGCTTGTCGAACAGCATGTCGATGGAGGCGTACATATCGGCCTCGGCGGCTTCCGCATGCAGGGTGGCACCGGTGACGCCGAGCGTGGCGTCCGCACGGTGCTTCAGCTTGTCCACGGAGAGCACCACGGCGAGGCTGATCAGCTTGTCATCGAGGCGTTGGAGGCGGTCGAGCCTGGATTCGACGTGGGCGCGCAGCGCGGGGGTGACTTCGATCTGCTGGCCGCTGAGTTGGAATTGCATGGTACGCCTCCTCTGGTGGTGCTTGCCGCGTTTGGCGGCGGGATGGACGCGCGCCGGAGGAACCCGGGGTGCGTCGTCGATCATCCTTCACTGCAGGTAATGGGAGCGTTTTTCCGGGGGGCAAGTTCCCGTGCAAGGTGTTTCGGCCAGTTTCGGGATATCCCTCAGCCGATGCGCTGGCGTTCGCTGGAACTTGGGATGCGCAGCCCCTCCCGGTACTTGGCCACGGTGCGCCGGGCGACCTGGATGCCCTTGCCTTTCAGCTCTTCGGCCAATGCCTGGTCGGACAGCGGCTTGCGCGGGTCCTCCGCCTCGATCAGCTTGCGCAGCATCGCCTGGATCGCGGTGGCCGACGCGCTGCCGCCGTCCTCGGTGGACACGCCGCTGGAGAAGAAATACTTGAGCTCGAAAGTGCCGCGCGGCGTGTGCAAGTACTTACGCGTGGTGACGCGCGAGATAGTCGATTCGTGCATGCCCACCTCCTCGGCCACCTCGCGCAGCACCAGCGGGTGCATCGCCTCGGGGCCGTAGTCGAGGAAGGCACTTTGCCGCCGCACGATGGCGCCGGCCACCTTGAGTAGGGTCTCGGCGCGCGATTCCAGGCTCTTCAGCAGCCAGCGTGCCTCCTGCAGCTGGCCCTTCATCCAGCTCGCGTCCTCGCCGCGGGCGCGGGCGATCAGGTTGCAGTAGTGCTGGTTCAGGCCCAGCCGCGGCTGGGCCTCCGGGTTCAGGCGCACCTGCCAGCGGCCACCCTCGCGCACCGCGTAGACGTCGGGTGCCACGTATTCCACCGGAGTGGCGTCCAGCGCCGCACCGGGGCGCGGATCGAGGCTGCGGATCAGCGCGGCGGCGGCGGCCACCTCGTCCTCGCCGGCGCGCAGCTTGCGCGCCAGCTTCGCGATGTCGTTGCGCGCGAGCAGTTCCAGTTCGCCGTCGACGATGGCGAGCGCCAGCTCGCGCTGCGGGGTGGCGGCGTCGAACTGCTCCAGCTGGCTGCGCAGGCAGTCGCGCAGGTCCAGGCTGGCCACGCCCAGCGGATCGAAGCCCTGCAGGCGGCGGCGCACCGCCTCGATCTCGTCGAGTCCAGCGGCCAGGTTCGCCGGCAGCGCCGCGCGCACCGCCTCGATGCCGTCGGCGAGGTAGCCGTCGGCATTCAGCGCGTCGATCAGCACGGTGGCGATCGCGGTCTGGCGCGGGTTGAAGCCGGCGAGGTTGAGCTGCCACAGCAGGTGCTGCTGCAAGGTCTCCGGCGCGACGTTCTGCGGCTCGAAATCCTCGTCGCCGCGCGTGGCGCCGCTGCTGCTGCCGCTGCCGTTGGAGAAGTCGATCGGCGTCTCGACGCTGCCACCACCGTCCTCGGCCCAGTCGGCGCTGTCGCCGCCGTCGACATCCTGGTTGGCGGCCGCCTCGGCGGGGCCGGGCACCGGCACGTATTCGGCTTCCGGCGCGGCATCGTCGGAGACGGCCTCGTCCTCGCTCTCGTCGGCGAATTCCAGCAGCGGGTTGCCTTCGGCGAGCTGCCGCAACTCGGCCTCCAGCTCCAGTTGCGACAGTTGCAGCAGGCGGATGGCCAACTGCAGCTGCGGCGTCAGGGTGAGCTGCTGGTGGAGGCGGAACTGGAGTGCGGGTTTCATGCCGGCCGGGGGGGTGGACTGGAGCCCATCCTACCCGCAGCCGGCGGGGGCGGCCATAGTCGCGCGCCGGGATGAATACCCCGTCACAGGCGGAATTCGCGGCCCAGGTAGACCTCGCGCACCTTTTCGTCGGCGAGGATGTGGGCGGGCGTGCCGCGCGACAGCACTTCGCCCTCGTTGAGGATGTAGGCGCGGTCGCAGATGCCCAGGGTTTCGCGCACGTTGTGGTCGGTGATCAGCACGCCGATCCCGCGTTCCTTGAGATGGCGCACGATGCGCTGGATCTCGCCCACCGAGATCGGGTCGACGCCGGCGAACGGCTCGTCGAGCAGCATGTAGCGCGGGTTCGCGGCCAGCGCGCGGGCGATCTCCACGCGGCGGCGCTCGCCGCCGGACAGGCTGATGCCCTTCTGGCCGGCGATGTGGGCGATCTTCAGCTCGTCCAGCAGGCTTTCCAGCTCGCTGTCGCGTTGCTGGGGCGTGAGGCCTTCGCGCAGCTCCAGCACGGCCATGATGTTGTCCGCCACGCTGAGCCGGCGGAACACCGAGGCTTCCTGCGGCAGGTAGCCGATGCCCAGGCGCGCGCGCAGGTGCATCGGCAGGCCGGTGATCTCCTGCTTGTCGAGCTTGATCGTGCCGGCGTCGGCCTCGATCAGGCCCACCACCATGTAGAAGCAGGTGGTCTTGCCGGCGCCGTTGGGCCCGAGCAGCCCCACCACCTCACCTTCGCGGATGGAGAAGCCGAAGTCGCGCACTACCTGCCGCGACTTGAAACTCTTCTGCAGACCTTCGGCTGACAGCATGCTTACTTGCCGCCCGCCGGTGCGCTGTGGGCGGGAGCGGGAGACGCCTGCTGGCCCTGCTTGGGCTTGGGCAGGAAGGTCATGTGCACGGCGTTGTCGCCGCTGCTGCTGCCGGTCATTTCGCTGGTCTGGGTGTTGTAGGTGAGCTTGTCGCCGTGCGCCTCGCCGCGGCCCTGCTGCTTGACCACGGCATTGCCGGTGAGCACGGCGATGCCGTTGATGTTGTCGTAGTCGAGCCGGGCGGCGTCGCCGGTCATCAGGTTGCCGCTGTCGTCCAGCTCCTGGATGTGCGCGGGCGCGCCGGTGACCTGCACGTGGTCGACGTTCTGGTCGGCGTCGAAATGCACCGTGGCCAGGTCGCCGGTGATCTTCATGGTGCCCTGGGTGATCACCACGTGGCCGTGCAGCTTGACCGTGCTGTTGGGGGCATACGTGCCGTCGAACGAGTCCGCGTGCTCGACGTTCATCGGCTGCTGGCGGTCGGACTTCTTCGCCAGGGCCAGCGCGGGCAGCAGCGCCAGCGCCGCCACGGTGAGCAGGCCGGCGACGAACTTACGACTTGCGCTTGCGCGGCGGGAACGTGGCATGGACATTGTCGAGCAACTCCAGGTGATTGTCGTTGAGGTTGGCACGCATGCCGACCCCGTCCATTCTACTGTCGCCCTGCGTCATCTGCGCCGGCGCGGCGGTCTCCATGCGATTCTCCTTCGGCCACACGGTGACGTCCGAAGAGACTAGGTCCGTCGCCGCGGTATCGGCCCAGGCGGGACGGTGCATGGTCACCGGGCCCTGTAGCTTGATCAGGCCGCCGCTCTTGTCCACCCAGCCGTATAGCGACTGGCCGTGCCAGTCCGGCACGCCGGGCTTCCTGGACGAGAGGTCGAACACGGGCGAGTTGATGTACAGCGAATCGTCGCCCTCGCGGCGCTCCAGGCGCGGCGCCTGCATGCGGAAGGCGAGCTGGCCTTCGGGGTTGTAGGACCAGAGCCTGAAGTTGGTGAGCGTGTAGCCCGAGCGGGGCGGCCCCACGAAATCGTTCGGCTTCGGCGCCGGCCCCATCCACCACAGCAGCAGCTGGGCGAGGCCGGCGGCCAGCCCGACCAGCACGATCGTGCTGGCCAGTTTGCGGTCGCGCAGCCAGCGGCGCAGGCGCAGGATCACCGCCAGCGCTCCCGCTCGGCGGTGCTCTTGCCCTGCGCGTGCAGGAGCAGGTCGCAGACTTCGCGCGCCGCGCCCATGCCGCCGGGCTGGCGGGTCTGCCAGTGCGCGGCCTCGGCCACCCAGGGGTGGGCGTTGGCCACCGCCACGGCGAGGCCGGCGATGCCCATGGGCGGCAGGTCGGGCAGGTCGTCGCCGACGAAGGCGGCCTGTTCGGGTGCGAGGTTCAGCGCTTCCAGCAGGGCCTCGAGGCAGGCGCGCTTGTCGCCCTGGCCCTGGTAGACATGGGCGATCTCCAGCTCCTCGGCGCGCAGCGCCACCGGATGGCTGATCCGTGCGGTGATCAGCGCCACGTGCACGCCGTTGGCCTGCAGCCGCTTGAGGCCCAGGCCATCGTGCACGTGGAACACCTTGGTTTCGCGGCCGTCCTCGCCGTACCAGAGGCGGCCGTCGGTCAGCGTGCCGTCCACGTCGAACGCGGCCACGCGGATGTTGGCGGCGCGGCTGAGGACATCGGGCGGGATGTGGGAGAGGTAGGGCATCAGTTTGGTGTTTGTCGCGAAGAGCGTCGAAGAGCGGCCTTGCCCGACTCGCCGATTCGCCAAGGCGAATCGGCAGGCGAATCAGACAACACGCGCCCGGAGCAGATCATGAATGTTCAGTGCGCCGATCACGCGGCGTTCGGCGTCGACCACCAGCAAGGCGTGGATCTGGTGCTTCTCCATCAGCTGGGCCGCCTCGGAGGCGAGCTTGTCGGGGCCGATGGTCTTGGGGCCGCGGGTCATCAGCGCGGCCACGGTGGCGTTGCGCAGGTTCACGTCCTCGTCGTCCAGTGCCCGGCGCAGGTCGCCGTCGGTGAATACGCCGAGCAGGCGATCGTCGGCATCCACCACCGCGGTCATGCCCAGGTGCTTGCGGGTCATCTCCACCAGCGCGGCGGTGAGGCTGGCCTCGGGCGGTACGCGCGGCACGTCGTCGCCCGCGTGCATCACGTCGCTGATCCGCAGCAGCAGGCGGCGGCCGAGGCTGCCGGCGGGGTGCGAGCGGGCGAAGTCGTCCGCAGTGAAGCCGCGCGCCTCCAGCAACGCGATCGCCAGCGCGTCGCCCAGCACTAGCGCGGCGGTGGTGCTGGTGGTGGGCGCCAGGCCCAGCGGGCAGGCCTCGGTGCTGATGCTGCCGTCCAGGTGCACATCGGCCTGGCCGGCCAGCGAGGAGCCGGGCTTGCCGGTGATCGCGATCAGCGGGATGCCCTGGCGCTTGATCGGCTGCAGGATCAGCAGCAGTTCGTCGGTCTCGCCGGAATAGGACAGCGCCAGCACCACGTCGTCGGGCTGGATCATGCCGAGGTCGCCGTGGCTGGCCTCGCCCGGGTGCACGAAGAACGCCGGGGTGCCGGTGGAGGCCAGGGTGGCGGCGATCTTGCGGCCGACGTGGCCGGACTTGCCCATGCCGGTGACCACCACGCGGCCGCGGCAGGCCAGGATTAGCCGGCACGCTTCCACGAATGCGGCGCCGATGCGCGGCTCCAGCTCGGCGATGGCGGCCGCCTCGGTGGCGATCACCGCGCGGGCGCTGCGCACGATGGCCTCGGGCGCGGGTTCGATGGCGGCGTGCGGGGCGGGGCGTGGGTTCATGTCGGCTCGATGCGGGACGATGGGAGGCCCGTGGCGGGGTGCTGGCGGCCGGGCGGAAGCACTGTCGTTTCTGCGACAGGGGATTTCCATTACCATGGCATATTCGCATTTTAACGTCAGATCGACGCGATACCGATATCGGCCGCGTCGCCGCCCCTGCCCGTGGAAGCCCGATGGACCCAGCACGCATCCAGACCCTGATCGAAACCGGCCTGCCCGGGGCGCGGGTCGAGGTCAGCGGCGACGACGGCGTGCATTTCGAGGCCACCGTGGTGAGCGCCGCGTTCGCCGGCAAGCTGCCGCTGGCGCGGCATCGGCTGGTGTACGCCACGCTGGGCGAACTGATGGGCGGTGCGATCCACGCGCTGGCGCTGAAGACGCTGACCCCCGATGAGGCCGCGGCGCGCCGGCAGTGATGTCATGACATTTCCGGCATCCATGCCGTCTTTTTCTCGCGCCCAACGGCGGAGCGCACAAGTTTAGGAACACCCATGGCCAAAATCCTGATCAACGGCGGCGTGCCGCTCCAGGGCGAGGTGGGCATTTCCGGCGCCAAGAACGCCGTGCTGCCGATTCTCGCCGCCTGCTTGCTGGCCGACGCGCCGGTGAGCATCGGCAACGTGCCGCACCTGCATGACGTCACCACCTTCATAGAGCTGCTCGGCCAGATGGGCGTGCAGCTGGTGCTCGACGACCGCATGAAGATCCACGTCGATCCGCGCACCACCAGCACCTGCATCGCGCCCTACGACCTGGTGCGCACCATGCGCGCCTCGATCCTCGTGCTGGGCCCGCTGGTGGCGCGCTTCGGCCAGGCCGAGGTGTCGCTGCCGGGCGGCTGCGCGATCGGCTCGCGCCCGGTCGACCAGCACATCCGCGGCCTGCAGGCGCTGGGCGCCGAGATCAGCGTGGAGAACGGCTACATCAAGGCGCGCGCCAAGCGGCTCAAGGGCGCGCGCATCGTGATGGACATGGTCACCGTCACCGGCACCGAGAACATCCTGATGGCGGCCACGCTCGCCGAGGGCACCACGGTGATCGAGAACGCCGCGCAGGAGCCCGAGGTGGTCGATCTCGCGCATTGCCTGATGTCGATGGGCGCGCAGATCGAAGGCGTGGGCAGCTCGACCCTGGTGATCCACGGCGTGGACCGCCTCCATGGCACCGACTACAAGGTGCTGCCCGACCGCATCGAGACTGGCACCTTCCTGGTGGGCGCAGCGATGACAGGCGGCAAGGTGCGCGCCCGCGGCGCCCGCGCCAGCACGCTGGACGCGGTGCTGGCCAAGCTGGAGGATGCCGGCGCGCAGATCTCCAGCGGCGAGGACTGGATCGAACTCGACATGGGCGGCCGGCGGCCGAAGGCAGTCAACATCACCACCGCGCCTTACCCCGCATTCCCCACCGACATGCAGGCGCAGTTCACCGCGCTCAACTGCGTGGCCGAAGGCACCGGCGTGATCACCGAGACGGTGTTCGAGAACCGCTTCATGCATGCGCACGAGTTGCAGCGCCTCGGCGCCGACATCCAGCTCGAGGGCAACACCGCGGTGATCAAGGGTGTCCAGCACATGAGCGGTGCCCCGATCATGGCCACCGACCTGCGCGCCTCTGCCTGCCTGGTGCTGGCCGGCCTGGTGGCGCAGGGCGACACGGTGGTCGACCGCGTCTACCACATCGACCGCGGCTACGAGAACATCGAGGAAAAGCTCGGCACGCTCGGCGCGCGGATCCGCCGCTTGCCCAACTGAGCACGTTCGCGCCCGGCGTCGGAGTAGGCTGAAGGGCTTTGCGCAAGGGAGGGCAGAGCGATGGCGTACTACTGGCGGGTCGAGAGTATCCCCGAGCTACGCGCCCTGGCGCCGGAAGATCGCCGCAAATGGTGGCGGGAAGCCGTCGGGGAGAGCCGCAGCGGTCGCGACCTGGCGATCAGGCTGGGCGTGTTTGCCGGTGCCATTTTCGCCGCGGGCACAGCCGCCAACCGGTTCGGCTACGGCAGCGGCCCGGTCCATTGGGCCGCCATCGGCTGTGCAGTTGCATTGGCGTCCTGGGTGCTGGATGTCGTGCTTGAGCAGCCGCGCGCCCGTCGCTGGCTGTTGGTGAACCTCGACAGGCAGATGGCGCGGGAAAAGAAGCTCGGCGCAACCTGACGTCGGCTTGCCGGCCGCCCTATGGCGACGAATAGCTCACCAGCTCCAGCACCAGGCTGCCGCCGTCGCTTTGCGCCAGCTTCACCGGCAATGGGTAACGGCCGGGCACGTACCAGGCGCTGAATTCCCTGGCCGCATCGCTGCGCTCCACCCGCTCGGCCTTGAAGCTGCCGGCCGGTACCTGGACGGTCTCGTTGCCCGCGACCTTGAAGCTCTCCACCTCCACCGCTTGGCGCACGCCCACGGGCAGGCTGAGCTGCCGCTTGCCTTCACCCAGCGCGAGCCCGACCGCCAGTGGCACGGTGTTGCGCTCGACCATGCCGGGCTGGGCCGGATAGCTGGAGGCATGCTTGCCGTCCTGCACGCTCACCTGACGCTTTGTCCAGTTCACCTGCAGGTGGCGCCGCTTGTCCTTGCCGGCGGCGGCGAGGCGATAGTCGTAGCTGATCGCCTCGGGCACGGCACCCTGCCAGCGGAAGCGCGAGGCCTCCTGCGTGCTGGCGCCGAGCAGGGCGGCGAGGCCGGCAGTGCCCTTGGTGTCCTTGCGCAGGATCCAGCTGCCGTCCGGGCCGGGGCGCAGGGTCACGGTGGCCTCGCCCATCGGCTGGCCATCCTGGCTGACCGCGTAGCGCGCGGTGAAGGGCTTGGGTACCGCGGCTGCGGCGGCGATGCCGGTGAATGGCAGCAGGGCGAGGGCAGTGGCGAGCAGGGTGCGCGGGTTCATGGAGGGCGAGTCTGCCGGCGGCCGACTGAACCGCGTGTCACTGCAGGCCGTGTTGGCCCAGTTGCAGCGGCGCACGCAGCGGCTGGCCGTCCAGCAGCACGCCGGCCTCGCCCAGCGCGAGGCGGCGCGCCGCGAGCAGGGCCACCACCGCCGGCAGCAGGCGGTGCTCCAGCGGCAACAGGCGCCGGGCCAGGGTTTCCTCGTCGTCGTCGGCCGCGATGGCCAGCCGCGCCTGGGCGACCAGCGGGCCGCCGTCCAGCTCGGCGGTGACGAAGTGCACGCTGGCGCCGTGCTCGGTGTCGCCCGCTTCCAGCGCGCGGCGGTGCGTATGCAGGCCGCGGTATTTGGGCAACAACGAGGGGTGGATATTGAGCACGCGCCCGGCCCACGGCGCCAGCGCGGCGCCGTCGATCACCCGCATGAAGCCAGCCAGCACCAGCAGTTCGGCGCCGCTGGCGGTGATGCGCGCGAACAGCTCGCGGTCGAACGTCGGGCGGTCGGGATAGCTCTTCGGGTTCAGCGCCAGCGTGGGTATGCCCGCATCCTCGGCCAGCCGCAGCGCACCGGCGGAGGCCTTGTCGCTGGCCACCAGCACGAACTCCACCGGCAACGTGCCGGCGTCGCGCGCGGCGATCAGCGCGGCGAGATTGCTGCCGCGGCCGGAGGCGAGCACGGCGACTTTCAACGGGGCCTGCGTCACGGAAGGGTCAGCCGATGTGGACGCGCTCGTCGCCCGCCGCCTTCACCACTTCGCCGATCACGCGGCTGGCGAGGCCATGCTTCGCCAGCAAGGCCGAGGCGGCGGGCACTGCATCACGAGGCAGGATCACGGTGAAGCCCACGCCGCAGTTGAAGGTGCGCCACATTTCCTCGCGGGCGACCTTGCCCTCGCGCTGCAGCCAGTCGAACACCGCCGGCAGGGTGAGCGTGGCGGCGTCCAGCGCGAGGCCGAGGCCGTCGGGCACCACGCGGATGATGTTCTCCTTGAGGCCGCCGCCCGTGATGTGGGCCATGCCATGCACTGCCTCGCCCTGTTTGGCCAGGAGATCCAGCATCGGCTTGACGTAGATGGTGGTCGGCGCCATCAGCGCATCGACCAGCTTCACGCCGCCGAGGTCGAGGTCCAGCGGGCTGCCGGCGCGTTCGAGGATCTTGCGGACCAGCGAATAGCCGTTGGAGTGCGGGCCGCTGGAGGCCACGCCCAGCACCAGGTCGCCGGCCACGATGCCGTCGCCGGAGAGCAGCTGCGACTTCTCCACCGCGCCCACGGTAAAGCCGGCGAGGTCGTATTCGCCCGGCGGGTACATGTCGGGCATCTCGGCGGTCTCGCCGCCGATCAGCGCGCAGCCGGCCAGCTCGCAGCCCCGGGCGATGCCGCCGACCACCGCCGCGGCGGTGTCCACGTCCAGCTTGCCGGTGGCGAAGTAGTCGAGGAAGAACAGCGGCTCGGCGCCCTGCACCAGCACGTCGTTCACGCACATGCCGACCAGGTCGATGCCGATGGTGTCGTGGCGACCGAGCTGCTGGGCCAGCTTGAGCTTGGTGCCCACGCCGTCGGTGCCGGAGACCAGCACCGGCTCCCGGTACTTGCCGCCCAGGTTGAACAGGCCGCCGAAGCCGCCCAGGCCGCCCATCACCTCCGGGCGGCTGGTGCGCTTGACCAGCGGCTTGATGCGTTCGACCAGGGCATTGCCGGCGTCGATATCGACCCCGGCGGCGCGATAGGTGAGGGCGTCGGACATGGCGGAAACCGGCGGTGGGAAACGGGCAATTCTAGCGCATGCGGGCTGCCGCCGGCGCGGTCGCATGGCCGGCTCCGCGGCCTGCGGCATGGACGCCGGGAGGGCGATTGGGCAGACTTCCGGGCTATTCCCCCGACCAGTATCCCGCCGATGCGCCTGCCCCCGATGCGTCTGCTCCGCCTGTTCACCCTCGCCCTGCTGCTGGGCTTCGCCGCGTTGCCTCCTTTGCACGCACAGGGTGTCTCGCCGTATTCGGTGACGGTGCCGGTGCCCGACACCAGCGACACCCAGCGCAGCGATGCCTTCGCCACTGCGCTCAGCCAGGTGCTGGTGCGGGTAGCCGGCGGCCAGGACCTGCGCAGCAAGGCGGGCTACGACGATGCGCTGAAGAACGCCGCCGCGCTGGTGCGCCGCTTCCAGTACGCGCGCGCCGCCACCGGCATGAGCCTCACTGTGGATTTCGAGCCCGGCGCGGTGCGCCACCTGGTCTCCACGCTGGGCGTGGTGGGCAGCGTGGGCGCCAAGCCGCCGGTGCTGCTGCTGGTGCGCGGCAGCGACGGCCAGCTGCTGGACAAGGATGCGCTGGCCAGCCTCGCCAAGGCCGCCGCCGCGCGCGGCTACGGCGTGGCCTATGCCGATCCCGCCAACGCCCCCGATCCGGCCCGGGTGGACGCCGCCGATCCGGCCACGCTGGCGGCGATCAACCAGCAGTACCACACCGGCCTGGTGCTGCTGGGCAGCCTGCACGACGGCAGCGCCGACTGGACCCTGGTCTCCGGCGGCAAGGCGCAGCGCTGGACGGACAAGGCCGCCAGCGAGGATGCACTGCTGGCCGACGCCGGCAACGGCACCGTCGACCGCATCGGCAAGCAGCTCAACGTGATCGGTGCGACGGTGATCGACGAAAAGCTGTGGGTGAGCGGGCTGGACAGCGCGATGGACTACGCCAGCCTGCTCAACGTGCTGCGCGCCGATCCCTCGGTGCGCGGTGACAGCGTCGTCACGCTGGGCGCGGAGAACGACGGCATGCTGATCGGGCTCAAATCGGCGATGCCGGCCGACGCCCTGGCCGCGAACCTCGCCGCCAGCGGACGGCTGATCCGCGCCACCGCGCATCCCGGCACCGACGCCAGCCTGCGTTGGCTGCACTGATGCGTGTCCCTGGCGAAAGACCGCACATCCCGGTATGGACATGGTGGAAATAACGGCATGCTGACCCACGAGAACCAGCGCCGCTGGCAGATGCTGGCGATCCTCGCGGTCGTCGGCTTCCTGCTGTGGCGGCTGTCGCCCATGCTGATGCCGTTCGTGGTGGCGGCGATGCTGGCCTACCTCGGCGATCCGCTGGCGGACCGGCTGGAGCGCCTGGGGCTGGGCCGCACCCTGGCGGTGAGCATCGTGTTCCTGGTGCTGCTGCTGGCGCTGGGTGGCGCCCTGCTGTTGCTGATCCCGTTGATCTCGCGCCAGATCGAGAACCTGATCCAGAACGTGCCGCGCTACGTGGACTGGGCCGAGCACACCGCGTGGCCGTGGATGCAGGCGAAGCTGCACCTCGATCCGCGCACGTTCGACAGCGACCAGCTGATCGCGGCGATCAAGGAGCACATCGGCTCGGTGGGCGGCATCGCCGGCCAGGTGCTGGGCAAGGTCTCGCGTTCCGGCCTCGGCCTCGTGCTGTGGCTCACCAACCTGGTGCTGATCCCGGTGGTGGCGTTCTACCTGCTGCGCGACTGGGACCGGCTGGTGGCGGCGATCGACCGCCTGCTGCCGCGCTCGATCCAGCCCACCATCGCCCACCTCGCGCGCGAGTCCGACGCCGTGCTCGGCGCGTTCGTGCGCGGCCAGCTGCTGGTGATGCTGGCGCTGGGCGTGTATTACGGCGGCACGTTGTCGCTGGTCGCCGGGCTGTCGGTGGGCGCGCTGATCGGCATGGTCGCGGGCCTGCTCAGCTTCGTGCCCTACCTCGGCTTCATCACGGGCTTCGGCGCCGCGATCATCGCCGCCCTGGTGCAGTACGGCGATTGGAAGCACGTGCTGGTCGTCTGCGCCGTGTTCGTGGTGGGCCAGCTGCTGGAAGGCTACGTGCTGGTGCCCAAGCTGGTGGGCGAGAAGATCGGCCTGCACCCGGTGGCAGTGATCTTCGCCGTGCTGGCCGGCGGCGAGCTGTTCGGCTTCATCGGCGTGCTGCTGGCGTTGCCTGCCGCCTCGGTGGTGATGGTGCTGCTGCGCTACCTGATGGAGCGCTACCGCCAGAGTGAGCTGTACACGGAGGAGGGCGAGGCCGACCCCGCCATTCACGAGGTGGACGTCGCGGTGAGCACGGCTTCCGGCACGGTGGAAACCACCACGGTGATCGAGCCACCGTCGCACGAGCCGCCCGCCCAGCCATGATCCCGCAACTGCCGCTCGCGCTGCGCTGGCCGCGCCGTCAGCGCTTTGAACATTTCCATGCCGGCGCCAACGCCGCCGCGCTGGCGGCCGCCGAACAGCTTGCGCGCGAACCCGGGGCGCCGTGGCTGTACCTTCACGGCCCTGCAGGCAGCGGCAAGAGCCACCTGCTGATGGCCGCCTGCCAGGCCGCCGGGGAAGCCGGTCGTTCCGTGCAGTACCTGCCCCTGGCGCGCATCGCCGACCGTGCCGCCGCGATCCGTGGCGTCGCCGGCGCCGCGCTGCTGGCGCTGGACGACCTTGGCGCCATCGCCGGCGAACGCGAGGCCGAGCATGCGCTGTTCGACCTCTACAACCGGGCGAAGGCCGAAGGTGCGGCGCTGCTGTTCGCCGCCGAAGCCGTGCCCGCGCAGCTCGGACTCGGCCTGCCCGACCTGCGCTCACGCCTCGGCGCCTGTACCCAGTTCGCGCTGAAGCCGCTGGACGATGCCGAACGCCGCGAGGTGCTCAAGGCCCAGGCCGGCCTGCGCGGCATCGAGCTGGACGAGGGCGTGCTGGACTGGCTGTTCGCCCGGCACACCCGCGATCTCGGCGCGCTGCTGGACCTGCTCGACCGGCTGGATCAGGCTTCATTGGCGGCGCAGCGGCGGGTGACGATCCCGTTCCTGCGCGGCATGTTGCGCGAGATGGGATCGTCCGCGCCATGAGCCGCTCCGTCGCTGAGGCTGTTCGTCGTCCGCGTCCGGGCTGCCGATGAACCGCAGCACGCCCAAATACGCGCGGGTCGAGATCGAGCGCCGTTGGCTGGTCGATCTGCCTGCGGCGGGCGCGCTCGACGGCCTGCCTTGTCGCGTCATCGAAGACACCTACCTCGACGGCACACGTCTGCGGCTGCGCCGGATGGAGGACCCTGCAGGCGGAATCGTCTTCAAGTTCTGCAAGAAATACGGCGGTACGGGGGGCTCGCAGGCGATCACCAACCTGTACATGACCGAGGCGGAGTACTTGGTGCTCTCCTGCCTGCAGGGCCAGCGTGTGCGCAAACGCCGCTACACCATCGCCGGCGGTGCCCTGGACATCTACGGCGGCGTATCGGCGCTGGCGATCTTCGAGATCGAATTCGCCACGGAGACCGAAGCGGCCGATTACCGGCCGCCGGCTTTTGCATATGCCGAGGTCACGCACGATCCGGCGTATTCGGGTGCCGCCCTGGCGGTGTCGCGAGGAGACAGGGTGGCGGCACGCTAGTGTCGCGCCACCGGCTGGCTCAGGCCTTCAGCAGCTCCGGCGTGGCCTGCGCACCGATCGCATCGGTCATCGCCTTGGCGACGTTGAGGTTGCCGGCGATGATGTTGCCGCTTTCGGGGATGCCGTCGCGGCCGGCGAAGTCGCCGTAGCGGCCACCCGCCTCGTGCACCAGCAGCGCGCCGGCGGCCATGTCCCAGGGTTTCAGCCCGATCTCGAAGTAGCCGTCGTAGCGGCCGGCGGCGGTGTAGGCGAGGTCGAGCGCGGCGGAGCCGGAGCGGCGGATGTCCTCGGCCTGGCCGAGCAACGCGCGGGTCATCGCGAGCTGGGTGTCCAGGTGCGCGCGCTGGCGGAAGGGGAAGCCGGTGGCGATCATCGCGCCGCCGAGGTTCTCGCGCTTGCCGACGCGGATGCGGCTGGGGCCGGTGCCCTTGTCCAGATAGGCGCCGTCGCCCTTGCTGGCGGTGAACAGCTCGCCGCGCAGCGGATCGAACACCACCCCGTAGACCGGCACGCCCTTGTCCAGCAAGGCGATGGAGACGGAGAAGTGCGGGATGCCGCGCAGGTAGTTGTGGGTACCGTCCAGCGGGTCGATCACCCAGGTGAGCGGGTTCTTCTTGCCGATCGCGCCACCCTCTTCGGCGAGGATGCCGTGGTCGGGGTAGGCGCGGCGCAACTCCTTGACGATCTCGGCCTCGGCCAGCTTGTCGACCTCGGAGGCAAAGTCCATGCGCTGCTTCTCGACGACGGTGAGTCCGTCGATGCGGTTCATGTAGCGCAGGATGACGTTGCCGGCGGCGCGCGCGGCGCGCACCGCGATGGTGATGGCGGGTCGGGTCATGGCTTCGGCTTGGCAAAAGAGCGGGGTTGCGGCCGGCGATTCTAGCAGAAGGCGGCTCATGCCCGCCGGGCGTTGCCGTTATCCTAGGCGGTCTTTGCGCTGTCGGCTCCGCCCATGAATCCCCCCGAACTGGCCACCCTTTTCCGTTTCGTGCTCGTGCGCACCTCGCATCCGGGCAACATCGGCAGTGCGGCGCGGGCGATCCGCACGATGGGCTTCACGCGGATGGAACTGGTGGCACCGCACCAGTTTCCTGACCGCGAGGCGAACGCACTGGCGGCGGGTGCGGACGACGTGCTGGAAGGCGCGGGCGTACACGCGGGGCTGGTGGATGGTCTCGCCGGCTGCACCTATGCGATCGGCCTGTCGGCGCGTCGGCGCGGGGTGAACCTGCCCGAGCTGACGCCGCGCGAAGGCGCCCTGCAGGCGCTGGCCGCGGCTGCACGCGGCGGGCAGGTGGCGCTGGTGTTCGGCAACGAGCGCACCGGGCTGGAGAACGAGGAGCTGGGGCTGTGCCATGCGATGGTGCGCATCCCAAGCGTGGACGATTTCAGTTCGCTGAACCTGTCGCAGGCGGTGCAGGTGATGGCCTATGAAATGCGCCTGGCGCTGCTGGGCGACGAGCTGCCCGCGCCGCCGCCGGAACATGACGAGCCGCCGGCCGATGCGGCGCAGATGGAGCGCTTCTACACGCACCTCGCGCAGACGCTGGACGACATCGACTTCCACAAGGGCCGCGAGCCCACCACGATCATGCTAAGGCTGCGCAAGCTGTTCCAGCGCGCCCAGCCCGACCAGCGGGAGCTGCGCGTGCTGCACGGCATCCTTGCCGACGCGCAGCGCATGGCGATGCTGGCGCGGTCCGCGCCAGCATCGACGCGATCCACGGAGGGATCGCACGTCAATCAGGCTGAGCCTGATTGACGGAGCCCGATCCGGCCAAGGCCGGACCGGGCGAGTCTGGAAAGGGCAGGGAGCCCTTTCCAGACATCAATCCACGCTTTTGCTTTGGCTTTACGCGTCGGCACTACCCCTCCGCCTCGTCCGCGTTCTCGGGCTGCGGCGCGCGGCTGACCAGCAGCTTGTCGATGCGCGCGCCGTCCAGGTCGATCACCTCGAAGCGGATGCCCTGCCAGGCGAACACCTCGCCGGTCTGCGGGATGTGGCCCAGCGCGGCCATCACCATGCCGGCCGCGGTGCGGAAGTCGTGTTCGTGCTCGCCGGGCAGGCGGTCGACGTGCAGCAGTTCGCGCAGGTCGTCGTTGGCCAGGCTGCCGTCCACCAGCCAGCTGCCGTCGGCGCGCTGCACGATGGGCGCGTCCGTGTCGGCATCGCCGTGGCCGAGCTGGCTGGCGCCGACCACGGCGGCGAGCAGGTCGTTGACGGTGACCAGCCCCTCGATGTCGCCGTATTCGTCCACCACCAGGGCCAGCGGGGTTTCCGCGTCGCGGAATTCTTCCAGCAGATCCAGCGCGCGCGCGGTGGCGGGTACGTAGAGCGGTTTCGCAAGATGGTCGAACAGTTGCGGGCGGCCGTCGGCGAAGGCCTGCAGCAGGCGCTTCACCTCGACCACGCCGACCACCTCGCTCTCGTCGCCGCGGTAGACCGGATAGCGCGAGTACGGCGTCTGCCGCAGCACCTGCACGTTCTCCTCGCGCGGCGCGGCCATGTCCAGCCAGGCGATGCGCACGCGCGGCGTCATCACGCTGTCCACGCTGCGGTCGCCCAGTCGCAGCACGCGGTTGACCATGTTGTGCTCGTCGGCGTCCAGCACGCCCTGTTCGGCACTTTCGGCCACCAGCAGGCGGATCTCCTCCTCGGTGGCGGCGGCATGGCCGCGGCTGCGCACGCCGATCAGGCGCAGCAGCAGGCTGCTGGCGGCGTTGAGCAACCATACGAACGGGGCGGTGGCGCGCGACAGCAGCAGCATCGGGATCGCCACGATGCTGGAGAGCTTTTCCGGCGCCGACAGCGCGAGGCGCTTGGGCACCAGTTCGCCCACCACGATCTGGATGAAGGAGATCAGCACGAAGCCCAGCACCACGCCGAGCACCCGCGCGTAGGGTTCCAGCCACGCGGCGCGGCCACCGTGCAGCAGGGCGGCGATGTGGGTGCCCACGGCGTCGCCGGCCACCGCGCCGGTGACCAGCATCAGCAAGGTGATGCCGACCTGCACGGTGGAGAGGAAGTATTCCGGCTTCTCGGCGTGCCGCAGCGCCACCGCGGCGCGCCGGCTGCCGCGTGCCATCTGCTTGAGGCGGCTCTTGCGCGAGGCGACCAGGGCCATCTCGGACAGCGCGAAAAAGCCGTTGCACAGGGCGAGGAGGAGGACGAGCGCGATTTCGGTCAGCATCGCGGGGATCGCGGAGAGGGACGCATGGGCCGGAGTGTAGCGGCAGCGCCGCGTGGCGCTCCATGCGGAGGCCGATGGACGGCGGCGGTCGTGGCGCAAGAGGCTGTCCGTGAGGGCGGGTGCAGGTGTCGCCGGGGGGTGCGGCGTTGCGCCAGCGTTCGCCCTGCTGCGATGCGTTGTAACGGTACTGTAACATTGCCGCCTTCGACCCTCAGGCATGGCCGGCATGTTTTCACTGCAGACGATCTTCGGCAAAGGCGACAAGTTCTACGGATGGCTGGAACAAAGCGCCGAGGCGGCGCGGGAGAGCGCCAAGGCGCTGCACGCGCTGGTCACCCAGGCCGATCACGCGCCGGTGATGGCCGCCTTCGCCGCCGCCCGTGCGCGTGCGAAGGCGCTGGCCGCGCAGATCAGTGGGGAGCTGGTGAACACCTTCGTCACCGCGCTGGACCGTGAGGACATCGAGGCGCTGAACTCGGCGCTGTACAAGATTCCCAAATCGGTGGAGAAGTTCGCCGAGCGCTACGACATCGTCTCTGCCCGCCTGGATGGCGTGGATTTCGGCCACCGCGCGCTGGTGCTGGAGCGTTCCACCGCGGTGGTCGCCGAGATGATCGGCGAGCTGCGCCGCGGCCTGCGCATCGACCCGGTGCAGAAACTGCAGGATCGCCTGCAGACGCTGGAGTCGGAAGGCGACCGCATGCTGCTGGCGCCGTACCGCACGCTCTATGTCGAGGGCAACGACGCGATGAAGGCGATGCTGGCGAAGGACTTGTTCGAGCTGATCGAAAAGGCGATCGACAAGTGCCGCGACGTCGGCAACATCGTCTATTCGATCGTGCTGAAAAACTCCTGAGGTTGCCTGCATGAGCCTCGGACTGGTCGTGGTGGTGGTGGCGATCGCGCTCGTCTTCACCTACATCAACGGTTTCCACGACACCGCCAACTCGATCGCCACCGTGGTGGCCACCAAGGTGCTCACGCCAGGTCAGGCGGTGCTGCTGGCCGCAGTGACCAACCTGATCGGCGCGCTGTGGGGCACCGCGGTGGCGGCCACCATCGCCGCCGGCATCGTCAACACCGGCGTGGTCGAGGCCGGCCCGCAGCTGCTGATCTGCGCGCTGCTGGCCGCGATCGTGTGGAACCTCATCACCTGGTGGCGCGGCATGCCGTCCAGTTCCAGTCATGCCCTGGTCGGCGCCCTGGTGGGCGCAGCGATCGCCTCCGCCGGTGGGCGTTTCAACGCGGTGGTCTGGGCCCAGGGTGGCGCGCACTGGTGGCAGGGCAAGGGCGTGATCCCCAAGGTGGTCGTGCCGATGGTGGGTTCGCCGATCATGGGCCTGGTCATCGGCTTCCTGCTGATGGGAGGGCTGTATGCGCTGCTGGCGTGGTTCTCGCGCCGCAGCGGCTGGCTGCGCCTGCTCGGCCGCACCCCGTTCGTGAACGCGTTCTTCGGCAAGGCGCAGATCGTTTCGGCGAGCGCGATGGGCCTGGCGCACGGCATGAACGACGCGCAGAAGAGCATGGGCATCATCGCGCTGGCGCTGGCCAGTGCCACCGCGGCGGGGCAGTTCGAACACCTGCCGGCGTGGCTGCATTTCCTGCGCATCCATGAGTCCGCCGCCAGCGGCTTCGCGGTGCCGGCCTGGGTGGCGGTGGTGTGTGCGCTGACCATGGCGGGCGGCACCGCCGGCGGCGGCTGGCGCATCATCAAGACGCTGGGCCACAGGATGGTGAAGCTGCACCCGATCAACGGCTTCGCCGCCGAAGGCAGCTCGGCCATCGTGATCCTGACCGCCTCGGCGTTCGGCCTGCCGGTTTCCACCACCCACGTGGTGTCCTCGGCGATCATGGGCGTGGGCTCGGCCAAGCGCTCCAACGCCATCAAGTGGACGGTGGTGGAGCGCATGGTGTGGGCGTGGATCCTCACCTTGCCGGTTACAGCGCTGATCGCGTGGGGCTTCGTGGAGATCGCCCGCCTGTGGGGCTGAACCTCGGCGCCTAGAATGCGTCGCTGCCGCTGGCGACCAGTTGTTCGAGCTGGTCGCCCAGCCGGCCCAGTTCCACGATCACGCGCTGCAACTCGCCTTCGTCGAGCAGCTCATAGGGGCGGTTTTCGCACAGCTGCAGGAAGGGCGCGCCGTCCAGGTCGGTGACGGCGAGGAAGCCGCAGCGCTGTTCCCAGTTGAAGCGCAGGCAGCGCTGCGGATCGGAGCCCGCGAGCGGGCCGATCGGGGTGGAGATGCGCAGGTAGCGGCGCCCCGCTTCGTCCTCCAGCTCGGCGAGGTAGATGCCCTGGTGGCGGCCATGCGGCAGGCTGAGGTCGAAGCTGATCAGGTAGGGATCGTTCTGGCGCAGCCCGTGCAGGCTGCCCACGTGGGAACGCACGGCTTCGAAGTGGTGCATGGAACGCCCCCCGATACTGGCCGACGGCCCTGCTACTCTGACACGTCCGCCGCAAGCCGGGGTCAAGGCCTCGTTATCTTCGCGCAAGGTCATCACCATGCTGGACAGCCACGCCCGCGTCTACGCCGCCATCGCCGCGATCCCGCCCGGTCGCGTGGCCAGCTACGGCGCCATCGCCGCCCGCGCCGGCCTGCCTGGGCGCGCAAGGCTGGTCGGCAGGCTGCTGGGCGAAGTGCCCGATGGCATGGAACTGCCCTGGTTCCGCGTGCTGCGTTCCTCCGGCGAGATCGCCCTGCCCAGGGGCAGCCGCGGCTTCCGCGAACAGGTACGGCGGCTGCGCGCCGAGGGCGTGGAGGTGAAGAACGGCCGCGTGGCACTGTCGGCGTTCGGGCTGGATGCGGACCTGGACCGGGCGTTGTGGGGGATGTAGGGGGATTTGGGCTCTTGGCCGCTTGGCCATTTTGCAGATGAAGAAGCAGTTTCGTGCGCCCATCGGCGCCCGAGTCACTTTCTCTCGCTTGCCCGAGAGAAAGTAACCAAAGAGAGGGGCACCCCGATGGCGCGCCCTCCAGGCATCCTGCCTTCCGGGTGCGCGGGTGGGTGGCGGGGTTTTTCGACGGGACTCCTGTCCCGGCGAAAAACTGGCTCGCATCCCTGCGAGCCATCCTGCGGACTTTCCGCCCCCCACCCGCCGCGCCATAGGGGCCCCGGGTAGAGCAGCGCGCTCCCGGCGCGCAGAAGCCACCGCCATAGCAAAGCGAAGCGAGGAGCTGCAGGACTGCCGCGCTTTGGTTTCTGGCGCGCACGACGCGCGCCCGCTTTTCCGGGGCCCCTGGGCGGCGGTGAGGCGGGGACGAGAAGGCCGCGCAGCGGGCGAGACCAGGGATGGACTCGCCTTTTCGCGCGGGCAGGAGCCCGCTCGAAAAGCCCGGCACCGCCTCACGCACTTGCCGTCCATGGATGGACGGCAAGCGCCAACCGGGGTGCTCTTTCTCTTTGGCTACTTTCTCTTTGAGCACGCAAAGAGAAAGTAGCTCGGGCCGCGGAAGCGGCACGAAACCGCCTTGTTCCTTGCTGCATGCACATGAAACTGCTTCAACCCAGGCGATGGCCAAGGCGCGCGCCAGCGCCGATCACCCCTCCGCGCGATCAAACCGCCGGATGAACTCCCGCACCTGCGGGTAGACGACCTCGCGCCAGCGCCGGCCGCTGAAGATGCCGTAATGGCCGGCGCCGTCGATCACCTTGTGCGCACGGCGCGTGGCCGGAATGCTGCTGCACAGGTCGTGCGCGGCCTGGGTCTGGCCGAGCCCCGAGATGTCGTCCAGTTCGCCTTCCACGGTGAGCAGGGCGCTGGTCCTGATCGACGACGGGGTCACCCGCTCGCCGTTCACTTCCCACAGCCCGCGCGGCAGCAGGAACTGCTGGAACACGGTGGCGATGGTGTCGAGGTAGAACTCTGCCGGCAGGTCGAGCACGGCGTTGTACTCGTCGTAGAACCGGCGGTGCGATTCGGCGTCGTCGAGGTCGCCGCGCAGCAGGTTCTGGTAGAAGTCCCAGTGCGACTGCAGGTGGCGGCCCGGGTTCATCGCGATGAAGCCGGCGTGCTGCAGGAAGCCTGGATACACCTCGCGGCCGCGGCCGGGGTAGTTCGGCGGCACGGTGTGGATCACGTTGCCCTTGAACCAGGCCAGCGGCTGGGTGGTGGCGAGGTTGTTGACGCTGGTGGGGCTGCGTCGCGGGTCGATCGGGCCGCCCATCATGGTGAGGCTGCGCGGCGTGGTCTCGCCGCGCGCCGCCAGCAGCGACACCGCGGCCAGCACCGGCACGGTGGGCTGACAGACCGAGATCACGTGCAGGTTGTCGGCGCCGATGTGGCGGATGAACCGCTCGATCAGCGCGACGTAGTCGTCCAGCCCGAACGGGCCGGCGTCGGCCGGCACCATGCGCGCATCCACCCAGTCGGTGACGTAGACCTTGTGCTCGCGCAGCAGCGTGCGCACGGTGTCGCGCAGCAGCGTGGCGTGGTGGCCGGACAGCGGCGCCACCACCAGCACCACCGGGTCGGTCTTCATCGTCTCGATGGTGGACGGATCGTCGCTGAAGCGCTTGAAGCGCTTCAGCTGGCAGAACGGCGTGTCCAGCGCCACGCGTTCGATCACCGCGATCTCGTGGCCGTGCGCCTCGACCTGGTGGATGCCGAAGGCCGGCTTTTCGTACTCCTTGCCGAGACGATGGACCAGCTCGTAGCCGGCGGCCAGCCGTTGGGTGCCCGGCCAGGAGGCGAACGGATTGTTGGCATCGTTGAGCATCTGCGCGCCGGCGTCGGCGAAGTGGCTGAGCGGACCGAGGAAGGCGCGTTGCCACTCGTGGATCTGATAGAGCATTGGGGACGACCGGCGTTGGCGAAGAACAAGTCATCTTAGCGCCCTTCGCCGTTTCTTGTGTTGCAACGCCGCAAGCGCGATCGCCAGGGCGATCAATGGCTTGGGCTAGGCCGCCAGGCATCGTCACTCGCCATACGCCGGCGATGCCCGCCTGGCGCGGCACCTGGGGCACGACCGCGTTGACGCCGTCCGTCGGCGCGCGTAGCGTCGCGCTCCGGCGTCGGGATTTCGTTGCGTGGCGCACCGGCAGGTGGCCCGCGGCTGCTTCGCACAGGGGGCGAATCGTCATGGGCGCAGTGGGCATCGATGCACGGGCATGTCCGGAAATCGGGGCGCGACGCCGGGTGGCGCTGGAACGTCGGAGCGCCGCGGAGCTGCCTTATCCGGCCTTCGTGCGCGACTACATCGCGCGCAATCGTCCGGTGGTGGTCGAGAACGCCCTGCAGGACTGCCCGGCGCGGCAGCGGTGGACACCGGAATATTTCCGCGAACGTTTCGGCGCGAAGCGCATCCAGGTCAGCCCCAGCGAGCAGATGACGTTCGCCCACTTCATCGACGCGGTGCTGGCCTCCCGCGAGGACGCGCCCGGCCCCTACATGTATCGCCTGTTCATCGGCCCGCACATGCCGGAGCTGCTGCCAGACCTGGAACCGTTGAATCCGTATGCGTTCCCGCGAAGGCTGGCCAGCCCCCTGATGCCCCGGCAGTGGCGCCGCCCGGACGGCTACCTGAAGTTGCTGATCGGCGGCATCGGCGGCCGCTTCCCGTTCCTGCACTACGACCTGGAAAACGCGCACGCCACGATCACCGAGATCCACGGCGACAAGGAGTTCATCCTGTATCCGCCGGAAGACGCCGCCTTCCTGTACCCGAGGCCGGACATGCCGAACCAGTCGACGATCCCCGACGTGCGCCGGGTCGACCTCGGCCGCTTTCCGCTTTACGAGCGCGCCACCCAGTACCACGCCGTGCTGCATCCGGGCGACATGGTGTTCGTGCCCTCGCGCTGGTGGCACGGCGCGCGGGCGCTGTCGCCGTCGATCTCGATCTGCCAGAACGTGCTCGACGCTTCGAACTGGGGCGGATTCGTCGACGAGCTGTGCTCCGGTGCCAGCGGCCTGCCGGCAGCCAAGCGCCATGCCAAGCGGGCCTGCCTGGGTGCGCTTGGCGGCCTGCTGTCGCTGCTGGAACGCTGGCCGCGCGGTTCCGCCACCTCGGCCACCGGACCGGCGGGGCGCATCGCGCGGCTGGCGCCGGCCAGCTACGCCGAGGCCGGCGGTCCCACCACCTGGGCGGTCGCCGACTGGAAGGTGCGCTGACGCTCAGTCGATCCGCCGCAACTCGGTATCCGCGGCGACGTCGTGCAAGGTGCGGCGGCGGGGATCGAACAGCGCCATGGCGAACCACAGTGCCCAGACGCCGAGCACGGTCCACAACGTGGCGCGCAGGCCGATCGCGGGCTCCAGCGCCAGCAGCAGGAGCGGTGCGGCCGCGACCAGCACGCGGATCACAGCCTGTTGCCGGCTGATCGTGCCGCCGTCGTCGCGGCTCACCCGGATCCGCCACGGCCGCATGCCCAGGGTCTGGCCGCCGCGCCGCCACGAGGCGACGAAGTAGGCCGCCACCACCGCGCCTTGCAGCAGCTGGTACCAGAGCGGGACCACGGCGTGCGTGCCGGTTTCGATCAGCTTGCCGCCTGTGACGAGCTGACAAACCAGCCCCACCACCATCACGATCGCCACGACGATCAGGAGGTCGTAGACCAGGGCGACCAGGCGTCGCCACAACGGGCAGGGTGCGGGTTCGGTGCTCATTGGTGCCTTGCGCTCGTCGCGCGCAATGCCCAGCATCGTGCGCATGAAGGAAGAAAGCCTGCCCAGTATCGCCGAAGCGGATGCCGCGAGTATCGACGCCTTCCTTGAGCGCGTGTGGTCCGAGGACGGTCTCGCCGAGCGCACCCTGGAAGCCTATCGCCAGGACCTGGAAGCGCTCGCGCGCTGGCTGGCTGGGCGTGGGCGCACGCTGGGCGACGCGCGGCGCGAGGATATCTCCGCCTACCACGGCGCGCAGCGTGCCGCGGTACGCTCGATGGCGCGACGGCAATCGGCGTTCCGCCGCTACTACGCGTACCGTGCGCGCGAGCAGGCGGGCTTCGAGGATCCCACCTTGCTGATCGAGCGTCCGCGCATGCCGCGCAGCCTGCCCAAGGCACTGGCGGAGCGCGAGATCGAGGCGCTGCTCGCCGCGCCCGACACCGATGGCACGCTGGGGCTGCGCGACCGCGCGATGCTGGAACTGATGTACGCCTCGGGCTTGCGCGTGTCCGAGCTGGTGGAGCTGCCGCTAGCCGCGCTCAACCCGCGCCAGGGCGTGCTGCGCGTCACCGGCAAGGGCGGCAAGGACCGGCTGGTGCCGGTGGGCGAGGTGGCGCAGGGCTGGATCGAAAGCTATCTCGCCGCGGCGCGTCCCGTGCTGGCCAAAGGGCGCCAGCCGGCGGCGCTGTTCCTCAGCAAGCGCGGCGAAGGCATGACGCGGCAGATGTTCTGGACCCTGGTGAAGCGGTACGCGCTCACCGTCGGCATCCAGGCCAAGCGCATCTCCCCGCACGTGCTCAGGCATTCCTTCGCCACCCACCTGCTGAACCACGGCGCCGACCTGCGCGCGCTGCAGATGCTGCTAGGCCACAGCGCGCTCAGTACCACGCAGATCTATACCCTGGTGGCCAAGGAAGGGCTCAAGCGCCTGCACGCGCAGCATCACCCGCGCGGCTGAGAGAGCAGGCTCTCCGGATTCATAACCGCCCCCGGCGGCTGTGCGAGAATCGCAGGCCGGCCTATCCCCGGGCCATCGAGGTGCGAGATGTTGAAGAAGCTGTTGCTGGCGGTGTGCGTCAGCGGAATCGCCCTGACCGCATGCGCGGCCGACAATGCCGCCACGGCTGTCCCGGCGACCGACGCGCCGGCACCTGGCCCGGTGCTGGGCAACGGCGTCGATGCCACCGCGCTGCAACTGGTGCAGCAGTCGCTGGCGAGGCTGGCGCCGGGCGTGCAGGTGGCCGTGGTGAACCGCGCGCCGCTGCCGGGCTTCTACCAGGTGATCGCCTCGGGCCAGCTGGTCTACGTGAGCACCGACGGCAAGTACCTGCTGAACGGCGATCTGGTCGACCTGGCCGCGAAGAAGAGCCTCAACGACGCCGCCTGGGCGGCCTACCGCAAGGCCGAGCTGGCCAAGGTGCCGGCTGCCGCACGCATCGAATACGCGCCGGCGAAGCCGAAGTACCGGGTCACCGTGTTCACCGACGTCACCTGCCCATACTGCAAGGTGCTGCACGAGCACATCGCCGAACTCAACAAGGAAGGCATCGCGGTGGACTACCTGGCGTGGCCGCGCGAAGGCGTGAGCAACCCGCTGGGTCATCCCACGGCGACCTACAAGACCATGGTTTCGGCCTGGTGCGCCGCCGATCGCAAGGCGGCGCTCACCGAGGCGTTCGCGGGACACGAGCCCAAGGCCGCCACCTGCTCCAATCCGGTGCGTGCCCAGTTCCAGCTTGGCGAGAAGCTGGGCGTCAGCGGTACCCCGGCGATCTTCACCCCCGACGGTCGCATGGTGGGGGGCTACCTCACGCCGGCCCAGTTGCTGCGGGAGTTGCAGAAGGAAGGCTGAGCCCGGGCGGCCGGGCAGGGAGGCGGCGTCGCAAGAGCCTGCGCCTGTGCAGCCGGCAGCGGCCATGCCGTACCGCAGCATCGGCCGGGTGCATCGGCTAGAATGGGCGTTCCCATTGCTTGGCGCCGTTCCCCGCATGATCGCACTCGACGGGCAGAACGCCCTTTCGGCCTTCCGCCTCGAACGCCTCAACGCCCGCCTCGACGCCCTGCATCGCGGCAGCCGCGTGCAGGCCGCCTGGTTCGTCTATTTCCTTGATGCCGCCGCCGCGCCGGAAGGTACGCTGCGCCAGCGCCTGCTGGAAGTGCTGGAAGCGAAGGACGCCGCGCCCCAGTCCGCCACGCTGTGGGTGGTGCCGCGGCTGGGCACGATCTCGCCGTGGTCTAGCAAGGCCACCGACATCCTGCACGGCGCCGGCTTCGACCTGCGCCGGGTGGAGCGCGGCACGGCCTGGCTGCTCGCCGGCATGCCCGCGGCTGACTCGCCCGCGCACGCCGCGGTGCTGGCCCTGCTGCACGATGCGATGACGCAATCGGTGCTGGCTTCGCTGGACGAGGCGCAGGGCCTGTTCCTCGCGGGCCAGCCGGGCGACCTGGTGCATGTCGCGCTGGGCGGCGACGCCCGTGCCGCGCTGGCCAAGGCCAATGCGGAACTGGGCCTGGCGCTGGCGACCGACGAGATCGACTACCTCGCCGAACGCTACGCCGAGCTGGGCCGCGACCCCACCGATGCCGAACTCTTCATGTTCGCGCAGGCGAACTCCGAGCACTGCCGCCACAAGGTGTTCAACGCGAGCTGGACGGTGGACGGCGAGGAGCAGGACAAGAGCCTGTTCGCGATGATCAAGCATACCCACCAGCGATCGCCCGCCCACACGCTGTCCGCCTACCACGACAATGCGGCAGTGATCGAGGGCGGCACCGGCAAGCGCTTATTCGCCGATGCGAACGGCGTATGGCGCAAGCACGAGGAACAGATCGACTACGCGATCAAGGTGGAGACGCACAACCATCCCACCGCGATCGCGCCCTGGCCGGGTGCGGCCACCGGCGCCGGCGGCGAGATCCGCGATGAGGGCGCCACCGGACGCGGCGCCAAACCCAAGGCGGGGCTCACCGGTTTCTCGGTGTCCGACCTGCGCATCCCCGGCCATCCGCAGCCGTGGGAGGTGGAGCGCCCGCTGCCCCCGCGCATGGCCAGCGCGTTCGAGATCATGCGCGACGGCCCGCTGGGCGCCGCCGCGTTCAACAACGAATTCGGTCGTCCATGCCTGGGCGGCTATTTCCGCAGCTACGAGCACGAGACCGGCGAGGTCGGGCTGCGCCGCGGCTACGACAAGCCGATCATGCTGGCCGGCGGTCTCGCCAACATCCGCCGCGACCACGTGCAGAAGCGCGCCGTGCAGCCCGGCCATGCGGTGATCGTGCTGGGCGGCCCGGCGATGTTGATCGGCCTGGGCGGCGGTGCCGCATCGTCGGTGGCTTCGGGTGCCTCCAGCGCCGAGCTGGACTTCGCCTCGGTGCAGCGCGACAACGCCGAGATGGAGCGCCGCTGCCAGCAGGTGATCGACGCCTGCTGGGCGCGTGGCGGGCACAACCCGATCGTCAGCATCCACGACGTCGGCGCGGGCGGCCTCTCCAACGCGATCCCGGAAATCCTCAACGACGCCGGCGTGGGCGGCGAGATCGACCTCTCCAAGGTGCCCTGCGACGATCCCTCGCTGTCACCGATGCAGGTGTGGAGCAACGAGTCGCAGGAACGCTACGTGCTCGCCGTCGCGCAGGAGAACCTGCCCGAGTTCGAGGCGTACTGCACGCGCGAGCGCTGTCCCTGCGCCGTGGTCGGCACCGCCACCGCCGAGCGCGTGCTGCGCGTCACCGATCCGCGCCGCGACCTCGTGGTGATCGACCTGCCGATGGACGTGCTGTTCGGCAAGCCGCCGCGCATGCATCGCGATGCGAAGCGCATCAAGCCGCGCGTGGACCTGGTGCCCGACCTCACCGGCATCGGCATGGACGAGGCGCTGCTGCGCGTGCTGCGCCTGCCCACGGTGGGCAGCAAGAGTTTCCTGATCCACATCGGCGACCGCACCGTGGGCGGCCTCAACCACCGCGACCCGATGGTCGGCCCGTGGCAGGTGCCGGTGGCCGACTGTGCGGTGACCCTGGCCGATTTCGACGGCTACCGCGGCGAGGCGATGGCGATGGCCGAGCGCGCCCCGGTCGCGTTGCTCTCCAGCGCCGATGCCGCGCGGCTGGCGGTAGGCGAGGCGATCACCAACCTCGCTGCCGCGCCGATCGAGAACCTCGGTGCGATCCGCCTGTCGGCGAACTGGATGGCGGCGGTGAACCACCCCGGCGAGGACGCCGCATTGTTCGACGCAGTGAAGGCGGTGGGCATGCAGCTGTGCCCCGAGCTCGACATTTCCATCCCGGTCGGCAAGGACTCGCTCTCCATGCAGACCGTGTGGAAGGACGGCGAGACCCCGCAGCGCACGGTGGCCCCGGTGTCGCTGGTGGTCACCGGCTTCGCCCGCGTGGACGACGCGCGCCGCACGCTCACGCCGCAGCTCAGGCTCGACCGCGGCAACACCGACCTGTGGCTGCTCGACCTCGGCGCCGGCCGCGACCGCCTCGGTGCGTCCGCGCTGACCCAGGTGTTCAACCGCGGCGGCGGCGTCCCGCCGGACCTCGACGACGCCAGGCGCCTCAAGGCACTGTTCGAACTGGTGCAGGAGGCGAACCGCAACGGCCTCCTGCTGGCCTATCACGACCGTTCCGACGGCGGCGTCATCGTCACCCTGCTGGAGATGGCCTTCGCCGGCCATTGCGGCCTGGAGATCCATCTGGACGGCTGGGGCGAGGCCACGTTGCGCGCGCTGTTCAACGAGGAACTGGGTGCGGTGGTGCAGGTGGCGGCGGCGAACCGCGAGGCCTTCGAGGCGCTGCTGGTGAAGCACGACCTCGCCGGCATGAGCTACCGCATCGGCCGGCCCAAGGAAAAGCTGGGAATCAAGCTGTATTCCGGCGGCGAGGCCGTGTTCAAGTGGAACTGGAGCACGTTGTATCGCGCCTGGAACGAGACCAGCCATGCGATGCAGCAGCTGCGCGACAATCCGGCTAGCGCCGATGCCGAGCTGGCGTGGCGCCTGGACGACGCCGATCCCGGCCTGTCGCCCAAGCTCACGTTCGACCCGGCCGAGGACATCGCCGCGCCGCTGGTCCACGCGGCCATCGCCGGCGGCGCGAGGCCGCGCGTGGCGATCCTGCGCGAGCAGGGCGTCAACGGCCAGGTGGAGATGGCCGCTGCGTTCGCGCGCGCCGGCTTCGAGGCGGTGGACGTGCACATGTCCGACCTGGCCAGCGGCCGCGTCAGGCTCGCCGACTTCCGCGGCTTCGCCGCCTGCGGCGGCTTCTCCTACGGCGACGTGCTGGGCGCCGGCCGCGGCTGGGCCACGTCGATCCTGTACAACGACTACCTGCGCGCCGAGTTCACCGCGTTCTTCGCGGATCCCTCGAAGTTCGCGCTGGGCGTGTGCAACGGCTGCCAGATGATGAGCCAGCTGAAGGACATCATCCCCGGCGCGCAGCACTGGCCGAAGTTCCTGCGCAACGCTTCCGAGCAGTACGAGGCGCGCGTGGCCACGCTGGAAGTGCTCGATTCGCCCAGCCTGTTCTTCAAGGGCATGGCCGGTTCGCGCATCCCGGTGGCGGTGGCGCACGGCGAGGGCCGCGTGCATTTCCCGGGCAGCTGCAGCCCCTCCAAGGCGCAGGCGGCGCTGCGCTTCGTGGACAACCGCGGCAAGCCCACCGAGCATTTCCCGCTCAATCCGAACGGCTCGCCCGGCGGCCTCACCGGCTTCACCGCCGCCGACGGTCGCGTGACCATCCTGATGCCGCATCCGGAACGCGTGTTCCGCAGCGTGCAGATGAGCTGGGCGCCGGAGGCCTGGGGCGAGGATTCGCCCTGGCTGCGCATGTTCCGCAACGCGCGGGTGTGGTGCGGCTGAGCCCGCTTGCGCCGCGGCGCCGGTGGCTGACCTGGCTGCCGGCGCTTGCCTGGTTGCTGTTGCTCGCGGTGTTGCCCTGGTGGCTGGACCTGCCGCTGCTGCTGGCCTGCGCGCCGGCGCTGCTCTGGCGCAACGGGCCGCTGCAGGCGCAGGAGCCGCTCCTGCGGTGCGCGCTGCGCTGGGGCCTGCCGGGCCTGCTGCTGGCGATCCTGCGCGCGTTCCGTGCCGATGCGCTGGCGTGGCTGCTGACCCTGCTCACCGCGCTGGCCGGTTTCTCGCTGCTGATGCTGCTGGAGAACTGGCTGGACCGGGACCGGCCGGATCGCGCCAGGCGACGCGAGGCCTCGTCTTCTTCTGCGGACGACTGGCCCGAGCTGGCGCTGGCGCCGATCGGTCCCGCCGCCGCGATCATCGAGCTGCGGCCGCCGCGGTGGCGCGCGCTGGAAGAGGGCGTCGCCGATCCGCTGGGCGGCGAGCTGCGCTGGCGGGACGAGGCCGTCTTGCTGGCCGACGGAAGAAGGCTGTATGGCGTGGAATCCTGTTGCGATTTCGAAGCCGATGGGCGCTGGCTGGTGCTGCCCGTGGCGCAGTATCGCGGCGTGCTGTTGCTGGACCGCCGCCACGATCGCCGCCACCGCCTGCGCGGCTGGCAACTGGCCGGTTGGCACGAGGGGCAACCCTGGCTGAGTCGCGACGAGGAGCAGCCGCCACTTTCCATCGCCCACGTGCTGGGGCACGACGACGACTGAGCCGCGTCGATCCGCTTTCCATGCACCTGCCTCACGCCATCTGCCGCATACTTCTCCTGTGAACTCATTTTTTGCCTCTTCCCCGCTGCCGCTCAGCGTGATCGTGGTATCCGCCGACAGCGGCCAAGGCTTGCGCGACTGCGTGCGCCGGGTGCTGGGCTGCACCACGCCGCTGGAGCTGCTGCTGATCGACAACGCCTCGACCGACGGCGTGCCGCAGGCGCTGGCGCGCGCCTACGAACACGAGCCGCGCTTCCACTTGATGCAGAACCACGTCAACCTCGGTTTTGGCCCCGCGGCCAACCGCGCGGCGGCGCAGGCGACGGGACAGGTCCTGCTGGTGCTCAATCCCGACTGCCTGCTGGACCAGGCCAGCCTCGACCGCCTGCTCGCCGTGTTCGAGCGCGAACGGCAGGTAGGCCTGCTCGGCGCCGTGGTCTGCGATGCGCAAGGCGTGCCCGACCCGGCCTCGTACCGGCGCGATCCCCTGCTGCACCGCGCGCTGGCCAGCCTGTTCGGTGGCAAGGGCGAGCGCGTCGAGATCGGTGGCGCGATGCCCGACCACCTGGTCGAGGCCGAGGCGGTGTCAGGCGCGCTGATGCTGCTGCCGCGCCACTTGTTCGAGCGGCTGGGCGGCTTCGACGAAGGCTATTTCCTGCACTGCGAGGACCTGGACCTGTGCCGCCGAGTGCGTGACGCCGGCTGGCGCGTGCTGCTGGCCGGCGACGTGCGCGTGCTGCACGGCAAGGGTGGCTCCAGCCGGCATCGCCCGGTATTCGTGAGCCGCCACAAGCACCGCGGCATGTGGCGCTGGTTCCGCAAGTTCGATCCGGAGGCGCGCCGGCCGCTGGTGGCCGCCACGGTGTGGCTGGGCATCTGGACGCATTTCCTGGTGCAGATCCCGGGCCAGTTGCTGCGCAGGATGAGGAACGAGTGAAGAGGAATGAGAGAATAGAGCAAGCGAAATCATTCCACCGCGTCGCGGCCCTCCTCTCTCTTCCCACCCGTCTTCAGCGGCTTCCCGCCCCATGACCGGACGCACCACCACCCTGCCGACCCTGGGCCTGCTGGCGATGACCGCCGTGTGGGGCTCGACGTTCTTCATGATCAAGGACGTGGTGGCGCGCATGCCGGTGGCGGACTTCCTCGCCGTGCGCTTCGCCATTGCCGCACTGGCGATGCTGGCGCTGTTCCCGCGCCATGTCTGGCGGCTGGGCCGCCCGGGCATCGCGCGCGGTCTCGTGCTGGGTGCGATCTACGGCATCGGGCAACTGCTGCAGACCCGCGGCCTGCAGCTGATCGCGCCAAGCGTCAGCGGCTTCGCGACCGGCATGTATGTGGTGTTCACGCCGATCCTGGCGACGTTGCTGCTGCGCCAGCGCATGCCCGGCGTGGTGTGGATCGCCGTGGGACTGGCCACCGCCGGCCTGGCACTGCTGTCGCTCAACGGCGTCTCGGTGGACGCGGGCGTGTGGCTCACGCTGGCCTCGGCGCTGCTGTATGCGTTGCACATCGTGCTGCTGGGCCAATGGTCGCGCCGTGGCGAGGCGTTCGGCCTCTCGGCGGTGCAGATGGTCGCCATCGCGCTGGTCTGCCTCGTCGCCACGCTGCCCCGCGGCGGCTCGGTGGCGCCGCCGGACCTCGCCGCATGGCTGGCCGTGCTGTACATGGCCTTGATCGCCGGCGCCGGCGCGATGGCGATGCAGACCTGGGCACAGGGGCACCTCCCGGCCACCCGCGCCGCCATCGTGATGACCACCGAACCGGTGTTCGCCGCCGCGTTCGCGGTGGCGTTCGGCAACGACGTGTTCGGCTGGCGCATGCTCGCCGGCGGCGCGCTGGTGCTGGGGGCGATGTACCTGGTGGAACTGGCGCCGCGGCGATCGGCGGCGTTGGCGGCGGAGGCGGGGCATCACGAGGTGTGACGCTTTTGCCGCTGCCGCTGCCGCTGCCGCTGCCGCTGCCGCCGCTTCGGCTTCCGCTTCCGGGAGAAACGTTTTGTTCTCCTCGCCCGCTTGCCGGCACGCGGAGAGGCACCAGGGGGGGCGCCGGCTTTGGGGAGCGAGGAGAGGGGTAAGGGGCTTTTGCTTGTGCGCCTTCGCCAGCGACAAAGCGGTTTCATGCGCCTGCCGGCGCCCGAGTTACTTTCTCTTTGCGTGGCCAAAGAGAAAGTAACCACTGCCGCCGCAGGAGCGGCGGCGAACGGCGAAGCCGGCCCGCAGGGCGGAGGGCAGGGTGCCCGACGTAAAGAGAAAGGCCATCCCGGTTGGCGCTTGCCGGGCGTCCTGCCCGGCAAGTCCGTGAGGCGGGGCCGGGCTTTTCGAGCGGGCATCCTGCCGGCGCGAAAAGGCGAGCCCATCCGTGGGCTCGCCCGCTGCGGGGCCTGGTCGTCCCCGCCGCACCGCCGCCCAGGGGTCCGGAAAGCAGGCGCGCGTCGTGCGCGCCAGAAGCACAGCCACAGCCGCAGCAGTGCGACGCACCGGCGCTCAGTGAGTCTGCTGGCGTGCCGCCTTGCGCATCTCGCGCGTCTGCAGCGCCACGCGCACCAGGTACACCACGATCGCCACGTTGGCCGCCAGGGCGGCCAGCTTCAGCCAGCCGAAGCGGTGCAAGGTCTCGTACAGCTCGATCGGGATCAGCGAGGCGGTGGCGATCACGGTGAACCATTCCGCCCAGTACTTGCCCATCAGCAGGCCCACGCCTTCGATGCCGAACAGCACGGCGTAGCCCAGGGCCACCAGGCCCACCGCCACGAAGCGGCTAGGGCCGAAGTCCTGCAGCATCGACACCATCCGCCAGCGCAGGCCGTTGCTGTCGGACAGCGACAGATGCTGCAGCCAAGACACCAGGTGCTCGAAGTTCTGTTCGCGGTCGAGATGGAATGCTGCCACGGCCACCAGCAGCAGGCACACGGTCTTGATGATCTCGTAGGTCGCGATCACGCGCAGGCCGGCGCGGTGTGACGATGCCCGCGGCATGGGGCGGGCGTCGGCCTGGGCGGCTGCGGTGTCCTCGATCTCGTACATGGGGCGCTCTGGCGGTCGGTCGGGCCATTGTTGCTGCCGCGGCGGGCACGGCCAGTGCGCAAAGACATGGGGGCTGCCGTAGAAATCCCCAGGCCGCGGGGAGGCGAGGGAAGCGCGCGGCCATGGCGGAGCAGGCGGATCAGCAGCAGCGCCCGCCGCCCCCCTTGTAGCGGGCCTCCTGGCGCTCGCGGAAGAACTCGGCGTAGCTGGGCACCTTGCGTTCGGGGTGGTGCGCGCGCAGGTGCTGCACATAGGCCTCGTAGTCCGGCACGCCGCAGCAGAGGCGGGCGGTCTGCACCGCCCGCTTCCGGAATGCCTGCCATTGCGTACTGAGGTTCATGGTGTCAGTGCGCGGCCACGTCTCCCAGCGCCACGTAGGGTTCCTCGATGGCGGTGGGATGGTTGGTCCTCCATGCCTTCACCAGGGCGTTCAGGCAGAACAGCACCATCACTGCCACCAGCGCCATGAAGATGCCGGTCATCACCATGTCGACGCGGTTGTTGGTGATGATCTGCTGCATCGCCGCCGTGGTCTTGGCCGGCGCCAGCAACTGGCCGTTGGCCAGCGCCGCGGCGTACTTGTCGGCGGCCGCGGTGAAGCTGATCGGGCCCGTCAGCTTCTCCCAGCCCGCCGCCAGCGTGCACACGATCAGCCAGACCGCGGGAAGGCCCGGTACCCACACGTAGCGCTCACGCTTGAGCTTCACCACCACCACCGTGGCCAGCATCAGCGCGATCGCCGCCAGCATCTGGTTGGCTATGCCGAACAGTGGCCACAGCGTGTTGATGCCGCCCAGCGGGTCGACTGCACCCTGGTAGAGGAAGTAGCCCCACAGCGCCACGCAGATCGCGGTGGCCAGCAGGTTGCCGGCCCAGGACTCGGTGGCCTGCAGCGGCTTGTGGATGAGGCCGGCGATCTCCTGGATCATGAAGCGGCCGACACGTGTGCCGGCGTCCACCGTGGTGAGGATGAACAGCGCCTCGAACAGGATGGCGTAGTGGTACCAGAACGCCATCATGCCTTCGCCCGGCAGGATGTTGTGCAGTAGCTGGGCCATGCCCACCGCCAGCGTGGGCGCGCCGCCGGCGCGGCTGAGGATGCTCTGCTCGCCCACGTTCTTCGCGGTCTGCACCAGGTCGTCGGGGGTCAGCACGAAGCCCCACTGGCTGATCGTCTGCGCGGCGTGTTCCACCGTGGTGCCGATGATCGCGCCGGGTGCGTTCATCGCGAAGTACACGCCCGGATGCAGCGACGACGCCGCCACCATCGCCATGATCGCCACGAACGCTTCACACAGCATGCCGCCGTAGCCGACCATGCGCGCCTGGCCCTCGTTGGCCAGCAGCTTGGGCGTGGTGCCGGAGGCGATGATCGAATGCCAGCCCGACACCGCGCCGCAGGCGATGGTGATGAACAGGAACGGGAACAGGTTGCCCTGGAACACCGGGCCGGTGCCGTCGATGAACTTGGTCACCGCCGGCATCTGCAGCATCGGCGCGGCCAGGAAGATCGCCAGCGCCAGCAGCGCGATGGTGCCGATCTTGAGGAAGGTGGAAAGGTAGTCGCGCGGCGCCAGCAGCAGCCACACCGGCAGCACCGAAGCGACGAAGCCGTAGCCGATCAGCCACCAGGCCAGCGCCCTGGCGTCGAGGTCGAACACCGGCGCCAGCGCAGCCGAATCCGCCACGTACCGGCCCACCCAGATCGCCAGCAGCAACAGCACCAGGCCGATGATCGACACCTCGAGGATGCGGCCCGGGCGGAACCAGCGCAGGTAGGCGCCCATCAGCAGCGCGATCGGGATGGTCATCGCCACGGTGAACGTGCCCCAGGGGCTGTGCGTGAGCGCCTTCACCACCACCAGCGCCAGCACCGCCAGCACGATCATCATCAGCACCAGCACGCCGAACATCGCCACGATGCCCGGCGCCGGGCCCAGTTCCTCACGCAGCATGTGACCCAGCGAGCGGCCGTCGCGGCGCAGTGAGAGGCCCAATATCATGAAGTCCTGCACCGCGCCTGCGAACACCACGCCGAACAGGATCCACAACGTGCCGGGCAGGTAGCCCATCTGCGCCGCCAGCACCGGGCCGACCAGCGGGCCGGCGCCCGCGATGGCGGCGAAGTGGTGGCCGAACACCACCCACTTGTCGGTGGGCACGTAGTCCAGGCCGTCGTTGCGCAACACCGACGGTGGCGCGCGCAAAGGATCCATGCGCAGTACGCTGTGTTCGACGAACTTGCCGTAGAAACGGTAGCCGATCACGAACACGCACAAGGATGCGGCGACCAGCCAGATGGCATTGATCGGCTCGCCGCGGCGCAAGGCCACCACGCCGAGGCACCAGGCGCCGACGATGGCGATCGCCACCCAGAGGATCTTCGCCGCCGGGCTGGGTTTCACGGTTGCGCTGTGCATGGAGTCTCTCCCGGGAAGTCCATGCAAGGGTCTCGCCGGGCGGGGTGGGGGTCAATGCCGGGCGGCTTAGCCTTTGGTCGAATGGGAGATCCGGAAAACCGCCTTGCTGGCGGTTTTCCGGTTCGGCGGGTCCGGTGCGTGTCCGGGCCGCTTCCGCCGGTCTGGCGTGCGTGTGCGTCGCGGCGGGCCACCCGTGGCCTGCCTGGGGTATCCCGGCATTTCGGGACGCCCGATGCCATGGCGCATTCACGCACCGGCACGCCAGCGTCATGCAGGCTGCTCTAAAGTCGGCAAACCACGGCCAGCCCGGGCGAGGCAACGATGATCCGCGAAATCCTGAAGATGGGCGACCCGCGCCTGCTGCGCGTGGCGCCGCCGGTGCCGGACGGGATGATCGGGAGCGCCGAGCTGGACGCGCTGATCGCCGACATGTTCGACACCATGCACGCCGCCGATGGCGTGGGCCTGGCCGCGCCGCAGATCGGCGTGGACCTGCAGCTGGTGATCTTCGGCTTCGAGCATTCCGAGCGTTACCCCGACGCGCCCGAAGTGCCGCAGACCATCCTGCTCAACCCCGTCATCACCCCGCTGTCGCAGGACATGGAGGAGGGCTGGGAGGGCTGTCTTTCCGTGCCTGGACTGCGCGGCGCGGTGAACCGCTACAGCCTGATCCGCTACCAGGGCACCGATCCGCACGGCGCGCCGATCGACCGCCGCGCGGAGGGCTTCCACGCCCGCGTGGTGCAGCACGAGTGCGATCACCTGATCGGCCGGCTGTACCCCTCGCGCATCACCGACTTCAGCAAGTTCGGCTACATGGAAGTGTTGTTTCCCGGAATGGACGTGGCGGCGGAGTAGCGGCCGTCCCTCGCGCTGCAGACCCCTGCGCAGCGCCGCCGGACGAAGCCGTAACAGCCATGCGCCGCGGCCCCGGCACGGGATGGATTGACCTGCCGCGCAGGCTGCGCGCGGCGTCGTGCCATGCATCGCTCCCCCGGCCGTCTTGCCGGCCAGCCGTCGCGCCGTCACCATCGCGGCTCGACACGACAGGGGCGGCGCATGCGCGAGAGGGTTCTTGCGATGGAAGCGGGGCATGCGGGGTCACGCAATCCCGGCATCGATGCCTTGCGCGGCCTCGCCATCGTGCTGGTGGTGTTCAATCATCTCGGCCTGCGCATGCCGCTGGAGAAGAGCACGCTGGCGAATGTCTTCCCCGCTTGGCTGTTGAACCGGCTCAACTGGAACGGCTACGAGGCGGTGTATGTGTTCTTCGTGATCTCCGGCTTCCTGATCACGGGCAATGCGCTGCGCCGCTGGGGCAGCCTGGCGGCCATCGATGTGCGGGCTTTCTATGCGCGGCGCTTCGCGCGCATCGTGCCGTGTCTGCTGGCGCTGCTCGCAGTGCTGAGCGCACTGCATCTGCTCGGTGTACAGGACTACGTGATCCATCGAGCCGGTCAGTCGCTGCCGCGCGCGCTGCTGGCGGCGCTGAGCCTGCATCTCAACTGGTACGAAGGGCGTACCGGCTATTTGCCCGGTTCGTGGGACGTACTGTGGTCGCTGTCGATCGAGGAGGCGTTCTACCTGGGCTTCCCGCTGGCCTGCCTGCTGCTGCGCCGGCGCGCGCTGCTGGTGCCGCCGCTGGCATTGCTGGCGCTGTCGCTGCCGTGGCTGCGGGCGGCGCTGCATGGTAACGAGATCTGGCTGGAGAAGGCCTACCTGCCGGGCATGGCGGCGATCGCCACCGGCGTGCTCGGCGCGCTGCTCGCCGAGGCTTGGCGGCCGCCGCGGCGTACCGTCCTGCTGCTGGGCTGGTTCGGCGCCGTGGGCCTGGGGGCGGTGCTGCTGGATGGCGGTGCGTTGTGGCACTGGCTGCGTGACGGCTACATGCTGGTGCTCACCTCGTCCGCGCTGTGCCTGCTGCTCTGCTGCCGCTGGCGCGCCGCACCGGGCGCGGTGTCGCCGCTGCCTGGCCTCGGCTGGCTGCGTGCCTGGGGCCGGATGAGCTACGAGATCTACCTCACCCACATGTTCGTGGTGTTCGCGGTGGTGCGCCTGTATCGCTTCGTCGGCGGCGATCCGGCGCACGGCTGGCTGTGGTACCTGCCGGGGCTGGCGCTGTGCTGGCTCCTGGGGACGGCGGTGGAACGCTGGTTGTCGGCGCCGTGCGAGCGTTGGCTGCGCTCGCGGCTGGTCGGCGTCGCGCCACGCGGTCGCATGGGCATGCAGCCCGGCTGAGCCGCCCCGCAGATGCCGGTTCCGGCGCGAAAAGCGCGGCGTGACTGAACGCCGCAGGGCGGGCACGCCTCAAGCACGGGCTGCTTCTGCCGACAACCTGACCGTGGCATTGCAAGAATTTCATCTTTGTGCGCGTACGGTGGCGAGTAACCGGGAAGGCGCCCGCCCGTCTGCGTGCACGGAACAGCCTGCGAAACCGGTGTCTGGCCAACGATCCAGCATGAACATGAGCCGCTACGACAAACCGCCATCCGGCAACACCGTGGACTGGAGCAACCCCGAGCTGCAGTCCCTGCTCACCCGGTCCGAAAGCTGGAGCCTCGACAACCGCGGCGTGCATGCGCCGGTGGCCTGCGAGCTGCACATCGGCTGGGGTGCCGGCGTCGGTCGGGCGGCCACCCTGGTCTACCAGCGCGAAGGGGTGATGGTGGTCGAGACGCGCTTCGCCATCCCCAAGGGCGAACACGTGCGCGTGGACCGGGTCCAGGCCGGCGCGATGCGCTCAAGCTGGGGCATCGTGGTGGACGGGCGCGAAGGCTTTCGCGCCGACGACCGCGCCAACGGCATCCACGTGCATTGGGTGCATCTGCGCTGAGAGGCATAGTGCGCGCGGCCGGCGGGTTGCTCCGGCTCAGCCGCCGCCCAGTCCGAAGTTCCACGCCGCCTGGAAAGCCAGCATGACGGCAGCCATGGCCGTGACGCCGCCGCCCTTGGGATGGCGCAGGTCGGAGGAACCGGCGTACAGGGCCAGGCCGACGACGATGGTGCAGGCCTCGAGCAGGAAATCCGCCCAAGGCGTGGCGTAGAGGTGCAGGCCGACCACGGGGCCGTGCCGCCATAGCGGCAGCCGGCTGGTGAGGTAGTCGGCTGCGATGTGCGACAGCACCAGCAGGCCGGCGCCCAGCGCCAGGCCGGTGCGACGGAAGAACACGGCCGTGAGGGCGCCGACCGCGACGGCGGCAGCACATGCGCCGGGAAGGGTGTGCGTGTCCGGTCCGACGCTCAGCGCCGGAACCAGGTTGCCGAGCGCGTCGTGCAGGTCCGGTTCGATGCAGGCGAACAGCAGCCATGCCATGGGCAGCGACTGCAGGCGGCGGCGCGCGCCCAGCGCGATGGCAAAGTGGCCCATGTACATCAGCGTGCCTGCCGGAGGAGATGGCGATGGATCGCGCAGACGATGGCGCCAGGTAGGAGAAAGCCAAGCAGCATCAGCCAGTCAAAATGTCCCATGGGTTCTCTCTTGGTGCGGGAGGCCTGGCCAACCCGTTAATGTGGTCGGCCCTGCCCGTCTCAGCGGGTGGCATGCATGCGCTGGATGCGCGCGATGCTGCCGCCCTGGTAGGTCACCACGTAGGTGGAGCCTTCGTGCGCCTGTCGCCTGACCCGGACCGGCCCACTCGCGATGGCCTTGCGCAGGGCCTCCTGATGGAAGGCGGCCAGGTCGCCGTCCGGAATCAGCACCAAAGGCGGGCTGATCTGCCGGAAGCTGGTGAAATGACCGCCGCACCGGGTGGTGTCGTTGCTGAACTTGAACCAGCCCTGGCCGCAGCTCTGGCCGGAGATTTCCGGAAGGCGCTTCAGCCAGATGAAATACTTGTTTTCGTGCGTGATCCGCACGCGGTTGTAGCGTGCGTCGCTGCCGCCGACGTTGCCCGCGGTCCAGAAGCGCACGATGCTGGCCTCGCTGCAGTCGGCCGACGCGCACTCCTGCAGCACCAGGTATTCGTCGTCCTGCAGTGACATCGGCTCGATGTTGAGGATGTCGCCCTTCACCAGGGCCTGTGCGGGAAATACCACCGACGGCATGCGCGGGTCGACCTTGAAGTCCCCGGAGACCAGGTAGCCGCCGTGCTGCGACGAGAACGGTGGCGCGGTGACGTCCACGGCGGGGAGATCCGTTTGCGCCGAAGCGGCGAAAGCCGCCAACGCCAGCCAGCCGGACAACACGATACCCGTGGTCTTCATGAGGGCTCCGATGATGCTCCGTCGTCGGCTGGCTTGACGATCAGGCCGTTGCGCCGCGCAACACACGCCCGTAAGTGTGCACCTCGTCCACCAGCACGCGCACGTGCTCGGGATCGACCTCCGGCGTGATGCCGTGGCCGAGGTTGAACACGTGGCCGGGATGGTTGCCGTAGCTGTCGAGCACGGCGCGCGCCTCGCGGCGTATCACCTCCGGGCCGGCGCGCAGGATCGCCGGATCGAGGTTGCCCTGCAGCGCCACCTTCCCGGCCACCGCGCGGCGGGCGTCGGCGAGGTCGATGGTCCAGTCCACGCCCAGCGCGGCGCAACCGGAGTCGGCCATGGCCGCCAGGCTGGCGTTGGCGCCCTTGGAGAACAGGATCACCGGCAGTTCGCGCGCGTGCGCGTCGGCCTTCAGCGCAGTCACTATCTGCGCCATGTAGCGCAGGGAGAATTCGCGGAACGGCGCGGGGCCGAGCATGCCGCCCCAGCTGTCGAACACCATCAGTACCTGCGCGCCGGCCGCGGCTTGTGCGGCGAGGTAGGCCGCCACGCTGCGCGCCAGTACGTCGAGCAGCCGATGGGCGAGCGCGGGTTCGCTCCAGCACAGCGCCTTGAGCCGTGCGAAGTCGCGCGAGCCGCTGCCTTCCACCATGTAGCAGGCCAGCGTCCAGGGGCTGCCGGCGAAGCCGATCAGCGGGACGCGGCCGGCGAGTTCCCGGCGGATCAGCCTTACCGCGTCCATCACGTAACGAAGCTCGGCGTCCATGTCGGGCACGGCGAGCCTGGCGATGTCGGCCGCGCTGCGCACGGGGTGCGCGAACTGCGGACCTTCGCCGTGCGCGAACGACAGGCCCAGGCCCATCGCGTCGGGGATGGTGAGGATGTCGGAGAACAGGATCGCCGCGTCGAGCGCGAAGCGATCCAGCGGCTGCAGCGTCACCTCGCAGGCGAACTCGGGATTCTGCGCCAGGCCCATGAAGCTGCCGGCGCGCTCGCGGGTGGCGCGGTACTCGGGCAGGTAGCGGCCGGCCTGGCGCATCACCCAGATCGGCGTGGTGTCGGTGGCTTCGCGCCGCAGCGCGCGCAGGAAACGGTCGTTCTTCAGCGGTGCGTGCATTTCATCGTCCGTAGGGGCCTTCCAGGCCCTGGGCGAACATCAGGCGATAGCCGCGCTTGAGCTGGGCGTCGCGCGCCTTCTCGAACGCGGCGATCGCCGCGTCGCGCTCCAGGAACTGCTCCCGGCGCAGCGTGGCCTTGCCGCCCTGCTGGCCGGTCTCGCGGTACAGCGTCCAGCCGCCGAGCAGATCCTGCTCCAGCACGATCTGGACGTAGCGTGGCGGCTCGGCGCTGCCGGGCAGGTTTTGCAGATAGAGGCGCATGGCGTCGGTGATCGGTACGGCGTGAGGCCGCGTGATGGCGCCATTCTAGAAGGCCGGGGGCTTCCTAGCGAGTCCGCAGGGCGCCATTTGGCGGTCTGCGTGTGGCCAGGCGACGCGCGTCGATGGCATCGCGCAGTTGTCGCAGATCGCAATCACGGACCGCGCGCAGAGCAGCACTCCCAAACCGGCGAGAGCGATGCGGTTGCCATCGCGTTCCAGTGCGGCTCCGCGCGGGTAGCGTCCCAAAGTGCAGATCAGCGCAACGCAACGTCCCGTGCTGGACGCCATCCAGCCCGAAATCAGCCATGCCGGCAGGAAATGCAGGAATTCACGAATGGCGTCGGCGATGCCGTCGATCAAGGTAGCCGTGCTGTCAGATCGTTCAATCCGGGATGGCCTCGCGCAGCACGGCCAGCACTTCCGCCTCGGCCACGCCACTCGTGATCTCGGCCTTGCCGATGCCGCGCCACAGGATCAGCCGCAGCGTGCCGGCGGTGTTCTTCTTGTCCAGCCGCATCAGCGCCAGCAGCTGCTGCGCGTCCATGCCGGGCGGGATCGCGACGGGCAGGCCGGTCTTTTCCAGCAGGCGTTGCAGGCGCGCGGTGTCGGCGGCGCCGCCCATGCCGAGCCGTTCGGACAGCCGTGCCGCGAGCAGCATGCCCACGGCCACGCCTTCGCCGTGCAGCAGGGTGGTGTAGTGGCCGGCGGTCTCCAGCGCGTGGCCGAAGGTGTGGCCGAGGTTGAGCAGGGCGCGTTCGCCTTGTTCGGTTTCGTCGCGCGCCACCACGCCGGCCTTGTAGCGGAGCTTGCGCGCAATGGCCTCGGTCAGCGCCGCGTCGTCGCGCGCGGCCAGCGCATCCGCGTGATCTTCCAGCCAGGCGAAGAACGCCGCGTCGCCGATCGCCGCGCCCTTGATCACTTCGGCCAGGCCGGCGCGGTATTCGCGATCGGGCAGCGTGGCCAGCGTGTCGAGGTCGGCCACCACCGCGCGCGGCTGGTGGAAGGCGCCGACCAGGTTCTTGCCGGCGGGCAGGTTCACGCCGGTCTTGCCGCCCACCGAGGAATCCACCATCGCCAGCAGGGTGGTGGGCATCTGGATGAAGTCGATGCCGCGCATCCAGCAGGCCGCGGCGAAGCCGGCGAGGTCGCCCACCACGCCGCCGCCCAGGGCGATCACGCAGGCGTCGCGGGTGGCGCCCAGCCCGGCCAGTGCGGCAAGCACGTGTTCCACGTTGGCGAAGCTCTTGTGCACCTCGCCATCGTCAAGCAGGTGGCTGGACCAGTTCAGTCCATCGAGGCCACGCGCCACGCGCTCCAGGTACAGCGGCCCCACCGTGGTGTTGCTGACCACCAGCACGTGGCGGCCGCGCAGGCGCGCGCGCCAGCGTGCGGCGTCGCCGAGCAGGCCGCGGCCGATCCAGACCGGGTAGCTGCGCGCGCCGAGGGTGACGTCGATGGTGGTGGGGTTGCTTGCGTTCATTCGGCGGACGGGGGTGTGGGGAGAGAAGGGCGTTGCCAGTGCCGGTCGATCAGCGCGATGGCCTGGGCGCAGATCGTCGCGATGCCATGGGTGGCAGGCAGGGCGAGGTCGGCGGTCTCGCGGTACAACGGCTCGCGGATCAGGGCCATCGCCTCGAGCGGGGTGCGGCGGTCCACACCAGCCAGCAAGGGGCGCTGATGATCGTGCGCGAGCCGTTCCAGCTGCTGCTGGACACTGGCCTGCAACCACAGCACGTAGCCGCGCGCGGCGAGCAGGGCGCGGTTGTCCGCAGCCAGCACCGCGCCGGCGCCGGTGACCAGCAGCACGCCGTCGCCCGCGGAGAGCTCCTTCAGTAGCGCGTTCTCGCGACGGCGGAAGCCGGCTTCGCCCTCGACGGCGAACACGGTGGCGATATCCGTGCCGGTGCGTCGCTCGATCTCGTGGTCGAGATCAACGAAGGCCAGGCCATAATGCGCGGCGAGGCGTCGGCCGACCGAGGTCTTGCCCGCGCCGGTCGGGCCGATGAGGAACAGGTTGCGCGACGGATTCATCCCGGCACTTTAACAGTAGAGGTTTGGATGGCCGAACGGATTTTGCTGGCAGGTTGCGGCGACCTGGGCCTGCGCGTGGCCGTGCGCCTCATGGCCGCGGGCGACGAGGTGTGGGCGCTGCGCCGGCGCCCGCCGCCGGATGCGCCGGCCGGCCTGCATTGGCTGGGCGCCGATCTCGCCGCGCCGCACACGCTGGCGAACCTTCCTGCCGGCATCACGCGGCTGGTCTACCTGCCCGCGCCGGATGCGCGGGACAAGGCGGCGTACCGCGCGCTGTTCCTGGACGGCCTGCGTCATGTGCTGGAGGCATTGGACCGCAGTGCGCTGCGCCAGGTGCTGCTGGTGTCCTCCAGCGCGGTGTATGGCGAGCACGACGGCGACTGGGTGGACGAGACCACGCCGCCTGCGCCGCTGGGTTTCAACGGCGAACTGCTGCTGGAGGCGGAACGCTGGCTGGCGGCGCAGTCGGTGTCGTCCACCGTGCTGCGGCTCGCCGGCCTGTACGGGCCGGGGCGCCTGCAACTGGTCGAGCGCCTGCGCGCGGGCGTGGCGCGCGTACCGCGCGAGGTGCCGCACTGGGCCAACCGCATCCACGTGGACGACGCCGCGGCGGCGATCGTGCACCTGCTGCGCCTGCCGTCGCCCGAACCCTTGTACCTGGGCGTGGACGACACGCCGCTGCTGCTTGATGAGTTGTACGACCTTCTTGCCCAGCTGGTCGATGCGCCGCCGCCGGCGGAAGGGGCGGCACCTGCCGGCGTGGGCAGCAAGCGGCTCAGCAATGCGCGCCTGCGCGCCAGCGGCTGGGCACCGCGGTGGCCCGATGCACGCGACGGCTACGCGGCCTTGCTGGATACTTGAGCGGTCCATCTTTCCACCGAGGAGAACACCCATGGCCAGTTTCCCGATCCCGCACGGCATGGTCACCACCGGCAACGAGCTGCACGGCTATCGCGTGCTGCGCACGCTGGGCATCGTGCGCGGCATCACGGTGCGTTCGCGCAGCGTGGTGGGCAACCTCGGCGCCGCGCTGCAGACCCTGGTGGGCGGCAACATCACGATCTACACGGAACTCTGCGAGAAGGCGCGCGAAGAAGCCTTCGAGCTGATGCTGCAGCACGCCGCCGCGATGGGCGCGAATGCGGTATTGACGATGCGCTACGACGCCAATGACGTGGCCGAGGGCGTCACCGAGGTGCTGAGCTACGGCACGGCGGTACAGGTAGAGCCGGTGGTGTAGCAAGCCGCCGCCGCGGCCTGCTACAGGCGATCCACGGATGGATCGCATGCCGGGCAATCGCTATAGCGGTTGCCCGGCGGAGCCCAGCCCGGCCTTGTCGGGCTGGGCGAGTCCAGGAAGCGCACGAAAGCACTTCCTGGACATTCAGCACGGCGGTTGCTGTATCTCTTCGCCTGCCGGGCCCTCACTTCAGCCCCTCTCCTGGCGGGAGAGGGGAGAACTTCGTCACGAATGCGTGAGCCCGGTCATGTGGCGGTCGTCGTCGTACTCCACGATGCTGTCGGCGAGCGCGGGCAGGGTGGCCAGCGCGTGGCGGCTGAGCCGCTCGTAGTGCTGCAGGAAGCGTTCCATGGTGGCGGCGTCCATCGCCAGCGGCGCGTTGCGCGCCAGCAGTTCCTCCTCGGTCTCGCCGCGCCAGCGGCGCACCACGTCCCAGTTCGGCGCCTGCAGCACGATCAGGGCATCGAACTTGCGCCACAGCGGCTGGTAGCCGCGCAACTGCTTGTTGACCCAGCGGCGCCAGCTGCCGTCGGCGTCTTCCTCGCGTTCCAGCCTGTTCACCGGCTCGTCCAGCGTGGCCTGGGACTGCGGTCGCAGGCCCAGTGCCCAGCCTTCCACGATGACCAGCTTCGGCGGACGGGTGGCGCGGGGCCAGCGCGAGGGTGGCATGCGCGTGTCGCGGCCCTTGTCGAAGCGCGGCCATGCCACCGGGAGCTTCTCCGACGCTTGCGGCAGCGCGGCCAGCACGGAGAGCAGCAGCTCGATTTCGTGCGTGCCCGGCACGCCGCGGGTGCGCAGCAGCGGATGGATCTGCTGGGCCATCAGCTCGCGGTCGCCGCGCGAGTAGTAGAAGTCGTCCAGCGACAGGGCCTCGGTGGCCCAGCCGCGCGCCTCGGCCTGTGCCTTCATCTCGCGCGCCAGCGTGCTCTTGCCGCTGCCCTGCAGTCCGGACAGGCCGAGGATGTACGGCCGGCGCGAGCGGGCGATGCGTCCGGCATACTGGTCCAGCAGGTGGCCGGCCAGCGAGGCGTTCGGTGCGGCGGCGTGCGCTTTGGGCATGCTCATCGGCAGCCATCCGCTTCGGGCGGGCGCAGCCGGCCGTGGACCCGGGCGGGGTGAGGGATTGGGTTAAGATGTGACGGTCTCATCCGCGACATGATGGCGCGCGCGCGCCACGATTCAAGGGAAAAGTTTCCGAGCCATGCTGAGCCCCGAGATTCTCGACACTTTCCGGCAACTGCTGGAGGAGGCGAAGGCCTCCGGCGATCCCGAGCCCACCGCGATGAACCTGGCCACGGTGGACGCCGACGGCCGCGTCGCCTCGCGCATCGTGCTGCTCAAAGGCGTGGACGAGCGGGGGCTGCGCTTCCACACCAACTACGACAGCGACAAGGGTGGCCAGCTGGCGGCGCATCCGCAGGTGGCGCTGTGCTTCCACTGGAAGCAGCTGCGCCACGGCGTGCAGGTGCGCGTGGAAGGCGTGGCGCGCAAGCTGCAGGCGGAGGAATCCGACGCCTACTTCGCCACCCGGCCGCGCGGCAGCCAGATCGGCGCCTGGGCCTCGCTGCAATCGCAGAACCTGCCCAGCCGCCAGAGCTTCGACGAGCGCGTGGCGCGTTACGAGCGCGAATTCGAGGGCCGCGACGTGCCGCGCCCGCCGCACTGGGGCGGCTACCTGGTGGAGCCCGACGTGGTCGAATTCTGGTATGGCGCCGAGTTCCGCCTGCACGAGCGCGTGCGCTGGAGCCGGCACGGCCAGACCTGGACGCATCGGCTGCTGTACCCGTGAGCACGCCTGCGCCATGAGCCGCTCCCTGCCCGCCGGCCACGCCGACCAGCACGGATTCGCGGTGCACACGCGCGGCCGCGGCTTCACCGAGATCACGGACAAGGTCGCCGACGTGGTGGCCGCCAGCGGCGTGCAGCTCGGCATCGCCCACGTATTCACCGCGCACACCAGCTGCTCGCTGCTGCTGAGCGAGAATGCCGACCCCACCGTGCGCGAGGACCTCGAACGCTGGCTGGCCCGCGCCGTGCCCGACGGCGATGCGATCTTCGAGCACGACGCCGAAGGGCCGGACGACATGCCCGCGCACGTGCGCGCCGTTCTCACCGGCGTGAGCCTCGTGGTGCCGGTTCATGGCGGCAAGCCGCAGCTGGGGACCTGGCAGGGGTTGTTCCTGTGGGAGCACCGGCGTGATCCGCATCAGCGGAGGGTTACGGTGACGGTGTTGGGGCATTGAACGCGTGACGCCGGCGCGGTTGTCGATTCGACGCGCTGGGGTTGCGAGTTAGCCGTTTGCTCCGTTTCCGTTCGTCCTGAGCATAGTGAAGCGGAGTCGAAGGGCTCGCGCTCTGGTTCTTGGCGGGATCGCTCGGTGAATTTCTGCGCGAACTTCAAAGCGGTTTCGTGCCCCTGCCGGCGCCCGAAACTGCTTTGAAACTTGCGAGAGCACGGAGGCAAAGCCCCTCTTCCCTAGCCGCTCTCCTACAAGTGGGCGAGGGGGAAAAGCGCAGCGAGCGAAGGGAAAAGGCGCGAGGTCAGCCCACCACCGCCAACCGCATGCCGAAATCGAGCAACGGCGCCGCCACCAGGATCCGCGCCAGCAGCAAGCCGATGATCACCACGGTCGGCGAGAAATCGATCATCCCCACCACCAGCCTGCCGCGCAGCGGCCGCATCAGCGGATCGACGATCACGCCGAGCAGGCGCTGCAGCGGCTGGCGCTGGTCGGGGACGAACATGCTCATCAACGACCAGCCGAACACCAGCACCAGGTAGAACAGCAGAGTGAAATCGAGCAGCTCGGCCAGTGCCAGCACGACCAGGCCGAGAAAGTGCGGCACCAGGCCCATCAGCGTGAACAGCACCAGGCGCTTGAGCAGCATTGCCAGCCACGCGAGCAGGAGCGCGGCGAGGTTGATGCGGCGCCAGTTCGGCAGCACGCGGCGGATCGGCGCCAATACCGGGTTGGTGGTGCGGTAGATGAACTGGCTGAGCGGGTTGTGGAAGTCGGCGCGGCAGGCTTCGGCGGCGACCCGCAGCAGGAACAGGGTGGCGACGGCGTCGAAGGCGAATTCGACCAGCAGCGCGAGGGCGTTGAGGAGGTAGCTCATGCGGGATTCCCGTTGTCGAGCGCGGCGGCGAGTTCGGCGCCGCGGCGGGTGGCGGCGGCGACGGCGCGTGCGGTGATGCGCGGCAGGCCGTCGGCGGCGAAGCTTTCCAGCGCGGCTTGGGTCGTGCCGTTCGGCGAAGTGACGCGGCGTCGCAGTTCGGCCGGGTCCTCGCCGCTTTCGGTGAGCATGCGGCCGGCACCGAGGCAGGTTTGCGCCGCCAGCGCGCGGGCGGTTTCGCGCGGTAGGCCTTGCGCCACCGCGGCATCTTCCAGCGCCTCGACCAGGGCGAAGAAGTAGGCGGGGCCGGAGCCGGAAAGCGCGGTGACGGTGTCCATCAGCGCCTCGTCGGCGATCCAGCGGGTGAGCCCGGCCGCGTCGAGGATGTGCTGCGCCAGCGCCTTCTGTGCGGCGCTGACCCGGCCGTTCGCGCACAAGCCGGTGGCACCGGCGCCGATCAGCGCCGGGGTGTTCGGCATGCAGCGCACGATCGGTAGCGCGCCCAGCCAGCGTTCGAGCTGGTCCAGCCGCACGCCGGCGGCGATCGAGATCATCAGCGGCCGCCGGCCCTGCAGGGCGAGGTGCAGTTCGCCGTGCATCTTGGGCATGGCCTGCGGTTTCACCGCGAGCACGATCACGTCGGCATCGGCCACGGCGAGCCGGTTCTCGGCCCAGGTGGCGACGCCGAAGTCGCGGGCCAGCCGCTCCCGCGTTTCGGCCAGCGGGTCGGCCACCCGGATGTCGGCGGCCGCATGGCCGGTGGCGAGCAGGCCGCCGATCAGGCTGCGGGCCATGTTGCCGCCACCGACGAAGGCGATGCGTGTCATGGGGGAATCCTGGTGGATGGAGACGGCCGCCTACCTTACCGGAGCCGCCGTCCGAGTGGGGCGCCGCGGTTTCGGTGACGAAGTCCGCAAACCGCGGCCGACGCTGGCCGCACGACCCGTGCGGCGAGTAGTATCGGCTCGCTGCAAGGGGGAGCCGGATGACCGGGGCGCATGCGCGCATCGCACGCGGCGTCCGCACCTCGCCTTTCCGCTGCAGCCATCGCCACAGCATCCGACGACGGGTCGAGGGGAACCACTGTATGGATATCGCCGAACTGCTTGCCTTCTCGGTGAAGAACAAGGCTTCGGACTTGCACCTGTCCGCCGGCCTGCCGCCGATGATCCGCGTGGACGGTGACGTGCGCCGCATCAACATCCCGCCGCTGGAACACAAGCAGGTGCACTCGCTGGTCTACGACATCATGTCGGACAAGCAGCGGCGCGACTACGAGGAGTTCCTGGAGACCGACTTCTCGTTCGAGATCCCGGGCCTGGCGCGTTTCCGCGTCAACGCGTTCACCCAGAATCGCGGCGCCGGCGCGGTGTTCCGCACCATTCCTTCCGAGGTGCTCACGCTGGAGGACCTCGCTTGCCCGAAGGTGTTCAAGGAGCTGATCGAGCAGCCGCAGGGCCTGATCCTGGTGACCGGCCCCACCGGCTCGGGCAAGTCGACCACGCTGGCGGCGATGGTCGACCACATCAACAAGAACGAATACGGGCACATGCTCACGATCGAGGACCCGATCGAATTCGTGCACACCTCGCAGAAGTGCCTGGTGAACCAGCGCGAGGTGCACCGCGACACGCACGGCTTCAACGAGGCGCTGCGCTCGGCGCTGCGCGAGGACCCGGATTTCATCCTGGTGGGCGAGCTGCGCGACCTGGAGACGATCCGCCTGGCGCTGACCGCGGCTGAAACCGGCCACCTGGTGTTCGCCACCGTGCACACCAGCTCGGCGGCAAAGACCATCGACCGCATCATCGACGTGTTCCCGGCCGGCGAGAAGCCGATGGTGCGCTCGATGCTGTCCGAGTCGCTGCGCGCGGTGATCTCGCAGTCGCTGCTGAAGAAGACCGGCGGCGGACGCCTCGCTGCGCACGAGATCATGGTGGCCGTGCCGGCGATCCGCAACCTGATCCGCGAGGACAAGGTGGCGCAGATGTACTCGGCGATCCAGACCGGCCAGCAGTTCGGCATGCAGACGCTTGACCAGTGCCTGCAGGACCTGGTCAAGCGCGGCCTGGTGTCGCGCCAGGAGGCGTATGGCTACGCGAAGAACAAGGATCTGTTCCGATAGGCGCCGGCGGGCGTGACTGCGGCTCCGCGGCCATTCCATTGATTTGCGTCTCCCGGAGGAGACAGGACCATGAGCGAATTCGATTTCACCTCCTTCCTCAAGCTGATGGTGCACAAGCAGGCATCGGACCTGTTCATCACCGCCGGCGTGGCGCCGTCGATGAAGGTGCAGGGGCGCATCGTGCCTATCACGCAGAGCCCGCTGTCCATGCAGCAGTCGCGCGACATGGTGCTCAACGTGATGACGCCCTCGCAGCGCGAGGAGTTCGAGAAGACCCACGAATGCCAGTTCGCGATTTCCGCGCAGGGCGTGGGCCGCTTCCGCGTATCGTGCTTCTACCAGCGCAATTGCGTGGGCATGGTGCTGCGCCGGATCGAGTCGAAGATCCCGACGGTCGAGGAACTGAACCTGCCGCCGGTGATCAAGCAGCTGGCGATGACCAAGCGCGGCATCATCGTCTTCGTGGGCGGCACCGGCACCGGCAAATCCACCTCGCTGGCGTCGATGATCGGCTACCGCAACCAGAACTCGACCGGCCACATCATCACGATCGAGGACCCGATCGAATATGTGCACAAGCACGAGGGCTGCATCATCACCCAGCGCGAGATCGGCATCGACACCGACAGCTGGGACAACGCGCTGAAGAACACCCTGCGCCAGGCGCCGGACGTGATCATGATCGGCGAGGTGCGCACGCGCGAGACGATGGAGCACGCGATCGCGTTCGCCGAAACCGGCCATCTGGTGCTGTGCACCCTGCACGCGAACAACGCGAACCAGGCGATGGACCGCATCCTGCACTTCTTCCCCGCGGATCGCCGCGAGCAGCTGTTCATGGACCTGTCGCTGAACCTCAAGGGCGTGGTGGCGCAGCAGCTGATCCCCACGCCGGACGGCAAGGCGCGCCGCGTGGCGGTGGAGATCCTCTTGGGTACGCCGCTGGTGCAGGACTACATCCGCCAGGGCGAGATCCACAAGCTGAAGGAAGTGATGAAGGAATCCACCCTGCTCGGCATGAAGACCTTCGACCAGAGCCTGGTCGAGCTCTACCACGCCGGCGAGATCAGCTACGAGGACGCGCTGCGCCACGCCGACAGCGCGAACGAGGTGCGCCTGCGCATCAAGCTGGCCCAGGGCGGCGACGCGCACACGCTGTCGCAGGGCCTGGAGGGCGTGGAGGTGGAGCAGACCCGCGGCGGCGACAGTTTCGGCGGCGGCCTGCTGCAGCGGTGAGCCGGGTGGCCTGGAGAGGCCCGATCCTGCCGTAGGAGCGCACCCTGTGCGCGAATGCCTTTGGCTACGACCAAACGTCGGAGTGTTCGCGCACAGGGTGCGCTCCTACAGACCAGTCGTCGGAACGAAGAAGGCGCCCCGCGGGGCGCCTTCTTCGTTCCGTTGCAAGGGTTCATTTCAGCGTAGTGTGGCTGGTGACCACGATGCCGCTCTCGTCCACGTGCATCTCGGCGTCGATGCTTTCCACGCGCTGCGCCTGGGCCTCCATCGCGGCGAACTGCGCCTTGGAACGGGCGGCGTCGGCGGCGGCCTGGGCCGCCTCGTCGGCGGGCGTGGTGTCGCCGCTGATGGTGGGTTCGTCGCTCTTGCTCATTTCGGCGGCTGCGGCGGCGAGGCTGTCGGACTTCATCTCCATGAACTTCAGCCAATCCAGGTACATGGCGCCAGAAAGGTGCATGCGGGCCACCTGGCCCGGTTCGCCTGCAGGGTCGTGCAGGGTGGCGGCGAGCTTGGCGTCCTCGCCGGTGCCGATGCCGAGCGCGAGTGCCTTGTCGCCGGTCGCCAGCCAGGCTGGCTGGCCGAGCATGGCGACCATGTCCTTCGGGAGCGCCACCGGGGTGCCGTCAGCGGCGGGTTTCAGCTTCGCCAGTGCAGGCACCATCATTTGCCCGGTGGCCAGCAGACCGCTCGGGTCGCTGGTGCCGAGCACCACCCGGCCGCTGAAATTCGGCAGGCTGCTGGTCTTGTCCGCGCTCAGGCTGTCCAGCGCGAGGCGCAGGCCGAGCAGGTTGCCGAACGGCGGGATCGCCGCCTTCGGCATTGCCTCGCCCAGCTTGGCGAAGCCGTCGTTGAGGTCGACCAGCATCGGGCAGGTGAACGGCCTGGCCGCCACCGCATCGGCCTGGGCGGACCAGAACGTGCGCAGCGCGGCCACCGGCAGCGCAAGGCTGAGGTCGAACGGCGCCGTGGTGCCGCCGCCGAGGCCAGGCAGCTCCACTTTGAGCCCGCTGAAGGCCCTGGCGATGTCGTCGGCCAGCGCCACGTCGAAGCGACCATCCTGGTGCTTCGCGTCCAGCCGGGTGTAGCCGAAGCTGAGCGAGGGCACGCGTGCGGCGATGCGGCTGGCCTCAGGGGCGCAGCTCGGCGAGGTCTTCAGCAGGTTTGCCAGCGGTTCGCCGGTCTTCGCCGATTCCGCGCCGGCGTGGGCGTGCTCGATCGCGGCGATCAGCGGGTCGCTGCCGGAAACCACCAGCGGCAGCGCGCGGGTGAGGTCCAGCTGGCCGACCAGCCACTTGGCATAGCCCTTGTCCTTGGCCAGCGCGGCGAGCCGGCCGTCGTCCTGCAGGCTCTTCGCTGGGCGGTCCAGGCCCAGGGTCTGGCGCAGCAGCGGCGTGGCGGCGTCGGCCGGGAGGATCGCCGCCACTACCTGCTTGCCGACCACGGCGAGCACCAGTTCCGTACCGGAAGCGGGGAACAGCTGCCTGCGGTAGCTCTGCGCGCCAATGGTGGCGGTATCCAGCTTCTTGCCGTAGGCGGTCTCCAGCCTGCCCACGAAGCCCTCGAAGGCCTTGGGGTCGCTGAGCTCCATGCGCAGCACCGGGGCCATGCCTTCGCCGTAGAGCGCGAAGCGGCCCTTGAGATCGAAGCCGCTGGCCTGGGCGAAGGCCTCGATGGTCTTGCCCTTGAGTTCGCCGGTGAAGGCGCGCACCAGGCGCGCGGCATCGGGGTCGTTGGCCTGCTCGCGGGTGGCGAAGGCCTCCATCTGGGCGACCTGCGAGGGCAGCTGCAGGTCGGCCTGGGCGAGCAGCGCCCGGCGCGTGTCGTCGTCCAGCACGGCCAGGTTGGCGACCGCATACGGCGTGTCCGCCGGCACGAAGGCCAGCGGCGCGCTCTTGTCCTTGTGCGAGCAGGCCGCCAGCGCGACGCAGGCCAGCCCCAGCGCGATGAAGCGCGTCCTCGATTGCATGGTGTTCCCCGGTGGTGGAAGCCGCTGCGCGCAATTATGCCCGCTTTGCGGCTTGCTGCGGTGCACTAGAAGCGGAGCGGCCGCTCGGCCGCGCCCGGGGGGCTTGCGGCGTTGGGCTGCGCTCAGCGCGCCAGCAACTCGGCCAGCACGGCCATCCGCACAAACACGCCGTTGGCCACCTGTTCGAGGATGCGCGACTGCGCGCCGTCGGCCACCTCGTCGGCGATCTCGATGCCGCGGTTGAGGGGGCCCGGGTGCATCACCAGGCAACCCTTGGCGGCGCGCGCGAGGCGGCGCGCGTCCAGGCCGAAGTGGTGGAAGTAGGCGGCCTCGTCCGGCAGGTCGGTGGCTGCCATGCGTTCCTTCTGCAGGCGCAGCATGATCGCGACGTCGCTACCCTCGATGGCGCTGTCGAAATCCTCGGTGAAGCGGCACTGCGCGAACTCGCTCGCATCCGGCAGCAGCGGGGCGGGACCGCATAGGCGAATCTCGCCCACGCCCAGCGCGGCGAGCGCGTGCACGTCCGAGCGCGCCACGCGCGAGTGGCGGATGTCGCCGCAGATAGTCACCACCAGGTTCTCGAAATCCGGCCGGTGCTGACGGATGGTCAGCGCGTCGAGCAGGCCCTGGGTGGGATGGGCGCGGTTACCGTCGCCGGCGTTGATCACCGACACGCCGCTCATCGCGTGGCGTACCAGCTCCTCCGGCGTGCCGGATACCTTGTGGCGCACCACGATCGCGTCCAGGTGCATTGCCTCCAGCGTGTGCAAGGTGTCGTACAGCGCCTCACCCTTGGCGGTGGAGGAAAAGCCGATGTCGAAGTTGAGCACGTCGGCGCCAAGCCGGCGCGCGGCCAGCTCGAACGAGGTGCGGGTGCGCGTGGACGGCTCGAAGAACAGGTTGAGCACGGTGCGCCCGGCCAGCGTGTCCAGCTTGCGGGTGCCGTGCGCGCAGGCGTCGCGCAGCGCGATGGCGCGGTCGAGCAGGCGCTCGACGCTGGCGCGCGGCAGGTGTTCCAGCGTGGTGAGGTGGCGCAGGCGTGGGCTCATGGCGTGTGTGCGGGAGTGGAAAGATCGGAAGTGGACGCGGGTTCGGCGAACCAGCGTTCGAGGATGACGGCGGCGGCCTCGGCATCGATGCCGGCGGCATCGCGGCGGCGCTTCAGGCCTGCGGCACGCGCAGCGGCGAAGCGGCGCGCGGCCTCCTGCGAGCTATGGCGCTCGTCGACCAGCGCCACCGGCAACCCATAACGTTGCTGCAGCGCAGCAGCGAAGCGGCGGGCGCGCCGGCTCGCGGGCTGTTCCTCGCCGCCCAGCGTGAGCGGCAGGCCCACCACCAGGGCATCGGGCAGCCATTCGCCACGCAATGCGTCCAGTTGCGGCCATCCCGGTTCGCCGTCGTGCACCGCGAGCACGGCGAGCGCGCGGGCGCTGGCGGTGAGGGCACTGCCCACCGCCACGCCGATCAGCTTGCTGCCGACATCGAAACCGAAGGCACAGCTCATGCGTGGCCCGCGTAGCCGGGCAGCTGCAGCGGGTCGACGCCGACCAGGCCGGCGGCGGCGCTCCAGCGCTCCTCCAGCGGCGTGTCGAACACCACGCGTTCGCAGGCCTCGGCGGTGAGCCAGGCGTTCGCCATCAGCTCCTGCTCCAACTGGCCCGCATCCCAGCCCGCGTAGCCCAGCACCATGATCGCCTGGCGCGGGCCTTCGCCGGCGGCCATCGCCACCAGGATGTCGCGCGAGGTGGTCACCGACCACGAAGCATTGATGCGGTAGCTGGATTCCCAGTGGCCGGGCTCGCGATGCAGCACGAAGCCGCGCTCTTGCTGGACCGGGCCGCCGATCAGCACCGGCGCGTCGGCCAGCTCGGGATCGCTGCACTCCAGCTTCATCTGCGCCAGCACGTCGCCGAAACGGTACTGCGAAAGCTGATTCACCAGGAGGCCTACCGCGCCTTCCTCGCTGTGCTGGCACAGCAAGGCCACGCCGCGCGAGAACGGCGGTTCGGCCAGCCCGGGCATGGCGATCAGGAAATGGCCGGTGAGGGTGGGCGGTTCGGTGCGGCTCATGTGCCCATTGTAAGCCCGTACCGTGAAGAGGCGGCAGTTGCGGCGCGGCCTATTTGCTCCGCAGTACGCCACCCGGCAGGAACTGCCAGGTGCGGGTGATGTAGAGCTCGTCCGCCTTCGCTTCGGCGGGCAGCGGCGGGAACGGCGCCGCCAGGCGCACGATGCGCTCGGCCGCGGCGTCCAGCAGCGGCTGGCCCGAGCTGCGGATCACGTCGATGCTGTGGATGCTGCCGTCGCGGTTGATGCCCACGGTGAGCAGCAGGTCGCCGTGCAAGTCGCGCCGGCGCGCCTCTTCCGGGTAATTCAGATTGCCCACCCGCTGCACGCGGTCGGACCAGCCGCGCATGTAGGCGGCGTAGACGTACTCTTTGGTGTTGGCCGAGATGTACTTCTTGCGCGGGCGCTTGGCGTAGGCCTGGGTCTGGTTGCGCAGTTCGGCGGCGAGTTGCGCCATCTCCTGCTGGCGGCGCAGCTCCTGCGCGTTGGGCGCATCCTGCGGGAGCACTTCGGTCTGCGCGGTGTCGCTGGCCACGCTGTAGCGGCTCCGGCCGCTGGTGGTGACCATGCGTTGCGGCGTGGCGTCGCGCGCCTGCGGGGTGGCCGCCGTCACCCTTCGTTCGGCGGTGCCGGGGTCGGGCTTGGGCAGCGCGCCGGAGAACGGCTGCGAGGGCCGCGCCGCGTGCTCGTTCTGGCCGCCGCCACGGTTGTTCGCCTGGGCCAGGAAATCGGCCTGGTCCGGCGCCTCGCGGTTGGCCACGTTGACCAGGGTGACGTCCAGCGTGGGCAGGTCGGGCGTGGGCCTGGCGAAATGGAAGGTGATGCCCAGCAGCAGCACGCCGTGCAGGAGCAGCGAAAACAGCAGGGTCGCGCCGATCGGGTCGGCGGCGGGGCGTGCGGCGGCGGAACTCACGAAGCGCGGCTTCCAGCAGGACGCTGCTCGAGGGCGTCGAACAGCAGACCCGCGATATTTAGGCCGAATTGCGCATCCAGCTCGCGCGCGCAGGTCGGCGATGTGACGTTGATCTCGGTGAGGTAGTCACCGATCACGTCCAGGCCCACGAAGCGCAGTCCGCGGCGGCGCAGCTCCGGGCCCACCTCGGCGGCGATCCAGCGGTCGCGCTCGCTGAGCGGCACGCCCTCGCCGCGGCCGCCGGCGGCCAGGTTGCCGCGGAACTCGTCGCCCTGCGGGATGCGCGCCAGCGCGTAGGGCACCGGTTCGCCGTCGATCAGCAGGATGCGCTTGTCGCCGGCGCTGATCTGCGGGATGAACTTCTGCGCCACGGTGAACTGGCGCCCCTCGCCGTGCGGGCCGCCGGCCAGCAGGGTTTCCAGCATGGAGTTCAGGTTCTTGTCGCCGGCCTTCACGCGGAAGATGCCGCGCCCTCCCATGCCGTCCAGCGGCTTGAGCACGGCCTCGCCATGCTCGGCCACGAAGCGGCGCAGCTCCGCCGGATCACGCGCCACCAGGGTGGGTGCCATGCATTGTGGGAAGTGCAGGGCGAACACCTTTTCGTTGCAGTCGCGCAAGGCGCGCGGGTTGTTGACCACCTGCACGCCGTGGCGCTGGGCGGCCTCCAGCACCATGGTGTCGTAGACGAACTGGGCGTCGACCGGCGGATCCTTGCGCATCAGCACGATGTCCAGTTCGCGCAGGTCGCGCCAGGCGGGTTCGCCCAGGCTGTACCAGTCGCGGGCGTCGTCGCGCACCGCCAGCGGGCGCAGCCGAGCCCAGGGTTCGCCGTCACGCAGCGCCAGGTCGCCCTGCTCCATGTAATGCAGGGCGTGGCCGCGCCGTTGCGCCTCCAGCAGCATGGCCAGGCTGGTGTCCTTGGCCGGCTTGATCGCGCCGATGGGGTCCATCAGCACCGCGACCGAAAGAGGCATCGTGATTCTCCGTGGAAAGTCTTGCGGCGCGACGCGCCGGCAGGGGGAGGGACGATGTTCGCCTACGTCGCCACCCGCGACAAGCGTGAATGCCGTCGAGGTGCCGCGGAAGGTTCAAGCCTGCCGGTCAGGGTCACATTGCGCGTCCGCGGGGCGCCTTGCGACGCGAATGTTGCTTGACGCGCTGGCAGGCAGGCAGTAAACAACCAGCCTGTGCATCCCGCCGCAGAGCGGGTGTCGCGGATCGCGATGCTTGTCTTGTTTTGTCATGTGCACCGGCGGCATGCTTGTTGCCTGTCTTGGTGGTTGTCCTGGACCCGTCTTTGGGTAACAGGGGGGGAGTAATGAATCTGAACGCGAACGCGAATGGTCTGGCCGGCCTGCGGGTCATGGTGATCGACGACTCCAAGACCATCCGTCGCACGGCAGAGACCTTGCTGAAGAAGGAAGGCTGCGACGTGCTGACTGCGGTGGACGGCTTCGAGGCGCTGGCCAAGATCGCCGACCAGAAGCCCGCCATCATCTTCGTCGACATCATGATGCCGCGGCTGGACGGCTACCAGACCTGCGCGCTGATCAAGAACAATCCGCAGTTCCGCGGCACCCCGGTGATCATGCTGAGCTCCAAGGACGGCCTGTTCGACAAGGCGCGCGGCCGCGTCGTGGGCGCGGAGCAGTACCTCACCAAGCCATTCACGCGCGACGAGCTGCTCGGCGCCATCCATCACCATGTCAGTACGGTTCCCAGCCGCTGACCGCAGATTCTCGGGGGAACCTGTGGCCGATATCCTCATCATTGACGACTCGCCGACCGACGTGCGCGTGCTCACCACGCTGCTCGAACGGGCGGGTCATCAAGTCGCTTCCGTGGGCAATGCCGAGGAAGGCATCGAGCGCGTGCGCAGCACGCCGCCCGCGCTGGTCATCATGGACGTCATCATGCCCGGCATGAACGGCTTCCAGGCCACCCGCACGCTCACCCGCGATCCGGCCACGTCCGAGGTGCCGATCGTGATGATCACCACCAAGGCGATGGAGACCGACCGCGTGTGGGGCTTGCGCCAGGGCGCGCGCGCCTTCATCACCAAGCCGGTGAACGAGGGCGAGCTGCTCGCCTGCATCAACCAGTTGCTGTCGAGCGCGGCATGAACGCAGCCGTCGGCCTCACCCCGTTCGAGATCCTGGCCCGCTACGAGCGGCTGTCGCTGGAGCATGCTTCGGACACCCGCGAGCGGATGGACGCGCCGGGCCTGTGGCGCGGCATCGGCTACCGCGTGGGACCGCGCCTGCTGGTCAGCGAGATCGGCGAGATCAACGAGCTGCTCGCGATGCCGCCGCTCACCGCCGTGCCCGGCACCCGGCCGTGGCTGCTCGGCGTGGCGAACGTCCGCGGCAACCTGATGCCGGTGGTGGATTTCGGCCGCTTCCTGTTCGACGAGCGTACGCCGCAGACCGATCGCTCCCGCCTGCTGGTGGTGCGCCAGGGCGGTGGCAGCGTGGCCCTACTGGTCGACGAGGTGTTCGGCCAGCGCACAGTGGATGCGGAGCAGCGGCGTGCGGCAGGTCAGGAAGACGACCCGCGGCTGGCGCGCTTCGCCGAGCAGCGGGTGGGTGAAGGGGAGCAGCAGATGGCGATACTCAGCATGAGCCGGCTGGTGCGGGCGCCCGATTTCCGCCAGGCCGCGGCCTGACCCGCGGCGGCCACATGCAGCAGGTCCGGCGCCGCCAAGGGCCGGAAACTCCAAGATGACAGGTCCAGGACCCGTTCCCGCCCATGCTGGCGGGGCCGTTCCGGTGAAGTAGACGGACGAGGTGAACATGAGCACTACAGGGGGCGTCGGCAAGGAGCGCGGGAATACCGCACTCATTGTCCTGTTGCTGGTCGCGATTGGCTTCGCGGCACTGGATTTCTGGCAGCTCAACGTGAAGAACGGCGAGGATCGCCAGGCGGTCGCGCTGACCACCCAGATCCAGGTGCTGTCGCAGCAGACCGCGAAATTCGCGCTGGAGTCGTCCGACGGCAATGCCGATTCGTACAAGGAGCTGGAAAGCACCCGCAACGCGATCGACTCGGCGGTGCGCAAGCTGAACAAGGGCGACGCGGCCACCGGCATGCACGCCTATGCCGACAACAACACGTCGCCGGTCGGCCGTGCGGCCAGCGCGCTGGACGGCGCCTGGAAGCAGCTCGACGGTGACATCGGCAAGATCCTGCAGAACAAGGCCGTGGTGCTGGATTCCGGCCAGCGCGCGGCCGCCGTGTCGCAGCAGATGCCGCTGCTCAACTCCAGCATGGACCAGGTGGTCAACATCCTGCAGCAGCGCAACGGCAGCGCGGAGCAGATGCTGGGCACCTCGCGCCAGATGCTGTCGGCCGACCGCATCATCCGCCGCGTGCAGGAAGTGCTGCAGGGCGGCGACAACGCCCAGGCTGCGGCCGATGGCCTGCAACGCGACGCCCAGCTGTATGGCAGCGTGCTGCAGGGCCTCATCGAGGGCAATCCGGGCAGCGGCGTCAAGCCGATCGGCGATGCCAATGCACGCAAGATCCTGACCGGCATGCAGGACGATTGGGGCAAGCTGGCCGATCCGCTGGCCAAGCTGGTGTCCGCATCCGGCAACCTCGCCACGGTGAAGCAGGCCGGCAACAAGGCCTCGCTGGATTCGCAGTCGGTGCTGCTGCGCGCGAACGACCTCGCCGAGCAGATCGGCAAGCTGCCGCTGCGCCGCCTGTTCCCGAACGTGTGGTGGGGCCTGCTGGCCGCGATCGGCGCAGTGGCGTTCGCCCTGCTGCTGGTGGTCAGCCTGGTGCGCGACCAGCGCCGCCGCTTCGCCGAATCCACCTCGCTCAACCAGCGCAACCAGGAGGCGATCATGCGCCTGCTGGACGAGATGGGCGCGCTGGCCGAAGGCGACCTGACGGTGAAGACCACGGTGACCGAGGAGATCACCGGCGCGATCGCCGACTCGGTGAACTACGCCATCGACGAGCTGCGCACCCTGGTGACGACGATCAACGAGACCTCCGAACAGGTGTCCTCGTCGGCGCAGGAAACCCAGACTACCGCGCGCCATCTGGCTGACGCAGCCGAGCAGCAGGCGCAGCAGATCAGCACCGCCACCGGCGCGATCAACGAGATCGCCAGCTCGCTGGACCACGTGTCGAAGAACTCCGCCGAATCGGCCGACGTGGCCGAGCGCTCGGTGCAGATCGCCTCGCACGGCGCCGAGGTGGTGCGCGAGACGATTTCCGGCATGGACTCGATCCGCGACCAGATCCAGGAGACCTCCAAGCGCATCAAGCGGCTGGGCGAGTCCTCGCAGGAGATCGGTTCGATCGTGGAACTGATCAACGACATCGCCGAACAGACCAACATCCTGGCCTTGAACGCGGCGATCCAGGCGGCCTCGGCCGGCGAGGCGGGCCGCGGTTTCGCGGTGGTGGCGGACGAAGTGCAGCGATTGGCCGAGCGCTCCACCAGCGCGACCAAGCGCATCGAGACCCTGGTGCAGACGATTCAGTCCGATACCAACGAGGCGGTGAACTCGATGGAGCAGACCACCGCCGAGGTGGTGGCCGGCGCACGCAAGGCGGAGGACGCCGGCAGCGCGCTGGGCGACATCGAACGCGTGTCGCACGACCTGTCCGCGCTGATTCAGAACATCTCCAGCGCGGCGCGTCAGCAGTCGGCGGCGGCGACGGACATTTCGCAATCGATGAACGCGATCCGGGAGATCACCTCGCAGACTTCGCAGGGCGCCAGCCGCACCGCGGATTCGATCGGTACCCTGGCGCAGCTGGCCAGCGACCTGCGGCGCTCGGTGGCGCACTTCAAGCTGCCGGGATGACAGCGATCTTTATGACTGGGGCAGTCTCGATGGTGGCGCGGCCCCGTGCCGCGTGACCGCTGAGGGAAGTGCATGAGACTTCAAGACAACATTGATTTCACGACCCTGCAGTGGGTTCGTCCCGAGCTGGAACAGACGCTCGCGGATGCCCGCGAAGCGCTGGAATCCTACGTCGACAACCCGGGTAGCGATGGGACCATGCGCGCCTGCGCGAGCGGCCTGCACCAGGTGCAGGGCACGCTGCGGATGGTGGAGTTGCCGGGCCCCGCGATGGTGGCCTCGGAGATGGAAGCGCTTGCGATCGCGCTGCTGGAAGGCCATGTCGCGCAGCGCGAGGAAGCCTATACCGCGCTGATGCGCGGCATGATGCAGCTGCCCGACTACCTGGAGCGCCTCGCGGGCGGCCACCGCGACGTGCCGGTGGTGCTGCTGCCGCTGCTGAACGACCTGCGCGCCAGCCGCGGCCAGGAGGCCCTGCCCGAATCCGCGCTGTTCCGCCCCAACCTCGACGCCTTCCTGCCTACCCAGGCGCCCGCCGCGATGAGCGAGGCGCAGGCCGAGGCGCGCCGCGGCGAACTGGTCGAGCTGCGCCTGCAGTTCCAGCAACACATGCTGGCCTGGTTCCGCGGCCAGTCTCAGGCGCAGCCGCTGGCCGGCATGCGCAAGGCGCTGCTGGCGATCGCCGCACGCTGCTTCCACGTGCATGGCCGGCGCCTGTGGTGGATTGCCGCCGGCGTGGTCGAAGGGCTCGAGCGCGGCATGCTCGCGGCGCATGTGGCCGAACTGCGCCAACTGATCGGCAAGGCCGACCGCCACATCCGCCAGCTGATCGAACAGGGCGAGGACAGCCTGCGCGGCGGCGAAGCCGATGAGTTGTGCAACCGCCTGCTCTACATCGTGGCCCAGTCGCGCCAGCACAGCCCGCACATGGAGCTGCTGCGTCGTACGTATGCGCTGGACAGCCTGCTGCCTGACGCCGACGAACTGGAACACGCCCGCGGCTCGATGGCCGGACACAACCGCGCCCTGCTCGACTCGGTGGCCAAGGCGCTGAAGGACGACCTGCTGCGCGTCAAGGAAGCGCTCGACCTGTTCCAGCGCCAGCCAGGCGCCGATGCGGCCTCGCTGGAGCCGCAGTGCGAGCTGCTCGGCCGCGTGGGCGACACGCTGGGCATGCTGGCGCTGTCGGTGCCGCGCCGTGTGGTCGAGGAACAGCGGCGCGTGCTCGACGAGATCGTCAACAAGCTGCGTGCGGTCGACGAAGACGTCCTGCTCGACGTGGCCGGCGCGCTGCTGTACGTGGAAGCCTCGCTGGACGACCACATCGAGAGCCTTGGCGCGGGCGAGGAGCCGCATGACGGCGCCGTCGCGCCAGGCCTGCCGCGCAGCGAGGTGCAAGGCATCCTCAGCACGGTGATGCAGGAGGCGATCCGCAACACCGAGAAAGTGAAGGAGGCCATCGTCGCCTTCGTCGAATCCGGCTGGGAGCATGACGGGCTGACCGCCGCTCCGGCGCAGATGAGCGAAGTCGCCGGTGCCGCACGCATGCTTTCTGCCGAGCGCCCGGCCGAGCTGGCCGAGGGCATCGGTCGCTTCATCCACAACGAACTCCTGGCCGACCGCCGCGTGCCGAGCAGCGCGCAGATGGACCATCTGGCCGACGCGCTGGCGGCGCTGGAGTACTACCTGGAGGCGGCGCGCGAGCATCGCGGCGGGCTGGCGCACATCATCGACGTGGCCGAACACAGCCTTGGCCAGCTCGGCTACTGGCCGCTGCCGGCCGAGCGGCCGCTGGCGGCCGCGCCGGCCGACACGGCGGCGGTCGAGGCGCCGGAAGGCGGCGAGGAAGCCTTGTCCGAGCCGGTGAGCCTGTATCCCGGCAGCGACGCCAGCCAGCTGTTCGTCGCGCCGGAAGCACCGCGCGAGGCGCCGGCACATGACGTCGACGGCCTGCGCTACGCGCAGACCGAAGCCACCGCGCCGCCATCGGCCGGCAACGATACCGACTGGATCGAGATCGAGGAGGAGGTCGAGGAACAGGTGCCGGCGAACGCCGCGCACGCTGTCGCGTTCCGTTTCGACCACCACGCCGAGGGCATCGACGACGACATCCGCGAGATCTTCCTTGAGGAGATGCAGGAGGAGATCGACAACCTGCGTGCTGCCGAAGGCAGCTGGCTTGCCGATCCCGCCCGGCTGGACGCGCTGACCCCGATCCGTCGTTCCTTCCACACGCTCAAGGGGTCCGGCCGCCTGGTCGGCATCTCCGCGCTGGGCGAGTTCGCCTGGCGGGTGGAGGACATGCTCAACCGCGTGCTCGACCACACGATCGAGCCGCATGCCGGCGTGCAGGCGCTGGTGCGCCACGCCATCGATGCACTGCCGCAGCTGCTGGCCTCGCTGAAGGGCGAAGGCGCGCCGCACGCGCCGGTCGAGGCGATCCAGCAGACCGCCAGCCGACTCGCCGCCGGCGATGCGTCCGCGCGTGTCGAAGACCATGCGCCGGCCGCGATGGAAACCGTGCGCCGCACCGTGCGCCGCCGGGTGCCGCGCCTCGACGCCGCCGTCGCGGCGATTCCGACCGCAGGCCTCACCGACACGCACAGCGTCCCGGCGCCGGAACCGGCCGAGCCGCCGGTGTCCCTGGCCATCTCGCCGCTGCCTTCGGTCGATCCGGTGTTGCTGGAGATCCTGCGCAGTGAGGTTGCGCAGTACCTGCAGGCCATCCGCACCGCGATCCATCGCAACAGCGGCGAATTGCCGGTAGGCGAGGACCTGCTGCGTGCCGTGCACACCCTGCACGGCGCAATTGCGATGGTCGAGATTCCGTTGCTGACCCAGTTGCTGTCGCCGCTGGAGAGCCTGCTCAAGCGCGTGCGCAGCGCCGGGCTCGCGCTGCCGGTGGAGGGTGTGCGCCTGCTTGATCGTTCGGCCGACGTGGTCGACCACGTGATGGCCCAGTTCGACGTGGCCACGCCGCAGCTGCCGAACGTCGACCTGCTCACCACCCAGCTGATCGAATTGCGCGACCGCTATCCGGAGTCGCAGGTGGCGCACGTCGGCATCGAAGCCCATGGCGAAGCAGCACCGTCGCCGGCCGATGCCGCGGCCCCAGCCGACGCCACGGAGCAGCCCGGGGCGCTTGCCGCCGCGGAGCATCTGGCGCCGGTGGCGCTGCCGGAGGATGGCGCGCACGACGACTATGCCAGCGAGCTGATGGCTGCGCTTGGCGCCTTCGAACCACAGGCGCCGGGCCCGGACGAACGCGAAGCATCCGAGCGCGCCGAGGCCGAACACGCCGAAGCCGAGCAGCGTGCCCGCGCGGCCGCGGAACAGGAAGAGGCCGAGCGCGCTGCCGCCGAGCAGGCGGCACAGGCGAAGGCCGAACAGGAGCAGGCCGAGCAGGAGCGCCTCGAACAGGAGCGTGCCGAGCAGGCCCGGCTGGCGCAGGAGCGCGCCACCCGTGAAGCGGCCGAAGCGCAAATGCGCGCGGCGGCGGAAAAGGCCGCGGCCGAGCAGCGTGCTGCGGAAGCCGCAGCGGAACAGGCCCGGCTGGATGCGGAACGCGAGACCGAGGCCGCCCGTGCGGCCACGGTCGATCACGCGGCGCCCGCCGCCGCCATGGCGGCCCCGGATGGTGGGCTGTCGATCGATGCCGACCTGCTCGAGGTCTTTGTCGAAGAGGCGCGCGAGATCCTCGATCACGCCGACGGCGTGCTCGCCCAGTGGCATGCCGAGCCGGCCGCGGCCGGGCATTTGGCCGAGCTGCAGCGCGACCTGCACACGCTCAAGGGCGGTGCGCGCATCGCCGGCCTGATGTCGGTGGGCGACCTAGCCCACGCGATCGAGACGCTGCTGGAGAAGCCGGTGGCCGATGCCGCCCAGGCGATCCCGCTGATCGGCGTGCTGGAAACCAGTTTCGACCAGCTGCACACCATGGTGCAGCATGTGGCGCAGGGACAGACGCCTGCCTATCCGAAGGCTGCGATCGACCAGTTGCTGACGCTGGCCGGCGAGCAGCAGTTCGCCGACGACGCGTCGCTGGCCGCCCGGGTAGCGCCGTCGCGGGCACAGCCCGTCACGCCGCTGCCCGAGCTGCTGCCTGCGGAAGACGGCGTGGACGCACCTTCCGCGCAGGAGCAGATCCGCGTCCGCGCCGAACTGCTCGACAGCCTGGTGAACCATGCCGGCGAGGTGGCGATCTACCGCTCGCGCCTGGAGCAGCAGGTATCCGGCTACCGTTTCAACCTGGTCGAGCTGGACCAGACCGTGCAACGCCTGCGTAGCCAGCTGCGCATGCTGGAAATCGAGACCGAAGCGCAGATCATCGCGCGCTTCCAGCGCGAGCATCGCGAGGCGGGCAGCTCCACCGTGTTCGATCCGCTGGAGCTGGACCGCTTCTCGCAGCTGCAGCAGTACTCGCGTGCACTGGCCGAGTCGGTATCCGACTTGGTGTCGATCCAGGGCATGCTGGACGAGCTGACCCGCCAGGCCGAGACCCTGCTGATCCAGCAGTCGCGCGTCAGCACCGAGCTGCAGGACGGCTTGCTGCGCACGCGCATGCTGCCGTTCGACACGATGGTGCCGAACCTGCGCCGCACGCTGCGCCAGGCTGCCCAGGACGAAGGCAAGAGTGCACAGCTTTACGTGGACGGTGCCCACGGCGAAATGGACCGCAACCTGCTCGACCGCATCAAGGCGCCGTTCGAGCACATGCTGCGCAATGCCGTGGCGCACGGCATTGAGTCGCCGGCCGAGCGGCGCAAGGCCGGCAAGCCGGCCGAGGGCGCGGTGCGCATCCGCGTGGCGCGCGAGGCCACCGAGGTGGTGGTGCGCGTCAGCGACGACGGCCGCGGCCTCGACCGCGAGGCGGTCCGCAAACGTGGCGTGGAGCGCGGCCTGATCCGCGCCGACGCCCGCCTGAGCGACGACCAGGTGCTCGCGCTGATCACCCAGCCAGGCTTCTCCACCGCCAGCACGGTCACCCAGCTGGCCGGCCGCGGCGTGGGCATGGACGTGGTGGCGAACGAGATCAAGCAGCTGGGCGGTTCGCTGGCGATCGAGTCGCAACCGGGGCAGGGCACCACCTTCGTGCTGCGCCTGCCGTTCACCCTCGCGGTGACCCAGGCGATCCTGGTGCGCATCGGCGAGAGCACGTTCGCGATCCCGATGACCTCGGTGCAGGGTGTGGCGCGGATCAGCCCCGACGAGCTGGCCGCCAAGCTGGCCGAGTACGAGCCGGCTTTTGCCTATAGCGGCGAACAGTACGGCATCCACGACTTGGCCGAGCTGCTCGGCCTGCCGCCAGGTGCGGTGCCGGAAGGCGAACAGCCGCCGCTGCTGCTCACCCGGTCCGGCGACCTGCGCGCGGCGATCCGCATCGACGCGGTGCTCGGTTCGCGCGAGATCGTGGTGAAGTCGGTCGGCCCGCAGGTGAGCTCGGTGCCCGGCGTGCTGGGCGCCACCATCATGGGCGACGGCTCGGTGCTGGTGATTCTCGATCTGGCGCCGCTGGTCCGCCACGGCGTGGTGCGTCGCGAACAGCGGCTGGCCGACGGCCTCAGCGCGGTCGAACTGCCGATGGTCGAGGAGCAGCGCGTGCGGCCGCTGGTGATGGTGGTGGACGATTCGATCACCATGCGCAAGGTCACCGGTCGCGTGCTGGAGCGCCACGAATACGAGGTGAGCACCGCGAAGGACGGCGTCGACGCGTTGGAGAAGCTGCACGAGCGCGTGCCTGACCTGATGCTGCTGGACATCGAAATGCCGCGCATGGACGGCTACGAGCTGGCGACCCACATGAAGGCGGACCCGCGGCTGCGCGAGGTGCCGATCATCATGATCACTTCGCGCACTGGCGAGAAGCATCGCCAGCGTGCATTCGACATCGGCGTGGATCGCTATCTCGGCAAGCCCTACCAAGAGGCGGAGCTGCTGACGCAGATCGGCGAGGTGCTGGAGCAGCGGGCAATGGCGCTGCTCGCGCGGGAGCCACACCATGCTTGAAGCGCGACCCGCGGTGGCGCTGCTGTTCGACGATGCCGAGCTGGGGGGCCACCTACGCCAGGTACTGCAGGAACACGGTGCGCGGATCGTGCACGAAGGCACCGTCGCGGGTTTCGACGCCGCGGTGCTGGGGCAGCTCGATCCCGACGTGCTGGTGGTGAATCTCGACGAGGAAGACGATGCGGCCTTCGACCGTCTGGTGGAGTTGGTCGATGGCGAGCGGCCACGCCTGGTATTCAACGACGCCCGCGCCAGCCGTGCGCTGAGCGGCTGGGACCGCGCGCGCTGGGCTCGCCACCTGGCGGTCAAGGTGCTGGCCAGCGGCGACGTGGATCCGCCGCGGCCGCCGGATGCGCAGGCGGTGGAGGCGGCGCCGATGGCGGGGTTCGCGTCAACCGGGACGCAGCCGGTCGAGCCTGATCCCGAGCCCACGTTCGAGTCGGCCAGCAACGAGGCGCCCGTGCCGGACCTGCCGGAACCGGTCGCGTCGTCGTTGCACGAGGATGGCGCAAACGAAGCGCAGAGTCGCGCTGCATCGGTCGATCTGGAGGCCGAGCTGGCCGCCCTGCTCGCCGCCGACGAACCGCTGCCGGACGAAGACACCGCGCCGCCCGCGCCACGCCAGGAACTGCCGCTGCACGACGGCGATTTCAGCTACGCCCTGTCCCTTGACGAAGAGCTGCCCGAGGCGCCGGCCGAAGCCGCGGCGCCGGTGGCGGCGACCAAGGCGCCGGCCGCCCCGGAAAGCTGGGCGCTGGTCGACGACGATGCCGCCGTGCATGCCGAGCCTGTGCCTGCAGGCGCACAGGATTTCGGCATCGAGAAGATGAGCGCCGCCGATTTCCTCGCGCCCGACGTCGAGGCGGCGGCCGAGGAGTTCCAGCCGACGATGAGCCTGGAACTGGTGTCGATAGAAGAGGCGGTGGCGCCGCAGGCCTGGGAGCCGAAGGAAATGCTGCTCGACGAGCTGGGCAGCGTGCCCAGTCGGGTGGTGCTGCTGGGCGCCGCCATCGACAGCCTGGATGCGGTATGCGACTTCCTCGCGACGCTGCCCGCCACTGCGCGGCACACCATCTTTCTGACCCAGCACTTCGGCGGCCAGCCGGTGGCATCCGTACTGCAGCTGCTGGCGGCCCACTCCAGCCTGCCGGTGCGGCTGGCGGCACACGGCAGCCGCGCGCGCAGCGGCGAAGTGCTGCTGGCGCCGGCCGAGAGCCAGGTGCAGCTGCGCCGCGACGGCAGCGTCGAGCTGCGCAACCACGACGATGCGCAGGAGTCGTCGATCGACGCCAGCTTCACCATGGCGGCGAACGTGTTCGGACGCGACGCGCTGGGCATCGTGTTCGCCGGCAACTCCACCGACGCGGTGGCCGGCGCGCAGGCTATCCATGACCGAGGCGGCCAGGTCTGGGTGGAGGCCGCCGACGCCGAGCACCACGCCGACATGGTCAGCGGTCTCTTCGCCGAACGGCTGGTGAGCTATTCCGGAACGCTGCACGAACTGGCGGCGCACCTGATCGAGGTCTATCCATGAGCGATACGTTGCTGCCCCGCGAAATCCGCTGCGTGCTGGTGCCGGCCGGCAACCTGCGCCTGCTGTTGCCCAATGCCACCGTGGCCGAGGTGATCACCCAGCCCGCCCACGAAACGGTGGATGGCGCGCCCGACTGGCTGGTCGGGCGCATCACCTGGCGCGGCTGGCGCGTTCCGCTGGTTTCGTTTGCCCGGCTTGCCGGCGCAGGCGAGGGCGACGCCGAGCTGACCGTGCGCGTGGCCGTGCTGAAGGCGCTGGGCAGCCATCCGAAACTGCCCTTCGTCGCGGTGCTCACCCAGGGCTTCCCGCGCCTGACCACGCTGAACGCCGAGCTGATCATTCCCACCCACGATGGCAATGCGTTGCCGCCCGGCGTGCGCGCCCAGGTGCTGGTGCGCGACGACGTGGCGGTGATCCCCGACCTCGAAGGCATCGAGCACGAATTGGTGCGGCTGCTGGCGCTGGACGAGGAAGCGGAACTGGACGGCGCGGCCTGATGGAGCGCCGGCCGGCACGTTCCGGCAGCGTGCTGTTCCTGCTGGCGGGCCTGATGTTCTTCCTGGCGGCGATGGTGGGCGGGCAGCCCGCGTTTTATGGTGTGGGCGCAGCGTTCATCGGCATCGCGGCCGCGTTCCGGTTCCGCGGCCGCGGCGGGAAATAAGCGCGGCGTTTCTCTCCGCTCAGAAATCCCCGTGCAGCGCCTGCAAGGCGGCCAGCGCCGCCAATCCGGCGGTCTCGGTGCGGAGTATCCGCGGCCCCAGGCGCAGGCCGCGGAAACCGGCGTCGTGCAGCGCGACCGTGTCGCGTTCACCCAGGCCACCTTCCGGGCCCACCACGAGCAGGGCGCCGGAGCCGCCGGGACGCAGCTCCCTCGCAGAAGATTGCGCCTCGGGCAGCAGAGCCAGCCGCAGCGCGCCGTCGTCGGCCAGTGTCGCCAGCCAGGCCGGCAAGGTCTGCGTGGGGAGGATCTCGGGCAGGCTGGCGCGACCGCATTGCTCGCAGGCGCTGGCCGCGACCGCGCGCCAGTGCGCCAGGCGCTTCTCCGCGCGGGCCGGGTCGAGCCTTACCTCCGAGCGTTCGGTGAGCAGGGGCACGATGCACACGACGCCAAGCTCGGTGGCCTTCTGCACGATCAGGTCCATCTTCTCGCCGCGCGCCACGCCCTGGGCGAGGGTCAGTCGCAACGGAGATTCGCGGGGCACGGCCTCACGGCCCTGCACCTGCACGCGGACCTCGCGCTTGCCGACGGCAAGGATCGTGGTGGCGTAGTCCGCGCCGTCGCCATTGAACAGGGTCAGCGGGTCACCCGCCACGAGCCGCAGCACGCGCGCCACGTGTTCGCCGGCCTGTGCCGGCAGGGCTAGCTCGGCGCCGGCGGCGAGTGGCTGGTCAACGTGGATGCGGATGGTGCGCATGCGACGGCTTCACGGCAAAACGCAAGCATAATCGAGCCGTTTCGCAAGCTGAATGCCGATGCGCCGGATGGCCGGCATGGCTTGCCTGCCGTGCAGCGCCGGCGCAGGATGGAAAAGCCACAGGGCGGCAGGAGGTAACCGCCATGCCCAAAACCACCATGTTTTCACTGGCAGTAGCGTTCGGCCTTGGCGTCAGCGCCGTGGCGGCTGCGCAGGCGGTGCAGCCTGCGCCGCCTGCCGAATCGGCGGCCGGGCCGAAGGCCGCCAGCCAGCCGGCTGCGCGGCGGGGCCCGGTGATCAAGCTGGGCGACCGCAACTGCATCCGCGACACCGGCAGCCTGATCCCGGCGAAGCGGGGCCAATGCCTGCAGGGCGTGTTCGGGCGCAGCTACAGCGCGGGGGATCTGCGCAACACCGGCCAGCCAAAGACGGCCGACGCGCTGCGCATGCTGGATCCGGCGATCCACTGATCGGCGCCGCCGGGACGCCGTGCCAATTCAGTCCGCCACGGCGCGCGCGATGCCCGCCGTGGCCACCGCCACCAGGTGGTCGAGCTCCGCCTCGCTGGTCACGTAGGGCGGCATGAAATAGATCACGTTGCCCAGCGGGCGCAGCAGCGCCCCATGCTGCAGGCCGTGCAGGTACACGTGCAGGCCGCGGCGGTCTCCGGCGGGGAACGGGCGGCGCGTGGCCTTGTCGGCGACCAGCTCCACCGCGGCGATCATGCCGGTCTGGCGCACCTCTGCCACGTGCGCATGCTCGCGCAACGGCTCCAGCCGGCGGGCGAGATGGGCGGCCAGTGCGCGGTTGCGTTCCAGCACCGGCTCGTCGCGGAAGATCGCCAGCGTGGCCAGCGCCGCGCTGCAGGCCAGCGGATTGCCGGTGTAGCTGTGCGAGTGGAGGAAGGCCTTGCCGGCGCCGTATTCGGCGTAGAACGCCTGGTACATCGCGTCCGTGGTGAGCACCGCCGACAAGGGCAGGGTGCCGCCGGTAAGGCCCTTGGAGAGGCACATGAAGTCCGGCGAGACGTTCGCCTGCTCGCACGCGAACAAGCTGCCGGTGCGGCCGAAGCCCACCGCGATTTCGTCGGCGATGAAGTGCACGGCGAACTCGTCGCACAGCCTGCGCAAGCCCGCGAGGTAGTCAGGGTGGTACATGCGCATGCCGCCCGCGCATTGCACCAGCGGCTCCACGATCACCGCGCAGGTCTCGTGGGCGTGGCGTTCCAGCAGCGCACGCAGTTCGCCCAGCCGGCGCACCGCGACCTGCGCCGGCGTCTCGCCCGGGGCACCCTCGTAGGCGTCGGGCGAGGGTGCCAGGATCGGCGTGAGCAGCAGCGGCGCATACGTCTTGCGGTACAGCGCCACGTCGCTCAACGACAGCGCGCCCAGGGTCTCGCCGTGGTAGCTGCCGGTGAGCGCGATGAAGCGGGTCTTCTCGCCGTGGCCCTGGTTGAGCCAGTAGTGGAAGCTCATCTTCAGCGCCACTTCGATCGCCGCCGAGCCGTTGTCGGCGAAGAACACCTTGTCCAGGCCGGGCGGCGTGATGCGCACCAGTTCCTCGGCCAGCTCGATCGCGGGTGGATGGGTGAAGCCGGCGAAGATCACGTGCTCCAGCGTCCGCGCCTGTTCCGCCAGCGCGGCGGCGATGCGCGGGTTGGCGTGGCCGAACAGATTGGTCCACCAGGAACTGATGCCGTCGAGGTAGCGCCGTCCCTCGGCGTCGATCAGCCACGCCCCCTCGCCGCGCACGATCGGCAACAGGGGGACGGTCTCGTGGTCGTGCATCTGGGTGCAGGGGTGCCAGATGTGCTTGAGGTCGCGGGCGGCGAGCGTGGCGTTGCGGTGGGCAGGGTTCGTCATCCGGTTATGATCGACTTGCGTTGACGCGCGCTCAAGTGCGCGCAGGAAGCATCCGGATCACTGGCTTGAAAACCCTGAAGAAAATCCTGCTCGCTGCGGCCGTGCTGCTGTTGGCTGCCGCGGCCCTGGTGTGGTGGCTGCCTGCGCGTTGGGCCCTGCCGCTGTTGCAGCCCTCCTTGCACGGCCTGCGCCTGCAGCAGGTGGGCGGCACGCTGTGGGACGGCCGCGCCGGGCAGGTGCTGGCGCCGGACGGCCACGTGCTGGGCCGGCTGCAATGGCAGTTGTCGCATCGCGCCCTGTTCGGACAGGTCGGACTGCAGATCGACTTCGACGGACCGCAATTCGCTTTCCACGGGCGCCTGCAGAAACTGCCCGGGGGCCAGGTGGACTGGAGCGGCCTGCAGGCACGTGTGGACCTGTCCGCGCTGGCCGATCCCCGCCTGCGTCTTCCGCTGGGCCAGCCACGGGGCGAACTCGCCTTGCACGCCGGGCATGCGCTGCTGCAGGGCGGCTGGCCGCTGGAGATGCAGGCCGGCTTGCAGTGGCGGCAGGCCGTGCTGCGCACAAGAGACGGCAACGTGGCGCTGGGCGACCTGCATGGCCAAGCCGCCGCGCAGGACGGGGTGATCCATGCACAATGGCAGGACGACGGCCAGGGCCCGCTGCGTACCATCGGCGAGCTGCAACTGAGCCCGCTGGGCTGGCGCCTCACGGCCGAGCTGCAGCCGCGGAACGACGATCCGGGCTTGCGCCGCTGGCTCGCCGCGCTGGGCCGGCCCGGCACGGACGGCACGGTGCACGTCGACCGCCGCGGTGGCCTGGCCTTCGCATCCAACATGGGGAAAACCGCACGATGAAAGCCGAAACCGCCGCGCTGGCCCTGGCCGCCGCCCGCGAAGCCGCCGCCGCCGCCGCCGAGGTGATCCTGCATTACTGGAAACGCGGGGTGGAGGTGGAGATCAAGGGCGACGCCACGCCCGTCACGGTGGCCGACCGCGAAGCCGAGCAGGCGATCCGCAGGATCCTCGCGGCGGCCTTGCCCGGCGCTTCGATCTACGGCGAGGAATATGGCCTCGACGGAGCCCGCGACGGCCTGCTGTGGCTGGTCGACCCGCTGGACGGCACCAAGAGCTTCGTGCGGCGCACGCCGTTTTTCTCCACCCAGATCGCCTTGATGGACCGCGGCCAGCTGGTACTGGGCGTGTCCAGCGCGCCGGTGTACGGCGAGACGATGTGGGCGAGCCTGGGCGAGGGCGCCTGGTTCGAAGGCGAACGCGTGCGCGTAGCCGACACCTCCGGTTTTGCGCAGGCTTCGGTCTCCATCGGCAACGTCAAGACGCTCACCGCCGACGAGCGCTGGGGCATGCTGGGCGCGATGATCCGCGACTCGAACCGCATCCGCGGCTACGGCGACTTCTGCCACTACCACCTGCTGGCGCGCGGCTGCCTCGACCTGGTGATCGAGTCCGACGTGAACATCCTCGACATTGCCGCGCTGGCGGTAATCGTGCGCGAGGCCGGCGGCGCGTTCACCGATCTGGACGGCCACGCGCTTGCGCTGGACACGCGCAGCGTGCTTGCCGGCGTGCCGGCGATCCACGCCGAGGCACTGCAGCGCCTGCGCCGCTGAGGCGGTTACAATCGTCCGATGCCCAAGCCGCCCATCATCCACGCCACGCGCGATGTCGAGCACAGCCGCTTCCTGCGCACCGAGCAGGTCGACCTGGAATTCTCCAACGGCGAGCGGCGCACCTACGAGCGGATGAAACCCGGCGGCCTCGGCGCGGTGATCATCGTGCCGATGCTGGACGCGGAGACCGTGTTGCTGGTGCGCGAATACGGCGTGGGCCTGGACCGCTACGAGCTCGGCCTGCCCAAGGGCCGGCTGGACCAGGACGAGACCGCGGAGCAGGGCGCCAACCGCGAGCTGAAAGAGGAGATCGGCTACGGCGCGCGCAGGCTGAAGATCCTGCACAACCTCTCGCTGTCGCCCTCGTACATGACCCACATGGCGCACGTGGTGCTGGCGCAGGAGCTCTATCCCGAGCGCCTGCCCGGCGACGAGCCCGAGGAGCTGGAAGTGGTGCCGTGGAAGCTCGCGGAGCTGCACAGCCTGGTGGCGCGCGATGACGTAACCGAGGGCCGTTCGATCGCCGCGTTGTTCATGGCCCGCGAGTACCTCGCCGGCCGGATGCGACGGCCGTGAGCGCGCCGTTCGAGCACCCCTTGCTGCGGCAGGTCGGAACGCTGGCGCGCCGTGCGGGCGAGGCGATCCTGGAGGTCTACCGCCAGGACTTCGACGTCGAACTGAAGGACGACCGCTCGCCGCTCACCGCCGCCGATCTCGCCGCGCAGCGGGTGATCGCCGAGGGACTGGCACGGATCGAGCCCGCCCTGCCGGTGGTGTCGGAGGAGGCCAGCCAGCAACCGTGGGAACAGCGGCGTACGTGGGCGCGGCACTGGCTGGTCGATCCGCTCGACGGTACCCGCGAGTTCGTCAAGCGCAACGGCGAGTTCACCGTCAACATCGCGTTGATCGAGGACCACCAACCGGTGCTGGGCGTGGTGCTGGCGCCGGTCACCGGCGATCTGTACGCCGCCGCGCGCGGCATCGGCGCATGGTGGCAGGCGGAAGCGCTTGGCGACTGGGAGCGCATCGGCAGTCGCGAGCTGGCGCAGCCGGCGATCGTCGCCGGCAGCCGCTCGCACGGCGGCGTGCAGGAGGACGTGTTGCGCCGCCTGGTCGGCGAGGACCACGTGCTCCAGCCGCTGGGATCCTCGTTGAAGTTCTGCCTGCTCGCACGTGGCGGCGCGGACGTCTACCTGCGCCGCGGCCCCACCAGCGAGTGGGACACCGCGGCCGCGCAATGCGTGCTGGAGGAAGCCGGCGGCGCCGTGCTCGACCTGCATGGCCGGCCGCTGCGCTACGGCCGCGGCGAATCGATTCTCAACCCCGAATTCATCGCCGTCGGCGACGTCGGCCTCGACTGGCCCGCCAAGCTGCGCGACGCCGGGCTGCCATGAAACCTGCGGGCTCCTACCCGTTTCCCGTTCCCCTCCGCCCGCTCCCGACCCCGTGAACGACAAGCCTGCACGCGCCCTTGCCGACCTGCTTGCCATCATGGCGCGCCTGCGTGACCCCGAATGCGGCTGTCCATGGGACCTGCAGCAGGACTTCGCCAGCATCGCGCCCTACACCATCGAGGAAGCCTACGAGGTGGCCGATGCGATCGACCGCGGCGACTTCGGCGAGCTGCGCGAGGAACTGGGCGACCTGCTGCTGCAGGTGGTGTTTCACGCGCGCATGGCGGAGGAGCGCGGGCTGTTCGACTTCGCCGACGTGGCGCAGGCGATCAGCGCCAAGATGGTCCGCCGCCATCCGCACGTGTTCGGCGAGGTGAAGTACGCCGACCTCGACGCGCAGAAGCGGGCCTGGGATGAGCTCAAGGCGGCTGAGCGCGTCGCCAGGGGCGAGGCGCACGACGGCAGTGCCCTGGCCGGCATCTCGCGCGGCCTGCCGGAGTGGAAGCGCGCGACCAGGCTGCAGCAGCGCGCCGCCGAGGTGGGCTTCGACTGGCCTGACCATCGTCCGGTGCTGGACAAGCTGGCCGAGGAAATCGACGAGGTACACGCGGAGTTCGAGGCCGGCGCGGATCCGGCGCGGCTGGAGGACGAGATCGGCGACGTGCTGTTCGTGGTCGCCAACCTCGCGCGCCACGCCGGCGTGGATTTTTCGCGGGCGCTGCGCCACGCCAACGCCAAGTTCGAGCGACGCTTCCGCCGCATGGAGCAACTGGCCGCCGCGGAAGGCGACATGCTGGCCACCCGCGACCTGCCCGCGCAGGAGCGCCTGTGGCAGCGCGCCAAGCAGGACGAGCCCTGATCCCTGCGATCGCTCCATATTGCGGCGATCAACGGGCGACAGGCTTGCAACCTTTTTCCGGCGGCCGGCATCAGAACCGGTCGACACCCATCCGAGGAGCCCCGCCATGCGCCGTACCGCCCTTGCCCTGCTGTTGCTCGCCCCGCTCTCCGCTTTCGCCGCCGACCACTGCAAGTACCAGGCGCCGCGCAACCTGCAGCTCGACCTCGCCGGCGTGCACGGCGTGCAGATCGACGTCAACAGCTACGACCTGCACGTCAACGGTGCGCCCGGCGCCAAGCAGCTGGTGGTGAATGGCCGCGCCTGCGCCTCCGACCAGTCGCTGCTGGACAAGCTGCAGATCACCCAGCGCCGCGAGGGCGACCAGCTCATCATCGAACTGGGCGGCCAGAACACCTACTCCTTCCATCTGTTCGGCAGCTCCTACACGGATCTGCAAGCCAACGTGCAATTGCCGCCGGAGATGCCAGTGACGGTGCGCGTGGGGTCTGGCGACGCGTCCGTGGCCGGGCTGCAGCAGCTGCGCAGCATGGTGGGTTCCGGCGACCTGCACGTCAGCAGCATCAGTGGCGCCTTCAGCACCAGCGTGGGCTCGGGCGACGTCGACGCCAGCGAGGTCGGCAGCCTGCAGGCCGGTTCGGTGGGCTCAGGCGACTTGAAGGCCAGTGGCATCAAGGGCGATGCCCGGGTGGGCAGCATCGGCTCCGGCGACGTCACCTTGCGCAATGTCGGCGGCAGCGTGCATGTCGACACGCTGGGCTCGGGCGACCTTGGCGCGCACGACGTGGGCGGCGATCTCAGCCTCGGCGCCAAAGGCAGCGGCGACGTCAACCACAGCGGCGTGAAGGGCAAGGTCAGCGTGCCGCGCGACGACGACTGACCGCGCTCTGTTTTTCCCTCTTTGCCGGGGGCATCGGTTGTTCTGCTTTTTTGCAAGTTTCAGAGCGGTTTCGTGCGCCTGTCGGCGCCCGAGCTACTTTCTCTTTGCGTGCCCAAAGAGAAAGTAGCCAAAGAGAAACGGCACCCCGATGCGGCGCTCTCCGGGCATCCTGCCCTCCGCCCTGCGGGCCAGCTTCGCTGTTCGCCGCCGCTCCTGCGGCGGCGTGGGCCAGCAAAGAGAGGTAACTCGGGCGCCGGCAGGCGTCCGAAACCGCTTTGCTCCTCGCGGCAGATGAGCGAAACCACCCCGCCATCTGCAAAAGAAAACACGCACGGAAACACCGTGAGCCGAATAGCTGACTGGGGGCTAGCCCAGCCAGCGCCACGCCAGGTAAACCAGTGGCGCGCACACCAGCAAGAACGGCACCGACACCTGATGGAACAGTCGCAAGCCGTGCGGCTGTTTCGCCAGCCGTAGCGCGATCAGGTTCGCCAGCGAACCGATCGCCAGCCCGAAGCCGCCCACGTTCACCGCCACCGCCAGCGCGATGGCGTCATGAGAGCGTTCCAGCAGCAGCACCGTGGCCGGCACGTTGCTGATCAGCTGCGATGCCACGACGCCGCTGGCGTAAAGCATCAGCGGCCGGTCGAGCGCGAGCCGGTCCAGGCCGCGCGCCACCAGCGGCAGCTCGGCAAAGTGCCCGAGGCCGATGAAGATCGCCGCGAAAGTGGCCAGCAGCAGCCAGTCGATGTACGCCAGACTGCGCCGCGCCAGCAGCGCGAACGCCAGCACCAGCAGCGAGGCGCCGGCCACCGCATGGCCGTATTCCATGGCCAGCACCATGGCCGCCAGCGCGGCGAGCGAGCCCGTGGCCAGCGGCATGGCCACCGCGTGGCCGTCCACCTGGGCAGCCTGCAAGGTCACCCGGCCCCCAGGCAGCCAGACCAGCGCGAGCAGGGCCACCAGCGCGAACATCACCACCGCTGTCGGCAGCATCGCCAGCGTGAAGTGCAGGAACGGCAATTGTGCGTGCTGCCACAGCAGGAGGTTCTGCGGGTTGCCGATCGGACTCAGCGTGCTGCCGGCGTTCACCGCCAGCGCTTCCAGCACGACCATGCGCGCCACCGGCAGGTTGGAGATGGCGCCGATCGCCAGCGTCAGCGGCACGATCAGGAACAGGCTCACGTCGTTGGTCAGCACCATCGCCAGCAGGGCGGTACTGGCCGCCAGCAGCAGGCCCAGCCCGCGCAGCGTGTGCACGCGCGTCACCAGCGCGCCGGCCGCATGCTGCACCAGCCCGCTGTCGCGGATGCCCTGGATCGCCACCAGCAGGCCCAGCAGGCCCGCCAGGGTGGGGATCTGCAGCCAACGCCGGTAGCTCGCCGCCGGTTGCGGATCGAGCAGGGCCAGCGCCAGCGCCAGTGCGGCGAACAGCAGCAAAAGCCATTCGGATTTCAGCTTGGCCCGCCAGTCGCTGGCGGCGGCGACGGGCGTCACTTGCGGTCCTGCTTGTCGTTCTTGCCTCCGCCGGCACCCATTGCGGTGCCGATGACGATGCCCAGGGCTATGCCCACCGCAAGGTTGTGCATCGCCACGCCGAGCCCTGCGCCGATGGCCACGCCGATGGCGATGCCGATGCCAATCTTGCGTTGGCGTTCGGGATCGGGCTTGCCGGACGGATTCTGGTCGGCCATGGTGCATCCTCGGGAGTGCGGATTATCCGAAATGAGGGCGAGCAGCTCGCGTCACCATTCGCTCAAGCCCTCGATCTCGTACAGCCGCTTCCAGCTGGGCCGCGTGCGCACCAGGTCCGCCAGCCGCTTCAGCGCAGGCCATCCGGTGGCGGGGCGCGGCATGTTGCGCGACCAGCGCATCAGCATGGTCAGCAGCAGGTCGGCGCCCGAGAAATCGTCGCCCAGCAGATAGGGCCCGTTTGCCGCGAGCTGGGCGTCGAGCAGGTCCCACACCGCGGCGATCTTCGCCTGCAGTGCGGCGCGGATTTCCGGCGTGTGCTCCGGCGTGCCGAGCTCGGCGGGGTAGAACCAGAAGCGGTACGACGACATCAGCGTGTTGCTGAGATACACCGTCCACTGCAGCCAGGCTTCGCGCTCCGGCGTGCCGGCGGGCGGAATCAGCTTTGCCTCCGGGTGTCTCTCGGCCAGCATCTGCAGCAGCGCCGCCGATTCGGCGCGCGGCCGGCCGTCGATCACCAGGGTGGGCACCACGCCGCGCGGGTTGAGTTTGAGGTATCCGGCATCGTGTTGCGCGTCCTGGTCGAAATCGACCAGCCGCAGCTCGTACGGCGCGCCGATTTCCAGCAGCGCCAGGTGCACCACCATGCTGGCCGTGCCCGGTGAGTAGTAGAGGATGTACACGAGGCCTCCGCGCCGAAGAATGATTCCGCCGATGGTGAGGGTTCGCTCACCCTTCCCGCAACAGGCGCATCGGCGAGGTGCGCGTCACCTTGCGGGTGCCCACCAGTCCCAGCAGCATCACCACGAACGCGCAGCCCATGGCGCCGAGGGCCAGCGGCCAGGGCGGCGGCGCGAACCCGTCGATGTGGAACACGCTGCGGCCCAGCCACAGGCCTGCAACGGCCGAGCCCGACGCGGCGGTGAGGCCGGCGATCAGGCCGAGCAGGGCGAACTCGCAAGCGGCGGCCACGCGCAGCTGCGCGCGCCGGGCGCCCAGGGTACGCAGCAGGGCTGCCTCGTGACGGCGCTCGGCGGCGCTGGCGGCCAGCGAGGCGGCCAGCACCAGCGCGCCGGCGAGCAGGCTGAAGCCCAGGATCCAGCGCACCGCACCGGCCACGCGGTCGACGATCTGGCGGATGCGGTCCAGCAAGTCGTCCACGTCCACCAGGCTTAGGTTGGGGTAGCCGCGCGACAGCTGCGCCATCGCCTGGGCGTGGCCGCGCGGCAGGTGGAAGCTGGCCAGCCATGTATGCGGCAGCGCATTCGCGTGCGCGGGGTCGAGCAGCAGGAAGAAGTTGACCCGGAACGAGCTCCAGTCCACCTGGCGGAAGCTGGTCACCGTCGCATCGATGCGCCCCTCGCCCACGTCGAAGCTCATCGTGTCGCCCAGCTTCAGCGCGAACATGTCGCGCCACATGCGGTCCACCGACACCTCGGCCTGTGCAGGGTGCGCATCGAACCAGCGGCCGGCGATCACCCGGTTCGCGGGCGGCAGCGCAACGGCCCAGGACAGCCGCAGCTGGCGGTCGGCCCAGTCCTTCGCGCGCGGGTCGGCGAAAAGCTGGCTGTCGATGGGCCGGCCATTGACGCCGGTGAGCTTGCCTACGGCCAGCGGCATCATGTTGAGCTGGTCGGCGCCGATGCGCGCCAACGCCCCGGCGAAGCCCGGGCGCTGCTCGTCCTGCAGGTTAAGCGCGAACCAGTTCGGCGTGTCGGCGGGCAACTCGCGGCGCCAGCCGTCCAGCAGCGCGGGCGCCACCACCGACAGCAGCAGCAGCGCGGTGAGGCCCAGACTCAGCGCGGTGGCCTGCACCACGCTGAGTCCGCGCCGCCGCGCCAGCGCGGCCAGGCCCAGCCTGAGTGCGGGGTGAGCACCCGGCGCCACCCGCCGCGCCAGCCACAGCAGCAGGGTCGCCAGCAACGCGGCCACCAGCGCCACGCCGGCCAGGCTGGCTGCGAGGATGCCGGCGAGCTTCAAGGAGCCGCTCTGGCTCCAGATCAGCGCCAGTGCCACCAGCGCGGGCAGCAGGTACAAGGCATCGAAGCGGCGTACCCGGCGCGCCACGCTCTGGCGGAAGACCGCCACGGGCGGCACCTCAGCCAGGCGCAGCAGCGGCGGCAGCGCAAAACCCGCGAGCACGGCCAGGCCCATGGCTGCGGCGCCGAGCGCGGGCAGCAACGGCAGTTCAGTGGGAATGCCGCCGAACAGCGTGCTGGCAAACTGCCAGGCCAGTTGCGCCGCCCCCAGCGTGAGAAGGGTGCCGGCCAGCGCCACCGGCACGGCCAGCGCGGCGAGCGTGAGCAGCAGCAGGCCCAGCACGCGCCGGCGTGGCGTGCCCAGCGCGCGCAACAGCGCCACCTCGGGTGTCTTGCGCCGTGCATAGCGTTGCGCGGACAGCGCGATCGCCACCCCCGCGAGCAGGGCGGCCAGCAACGCGGTGAGGTGCAGGAAGGCGCCCGCGCGATCGAAGGCCGTGCGCATGCGCTCCTGGGTCTGTTCCGGCGTGACCAGCTCGGCACCCTGGGGCAGGCTCTGCCGCTGCGCCCAGGCGCGCCAGCGGCCGACCGCCTCCGGCGTGCCGGCCAGCAGCAGCCGCTGATGCGCGCGGCTGCCGACGCCGAGCAGACCGGCCTGTTCGGCGTCAGACAGGTTCATCAATGCACGCGGGGCCAGCGTCACCAGTGCGCCGCCATCGGGCTGCTGCACCAGTTGCGCCGCTATGCGCAGCTCCCTGCCGCCCAACTGCAAGGTATCGCCCACCTGCAGCGCAAGCGCCACCATGGCGCGATGGTCGAGATAGACCGTGCCGGCCGCAGGGCCGTGGCCGCTGCGTTGCCGGCCGTCGGCAGCGGCCAGCACCAGCTTGCCGCGCAATGGGTACGCCCGATCGATGGCTTCGACGTCGAGCAGCTGGCTGCGGCCATGGGCGAAGGCCACGCTGGGGAAGCCGGCGGCGCGGCTGACGACGAGGCCATCGCGGCGCGCCTCATCGGCAAAGGGGCCCGGTACGCTCTGTGGCGCCGAGATGCCGATGTCGCCGCCGATCAGTTCCGCCGCACTGGCGAGGATGCCGCGTTCCACCCGCGTCGCCAGCGTGGCCACCACGCCCAGCGCCAGCACCGCCAGCAGCAGGGAGCCGGCCAGGGTACGCAGTTCGGGCAGGCGCCATTCACGGCGCAGGTTGCGGAGGGCGAGGCGCAGGAGCTTCATGGCTGCACTCCGCTGGACGTGAGCGCGACGTGCTGCGCGCGGCGCGCCTGTGCTTTGCCTCCTCCTGCCCTGACGGATTCATTGTCGGGGGAGAGGGCGGAGGCGCGGGGAGCTTTTGCTTTTGTGCTTGTGCAAGGAACAAAGCGGTTTCGTCCACCTGCCGGTGGCCGAGTTACTTTCTCTTTGAATGGCCAAAGAGAAAGTAACCAAAGAGAAAGGCCACCCCGGTTGGCGCTTGCCGTCCATCCCTGGACGGCAAGTCCGTGAGGCGGTGCCGGGCTTTTCGAGCGGGCATCGTGCCCGCGCGAAAAGGCGAGACCGTCCGTGGTCTCGCCCGCTGCGCGGCCTGGTCGTCCCCGCCTCACCGCCGCCCAGGGGCCCCCGAAGAGCAGGCGCACATCGTGCGCGCCAGAAGCGACAGCAACAGCAACAGCGGAGCGCTGCGAGCTTGCAGCTCGTCGTCTCCCTCCCCTATGTGCAGGGGAGGGCTGGGGTGGGGTGCTCCTGCTTTTGCGCGCAGGAGCCCGCTGCTCTGCCGGGGCCCCTATGGCGCGGCGGGCGGGTGGAGGAAAGTCCGCAGGATGGCCCGAATGGATTCGGGCCAGTTTTCCGCCGGCACACGGAGGTGCCGTCGGAAAACCCCGTAACCTGCCCGCGCACCCGCAGCCCATGGATGGGCGTGGGGCGCGCCATCGGGGTGGACTTTCTCTTGGGTTACTTTCTCTTTGGCCATTCAAAGAGAGAGTAACTCGGGCGCCGGCAGGCGCACGAAACCGCTTTGAAGCCGACGAGACCGCGGAAGCCAAAGCCCCTCTCCCCCTATCCCTCTCCTCGCTCCTCAAAGCCTCGTGTGCCCGCAGGCGGGAGAGGGGATCGGTACCTGTCGAGGCGAGGGCCACGCGGATGCGCGCGCTCATGCGCCCACCGCCGCCGCGTGCGCCACCACGCGCCCCTCCTCCAGCTCGATGCGCCGCTGGCAACGCGCCGCCAGCTGCGTGTCGTGGGTGACCAGCACCAGGGTGGTGCGGTGGTCGCGGTTCAGGGCGAACAGCAGGTCGGCGACGTGGTGGCCGGTGCGCTGGTCGAGGTTGCCGGTGGGTTCGTCGGCGAACAGCAGGCGCGGGCCGTGCACGAAGGCGCGGGCGATGGCTACGCGTTGCTGCTCGCCACCGGAGAGCTGCGCGGGATAGTGCCGGCGCCGCGTGGCGAGGCCCACCGCGTCCAGTGCGGCCCGCGCCTTGGCGCGGGCCTGGGCGTCGCCCTCCAGCTCCAGCGGCAGCATCACGTTTTCCTCGGCGCTGAGCGCGGGAAGCAGGTGGAAGGACTGGAACACGAAACCCACGAGGCGTCGGCGCAGGTCGGCGCGGGCCTCCTCGTCCAGCGTCTCCAGCGCGTGGCCGTCCAGTCGGATGCCGCCGCTGCTCGGCGTATCCAGCCCCGCAAGCAGCCCGAGCAGGGTGGTCTTGCCCGAGCCGGAGGCACCCACGATGGCGAAGCTTTCGCCCGCGGCAACGCGCAGGCTGACGCGGTCGAGGATTTGCAGCCGCCCTTCGGGCCCCTCCACCGACTTGCTAACATCGCGGGCTTCCAGGACAAGGTCGGGCGTGTCGCTCATGCGTCGTTTCCTGTGCTTGCTGCTGTGGTTGGCCGGCGCCGTGGTCGCGGTTCAGGCCGCGCCGGCACGTACCGTGCTGGTGATGGGCGATTCGCTGTCCGCAGCGCACAACATTGCGACGGAGCAGGGCTGGGTGCATCTGCTGGAAGTCCGTCTGGGCAAGATGGTGCCGCCATGGGCCGTGGTCAATGCCAGCATCAGCGGCGAGACCTCGCTGTCCGGGCGCAACCGCCTGCCGGCGCTGCTGGCCACTTACCGCCCGCGCGTGGTGGTGATCGAGCTGGGAGCGAACGACGGCCTGCAGGGCCTGCCGCTGCACCAGCTGCGCGACAACCTGATGGCGATGGTCTCCGCGGCCCAGGCCACGCATGCCAAGGTGTTGCTGCTGGGCATCGAGCTTCCGGTGAACTACGGACCGCAATATCGCGACGGCCTGCGCTCGATCTATGCCGATCTGGCGAAACAGAAGCACGTGGCCTTGCTGCCGTTCCTGCTCGACGGCGTTGCGCTGGATCCGGCCCTGATGCAGGCCGATGGCCTGCATCCGACGGCCGCCGGCGAACCGAAGGTGCTGGAAAACGTGTGGCATGTGCTGCAACCCCTGTTGCGTCCGTGAGCTGAACGTTTCCATGCGGCGTTCACGCCTCCATCACTCCATGCCCGGTTAGCTCTTCACATTTGTGAAGCCAAGCAGGAGGAGCGACATGAGCGGACACGACGAGCAGGCCGGCCTGATTCTGCTGGTGGAAGACAATCGCCAGATCGCCGAGACCGTAGGCGAATTCCTGGAACGTTGCGGCTATTCCGTGGACTACGCGGCCGACGGCGCCAGCGGGCTGCATCTCGCGGTCACCAGCAGCTACGACGTGATCGTGCTGGACCTGATGCTGCCCGGCATCGACGGCCTCGAGGTGTGCCGCAAGCTGCGCCGCGAGGCGAAAAAGGCCACCCCGGTGCTGATGCTGACCGCGCGCGACACGCTGGAGGACAAGCTGATCGGGCTGGAGGCCGGCGCCGACGACTACCTCGTCAAGCCGTTCGAGGTGCGCGAACTGGAGGCGCGCCTGCGCGCCCTGATCCGTCGCGATCGCCGCCAGGTTTCCGCCGAGGTGCTCAACGTGGGTGACATGACGCTGGACACCGCCACGCTGCGGCTGACTCGTGCGGGGCAGGAACTCACCGTGTCGCCGATCGGCCTGAAGCTCCTGGCGATCCTGATGCGCGAGTCGCCGCGCGTGGTGAGCCGGCGTGACATCGAGCGCGAGATCTGGGGCGACATGCTGCCCGACTCCGACACGCTGCGCTCCCACCTGTACAACCTGCGCCGGGTCATCGACAAACCGTTCGCGCGGCCGCTGCTACATACCATCCACTCGGCCGGCTACCGGCTCGCGGACCTCGACGCGGAAGTGGCTACGGCTGCCCACATGGCCTGATGCATCAACGTAGATGAATGCAAAAGAAGTGGATGGCGCTGCGATCTTCCGCGCCGGTGCCTTCCGGCGCCGCATCGCCTGGGTGTTCTCGCTGCAGTTCGTAGCGGTGGCGATCGTCTGCGTGATGGGCGCCTATGACCAGGCGCCCCTGCCGGCGGCGATCGCCGTGATCGTGATCGTCACCGGCCTGGGCTGGCTGGCCACGCGCCGCGAATGGCGTTCGGTGAGCGCGCTGGCGCGGCTCATCCGCGAGTGGCACGACGGCTTGTCCGATCCGGCCGCGTTGCGCCCCGAGCGCCTGCCGCAGGACGCCGATGCCGACCTTGTCGCGCTGGCATACGGCCTGCATGGCTTCGCCTCGCGCATCGCCGACTATGGCCAGCGCGAGCGCAACTTCACCCGCGACGCCAGCCATGAACTGCGCACGCCGCTCACGGTGATCCGCATGGCGGTCGACATGCTCGCCGACGAGCCCGGTCTCGGAGAATCCGGGCAGCGCTCGGTGCGGCGCATCCACCGCGCCACGCGCGAGCTGGAGGCGCTGGTCGAGGTGCTGCTGATCCTCGCGCGCGAGTCCGATCCGGGCGGCAGCGCCGAGCGGTTCGTGGTGAACGACGTGTTGCGGCGCGAACTGGAAACCGCACGCGACCTGATGGCGGGTACGCCGGTGGAACTGCAGCTGGAGGAGCCGGCGTGCTTCGCCCTGCACGGTTCCGTGCGCGCCTTTTCGGTGCTGTGCTGGCAGCTGATCCGCGATGCCTGCCAGCATGCCGATGCGGGCCGCGTGGTGGTTACCGTGATGCCCGGTGCGATCACCGTGAGCCATGTGACGGGTGCAGCCGGATCGATCCGCGCCGGCGACGAGCGGCTCAGCTTCGAACTGGCGATCGCCCAGCGCATCAGCGACCGCTTCGCCTGGCCGCTGGAACTGCATGCGCCGGGCAAGCCGGGTGTGGCCCGCGTGCGTTTCCCGGATACCTTGCCAGTGGCGGCCTGAAACGCGACGAGAGCGGGGCGCAGCCCGTGTGTGCATGCCCTGCTGCTTGATCGAAGCAAAAGCATCCGCGCACAGGGTGCGCAGCCGCAGGGTTGCCGCGGGCCTGATTACTGCCCGAGCGCCGGACTCACCGTGAACGCGCAGCCGGTCTTCGCCTTCACTTCGTCCAGCGTCACGCCCGGGTTGAGTTCGACCAGGGTGAGGCCCTTGCCCTTGGCCACCTCGAACACCGCGAGGTCAGTGATGATCAGGTCCACGCAGGCCTTGCCGGTGACCGGCAGCTCGCACTGTTCCTTGATCTTGGGCGAACCGTCCTTGGCGCAGTGCTCCATCAGCACCACCACGCGACGCACGCCGCTGACCAGGTCCATCGCACCGCCCGGGCCCTTCACCATCTTGCCGGGCACCATCCAGTTGGCGAGATCGCCGGTGACCGAGACTTCCATGCCGCCCAGGATGGCCAGATCGATGTGGCCGCCGCGGATCATCGCGAACGATTCGGCGCTGGAAAAAAAACTGGAGCCGGGCAGAGTGGTGACGGTCTGCTTGCCCGCATTGATCAGGTCGGGGTCGATCTGCTCTTCGGTGGGGAACGGGCCGATGCCGAGCAGGCCGTTCTCCGACTGCAGCACGACGTCCATGCCTGCAGGGATGTAGTTGGCCACCAGCGTGGGGATGCCGATGCCGAGGTTCACGTAGAAGCCGTCGCGCAGCTCCTTCGCTGCGCGCTGAGCCAGCGCGGTGCGCATCGGGCTTTCCTTGCCGGTGTTGGCGCCAGCGATGGTGCGGAATTCGATGCGCTTTTCGTACGACGGCCCCTGGATGATGCGGTCGACGTAGATGCCCGGCACGTGGATGTTGTTCGGGTCCAGCGTGCCCACCTCGACCAGCTCCTCCACTTCGGCCACGCAGACCTTGCCGCAGGTGGCGATCATCGGGTTGAAGTTGCGCGCGGTCTCGCGGAACACCAGGTTGCCGAGGCGGTCGCCCTTCCATGCCTTCACGATGGATACGTCGGCGCGGATGGCTTCCTCCAGCACGTACTCCCTGCCGTCGAACACCTTGGTCTCCTTGCCCTCGGCCAACTGGGTGCCGAACGCGGTGCGCGTGTAGAAGCCGGGGATGCCCGCGCCGCCGGCGCGCAGCTTCTCGGCCAGGGTGCCCTGCGGCACCAGGTGCAGTTCCAGTTCGCCGGCCAGCACCTGCCGTTCGAACTCCTTGTTCTCGCCCACGTAGGAGGCGTACACCCGCTTCACCTGGCGCGTCTTGAGCAGCGGTCCCATGCCGAAATCGTCCACGCCGGCGTTGTTGCCCACGATGGTCAGCCCCTTGGTGCCGGCTTCCAGCAACGCACCGATCAGGTTCTCGGGGATGCCGCACAGGCCGAAGCCGCCTGCCGCGAGCGTCATGTTGTCGAACAGCAGGCCGTCGAGCGCCTTGGCCGCCGTTGCGTAGACCTTGTCCATTGCCTTGCCTTCATGCAGGGGAGTTGGCTGCCAAGGATACGACGGATTGGTTCCAGGCCGTGTTGTACGAAGGTAGCAGGGCTTGCCGCGGCCACGGCGGCGGGCGCTTGACGGCAATCATTTACGCGTGTAAACATTATTTCACTTACACGCGTAAACGGTGGCGTCATGGCGATCAGCGAAGCCGAAGCAGTGGTGATGGAAGTGTTGTGGCGCGGGTCACCGCGCAGCGCCGAGGAGATCCTCGCCGAGGTCGGACCCGCGCAGGACTGGCAGGAAGGCACGGTGAAATCCCTGCTCAACCGCCTGCTGAGGAAGAAGGCGGTGAGGGCGGAGAAAGATGGCCGCCGCTACCTCTACACGCCCCTGCTGAGCCGCGAGAAATACGTCTCGCAGGAGAGCAAGGGGTTGCTGGACCGGCTGTTCGACGGCCGCGTGGCGCCGCTGGTGGCGCACTTCTCCGAGCAGCGGAAGCTCACGAAGAAAGATCTCGCCGAACTGCGCAAGCTGCTCAAGGAGCTCGACGATGGGCAATCTTGAGTTGCTGGGGGCGGAATGGGCATCGCGCAGCTGGCTGGCACTGCTGGCCTTCACCGCCGCAATGCTGATGGTCGCCGTCCTGCGCAAGCCGTGCCGCCGCTGGTTCGGCGCGGAGCGCGCCTTCCACCTGTGGCTGCTGCCGCCGCTGGCGTTGCTGGCCAGCCAGCTGCCGCATGCGGTCGCGTCTTCGAGGCCGCTGCCGCCGCTGGTGTACACGATCACCTCGGCGGTCGGCGCCGCGGCGCCGACCGCCGATTTTTCCAGCGGTTTCGATTGGCGTGTCGGTGCGCTGCTGCTGTGGCTGGCCGGCTGCATTGTCGTGCTCGCGCTTGCAACACTGGTGCAACATCGCTATCGACGCCGGTTGCGTGGGGCGACGCCAATCAGCGGCACACCATCGGGTCGGCCGGTGCTGCGCGCCGCCAGCGTCGATACCGGCCCGGCCCTGGTCGGCGCATGGCGCAGCCGCATCGTGCTGCCTGCCGATTTCCGCGAACGCTACGACGACATCGAACAAGCATTGATTCTCGCCCACGAGGCTGCGCATGCGCAGCGCGGCGACGGCTGGTGGTGCCTGTTCGCGCAGATGCTCGCAGCGCTGTTCTGGTGCCATCCTCTGGCGTGGTGGGCGCTCGCGGCACTGCGCCACGATCAGGAGCTGGCGTGCGACGCCGTGGTGCTGCGCGAACATGGCATGCAACGGCGCAGCTATGCGAATGCGATGTTGAAAACCCAATCGGCTGCGCTTGCGCTGCCGGTGGGCTGCACGTGGTCCCCCCGTCACCCTCTCACGGAGCGTATTGCCATGTTGAACCAGAAGCCCATTCCCGCCCTGCGTCGTCGCGCAGGCAGCGTTGCCCTGATGGTGGTCGTTGGCGCGGTGGCAGGAGCAGCCTATGCAGCGACGGTGCCACCGGCAGCAAAAGGGAGCCCGTTGGTGACGCCGGATCGCTACTCCTTGGAATTGACCGTGTCGTTCGACGACAACCCCGCCCAGCACCTCAAGAAAATGTGCCTGAAGCCGGGGGAGTACACGAATATCAATGGAGTCAGTACCGGTGTGCCGCCATGGAGCGGGCGCGTTGCGGTCGTGCCGGCTGCAAAAGGGCAAATCGAAGTGCGCACCCAGTTGAGCGGCGGCAGCCTGGACCAGGCGGTGGCCCCGATCGTGCGCACTATGCCGGGACAGCAAGCCACTATCGAAACAGGTCGCCGCGCCGAGGGCGGGAAAGGGGGCTTCACCGGCATCAAACTCACCATGACGCCCAACATCGGCTGCTGAGCTCCGTCACGCAGGGGCGGCAGGCTGGCTCGCTATACTTTCCCCCGTTGATCCTCAGGGAAAGAGCCCCGTGAAGCCGCGCCGCCTGTTGCCTGTCCTCGCCGCCTTCGGAGTCGCCGCGATGAGTCACGCCGCCGTACCGCCCGTGCTGGTGATCCACGGCGGCGCCGGGGTGGTCAAGCGCGAGCTCACGCCGGCGAAGGAGAAAGCGATACGCGCGGCGCTGACGAAGGCGCTGGAAAGCGGCTATGCGCAGCTCAAGGCCGGCAAGAGCGCGGTGGATGCGGTGAGCGCGGCGATCGTGGTGCTGGAGGACGATCCGAACTTCAACGCCGGCAAGGGCGCGGTGTTCACCCACGACGGCAGGAACGAGCTGGACGCGGCGATCATGGACGGCGACACGCGCCGTGCCGGCGCGGTGGCCGGCGTCGAGCGCGTCAGGAACCCGATCCTGCTCGCGCGCGCGGTGATGGAGAAGACGCCCTACGTGATGCTCTCCGGCCAGGGCGCCGAAGCATTCGCGCAGAGTATCGGCATGCCGCTGGTCGATCCGTCGTACTTCCGCACCGAGGAGCGCTGGCAGCAGTTGCAGAAGGCGCTGAAGGAAGACGATGCAGGCAAGCCGCACGAAGACGAGGAGGCCGCGAAGCACTTCGGCACCGTGGGCGCGGTGGCGCTGGACGCGCAAGGCCACCTTGCCGCCGGCACGTCCACCGGAGGCATGACCGACAAGCGCTGGGGTCGCATCGGCGACTCGCCGATCATCGGCGCGGGCACCTATGCAAACAGCGACTGCGCGGTGTCGGGTACAGGCTGGGGCGAGTACTACATCCGCACCGTGGCGGCGCATGCGATCTGCATGCAGGTGAGCCAGATGCGCGTGCCAGTCAAGCGCGCCGCGGCGGTGGTGATCAACCAGGAGATCCCCGCGCTGGGCGGCAACGGCGGCGCGATCGCGCTGGATGCGCACGGCAACATCGCGATCCCGTTCAACACCGACGGCATGTACCGCGGCTGGATCGATGCCAGCGGCGTGCCGCACGTGGCGATCTACGGCGACGAGGACGACGGCAGCTCCGCGCCGCCCGCGCCGGCTGCCAGCACGGACGATGCCGGCGACGAGCCGTAGCAGTGCACTCCGTGCACCAATCGCGCTCGGTCGGGGCCTGCCAAAAAGATCTCGTGCACAGGGTGCGCCCTCCTATGGCTGCTCAAGCCTCGCCATCGGGCCGTTCGCGCACCGGGTGCTTGCCCAGCTTGCGCTGCAGGGTGCGCCGGTGCATGCCGAGCCGGCGCGCGGTCTCGGAGATGTTGCCGCTGCATTCGGTGAGCACGCGCTGGATGTGCTCCCACTCCAGCCGCCGCAACGCCAGCGGCGCCTCGGGAGCGTCGGGCAGGTCCTCGTCGTCGCCTTCCGCGCCGTTGTCGCCGTCGAGCAGTGCACGCACCACCGCGTCGGCGTCCACCGGCTTGGCCAGGTAGTCGTGCGCACCGCGCTTGATCGCCTCCACCGCGGTGGCGATCGAGGCATAGCCGGTCAGCAGCAGGATGCGCATGTCGGGCACCAGCGTGTGCAGCTCGGGAATGAGGCGCAGGCCGTTTTCCTCGCCGAGTTTCAGGTCGAGCACGCAATGGCGCGGCTGGTGGCGGCGCGCCAGCATGCGCGCGTCGCCGAGGTTAGTGGCGGAGATCACGTCGAAGCCGCGCGAGGTCAGTGCACGACTCAGCACGCGCACGAAGGTGGCATCGTCGTCCACCAGCAGCAGGGGGCGTGCGGAGGAAGGATGGGTTGGCTCGTTCATGCAGGGGTTCCGGCGGATCGACAGCGCCCATTTTGCCGCACGCGGCTCAACGCCGCGAAATCACCGCCAGCGGCAGGCGCAGGCAGACCACGGCGCCGTCGCCGGTGTTGCGCGCCTCCAGCTCGCCGCTGAGGCGCTCGGCGGTGGCCACGGCGAGGGTGAGGCCGATGCCCAGGCCGGTCTGCTTCTGCGACTGGCCCAGCCGCGCGTTGCCTTCGGTGCTGGCGAAGCCCGGGCCGCGGTCGATCACCAGGAATTGCAGCCACTCGCCTTCGCGTTCCACCTGCAGCAGCACTTCGCGCGAGTCGCGCAGGGCGGACGCGTCGGCGGCGTTGTTCAGCAGGTTCAGCAGCGCGTGGCGCAGGCCGGGCGGCACGCGCAGCGGCAGGCGCGCGGTGTCTTCGTCCAGCTGCTGCTCCAGCTCGGCTTCGGGGCGCAGCAACTGGAAGCGCTCGGTGCAGCCGTGCAGGAACTGCGCCACGTCGATCCGCTCGGGCTCCTGCGAGAGCTGAGCCTGGCCGAAGGCCACCATCTCGCGCAGGATGTCGCGGCAGCGGTCCACCTGGCCTTCGAGCAGGCTGAGGTCCTCGGCCAGTCCGGCGTCGCCGGCATGCTCGCGGCGCAGCTCGGGCAGCAGGGTGCGCATGGTCGACAGCGGCGTGTTGAGCTCGTGCGCCGCGCCGGCGGCCTGGGTGGCGATGGCGAGGATGCCCTCGTCGCGCAGCGCGCGCTCGTGCACGCGTTGCGTCGCCAGCTGCTGCATGCGCAGCGCGCGTGCGAGCCGGTTGATGAAGAAGCCCAGCAGCAGCGCCATGATGACGAAGTTCACGCCCATGCCGATCACGTGCAGCGAATAGCCGTGGTCGTGCATGCCATCCAGCACCGGCAGCGGCACGTACCAGCGCAGCAGCAGTAGATAGGCGGCGCCGGCGATGGCGGCCACCGCGAGGATGGCGCGGATCGACAGCGCGGCGGCGGAGAGCGCGATCGGCACCAGCAGCAAGGTGACGAAGGGGTTGCTGGCGCCGCCGGTGAAGTACAGCAGCACGCCCAGCACCAGAGTGTCGACGCCGACGTGGGCGATGGTCTCCGACTCGCTCACCGGCCAGGGCCGGCCCAGCCGCCACGCCGCCAGCACCGAGAACACCGCGAGCAGGCCGATGCAGGCCAGCAGCGGGAGCAGCGGTATTGCCAGCCGCAGCCAGAGCGCGCAGACCAGCACGGCCACGCTCTGCCCGCCGATCGCGCACAGCCGCAGCCAGGCCAGCGCGCGCGTCAGTGCAAACGGGCCGATGCGGTTCTTGATCGGGCGATGCGACATGCGAGCCGGCCGGATCAGGGCGTATCGAACTCCTCGCTGCGCACGGCGGGCAGCGGTTCGTGATGCTCGGCAGCGCCGGCATGGCTGGCCGACAGCTTCGTCATCAGCGGCAGCACGGCCAGCGCGATTGCGGTGCAACCGACGCCGACCATGCCGAGCTTGTTGAACAGGTTGGTATAGATGTCCAGCGACTGCACCGGGTTGGAGAGGCCTTCGGGGATGTGCGCGTAGTTGGCCACCACGCTGCCCAGGTACTGGGAGATGCCCACGGCGACGTAATAGGCGCCCATCATGAAGCCGCCCATGCGCGCCGGCACGTAGCGGGCAATCATCGCCAGGCCCAGGCCGGACACCAGCAGCTCACCCAGCGAATACAGTCCGTAGCCCCAGACCATGGTCCACGAGGATACTTGGCCGTTCACCGCCCAGATCGCGCCGATGCCATAAATGAAGAAGCCAGCCGCCACCGCGCCGAAGCCCCAGGCGAACTTGGCCGCCACCGAGGGATCCTTGCCGATGCGGCCGAGCCCGTTGTAGATCCACACAAGTACCGGACTGAGCAGCACGATCCAGATCGCGTTGAGGTTCTGGTACTGCTCGGGGATCCAGGTGATATGGAAGAAGTACATGTTCATCGCCAGGTTCACGTTCTTCTGCGCGAACAGGTTCAGCGAAGTCGCCATCTGCGCATAGAAGATGAAGAAGAAGATGGTCTGCACGGTGAGCACCAGGGCCGCGATCAGGCCGGCACGCTCGGTGTGCTCCGCACTGCGGATCAGGTGCACGAAGATGCCGAGGATCACCAGGCCGGCGAGGTAGACGCAGATCTTGGCGGCCAGCAGGCTCTGCAGAATGAAGGCCACCACCAGCACCATCAGCAGCGAGGCGCCCAGGAGCGCGAGCGCGCGGGCCGGCTTCACCGGCTGCGCGTCCGCCGGCGCGCCGATGTGCTCCAGGGTACGGTGCATCAGGGAGTAGTTGACCAGGCCCAGCACCAGTCCCACCGCACAGGCGCCGAAGGCAGTGTGCCAGCCCCAGCTGTCGCCGTAGTGGCTGGCCACGTGGTCGCGGATCCATGGCGTGGCGGTCATCGAGAGCATCGAGCCGACATTCACCGCCATGTAATAGATGGTGAACGCGCTGTCGATCTTGGTGTCGTCGCCTTCGTAGATCTTGCGCACCAGATTGCCGGCGTTGGGCTTGAAGAAGCCGTTGCCCACCACGATCACGCCCAGCGCGCAGTACAGCAGGGTGGGGTTGCCCGACGGTATCCACAGCATCGCATAGCCCAGCGTCAGCACCATGGCGCCTACCAGCATGGTGCGGCGGGTGCCGATCAGCTTGTCGCCGACCCAGCCGCCGATCGCGGGCGTGGCGTAGATCAGGGCTGCCGCCGCACCCCATACTAGGTTGGCGCGGGTGTCGACGAAGCCCAGCTTCTTCATCATGTAGGTGACCATCAGCACCTGCATGCCGTAGAAGCCGAAGCGCTCCCACATCTCGATCAGGAAGACGGTACTGAACGACCGTGTTTGCGAAACGGGTGGATTCTGGGTTGCCATGCATCGATTCCGAGCTGAGGAGTACAACGGCCGCGCGGGCGCGACCGGCGAGTCGTGGCGCCGAGCGCAGCCACAACCGATGAAGCGTACCCCATCCATTACGCCGGCTTCGCTGCGGCGCAATATCGCGGCGCACGGTCGCAGAGCGTCAGCCGGCCTGTGGCATCATCGCCGTCCGATCCCGCAGTACGGGGCGTCATTTGCCGGAGATTGCTTCCTCATGCCCAGTCACGGATTCCGCGGCAATCCGCGCCAGCTCTGGAACGCCTTCCGCTGGTCGATGCTGGGCCTGCGCGCGGGCTGGCGGCACGAGGCGTCGTTCAGGCTGGAGGCGATGCTGGCGGTGGTGCTGATTCCGCTGGGCCTGTGGCTGGGGCAGGGGGCGCTGGAGAAACTCGCCCTGGTGGCGCCCGCCTTCCTGGTGCTGTCGGCCGAATTGCTCAACTCCGCGATCGAGGCCGTGGTGGACAAGGTCAGCCCCGAATTCCACGAGCTGGCCGGCCGCGCCAAGGACATGGGTTCGGCCGCGGTGTTCCTGCTGCTGGTGCTGATGGTGCTGAGCTGGATGCTGGTGCTGGGCGGCCGCTTTCTCTGATTGCGCGGCCCGGCGTGGAATGCTGCAATGATCGCCTCACCGGAACGGAGACCTGCCATGAAACTGCTGCGCAATCTCGTGCTGTTGCTGCTCGCCGTCGCCCTCACCGGCTGTGGCTACAACGCCATGCAGCGGCAGGACGAGGCGGTCAAGGCCGCGTGGTCGGAAGTGCTCAACCAGTACCAGCGCCGCGCCGACCTGGTGCCGAACCTGGTGGCCACGGTGAAGGGCTATGCCCAGCACGAAGAGAAGGTGTTCACCGAGGTGACCGAGGCGCGCGCCAAGGTGGGCAGCATCCAGGTGACGCCGGAGCTGGCGAACGACCCCGCCGCGCTGGCGAAGTTCCAGGCCGCGCAGGGTCAGCTGGGCAATGCGCTGTCGCGCCTGATGGCGGTGAGCGAGAATTATCCCAACCTCAAGGCCGACGGCCTGTTCCAGAACCTGCAGGCGCAGCTGGAGGGCACCGAGAACCGCATCACCGTGGCGCGCCAGCGCTATGTGCAGGCGGTGCAGCAGTACAACGGGCTGATCCGCACTTTCCCGAACAACCTCACCGCCAAGATGTTCGGCTACACCGTGAAGCCGAACTTCAGCGTGCAGAACGAGCAGGCGATCTCCACCGCGCCCAAGGTCGACTTCGGCGGCGCTGCGCTGGCTCCCGCCGCCTCGGCCCGTTGAGATGACATCGCGCGGCCTGCGGGCGCTGTGGGTGCTGTTGGCGGCGTTGCTGCTGCCGGCGCTGCTGCTTGCCGACGCCGCGGTGCCGAAGCTCGCGCGGCACGTCACCGACCTCACCGGCACCTTGAGCGCGCAACAGGTCGACCAGCTCGACGCGCGGCTGGTGGCGCTGGAGAAGGCCAAGGGTGCGCAACTGGTGGTGCTGATGGTGGGCAGCACCAAGCCGCAGGACATCGACAGCTACTCGCTGGACGTGTCGATGGCGAACAAGGTGGGCCGCAAGGGCATCGACGACGGCGTGCTGCTGCTTATCGCCAAGGACGACCATCAGGTGCGCATCGAGGTGGGGCCGGGGCTGGAGGGGGCGATTCCCGACGCGGCCGCGGCGCGCATCATCCGTGAGTACCTGGCGCCGAAGTTCCGCACCGGCGACTACGACGGCGGCATCAGCGACGCGGTGGGCGCGCTCACCCTGCTGATCGACGGCGAGCCGCTGCCGCCACCGGTGCAAGGCTCGCCGCACGAGCACCGTGGCCTGGATCTCAACAGCCTGCTGGGTGTCGGTTTCTTCGCGTGGATCTTCCTGCGCGGCGTGCTCGGGCGCACGCATGCCTTCGTGCGCGCACCGCTGGGCGGGCTGGTCATCGGCGGCCTGTTCTGGCTGATGGCCTCGGTGGGCATGGGCATTTTCGGCGGCATCGTGGGCGGCCTCCTGATGTTGCTTCCTGCCGGGGCGGGCCGCTCGATCGGCGGTGGCGGCTGGGGCGGTTTCGGCGGCTGGGGGGGCGGGGGCTTCGGTGGTGGCGGTGGCTTCGGCGGCGGTGGCGGATTCAGCGGAGGCGGCGGCAGCTTCAACGGCGGCGGCGCCTCGGGGAGCTGGTGAGATGGCGCGCCTGCGACGCCTGCTGATGAACCTCGGCGAAGGCTGGTTCCAGCTCCGCCAGCGGTTTCCCGCCGGCCTGCTGGACGAGATCGCGGTAGCGGTGGCGGACGGCGAGCGCACCCATCGCGGCGAAGTGCGGCTGGTCGTGGAGTCGCGGCTGTCGCCGCTGGCCGTGCTGTCCGGTCTGGATGCGCCAACCCGCGCGCGCCAGCTCTTCGGCCAGTTCGGCATCTGGGATACCGAACACAACAACGGCGTGCTGCTCTACGTGCTGCTGGCCGAGCACCGCATCGAAGTCGTCGCCGACCGCGGCATCGCCCGCCACGTGGCGCCGGACGAATGGGCGGAAGTCTGCGCCCACATGCGCGACGCCTATGCGCGCGGCCAATGGCGCGAAGGGAGCCTGCGGGGCATCGCCGACGTGCATGCACTGCTGCGGCGGCACTTCCCCGGCGACGGCAAGCCGCGTCCCGACGAGTTGCCGGATCGGCCAGTGCTGCTGTGACCTTGGCCGGGCGGCTCGCAAACCGGGAGAGCCTGCAGCCTTGCACCGGTCGGCGCGGACAGGCCGGCACCGATATCTCCGCATGCAATGAATAGAAAAGCCGCCGGTTCGCTTCGGCGGCTTGGGGGAGTGCGCCCGGCACGAAGGACCGGCCGGGTGCAGGTTCCTCCGCAACGACAGCTTAGAAGTCGTAACGCGCCGTGAAGCGAACCGTGCGTGGGCTGGAGTAATCCAGTACACGCATGTACAGCGGGTTCACCGTCGAGCGATTGCTGGCGTAGCGCGTGTTGTAGTACAGCGGCGTCTGCTTGTTGAAGATGTTGAATACGTCCATCTGCAAGGTGAGCTTGTTGTCCGCCCACGCCGGCGAGTACGCCACGTTCAGATCCAGCTTGTAGGTCCACGGCGTGTGGCCGCTGGTGCCGCGCGGCGTGTACACGTAGCCGGTGGAGCCGGCGATCGGCAGGCCGCAATAGTGGTAGTACGAGCCGTTGTAGACCTTGGCCGTCGGGTCGGGCCAGAAGCTGGTGCAGCTGAGCGGGCGTCCGGAGGCGATTTGCGCAGTGGCGCCCAAACGCCATTCCTTGCTGAGCTGGTAGTAGCCGAACGCACGGATCTGGTGCTTGCGATCATTCGGCAGCGAGCCGTTTGCACCGACCATGAGCTGCGGCAAGTCCCAATCCTGCGTCGTCGACACGTCCGACTGGCCGCCGGTGCCGGTGTCCAGGTCCGAGGCCAGCTGGCCTTCCGTGTTGCCATAGTTGTGCGAGAACGTGTACTCGATCTTGCCGTACCAGCTGTCGGCAAACGGGTGCTCCACGAACATGTCCAGTGCCGCGTACTTGCGCTTCAGCCGGGGGAAGCCCAGCTGGGCGTTGGAGTAGGTCACCTCGGTGAAGCTGCCATCGGCCTGCTCTTCCAGGAAGGTGTTCGCCACACCGGGGTTGAACAGGAAGCAGCGACCACCCAGTGCCGGCGTGCAGGTGTCGTCGATCGCGCTGCGCAGCTTGCGCACCGTGGCCTTGGCGCCGACGATATAACTCGGCGAAAGCTGGTACTCGGCGCCCAGGATGTACTCGTCCTGGAAGTGCGACTTCATGCCCTTGGCGGCTACCGTGCGCGGATCCGGTGCTTCGCCGCACTCGAGGTTGGACGAGATCGCATTGGTGTTGCCGCAGGTGTAGCCCTTGCTGCGGTCCACGGCGACCGGATTGAGACCCGTGGGCGCTCCGGTCTTCGGGTCGACGCCGGTGTAGGTGAAGTATTCGCTGGTGATCAGCGAGCCGGAGGCGCCGCGCACGGCGACGTTGTTCGGCATGGCCAGGTGGTAGCGGCCCGCGTTGGCGAACACCTTCAGCATGGAGTCGCCGAACACGTCCCACGACACGCCCAGGCGCGGTGCCAGCTGGTGACGCTGGGACGCAAACGACTGATTGTTGCCGTTGTAGTTGGTGAACTGTTCGTTGCGCAGGCCGAGCGAAAGCAGCACGCGATCGTTCACCTGCCAGCGGTCTTCGACGTACTGCGCGGACTGCTGGGTCTTCACGTTGGCGAGCTGGGTGCTGTAGTAGCGCTCGACGTAGTAGCCCTGCGATCCCAGGCCGCCCGCCGCGGCCGGCGAGCCGACGCCGTGGCCCGCGTCGATCGGATCCCCCGGCTTCGCCTGCCAGCCGTAGATCCAACCGTAACCGCCCGGGTAGGCGCTGCCGGTCAGCGACAGCGCCGTCTGCTTGTCCAGGCCCACGCGGATGTCGTGATCGCCGATGCGGTATTCGAGGTCGAGGCGGCCGCCGTAGGTCTTGTCGTGCGCCTTCGGCACCAGCACCTTGGCGGTGGTCATCTGACAGCTTGTGTAGTTCAGGCCCGGCGCCTGCGTCAGCGAGCTGGAGGAGATGTACGGGCAGCTGGCGTCGTAGTGCCAGGGGGCGTTGTAATGGTCGATTTGCTGGGTGCCGTACAGCGCGGTCAGGGTCAGGCTGTCGGTGAGATAGCCGGTGTACTTGCCGACGTACAACTCGCCGCCGTCCTTGGTATAGGAACCGCCGGTCTGGGTGTCGGTATGGCTGTCGCTGACGTAGCTGTAGGGCGAGTATCTGGCGTCGTACTGTGTCTTGTCGGAGACACCCGTCAGCTCGAGGATGTTGCTGTCGTTGATGTTCCAGTCGATCTTCGCCGTCCAGCGCGGCTTCTTGTAGGAGTAGTCGTTCCAGCTTTGCGCAAGCTGCGAGGCCGAGGAGTTCGAGTAGTAGCGGACGCTGCTGCCTTCCTGGCGATTCATTTCCAGGTCGGCGTAGAAGAACAGCTTGTCCTCGATCAGCGGTCCGCTGACATAGGCGCCCACCGTGGACGTCCAGTACTGCGCATGCGCGCGATTCAGGTAAAGCGTGCCGTCGGTCGGCGCCTTGGTGCCGGGGCCATAGAAACCGGTATTCGCGAAGTTGATGTTCTGCGGGGTGGAGCGCAGCGATTCCGGTGACCAGACCGAGTAGACGCCGGCCTTCCATTTGTTGGTGCCGCGCTTGGTCACGATGTTGATCACGCCGCCGGTGGAACGGCCGAACTCGGCGCCATAGCCGCCGGTGAGCACCTGTTCTTGGTCGATGGCATCGAACGGCAGGTTCGAAAAACCGATCGAACTGAGCGGGTTGGTGGTCGGATAGCCGTTGATGTAATAGGCGTTCTCGGATGCGGCGGAGCCACCGAAGCTGGGGGCAGCGGCATAGCTGGAGCCCTGGATGACCCCGGGTGCCAGCAGGGCGACGGACGAGATATCACGGCCCACCGCGAGTTTCGACAACTGCTCCGCCGTCATCACGGTGCGGGTGTCGACCGAGGAGACGTCGATTGCCGGCAGCGCGGAAGCCACCACCGAGACGCCTTCCAGCGTCCTGGCGGCGCTGGCCGGTGCGCCGAACGAAACTTCCGTGCCGCCTGCGATGGTCACCATTACATGGTCGCGCGAGCTGACGGCCTGGCCGTTGTTCTGCAGCGTGACCGTGTAGTCGCCGACCGGCAGCGAGCTGATGCGGTAACGGCCTGCGCTGTCCACAGGGATCGAGCGCTCGAAGCCGGTGTTGACGTTGCGGATGGTCACGGTGTCGCCGTGCTGCCCCGAGACCTGGCCGAAGATGGCGCCGGTGACGTTCTGCGCCAGCGCTGAAGTGCCGACCAGGCCCAGCCCCAGGCCGAGGCTCAGCGCCAGGGCCGTGCGACGCAGCTGGCGGGTCGAGAAGGAAGTGCAATTGCTCATTTAGTACGTACTCCCCAAGTGGTTCCGGCTGGGCCGGAGGACTTCCCCAAAGCTGAAAGCGACGCAGGTTCATGCGGTTGCGCACGCCTGACGCTGCATCAACCCTGGCTAGCTGCAGGCAGCTGGCCACACGGGTGGAGTACGGGATTCGTCGAAGGCGCTCGCATGTTCTTGCGTTGGCATCGCAACATAACTTGCTCATAACGGAGATTCAACAATATCTTGCGATTCGCCTGCGTATGTCGCGGCGCCTTGCCCGGGCTGGGTCGCCGCCCTGGCGGGTCCCTCGCACAGCGGCATTCGCCTCGCTTGCAGCGGGATGGGGCGGTATTACCGGGAGAAGGCAGTGACTGGCCGCACCGCGGGAGCGCACGGAAGCGGGCGGATCGATGGCATGCGATCCGCGGCTTGCGCGTTGCCCGTTCTTTCGTTCATCCGCGCGCGGCGGAGGCATGCGCGGCAACGGCGCAACATGCCTCGAGGTGGTTGGCGAACGGTGGGCGAGGGTGGTCCGTGGCCCGCACCCGGCGGGCGGACGACCGCACGGCGGCGCGGCCTGGCGCGTGCAACAAGGAAGGCGCCGAAGCGCCTTCCTGTCGCGGATCAGGCGGGTTGCGGGATCAGGGCGGAGTGGCGCCCTTGCCGATGTACTTGGCCAGAAAGTCCTGGATGCGGTTCAGGCGTTCCACGTTGTTGGCTTCGGTATAGAAACCATGGCCTTCGCCGGGTTTGGCCATCCATTCGTAAGGCTTGTGCGCGGCATCCAGCGCGGCACGCATCGCCTTGGCCTGGGCGAACGGGGCGCGCTGGTCGGCTTCGCCGTGGATCAGCAGCACCGGCACGTCGATCTGCGCCGCGAGCTGGTCGGGCGAGTTGGCGGACAGCACGGCTGCGTCATTGCCGATCACGTTGGCGAGGTAGTTCCTGCCGGAAGCCCGCTCCCGGATGTCGCCCTTCTTGTACATCATCGCCAGGTCGTAGATGCCGGCGTAGCCGACCGCGCACTTGAACAGCTTCGGCGCGCGGATCACCGACATCAACGCCGAGTAGCCGCCGAAGCTGCCGCCGTACACGCAGACCCGGTCGGGGTCGGCGTATTGCTGCTGTTCGGCCCACTTCACGCCATCGATCAAATCCTGCTGGATGCGCGTGCCCCACTTGAGGTAGCCGTCCTGTTCGAAGTTCACACCGCGGCCGCCGGAACCGCGGTAGTTCACCTGCAGCACCAGGTAGCCGCGGCTGGCAAGGAATTGCGCGTCCCAGTCGAAGAACCAATCGTCGCTGACGCCATGCGGGCCGCCGTGCGGCAACAGCACCATCGGCAGCTTTTCCATCGGCACGCCGTTGGGTACGGTGAGGATGGCTTCCAGCTCCATGCCGTCGGTGGCCTTGAAGCGCATCGGCACACGCTCGGCCATCTTCGCCGGATCGATCCACGGCGCCGCCGCGAACAGCTTGCGCACCTTGTAGTGCTCGGTGTCGATCAGGTAGTACGTGCCCGGATCGCGGTCGCTGCTTACGGAGAACAGCAGCTCGCGGCCGTCCTCGCTGTAGTTGATGAAGTCGACGAACTCGCCGGGGAATTTCTGGCTGATCGCCATGTACAGCTTCGCCGCCGGCAGGGTGGGATCGACGTAGATCGCGCGTGGGGTGCCGGTCGAGGTGATGACCGCGAACGGCTGCAGCGGCGGCGCGGTCCACTGCGTGTTGCCGATGCTCCCGAAGTCGTCCTTCGCCAGCAGTTTGCGGTCGGCGCCGTCCAGTTGCTGTTCGATCAGCTCGCTCGGGCCGCCGCTGGCGCTGTACTTTGCATAGACGTGTTGGCCGTCCGGGGCCGTGGCGAACGGGGCGAAGAGCTTGCCTGTCTGCGCCTTGCCCAGCTGCGCCCAGCCGTCGCCGATGCGCTGGTAGGCCACGTACTCGAAGTGGGTGTTCGTGCCGAAGGCGAATTCCGCCTTGCCTTCGGGACTCACCAGGAAGCTGAGTCCGCCCACGCCTATGTCCCCGATCATGTGGCGCACGTTGCGCACGGCGTCGATGTCGTACAGGCGGCTGTGGTTCTCGTCGTTCCAGAGCTGGGCGCCGAGGTAGAAATGGCCGTTGGCCTGCGGCGGCAACCCGTCGATCGAACCCCAGCCGTCGTCGGCCTGGCGGGTGTCCCCGCGGCTGCCGTAGCCAGCCTGGTAGCCGTACAGGTAGTCCTGGTGGCTACCGTCCACGTTGGTGGCGAGGATCTCGCCGGTGCCCACGGGCCGGTCGATGGAGCCGAGCAGCTTGCCTTTCTCCACCACCAGCCGGGTCGGGCTGACCCAGGCCACGTTGATCGGCAACTCGGTTACCGGCATGCGCAGCATGCTGACCGGCCGGCTCATGTCGGCGACATCGAAGATCACCAGCGCATGGCTGCTGCCGTCCTCCATGCGCAGCGCGATGTGCCGGCCGTCGGGCGACAACCGCGGCATCGACATGTTGGCGTGGCGGGCGAAACTTTCCACCGGAATCAGGTCGGTTGCCGCCGCGACGACGGGCAACCCCAGGCACGCCGCGAGCAGCGCGGCGCCCAACTTGCGCAAAGACATCATCCTTGCTCCCCCTGTTGGCATGACCCGGTCGTGGCGGATGCTCCCCTGCACCTTGGCTGACCGGACCCCGGGCAGTCTAGCCGCCCTGTCGCGCCTTGTCCCGGTACACTGGCGGCCTTGCCTGACTGACCCCTGACCGCATGACGCAGCCCCTCGTCGTCGATATCAATCCGATCGCATTCCATCTCGGCCCGGTGCAGGTGCACTGGTACGGGTTGATGTACCTGGTGGGATTCTTCAGCGCCGCAGCGCTGGGCGAGTACCGGCGCCGCAAGGGTCGCCTGCCGGTGACGCGCGATGCGCTGGGCGACCTGTTCTTCTACGGCATGATGGGCGTGATCGCGGGCGGCCGGATCGGCTACATGCTGTTCTACTACGCCGGCGGCCTGCGCTGGATCTGGACCGATCCGCTGGCGCTGTTCAAGGTATGGGACGGCGGCATGAGCTTCCACGGCGGCCTGCTCGGCGTGCTGGCGGCGGGGCTGTGGTGGTCGCGCAGGCACAAGCTGCACTTCATGGATACGGTGGATTTCGTGGCACCGCTGGTGCCGATCGGCCTGGGCCTGGGCAGGCTGGGCAACTTCATCAATGGCGAGCTGTGGGGCAAGCCCACCCACCTGCCGTGGGGCATGATCTTTCCCCACTCGCATGGCGAGGACGTGACTTACGTGGCCACGCATCCGGCCTGGCAGGCACAGCTGGCGCAGTTCGGTGGCCTGGTGCGCCAGCCTTCGCAGCTGTACGAGATGGCGCTGGAAGGCGTGGTGATGTTCGCCGTGCTGTGGCTGGTGTCGATGAAGCCGCGGCCGCGTTACCTGGTCTCCGGCCTGTTCGCGCTGATGTACGGCTGCTTCCGTTTCGCGGTGGAATTCGTGCGCCTGCCCGACATCCAGCTCGGCTACCTCGCGTTCGGCTGGCTCACGATGGGGCAGATCCTGTCGTTGCCGCTGATTGCCGTGGGCATCTGGCTGCTGTGGCTGTCGCGCCGCGCGCCCACCCTGCGGCTGTACGAAGTGGCGATGCCGGTCAAGGACGGCAAATGAAGGCTTATCTCGACCTGCTGCGCCACGTGCTGGAGCACGGCACGGAAAAAGCCGACCGCACCGGCACCGGCACGCGCAGCGTGTTCGGCTGGCAGATGCGCTTCGACCTCGCCGAAGGCTTTCCGCTGGTCACTACCAAGAAGCTGCACATCAAGTCCATCGTCCACGAGCTGATCTGGTTCCTGCGCGGCGACACCAACATCGCCTACCTCAAGGAGCACGGCGTCAGTATCTGGGACGAATGGGCCGACGCGCGCGGCGACCTCGGCCCGGTCTACGGCAAGCAGTGGCGCGCCTGGCCCACGGCCGACGGCGGCGCGGTGGACCAGATCCGCTGGGTGGTGGACGAGATCCGCCGCAACCCCGATTCGCGACGGTTGATCGTCAGCGCCTGGAACGTCGGCGAGCTGCCGAAGATGGCGCTGATGCCCTGCCACACGCTGTTCCAGTTCTACGTGGCGGACGGAAAGCTTAGTTGCCAGCTCTACCAGCGCTCGGGCGACATCTTCCTCGGCGTGCCGTTCAACATCGCCAGCTATGCCTTGCTCACCCACATGGTGGCCCAGGTCTGCGGGCTGGGCGTGGGCGACTTCGTGCACACGTTGGGCGATGCGCACCTGTACAACAACCACATGGAGCAGGCGCGGCTGCAGCTCTCGCGCGAACCGCGACCGTTGCCGCGGCTGGCGCTGAACCCCGACGTGCGCCGGTTGGAAGACTTCCGTTTCGAGGATATTGCCATCGAGGGCTACGATCCGCATCCGGCGATCAAGGCGCCGGTGGCGGTATAGCGGCGGTCCTGCAGCCGCGCGCGCAGCGGAAGTAGGCGGTGGCGTGCGGGTAGTCGATGGTCATCACGAAGTGCTCGAAGACGTTGCCGCCGACGGCTCCCGTCACGGCGCGGTCCATGTACTTCGACATGCCCTTGGCGCCGAAATTGCGGTCAGGACGTTCGGTGAACCAGACCGGGCCCACCGACCAGCCGCCGATCTCCACATCCGGCACCTCGATCATGCGTGAGGCGGCTTTCGGGCCGAGCAAGTCGTCGCCTCCTTCCACCACGCGCCAGCCTGGATGTGTCTTGTGCCAGCGCTCCAGCACGCTGCGGGTGATGTAGCTGGCGACGCCGTAGCCGTTGACCGTAGGTGTTCCGCTGGCCTGCTTGCCCGCTGCGGTGGGATGCGCGGTGGCGCCGGTATCCAGCAACATATCCAGCGGCTGGTCGTCCACCCGGATGACGATGCGGGCAAAGCCGTCGGTTGGCCGACCGTCGCCGTCGCGCGGAAAGCCCAGCGGGACGGGATGTGCGGCGCGATCCGGACGCCAGGCCGAGCCTTGCAGCGTGAGGCGCTGGGCGGGATAGTCGAAAGTCCACACATGGCGGGGCAGATAGCCGGCGCCGAGCTGGCCGTCGTCGGGGGTGACATCGCCGCGCGGGTTCACCAACACCACAGCGCCACAGAAGCCGGAATCCGGCGGCGGCAGGGCGTGGCCGGGGCGATAGTCCGGGAGCGGGGCCACGGTCAGGTGGCTGCCGCCCGAGGCGCAATCGCGGGTTTGCAGGTGCAGCCGGTTCGCCGCGGCTCCGCTGATCCAGTACAGGCCGCCGCCACCGCCGCCGCCGGTATCGACCACCAGCTTCAGCCGCTGGCCGTCGCGGGTTTCGGGCACCGCATAGAAGTGCCCGGCTTCATACACGGTCGGCATCACTTGGGGCGCGGTGCCTGCCGTGGCCGCCGGATCGGCGGCCAGCGCCGCCGCGGCGAGGAGTCCTGCTGCGATAACCATGCTCGTCATCCCCACGAATCGCTACAATAGGCGGTATTGTGAGCCGCCGCGCCGCGCCGCCGCATATGCCGTTAGATCCCGTGACTTCCTGCCTGGAGCCAAGATGGCCATTTCGCTGATCGCCGCGCTTGACGAGAACTTCGCCATCGGCCGCAAGGGACAGCTGCCCTGGCACCTGCCGGACGACCTGCGTTGGTTCAAGCAGCTCACCACGGGCAAGTACGTGCTGATGGGCTACAACACCGCGGTGTCGATTGGCCGTGCGCTGCCGGATCGCACCAACCTGGTGTTGTCGCGCCGGCACGAGGCGCCGTTTCCCGGCCAGGTCACCGTGCGCTCGATCGACGAGGCGCAGGCGCGCTGCGACCACACCGGCCTGATGGTGATCGGCGGCGGCCAGGTATTCCGCGAGGCCTTGCCGCTGGCGCGCAGGCTGTACCTCACCTGGGTCAGCGCGGCGATCGACGGTGCCGACACCTTCTTCCCAGGCGTGCATTTCAGCGAGTGGACCGAGGTTTCGCGCGTGCACCACAAGAAGGACGCGGAGCACGCCTACGATTTCGACATGGTCGAGTACGTGCGCGGCAGTTGAGCCCGGATACCTGTTCCAGGATTCCCCGGTGAGCACCGCGCCGCTGCACGTGCTGGCCGGTGCGCTGCTCGATGGCGAGGGACGCGTGCTGCTGGCCGAGCGCCCCGCGGGCAAGCACCTCGCGGGCTTGTGGGAATTCCCAGGCGGCAAGCGCGAACCCGGCGAGGCGCCGCTGGCGGCGCTGGCCCGCGAACTCGACGAGGAGCTGGGCATCGCGCTGGTCGAGGCCGCGCCGCTGATCCGCGTGCCCTGGCGCTATCGCGAACGCGAGCTGCTGCTGGACGCCTGGCGCGTGACACGGTGGCGCGGCGAGCCGCGCGCGCTCGAGGGGCAGGGGCTGCAATGGCGCCTGCCGATGCAGGTGGAACCGGCCACGCTGGCGCCGGCCGACCGCGCGATCCTGCAGGCGCTGCGCCTGCCGCCGCATTACCTCATCACGCCGGCCGACGTGTTGCCGGCGCAGCGCGACGCGTGGCTCGGGCGGATCGCCCGCGCCATCGAAGCGGGCGAGCGGCTGCTGCAGCTGCGCCTGCCGCATTGGCCGCGCGATGAAGTGCGCGGGTTCGCCGAGTCACTGTTGCCGCTGGCGCGCAGGCGCGGCGCGCGGTTTCTGCTCCATGCGGATATCGAGGGCGCGCAGGCACTCGGCATCGGGGTGCATCTGACCGGTGCACAACTGGCCTCGCTGGAAGAGCGGCCGCTCCCGCCGCAACAGGCCGTCGGCGCCAGCTGCCACGATGCCCTGCAACTGGCTCAGGCGCTGCGGTTGGAGGCGGATTTCGCCACCGTATCGCCGGTGATGGCCACCGCCAGCCATCCGAAGGCGCAGCCGCTGGGCTGGACGGCTTTCCAGACCCTGGCGGAAGCAGCCGCGATGCCCGTGTATGCGCTGGGCGGCATGGCGCCGGCACAACGGGCGCAGGCGCATGCAATGGGCGCGCAAGGCGTGGCGGGAATACGCGGGTTCTGGTCCGCATCGTAGGAGCGCACCTTGTGCGCGAAAGCTTTCCGCTTCGATCAAGCGCCAGAGCATTCGCACTGGGGGCGCGCTCCTACGCGTCGTCTTCCGGGAGCGATTTCAGCAGCTGGAACAGTTCGCGATAGGCGCGCGGCGGCTTGTTCGGCGCGGCCTTCTCGACACGCGCCTGGCGGATCAGCGCGCGCAGGTGCTGGCGATCGATTTCGGGATGCTGCTCGATCAGTGCGGAGGTCGCCTCGTCGCCGTCCTCGCCCAGCAGGCGCTCGCGCAGCGCTTCCAGCCGGTGCATCGCGGCGGTTTCCTGGCGCTGGCGGTCGCGGTTCTCGCCCAGCGCGGCGCGCACCGCGTCGAAGGCGGTGCTGTCGTGGCGGCGCATCAGTTTGGCGAGGAAGGCCAGTTCGCGCTTGCGCGCGATGTGCGAAGTGATGCGGCGCACGTGGGCGATCTCGTCGCGCACGTCGTCGGGCAGCTCCAGCTTCGCCAGCCGCGCCGGCGGCAGTTCGACCAGTTGGCCGGCCAGCTCCAGCACGGCCAGCGCATCGCGCCGTTGCTGGGTGCGGGTGGGACCGTAGTCGTGCCCGGGGTCGTCGGTGTAGTTGCGATTCATGGGTTTTCCAGCGGGCCCGGGTTTTCGGGCAAGCCAAGGTCGGCCTGTTCCAGTGCGAAGCGGGGTATCCGCGCGCCATCCACCAGCAGGCTCCCGGCGAACATCGCCGCAGGGCGCACCCACAGGCCGTGCTCGCCGTACAGCGCCTGGTACACCACCAGCGACTCTTGCGTCTCGCTGTGACGGGCGGTGCCCAGCACGCGGTAGCGCTGGCCTTTGTAGTGGCGGTAGAAGCCGGGAACGACCGACATGCGCGGGCTCCGCGAGGCGTTGCGGGTGGGCCGTGACGCCCCCATCTGGAGACGGCACGGCGCGGATCGTGCATTCTACCCGTTTGAATCCGGCCCGTTGATTTGCCTGAGAGCCTCCCGTGAGCGAGATCGCCGCCCGTACCGACCGCAGCCTTGAAGACCTGGATCGTCTCGCCGAGCTTGCCGGCGACGTGATACGCCGCGCCAGCGCCGCCGGCGCCAGCGCCGCCGAGGTGGCCGCCAGCATCGACACCGGGCTCAGCGTGAACGTGCGGCTGGGCGAGGTGGAGACGGTAGAGCACACCCGCGACCGTGGCTTCGGCCTCACCGTCTACTTCGGCCGGCGCAAGGGCTCGGCCAGCACCGCCGACCTCCACCCCGATTCGATCCAGGCCACGCTGGACCAGGCCTGCGCCATCGCCAGGTTCACCGAGGAAGACCCCTGCGCCGGGCTGGCCGATGCCGGGCGCATGGCGACCGATTTCCCCGACCTCGACCTGTGGCACCCGTGGGCCATCGACACCGTGGGCGCGATCGAGCTGGGCCGGTGCATCGAGCAGGCCGGCCGCGCGCATGCGGGCATCACGAACTCCGACGGTGCCGGCGTGCAGATGGGCGAGAGCCTGTCGGTGTACGCGAACTCGCACAGCTTCGTCGGGCGCGAGCGCGGCACCCGGCATTCGCTGTCGTTGTCGCTGATCGCGGGCGAGGGCGAGCGCATGCAGCGCGACTACTGGTATGACAGTGTGCGCAGCGCCGACGATTTCATGGGCGCGCAGGCGCTGGGGGACAAGGCCGCCGAACGCACGCTGGCGCGGCTCGACGCGCGTGGCCTGTCCACCCGCGAATGCCCGGTGCTGTTCGCGCCGGAGATCGCACGCGGGCTGGTCGGCCATCTGGTCGGTGCGGTGAGCGGCGGCGCGCTGTATCGCCGCGCCAGTTTCCTGCTCGACCATGCCGGCAAGGCGATCATGCCGTCGTGGCTGTGCATTGACGAGAGGCCGCGCCTCAGGCGCGGCCACGGCTCCGGCAACTTCGACGCGGAAGGCGTGGCCACGCGCGACAGCGCGCTGGTGGAAGGCGGCGTGCTGGCGCGCTACGTGCTGGGCAGCTATTCAGCGCGCAAACTCGGGCTCGAATCCACCGGCAACGCCGGCGGCATCCACAACCTGGTGGTGGCGCCGGGTGCCGCAGACGGCGAAGCCAGCGATTTCGCCGGCATGTTGCGCCGGCTGGGCACGGGCCTGCTGGTCACCGAGGTGATGGGGCAGGGCGTGAACACGATCACCGGCGACTATTCGCGCGGTGCGGCCGGCTTCTGGGTGGAGAACGGCGTCATCGTGCATCCGGTCGAGGAGATCACCATCGCCGCGAACCTGCGAGACATGTACGCGGGCATCGTGGCGACGGGCGCGGACATCGACCCGCGCTCGCACATCCTCTGCGGCTCGATCCTGCTGGGCCGGATGACAGTGGCGGGCGAGTGATTCCTGCGGCATGCTGCGCAGGCGTTTGACCCGTCCGCGCAACGCCGGCCGTCTGCCGCGCGCGGTCCACCCATCGGGAGGATTGCCCATGAGTACACCGTCGGACCAGATGCCGCCGTCACCGTCCGTCGCCACCGAGGCGAGCAGCGACGATCGCAACCTGGCCATGCTCACCCATCTATCGGGCTTCATCTTCAGCGTGATCGTGCCGCTGATCGTGTGGCTGATGCACAAGGATCGCGCCGACAAGGCCTATCTGGTGAAGGAGGCCAGGGAGGCGCTGAACTTCCAGATCACCGTGCTGATCGGCTACGTGATCTGCTGGATCCTCACCATCATCGTGATCGGTGTCCTGCTGACCTGGCTGCTGTGGCTGGCGAACCTGGTCCTGTGCATCGTCGCCGCGGTCAAGGTCAGCTCGGACGGCAGCTACCGCTATCCGTTCGCCTTGCGGCTGGTGAACTGAATCGTGGTCTGACCGGCACGAAAGGGCCCGCAGCGGCGGGCCCTTTCCGTTGCTTCAGCGATGGCGCTGCGCGGCGTAACGGGCCAGTTCGGCCAGCAGGCCGCCGCCCGGCCCCAGCGGCGCGATGGCGTCGAGCGCGGTGGCGGTGAGTTCGGCCAGCCGCGCGTGCGAGGCGTCGAGGCCGATGACCGAAGGGAAGGTGGGCTTGTCGGCGGCGGCGTCCTTGCCGGCGGTCTTGCCGATCACCGCGGATTCGCCTTCCACGTCGAGGATGTCGTCGCGCACCTGGAAGGCCAGGCCCACCGCGGCGGCGTAGCGATCCAGCGCCGCCAGGGTGGCCTCGTCCGCGCCGGCGGCCAGCGCACCAAGCTGCACTGAGGCGCGGATCAAGGCGCCGGTCTTGCAGGCGTGCATGCGCTCGAGCTCGGCGAGCGTGAGCCTCTCGCCTACCGCGGCGAGATCCAGCGCCTGGCCGCCGGCCATGCCCTCGGCACCGCAGGCGCGGCCCAGCGCCTGCAGCATGCGCATGCCGGTGGCAGGGTCCGGTGCCGCCCCGGGCGCGGCAAGGATTTCGAAGGCCAGCGCCTGCAAGGCGTCGCCGGCGAGTATCGCCATGGCCTCGCCGAACACGATGTGGCAGGTCGGACGGCCGCGGCGCAGTGCGTCGTCGTCCATTGCGGGCAGGTCGTCGTGCACCAGCGAGTAGGCATGGATCAGTTCCACCGCGCAGGCGGCGGCGTCGAGCGCGGCCTCGTCGTGGCCCAGTGCATGGGCGGCCGCGTAGACCTGCAGCGGGCGTAGGCGCTTGCCGCCGCCCAGCACGGCGTAGCGCATCGCACGGTGCAGTTCGACGGGAGCTTGTTCGGCATGTGGCAGGCAGGCTTCCAGCGCCTGGTCGGCGCGGCAAATCAATGCTTGCAGTGCCGGCCCCAGTTCAGTGTTCGGGTTCAAACGGTTCGGCGCTGTCGGGGGCTTCGGGGTCGAGCAGCAGGCGCACGCGCAGTTCGGCCTGCTCCAGCGCCTGCTGGCAGTGGCGGTACAGGCCGACACCGCGCTCGAAGGAGGCAAGCGACTCGTCCAGGCTCAGTTCGCCGCCTTCCATCTTCGCCACCAGCTGTTCGAGCTCGTCCAGCGAGTGTTCGAAGTCGGCGGCGGGTGGGGTCTTGGCGGCAGGGGAAGCGGTCTTGGCCATGGCCCGCAAAGCTAGCGCAGCGGCGGTCGGGAATCAATGCGACAGGCTGCCGTGGCAGTGGCCGAAGCGCCGTTTTGCGGGCGTTTCGACGGGCGTCACGCGCCGGGTTGCCAGCGTGGCAGGCTGCCCACGGCTTCGAACAGCTGCTGCCCGCGCGCGCTGACCCAGCGGTCGGCCACGGCGACCAATACGTCGTTTTCGAACAACAGCGGACAGGCGAGGCGTTGCCACGGCGGCAGCGCCGCCTGCTGGAACAGGTCGCGCAGCTCGCGGGTGTGCACGTCGCCCGCGGGCTTGATGCGCTCACCGCCCCGGCGCAGACGCACGGTGAGCGATGCGGGCAGGCGCAGGTGTTCATCCTGCAGGGAGAGCCGGCCACCGTCAGGCAGCGCGAGCGGTTCGCCCAGCCAGGCCGCCCGCCATGCCGGATCGCGTGCGAGCGGCAATGCGCGCGCCCACAGCCGCCCCTTCCACACATGCAGTTCGGTGTCCCGCCAGCGGATGCAGGGCGATTGGCCCGATCGGGCGGTGCACTGGCGCTCGATCTGCGCACGCTGCGCCGTGGTGGGGGCGGTGAGGCCGCGGGCGTGCAGCCAGTGGTCAAGCAGGGGGGCGCGCAGCGCGGGAGCAAGCGCCAGCCAGCCGCTGGCGTCGAGGCTGCCGTTGGCGGGATCGAGGAGTGCGTCGAACGCCGCCAGCCACTGCACGCGCAAGGCCTCGGCGGCAGCGCGGCTCAGCCAGGCGCTGTGCAGGATCGAGTCCACCGCGTGAGGCCAGTGCGCGGCGAGGCGCGGCAGGATTTCATGGCGCAGCTGGTTGCGTGCGAGCCGGGCATCGGCGTTGGCGGGATCGTCGATGCAATCCAGCCGGTATGCGGCGACGTAGTCCCGCAGGTGAGCACGCGAGATGGCGTGCAGCAGTGGCCGCCACAGCTGGCCGCAGCCCAGCAGGCGACGCTCGCGCATGCCGCCCAGGCCCTCCGGGCCGGCGCCGCGCAGCAGCTTCAGCAGCACGGTCTCGGCCTGGTCGTCCCGGTGGTGGGCCAGCAGCAGGGTTTCGCCGGGACGCAGATGCGTGGCGAAGGCGGCGTAGCGGGCGTGGCGGGCGGCGGCTTCCAGGCCTTCGCCGCGTCGCCTGCCGACCTGCACGCGCGCGACTTCGCAGGGCAGGTCGAGGCTGGCGCAGAAGCGGCGGCAGTGTCCTGCCCATGCCGCACTGTCCTCGTGCAGGCCATGGTCGACGTGCAGCGCGCGCAGGCCGCGGAGGCGCGCCTCGGGCAGTCCCGCCAGCGCGTGCAACAGGGCGCTGGAGTCCGGGCCGCCGCTGTACGCCACGCACAGCGGTCCCGGCGGCGCGCCGGCCAAGGCGGAGCGCAGGTGCGCGCGCAGTGCCTCGCTCACTTCTTGCCGGTGCGTGGACGCACGTAGAGGTGTTTGCCGTTGCCGATCTGGCGCTCTTCGGTCTCGAACAGGCCGATACCCTTGATCAAGCCGCTGAGCTTGGCGTAGCCGTAGTTGCGCGAGTCGAAGTCGGGCGATTGCTTGCTGATGATCTGGCCGATGCGGGCCAGCTGCGCCCAGCCGGTGTCGTCGTCCGAGGTGGCTTCGATGGCGTTGCGCAGCAGGTTCACCAGGCGGGTGTCGCCGCGCAGCTCCTTCGCCGAGCGCGGCTTCGGCGCGCTCGCGGGTTCGGCCTCGGCGATGCCGGCCAGCACCTCGGTGTAGATGAACTTGTCGCAGGCGGTGCGGAACGGTTCGGGCGTCTTCTTCTCGCCGAAGCCGTAGACGGTAAGCCCCGATTCGCGGATGCGGGAGGCGAGCCGGGTGAAGTCGCTGTCGCTGGAAACGATGCAGAAGCCGTCGAAACGGCTGCCGTAGAGCAGGTCCATCGCATCGATGATCATCGCCGAGTCGGTGGCGTTCTTGCCCACGGTGTAGCGGAACTGCTGGATCGGCTGGATCGAGTGGCGCAGCAGCGCGTCCTTCCAGCCATTGAGATCCGGCTTGGTCCAGTCACCGTAGATGCGCTTGACGTGCGCGGTGCCGTACTTGGCGACCTCGGCGAGCAGGCCTTCGACGATGGCTGGACGCGCGTTGTCGGCGTCGATGAGTACGGCGAGCTTGTCATGGGCCATGGCGGTTCCCGGCGGCCGGAGCATGCGGCCGATGGTAACGCCGCGCGCGCTGTCGTGCCGAGGGCCGTGGCCCTCAGTACAGGTACTTATTCCTGGAACGCGCCATGGCCGCGCAGGCGCCGATAGCGCTGCTCCAGCAGGTCCGCCGTCGGCATCGCCTGCAGTTCGTCGAGCTGGTTCATCAGCACGGCCTTCAGGCGGATCGCCATCGAGCGCGGGTTGCGGTGGGCGCCGCCCAGCGGCTCGCGGATCATCCTGTCGATCAGGCCCAGCTCCAGCAGGCGCGGGGCGGTGAGGCCCAGCGCCTCGGCGGCGTCCTTGGCGCGCTCGGCGCTGCGCCAGAGGATGGTGGCGCAGCCTTCCGGGGTGATCACGGAATAGGTCGAGTACTGCAGCATGTTGATGCGGTCGCCCACGCCGATCGCCAGCGCGCCGCCGGAACCGCCCTCGCCGATCACGGTGCAGATGATCGGCGTCTTGAGATCGGCCATCTCCAGCAGGTTGCGCGCAATCGCCTCGCTCTGGCCGCGTTCCTCGGCACCGATGCCGGGGTAGGCGCCCATGGTGTCGATCAGGGTGAGCACAGGCAGGCCGAAGCGCTCAGCCATCTTCATCAGGCGCAGCGCCTTGCGGTAGCCCTCCGGGCGCGGCATGCCGAAGTTGCGCCGGAGCTTGCCCTTGGTGTCGCGCGCCTTCTGGTGGCCCACGATCATCACCGCGCGGCCGTTGATCCGGCCCAGGCCACCCACGATGGCGCCGTCGTCCGCGTACATGCGGTCGCCGGCCAGCTCGTGGAACTCCTCGCACATCACGCCGATGTAGTCCAGCGTGTACGGCCGCGCGGGATGGCGCGACAGCTGGGCGATCTGCCACGAGCTTAGGTTCTTGAAGATGTCGTTGGTCTTGAGCTTGAGCTTCTCGCGCAGCCGGCCGACTTCCTCGTCGATGTTCAGCGCCTGGCCGTTGCTGGTATGGCGCAGCTCCTCGATCTTCGCCTCGAGCTCGGCAATGGGTTGTTCGAAATCGAGGAAGTTGGGATTCATTCGCCGAGGTTCATGGCACGGAAGCCCGGCAGTATACCGGGCGCGCAAAAAACGAGGGAACGGGGGCGTATGGGCGTCTCCGCGCTCCGGGCGGAGCGAGCCACGGCACATGGATGTGCCACCTGCAGCCAGGCGCTAGCGCCTGGCTGCGGAGGCTTGGGCAGCAGAGCTGCCCAAGCCGACTCCCGGGCCGCCAGGATGGCGGATCCGGGAGATCGGAACAGGCTTCGGCCTTGATGCAGGCGTACGCGAGATCGTGGCCGTCCGCGAAAAGATCCATCGCGCACAGTGCGCGCCCCTACATGTGCGGTGTATCACTTTTCGCTGCGGACAAGCCGCAGCTTGGCCGCCTGCACCCCCGGCAGCGCCCGCACGGCCCGCAGCAGGTCGGGAATGGCCTCCACCCGCCAGTCCTCGCCCAGCTCCAGGTCGGCCTGGGCCACGGCGTTGTGGTACCCGTGCAGGCTGATGCTGGTGCGGCCGCCGCGGTAGCCGGCCAGGGCCTGGCGCAGCTGCTCGGGAAAGCCGGGGCCGATGCCGTTGAGCTTCACCTGCAGCAGGCGCGCGTGGCGGCGGCAGGCGTCGGCCAGGGTGGTGGCGCTGCGGGCGCGCAGCTGGAAGCCGCCGCCGGAGAATTCGTCGATGCGCAGGCCGCCCTCGACGATCAGCATCTCGTCGCGCACCAGCAGTGGCGCCACCTGCTGGTACAGCTCGCCGAAGAAGCTCACCTCGATGGCGCCGGTGCCGTCCTCCAGCCGCACGAAGGCATCGCTGTCGCCGCGCTTGCGCACCGCCACCACCATGCCGGCCGCCGTCCACGGCGTGTCGGGGCCGCGGCGGAAGCGGTTGCCGTCGTCGCCGTCGCTTTTGCGCGGCCGGGGCGGCTGGTAGCGCTCGGCGATCTCGCCCAGCGGGCAGGTGGCGAGCTGGGCGAGTTCCTCGCGCCAGGGATCGACGGGGTGGCCGGAGAGGTAGTGGCCCAGCGTGTCGCGCTCGCCCTGCAGCTTCTGCTCCAGCGGCCAGTCGGGCGCGGTGGGCAGTTCGATCTGGACTACCGGTGCGGCCAGGCCCATGGCGGCGCCGAACATGTCGTTCTGGCCGGACTGGCGGTCGCGCAGGTGCTGCTCGGCGGCCTTGATCGCGTCGGGCAGCTGCAGCATCAGGCTGGCGCGGTTGGGCGCCAGCGCGTCGAGCGCGCCGGAGAGGATCAGCGCCTCGAGCACGCGCCGGTTGAGTTTGGTGGGGTCCACGCGGCGGCAGAAGTCGGCGAGATCCTTGTACGCGCCTCCACGCTGGCGTTCGGCGACGATGGACTCGCAGGCGCCCTGGCCCACGCCCTTGATCGCGCCGAGCCCGTAGCGGATCACCCTCGGCTCCACCGCGACGAACATATAGTCCGAGGCGTTCACGTCCGGCGGCAGCACGGTGAGGCCGATCGCCTTGGACTCGTCGATGAAGGTCACCGCCTTGTCGGTGTTGTCCATGTCCGACGAGATCGTCGCGGCCATGAACTCGGCGGGATAGTGCGCTTTGAGCCAGGCGGTCTGGTAGGAGACCAGCGCATACGCGGCGGCGTGCGACTTGTTGAAGCCGTAGCCGGCGAACTTCTCCATCAGGTCGAAGATTTCGTCGGCCTTGCTGCTGCTCAGGCCGTCCTTCGCCGCGCCTTCGCGGAACTTGGCGCGCTCCTTCGCCATCTCCTCGACCTTCTTCTTGCCCATCGCGCGGCGCAGCAGGTCGGCGCCACCGAGCGTGTAGCCGCCCACGATCTGCGCCATCTGCATCACCTGCTCCTGGTAGACCATGATGCCGTAGGTCTCTTTCAGGACAGCCTCGGTGCGCGGGTCGGGATACACCACTTCCTCGCGGCCGTGCTTGCGCGCCACGAAGGTGGGGATCAGGTCCATCGGGCCGGGGCGGTACAGCGCGCCCAGCGCGATGAGGTCGTCGAAGCGGTCGGGCCTGGCGTCCTTCAGCATGCGCTGCATGCCCGACGATTCGAACTGGAAGATCGCCACCGTCTTCGCCTTGGCGAAGATCTCGGCGTAGGTGGTGGCGTCGTCCAGCGGCAGCTTGGCGATGTCCAGCGGTTCCTCGCCGCTTTGCGCGCGGCGCGCGTTGATCGCCTTTACCGCCCAGTCGATGATGGTGAGCGTGCGCAGGCCGAGGAAGTCGAACTTCACCAGGCCGACGGCTTCCACGTCGTCCTTGTCGTACTGGGTGACCACGCCGCCGCCGCCCGCTTCGCAGTACATCGGCGCGAATTCGGTGAGCGGCTTGGGGCCGATCACCACGCCGCCGGCGTGCTTGCCGACGTTGCGGGTGAGGCTTTCCAGCTTCAGCGCGAGGTCGATCAGCGGCCGCGCTTCGTCCTCGTCCTGCGCGTACAGCTCGCAGAATTCCCTGACGACGCGCTCGGGCTCCTTCTGCGATTTCTCGGTGCGGCCCAGCGCGTCGGACAGCGTGAGATCGAGCGGGCGCGGTGGGATCAGCTTGGCGATCTTGTCCACCGCGCCGTAGCCCATGCCCAGCACGCGGCCGGAGTCGCGCAGTACCGCCTTCGCCGCCATCGAGCCGTAGGTGATGATCTGGCTGACGTGGTCGCGGCCGTACTTGCGCGCCACGTAGTCGATCACCTCGTCGCGGCGGTCCATGCAGAAGTCGATGTCGAAGTCCGGCATCGACACGCGTTCGGGGTTGAGGAAACGCTCGAACAGCAGGTTGAACTGCAGCGGGTCGAGGTCGGTGATCTTCAGCACCCACGCCACCAGCGAGCCCGCGCCCGAGCCACGGCCAGGACCCACCGGGATGCCGTTCTGCTTGCCCCAGTTGATGAAGTCCGCCACGATCAGGAAGTAGCCGGGGAAGCCCATCGCGATGATGACGTCCAGCTCGCGTTCCAGCCGCGCCTCGTAATCGGCGAGGCTGTAGCCCGCGGCCAGCGGCGCGGCGGCGAGGCGCTCCCTCAGGCCTTGCCGCGACAGCTCGCGGATGTGGCTGTCGAGGCTGTGGCCCTCGGGCACGGGAAAGTCGGGCAGGTAGTAGGTGCCGAACTTCAATTCGAGGTTGCAGCGCTTCGCCAGTTCGACGGTGTTTTCCAGCGCTTCCGGAATGTCCGCGAACAGCTCGGCCATTTCCTCGGGGGACTTCAGGTATTGCTGGTCGCTGTAGTCGCGCGGGCGCTTGGGGTCCGCCAGCACGCGGCCCTGGTGGATGCACACGCGGGCCTCGTGCGCCTCGAAGTCGTCGCGCTTGAGGAAGCGCACGTCGTTGCTGGCGACCACCGGCAGGCCGAGTTCGGCGGACAGCGCCAGCGCGGCCGAATTCCAGGCTTCCTCGCCTTCGCGACCGCAGCGGGTGAGCTCGAGATACAGGCGATCCGGAAACAGCCGCGTCGGTGTCCGCAGCCTTGCCAGTGCGGCGTCGTGGCCTTGCGAGAGCGCTACGCGCGCCGTTTCGCTTTCGCGGCCGAGCAGGGCGATCAGGCCGTCCGTCGCGCTGGCGGTAAGCCAGCCCGTCTCCACCAGGGCGCGGCCGCCGTGCTGGCCTTCCTGCCAGGCGCGCGAGACCAGGCGCGACAGGTTGAGGTAACCCTCGCGATGCTGGCACAGCAGGGTGAGCCGCCACGGGCGCGGATCGTCCGGCGCGGAAATCCACAGGTCGCTGCCGCAGATCGGCTTGATGCCCGCCGCGCTGCAGGCCTTGTAGAACTTCACCAGGGCGAACATGTTGCATTCGTCGGTGAGCGCCACGGCCGGCATGCCCGCCTGCACGCAGGCGCCGACCATCGCCTTGATGCGGATGGTCGAATCGACCAGCGAGTACTCGCTGTGCAGGTGGGTATGGACGAAGCGTGCGGGCATGCAGACTCACCGGGCGAGTCTTGGAAGGCTAACCGTGGCGAGGCCCGCTAACAAGCTTGACAGCACGGTCGCCGCGGCGCGCGAACGCGTGTCGGCTGGCCGGCCGGTGGTCGCTTCAGGTCACGTGGAAGCGTTCGTCTGCTTCGGGCTTGACGTAATGCCCGAGGCCGCTGACCAGCAAGGGCTGGTGGTTGTAGTCGACGTGCGGCGGGTTGGGTGCCGCGCGAGCCGTGGCGGTGACCTGGCCAGCCGGGCGCGGGGCACTGGGCGACGGCAGGTCGATCGGTGGTCGACTGTTCGGAAGCATCATGGCACGACTCCTGCGGTTCGTTGGCGCGGGCGGCCACGCGGAGGCGATGCTGCCGACGGCATGGCCGGTGCGTCCATGCGGGCGATGATCCCGGTGACTATGATGCCCCCGATGGGTGCAGGGTTGCATGCGATTTTTCTGCACGCATGCGCGGTTCCCTGCGTTGTCCCACACGCGGAGGCACGGTCGACGTCTTCAGAACAGCGTGCCCTGGTCGAGCATCTGGCGCACCGGCGCGAAGCTGCGCCGGTGCTGCAGGCAGGGACCTAGCCGTTGCAGTGCGGCCAGGTGGGCGGGCGTGGGATAGCCCTTGTGCACGGCGAAACCGTAACCCGGATAGGTGGCGTCCAGCGCCACCATCAGGCGGTCGCGGCTCACCTTGGCGAGGATCGACGCGGCGCTGATCGCCGGCTCCAGCGCGTCGCCACCCACGATGGCGCGACCGGGACAGGGCAGGTCCTCCGGCAGCTTGTTGCCGTCCACCAGCGCTTCCTGCGCCGCCGGCACCAGGCCAGCCACGGCGCGGCTCATGCCGGCCATGGTGGCCCGGAAGATGTTCAGGCGGTCGATCTCGTCCGCCTCCACCACGATCACGCAGTGCGCCAGCGCATGGCCCAGGATCTGCGGATACAGCGCCTCGCGCCGCTTTTCGCTGAGCTTCTTGGAATCGTCGAGGCCGGCGATGGGATGCGCAGGGTCGAGGATCACCGCGGCCACCACCACCGGACCGGCCAGCGGGCCACGGCCGGCTTCGTCCACCCCTGCGCTTAAAAAACCTTGGCTGGCCGAAGTCGAGGTATTCATGTACGCCGAAATGTTGATGAGTGCGGACCCCGCATAGCTCGTTCGCCTCCTCTCCCCTCCGGGGAGAGGATGGAGGTGAGGGGCCGGGCCTTGCGCAGGATTGGATCAGAGCCCAATTCGATCCTGCATTATCGCGAGCGTGCCCTCTTGCCCCAACCCTCTCCCGCCGGGGAGAGGGAGAAGATCAGCGTTCGATCAACTCACCGATCGCCTCTGCCGCTGCCTCCGCCGCGCCGCCTTCCAGGTCTGTACGCAGGGCCCGGTGCAGCCGTTCGAACGCGGTCACGATGGCGCCGCGGCGCTCGCTGTCGTTGAACAATGCCAGCACGGCGTCGGCGAGCTTTGCGGCGGTACAGTCGTCCTGCATCAGCTCGGGCACCAGCACCGTCCTGTCGCCCATGCCGCAGGCGCGGGCGAGGATGTTCGGGAGCGCGTAGACATCGGTCTTGAGCATGCGCAGCAGTTTCGCGATGCGATAGCTGGCGGGCGCGACGCGGTAGCCCACCACCATCGGCCGCTTCGCCAGCATCGCCTCCAGCGTGGCAGTGCCGGAGGCCAGCAGTACCACGTCCGCGGCCTGCATCGCGAGGTGGGCCTGGCCATCCAGCAGCAGCGGCGAGCTGGCGTCCTGCGGTGTCCGGGCGAGCAGGGCGCGCAACTGCGCGTGCATGCGCGGATTGGCGGCCGGGATCACCACGCGCAGGCCGGGCAGGGCGGCGGCCACACGGCGCGCGGCATCGAGGAAGGGGGTGCCCAGCCCTGCCAGTTCGCTGCCACGGCTGCCCGGCAACACGGCCAGTACCGGCGCATCCTGTGGCAATTGCAGTGCGTCGCGGGCGGCGGCGCGGTCCGAAACGAGTGGAAAGCGGTCGGCCAGCGGGTGGCCGGTGAAGCGGGCGTCGACGCCGTGCTTCGCGTAGATGGCCGGCTCCATCGGGAACAGGCACAGCACGCGGTCGGCCGAACGGCCGATCTTCGCGGCGCGGTGCTCGCGCCAGGCCCATACCGAGGGGCTGACGTAATGCACGGTGCGCAGGCCGGACTGCTTGAGCCGCTGCTCCACGCCGAGATTGAAGTCCGGCGCATCGATGCCGACCACGACGGCGGGCCTGGCGGCGCGCAGGCGCGCGACCAGCGCCTTGCGCAGCTTCAGCAGGCGCGGCAGGTGCGACACCACTTCGGCGAGGCCGAACAACGACAGTTCGCGGATGTCGAACCAGGATTCGAAGCCCTGCGCCTGCATGCGCCTGCCGCCGATGCCTACGAAGCGGGCGTCCGGATGGCGGGCGCGCAGCGCCGCGATCAGGTCGGCGCCGAGCTGATCGCCGGAGTCTTCGCCGGCGAGAAGGGCGATGGTTGGAGGCTGCGGATCGTTCATGCGAAGAGCAAAAGCCCGTGCCTGATTGCTCGATAAGCGGGGCGCTTATCGAGCGAGCGCCCGCTCGCTGCGGTCGATGAAGTCGAGCATCGCGCGCACGTCGGCGCTGTCCTCGGCCTGCGCAGCGAGTTGCTCGCGGGCTTCGGCCTGCGACAGGCCCGCCATGTACAGGGTGCGGTAGGCGCGCTTGATCGCGCTCACGCGCGAGCCGTCGAAGCCGCGGCGCTTCAGCCCCTCGCTGTTGATGCCGCGCGGGCGGCCGTGCTGCTCGTTCGCCATCATCAGGAACGGCGGCACGTCGGAGCCGACCAGGCAGCCCATCGCGATGAAGGCATGCGCGCCGACCTTGCAGAACTGGTGCACGCCGGCGTAGCCGGAGATGATCACCCAGTCGCCGATCTCCACGTGTCCGGCCAGCGCCGAGTAGTTCGAGAACACCACGTGGTTGCCGACCTGGCAGTCGTGCGCGACGTGCACGTAGGCGAGCAGCCAGTTGTCGTCGCCGATGCGGGTGATGCCGCCGCCTTCGCCGGTGCCGCGGTTGATGGTGACGAACTCGCGGATGAGGTTGCGGTCGCCGATCACCAGCTCGCTGCGCTCGCCGGCGAATTTCTTGTCCTGCGGATCGCCGCCGATGGAGGCGAACTGCGCGATGCGGTTGTCGCGGCCGATCCGGGTCGGCCCCTCGATCACCACGTGCGGGCCGATCACCGTGCCGTCGCCGATTTCCACATCGGCGCCGATGACGCTGTAGGCGCCGATGCCGACGTTGGCACCGATCTTCGCGGCGGGGTCGACCTGCGCGGTGGGATGGATCGAGGCGCCCTGGATCATTTATCCGACCTCGCCGCGCACATCAGTTCGCAGCTGGCCACTTCCTTGCCGTCCACCACGGTACGCGCGGCGAACAGGCCCATGCCGCGCATCACGCGCTTCACCGACACTTCCAGCCGCAGCTGGTCGCCCGGCACCACAGGTGCGTTGAAGCGCGCGTTGTCCACCTTGACCAGGTAGAACAGCGGGCTGGCGGTGTTGCCCTTCATGCGGTTGCTGAGCTGGGTGAGCAGGCCGGCGGCCTGCGCCATCGCCTCCACGATCAGCACGCCCGGCATCACCGGGTGGCCGGGAAAGTGGCCGTTGAAGAACGGCTCGTTGATGGTGACGTTCTTCAGCGCCACCACGCTCTGGTCGGGCACGATCTCGACCACCCGGTCGACCAGCAGGAAGGGATAGCGGTGCGGCAGCAATTGCTGGATCTGTTCCACGTTCACCGGCAGGGTCACGGGGGCGGGGAAGTCATTCATCGTTCTTGTCCTTTTCCAGCGCCGAGAGGCGGCGCGCGAAATCGTCCAGATGCTTGAAGCGGGCTGCGCTCTTGCGCCACTGGCGGTTGTCCTGCAGCGGGGTGCCGGAGGAATACTCGCCCGGCTCACGTATCGAGTGCGTGACCAGGCTCTTGGCGGTAATGGTAACCCGGTCGGCCAGTTCCAGATGGCCGAGCACGCCGGCATTACCGCCGATCATGCACCAGCGGCCGATCCGGGCACTGCCGGCCACCGCCGCGCAGCCGGCCATGGCGGTGTGCGCGCCGACGTGCACGTTGTGGGCGATCTGGATCTGGTTGTCGAGCCGCACGTCCTCCTCCAGCACGGTGTCGTCCAGCGCGCCGCGGTCGATGGTGGTGTTCGCGCCAATCTCGCAGTCATCGCCGATGCGCACGCCGCCTAGCTGGGGGATTTTTACCCAGTGGTCGCGCTCGAAGGCGAGACCGAAGCCGTCCGAGCCGATCACCGCGCCGGGATGCACCAGTACGCGCCTGCCCAGGGTCACCCGCGTCACCAGGGTCACCCGCGCCACCAGACGCGACTGCGCGCCGACCGTGCAGTCCTCGCCCACGATGCAGTGCGGGCCCAGCACGGCGCCGTCCTCGATCACCGCGCCGCGCCCGATCACGCAGCAGGGACCCACGCTGGCACCGGCAGCGACCTTCGCGCCGGCGTCCACCACCGCACTGGGATGGATGCCGGCGGCGGCGGCGGGCAGGCGCTCGTACAGCGCGGCGACTTTCGCGTAGGCCACGTAAGGGTCGGCGGCGACCAGCGCGTCGACCGGGCAGTCGGCGAGGTTTTCCCCGCGCAGTATCACCGCGCCGGCGCCGGTGGCGGCCAGTTGCGCGGTGTACTTGCCATTGGAAAGGAAGGCCAGTTGGCTGGAGCCGGCGTTGGCGAGCGTGGCGACGCCTTCGATGCGGCGGTCGCCGTTGCCGTGCAGGCGCAGGCCGAAACGCTCGGCCAGTTCGGCAAGGGTATGGCTGGACTGGGCGCTCAAGGGGTTCTCCGCGGCGGAGCGGTCATTGTATCGGCCATCGCCAAAAGGCGAAAAGCGCGGCAGGCCGCGCTTTTCGCCGACGCACCGTACTGGCGGGTGGCGTCAGAACGTGGAGCCGAAGGTGAACTGGATGCGCTCCTCGTAGTGGCCGTCGTCGGCCTGGGTGCGGAACGGCAGCGCGAAGTTGATGATCATCGGGCCGATCGGCGCCTGCCAGTGCAGCGACAGGCCGGTGGAGGCGCGCAGCGTGCTGGCGCTGAAGCTCTGCCAGTTCTTGTAGGCGTTGCCCACGTCGACGAACCAGGATACGCGGGCGGTGTTGACGTCCTTGAGGAAGGGCAGCGGCAGGTACAGCTCGGCCGTACCCAGCACCTTGAAGGCGCCGCCGATCGGCTGGGCGTACGAGTAGTAGCTGCCGTTGCAGACGCCGCTCGCGTCTGGCGTGCCGGTGCCGGAGCAGATGCGCGGACCCAGCGTGTTGTCCTGGAAGCCGCGCACGTCGCGCACGCCGCCGGAGTAGAAATTCTCCCAGAACGGGAAGTCGTTGCGCACGTCGGTCAGGGTCTGGCCGTTGGCGGCGTAGGCGGCCTTGAGCTGGTTGAAAGCGGCATCGCTGATGCCGTTCTGGCCGTAGGTCTTGCCGTAGCCCACCTGGCCGTCGAAGTAGAGCACGAAGCCGTGGCCGATCGGCCAGTAGTGGTTCGCCTCGCCGGTCAGCTTCCAGTACTTCACGGTGGAGCTCGGCAGCGCCACCTCGGCGTTCAGCGACAGCACGCCGCCCCGGGTGGGCGCCCAATAGCCGTTGCGGGTGTCGAGGTTCCAGCCCAGCGTGCCGATGGTCGAATGGACGGTGTAGTTGCCGATCTCGTTCTGGTAGTCGACCAGCTGCTGCGGCGTGTAGCCTGGGATCGAGTTGATCTTGTTGCTGCTGAGGCCGATGCCGGCGCGGATGCTCTGGAAGTCGGTGATCGGCAGGCCGAGGTAAGTGGAGAACGCCTTCTGGCTGGTGGAGTAGTTGGCGAACGTGCTGTTGCTGACGTTGCCGAAATCGGTCTTGGTGTAGGTGGCGCTGTAGCCGATGCCCACGCCGTTGTCGGTGAGCGCGGGATTGTAGTAGTTGACGTTGAAGCTGGTCTGGTAGCTGCTGCGCTCGCCGCTCACCGACACGCTGTCGCCGGTGCCGAACAGGTTGCGCTGCGACACCGAGGCGGACAGGATGATGCCCGAGTACTGCGAATAGCCGATACCGAACTGCAGGCTGCCGGCGGACTGCTCCTCAACCTTCACGGTGACGTCGACCTGGTCGTCGGAACCGGACACCCTCTTCTTGTCGATGTCGACCTTCTTGAAGTAGCCCAGCTGCTGCAGGCGGATCTTCGAGCGGTCGATCGCCGCCTGCGAATACCAGGAACCCTCGAGCTGGCGCATCTGGCGGCGCAGCACGTCGTCCTCGGTGCGCGTGTTGCCCTCGAAGATCACCCGGCGCACGTATACGCGCTGGCCCGGCTCGATGTAGAGGGTGAGGTCGACGGTGCGCTTGTCCTTGTCCAGCTTCGGATACGGCGTGACCTTGGCGTAGGCGTAGCCGATGTTCGCCAGCAGCGCCTTGATCGCCTTGGTGCTGGCCTCGATCGCGCCGCGGTTGAACACCTCGCCGGGCTTGACGAACACCAGCTGGCGCAGCGTGGTTTCCGGCAGCACCAGGGTGCCCAGCAGCTTCACGTCGGAGATCTTGTAGATCTGGCCTTCCTTGACGTCGGCGGCGATGTACATCGACTGCTTGTCCGGCGCGATCGTCACCTGGGTGGAATCGACGCCGAAGTCGGCGTAGCCGCGGTCCATGTAGTAGGACTGCAGCTTCTCCAGGTCGCCGGAGAGTTTTTCTCGCGAGTACTGGTCGTTCTTGGAATACCAGGACATCCAGTTCGGCGTGCCCAGCTCGAAGCCGTCGCGGATCTGCTTGTCGGTGAAGGCGTGGTTGCCGACGATGTTGATTTCCTTGATCTTCGCCACCTGGCCTTCGCGGATCTCGATGTCGATAGCCACGCGGTTGCGTTCCAGCCGCACCACGTGCGGGATCACCGAGACGCTGTACTTGCCGCGGTTGTAGTACTGGTGGATCAGCTCCTGCTGCACGTTGTCCAGCGCCAGCCGGTCGAAAGTCTCGCCTTCGGCCAGGCCGATCGACTTCAGGCCCTTCTTGAGGTCATCGGTCTTGATGTCCTTGTTGCCGCGGATGGTGAGCTTGGCGATCGACGGCCGCTCCACCACCTTGATCACCAGGATGTTGCCGTCGCGCTCCATCTCCACGTCGCTGAAGAACTTGGTCTGGTACAGCGCGCGGATCGCCCGCTGCGCCGTGGCGTCGGTCATGCGGTCGCCGCGGCTGACCGGGAGGTAGTTGAACACCGTGCCGGCCGAGATGCGCGAGAGGCCGTCGATGCGGATATCCGAGATCACGAACGGATCGAAGGCGAGCGCGTTGGCGGAGAGGGAGGCAAGCAGCAGCAGGGCGGCGATACGCTTCATCGTCGATTCCGGTGGAGGGTTTCGATCAGGCCGCCGGCCCGATCAAGGCACGCGGCAGGGCGAGGCCCTGCCGCGAGAAAGAGCTGGCGCCCGCGAGGGGCACCGGGTGCAGCAAGCCGCCGCGCGATGGCGCGGCCGGCACGAACGTTTGCGGCGTCGACGAACCGGTGCTGCGGGTCATCGGCGTCACGACAGCAGCAGGCGATGGATGTCGTTGTAAAACACCAGGCCCATCAGGCTGAACAGCAGCACCAGCCCAATGTACTGGCCGATCGCCATGGCCTGTTCGCTGAGCGGGCTGCCCTTGAGCAACTCGATAAGGTAATACAGCAGGTGGCCGCCATCCAAGACGGGGATCGGCAGCAGGTTCAGCACCGCCAGGCTCAGCGACACCATGGCGAGGAACTGCAGGAACCACGCCAGGCCCATGCGGGCGCTGGCATTGGCCATCTGCGCGATGCCGATCACGCTGGACAGGTTCCTGGTGGACGCCTCGCCGCCCAGCATCTTGCCGATCATGCCGAAGGTCTGCGTGGTGTTGCGCCAGGTGCCGTCCAGTGCGGCGCCGAGCGCACGCAGCGGGCCGTAGCGCAGAGTGGCGGTTTCCAGCGGCGGTGCGCTGATGCCGATCATCCAGTCGGTGGGCCGGCCCTGCAGCGATTCGCGTTTCGCCACGACTTCCAGCGGAATCGTCCGGCCGGCGCGCTCGACCACGACCGCCAGTTTCGGCGACTCCGCCGCAACCTGCTGAACCAGTTTGCCCAGCGTCTCGAAATCAGCCACCGGCTTGCCGTCAATGCTGAGGATGCGATCGCCGCCCTGCATCCCGGCCAGCGCGGCGGGCTGGCCGTCCAGCACGGTGGCCGCCACTGCGGGCGGCGGGGCCAGCCGCAGGCCCAGGAGAGTGAGGTACTGGTCAATGGGCTGGTCGGGCGGCAGCTTGTCCAGCGGCAGCACGAGCTGTCGCTGCGTGCCGTCGGGATCGCGCACGTCCAGCGGCAGCGGAGTGCGGCCCAGTAGTCCGTTGGCCACCGCGTCCAGCGAATCGCTCCACGTATCCACCTCGCGGCCGCCGATGCTGAGGATGCGGTCGCCCGGCTGGATACCCGCCACCGCCGCCATGCTCTGCGGCTTGGCGGTGACGATCGGCGCTGCGTCGGGGCGGCCCAGCATGAACATCAGCCACAGCGCGGCCACGGTGAAGATCAGGTTGAAACCGGGCCCGGCCAGAACGATCAGGATGCGCTTCCACACCGGCTGTGTGGTGAACTCCTGGTGCTGGAACTGCGGCGGCACCACGCCCTCGCGGGCGTCCAGCATCTTCACGTAGCCGCCCAGCGGGATCGCGGCGACCTGGTACTCGCAGCCGTCGCGGCCGATGTGCTTCCAAACCGCCCTGCCGAAGCCTACCGAAAAGCGCAGCACCTTCACGCCGCAACGGCGCGCGACCCAGTAGTGGCCGAACTCATGGAAGGTCACCAGCACGCCCAGCGTGACCAGCAACCAGAACACCGAGCCGAAGAAGGAAGTCATCAAGCGCCGCAACAGGAAACCGAGGGTGACAGGATATCAGCAAGCCCGCCGCAACAGGCGCCGGGCCGCGGCCCGCGCCTCGCCGTCGCGTGCGACCAGAGACTCCACATCGACCACGGCTTGCGGCGGCAGTTCCGCGAGCACGCCCTCCACCACCTCGGCGATCGCCAGGAAGGGCAGGGCGCCGGCCAGGAAGGCTTCCACCGCCACCTCGTTCGCCGCATTCAGGATCGCGGGTGCGTCGCCGCCCGCGCGCAGCGCCTGGTAGGCGAGGGCGAGGCAGCGGAAGGTGTCGAAATCCGGCGCCTCGAACTCCAGTGCGCCGCAACGGGCGAGATCCAGCGGCGCCACGCCCGACGCCACGCGTTCCGGCCACGCCAGCGCGTGGGCGATCGCGGTGCGCATGTCGGGGTTGCCCAGCTGGGCGAGCACCGAGCCGTCCACGTATTCCACCAGCGAGTGCACCAGGCTCTGCGGGTGCACCGCCACCTCGATCGCGTCGGCGTCCGCGCCGAACAGGTGGTGGGCCTCGATCACCTCCAGGCCCTTGTTCATCAGGGTGGCCGAATCCACCGAGATCTTGCGTCCCATCGACCACTTGGGGTGCCTGCAGGCCTGGTCCGGCGTCACCGCCGCCAGTTCGGCGCGCGTGCGGCCGCGGAACGGACCGCCGGAGGCGGTGAGGATCAGCCGGCGCACGCCGCTTTTCGCCAGCTGCGGGCGGCCACCGGGCAGGCACTGGAAGATCGCGTTGTGCTCGGAGTCGACCGGGATCAATTCGCCGGCACCGGCGCGCAGCGACTCCAGCAGCAGCGGGCCGCCCAGCACGATGGATTCCTTGTTCGCCAGCAGCAGGCGCTTGCCCGCCCGCGCGGCGGCAAGCGTGGAGTCCAGCCCCGCGGCGCCGACGATCGCGGCCACCACGGTGTCGCACGATGCGCCGGCGGCGGCGGTGAGGGCGTCGTGGCCGCCGGCGACCTCGCAGCGCACCCCGGCAGCGGCGAGACGGCGCGCCAGCTCGCCTTCCAGGGCGGGGTCGGCGATCACCGCCAGCTCGGGGCGATGCGTGGCGCACAACGCCACCAGCGCGTCCACGTTGCGGTGCGCGCTGAGCACGCTGGCGCGGAAGCGGTCCGGATGCCGCGCGATCACATCCAGCGTGCTGGCGCCGATCGAGCCGGTGGCGCCCAGTACCGCGACCCGTTTCACGGCGACGCCCTCATCTCACAGTCCCAGCAGCCACAGGCCGAGGGCGAACACCGGCAGCGCCGCGAACACGCTGTCCAGCCGGTCCAGCAGGCCGCCATGGCCGGGGAAGATGTTGCCGGAGTCCTTCACCTGGGCGTGGCGCTTCATCAGGCTTTCCAGCAGGTCGCCCACGATCGAGGTAGCCACCGTGAGCACGGCCAGCACGGCGAGGCCGGCCAGCGTCGCGCCGCGCACGCCGAGCAGCCAGCCGCCGAGCAGGCAGACCAAGGTGCCTGCGACCAGCGCACCGTAGGCGCCGGCGCGGGTCTTGCCCGGGCTGATCTGCGGCGCCAGCTTGCGCTTGCCAAACCTGCGACCGCTGAAGTACGCGCCGATGTCGGCAGCCCAGACGATGAGCAGTGCCAGCAGCATCCACCAACGACCATGTGGCTCGCGGCCATGCAGGGCGATCACGGCGATCCAGGCGGGGAACACGACGAAGGCGCCGGCCAGCAGCTTCCGTGCGCGGTTCTCCGGCGTCGGCGCCGCACCGTAGGCGAAATGGCGCAGCCAGAGGCAGGCCAGCGCCCACCACGCCACGCCCAGCGCCAGCAGTAGTGTGCCCGGCAAGCCGGCATGCACGGACCACAGCAGCGCGAACAGCACGAGGGCGGCCGCGAGCAGGGCGATGCGCATCGCGGCTTGCCGCACCCCGGCAAGCCGCGCCCATTCCTCCAGCGCCCCCAGGAACACCACCGCGCCGACCGCGGCCAGCCATGGCGTGGGTAGCAGCAGGATGATGGCGACCGCCAGCGGCGCGAGCAGCAGGGCGGTGATGAAGCGCTGGAACAGCATGCTTATCCCTTGTCCGTGGCGAGCTGGTCGCCGGTGCGACCGTAGCGGCGTTCGCGCCGGCCAAAATCCTCGATCGCCCGGTGCAGGCAGGCCTGGTCGAAGTCCGGCCACAGGGTATCGGTGAAATGCAGTTCGGCATAGGCCGCCTCCCACAACAGGAAGTTGCTGAGCCGGCATTCGCCGCCGGTGCGGATGAACAGGTCCAGCGGCGGCAGCCCGGCCAGGCACATGCGGCGGTCCAGCGCGGCTTCGTCGATGGCTTCGATGGCGAGTTCGCCACGCGCGGCCGCGCTGGCGACCTGGCGCGCGGCCTGCACGATGTCCCAGCGGCCGCCGTAGTTCACCGCCACGTTGAGCTGCAGCTTGCGATTGCCCGCGGTGCGTGCCATCGCGGCCTGCATGCGCTCGCGCAGCGGCGCGTCGAACGCGGCCAGTTCCCCGACGAAGCGCAGCCGCACGCCCTGGGTATGCAGCTCGTCGGTTTCCTTGTCCAGCGCGCGCACGAACAGCGCCATCAGCGCGCTGACCTCCTCCTCGGGGCGCTTCCAGTTCTCGCTGGAGAAGGCGAACAGGGTGAGCGCCTCGACACCTTCGCGCAGGCAGCCTTCCACCACCTCGTGCACCGCCTTGCGGCCCGCGTTGTGGCCGAAGCTGCGCGGACGGTGGCGTGCCTTCGCCCAGCGGCCGTTGCCGTCCATCACGATGGCGATGTGGCGGGGAATGGCGGGCGTCTGGGTCATGGGCGGGGAGGTCGGTTTACTTCCCCCGGCGGGGAGAAGATGCCCCGTCGGGGCGGATGAGGGGCGGGAGCCCGCCGCGGGATGGCATGGATGCGGCCCGGTGGCGGGGAGGTCGCAACGTGCTCCCGCTCCCTTTGCCTCTCCCTGGGTGGGAGACGAGAACGCGCGGCACGGCGCGGATCCGCAGCTCCGGGCCCTGTCGTCGGCCCGGCGCCGCGGTTCCGCCGTGGCGCCGGTCACATGGACATCAACTCGTCTTCCTTGGCCTTCACCACGCCATCGACGTCCTTCACGAAGCGGTCGGTCAGCTTCTGGACCTCGTCGTCGGCGCGGCGCTCCTCGTCCTCGCTGATCTGCTTGTCCTTGAGCAGGTCCTTCAGCTTCTGCATCGCGTCGCGGCGCACGTTGCGGATCGCGATCTTCGCGTTTTCGCCCTCGTGCGACACGTGCTTGGCCAGCTCGCGGCGGCGCTCTTCGGTGAGCGGCGGCATGTTGAGGCGGATCACGGTGCCAGCGGTGGTGGGCGTGATGCCGATGTCCGAGGCCAGGATGGCCTTCTCGACCGGCCCCACCAGGCTCTTGTCGAACGGCGTGATGATGATCGAACGCGCGTCGCCCAGGGCGACCGAGGCCACCTGGTTCAGCGGCATCTCCGAACCGTAGGCCGGCACCTTGATGCCGTCGACCAGCGCGGTGCTGGCGCGGCCGGTGCGCAGGCGGGTGAGTTCGTGCTTGAGCGCGTCGATGCTCTTGCCCATGCGGGTCTGGGCATCGTTCTTGATGTCGTTGATCATGGGCGTGTCCCGGTGGATCTGGCTAGCCGGCGAGTATAACAGCGCGCGCCGTCGGGCCGGTTCAGTTGTGGACCAGGGTGCCCACCGGTTCGCCGCGCATGATGCGTAGCAGGTTGCCTGGCACGGTCATGTCGTAGATGCGCAGCGGAGTGTTGTGGTCGCGGCACAGCGCGATCGCCGCGGTATCCATCACCTTGAGGTTGCGCTGGATCACCTCGTCGTAGGTGAGCTGCTCGTAGCGGGTGGCGTCAGGGTGGCGGGCGGGGTCGGCGGTGTACACGCCGTCGACCTTGGTGGCCTTGAGCAACAGGTCGGCGCCGATTTCCACCGCGCGCAGCGCGGCGGCCGAATCGGTGGTGAAGAAGGGGTTGCCGGTACCGGCGGCGAACAGCGCGATGCGTCCCTTCTCGATGTGGCGGATCGCGCGGCGGCGGATGAAGTCCTCGGCCACGTCGTGGATCTGGATCGCGCTCATCACCCGGGCGTAGCCGCCGCGTTTCTCGATGGCGTCGGCCATCGCCAGTGCGTTCATCACGGTGGCCAGCATGCCCATGTGGTCGCCGGTGACGCGATCCATGCCGGAGGCGGCCAGGCCCTCGCCGCGGAAGATGTTGCCGCCACCGATCACCACGCCCACTTCCACGCCGGCCTTGCGCACCTCGATGATCTCGTCGGCCAGCCGCCCGATCACCTTCGGGTCGATGCCGTAGTCGGCCTCGCCCATGAGCGCCTCGCCGGAGAGCTTGAGCAGGATGCGGCGGTACTTGGGCTGGTCGCTCATGGGGACTCCGGATTGTGGTGGCGCAAACCGCCGCATTGTAGCGATTGCATGTTCCTGCGGCGAGCGGATGCGAAAAAGGCGGGGCCGAGGCGGCCCCGCCTTTCATTCCGGCATCGGGAAGGCTCAGGCGAGGTTCTTCGCCGCGAACTCCCAGTTCACCAGGTTCCAGAACGCCTCCAGGTACTTCGGGCGGGCGTTGCGGTAGTCGATGTAGTAGGCGTGCTCCCACACGTCCACGGTGAGCAGAGGCTTGTCGCTGCCGGTGATCGGCGTGGCTGCGTTGGAGGTGTTGACGATGCCCAGCGTGCCGTCCGGGCGCTGCACCAGCCAGGTCCAGCCCGAGCCGAAGTTGCCGGCGGCCGACTTGGTGAACTCTTCCTTGAACTTCTCGAACGAGCCGAACGCCTTGGCGATCGCGTCCGCCAGCTTGCCGGCGGGCTCCTTGCCACCCTTGGGGCTGAGCGAGTGCCAGTAGAAGGTGTGGTTCCAGATTTGCGCGGCGTTGTTGAACACGCCGCCGGAGGACTTCCTGATGATGTCTTCCAGCGCCGCGTCCGCGAACTCGGTGCCTTCGATCAGCTTGTTGAGGTTGGTCACATAGGCCTGGTGGTGCTTGCCGTAGTGGTACTCCAGCGTCTCGGCGGAGATGTGCGGTTCGAGCGCGTTCTTTTCGTAGGGCAACGGGGGGAGTTCGATCGCCATGACTGGCTCCTTGACGGTGGCTGGAAGAGGGGAGGCGGCGACCGACGGTCGCCGATGGCCGACTGATACAATACCGGTCCGCCTGCATTGTAAAGATGAAGCATCCAGCCATGGACGTAAACGAGCGAATCAAGTCGCTGCTCGCCGCGCACCCGATCGTGCTCTTCATGAAGGGCACGCCGGAATTCCCGATGTGCGGCTTTTCCAGTCGCGCCGCGCAGGCCTTGCAGCAGGCCGGCGCGCCGTTCCATGCAGTGAACGTGCTGGCCGATCCGGAGATCCGCGCCGCGCTGCCGCATTACGCGAACTGGCCGACCTTCCCGCAGCTGTTCATCGAGGGCGAACTGATCGGCGGCTGCGATATCGTCGTGGACCTGCAGGCGTCCGGCGAGCTGGCGCGCATGGCCGGTGACGTGACCGGGGCGGCGCAGGAATGATGCTGCCGACGATGCGCCTTCCGGCGGGCTGGGTGCCCGCCAGCGACGCGCTGGCCGGTCGCGTGGTGCTGGTCACCGGCGCCTATGGCGGCCTGGGCGGCGCGGTGGCGCGCGCGGCGACACGCGCCGGCGCCACCGTGGTGGTCAGCGGCAAGCGCAAGCGCCAGCTGGAGCAGTTGTACGACGCGATGCTGGCCGAAGGCCTGGCCGAGCCGGTGATCCATCCGCTGGACATGGAGACCGCCACGCCGCGCGAGTACGCCGCGCTGGCCGACGGCCTGCGCCACGACTTCGGCCGGCTGGACGGCATCGTGCACTGCGCCGCCAGCTTCGGCGGCCTCACCCCGATCGGCATGCACAAGCCGGACGACTGGCTGCGTGCGATGCACGTCAACGTCAACGCGCCGTTCGCCCTCACCCAGGCTTGCCTGCCGTTGCTGCAGGAGGCGCCGGACAGCGCGGTGGTATTCGTGCTGGACGATCCGGTGCGGCTGGCGCGCGCGCACTGGGGTGCCTACGGCGCCTCGAAGGCGGCGCTGGAGCGCTTCGCCGCGATCCTGCACGAGGAGACCGACGAGAGTCCGCTGCGCGTGCACGCGCTGCTGCCCGCGCCGATGCGCACCCGGCTGCGCCGGCAGGCGTACTTCGGCGAGGACACGATGCAGCATCCGCTGCCGGACGCTGCGGCGGAAGCCGCGGTCTGGCTGCTCGGAGCGCAGGCCGAATCAGCGCGCGGCCACGTGCTCGATCTGCGGGAAACGGCATGACCGGCATCCATCGTCACCCGGGGGCGCGCTGATGGAAACGCAGATGACCACCCTGGCGGCGGGAATCATGCTGTTCCTGATCATGGACCCGCTGGGCAACATCCCGATCTTCCTCAGCCTGCTGAAGGACGTGCCGCCCAAGCGCCGTCGCCGCGTGATGGTGCGCGAGCTGCTGATCGCGCTGGGCGTGCTGCTCGGATTCCTGGTGGGCGGCCAGGTGCTGTTGAACCTGCTGCAGCTCAAGCCCGACTCGATCAGCATCGCGGGGGGCATCGTGTTGTTCCTGATCGGCATCCGCATGGTGTTTCCGCCGGCGGACGGCGGCGGCATCTTCGGCAAGTCCGGCGGCGGCGAGCCCTTCATCGTGCCGATGGCGATCCCCGGCGTGGCCGGCCCCTCGGCCATGGCTGCACTGCTGCTGCTCACCAATACCCAGCCGGGACGCACCGCCGACTGGGCCATCGCGCTGATCGGCGCGTGGCTGGCCACGGCGGTGATCCTGCTGTGTTCCACCTACCTGTTCCGCTGGCTGGGCGAGAGCGTGCTCACCGCACTGGAACGCGTGATGGGCATGCTGCTGATCGCCCTGTCCGTGCAGATGTTCCTGGGCGGCATCGCCGCGTACCTGCACCTGCACATCTGATCGCCGCGCCGTGCGCCGGACAACCGGTTGCCCTGACCCCTGGCCGGGACGGGCAAAGCCCGGCGCTGGGACCGTCGCGCCCGGCATCGAATCGGACCCTGGCCCGACGGTTCCGCACACCTCGCGCCGCGCCATTGCGCGGCACGCAACCGGCGCAACCGCTGCTAGTGACGCGCACCGCCGCACCTGCCGCTATGGATCCACAGGCCGGGTGGCTTGCCCGCGCCCCAGGTCTGGCGGCGCTGGATCACCGGCCCGATGCGCAGGGCGTAAGCCTTGCGGTGCTGTGCCGCCGGCACGTGGGCCGGGTCGAGGCGGATGGCGTGCATATTCCGGATTCCGGTGAGGCCCCCGGCTTTCTCTGCCGGCATGGATGGCCTGGCGATGCTGGAACTGCCCCGTCTTGAGCCGGCCAAGCGTGGCCGCCGTCCCTGTGCGCGGGGTAAGGCGAGTGTGAAGATGTTGCGGAACTGTCATACAATGCCGTTAAAGTCCGTTTAACAATTGATTGGCAGGCGGGGCGGCCCCGCCACCGTCGTATTTCGGACCAAAACATTGGGGAAACCTTGCGCCCGTCCGCCCGGATTGCCGGGAGGCGCGCTGCCCGGTTTCGTCCGCAAGAAATTTCGTTGCGAACTTGAGGGAAACACCATGAACAGCCGAATCCGCGCTGGCGCCCTGCCGCTGGCGATTGCCTCCCTGCTTGCCACGGCCGCCGTGCCGGCGCTCGCCCAGGATACGTCGTCCTCGATCAGTGGCCGTGTGCTCGACGCCAGCGGCCAGCCGGTCGCCGGCGCCACCGTGCAGATCGTGCATGAGCCGTCGGGTACCACCAAGATCACCACCACCGGCGCGGATGGCCGCTACGCTGCGCAGGGCCTGCGCGTGGGCGGGCCGTTCGACGTCACTGCATCCAAGGCCGGGATGGCCCAGACCGAACAGAAGAACGTCTATCTGCAGCTGGCGCAGGACACCTCGATCAACCTGACCATGGGCGCCGAGCAGGCCAAGCAGGTCAAGGAGCTGGGCGCGGTCACGGTGTCTGCCTCCTCGCTGATGCAGACCTTCACGCCGGACAACAAGGGCATCTCCACCAACGTCTCGCAGCGCGAGCTGGAAGCGGTGCCGGCGCCGGATCGTTCGATCCAGAACATCGTGCGCATGGATCCGCGCGTGGTGATCACCGACCGCGAGCGCGGCGAGATCTCCGCGGTGGGCCAAAACAGCCGTTTCAACAACATCACCGTCGACTCGATGAGCGCGAACGACCCGTTCGGCCTCAATGCGAACGGTCTGCCCACGCTGGGCACGCCGATCTCGATGGACACCATCGCCGAGTACAACATTTCCACCGCGAACTACGACGTGGCGAACCGCCGTGGCCTCGGGGCGTCGGTGAACGCGGTGACCAAGAGCGGCACCAACGAATTCCACGGCTCGGTGTACTACGCGTTCCAGAACGACAAGATGATCGGCGACAACCAGCAGGGCGCCAGCTACAAGGGTTTCTCGCGCCAGTGGACCGGCGGCGCCACGGTCGGCGGCCCGATCGTCAAGGACAAGCTGTTCTTCTTCGCCTCGATCGAAAAGAGCACCCAGGTGGCGGCGGGCAGCCCGTACGGCCCGGCCGACTCCGGCGCGGGTGCGCCGATCGCCGGCCTGACCACCGCGCAGGTCGACCAGATCCGCCAGGTCGCCGCGCAGAAGTACGGCCTCACCGACATCGGCAACGTGGGCGGCGGCAACGCCAACCTGCAGGACAAGCGCTACCTCGGCAAGATCGACTGGAACATCAGCAACAACCACCGCGCCAGCTTCACCTACAGCGAGACCAAGGAGACCAAGCCGATCATCACCGGCAGCCCCACCAAGCTGGTGCTGTCCAGCGGCTGGTACACCACCAAGGTCGACAACAAGAGCTACGCACTGCACTTCTACGACGACTGGTCGGACGTCTTCTCGACCGACACCACGGTGGCCTACCGCGATTTCAGCCAGAACCGCGGCCCCTACAACGGCGTGGCAATGCCTGACATCACCGTCTACCCGGTGGCCTACGGCGGTCCTGCGGTGGAGTTCGGCACCGAATACTCCAGCCAGGCGAACGTGCTGAAGGTGAAGACCTGGAACGCGGCCTGGGCCGGCACGCTGTTCCTCGGCGACCACACCGTGAAGGGCGGCGTCGATTTCGAGCGCGGCGAGTACTACAACCTGTTCCTGCAGAACCTGTTCGGCAGCTACACCTTCGAAGATCTGAAGGGCAATCCGAACACCGGCCTGCAGAACTTCCTGGCGGGCAACTACTACCAGTACTACTACAACCGGCCGGCCAACGGGCTCTCGCTGGCCGATACCGCCGCCGCGTACAACCTGAACCAGTGGGGCGTGTTCCTGCAGGACACGTGGCAGGTCAACAACAACCTGTCCTTGCAGTACGGCGTGCGCGTCGACATCCCGCTGATGAGCGACAAGCCGATCTACAACCCGACCTACGCGGCCGCGTTCGGCCACAGCAACCAGACGACGATCAACGGGAACCGCGTGGTCCAGCCGCGCATGTCGTTCAACTACAGCTTCGACACCGAGCGCATGACCCAGCTGCGCGGCGGCGTGGGCCTGTTCGTCTCGAACCCACCGGGCGTGTGGCTGGGCAACATCTTCTCCAACTCCGGCATGACCCAGGTGCAGTACAACTGCGGCCCGACGCAGAAGAGCTGCAACACCAACCTGCCGGCGTTCAGCCCCGATCCGCACGCGCAGAACAACGGCAGCGGCAGCTCCGGCACGATGACGGTGAATACCATCTCGCCAGGTTTTCGCATTCCAAGCGCGTGGAAGTTCAGCCTGGGCTTCGACAAGGAACTGCCGTGGTGGGGGCTGATCGCGTCCGCGGACTACCAGCACATCAAGCAGCGCGACGCCATCTGGTTCCAGAACCTCAACACCGGCACGCCGACCGGCGTGCTGCCTGACGGCCGCTACACCTACTACAAGCTCGTGGATGCCGATCCCAAGGCGAAGGGGCAGCAGGTCACCGCGAACGCCAACCCGGCCTTCTCCAATGCCAACATCAACCTGGCCAACACCAGCAAGGGCAATGCCGACAGCCTGACCCTGGCGCTGAAAAAGCCGTTCGCCGATGGCTGGATGGCGATGGCCGGCGTGACCTGGGGCCGTTCCACCGAGGTGAGCCCGGGCACCTCCAGCGTGGCGTTGTCCAACTACCGCTACAACTACCTCACCAACCCCAGCGAGAACGTGGCCAGCACGTCGAATTACTCGATTCCGTGGCGGGTGATCGCCTCGCTGACCTGGCAGCACCGCTTCTTCGGCGACTACGCCACCACGTTCAGTGCGTTCTTCGACGGCCACTCGGCCGCGCCGTACAGCTGGGTGTTCGGCAACGACGCCAACGGCGACAGCTTCAGCAACGACCTGGTGTTCATCCCGAAGCCCGGCCAGGTGGAGTTCCGCCCGGGTACCGACCCGGCGTTGATCCAGCAGTTCTACGACTACATCCAGGGCAATCAGTACCTGCGTGACCATGCGGGCAGCATCGCCCAGCGCAACGGCGCCCGCGCCGGCTGGATCAACCAGCTCGACCTGAGCTTCAGCCAGGAGATTCCCGGCATCTTCAAGGGTAACAAGGGCGAGGTGCGCCTGGACATCTACAACTTCGGCAACATGCTCAACAAGAACTGGGGCGTGGAGAAGCGCGTGGGCTTCCCGGGCGGCCGTGCGCTGGCCGACTTCTACGGCGTGGACCCGGCCACCGGCAAGTACATCTACGACATCAGCTGCGGCGGGGCAAAGAGCTGCAGCAACTACATCCAGAACGGCCGCTACAGCCCGCAGCCGATTCCGGTGTACATCAACAACAACGACGACCTGGCCCAGCGTTGGTCGATCCTGCTGACCTTGCGCTACAAGTTCTGAGTCGCCAACCGCAAGCGCCACACCATGCCGGCGCCCGGAAGGGCGCCGGTTTTTTGCGGCGTACGGCGTCGTGCAAGTCCAGCGGCCGCCGGGTGGGCGTGCAAAGGTTCCAACTCCCCGGTTTTTCTTGACGCGGCTTCGGTGCAGGCGGGAAGCTTCGGGGCCGCCGCATCCGCGCGGGCGTGTGCCTGCGGGACAGTGGCATGGAGATGTTGATGAATGATGCAGGTGCCGGCACCGCCGGCCACAACGCCACGGTGAGCGCGCGCATTTCGCCCGCCGGCGGCCTGGACATCCTTTCCCGCCACGAGGTCGCGCGCCTGCGCGGCGCCAGCGACTCGGGCCTGCACGCCCTGCTGCGCCGCTGCGCGCTGGCGGTACTGACCTCGGGGGCGATCAGCGACGATCCGCGGGCGATCCTCGAACAATACCCGGACTTCGACATCCAGGTGCTGCAGCAGGACCGCGGCATCAAGATCGAACTGACCAAGGCGCCGGCGCAGGCCTTCGTGGATGGCCAGATCATCCGCGGCATCAACGAGCTGCTGGTTGCGGTGGTGCGCGACATCGTCTACGTGTCCACCCAGCTGGAGCAGATCGGCACCGACCTCGAACCGTCCGACGCGCTGACCCAGGTGGTGTTCGAGATCCTGCGCAACGCGCGCATCCTCAAGCCTTTCATCGACCCGAACCTGGTGGTGTGCTGGGGCGGCCACTCGATCTCGCGCGAGGAGTACGACTACACCAAGGCGGTGGGCTACCAGCTCGGCCTGCGCGGCATGGACATCTGCACCGGCTGTGGCCCGGGTGCGATGAAGGGGCCGATGAAGGGCGCGACGATCGCGCACGCCAAGCAGCGGCGGCGCAACAACCGCTACATCGGCATCACCGAGCCGGGCATCATCGCGGCCGAGTCGCCGAACCCGATCGTCAACCAGCTGGTCATCATGCCGGACATCGAGAAGCGCCTCGAAGCGTTCGTCCGCATGGGCCACGGCATCATCGTGTTCCCCGGCGGCGTGGGCACGGCGGAAGAGATCCTCTACCTGCTCGGCATCCTGCTGCACCCGGACAACGCCGGCGCTCCGTTCCCGCTGATCCTCACCGGGCCAAGGCAGTCGGCCGCGTATTTCGAGCAGATCGACAAGTTCCTCCGCCTCGCGCTGGGCGATGCGGTGGCGCAGCACTACCAGGTGATCGTGGACGATCCCGCTGCGGTGGCGAAAGCGATGGCCAGAGGCATAGACAAAGTGCGCAACAACCGCCTGGACACCAAGGACGCGTTCTTCTTCAACTGGGCGTTGCGCATCCCGCTGGAGTTCCAGACCCCGTTCCGACCCACCCACGAAGCGATGCGCGGCCTGCAGCTCCGCCACGGCCGCCAACTGCACGATCTGGCGGCGGACCTGCGACGCGCGTTCTCCGGCATCGTGGCCGGCAACGTGAAGGAGGAGGGGGTGCAGGCGATCGAGCGGAACGGCCCGTTCGACATCGACGGCGACCGCGACATCATGCACGCGCTGGACAAGCTGCTGCAGGCCTTCGTGGAGCAGCACCGCATGAAGCTTCCCGGCGGCGCGGCTTACGTGCCGTGCTACCGCGTGATCACTGGCTGAGGTGGGGCGCGGGGATGCCTCGGCGGCTTGACAGTCCGCTGCCCGGTCGACAAACTACGCAGCTCCCGCCCGAATAGCTCAGCTGGTTAGAGCACTTGACTGTTAATCAGGGGGTCGTTGGTTCGAGTCCAACTTCGGGCGCCAGACACAGGAAAAGGCCGGCAGTCATGCCGGCCTTTTCGCGTTCATGTTTGTGCGACGCCGGAATCACCGTGCCGCGGCGCAACTGGCGGCCTGTTCCGCGCTGGCGATGGCGCCGCGCACGCGGCCGGCATTGGAAATCACCACCACCAGCGCATCCTCGGTGCGGCCGCGGCGGCAGAAACGCAGGGTGTTGGTCATGCCGCTGGCGCTGCCGTCGCTCTGGAAGCGCGTCAGCCGGCGGCCACTGTCGCCGTGGATGGTGATGCCGTCGTAGCCGGCCCGGACCCGCAGCGGCGCCGCGTCGGGCTGCCCTTGGCGGGCGGGGTCGTGGCCGACCAGCCAGCCGGACTCCCAGCGCGTCTCGCCGCTGCATTGCGTGCCGTTGCGGCTGGGGCAGAACAACGTCGGCTTGCCGCTGAGCGCCGCACTGCCGCGCGCGTATTGCAGGGCGGCGATGAATTCCGTCTGCGCCACCCGCACTTGGCTGCGTTGCAGCAGCGGCACCAGCGAGGGCATGGCGATTGCCGCCATGATGCCGAGGATGGCAACCACCATCACCTGCTCGATCAGGGTGACGCCGCGGTATCTGTCGCATGAGGCGCAAGCCTGTCGCATCGCCATGACGCGGTCCTGCATGGGCGGAGGAGCCATGCTAGGGAGGCGTATACGAACGGCCAGCCGGCCAGCAGGTGGCTGCGGCGTCGGCTTCTGCTGACAGGGCATGTCAGCAGCCGCGATTTAATATGCGGGCACCCGCCCGCATATCGCCCGCCATGACCGAGCAATTCGAACTTGCCGCCCCCTACCTGCCTGCGGGCGACCAGCCCCAGGCGATCCGCCGCCTCAGCGAGGGCTTCGAGGCCGGCCTGGCTGCGCAGACGCTGCTGGGCGTCACCGGCTCGGGCAAGACCTACACCATCGCCAACGTGATCCAGCAGGTGCAGCGGCCGACCATCGTGATGGCGCCGAACAAGACGCTGGCGGCGCAGCTCTACGGCGAATTCCGGGAATTCTTCCCCAACAATGCGGTGGAATACTTCGTCAGCTATTACGACTACTACCAGCCGGAAGCCTACGTGGTGGCATCGGACACCTTCATAGAAAAGGATGCCTCGATCAACGACCATATCGAGCAGATGCGGCTGGCGGCGACGAAGGCGCTGCTGTCGCGGCGCGACGCGATCATCGTGGCCACGGTATCGGCGATCTACGGCCTCGGCAATCCCGAGGATTACCTTTCGCTGCGCCTGATCCTGGCCAAGGGCGAGCGCATCGAGCAGCGCCAGCTGATCCGCCAGCTCACCGAACTGCAGTACACCCGCAACGAGATGGAATTGCGCCGCGGCACCTACCGTGTGCGCGGCGAGATCATCGACGTGTTCCCCGCCGAGTCGGAAACCGAGGCGCTGCGCATCGAGCTGTTCGACGGCGAGGTGGAGGGGCTGGCGCTGTTCGACCCGCTTACCGGCGAGACCGTTCGCAAGGTGCCGCGCTACACGGTCTATCCGCGCACCCATTACGCCTCCACGCGCGAGAGCGTGTTGAACGCGATCGACACCATCAAGGACGAGTTGAAGGAGCGCCTGGAGGTGCTGTACCGCGACAACAAGCTGGTCGAGGCGCAGCGGCTGGACCAGCGCACCCGCTACGACGTGGAGATGATGGCCGAGGTGGGCTACTGCCAGGGCATCGAGAACTACTCGCGCCATCTTTCCCGGCGCGCGCCCGGCGAGCCGCCGCCCACGTTGTTCGACTATCTCCCGGCCGACGGCCTGCTGGTGGTGGACGAATCGCATGTGACCGTGCCGCAGATCGGTGCGATGTACAAGGGCGACCGTTCGCGCAAGGAGACCCTGGTGGAATTCGGCTTCCGCCTGCCGTCCGCGCTGGACAATCGGCCGCTGCGCTTCGAGGAGTGGGAGGCACGGGTGCCGCGCGCGATCTACGTTTCCGCCACGCCGCGCGACTACGAACTGCAGAAGTCCGGCGACGCCGTGACCGAGCTGGTGGTGCGTCCCACCGGCCTGGTCGACCCGGAAGTGGAAGTGCGGCCGGTGCGCACCCAGGTGGACGATCTGCTGGGCGAAGCCAACAAGCGCATCGCGATGGGCGACCGCGTACTGGTCACCACGCTGACCAAGCGCATGGCGGAGAACCTCACCGAGTACCTGTCGGAGCATGGCGTCAAGGTGCGCTACCTGCACTCGGACATCGAGACGGTGGAGCGCAGCGAGATCATCCGCGACCTGCGCCTGGGCGAGTTCGACGTGCTGGTGGGCATCAACCTGCTGCGCGAGGGCCTGGACATGCCCGAGGTATCGCTGGTGGCCGTGCTCGACGCCGACAAGGAAGGCTTCCTTCGCTCCACCGGCTCGCTGATCCAGACCATCGGCCGCGCCGCCCGCAACGTGCGCGGCAAGGCCATCCTCTATGCCGACGAGGTCACCCGCTCGATGCAGGCGGCGATGGACGAGACGGCCCGTCGCCGCGAGAAGCAGCTGGCGTACAACGAAGCGCACGGCATCACCCCGAAGACGGTGGAGCGGCGCATCGCGGACATCATGGAGGGTGCGCGCAGCGAGTCGCCGCGTGGCCGCGGCGGCAAGGGGCGGTCACGTGCAGCCGCTGTGGCCGAGCCGGCGGCCACCTACGAGGCGATGGATCCGGCCAAGGCCGCCGCCGCGATCAGGAAGCTGGAGGCGCAGATGTACAAGCACGCCCAGAATCTGGAATTCGAGGACGCAGCGAAGCTGCGCGACCAGATCCACCAGCTGCGCGAACAGGCCCTGCGCTGATCCGGTCCCGGCCGGCCGAGCTTGTGGATGGCCCGGGAGTCGCCTATACTGCGCGGCTCGCGTGGCCTGCTGCCGCGCGAATCGGGCGGTTAGCTCAGCGGTAGAGCACTACCTTGACATGGTAGGGGTCACAAGTTCGATCCTTGTACCGCCCACCAAGATTGAAGCGAAAAGGCCGGCGTTCTCGCCGGCCTTTTTTCGTCATCCCACCCGGCTGCCTGCCGATCCGTCCGCCAATCGCGCGACGACCAGATCAAACAGTGCACGCAAGCGTGCCTGGCGGCGCAGGTCACGGTGGTAGCCGATCCAGGTTTCCCGCGCAGGCGGAGCCTCGCCAAGGTCGATGCGTCGCAGTCCCGCGACTGCATCGCCCAGCGGACGGGGCAGTATCGCGATGCCCGCGCCGCGAGCGCACATGCGGGCCTGGATCGCGCGGGCGTTGCTGCGGAATACCACGCGTGCATGCGGAAGCATGCGCTGCAGCCATGCGACGTCGGGCATGTCGCCGAACGCCGTGTCCATGGTGACCAGCCCCATACCCGCACCGTCGCCACCCTGCGGTACGGGATGGTCCAGCGCCGCATAGACGCCATACGACATCTGCATCAGCTTGCGCGAGACCACGTCCGTCTCGTCGAAAGGCCGGATGCGGAATGCCAGGTCGGCCTCGCGACGCGAGAGGCTGAAGAAGCGCGAATCGGTCAGCAGCTCGATGATCACGCGCGGATAGTGGATCGCGAAGTCGGCGAGAACCGGCGCCAGCATGTATTCGGCGAACCAGTCCGACGAGGTGATACGCAGCATGCCGTCGAGCTGCGTTTCCTGCCCGGTGAGTTGCCGCTGGAAGGCGAGGGCCTCTTCTTCCATGCGTTCGGCGTGGCCGAGCACGGCCGTGCCCTCGTCGGTCAACACGAAACCCGCTTTCGTCCGTTGAAACAAGGTATGCCCCACCGCTTGTTCCAGTGCCTGCAGGCGCCGACCCATCGTCGGTTGGGTTTGTCCGAGCTTGCGTGCGGCGGCGCCGAGCGTGCCTTCGCGCGCGATGGCCAGAAAAACCCGCAGGTCGCTCCATTCCATTTCGGCAGCCTCTATCGGGATGGACAGTCGACGAAGCCTCGCCAACTTGCATGCAATTATGCATGGATTAAATGCATTTATTTGGATTTTCAAACGAAATTGATGGGCGTAGCTTGACACCACTTTCTCAGCAGCGCCGGGCCCGCCATGACCACCTCGCCTTCCATGCAAGCTGCCGTGTTGGAAAGCCACGGTGCTCCGTTTCGCCTGGCCTCCCTCGCCAGGCCCGTCCCGCAAGCGGGCCAGGTGCTGGTACAGATCAAGGCCAGCGGCATCAATCCGCTGGATCTGAAGATTCGAGCCGGTGCGGCGGAGCATGCACGCCACCCGCTGCCGGCCATCCTGGGTATCGACATGGCCGGGGTGGTCGTCGCGCTGGGGCCGAGCGTCGCCGACTTCCGGATCGGCGACCAGGTCTACGGCATGACGGGCGGTGTGGGCGGCGTGCAGGGTTCGCTGGCCGAGTACGCCGCGGTGGACGCGAGCCTGCTGGCCCTGAAGCCAAACTGCTTCAGCATGCGCGAGGCGGCCTCGCTGCCGCTGATTTTCATCACGGCATGGGAGGGGCTGGTCGACCGTGCCCGCGTCCATGCGGGGCATTTCGTACTGGTGCAGGGCGGCGCCGGTGGCGTCGGCAGCATGGCCATCCAGATCGCGCGCGCCTTCGACGCGCGGGTGTTTGCGACCGATGCCGCGGCACGCGCGGACACCATCCGGCAGCTCGGTGCGACGCCGATCGGTTATGCGCAGACGCCCGTCGAGGAATATGTCGCTGCGCATACCGCAGGTCGCGGCTTCGACGTGGTGTTCGACACCGCCGGCGGGGCGAGCCTGGATGCCGCGTTCAAGGCCGTGGCGCGCTTCGGCCACGTGGTCAGCTCGCTGGGCTGGGGCACGCACGCACTGGCGCCCCTCTCGTTCCGGGCCGCCACTTATTCGGGCGTATTCACCTTGCTGCCGCTGCTGACCGGCGAGGGCCGGGCGCATCACGGCGCGATCCTGCGCGAAGGCACCCGGCTGGCCGAGGCGGGCCTGATCAAGCCGCGCCTGGACGCGCGCACGTTCGACCTCGAGACCGTCGGGGATGCCTACGTGCTGATCGAGCAACGACAGGCGCAGGGCAAGCTGGTGGTCGACATCAACGGCTGAGCTACCCCGGCATCGTCGGTGCAGCGTATCCCCCTGCACCTGCGTCACTTGAGCGGCCCGCGCGTTCATCAGGACGGCCCGCCTCATTCCCGATTCCAAGGAGAGTCCCCATGATGAAGTGGCTTGAATGCCGCAAAGAACTGTCCGGCCGTATCGGCGAGCTCGGCAAACTGAGCCCCCGATACTTTGGCGGGCTACCAGGCGTTGTCCCGCGCGGGCCAGAAGACTGGACATCTGGAGGCGAAGACGCGCGAATTGATTGCATTGGCGGTGGCCATCACGACGCGATGCGACGGCTGCATCACCGTGCATGCCGGCGAAGCGTTGAAGCATGGCGCGACGCGCGAGGAAATAGCCGAGGCGCTTGGCGTGGCCGTGGCGCTCAATGCCGGATCGGCCGTGGTCTATTCCGCGCGGGTCATGGACGCGGTCAGCGAGCACGCGGCCGCGGCGAACGCCTAGCGCTTGCCTGTCGCGCGGTCGGCTAGGTCCAGGCGAGCTGATGCGACATCGCAGCCCGGCGTGGTTGCGGGACATGGTCGGCCGATTGCGCAACAATCGCGCAGATTCTTCTCAAGAAGCCCCGCGATGATCTATCTCTTGATCAAGTCTCTCCATGTCCTTTTCGTGATCGCCTGGATGGCCACGGTGTTCTACCTGCCACGCATCCTGGTGAACCTCGCCGAAGCCGGCGACGAACCGGCGGTAAAGGCGCGGCTGCTGCTGATGGGGCGGCGGCTCTACAAGTTCGGCCACAACATGTTCGGCATGGCCTTCCTGTTCGGCCTGACGTTGTGGCAGGGCTGGCGGCTGTTTCCGTCGAGGCTGCCTGACGTGACCGCCGGCTTGCACTGGATCGACGCCAAGCTGACCCTGGTGGCCGTGCTGCTGGCCTATTTCGTGTGGGCGGGGCGGATGATCAAGCGTAGCGAGAAGGGCGGCGCATTGCCGTCCACGAAGGCGCTGCGCTGGCTCAACGAGTTGCCAGTGCTGCTGCTGCTGGGTGTGATCTTCCTGGTGCTGGCCAAGCCGTTCTGATCTCGATCGACAGGAGCGCACCCAGTGCGCGATGGCTCTGGTGTCCGGCCGGAGCAGAGCCATCGCGCACAGGGTGCGCTCCTGCCGGGCAATCAGCAGTTGAAATAATCGCGGTACCACGCCACGAACCGCGCCACGCCATCCTCGATGGAGGTGTTCGGCGCATAGCCCACGTCGCGGCGCAGCGCCGACACGTCGGCCCAGGTGTCCGGCACGTCGCCGGGCTGCATCGGCAGCAGGTTCTTCTCGACCGTGCGGCCGATGTGCCGCTCCAGCAGTTCGATGAAGCGCAGCAGCTGCACCGGCTGGTCGTTGCCGATGTTGTAGACGCGATATGGCGCGCTCGACGTGCCCGGGTTGGGTGACTTCGCGTCGTAGGCCGGGTCGGGCGCGGCCGGGTGGTCGAGCGTGCGGATCACGCCTTCCACGATGTCGTCGACGTAGGTGAAGTCGCGGCTGTGGTTGCCGAAGTTGAAGACGTCGATCGGCTCGCCGCGGCTGATGCGGTCGGCGAACAGCATCGGCGACATGTCCGGCCGGCCCCATGGCCCGTACACGGTGAAGAAGCGCAGGCCGGTGGTGGGCAGGCCGTACAGGTGGCTGTAGCTGTGCGCCATCAGCTCGTTGGCTTTCTTGGTGGCGGCGTACAGGCTCACCGGGTGGTCCACCGCGTCCTCCACCGCGAAAGGCAGCTTGCGGTTGGCGCCGTAGACCGAGCTGGACGAGGCGTAGACCAGGTGTTCGACGCCGCCGTGGCGGCAGGCTTCGAGGATGTTGCCGAAGCCGACCAGGTTGCTCTGCACGTACGCCTGCGGGTTCTTCAGCGAGTAGCGCACGCCGGCCTGGGCGGCCAGGTTCGCCACGCGCCGCGGCCTGAAGCCGGCGAAGATCTCATTCATCGCGGTGGCGTCGGCCAGATCGGCGCGGCGATGGGTGTAGCCGGGATGGCCGATGAAGCGGGCGAGGCGCGCTTCCTTCAAGCGCGGATCGTAGTAGTCGTTGTGGTTGTCAATGCCCAGCACTTCGTCGCCGCGCGCCAGGAGGCGCTCGGCCAGGGCGGCGCCGATGAAGCCGGCGGTGCCGGTGACGAGGATGCGCATGGGTAGTGATCCTTGAGGCGATGGGCGCATTCTATCGTCGGCGGCCACCTGCTGAATTGACGGCGCACGATGGGCTAGACTAGCGCTTCGTCATCACATTCCAGAGACAAGGTGGCCCGCGCCAAGACGCCGGCCGAGCGTGCGACATGGCAACTACCCGCAACCACTGCTGACGACCGCCACGCCTTGTGCTCCACGAAGGCGCCTCGGCGCCTTTAGTTTTTGTCCGCCATCCGGGCGGACAACGGCAACACCGGCCGTCCACGGCCGGACTCCTAAGAAAAGCGACGTCCACCGTGACTGCGCGGCAGGAATGACCATGATCGAGATCACGCTACCCGACGGCAGCAAGCGCCCGTTCGACCATCCCGTGTCCGTGCAGGACGTGGCCGCCTCCATCGGCGCCGGCCTGGCCAAGGCCACCCTGGCCGGCAAGGTGGATGGCAGGCTGGTGGATGCCAGCTTCCCCATCGAGCACGACGCCCGCCTCGAGATCGTCACCGAGAAGAGTCCAGAGGCGCTGGAGATCCTGCGCCACTCCACCGCGCACCTGATGGGGCAGGCGGTGCAGCGACTGTTCCCCGGTGCGCAGGTCACCATCGGCCCGGTGATCGACAACGGCTTCTATTACGACTTCGCCTACGAGCGGCCGTTCACGCCCGAGGACCTGCCGAAGATCGAAGACGAGATGCGGAAGATCGTCGCCGAGCAGCTCCCGGTGACGCGCAGCGTGAAGTCGCGCGACGACGCGGTTGCGTTTTTCAAGGGTCTGGGCGAGCACTACAAGGCCGAGATCATCGAGGGCATTCCCTCCAACGAGCCGTTGTCGCTGTACTCGCAGGGCGAGTTCACCGACCTCTGCCGCGGCCCGCACGTGCCCAACACGGGCAGGCTGCGTGCGTTCAAGTTGATGAAGGTGGCCGGCGCCTACTGGCGCGGTGACAGCAACAACGCGATGCTCACCCGCATCTACGGCACGGCCTGGCTCAACGACAAGGACCTCAAGGCCTACCTGCACCAGCTGGAAGAGGCCGAGAAGCGCGACCACCGCAAGATCGGCAAGGCGCTCGACCTGTTCCACCAGCAGGAGGAAGGCCCGGGCATGGTGTTCTGGCACCCGCGCGGCTGGGCGATCTGGCAGCAGGTCGAGCAGTACATGCGCGGCGTGTACCGCAAGAGCGGCTACCAGGAGGTGCGCTGCCCGCAGGTGCTCGACGTCTCGCTGTGGAAGAAGTCCGGCCACTGGGACAACTACGCCGAGAACATGTTCTTCACCGAGTCGGAGAAGCACACCTACGCGCTGAAGCCGATGAACTGTCCCGGCCACGTGCAGATCTACAACGCCGGCCTGCACAGCTACCGCGACCTGCCGATCCGCTACGGCGAGTTCGGCGGATGCCATCGCAATGAACCGTCGGGCGCGCTGCACGGCATCATGCGCGTGCGCGCGTTCACCCAGGACGACGGCCACATCTTCTGCACGCCGGAGCAGATCGAGCCCGAGGTGACCGCCTTCCACCAGCAGGCGATGCAGGTCTACGCCGACTTCGGCTTCGACAACATCGCGTTGAAGATCGCGCTGCGCCCGGACAAGCGCATCGGCTCGGACGAGGTGTGGGACAAGGCCGAGGAAGCTTTGCGTGCCGCATTGCGCGCGGCCGGCGTCGCGTGGGAGGAGCTGCCGGGCGAGGGTGCCTTCTACGGCCCCAAGATCGAATACCACATGAAGGATTCGATCGGCCGTGCCTGGCAGGTCGGCACCATGCAGGTGGACTTCATGATGCCCGAGCGCCTGGGCGCCGAGTACGTGGACGAGCACAGCCAGCGCCGGCACCCGGTGATGCTGCACAGGGCCATCGTGGGCTCGATGGAGCGCTTCATCGGCATCCTGATCGAACACCACGCCGGCCTGCTGCCGCCCTGGCTGGCCCCGGTGCAGGCGATGGTGTTCAGCATCACCGACGCCCAGGCGGACTACGTCCGCGAGGTGACGCAAGCCCTTGTCGACAAAGGCTTCCGGGTGGAGGCGGATTTGCGCAACGAGAAGGTCGGCTATAAAATCCGCGAACATACGTTGCAGAAAGTGCCCTACCTGCTTGTCGTCGGTGATCGCGAGAAGGAGTCCGGGGCGGTTTCCGTGCGTACCCGTTCGGGCGAGGATCTGGGCAGCATGCCGCTGGCAGACTTCACCGGGCGACTGCAGGCCGAGACGCAGCGCTGAAGGCGTTGCACGGCCTAATCGAAACTTCTTCTGGAGGATAGTGGTATCGCCACCACCGACAACAAGGGTAATCGCCGTAACCTGGAAATCCGCGTTCCGCGCGTACGCGTGATCGGCGCCGATGCTGAGCAGCTGGGCATCCTCACCCGCGACGAGGCGCTGGCACTGGCGCAGGAAGCGGGGATGGATCTGGTCGAGATCCAGCCGAACGGCGACCCGCCGGTCTGCCGCATCATGGACTACGGCAAGTTCAAGTTCGAAGCCCAGAAGAAGGCCCAGGCCGCCAAGAAGAAGCAGAAGCAGGTCGAGATCAAGGAAGTGAAGTTCCGTCCGGTCACGGACGTGGGCGACTACCAGATCAAGCTGCGCAACATGCTTCGCTTCCTCGAAGAGGGCGACAAGGTCAAGGTCACGATCCGTTTCCGCGGTCGCGAGATGTCGCACCAGGACCTCGGCCAGAGCCTGGCCAAGCGCATCCAGGAAGACGTGGGCGAGAACGGCCAGATCGAGTCCTTCCCGCGTCTGGAAGGCCGCCAGATGGTCATGATGATCGGCCCCAAGAAAAAGCAGTAGGCCACGCGGCGGCCTTCCCGCCACCGCATTGCAGCTGCAGGCAGATGCCCCGCACCAGGCATTCCTCGCCACCGCACCCGGGGTGGCGCCGGAGCGTGCCCCGAATCCGCCCTGCGGCTGGCCCCGTCCTCGACCTGCCCCCTTCCCCGAGGGTGCGGGGCAAGACGTGGTCTGGCGCCAGTCCGGCTTCCCGCGTATAATCGCTCGTTCGACCCGCCAGGAAGGGTCGTGAACCGATGTCGGCAGGACGGAAAGCGCGGCCTTGCGGTCGCCGCCGAATCAGTCAGAAGCCGGGCTGCTCTCGTAAAGAGGGCGACCCCATCAAGGAGCACTACCCATGCCCAAGATCAAGACCAATCGGGCGGCGGCGAAGCGTTTTCGCAAGACCGCTTCCGGCAAGTTCAAGGCCGGTCACGCCTTCAAGTCGCACATCCTGACCAAGAAGTCGACCAAGCGTAAGCGCAACCTGCGCGCCACCAACCACGTCAAGGCGTGCGACACCAAGGGTGTGGCTCGCATGTTGCCGTATCTCTGAGGCGGGAGGACTAGACCATGGCTCGTGTAAAGCGTGGCGTTACCGCCCGTCGTCGTCACAAGAAGATCATCGGCCGCGCGAAGGGCTATTACAACGCCCGTCGCAAGGTTTTCCGCGTCGCCAACCAGGCCGTCATCAAGGCCGGCCAGTACGCCTACATCGGCCGCAAGCAGAAGAAGCGCCAGTTCCGCGCCCTGTGGATCGTGCGTATCAATGCCGCCGCCCGTCAGTTCGGCCTGTCCTACAGCCGCCTGATCAACGGCCTGGCCAAGGCCGGCATCACGGTCGACCGCAAGGTGCTGGCCGACATCGCCGTGCACGACATCAAGGCGTTTGGGGCCATCGCGGAAAAGGCGAAGGCCAGCCTGGCCGCTTGATCGTCGCTCACTGACGATATGATGTGAATCAAGCGGGGAGAAGGCCAACGCCTTCTCCCCGTTTTTATTTAATGACGCCGCTTTTCGCGTTGGCCTCCTCTCCCCTCCGGGGAGAGGATTGGGGTGAGGGGTCGGGGCTTGCCTTGACCCTGATCGAAGCACGCTTCGCCCCTGGCGTTAACGCAAGAGTGGCCCCTCACCCCAACCCTCTCCCCGGAGGGGGAGGGGAGCTGGAAGCCAAAGCGGAAATCGCACCGATGGACGATCTGGACAGCCGGGCAAGCCAAGCCCTGACCGATATCGAAAACGTTGCCTCGTTGGAGGCGCTCGACGCGCTGCGCGTGGGCCTGCTCGGCAAGAGCGGCATCGTTACCGCAGCCTTGAAGACGCTCGGCTCGTTGCCGCCGGAAGAGAAGAAGGCGCGTGGTGCCGAGGTCAACCGCGTCAAGGAGCGCCTGGCCGACGCGCTGGCCGCGCGCAAGGCGACGCTGGAGCAGGCCGAACTGGATCGCCGCCTCGCCTCCGAGACCATCGACATCTCGCTGCCCGGCCGCGACGGCGAACGCGGCGGCATCCACCCGATCACCCGCGCGCTGGAGCGCATCGCCGCGATCTTCGCGCGGCTCGGCTACCAGCGCGCCGACGGTCCCGAGATCGAGGACGACTGGCACAACTTCGAGGCGCTGAACTTCCCGCCGCACCACCCGGCGCGCGCCATGCACGACACCTTCTACTTCGGCGACGGCCGCCTGCTGCGCACGCACACATCGCCGGTGCAGATCCGCTCGATGAAAGGGCGCCAGCCGCCGATCCGCATCATCGCGCCGGGCAAGGTCTACCGCAGCGATTCGGACCAGACCCACTCGCCGATGTTCCACCAGATCGAAGGCCTGCTGGTCGACGAGACCTCCAGTTTCGCCGACCTCAAGGGCACGCTGGCCGAGTTCATCCGCGCCTTCTTCGAGCGCGATTTCGAAATGCGCTTCCGCCCCAGCTACTTCCCCTTCACCGAGCCCTCGGCCGAGGTGGACATCCGCTGGGAGGGCAAGGACGGCGAGGTGCGCTGGCTGGAGGTACTGGGCTGCGGCATGGTGCACCCGAACGTACTGGCGAATTGCGGCATCGACCCGGAGCGTTACACCGGCTTCGCCTTCGGTTTGGGCGTGGAGCGCTTCGCGATGCTGCGCTACGGCGTGGCCGATCTGCGCGCGTTCTTCGAGAACGATCTGCGCTTCCTCAAGCAGTTCGCGTAAACCGGGCAGGAATCGATACACATGAAATTCTCCGAGAACTGGCTGCGCGAGCTGGTCGACGTGCAGGCCGACCGCGCCCAACTGGCCCATGCGCTGACCATGGCCGGGCTGGAAGTGGAAGAGCTCACCCCACTGGGCGAAGGCCTGGAGGGCGTGGTGGTGGCCGAGATCATTGCCGCCGAAAAGCACCCCGAGGCCGACCGCCTGCAGGTCTGCAAGGTCGACGCGGGGCAGGGCGAGCCACTGCAGATCGTCTGCGGTGCGCCGAACGCGCGCGTGGGCATCAAGGTGCCGCTGGCGACCGTGGGCGCGAGCTTGCCGGGCGGGATCCAGATCAAGGCAGCCAAGCTGCGTGGCGTCGAGTCATTCGGCATGCTGTGTTCGGCGAAAGAGCTGGGCGTGGACAACGATGCTTCAGGCTTGCTGGAGCTGCCTTCCGATGCGCCGGTTGGCATGCCGCTGGCCGATTACCTTGGCCTGCCGGATGCGAGCATCGAGCTGAAACTCACCCCGAACCGCCCCGACTGCCTGGGGCTCTACGGCCTCGCCCATGATGTAGCCGCGCTGTTCGGCAGCCGCGTGAAGACCGGCGAGCAGGCCGCTGCCCGGGTCACTGGCGACGCGCGTCGCGGCATCCGCCTCGAAGCCGGCAAGGACGCGCCGCGCTACCTCGGCCGCGTCGTCGAAGGGATCGATCCGCAGGCGCGCACACCGCTGTGGCTGGCCGAACGCCTGCGTCGCGCCGGCCTGCGACCCATCAGCGCGGTGGTGGACGTCACCAACTACGTGATGCTGGAACTCGGCCAGCCCATGCATGCCTTCGACAACGACAGGCTCGACGGCGACATCGTGGTGCGCCACGCGCGCCCCGGCGAGACGCTGAAGCTGCTCGACGGCAGCGAGGCGAAGCTGGACCCGGGCTTCGTGCTGGTCGCGGACGACCGCAAGGCGCTGGCCGCGGCCGGCGTGATGGGCGGCTTCGATTCGCGCGTCACCGACGCCACGCGCAACATCTTCCTGGAGTCCGCCCACTTCGCGCCGGCTGCGATCATGGGCCGCGCGCGCAAGCTCGGCCTGCACACCGACGCCTCGCACCGCTTCGAGCGGGGCGTCGACCCCGAGCTGCCGAGCCGTGCACTGGAGCGCGCCACCGAACTGCTGCTGGCGATCGCCGGTGGCAAGGCGGGGCCGGTGCTGGTGGCGGAGAACATCGCCGACCTGCCGAAGCACGCGCCGGTGACGCTGCGCCGCGCGCGCCTCCGGCGCGTGCTGGGCGTGGACGTGGCCGATGCCGAAGTGGCGCGCATCTTCACTGCGCTGGGCATGCAGGTGGAGCCGCAGGCCGATGGCTGGCGGATCACCGCGCCCAGCAGCCGTTTCGACATCGAGCGCGAAGAGGATCTGGTCGAGGAAGTCGCGCGCATCTTCGGCTACGACAACATCCCCACCGCCACGCCTGCCGGCGCGCTGGCGCTGGCGGCCGAGCCGGAGGCGCGCATCGGCGAACTGGCGCTGCGCGAGCAATTGGCCGCGCGCGGCTACTTCGAAGCGGTGAACTTGTCCTTTGTCGCCGACGAGCTGCTGGCGAAATGGGGCCTGGCGGGCCAGGGGGTGCCGCTGGCCAACCCGTTGTCGGCCGATCTCGCGGTGATGCGCCCTTCGCTGCTGCCGGGCCTGGTCGAGGCGCTGCGCCACAACCGTGCGCGCCAGCAGGAGCGGGTGCGGCTGTTCGAGGTGGCCAGGGTCTTTGCGGCAGGGGATCCGCCGGTCGAGACGCCCAGTCTGGCCATCGCCGTGTGCGGTTCCGCGCACGCGGAGCAGTGGGGCGAACCGGCGCGGGCGCTGGATTTCTTCGACCTCAAGGGGGACCTGGACGCCTTACTGGCCTGGGGCGGCGAGCCGGGGCGCTGGTCGGTGCATGCCGACGGCCTGCCGGGCTGGCTGCATCCGGGGCGCGGCGCGCGCATCTCGCGGGACGGCGAGACGGTGGGCTGGCTGGGTGCCCTGCACCCGCAGCTGGCCAAGGCGCTGGACCTGGGGCCGGACGTGCATGTGCTGGAACTGGCGCTGGAGCCGCTGCTGGCACGCCGCCTGCCCAGGGCGCAGCCGGTGGCCCGCTTCCCCTCGGTGCGCCGCGACATCGCCGTCGAGGTGCCGCAAGACGTCAGCTGGTCACGGGTCGGCGAAGTCGTCCGCAGCACGCTCGGCGGCCTGCTGAACGAGCTGCGCCTGTTCGACCGCTACAGCGGCAAGGGGGTCGAAGCGGGCCGAAAAAGTCTCGCTATGGGCTTGATTTTGCAGGATGCTTCCCGCACCCTTGTCGACGACGACGCAGACCGCTGCGTGCGGCAGGTGCTCGCCGCGCTGGAGCAGGAATGCAAGGCCAAGTTGAGAGGATGAGATGGCGCTGACCAAGGCGGATATGGCCGAGCGGCTTTTCCTTGACGTGGGCCTCAACAAGCGGGAAGCCAAGGAATTCGTGGACGCCTGCTTCGAGGTGGTCCGCGAAGCACTGGAACGAGGGGAGCAGGTGAAGCTGTCGGGTTTCGGCAATTTCGACCTGCGCGAGAAGAACCAGCGGCCAGGGCGCAACCCCAAGACCGGCGAGGAGATTCCGATCTCGGCGCGGCGGGTGGTGACGTTCCGGCCAGGGCAGAAACTCAAGGTGCGAGTCGAGGGCTATGCTGGACCAAGGGAATAACACCGAGCTGCCTGCCATCCCGGCCAAGCGCTACTTCACCATCGGCGAAGTGGGCGAGCTGTGCGGGGTGAAACCGCACGTGCTGCGCTACTGGGAGCAGGAGTTCCCCGCGCTGAACCCGGTGAAGCGCCGCGGCAACCGCCGCTACTACCAGCGCCATGACGTGCTGATGATCCGCCAGATCCGCGCGCTGCTGTACGACGAAGGCTTCACCATCACCGGCGCCCGCGCGCGGCTGGAAGGCCCGCAGGCGCGCGTCGAGGCGAGCATGTCGCACCAGATCGTGCACCAGGTGCGGCTGGAACTGGAAGAAGTGCTCGCCCTGCTGCGCCGCTGAGTGCATTCCTCTGTTATAGTTCGCGCTTTCCGATCGCACGATCGCACGATCGCGAAGCGCAGAAGGCGGCCACGTTGCCGCCTTTCAAGTCCAAGTCGGGGCGTAGCGCAGCCTGGTAGCGCATTTGCCTGGGGGGCAAAGGGTCGTCGGTTCGAATCCGGCCGCCCCGACCATTCAACCGGAAACATCGACGGCGCCCCAGGGCGCCGTTTGCGTTTGCGGGTTCCGGTCTTCCATTGCGGGAAATTGCGGTGCGGGCCGGTTAGGCTGCGGCATCGGATTCATCCACTAGGAGACGTCGCATGCCGTCGAACAGCTGTCATCCGAATGCGCCGCACGAAAAGCTCAAGGCACCCGACTGGTTCGTCTCCGCATTGATGATGGATCGCGCGCTGGACGCGATCCTGCGCCGCGTGAAGAAGCTCGACCGCGAACACGACATTCCCTACCTCGCCGGCTACAGCCAGGACGGCAAGACCATCTACATCGACCGCCACCTGCCAAAGACCTTCACCTTCCGCGGCCGCACGATCGAGGTGGACCGCTTCCTGATCCTGCACGAGGAGGTGGAGAAGACCCTGATCGACCAGCTTGGCCTGCACTATCTGCACGCGCACCAGATCGCCACCCGCGCCGAGGAGGCCGCGGTGAACGCGCAACGCGTCACCTGGAAGGCCTACGACCGCTTCATGCAGAAATACGTGAAGTCGGTCGGCGACGAGCGACTGCGCAAGGTGCCGGCCGACCTCGACCTGAAACCCTATCGCGACTACCACGATTACGACCTGATGCAGCGGATGGAGCAGCACCTCGATCGGGCGTCCGGATTGGGCGCGAAGCTGAAGGCCGAGTTGAAGTCCTTCGCCGCGGCGTTCTGCGAGGAACACGAGATGGAGCGGCGCCGCGCAGTGCGTGGCTCCGGCACGGGCAAACGCGCGGCAAAGACGGTCGCAACGAAGTCGGCGCCGAAGACGACGGCGCGCAGGCCGGCCGCGAAGGCGCCGGTCCGCAAGAGCCGCTGAGCCGGCGGGTTCGCCGCGAAGCGCCGGTTGGCCCCACGCGGTGCGCGGGTCAATACAGCACGCGGCTGCGCAGCGTGCCGGGGATCGCAGCCAGCTTGTCGCGCAGTTCGTTCGACTGTGCCTCGTCGGCCGCCACGTCGATCACCACGTAGCCCAGTTCCGCGTCGGTCTGCAGGAACTGCGCGTCGATGTTGATGTTGCCGGCGGAGAACAGCTCGTTGATGCGCGAGAGCACGCCCGGGACGTTCCGGTGGATGTGCAGCAGGCGGCGGCTCTTTGGGTGCTCCGGAAGCGACACTTCGGGGAAGTTCACCGCGGACAGGGTGGAGCCGTTGTCGCTGTAGCGCACCAGCTTGCTGGCCACCTCGATCCCGATGTTGTCCTGCGCCTCCAGCGTGCTGCCGCCGATGTGCGGGGTAAGGATCACATTGTCCAGGCCCACCAGCGGCGACACGAACGGATCGTCGTTGCCCTTGGGCTCGACCGGGAACACGTCCACCGCGGCGCCCGCCAGGTGGCCTTCGCGCAGCGCCGCTGCCAGCGCATCGATGTCGACCACGCTGCCGCGCGAGGCATTGATCAGCACCGCACCCTGGCGCATCGCGGCGATTTCCCGCGCGCCGAACATCAGCTTCGTGGCGGGTGTCTCGGGTACGTGCAGGGTCACCACGTCGGCGCGTTGCAGCAGGTCGTGCAGGCCGGCGGCGGCCTGGGCGTTGCCCAGCGCGAGCTTGGTCTCCACGTCGTGGAAGATCACCCGCATGCCCAGGCCCTCGGCCAGCACGCCCACCTGGGTGCCGATGTGTCCGTAGCCGATCACGCCCAGCACCTTGCCGCGCGCCTCGTAGCTGCCGGCGGCGGACTTGCTCCAGCCGCCGCGATGGCACTGCGCATTCCGCTGCGGGATGCCGCGCAGCAGCATGATGGCCTCGGCGATCACCAGCTCGGCCACGCTGCGCGTGTTGGAGTAGGGTGCGTTGAACACCGGGATGCCCAGCCGCTCGGCCTCGGGCAGGTCCACCTGGTTGGTACCGATGCAGAAGCAGCCGGCCGCGATCAGTTTCCGCGCGTGGCGCAGCACCTCGGCGGTGAGCTGGGTGCGCGAGCGCAGGCCCACGATATGGGCGTCGGCGATGCGTTCCAGCAGGGTCGCTTCGGGCAGTGACTTCTGGTGGTATTCGATATTCGTGTAACCGGCGCGGTCGAATACTTCCACCGCGGTCTGACTCACGCCCTCCAGCAGCAGCACCTTGATGTCTTGCCGGGGGAACGAGGTCTTCATGGCGGTTCCAGGATGGACGGGAGCTGCTACTATGCCAGAATTGCGGCGTTGCAACACGTCGATGTTTGGACGTCCATACGAAATCAGGGCATGAATTTGTGCCCCGCCGGAGATGCCATGAGCGTTGCCCTGGACGAGCTTGTCCACCGCCTGCCGGGCTTGCGCCTGCTCACCGGGCCGGGCGACCTGGAGCATTACGGCCGCGACTGGACGCGCCGCTGGGCGCCCGCGCCGCTGGCGGTCGCGTTGCCGACCACGGTGGATGAAGTGCAGGGCGTCGTGCGCTGGGCCAACGAGCACCGCGTGGCCATCGTGCCCTCGGGCGGCCGTACCGGGCTCTCCGGCGGCGCGGTGGCAGCCCATGGCGAGCTGGTGCTCAGCCTGGAGCGGATGAACCGCGTGCTGGGCTTCGATGCCGCCGACCGCACGCTCACCGTGCAGCCGGGCATGCCGCTGGAGGCGGTGCATGCGGCGGCGCGCGAACACGGATTGATCTACCCGGTGGACTTCGCCGCGCGCGGCTCGTGTTCCATCGGCGGCAACATCGCGACCAATGCCGGCGGCATCCGGGTGATCCGCTACGGCAACACCCGCGAATGGATCGCCGGGCTCAAGGTGGTGGCCGGCAACGGCGAGCTGCTCGACCTCAACCGCGCGCTGGTGAAGAACTCCAGCGGCTACGATTTTCGCCAGTTGATGATCGGCTCCGAAGGCACGCTGGGCATCGTGGTGGAAGCCACCCTCAGGCTCACCGAGCCGCCGCCGTCCGCGCAGACCATGCTGCTGGCGTTGCCGGACATGGACGCGGTGCTGGCGGTGTTCGGCCTGTTCCGCGCGAAGCTGGCGCTGCAGGCCTTCGAGTTTTTCACCGACGTGGCGCTGAAGCACGTGCTGGCGCACGGCGCGCAGCGCGCGCTGGACGGCGAGCACCCGTACTACGTGGTCGCCGAGTTCGACGCGCCGGACGAAGCTGCGCGGGACGCCGCCCTGGCGGTGCTCGGCGAAGGCATGGAGCAGGGCTGGATCGTCGACGGCACGGTCGCGCAGAGCGAGGCCCAGGCCGCCGTGCTGTGGCGGCTGCGCGAGGGCATCACCGAGAGCCTGGCGCCGCACAAGCCATACAAGAACGACGTGTCGGTGCGCATCGGCGCGGTGCCGGCCTTCCTGCATGCGATGCAGACGCTGCTGGCGCGCGAGTATCCACAGATCGAGGTGGTGTGGTTCGGCCATATCGGCGACGGCAACCTGCACATCAACGTGCTGAAACCAGCCGGCATGGCCGATGCGGATTTCATCGCGCAGTGCGAGCACGTCACCCGGCTGCTGGCCGCCACGCTGAAGGAACACGGCGGCAGCATCTCCGCCGAGCACGGCATCGGCCTGGTCAAGAAGCCCTACCTCGACTCGACGCGCAGCACGGCGGAGGTCGCGCTGATGCGCGGCGTGCGCCAGGTGTTCGACCCCAACGGCATCCTCAATCCGGGCAAGCTGTTCGGGCCGTGATCACCGATGCCGGGTGGTCGCCCGACCTGCCCGGTCTTCGCAGTACTGACTCCTTCCTGCATGTCCGGGGGCACCACGGTTGCGTTTCCGGCGCTCGAACACCTAGCCTTGCGTATCCCCGACGTCCGACGAGAACCGTCATGGCTACGCCGCGCCGCACGCTGTACCCCGAGATCGAGCCCTACGAGCGCGGCACGCTCAAGGTCTCGGAGCTGCACACGCTGTACTACGAGCAGTGCGGCAACCCGGACGGCAAGCCGGTGGTGTTCCTGCATGGCGGCCCGGGCGGCGGCACCAATCCGAAGTGCAGGCGCTTCTTCGATCCGGCGGTGTACCGCATCGTGCTGTTCGACCAGCGCGGTTGCGGCCAGTCCACCCCGCACGCGGAGCTGCGCGAGAACACCACCTGGGACCTGGTGGCCGACATCGAGCGCGTGCGCGAGCACCTTGGCATAGCCCGCTGGCAGGTGTTCGGCGGTTCCTGGGGCTCCACCCTGGCGCTGGCCTATGCGCAGACGCACCCGGACAAGATCACCGAACTGGTGCTGCGCGGCATCTTCATGCTGCGGCGCTGGGAGCTGGAGTGGTTCTACCAGAAGGGCTGCGACGCGCTGTATCCGGATGCCTGGGAAACCTACCTGGCGGCGATCCCCGAGGTCGAGCGCGGCGACCTGATGAGCGCCTACCATCGCCGCCTCACCAGCGACGACCCGGCCGTCCGGCTCGCCGCGGCGCGCGCCTGGTCGGTATGGGAGGGGGCCACCAGCTACCTCCACCAGGATCCGGCCAGCATCGGCTCGCACGACGAGGACAGCTTCGCGCTGGCCTTTGCGCGCATCGAATGCCACTACTTCGTGCACGGCGGTTTTTTTGCGCACGACGACCAGTTGCTGCGCAACGTCGACCGCATCCGCAGGATCCCCGCGGTGATCGTGCAGGGCCGCTACGACGTGGTCTGCCCGATCCGCAGCGCCTGGGATTTGCACCGCGCCTGGCCGGAGGCGGACCTGCGCATCGTGCAGGACGCCGGCCATTCGGCGTTCGAACCAGGCAATGTGCACGAATTGGTCGAAGCGACGGACCGGTTCCGCGCCTGAATCTTCGCCGTGGCGCGGGGCTACGGCCGGCGGCGGCCGGAGTCCCGCCTCAGGTCGCGAGTCCAGCGGTGGCGCGGGAGAACACGTGGAGGCTGGTACCGGTGCGCTTCGCCTGGCGCTTCGCGCGCGCCGCCAGCATCGCGATGGATGCAGTGCGCTGCGGCAGCGGCGGCGCCAGCTCGACGGCGCCCATCACCACGGTGGTGCATGGGAAGAATTGCGGCTCGCCGCGGCGGTCCTTGCCGCGTAGGCCGCCCTGGACCAGGTCGTCGGCGTCGTACAGCTGCGGTGCGCGCGTGTTGAAGGCCTCGATGATGCGCAGGCAGCGCGCTTCCCAGTCCGCACTCTGGAACAGCACCACGAAGTCGTCGCCGCCGATGTGGCCGACGAAGTCGAGCGCCGGATCCACGTGTTCGTTCAGCAGGCCCGACAGCAGCCGGATCATCTCGTCGCCGCGCGAATAGCCGTAGTGGTCGTTGAACGGCTTGAAGTCGGTGAGGTCCGCGTGCACCACCGCAAAGCGCTCGCCGCCGTCGAGCAGGCGCCCCAGGTGTTCGGTGGTGGGGATGTTGCCGGGCTGGAAGGTCAGCGGGTTGGCGTGGCGCGCAGCCTCGATCCGCAGCTCGCTCACGCGCCGCACCAGCGCCTCGCCGGTACCCAGCCCGCGGTAACGGCCCTCGCTCGTCACGATGAAGCCGTCGGACAGGTAGCGCTGGTCTTCGCCGCGCAATACGTCGGCGAGGCTTTCGAGGCTGCGGTGCTCGTCGCAGACCAGTGGCGCGTCGTTCATCAGCACCGTGCACGACTTGCGCGCCAGCAGCTCGCGGGCGAACGGCTGGGCCATGCGCTCGTTCATCAGCCGGCGGTTCACCAGGCCGACCGGCCTGCCGTCCTGCACCACCGCTACGGCGTGCAACTCCGGGTACCGGCCGAACAAGGCCATCACTTCCTCGCTGGTCTGGTGCGGCTCCACCATGGGCGCCTCGATCAGCAGATGGCTGACCTGGGTCGGCCGCTGGGTGATCGGGCCGCGGGGGCGCGGCAGCACCGGCACGGCGGGCCCGCCCAGCAGATGGACGGCCTCGGCACGGGCGACCGCAACCGGGGCCGGCGCGGGCCGTCCAATCAGGAAGCCCTGTGCATAGGGGATGCCGAGGTCGCGCAGTACGCGCAGGTCGGCGGGGTTCTCCACGCCTTCGCCGACCAGGTCGGTGCCCAGCGCTTCGGCCACCTGGCACAGCGAACGTACGATCGCCAGACGGCCGGCGCTGTGCGACAGGCCGTGCACGAGGTAGCGGTCTATCTTCACCACGTCGGGGTGGATCTCGTTCCACATCTCGAAGTTGGAATGGCCGTTGCCGAAATCGTCGAGAGCGATGCGGACGCCGTGCGCGCGCAGATAACCCAGCGCGTGGGCAAGCAGGGCGGGGTTTTCCACCACGTCGCGCTCGGTGATCTCGATGGTGACGCGGGCAGGATCCAGGCCGCCGGTGCAAAGCGCGCCCAGCACCTCGTCCGGGCGCAGGGTGCCGTTGAGGATGGCGCGGGCGCTCAGGTTCACCAGCAGCCGGCCCGCTGCCCCCTGCGCGGCGAAGGCGCCGCAGATGCTGCGTGCGGCATGCAGCTCCATGTCGGCCAGCCGGTCTTCCCTGCGGGCAAGGTCGAGCAGGTCGAGGATGGAGAGATTGCCGGGCATGAAGGCGCAACGGCTGAGCCCCTCGTGCGCGACCACCTCGAGCGTGTCCAGGCGCACCACGGGCTGGAAGACCGCATTCAAGCTTCCCGCAGCGAGTGCGCGCTCGAGCATGGTGTGAGGACTGCAGTGGCGGGCGGGAAGAATGGACATGCCTTGATCGGATTCAGGCCGCTTGGGAAGCCTGGAACTGGTCCGTGGCCGGGGGCGTTGGCTGGGCACCGGGTTCCGGTTCGGAAAGGAGGCGCGATGGATCGGCGAGCTGGAAGAAATCCACCTGGCGCATCAGCGCCTCGGCATCGCAGGTGAGCGCCTGGCCGGTGGCGCTGATGTCGACCACCAGTCCGGCGTTGGCCTGGGTGATGCGGTCCAGCTCACCCACCGCGTGGTTGATCTGGCCGATGCCGCTGGCCTGTTCCCGGCCGGCGTCGGAGATCCGGGCCATCAGCGTCGAGGCGCGCGCCACGCTCTGCACGATGCCGTCCAGCGCCTCGCACGACTGTGCCACCTTGTGGCGCACCAGCACCGTGGCCTCGGTGCTGCTGGTGACCAACTGGCGTATGTCCCGGCCGGCTTCCACGCAGCGGCTCGCCAGCCGGCGCACTTCGCCCGCGACCACGGCGAAGCCGCGCCCGCGTTCGCCGGCCTGGGCGGCCTCGATGGCGGCGTTGAGCGAAAGCAGGTTGGTCTGGAAGGCGATGTTGTCGACCAGGTCGACGATTTCCGCGATGTCGCGGCTCGTCTTCTGGATGGCCTGCATGGAATCGAGCGCCTCGTCGGCGACGTGGCGGCCCTGCTCGGCGTGGGCCAGCGCGTCGCGGGCCGCCTGCGCAGCGCCGTCGGCATGGCCGGCGCCCTGCGAGACGGTGGCGGCCATCCGCTCCATCGACGCCGAGGCCTGCTCTAGGCCGGCGGCCTGCGTCCGCGTGCGTGCGCGGAGCGCCTGGTTGTCACGCGCCAGATGCTGCGCGCGCTCCTCCACCGAATGGGCGCCTGCCCGCACCAGGGCGAGCACGCGCGTGAGCTGCCCGTCCATCGAGGCGAGCGCGCGCAGCAGCCTTCCCAGCTCGTCGTCGCGGCCCGGGTCTACCGGTTCGCCCAGGCGCCCCGCGGCGATGCGCTCGGCCACCCGCGCAGCCTGCTGCAGGCGCCGCAGCAGGCTGCGCATCAGCGTGCCGTCCAGCACGATGGCGGACAGCAGCGCCGTCGCCAGCAGGACGAGCAGCAACGCCACACCCTGCCGGTTGGCTTGGCGCTGGCTCTGCACCTGCGCCTTGCCCTCGGCCAGCGCGGCCAGGAACAGGTTGGCGAAGTCGCTTTGCAGGGGCTGGTAGGCGGGTTGCACCTCGGTGCTGAGCTTGAGCCCGGCAAGCTGGAACTGGCCCGCATCGAGCAGGGCCAGCGTACCGTCGACGGCGCGATCGGCCTCGGCACGATGGATTGCGGCGATCTTCAGGGTCTGTGCCTGCTGCTGCGCCAGCTCGCTGCCCAGGAGTAGCTTCCAGTGTCGCGCAATGTCCATGCGGTCGGCGTGGATGCGCGTGCGCGCCTCGTCCACGGCGGACGGTAGCTGCAGCAGTGCCGCATGGACCAGGACCTGCAGGCTGCTGTTGTAGTCGTTTTGCACACCGCCGACGTCGGCGGCCGGGCTCAGCGAGCCTTCCACCAGTCCCTGGATGCGGCGGTCGGCCCGCTTCAGCTGCAGCATGCCGGCGGCGCTCGTCACCGCGAGCAGGCCAAGGACAAGCAGCAGGCGCAGCAAGAGGCGCTGGCGCAGGCTCGGGGCGGCAAGCCACTTCAGTCGTTTGAACATGTGGATTGTGGGCGGTGAGAGAGCTGCAGTAGCTGTCGGCCCACTACGTCGCAACTTTAGCGGAAAATTGGAATAAAGAACTTTGAAATCAAAGTGTTATATTTCACCCGATAATCTGGTGAAGCGGGTGGAAGATGGCATGGCGAAATGTCGGTTTCGTGACTCTTCCGCGGCGGCTTGCGAACGCGCGCGGCTTACGCCGCTTCAGCCGCGGTGCGCCAGGAACTCCGCCGCCCGCTCCCCGATCATCGCGCAGGCCGCCTGGGTGTTGCCGGAGATCAACGAGGGCATGACCGAGGCGTCGGCCACGCGCAGGCCGGCCACGCCGCGCACGCGCAGCTCCGGGTCGACCACGGCACCCGCGTCGCTGCCCATGCGGCAGGTGCCCACGGGGTGGTAGATGGTGTCGGCGTGCGCGCGGATGGTTTCGCGCAGGCGCGCCTCGTCGGTGGTCTCGGCGTCGTACAGCGCCGGCCCCGCGTAGCGGGCGAACGCGGGCGCGGCGAGGATGCGGCGGGCCAGTCCCACGCCGGCGACCAGGGTGTCCATGTCGCGCGGATCGGCGAGGAAGGCCGGATCGATCCGCGGCGCCTTGCGCACGTCGGCGCCGGCGAGGCGCACGCTGCCGCGGCTGTGCGGGCGCAGCACGCAGGTATGCAGCGACATCCCGCGGGTGGCGTGCAGGCGGCGGCTGTGGTTGTCCACGATGCCGATGCACAGGTGCAGCTGGATGTCGGGCCGTTCCAGCTCCTGCCGCGTGCGCAGGAAGCCGCCGGCTTCGGCCACGTTGCTGGTGAGCAGGCCGGTGCCGCGGCGGAACGGGGCTATCGCGCGCAGCACCTGCGGCACGATGGAGGGCACCGTGCCGAACAGGCCGCGGTCGTCCACGGTGCGGCTGATGACGAAGTCGGCATGGTCCTGCAGGTTCGCGCCGACCTCCGGACTGTCGTGCCGCACCGCGATCCCCAGCGTGCGCAGGTGTTCGGCCGGTCCGATGCCGGACAGCATCAGCAGCTGGGGCGTACCGAACGCGCCCGCCGACAGCACTACCTCGGCGCGTGCGCTGTACGTGTCGCCGTTCGCGCAGGCGATGCCGCGGGCGCGGCCTTCCGCGACCAGCACGCGGGCCACCTGCGCCTCCGCCCGCACGCTGAGGTTCTTCGGCGCCAGACCGTCCAGATAGGCGCGGGCAGCGTTCCAGCGGCGGCCGTCGCGCTGGAACACCTGGTACAGGCCCACACCTTCCTGCTGCGCGCCGTTGAAATCGGGATTAGACGGGTGGCCGCATTCGGCCGCCGCCGCCACGAAGGCGCGGGCGCAATCGCTGGGGCTGGCCAGGTCGCTTACCGCCAGTGGTCCGCCGGTGGCGTGCCAGGCGTCGGCGCCGCGGGCGTTGTCCTCGCTGCGCAGGAAGTAGGGGAACACGTCGCGCCAGGCCCATCCGGTGGCCCCCAGCCGGGCCCAGTCGTCGTAGTCCGCGAGCTGGCCGCGGACGTAGATCATCGCGTTGATCAGGCTGGAACCGCCCAGCCCGCGGCCGCGCGGCTGCACGCCGCGGCGTCCGTGCAGCCCTGCCTGCGGCACGGTGCGGTAGCTGTAGTTGCGCGCGTTGCGGAACGGCACCAGGGTGGCGATGCCCAGCGGCACGTCGGAGCGCAGGCCGCTTTTCGCGGGGCCGGTTTCCAGCAGCAGCACGCTGGCGTCCGGCCTGAGCGTGGCCAGCCGTGCGGCGGTGGCGCAGCCGGCGGGGCCGGCGCCCACCACGATGAAGTCGAACTCCTCCTTCGATGGCATGGCCCGCGCCTACTTGGTGCCGAAGATCTTGTCGCCCGCGTCGCCGAGGCCGGGCAGGATGTAGCCGTGCCCGTTGAGCCGCTCGTCGATCGCAGCCGTGTAGATCTCGATGTCCGGGTGCGTCGCCTCAATGCGCTGCAGGCCTTCCGGCGCGGCGACCAGGAACAGCCCCTTGATGCGCGTGCAGCCGGCGGCCTTCAGCATCTCCACGGTGGCGACCAGGGTGCCGGCGGTGGCCAGCATGGGGTCGACGATCAGGGCGATGCGCTCGTCCATGCGGCCGGTGAGCTTCTCGTAGTAGGCGATGGGCTGGAGCGTCCGCTCGTCGCGCTGCAGGCCGACCACGCTGACCTTGGCCGCGGGGATCATGCCGAGCACGCCCGGCAGCATGCCGAGGCCGGCGCGCAGGATCGGCACGATGGTGATCTTGGCGCCCTTGATCCGCTGCACCACCAGCGGGCCGGCCCAGCCTTCGATGTGTTCCTCGACGGTCTCCAGGTCCTTGGTGGCCTCGTAGGTGAGCAGGGCGGCCACCTCGCCGGCCAGCTCGCGGAATTCCTTGGTGCTGATGCCCTGGCGGCGCATCAGGCCAAGCTTGTGCTGGATGAGCGGATGGCGGACTTCGACGATTTTCATCGCGCAAGCATAGCGGCAGAAATCGCCGTGGAGGATGCAAAAAAAGCGCCGCCTCGCGGCGGCGCCCGGCATGCAGCGGCGGCGCTTCAGTGCGCGGCGGGAGCCGCCTCGGCATCACCCTTCAGGCAGGTGCTCATGAAGGTCTTGCGGTCGGCGCCCTTGAGTGCCTTGGTCTTCGCCTCGGCGCTGCAGCTCTTCATCTTTTCCTGCTGCGTGGCCTTGGCGGCCGGTGCCGCGGCCGTGCTCTCGCCCTTCAGGCAGGAGCTCATGAACGCCTTGCGCTCGGCGCCCTTCTTGCCGGTCGCTTCCTTGTTGCAGTTCGCCATGCGCTGCTGCTGGGCGGTGAGCGGCTTCTTGGCGGCCGGGGCTTCTTGCTGCGCGGCGGGGGCGGCGGTTGCCGCGAAAGCGGCACCGGCGAGCGCCATGGCGGCGCTGACGGCAAGCACACGGATCGACACGGACATGATGTGACCTCCCTGGGTGACCGGCGGGTGCCGGCGAGGGAAGTCTATAGCCGTGGAGGGAGCATGTTCGCTGAACGATGCACGGGATGCGTAAGCCATGCGCCCGCACCGATGTCGGCGACGGGCGCGCGGCCCTGCCGGAGCGGATCCGGCTTAGGCAGGGGCCTCCGGGCGGGCCGGCTCAGGCCGCCTTGCTCTCGCTCTTGCGCGGACCTTCCAGCAGGGCATGCCGCACATGCGACACCACCAGGTCCACCTCGGCGCTGGTGACGTTGAAGTGCGGGGTGAAGCGCAGCGAGTTGACGCCGCCGTGGATCACGCCGATGCCGCGCTCGCGCAGGTATTCCTCGGTGGAGCCGGCGCCGTAGCACTTGAACTGCGGGGCGAGCTCGCAGGAGAACAGCAGGCCGGTGCCTTGCACCTTGGTGATCAGCCCGCCCAGCTCGTCCTTCAGCGCGTTGAGCTTGTCCACGAACTCCCTGCCGCGGGCGCGGATGTTGGCGCGCACGGCGTCGGTGAGTTCGCCCAGGGTCGCCAGCGCCACGTCCAGCGCGCGCGGGTTCGCGGTCATGGTGTTGCCGTAGACGCCCTTGCGGTACAGACCGGCAGTGCGCTCGCTGACCGCCAGCACCGAGAGCGGATACTGGCCGGCATTCAGCGCCTTGGAGAAGGTTTCCATGTCCGGCGCGGGGAGCTTCTCGAAGCCGGGATAGTCGGTGAGCGAGAGCACGCCGTGCGCACGCAGGCCGGCCTGGATCGAGTCGATCAGCAGCAGGCTGCCGTGCGATTCGGTGAGCCGGCGCGCGGCGGCGTAGAACTCCGGCGTCACCGCGCGGCCCGGATCGCCTTCGCCCATCACCGGCTCCAGGAACATCGCCTCGATGAACCAGCCGTGCCTGTCGGCGTCGGCGAACGCGGCTTCCAGATGGGCCACGTTGTAGGGCTCGACCACCAGCACGCTGTCCTCGTGGCGGTAGCTGGCGAGGTACTGCTGGTAGGTCTTGCGCGAGGAATCCGAATACAGCGCCGGCTTGTCGGTGCGGCCGTGGAAGGCGCCCTTCACCACCAGGCGCTTGATCGTGCGCCCGGCATAGCGGCCGCCGGCGTCGGTCATCAGCTTGGCGTTGACGTCGGCGATGCGGCAGGCCAGGCCTACCGACTCGGAGCCGGAGTTCAGGCACAGGTAGCGCGCATACGGGTTGCCGCCGCGGTTGCGGCCCAGCTCGCGGTTCAGCGCCTGGGTGAAGCGCAGCTGCGACACGCTGGGTGTCATCACGTTCGCCATCACCTGTTCGCGCGCCAGCGCGGCGTCGATGGCCGGGTGGTTGTGGCCGAAGCCGAGCATGCCGTAGCCGCCGTTGTCGTGCAGCACCGCGCCCTTCAGCGTGACGATCCACGGCCCGCGGGCGGCAGCCGGCAGGTAGGGGTTGATCGCGTCGTCGGGATAGAAGTTGACGAAGCCGGCCTGCGCCTGCGCCAGTTGCTCCGCCTCGTCCAGCTTCAGGAACTCGCCCAGTTCGCCGCGCAGCTCGCGATGACGCGCCACCGCGGCGGCCACGGCTTCGCCGACCATGGGGTCGACGGCCGCCATGCGTTCGATGCTGGCATTGTCCAGGCCCGTGGTGCGCGGCTTGCCGCCGAATTCGCGCAGTTCGCGCAGCTGATCGATCAAACCCATGGCTTTTCTCCTCGAGTCCGTCGGCGCCTCGCACCCAGCGCGAAGCAGGCCGACGTGTAATGCGTGGCGGAGCCCGGCTCCCGCGGCGCATGGCCCGGTACGACGGGGCGGGGCGCGCTTCCACGAACGCCGAGGATAACCCGGCGGGCAGGGTGCCCGGTACCCCCTGCGGGAGCAGGGGCGGTCGGCGCGGGCGGCGCGATACCCTGGCCGATCAGGTACTTGGGGGTCGTTTCCCGGCGCTGGCACGGCCGGGATGACGCCTGTCATCCGCGATGGTTGACGGCGGCGACTGGGGGCGGCGCGCCGCACTGCCTAGGCTGTGCGGCAGGAGGAGACACCCACATGAACGAGACTGCCGTTGCCCGACTCGCCGCCGCCGTGAAGCGCTACGGCCCGCTCACCGCGCTCGATGGCGTGGACCTCGCCGTACGGCGCGGCGAACTGCTGGCCCTGCTGGGCCCCAATGGCGCCGGCAAGAGCACCAGCATCGGCCTGCTGCTCGGCCTGATCCGTCCCGATGCGGGCCGCGCCGAACTGTTCGGACTCGACCCGCAGCGCATCGAAGCGCGCCGGCGCATCGGCGTGATGCTGCAGTCGGCCAACCTGCCGCCCACGCTGCGCGTGGGCGAGCTGCTGCGCCTGACGATGAGCTATTACCCGCACCCGCGCGGCTTCGACGAAACCGCCGCGCTGGCCGGCATCGCCGACCTGCTGCTGCGGCCCTACGGCAAGCTTTCCGGCGGCCAGCAGCGGCGCGTACAGTTCGCGCTGGCGCTGTGCGGGCGGCCCGAGCTGCTGTTCCTGGACGAGCCTACCGTGGGCATGGACATCGATGCCCGGCAGAAGCTGTGGGCGGCGATGCGTGCGCTGGTCGCCGAAGGCTGCGCCGTGGTGCTCACCACGCATTACCTGGAGGAAGCCGAGGCGCTGGCGCAGCGCGTGGTGGTGGTGGACAAGGGACGCGTGCTCAGCGAGGGCAGCGTGGATGACCTGCGCAAGCGCGTTGCGCTCACCCGTATCCGTTGCGTGAGCGACCTCGATGCCGAGGCTGTCGCCGGCTGGCCGGGCGTGGCGTCGGCCATGCGCGAAAACGGCCACCTGCGCATTGCCACTGCGCAAGCCGAGTCGGTGGTAAGCCGGCTGCTTGACGCCGACCCCGCCTTGGCCGAACTGGAGGTGCAACGCGCCGGCCTCGCCGAGGCATTCACCGAACTCACCCGCGAAACCGCCGCCGAGCAGGAGGCCGCCTGATGAACGCCGTTGCCATGACCGCCGCATCGCCAACCGCCAGCGCCACCATGCCGGCGCGCCGCGTGCTCGGTGCCTATCTCGCCGAAGCGCGCAGCGAGTGCCTGCGCTACCTGCGCGCACCGGGCTTCATGCTGCCGATCGTGCTGTTCCCCACGTTGTTCTACCTGATGTTCGGCATCGCGATGGGCAAGTCAGAGGGGCCCGACATTGCACGCTACCTGCTGGCCAGCTATGGCGTGTTCGGGGTGATGAGCCCGGGCCTGTTCGGCTTCGGTGTGTCGCTGGCGCTGGAGCGCGACGGCGGCCTGCTCACGCTCAAGCGCGCGCTACCGATGCCACCGGGCGCCTATCTGCTGGGCAAGATGCTGATGGCGATGGCCGCCGCTGCGTTGGTGATCCTGCTGCTGCTGGGGCTGGCCACGAGCATCGGGCACGTCGTGCTGGCGCCCGCGCAAGTCGCGGCGCTGCTGGCGACCGGCGTACTTGGCGTGCTGCCGTTCTGCGCGCTGGGCATGTTCGTAGGCACCCTGATCAAGGGGCAGGGCGCGCCCGGCCTGCTCAACCTGGTCTATCTGCCGATGTCGTTCCTGTCCGGCCTGTGGGTGCCGCTGTCGATGCTGCCGAAGCCGCTGCAACAGCTCGCGCCAGTGTGGCCGAGCTATCACCTGGACCGGCTGGCGCTGGCGGCCGTGGGCATGGAGCAGGGCGCGGCGTGGCCGCATCTGCTGGTGTTGCTCGGCTTTTCGGCGGTGTTCCTGGCGCTGGCTACGCGGCGGCTGCGTCGCTACGGCTGAGGCGCGCTAGCATGCGGGGCATGAACGACACGAGCGAACGCGCTTCCGGCTCGCGGTGGATCGCCTGGCTGCATCCCGCGCCGGGCTCCACGGCGGCGGCCATGCGCGCTGCGGGCCATTCGCCGTGGACACACGCATGGAATCTTCTGTGGTCGTTCTGGGTGTTCCTGGGTCCGTTGTTCCAGCCGCTGGGGGTGGGCTTCTGGTGGTCGCTGGCGCTGGGCTATCCGTTGTTCCTCCTGCTCTTTGTGCTGGCGAGCCTGCGGCCGGCCGCCGAGGTCAACGGCTACGTCGGCGCGCTGGGGGTGCTGACGGCCCTCTCGATACCGTGGAACCCCGCGGCATGGACCTATGCGGTGTTCGCCTGCGCGATGGTGCCGTACCAGGGGGCGTGGCTGTCCAGCGCCATCAAGATCGCGATCATCCAGGCGCTGCTGGTGCTGGAAGGCATCTTCCTGGGCTGGCCCTGGTATACCTACCTGATCATGGTGGGCGTGTGCACCAGCACCGGTGTCGGCGCGCTGGCGGGACGCATCAGCTGGGACAAGAACACCAGGCTGCGCATCTCGCACGAGCAGATCCGCCAGCTGGCCGCCACCGCCGAGCGCGAGCGGATCGGCCGCGACCTGCACGACCTGCTCGGTCATACCCTGTCGCTGATCACGCTGAAGCTGGAGCTGTCGCGCAAGCTGTTCAACCGCGATCCGGCGGCGGCAAGGCGTGAACTGACCGAGGCGGAAGACGTGGCGCGGCATGCGCTGGCGGAGGTGCGCACGGCGGTGACCGGCATCCGCGCCGCCGGCCTGGCCGCCGAGATGGCCTCGGCCGCGCTGCTGCTGCGCGCGTCCGGCGTGCAGTTCGATTCGCAGCAGCAGGTTTCCGACCTGCCCGAGCCGATCGAGTGCGGGCTGGCGCTGGTGTTGCGCGAGGCGGCCACCAACATCGCGCGGCACGCGCACGCCACCCGGGCAAGGGCATCGATTGCCCGCATCGGCGGCGAGGTGCGACTGTTCATCGAGGACAACGGGCGTGGCGGCGTCCACACGCAAGGCAACGGCCTGCGTGGCATGCACGAGCGCGTGCAGGCACTGGGCGGCAGCCTGCGGCTGGATTCGCCGCCGGGCGGGGGCACGCGACTGGAGATCGACGTGCCGCTGGCGGCGCCGGCGCCGGTGCGTGACATCGGCTTGCCGAAAGCCGAAGCGCCGACCTGTGTCCGGGTGCGGCACGCCACATGATGCCCGCCTCCCTCGGCCGATGGTTTGTTCCCGCGCCGGACTCCGGTGCGGCCGACGACCTCCGTCGCGGCAAGTCGCCGTGGGCGGACAGCATCCACCTGCTGTGGTCGCTGTGGATTTTCGTCACACCGCTGTTCGAGGGCGGCACGCGCGGCTACTCGCGCACGTGGGTGGTCTGCACGCTGGTTTCCTATCCCGTATTCCTGCTGCTGTTCGCCAGGATCCAGCTGGCGCCGCGGCGCACGACGCATCTCTACGCCTGGGCGATGGCTGCGCTGTGCTTCGTGCTGCTGCGCTGGTACCCGAGCGGCCTCAGCTATTTCGTCTATGCCTGCGTGATGTTGAGCCATTGCCGGACCAGCTTGCGCTCCCGGCTGCTCCAGCTGCTGCTGGTCAGCGCCACGTTCGTGGCGCTGGCCTGGTGGGTCGGCTATCCCATGCCGTTGCTGGTGGTGATGCCGGCCTCGGCGCTGGGTATCAGCGCCATCGTCATGGTCGAGAGCGTCTACAAGGAAAAGGACGCGGCGCTGCGCCTGTCGCAGGACGAGATCCGCCGCCTCGCCACGCTGGCCGAGCGCGAGCGCATCGGCCGCGACCTGCACGACCTGCTCGGTCACACGCTGTCGCTGGTGACGCTGAAGTCCGAGCTGGCGCGCAAGCTGGCGCTGGCCGATCCGCCGCGCGCGCAGCGCGAGATGGAGGAGGTGGAGCGTGTCTCGCGCCATGCGCTGGCCGAGGTGCGCGCGGCGGTCACCGGCATGCGGCGCAGCGACCTGGCGGCGGAACTCGCCTCGGCGCGACTGATGCTGGAAGCCTCGAACATCGCGTTCGAAGCCGAGGCGCCGGCGGCGCTTGGCCTGCCGGCGGAGACCGAGGCGTCGCTGGCGCTGGTGCTGCGCGAGGCGGTCACCAACATCCATCGCCACGCGCGCGCCACGACGGCCCGCGTGGTGTTCTCCCGCGAAACGGAAAGCTTCCACATGCGTATCAGCGACAACGGACGCGGCGGCGTGGCCGCCCACGGCAACGGCATCAGCGGCATGCGCGAGCGGGTGCGCGCGCTGGGCGGCACCCTGGCCATAGCTTCGCCCGCGCGGCGCGGCACCACGCTCGGCGTCGACGTGCCACTGCGCGCGGCATCGCGGCCTGCGGCCGCCGATGCGTACCCCGTGCCGGCGCTGGCGGACCACGGGAGCGCTGCATGATCCGCGTGCTGCTGGCCGAGGACCAGGCGATGGTGCGCGGCGCGCTGTCGGCGCTGCTGAACCTCGAATCGGACATCGAGGTGTTGGGTTCCGCCTGCGACGGCGAGGCGGCCTGGCGCGAACTGCAGAAGCTCAAACCCGAGGTGCTGGTCACCGACATCGAGATGCCCGGCCTGACCGGGCTGGAACTGGCGCAGCGCATCCAGCGGCACGAACTGCCGATCAAGGTGATCATCGTCACCACGTTCGCCCGGCCGGGCTTCCTGCGCCGCGCGCTGGACGCGGGGGTGTCCGGCTACCTGCTCAAGGACGCGCCGGCGGAGAACCTCGCCGAGGCGCTGCGCACCGTGTGCCGCGGCGGCCGGGCGATCGATCCGCAGCTGGCGCTGGAAGCATGGTCGGAGGCCGACCCGCTGAACGACCGCGAACGCCAGGTGCTGCGCCTCGCCGGCGAAGGCCATCCTGCCGGCGACATCGCCGTCCAGCTCAATCTCTCGCACGGCACGGTGCGCAACTACCTGTCCGAGGCGATCGGCAAGCTCGGCGTGGCGAACCGCATCGAGGCGTACCGGCTGGCACGGCAGAAGGGCTGGCTCTAGCGACTTTGCCGCCAGCGCGGCAACGGTTTGCTGCGGGACGGCGGACTGGCCGCCGCCTGCAGCGCGCGCACGAAGCCGGCTGGGTCGGCCGGCGACAGCACCACGGTGCACATGGACCCACGCAACACCACGGCGCACTGCCAGTCGGTGACGAAGGCGCGGTAGCGGCCCAGCTTGGCGTTGCGGAACCAGCCCGAGAACGAGAACAGGCCGCCGTTGCCGACCAGCCGGATCGAACCGGCGCCGGCCTGCGGATCCACGGTGGCCTCGCGCAGCTCGCCCAGCGCGACCCGGGTCGTCCAGCACAACCGGCGTACCTGCAGCGTGCCGTCGCCCAACGTGTAGCCGCGCACCACAAACGCGGCGGCGGCCAGCAGGATCAGCAGCGGCAGGGCGATCGTCGCCGTGCGCAGCAGCGGCAGCGCAAGGGGCGGGACGGTGAGCGCCATCAGCCACGACACGCCCGCGAGGAGCAGGATGACGACGGCCGAGATGCCCTTGAGGAAGCCGCTCCAGGGTGCGGCGGGATAGCGTGCATGCATGGCCGGATTCTGGCCGCTGCGCGCCATGGGGACAAGGCGGCCGCCAGTGCCTGCGGGCTTGGGCGATAATGCGCCGTTGCCTCTCACCTTTGCCCCGCTGGCGAGCGTTTCCTTGAAGAAGTCCGATTTCGATTTCGATCTGCCGCACGAACTGATCGCCCAGGTGCCCTTGCCGCAGCGTTCGGCGAGCCGGCTGCTGTTGCTGGACGTTGTCGCCGGCAGCCGCGAGGACCGCCTGTTCCGCGAACTGCCGGGCTTGCTGCGGCCCGGCGACCTGCTGGTGTTCAACGACACCCGCGTGCTGCCGGCGCGCCTGTACGGGCGCAAGGAGAGCGGTGGCGCAGTGGAGATCCTGATCGAGCGCGTCACCGGTGCGCACGAGGCCACCGTGCAGCTGGGCGTGAGCAAGAAGCCGAGGGAGGGCGGGCGGATCGAGCTGGCCGACGGCAGCCATGCGGTGGTGCTGGGGCGCGACGAGAGTTTCTTCCGGCTGCGCTTCGAGGCGCCCGAGCCGCTGGAGAAGCTGCTGCTGAAGCTCGGCGAGATGCCGCTGCCGCCGTACATCGAGCGCCATGCGGACGCCGCCGACCTGGAGCGCTACCAGACCGTCTACGCGCGCGAGCCCGGCGCGGTGGCCGCGCCCACCGCCGGCCTGCATTTCGACGAAGCGCTGTTGGCCGAATTGCGCCAGCGCGGCGTGGACTTCGGCTACGTCACGCTGCACGTGGGCGCAGGCACCTTCCAGCCGGTGCGCGTGGAGGACATCGGCGACCACCACATGCACCGCGAGTGGCTCAACGTGGGAGCCAGCCTGGTGGAGCAGATCCATCGCACCCGCGCCGCCGGCGGCCGGGTGATCGCGGTGGGCACCACCGTGGTGCGCGCGCTGGAGAGCGCCACTGTGGATGGCGAACTGCGCCCGTTCGCGGGCGAGACGCAGATCTTCATCTTCCCGGGCTACCGCATCACCAGCATCGACGGCCTGATCACCAACTTCCACCTGCCGCAGTCGACCCTGCTGATGCTGGTGTCGGCGCTGGCCGGGCGCGAGTTCATGCTCGACGCGTATCGGCACGCGGTGGAGCAGCGCTACCGCTTCTTCTCGTATGGGGATGCGATGCTGATCCTGCCGCACGGGGCCTGAGCTTTTCTCCCTTTCGCTTTACTCCGGCTCCCTCTCCCCTGTGGGGAGAGGGAGCGATCAGCGCGACCTGCGATAATCGCCGGATGACTTCCCTGAACTTCGACCTTCTCGCCACCGACGGCGCTGCCCGCCGTGGCCGCCTCACGTTTCCCCGCGGCACGGTGGAAACGCCGGCGTTCATGCCGGTGGGTACCTACGGCTCGGTGAAGGCGATGACCCCGCGCGACGTGCGCGAGACCGGTGCCGAAATCATCCTGGGGAATACCTTCCATCTCTACCTGCGGCCTGGCCTGGAGGTCGTGGAGCAGTTCGGCGGGTTGCACCGCTTCATCGGCTGGGACAAGCCCATCCTCACCGACTCCGGCGGCTTCCAGGTGTTCTCGCTGGCGCATCGGCGCAAGCTCACCGAGGAGGGCGTGACCTTCGCCTCGCCGGTGGACGGCTCCAAGGTGTTCCTGTCGCCCGAGGTCTCGATGAGGATCCAGCACACGCTGGATTCGGACATCGCGATGATCTTCGACGAGTGCACGCCGTACCCGGCGACGGAGAAGACGGCTTCGGATTCGATGGAGCTCAGCCTGCGCTGGGCCGAGCGCTCGCGCCGTGCCTTCGATGCGCTGAAGAACCCCAACAACCTGTTCGGCATCGTGCAGGGCAGCGTGTACGAGCCGCTGCGCCGGCGCTCGGCCGAGCGGCTGGTGGAGATTGGCTTCGACGGCTACGCGGTGGGCGGCCTGGCCGTGGGCGAGCCGGAGGAGGCGCGCAACCACACGCTGGATTTCACCGTGTCGCTGCTGCCGGAGCACAAGCCGCGTTACCTGATGGGCGTGGGCCGGCCCGAGGACATCGTGGCGGCGGTGTGCCGGGGCATCGACATGTTCGACTGCGTGATGCCCACCCGCAACGCGCGCAACGGCTTCCTGTTCACCGCCGAGGGCACGCTGCGCATCCGCAACGCGAAGTACGCCGCTGATACCCGGGTGATCGAGGAGGGCTGCGACTGCCACGCCTGCGCGAACGGCTTCAGCCGCGCCTACCTGCGCCACCTCGACCGCTGCAACGAGATCCTCGGCAGCCAGCTCGCCACCATGCACAACCTCCGCCACTACCAGCGCTTGATGGCGGGGTTGCGCGAGGCGATCGCGGCAGGGCGGCTGCAGGATTTCGTGGCCGAGTTCCATGCGCGGCGGCAGGGGGCGGGGGCCGCGGTTTGAGACGGCCGTAGGAGCGCACCCTGTGCGCGATGGCTTTTGCTCCGCCCGAAGTGCCGGGGCCATCGCGCACAGGGTGCGCTCCTACGGCCGCCGTGCGGCCGCCGGGAACGCATGGCATAATCCATGGTCTTTTATCGGGCGTTCAGCGGAATTCCCTGCTGGCGCCATTACTTGCGAGACGAAACGATGAGTCTTCCGATGTCAGTCACGCTGGCCCAGGCCGCTGCGCCGCAGGGCGGCGGCCTCTCCATGATCCTCATGATGGTGGTGCTGTTCGGCCTGATGTATTTCATGATGATCCGCCCGCAGATGAAGCGGCAGAAGGAACACCGCACGATGGTCGCGGCGCTGGCCAAGGGCGACGAGGTGGTGACCAACGGCGGCCTCGCCGGTCGCGTAGAAGAGGTGGGCGAGACCTTCATCACGATCGAGATCGCACCGAACGTGAAAGTGAAGCTGCAGAAGGGCGCGGTGTCGCAGGTGCTGCCCAAGGGCTCGTTGAAGTCCGCCTGAGCCGGGCAGCCGGGGGCGAGGCATTTCTTACTAGACGTGCGGCCATGGATGGCCGCTTCGTGATGTTCGCGGCCAGGGACGATCGCCAAAACAAACTTGGGCCAGGGTTGGCTGCTTCTTGACGTCAGCGGTCACGGACGGTTGCAAAGGATCACAGATGAGCGATTTCCCACGCTGGAAGTACGCGCTGGTAGTTTTGGCGATGCTGTTCGGCATCGTCTACGCGCTGCCCAATGCTTTCCCGCCGCAGCCGGCGGTGCAGGTCACGGCCAACACCAACCAGGGCGCCGCACCGGCCGACGACGCATTGCGCCAGAAGGTGGCCGATGCGCTGTCCAAGGCCCACGTGGCGGCGAAGGGCGTGGAAGTACAGGGCGACCACCTGCTCGCCACCTTCGCCAATGCCGACCTGCAGAAGAGCGGCGCCGACGCGATCGGCGCCCTGCTCGGCGACAAATACACCGTGGCGTTCAAGCTGCAGTCCACGGTGCCGCGCTGGCTGACCGCCATCCATGCGAATTCGATGCCGCTGGGCCTGGACCTGCAGGGCGGCGTGCACTTCCTGATGCAGGTGGACCAGAGCGGCGTGCTCGACAAGCTGGAGAACAGCTATGCCGACGACATCCGCGGCCAGCTGCGCCAGAAGGACATCCGCTACGAGTCGGTGACGCGCAGCACGGTGGCCGGGCAGGGCATCGTGGTGGTGCTGCGCTCGGCGGCCGACCGCTCCAGCGCGGCCGACCTGATCGCCAGCGGCTCGCCCGACCTCGCGGTGACCGACGGCCCCAGCACCGGCGACCGCTACGTGCTGTATGCCGCGATCAAGCCGACCAAGCTGCGCGACCTCTCGCTGGGTACGATCAAGCAGAATCTCGCCACGCTGCGCAACCGCATCAACGCGCTGGGCGTGTCCGAGCCGGTGATCCAACAGCAGGGCGAAGACCACATCGTGGTCGAGCTGGCCGGCGTGCAGGATCCGGCCGCGGCGAAGCGCCTGATCGGCGCCACCGCCACGCTGGAATACCGCCCCGGCATCGGCTATCCGGGCGATCCGCGCGCGATCGAGGCCGCGCAGAGCGGCAGCATCCCGCCGGACGCCAACCTCTACTACACCAGCAATGGCCACGTGCCGGTGCTGGTGGGCAAGCGCGCCATCGTCACCGGCGACCAGTTGGTCGACGCCAGCTCCGGCATCGACCCGAGCAACAGCACGCCCTCGGTGAACGTGACGCTGAACGCCTCCGGCGCGGCGAAGATGCAGGAGTTCACCAATGCCAACGTCGGCAAGCCGATGGCGGTGCTGCTGATCAACACCGTGTACGAGACCAGCACGGTCAACGGCAAGGAAGTGCGCACGCCCAAGACCACCACCGAGGTGATCAACGACGCTACCATCCAGAGCCCGTTCGGCAAGGTGTTCTCGACCAACGGCCTGGGCAGTCCCAAGGAAGCCTCCGACCTGGCGCTGCTGCTGAAGAGCGGTGCGCTGGCCGCGCCGATGGACATCGTCGAGCAGTACGTGATCGGCCCCAGCCTCGGTGCGGAGAACATCAAGAAGGGCTTCGATGCAGTGATGCTGGGCCTCGGCCTGGTGCTGCTGGCGGCGGCGATCTACTACAAGCTGTTCGGCCTGGTCGCCGATATCGCGCTGTTCTTCAACCTGCTGATCCTGGTGGCGGTGATGTCGATGATCGGCGTGACGCTGACCATGCCGGGCATCGCGGGCATCGTGCTGACCCTGGGCATGGCGATCGACGCGAACGTGCTGATCTGCGAACGCGTGCGCGAGGAGCTGCGCAACGGCTCGACGCCGCATGCGGCGATCCACGCCGGCTACGACAAGGCCTGGGCCACGATTCTCGACGCCAACGTCACCCACCTGATCGCGGCGCTGGCGCTGATGACGATGGGTACCGGCGCGATCCGCGGCTTCGGCGTCACGCTGGGCATCGGCATCCTGACCTCGATGTTCACTTCGGTGGTGATGACGCACGCGTTCACCGCGCTGATTCACGGCCGCCGCAAGCTCAAGACGCTGTCGGTGTAATCATGGAAATCTTCAATCACAACAGCAACATCCACTTCCTGCGCATCCGCGTCTTCAGCATCGCGGTGGCGATCGCGCTGATGATCGCCTCGGTGGCCCTGCTCGCCACCAAGGGAATCAACTACGGCCTGGACTTCACCGGCGGCGTCTCGCTGGTGGTGGACTACGCCCAGCCGGTGCAGACCGCTGACGTGCGCGACGCGCTGGCGAAGGGCGGCCTCGAAGACCTGGTGGTGCAGAGCGTGGGTGGCAGCCGCGAGGTGTCGATCCGCATGCAGCCCACCAAGGCGATGCTCGACGCCAAGGGCCAGGTGGACCTGGACAAGGTGGCCAGCGTGGTGATGCAGCCGCTGAAGGCCGCCCGTGCCGACGCCACGCTGAAGAGCCGCTCCTCGGTCAGCGCCGAGGTCGGCGCCGAGCTGAAGAACGACGGCATGGTCGCCGCGGTGTTCGTGATCCTCGGCATCATGGCCTACCTGTGGATACGCTTCGAACGCCGCTTCGCGATCGCCGCGGTGCTCACCGAGATCCACGACACCCTGGTGACGCTGGGCGTGCTGGCGCTGGTGCAGCGCGAGTTCGACATGACCGTGCTGGCCTCGGTGCTGGCGGTGATCGGCTACTCGATCAACGACAAGGTGGTGGTGTTCGACCGTATCCGCGAGCTGTTCCGCCTCGCCCGCAAGGCCGAACCGGAGGAGATCCTCAACCGCTCGATCAACAGCACGCTGTCGCGAACGATCATCACCTCGCTGTTCACCGGCATCACCATGGCGGCGCTGTTCTTCTACGGCGGCCCGGCGGTGCACGGTTTTGCGATCACCATGCTGATCGGCATCCTGGTGGGCACGCTCTCCTCGATCTTCGTGGCCAGCCCGATCCTGCTGTGGCTGGGCGTGTCGAAGAAGGACCTGATGCCGGTGACCAGGGAAAACCCGGAGCTGGCGCGGCGTCCATAAGGCCGATGCCGCCCGCGCCGCGGGCGGCCCTGGGTTCTCTCCCCCGTTTGCGAGGGAGATGCCCCAAGGGCAGCGAAGGCACTCGACACCTCCGTTGCAAACGGACAGACGCAGACGGCCCGGATCCTCCGGGCCGTCTGTTTTTGCGCGCCGCGACGATGCGTCGCGAGACTTTGCGTTCGCCGCGTCCCGGCGAACGGTGCGCCTCGTTCACGCAGGCGGACTTACCATGCGCTCGGTCCCCCCACCGACAACGACCATGCACACCCTCTCCGCACTCTGGACGGCGGCGGTGAACTGGCTGGCGTTCCATGCGATCGCGCCGGTGCTGGCCGTGCTGCATCTCTCGCATTTCGTCGTCGATCCGCCGCGCGAGATCGCGCGGTACTTCCTGCTCACCGCCGCCGAGGTGGCGGTCATCGCCTGCGTGTTCCGGCCGATGGAGAGCCTGTGGCCGGCGGAGCGCTGGCCCGATCGCCGCGCCACCACGATCGACCGCAGCTACACCGTGCTCAAGCTGTTCGGCGTGCTGCCGCTGTTCACCTACCTGGTGCTGTCGCCGTTGACCCGGCTGGTCGGCGGCGCCGGCGCGGGCGACGATGCGGCCGGGCTGGTCAGCGTGCAGGGCATGCTGCCGTGGCTGGGGCATCACCCGGTGTTGCTGTTCCTGGTCTATTACGCCATCTACGACCTGGTGTACTACGGCATCCACCGCCTGCAGCACTCGATCCCGTGGTGGTGGGCGTTGCACAGCCTGCACCACAGCCAGCGCCAGCTGAATTGCTGGACGAACGACCGCGACCACTACCTCGACGACCTGCTGGAAGCGCTGATCGTGGCGGCGGCCGCGCTGCTGATCGGCGTATCGCCCACCGACTACGCGCTGCTGGTGCTCAGCGGCAACCTGCTGCAGAACCTCGACCACGCCAACGTGCGACTGCGCTTCGGCCCGGTGCTGGAGAAAGTCCTGGTCGATCCGCGCTACCACCGCCTGCACCACATGCGGGTGGACCCGGAGCGGCCGAACCTGCACTACTGCAACTTCGCCTTCATCTTCCCGCTGTGGGACATCGTGTTCGGCACCGCACTGTTCGGCGAGCCGGTGCGGCCCACCGGGGTGGGCGATCCCATGGTGGACGCGGACAACCGCCGGGGCCTCGTGGGCCAGCAGCTGTACGTGCTGCGCCGCTTCTGGGGTGCGTTCCGCTGCCGCTGCGGGTGGCGATGGGGCGACGTGGCCTTCGACGAAACCTATGCGCCGGTGTCGGTGCGCGATTTCGACCTGCACCGGCTGGAATCCAGCCAGATTCCGCTGGCGCATGCCGGAGGCCGGCGCGGCGCGGCTCAGCCGGAGGAGAGCTCGGCGTCCAGCCGGGCCAGCCGCTCCGGCGTGCCCACGTCGGTCCAGCGGCCCCGGTGCAGCGAGCCGGCCAGCACGCCGCGCGCCATGGCCGCTTCCAGCAGTGGCCTGAGCTTGAAGCGCGGCGGCCGTTCCGTCGTGCCGGGCGCATCGCCCACCGTCGCGCGCCAGTCGTCCAGCAGTTCGCGGCGGAACACGCCGATGCCGCCATAGGTGAGCCGCGGCTCGCCGTCGGCATGCAGGCGGCCTTGCGCGTCCAGCCGGAAGTCGCCCCGGGGATGGTGCGCGGGATTGTCCACCATCAGCAGATGCCCATGCCCGTCCGGCTCGGCCGGCAGGGTGGCGAAGTCGGCGTCGCACCATACGTCGCCGCTGATCGCCAGCACCGGCTCCGGCCCCAGCATCGGCAGCGCATTGAGCAGGCCGCCGCCGGTTTCCAGCGGAGCCGGGCCTTCGTACACGTAGCGTATGCGCAGGCCCCAGCGCGAACCGTCGCCCAGCGCCTCGGGAAACTGTTCGGCGAGGTGCGAGGTATTGATCGCCACGTAGTTCACGCCGATCGCGGCGAGCTTTTCCAGGTGCCACACGATCAGCGGCTTGCCGCCCGCGTGCAGCAGCGGCTTGGGTGTACGCCCGGTGAGCGGCCGCATGCGCTCGCCCAGTCCAGCGGCGAAGATCAGCGCGTGCCTCATGCGGCGACCCGGGTGAGGTCGCGTCCTCCGGCATGTCGCTCCAGCAGCGCCGCGAAGTCGGCCAGCTCGGGATAGCTGCGCGCCACCGTGATCACGTAGCGGTACACCTGGGGCACATCGGCGAGATAGCCCGGCTTGCCGTCGCGGTACCACAGCCGGTTGAACTGGCCCAGCACGCGCACGTGGCGGTGCAGACCGGTGAGGTCGAACCAGCGGCGGAAACGCGCGGCATCCACTGCGGGATCGATCACTCCGGCATCCAGCAGGCGCTGCCGGTACGACTCCGTCCAGCCTTCCACGCGCTCGCGCGGCCAGGCGATGTAGGCGTCGCGCAGCAGCGAGGCGAGGTCGTAGGTGAGCGGGCCGTGCAAGGCGCCCTGGAAATCCAGGATGCCCGGACTCGGCAGCCCGGGAGCGACGATCCCGGAGCTGTCCTCATCCAGCACCAGCAGGTTGCGGCTGTGGTAATCGCGATGCACGAAGCAGCGCGGCTGCGCCAGCGCGTTGCGGATGATCACGTCGAACGCCGCTTCCAGCACGTCCCATTCGTCGCAGCTGGGCGTGTGGCCGAGGTGGCGTTCGAGGAACCACGTGGGCATCACCTCCAGCCCGTTCACCAGCACCGCGTGGTCGAACGGCGGCAGGTCCCCGCAGGCCACCCGTGTCTGCATGACGAGCAGCGCATCCATCGCCTCGCCGTAGAGCCGGTCCGCGTTCCGCTCATCGAGCTCGGCGAGATACAGGCGCGAACCCAGGTCCTCGATCAGCAGGAAGCCCCGTTGAAGATCCTGCGCGCTCACCTTCGGCACGTGCAGGCCGGCAGCGGCGAGCCGTTCGCCGATCGCCAGCCATGGCCGCGGGTCTTCGCGCTCAGGCGGGGAATCCATCACGATCCAGCTCCGGCCTGCGTGCGTGGTGCGCCAATAGCTGCGGAAGCTGGCGTCGGAGGAAGCGGGGGCAAGAGTCAGGGAATCGTTGCCGAGCGCGGCACGGGTCCAGGCGAGGCGGTCGGCGGCGCGATCTTGGGCGGGGGTGGGCATGGTGCAGGGCAGGCTTGGGATGCCCCGCAGCTTAGCGGTGCGACGGTGGCTGCGCGAGCCGCCGGCCGCATGGCGTGAACGAGACCTGCTACCGCGTGCCGCAACGTTTGCGGGCGGGGCTTGCCAGCACCGCGATCAATTCGCGGACCACTTTGCGCTGCACGTCGGAGAGCGTCAGGAACGCCTCGAAGGCGAGGCGGTCGTGGCCGCGCACGTGATCCGGCCACGCGGAGTTCGCCTCACGCACGCCTTTATGGGCGGATGTGCCGTATTGCAGTTCGTATGGCGGCACGCCCGTGATGCGGGCCAGCGCCTGCAGGTTCGCCTGCTTCGGGATGTGCCTGCCGTTGAGCCAGCCTGAAATCGCCTGCGGCGTCACCGCTTCGCCGCCCTGCTGCGGTACCAGCTTCTCCAGCACGGTCGAGCTCGCCTCGATGCCGGCCGCTTCGAGGGCGGCGGCCAGGCGCTCGGCGAAGGCGGACTGTTCGGTCTTCATGGGCCACGACCATAGGCCGCGGCCGCACGCGGCCATGAAACTTATGATTTCAAAAACATGAAATAATCACTTACATTTGCCGACCGGAATCCCGTCGGCCGTCGCCATGCCCAAATCCCTGCTCGAACAGTTGCCCGAGATCGTCGCCCGCGGGCGCCAGCAGGCGGAGAGGATCCTGGAGGGCCTGGAAGGGCGGCACCGCGTGGGACTGCAGACGCGCGAATGGGTGCTGCCGTCGAAGGACACGCGCGACAGCGACTGGATTGCCGCCGCGAACCGGCAGGCGCACCTGGACGCGGAAGGCGAGGGCGGCTGGACCAATCGGCTGATCTACGGCGACAACCTGCTGGCGATGGCGGCGCTGCTGGCCGGCGATGAACACACGCCCAGCCTGCGCGGCAAGGTGGACCTGATCTGCATCGACCCGCCGTTCGATTCCAAATGTGCAGCGCAAGCTGAAGGCTGCGACGACATGGTGCGAGCGGGTCAATGCGCTGGATGCGGAGCTGCGTGGCGGCCGCCGCTGGCATTACGCGCTGGTCGGCGAGTCGCTGTTCCACGATTGGCGCGGCAAGGGCGCAAGGCTGGGCGAACTGCTGGCGTTTTCCCGCGCCCGCGCCACGCCGACCCAGCAGGCACAGGGTGAGCTGGTGCTGGGCGACGGCAGCTGAAAGCCGCCGCCCCGGTTCAGAACGTAGCTTGCACCATCACGAATCCGCGGGTGCCGCCGATGTCGCCGGTGTCGTCCGGGTTCAGCAGGCTGGTGACGTGGCGGTAGAACGCGGCGTTGCTGGCGCGGGTCACGCCGGTGCTCAGCGACCAGTGGACGTCGAGCTGGTATTTCAGTGTCGCACCGTAGTCGCTGTAGTCCGGATTGCGGGCGCCGCTGGGCAGCGGCGTGGCGAGGTCGGTGGCGTACCAGGTATGCCCGGCATGCAGGGCGAGGCTCCATGTGCTGCCCAAGGGCACGGCGGCGTCGAACTGGAGATAGCGCGTGCCACGCGTGTTGCCGCGGTAGCCTTGTTCGACGTCGGCGGCGAAATAGTCGGTGAGGCTCTGGTTGAGCTTGAGCGTGAGCCACTTCCAGCCCAGCGCGAGATTGGCTTCCAGCGTGTTGAACGAGCGCGCCGGCAGCGGCGGACGGGCGCGGTCGAGGTTGCTGCCGGGGTACACATAGCCGTACAGGCCGGCGCGCCACGACCAGTCCGGGTCGAAGTTCCGGCCGTAGCTGGCATAGAGGTCCAGTTCCATCGCCGCATTGGGAAAACTGCGTTGGCCGGTGCGGGAGGCCCAGAATCCGGCGGCGAAACCGTTGGCCGCGGTGTAGTCGGCGCCGCCTTGCAGCGCCGGCTTGCCCCAGGTCTGGCTGAGGCCACGGAATACGTAATCGGAGACGATGGCCGCGTTGCCGGTGAGCGGCGCTGGTGCGTCGTCGGCACGGGCGGCGGCGGCGCCCAGCAGGGCGATGGCGACGAGTGTTGCGGTCAGGCGTGGCATCTCGGGTGCTCCCGTGGTGGCGTCTGGCAGGCGGTGGCGAATCCGGCGGGGATTCGCCACCAGGACAAGGTCACCGCTGCAGGTCGTAGGCGCGCTCCTCGTGTTCGGCCAGGTCCAGGCCCATCTGTTCCTGCTCGGCATCCACGCGCAGGCCCAGCGTGCGCTCGAGCAGCTTGAGGATCGCCAGGCTCAGCACCGCGCTCCAGACGATGGTGAAGCCCACCCCCTTGGCCTGGATCCACAGCTGGCCCCAGGCGGAGGCGACGTGGCCGAAGCCGCCGAGACTGGCCGCGGCGAACGGACCGGTGAGCAGGGCGCCCACGATGCCGCCGATGGCGTGCACGCCGAACACGTCCAGCGTGTCGTCGTAGCCCAGCCGGAACTTCAGTCGCGTGGCGGTGAAGAAACACGCGCTGCCGGCGACGAAGCCGATCAGCAGGGCGCCACCGGGGCCGCAGGTGCCGGCGGCGGGCGTGACGGCGACCAGGCCGGCCACCGCGCCCGACGCGATGCCGAGCACGCTGGCGCGCTTGTGCACGATCCACTCCACCGCGGTCCAGCCGATCGCGGCGGCCGCCGTGGCGATCTGGGTTACCAGCATCGCCATGCCGGCGCTGCCGTTGGCAGCCACCGCCGAGCCTGCGTTGAAGCCGAACCAGCCCAGCCACAGGAGGCTGGCGCCGATCACGGTGTAGCCGAGGTTGTGCGGCGGCATGTGCGTGTGCGGCCAGCCGCGGCGCTTGCCGATCACCAGGCAGGCGACCAGTCCGGCGATGCCGGCGTTGATGTGCACCACGGTGCCGCCGGCGAAGTCCAGCACGCCCATGTCGCCGAGCAGCGAGCCGGGGCCGCTCCACACCATGTGCGCGATCGGCAGGTAGACCAGGGTGAACCACAGGGCGCTGAACCACAGCATCGCGGCGAAGCGCATGCGCTCGGCATAGGCGCCCACGATCAGCACCGGCGTGATGATCGCGAAGGTGAGCTGGAACATCACGTACACGCTTTCCGGCACGGTCTGGTAGAGCGAGTCGGGGGTCATCCCCGCGAGCATCGCGTGCTGCAGCCCGCCGACGATGGAATGCCAGTTGGTGATGCCCGCATGCATGCCTTCGGTGCTGAAGGCCACCGAGTAGCCGTAGACGATCCACAGCACGGTGATGAGCGCGGTGATCGCGAAGCACTGCATCATCACCGAGAGCAGGTTCTTCGCCCGCACCATGCCGCCATAGAAGAGCGCGGCGCCGGGTATCGTCATCATCAGCACCAGCATGGAGGCGGTGAGCATCCAGGCGGTGTCGCCGCTGTCCAGCTTGGGCACGGGCGTGGCCTGGGCGAAGGCGGCGAATGGCAGGAGGGCCAGCGCGACGGCGGCGAACATTCGGTTAGAGCGCGTCATCGTCCATCTCCTGTGTGCGGATGCGGATGGCCTGTTCCAGCGGATGGACGAACACCTTGCCGTCGCCCACCTTGCCGGTGCGCGCCGCACGGGTGATCGCTTCGATGGCGTGTTCGAGCTGTTCGTCGCCGACCGCGAGCTCGATCTTGAGCTTGGGCAGGAAATCCACGACGTATTCGGCGCCGCGGTACAGCTCGGTATGGCCGTGCTGGCGGCCGAAGCCCTTGACCTCGGTGACCGTCATGCCGTGCACGCCGGCCTCGGCCAGCGCCTCGCGCACTTCGTCCAGCTTGAACGGCTTGATGATGGCGGTAATCCACTGCATGCGTTGCTCCCCGCGGATGGTTTCGTGTTGCAGCACAGCAGAATGCGTGCCAGCGGCGGAGAGCGCGCTGCGTGGCCGTTTGGATGGCCAAACGGCGGGCAGGACGGTCCGGATCTCGTGAAACTGGTGCAAGCGTTGCCTGCTGTTGGTGCAAGCCGGCGATTTGACCGGGCCGCGTCAAATCAGTACCATTTTGGTCTGGATTAAGACCGATCCTGGCCGCACGAACCTCCCCATGCTCCGCGTCAGTCGACTCACGGATTACGCCACGGTGGTGATGACCTGCATCGCCGCCCATCCGGACGACGTGCTGAGCACGGCGCAGATCGCCGACGAGACCCGGCTGGAGCTGCCCACGGTGAGCAAGCTGCTGAAGTCGCTGGGCCACGCCGGCCTGGTGGAGTCCTTCCGCGGCGTCAACGGCGGCTACCGGCTGGCGCGCCCCGCGCAGGCGATCAGCCTCGCCGAGATCGTCGAGGCGATGGAGGGACCGATCGGCATGACCGAATGCGGTGTTGTCGCCGAGGGCCAGTGCGAGCGCGAGGCGCAATGCGGCGTGCGCGGCAGCTGGCAGCGCATCAGCAGCGTGCTCGACCGCGCGTTGCGCGCGGTGAGCCTGGCCGACATGTTGCGTCCGCCGCCGCGTCGACAGGAAGTGACGGTAGACATCAGCACCCTGAAAGGCAGAACCACGGCATGAGCAGCGAAACCATCGAAAGCACTGCCACCGCGCTGCACGGCAACGCCGAAGTCGCCGAGGCGCTGGGCCGCAACTACAGCGCCGGCTTCGTCACCGAGATCGAGATGACCGGCCTGCCGCCGGGCCTCGACGAGGAAACCATCCGCCAGCTCTCCGCGATCAAGCGCGAGCCGGAATGGATGACCGAGTGGCGCCTGGCCGCCTACCGCCACTGGCTGACCATGCCGCAGCCGGACTGGGCCAAGCTGAAGATGGACGCGATCGACTACCGGGCGATCAGCTATTACGCGGCGCCGAAGAAGGCGCCGAAGTCGCTGGACGAGGTCGATCCCGCCCTGCTCGAAACCTACGAGAAGCTGGGCGTGCCGCTGCACGAGCGGGCCGCGCTGGCCGGCGTGGCGGTGGACGCGGTGTTCGATTCGGTCTCGGTGGGCACCACTTTCCGCAAGCAGCTGGCCGAGGCCGGCGTGATCTTCTGCTCGATGAGCGAGGCCATCCGCGAGCATCCCGGGCTGGTGCAGAAGTACCTGGGCAGCGTGGTGCCGCCGGGCGACAATTTCTTCGCCGCACTGAACTCGGCGGTGTTCTCCGACGGCAGTTTCGTGTTCATCCCCAGGGGGGTGCGCTGCCCGATGGAGCTCAGCACCTACTTCCGTATCAACGCGCAGAACACCGGCCAGTTCGAGCGCACCCTGATCGTGGCCGAGGAAGGCGCCCACGTCTCCTACCTCGAAGGCTGCACCGCGCCCAAGCGCGACGAGAACCAGCTGCATGCCGCCGTGGTGGAGCTGGTGGCGCTGGAGCGCGCGCAGATCAAGTACTCCACCGTGCAGAACTGGTACCCCGGCGACGAGAACGGCGTGGGCGGCATCTACAACCTGGTCACCAAGCGCGGCGACTGCCGCGGCGACGACAGCAAGATCAGCTGGACCCAGGTGGAAACCGGCTCGGCGATTACCTGGAAATACCCCAGCGTGGTGCTGCGCGGCGACCGTTCGGTGGGCGAGTTCCACTCGGTGGCGCTCACCCATCACTACCAGCAGGCCGACACCGGCACCAAGATGATCCACATCGGCAAGGACACCAAGTCGAAGATCGTCTCCAAGGGCATCAGCGCCGGCCGGAGCAACAACAGCTACCGCGGCCTGGTGAAGGTGGAGAAGGGCGCCGAGCGCGCGCGCAACTACACCCAGTGCGACTCGCTGCTGATCGGCAAGAAGTGCGGCGCGCACACCTTCCCTTACATGGAAGTGAAGAACCCCAGCGCGATCGTCGAGCACGAGGCCACCACCTCGAAGATCTCCGACGACCAGCTGTTCTACTGCCGCTCGCGCGGGATCGGCGAGGAGGACGCCGTCTCGATGATCGTCGACGGCTTCTGCAAGCAGGTGTTCCGCGAACTACCGATGGAGTTCGCGGTGGAGGCCAAGAAACTTCTCGAAGTTTCGCTGGAAGGCGCGGTGGGGTAAGGCTTTTTCCCTTCTCCCTCCGGGAGAAGGTGCCCGACCTGCAGGCGCAGGATGCGCCTGCGGAACAGCGAAGCTGGCCCCGAAGGGGCGATCGACAGGGATGGCGCAAGTAAGGGCGGATGAGGGTGCGGGCGGAGCGGGGCGTTCCGTTCCAGCCGAACCCTCACCCCAACCCCTCTCCCGGCGGGAGAGGGGCTCAAGACCAGGAACAACCATGCTCAAGATCGAAAACCTGCATGCCCGTGTCGCGGGCAAGGAAATCCTCAAGGGCCTCACGCTCAGCGTGAAGCCGGGCGAGGTGCACGCCATCATGGGGCCGAACGGCGCGGGCAAGTCCACGCTGGGCAACGTGCTCTCCGGCCGCGAAGGCTACGAGGTCACCGCCGGCAGCGTGAGCTTCGACGGCATCGACCTGCTGGCGCTGGAACCGGAGGCGCGCGCCGCCGCCGGCGTGTTCCTGGCGTTCCAGTACCCGGTGGAGATTCCCGGCGTCAACAACACCTATTTCCTGCGCGCCGCGCTCAACGCCCAGCGCAAGGCGCGCGGCGAGCAGGAGCTGGATTCCATGCAGTTCCTCAAACTGGTGCGCGAGAAGCTCAAGGTGATGCAGATCTCCGACGAGCTGCTGCACCGCGCGGTGAACGAGGGTTTCTCGGGCGGAGAGAAGAAGCGCAACGAGATTTTCCAGATGGCCGTGCTGGAGCCGAAGCTGGCGATCCTCGACGAGACCGACTCGGGCCTGGACATCGATGCGCTGAAGCAGGTGGCGCAAGGCGTCAACGCGCTGCGTTCGCCTGAGCGCTCGTTCCTGGTCATCACCCACTACCAGCGCCTGCTCGACTACATCGAACCCGATTTCGTGCACGTGCTGGCCGGCGGCCGCATCGTGGAAAGCGGTGACCGGACGCTGGCGCTGAAGCTGGAAGAACACGGCTACGCCTGGGTGCGTGAGCACGGCGAGCCGGCCGGGGCGACGGCATGAGCCAGCCGGCCCCCGTGCCCTTCGTGGCGTCGCTGCTGGACGCGCCGCTGCCGGCCAGCGGCATCGCCTGGCTGGACGCGCTGCGCCGCGAGCACCGCGCCGCCTTCGCCGTGGCCGGCCTGCCCGACACGCGGATGGAGGCATGGAAGTACACCGCGCTGCGTGCGCTGGGCCAGCGCCGCTATGCCAACGGCGATGCGCAGGCGGCGACACGCGCGATCGATCCGGCCGTGTTCGCCTTGCCGGGCGTGGACGGGCCGCGGCTGGTGTTCGTCAACGGTGCGTTCCGCGCCGACCTCTCCGCGCTGGACGCGCTGCCGGTCGGCCTCACGCTGCAGCCGCTGGCGCAGGCGCTGCGACGGGACGCCGAGCCGCTGCGCTTCGTGCTGTCGCGCCACGAGCCGGAGCAGGGCGACGCCTTCGTGCGCCTCAACGCCGCGCTGGCCGCCGACGGCGTGGCGTTGAAGGTGGCGGCCGGCGCGAAGATCGCCGCGCCAGTGCATCTCGTGTTCCTCGGCGCACCCGCCGAAGCCGAGCTGGCCTGGCACCTGCGCCACGTGATCGAGCTTGGCGAGGGCGCCGAGCTGGCGCTGGTGGAACACCACGCCGCCGGTGGCGAGCAGCAGCACCTGGGCACGGCGGTGGGCGACATCACGTTGCGCGACGGCGCGGTGCTGCGCCACGTGCTGTTCCAGCAGGCGGCCGCGGGCAGCAGCCTGATCCGGCGCAGCCGGCTGCAACTGGGCGCGCGGGCGCAAGCCACGTTGCACGTGCTGGAACTGGGCGGCGCGCTGGCGCGCCACGAATTGCGCGCCGAGCTGGCCGGCGACGGCGCGCGGCTGGAGACGCGCGGCGTGTTCATGCCACACGGGCGCCAGCACATCGATACCCAGCTGGCGATCCGCCACCAGGCGCGGGACACGGCTTCGGAATCGGTCTGGCGCGGCGTGGCGGACCAACGTGGGCGCGGCGTGTTCCGCGGCGCGATCCTGGTGGCCCCCGGCGCCGACAGCAGCGACGCCAGCCTCAGCAACAAGAACCTGCTGCTGTCCGGCCAGGCCGAGATCGACACCAAGCCGGAGCTGGAGATCTATGCCGACGAGGTGAAGGCTGCGCACGGTGCCACGGTGGGCCAGCTCGATGAGCGCTCGCTGTTCTACCTGCGCTCGCGCGGCATCCCGCAAGCCGAGGCGCGCGCCCTGCTCACCGCCGCGTTCTGCCGCGCGCTGCTGGACGACCTGCCGAATACGGCGTTGCGCGAACACCTGGCTGCGTTGCTGGCGGTGTAGGAGCGGCTTCAGCCGCGATTTCTGTAGCCGGTCGCGGCTGAAGCCGCTCCTACGGTGATGTCCGAGACACGGAACCTATCGACGATGAATGCACAAGCCAGCACGCCAGCTTTCGACATACAGCGCATCCGCGCGGATTTCCCGTTGCTCGCGCGCACGGTGCACGGCAAGCCGCTGGTGTACCTCGACAACGCGAATACAAGCCAGAAGCCGCGCCAGGTGATCGAGGCGGTGGATCGCCACTACCGCGAGCACAACGCCAACGTGTCGCGCGCCGTGCACCTGCTCGGCGAGGAAGCCACCGCGGCCTACGAGGGCGCGCGCGACGCGCTGGCGCACTTCATCCACGCGCCGTCGCGCAACGAGCTGGTGCTCACCTCGGGCACCACGCAGGCGGCGAACCTGGTGGCCTACAGCTATGCGTTGCCGCGGCTGCAGCCCGGTGACGCCATCCTCACCACCACGATGGAGCACCACGCCAACATCGTGCCGTGGCAGATCGTGGCCGCCCGCGCGGGCGCCACGGTGAAGGCGGCGCCGATCACCACGGGCGGCGAGCTGATCGTGCAGGAGTTCGTCAAGCTGCTTACGCCCGAGGTGAAGCTGGCCTGCGTAGGCCACGTCTCCAATGTGCTGGGCACGGTGAACCCAGTGCGCGAACTGGCGAAGGAATGCCGCCGGCGCGGCATCCCGCTGTTCGTGGACGGTTCGCAGGCGGCGCCGCACCGCCCGGTTGACGTGCAGGCACTGGGCTGCGACTTCTATGCACTCACCGGCCACAAGATGCTGGCGCCCACCGGCACCGGCGCGCTGTGGGCGCGCAGCGAGCACCTCGATGCGATGCCGCCGTTCTTCGGAGGCGGCGAGATGATCCGCGAGGTAAGGTTCTCCGGCACCACCTTCGCCGAGCCGCCGCACCGCTTCGAGGCCGGCACCCCGAACATCGCCGGTTTCGCCGGCGTGAGCGCCGCGATCGGTTACTACGAATCGCTGGGCTTCGAGGCGATCCGTGCCCACGAAAGCGCCTTGCTCGACCATGCCACCGCGCGGCTGCGCGAGATCCCGGGCCTGCGCATCTTCGGCGAGGCGCAGGAGAAGGAGCCGGTGATCTCGTTCCTGGTCGAGGGCGCGCAGGCCACCGATCTCGCCACCCTGCTCGACCTCGAGGGCGTGGCGGTGCGCTCCGGCCACCACTGCGCGCACCCGCTGATGCAGTTCTACGGCGTGCCGGCCACGCTGCGCGCTTCGCTGGCGTTCTACAACACGCACGAGGAAGTCGACGCCTTCGTGGCGGCCCTGCTCAAGGTGCGCCGCTTGCTGCGATGAGTTGACGCAGTGCCGTCCCGGCGACCCCGGGACGCCGCCCCCGGCCTTTATGCTTGGGCCATGTCCGCCACAGGGTTCCCGATGTTCGCTTCTCTGCCCGGCCTGATCCGCGTGCCGCTGGTCGTGCTGCTGCTGGTGCTCAACGTGCTGCTGCACGTGCTGCCGCTGTTCGTGCTGACCCTGGCCAAGCTGCTGCTGCCGCTGGCCGGGTTCAGGCGGGCCTGCTCGCGCGCCCTGGTGGCGATCGCGGAGAGCTGGATCGCCGTCAACAACACCTTGTTCGAGCTGTTCACGCGCATCCGCTGGCAGGTGGACGGGCTGGATGGCCTGCGCCGCGACGCGAACTACCTGGTGCTGGCGAACCACCAGAGCTGGGTGGATATCCCGGTGCTGCAGAAGATCCTGAACCGGCGCATCCCGTTCCTGCGCTTCTTCCTGAAGAGCCAGCTGATCTGGGTGCCGCTGATGGGGCCGGCATGGTGGGCGCTGGATTTCCCCTTCATGAAGCGCTATTCCCGGGAGACCCTGGCCAAGCATCCCGAGCTGCAAGGCAAGGACCGGGAGGCCACCCGCCGCGCCTGCGCGAAATTCCGCCAGTTGCCGGTGTCGGTGATGAACTTCGTGGAGGGGACGCGCTTCACGCCGACCAAGCACGATGCGCAGGGTTCGCCGTACCGGCACCTGCTGCGGCCGCGGGCAGGCGGCGTGGCCTTCGTGCTGGACGCGATGGGCGACGGCCTGCAGGCCATCCTCGAGGTCGCCATCGTCTACCCCGGCGGCCCGTGCAGTCTTTCCGACCTGATCGCAGGGCGCCTGCGCGAGGTGCGGGTGAGCCTGCGCCAACGCCCGATCGAGCCCGGCCTGCGTGGCGACTACGAGCGTGACGAGGCATTCCGGCAGCGTTTCCAGGCCTGGATCAATGCCTTGTGGAGCGAGCAGGATGCGCGGATCGGGCAACTGCTGGAATAATCGTGGTGGCGCCGCGCCTGCGACTGAATATCGCGTGAGGCGGCAGAATCGGCGCCATGCCCGCCACCGGGCGCGGCGCGGTAAGCTTGCGCGGGCGGTGATGCCGCCGTGAAGGCAGCCATGGAACTGCCGTGGAAACGGTCGAAGGGGAGCAGGATGACGCGGGATCGAGGCCAGGCAAACCGGATACGCGCGAGGCTTGCCCATGGGTGAGACCAAGCGCCCGTCGTCCGAATCGGGCGAGGCCCGCGGCCATGGCGTGCTGCAGGCCATCGCCCGCATGTCGTCCACCCGTGCGAATTACTGGGTAGGCCAGGCCGCCGATTTCGTCGTCAGCTTCGCCCTGCTCGGGGCGGCGTTCTGGGTCGGCCACAGCCGGCCGCTGCAGGCGTTGCTGGTGGTGCTGGTCGGCTTGTTCGCCTTCAGCTTCATCGAGTACGCCTTCCATCGCTGGCTGTTCCACGGGCCGGTGCCGCTGTTCGAGGAAGGCCACACCCTGCATCACGAGAAGCCGCTGGGTTTCGACTCGCTGCCGTTCTTTTTCCCGCCTGCGGTGGTGCTGCTGCTCGCGGCCGTGCTGGCGCTGGTGCTGCCCCTGGCGATCGCGCTGCTGCTCGCCGGGGCGATTGCGCTGGGCTATGCGATGTATGGCTTCAGCCACCTGATCATCCATCGCCGCCGCTTCAGCCACCCGCTGGCGCGCAAGTGGGCGGCGGTGCACCACGTGCACCACCACCACCCCGACAAGAACTACGGCGTCACCTCGCCGCTCTGGGACTTCCTGCTGGGCACCTGGTACGTGTCCAAGAGCAAGGTGCGGAGATAGGCAGGGCGCGGGCGCGCCGCACCTACGGGGCAGCCGGCAGGCCGCGCAATTCCACGCCGTCGGCGTCCAGGCGCAGCACCGAACCCTGCTCGTACCAGTCGCCCAGCACGATGCGTTCGGCGGGCCGGCCGTCGAGCTCGAAGCGGTGGATCGCGGGGCGGTGGGTGTGGCCGTGGATCAGGCGCGTCGTACCGGCCTGGCGCATCGACTCGGCCACCGCGCCGGCATTGACGTCCATGACGGCCTCCATCGTGCTGCCGGTATGGGCGCGGCTTTCCGCCCGCGATTTCGCGGCGAAGGCGCGGCGCGCCTCCAGCGGCATGGCGAGGATCTGCGCCTTCCACTCGGGCGTGCGCACCTGCCTGCGCACCGCCTGGTAGGCCGTGTCGTCGGTGCACAGCACGTCGCCGTGCATCAGCAGGGTGGGGCGGCCGTACAGCGTGTGCACGGTGCCGTCGTCCAGCAGTTCGAAACCGGCGCGGTGGGCGTAGTCCGCGCCGAGCAGGAAGTCGCGGTTGCCGGCCATGAAATACACGGGCACGCCGGCCGCGCGCACGGCGCCGGTGGCGGCGGCGATGCGCCGCGGCAGTTCCGCGTCATCGTCGTCGCCGATCCAGGCCTCGACCAGGTCGCCAAGGATGTACAGCGCATCGGCGCGGCGCACCTCGTCGCTGGCGAGGTAGCGCTCGAATAGTGCGGTGATCTGCGGCCGGCTGTCGTCCAGGTGCAGGTCGGCGATGAACAGGGTGCCCATCAGCCGCCCTGCGCCGGCTTGCGGGCGCCGCGCTTCGCGGGTTTGGGCGTGCTGTCGGCGGCGGGGTTGGCCGGGGCCGGTGCGCTGGCCGCGGCGGCGGGCGCGGCTTCGCCGACGACCCGTGCGCCCTCGATCACCACCAGCGGATTGGGCACGTCCGCGGCGAACGGCCCGATGCCGCGGGTGGGCAGCGCGGCGATCTTGTCGACCACGTCCATGCCCTTGATCACCTTGCCGAACACCGCATAGCCCCAGGTGAGGCCACTCTGGTTGCCCACGAAATCCAGCCGGCGGTTGTCCACCAGGTTGATGAAGAACTGCGAGGTGCCGGAGTTCGGGTCGGCTCCGCGCGCCACCGCCACCGTGCCGCGCAGGTTGGAGAGGCCGTTGTCCGCCTCGCTGGGGATCGCCGGGCGGGTGCGTCGCGGCTGCAGCTCGCGCGTGTACAGGCCGCCTTGCACCAGGTAGCCCGGGATCGCGCGATGGAACACTGTGCCCGCGTAGAAGCCGTCGCGCACGTACTGCAGGAAGTTCGCCACGCTCTTCGGCGCCTTGTCCGGGTACAGCTCCAGCGTGATGTCGCCCTGCGAGGTGTGCAGCACCACTTCGGGATTCGCCGCGGCGGGCGCCGGCTTGGCGTCCTGGGCCCCTAGTGCGGGTGCGAGCAGGATGGCGGACAGGAGCAGCAGGGCGACTTTGAGCTTGGGCATGGCGTCAGGCGGTCCGAAGTATCCGCGCATGATACGCGGGCCGCGCGCGTGCGTGCCCCCGAAGTTCAGCTTTCATTGGGGAGCGCGGCCAGGGATCGCCGCTGATGGCGCAAGGGCGGAGCGAGAGTCTGGAACCTGCCGCCACCTGCCATGCCGCAGCGATCCGGGACGAATCGCACCCTTACCGGTGCAGCCAGGGATGGCCGCCCGTCCGGTCGTCGCGGCCAGGGGTTCAAGCCGCGGACAATTCCAGCTCCAGGCCCAGTTCGGCCATCGGTGCCTGTTCCTGTTGCAGGTCGGCCTCGCTGAGCGGGTGCTGTTCCAGCCACGCCGCCGGCAGCTGCAGGCGCAGCCGCTGGCGGGTGGCGCCGAGTTTCATGGGCGGCAGCGATTCGGCGCGGCGGCCGCGGCGGAACAGCACCGCGAGGCGCAACAACGCCGTGGTGTAACGGGCCAGCTGGCGGTAGCGCTGGGGCAGCGTGGCGATCACCGCCTTGTCCGGCTTACGCCGGTGCAGCTCGACCACGGCGGCGAGCAATTGCTGCTCTTGCCGCGAGAAGCCGGCGAGGTCGGCATGGCGCAGGATGTAGGCACCGTGGTGGTGGTGCTGGCTGTGCGCGATGGCGAGGCCGATCTCGTGCACGCGCGCGGCCCAGGACAGCCACTCGCGCGCCTCGCCGTCCAGTTTCCAGGCCTTGGCGACCTGGTCGAACAGCTGCAGCGCGGTGGATTCCACGCGCCGCGCCTGGGCGCGGTCGACACCGTAGCGGCTGGCCAGCGCATCGATGCTGCCGGTGCGCGGGTCGCTGCCGGCGGCGCGGCCGAGCAGGTCCCACAGCAGGCCCTCGCGCATCGAACTCTCGCACACGCGCATGCGCGTGATGCCCAGTGCCTCGAACGCGGCCTCGAAGATCACCACCGCGCCGGCGAGCACCGGCGCGCGTTCCTCCACCAGGCCGGGCAGTTTCAGCGCGGCAATGGTGCCCTGCGCCAGGATCGCGTCGCGCAACCCGGCCAGCGCGGCGGGCGTGATGCCGTCGTCGCTGAGCTTCATCGCCTGCACCACCGCGCCGATCGCCTTGGCGCTGCCGGAGGAGCCGTAAGCGTCCTGCCAGCCCGATTCGCGGTAGTCCTCGGCGAACTGCTGCAGCAACACGCCGATCTCGCCGCGCGCGCGCTGCCAGCGCTTGCGGTTGAGCTTGCCGCCGGGGAAGAAGCGCAGCGTGGAGGCGATGCAGCCGGCCTGCACGCTCTCGGTGTGCAGCGGCGCGAGGCCGCGGCCGATGATGAACTCGGTACTGCCGCCGCCCACGTCCATCACCAGCCGCGGCTCGCGCGAGGCGGGCAGGTCGTGCGCGGCGCCCAGGAAGATCAGGCGGCCCTCCTCGCGGCCCGACACCACCTCGATCGGGTGACCCAGCGCGGCCTCGGCGGCGCCCAGGAAGGCTTGCGGCGCGGCCAGCCGGCGCACCGTGTTGGTGGCCACCGCGCGCACCCGCTGCGATGGCAGGCCGGCGATGCGCTGGCCGAAGCGCGCCAGGCAGTCCATCGCACGGGCGCGGCGGTCGGCGTCGAGCGAGCCGTCGCTGCGCAGGCCCGCGGCCATGCGCACGCTGTCGCGCAGCCGGTCGATCACCCGCGGCTCGCCGTGCTCCATGCGCGCCACGATCAGGTGGAAGCTGTTCGAACCCATGTCCACCGCGGCGAGCAGCTCGCCATCGCGGATCGGGGTCTGGTCGGCCTGGCTCAAGCGCGGGTTCCTTGTCGGCACGGAGGTGCGCCGCGACGCACATGATGCCGCAATGCCGCACTCACGGGCACAGCTTGTCCAGCAGCGTCTGCTGCGCGGTGTAGGGCGCGTGCCGGCCGGGCGTGGCGCGGTGGTAGCAGCCGTTGCTGTCGAGCAGCCACGCCTGGGTGTTGTCGGCGAGGCTGTTGGCGAGGGTTTCCGCGTACACGCGGGCGGCCAGTTCGGGGTCGCGGATGGGGAAGGCGATCTCGATCCGGCGCATCAGGTTGCGCTCCATCCAGTCGGCGCTGGCGCAGTAGATCTCCGGTGCGCCGTCGTTGCCGAACCAGTACACGCGGCTGTGTTCGAGGAAGCGTCCCACGATGGAGCGCACGCGGATGCGCTCGGAGACGCCGGGCATGCCGGGTCGCAGGGTGCAGGCGCCGCGCACGATCAGGTCGATCTCCACGCCGGCCTGCGAGGCACGGTACAGCGCCTCGATCACGTGCGCCTCGTTGAGCGCGTTGAGCTTGGCCACGATGCGCGCCGGGCGGCCGGCGCGGGCCAGTGCCGTCTCGCGCTCGATGCGTTCCATCACGCCGGTGTACAGGGTGAACGGCGAGTGCAGCAGTCGCTTCAGCGCGATGCGCGGGCCCAGCCCGGAGAGCTGCTGGAACACCTTGTGCAGGTCTTCGCCGATCTCCGGGTCGGCGGTCATCAGGCCGATGTCGGTATAGGTACGGCTGTTGATCTGGTGGTAGTTGCCGGTGGAGAGGTGGGCGTAGCGGCGCAGCGTGTCGCCCTCGCGGCGCACGATCAGCATCATCTTGGCGTGGGTCTTGTAGCCGACCACGCCGTACACCACCTGCACGCCGGCCTCCTGCAGGCGGGTGGCGAGACGGATGTTCGCCTCCTCGTCGAAGCGCGCGCGCAGCTCGATCACCACGGTGACGTCCTTGCCGTGGCGCGCCGCCTCCACCAGCAGGTCCACCAGCGGGGTGTCCTCGCCGGCGCGGTACAGGGTCTGCTTGATGGCCAGCACGTTCGGGTCGGTGCTGGCCTGGCGCAGCAGGTCCACCACCGCGGCGAAGCTCTGGTAGGGGTGGTGCAGCAGCACGTCGCGCTGGGCGATCTGCTCGAATTTGTCGCGGCTGGTCTCCAGCCCGGGCGGCAGCTGCGGCGTGAAGCGCGGGTACTTCAGCTCGGGGCGGTCCACCCAGTCGCAGATCAGCCCGGCGCGGATGATGTTGACCGGGCCGTCGCAGCGGTAGACGTCGGCCTCCTCCAGCTGGAAGTTCTGGGTCAGCATGGCGGTGATGGCCTGCGGGCAATCGTCGGCGATCTCCAGCCGCACCGGCCGCGCGTAGCCGCGCCCCAGCAGTTCCTCGCTCAGCGCGCGGGCGAGGTTGTCCACCTCGGCCTCTTCCACGATCAGCTCGCTGTTGCGGGTGACCCGGAACTGGTAGGAACCGACCACCTTGAAGCCGGGGAACATCAGGTCGACGAAGGCCTGCAGCAGCTCGGCCAGGAACACGAAGTGGTCGCCCTCGCCGCAGACCTCGGCGGGCAGGCGGATGATCCGCGGCAGCGAGCGCGGCGCGCGCACCAGCGCCATGTGGCCCTCGTGGCCGAACGCGTCGCGGCCCTTCAGCACCACCGCGATGTTCAGCGTCTTGTTGAGGATGCGCGGGAAGGGATGCGCCGGGTCCAGCCCCAGCGGCGACAGCACCGGCAGCACCTCGTGCTCGAAATAGCCCTGCAGCCAGCGCCGCTGGCGCGGACTCCACTGCTGGCGGGTAAGGATGCGGATGCGCTCGGCGTCCAGCTGCGGGCGCAGTTCCTGCTGCCAGGTCAGGTACTGCTCGGCGACCAGCTCCAGCACGCGGGCGCGGATGCGCGAGAGCAGTTCCGGCGGCGGCAGGCCGTCCGGCCCGGGTGCGGCCGAGCCGTAGGCGTGATGGTGCTTGAGCATCGCCACGCGCACCTCGAAGAACTCGTCGAGGTTGTTCGCGACGATGCTGAGGAAGCGCAATCGCTCCAGCAGCGGCACCGCGCCGTCGCGCGCCATCGCTAGCACGCGGAAATTGAACTCCAGCGCAGCCAACTCGCGGCTGAGGAAGAGCTCGGGGGCGGCGAGATCGGGGTGCGCGGGTGCTTGGGCGGCGGGGCGTGACATGCGTGCATTCTGGCGCAAGCGCGCCGCCCGGTGCGCGTCGCGCCGCAAGGCGCTTCAGCTTTCGTCGTGGCCGTTGGCCGGTGCGAGCAGGCGTTCGGGGCCGAAATGGCAGGCGAAGCTGGAACCGCGGCCCGGCTCGCTCTCGATGCTCAGTTGGGCCTGGTGCAGGTTCAGCACGTGCTTGACGATGGACAGGCCGAGTCCGGTGCCACCGCTGCCGCGCGAGCGGCTGGAGGAGACGCGGTAGAAGCGCTCGGTGAGTCGGGCGAGGTGGTTGGCCGGGATGCCGTAGCCGGTATCGCTGACCGAGTAGGTCGCGCCGTCGCCGCTGCGGCGCCAGCGTATCGTGATGCTGCCGCCGGCCGGGGTGTAGCGCACCGCGTTGCTGACCAGGTTGGACAGGGCGCTGTGCAGGTCCTTGGGCGAGCCCAGCAGGTCGAGCCCGGCGTCCGCTTCCACCGTGACCCGATGGCGGCCCTGGCTGAGCGCCTCCGCCTCCTTGCGCAGCGTGGCCAGCAACGGCGCCATCGGCACCCGCTCGTCCTCGACGTGATGCTGGGTCTCCAGCCGCGACAGGGTGAGCAGGTCCTCCACGATCTGGCCCATGCGCTTGGACTGTGCGCGCATCTCGCCGAGCACGGGCGCCAGCGCGGGCGCGTCCTCGGGATCGATCAGTTCGAGGTAGCCGTGGATCACGGTGAGCGGCGTGCGCAGCTCGTGCGAGACATTCGCCACGAAGTCGCGGCGCATCTGCTCCAGCCGGGTGACGTGGCTGGTGTCGCGAGCCAGCAGCACCTGCTGGCGGCGGCCGAACGGCAGCAGGCTCACGCTGATCTGGCTGTCCGGACGGCCCGGCGCCACGGTGTCGTGCAGCGGCTCGCGCTCGTCCTGGCGCAACCAGTCGGCCAGCTCGGAAGCCGGCAGGCGCAAGCCCAGCGCCGCGCCGCGGTCGTGCGGGGAACGCAGGCCCAGCAGGTTTTCCGCGGCGTGGTTGAACCAGCGCACGCGCTGGTCGGCGTCGAGCAGCACCACGCCGTCGGGCAGCTGGCTGGCGGTGCGGCGCAGGTCGCGCAGACTGGAGGCGAGGCGGCGGGTGCGCGTCATGAGTCGGTTGTGTTTCGCGGCAGCGGTTGACGCCATGATGGGGCGCGCTGGATGACGGTCCCGAGTCAGTAGCAAGACGATTTCCGCTACGGCGACAAGCGCCACACCGGTCGCGACGTGGCCGCCGGCCAGCCAGCCGAGCAGCGCCCCCGCGAGCAGGGCGGCGAAACAGGCGGCGGGCAGTTTCCAGCGGGGAGTGGTGGACATCGGACGGCTGGGCAGCGGCTGATGCGAAGAGCTTACAGGCGTTCCCGCCCGCCCCGGCGCTTTTGCACGGCGGCCCGGCAGACCGTGCGGCCCGTCCTCTCTGGATCCGGAGCCCCGGTCCTCAGGTGCTCACCGAAAAACGGTAGCCGCTGCCGCGCACGGTCTGCACCATGTCTTCGAGCTGCCACGGCTCCAGCGTCTTGCGCAGACGGCGGATGTGCACGTCCACGGTGCGCTCCTCCACGTAGACGCTGCCGCCCCACACGTGGTCGAGCAACTGCGCGCGGGAATACACACGCTCGGGATGGGTCATGAAGAAGTGCAGCAGGCGGTATTCGGTGGGGCCGATCGTCACCGGCTCGTCGCCCGCATAGACGCGGTGCGCGGGGCCGTCGATGCGCAGCCGGCCCATTTCCACCACACCGGAGCCATCGTCGCCGTGGCTGCGGCGCAGCACCGCCTTGATCCGCGCGACCAGTTCGCGGGTGGAGAACGGCTTCACCACATAGTCGTCCACGCCGGCCTCGAGGCCGTTGACGCGGTCCATCTCCTCACCGCGGGCGGTGAGCATGATGATCGGGATCTCCCGGCTCAGCTCTTCCTTGCGCAGGCGGCGCGCCAGTTCCAGACCGCTCATGCCGGGCAGCATCCAGTCCAGCAGGATCAGGTCCGGCACCTGTTCGGAAATGGCCAGTTGGGCGGAGCGGGCGTCGGCGGCCTGCATCGCCTCCATGTCGGCCTTGCGCAGGGCGAACGCGATCATGTCGCGGATCGAGGTTTCGTCTTCGACGATCAGGATGCGTTTGTGCACGCGTCAGCGTCCGTTGGCCTGTGACCGTGATATTGCAGTGGAGGAATGTTACGCGGCAATGACATGGATTTGTGTGCTCGGCCACGGGCATAGAGATCATCCGCCGGCTTTGCGTCTTCGGTGCGGTCGTCCCGGGTGTGCAGGTCAAAAGCGGCCGTCAGGAGCCTGCATCCAGGCCGAAACACAGGCGTCCCGCGCAGCGCTCGTCCCGCAGTTGCTGCGAACCGTTCCGGGTCGCGGGGTTGTCCGGCGTCTCGATCCTGCGCTTGCGCAGCTCCAGCACCAGCGGGGTGAGCTCGGCGATGCGCGCCTGGATGCGCGCGCGGGCGTAGTAGCTGAGGTCGTCGCGCTTGAGCAGGCGCTGCAGCTGTTCCATCGCGTCGAAGGGCCGGCCGGAGTAGTAGCTGGCGTCGGCCCAGGCCTCGCCGGCGCGCTCGCCGTCGCCGGCCTTGTCGCTGGCGCGGGCGTAGGCGCTGTATATCTCGGGCTGGTCGCTGTCCTGCAGCAGCGGGCGCAGCAGGTCCGCCGCGGTGGCGGCCTGGGCCTTGTCGCCGCCTTCGGTCAGCGCGGTGGCGTAGGCCAGCGCCACCGCGCGGTTGCGCGGCGACTGCTCGTTGAGCTGCCGGTACAGCGCCAGCGCGGCGCCGCGCTGGCCAGCCTGCAGCTCGGCATCGGCCAGCGCCAGGGTGAGAATCAGGTTGCCGGCGTGCGCCTCGAGCAAGGGCTGCAGCTGGGCCATCGCCTGCGTGCCCCGGTCGCTGCGGGTGAGCGCCAGTGCGTAGCCGTAGCGGTTCGCCGGCGTGTCGAAATCCGGGTGGTCCTTGAGGTTGCTGCTGTACCAGGCGGCCAGCCGGATGGCGTTGCCGGACAATACGCGCACCCTTTCGCGCATCAGTGTGTAGGTACTCAGGCCGTTCGGGTCCGCCGCACTCCTGCCGAGCCGGAGCGGGGCGTGCACGAACGGCATCGGTGCGGTGATCTGCTCCCACTGGCCCTTGAGCAGGGTGTCGCCTGATGGGCGCAGCTTCTGCGCGGCGATCAGCGCACCTGCCCGCGCCTTTGCGTCGGCGATGCGGTCGCTGGTGACCGGGTGGTCCTGCAGGAAGGACGGTACCTGGCCCCCGGCGCCGGTGCTCATCACGTCTTCCATGTGCCCGAAGAACGCGGCCATCGCGTTCGGGTCGAAGCCGGCGTTGGCCAGGGTCTGGATGCCAGCGCGGTCGGCCTCGATCTCGTCCTTGCGGGTGAAGTTGATCTGTTTCTGCGCGAGCAGGCCCTCGCCGCCGGCGAGCACCGCCATCGGCGCGTCGCCGGCGCCGCGGCCGGCGCTGCCGGCGGCGATCGCGCCCAGCAGCACCAGCGCCATCAGCGGCGCGTCCTTCTTCGATGCCTCGAACGCGCGCTGCAGGTGGTTCTGGGTGATGTGGCCGATCTCGTGGGCGATCACGCCGGCGAGCTCGCTCTCGTTGCGGGTGATCGCGATCAGGCCCGAGTTCACCGCGATGTAGCCGCCCGGCGCGGCGAACGCGTTGATCTCGTTGTCCTTGACGATGAAGAACGCGAAGTGGTCGCGCGGCTTGGCGCAGGCGGCGACCAGGCGGAAGCCGAGGTCGTTGATGTAGTCGTCCAGCAGCGGGTCGTCCACCACCATGCCCAGCGCGCGCATCTGGCGCAGCATCGCGGCGCCGTAGTCCTGCGCCTCCTGCGGCGAGATCAGCGCGTTCGCCGAGCTGCCGAGGTCGGGCAGGCGGTCCTGCGCGCCGGCGGCGAAGGCGAGGCCGGCGAGGATCAGGGCGGTCAGCAGGCGCGAGGCGGGGCGTCGTGGCGACATGTGCATGGGTTTGCGGGACAATGGGGACTATATGCGATCGTCCAGGATCGCGAGGATCAAACGGGCGGGCATCGATGGCTGCACTTTGAGGTGTTTTTGCGATCGTCCATGATCGCGAAGATCAAACGGGAGCCCATCCATGGCCGCACTTTTCAGGTTAAGACCACGCGCGCAATGGCTTGTTCCGTGGGATTCCGACCCCCATTTTGCTGCGCAGCCAATCGGAGTTTCGTGATGTCCAAGATCGAAGTCTATTCCACCGCGGTATGCCCGTACTGCGTGGCTGCCAAGAACCTGCTCAAGGCCAGGGGCCTGACCTGGGAAGACATCCGCGTGGATACCGACCCGGCGCAGCGCGACGCCATGCTGGCGCGCAGCGGCGGCCGCCGTACCGTGCCGCAGATCTTCATCAACGACCAGCTCGTGGGCGGTTACGACGACCTGGTGGCCGCCGAGCGTAGCGGCAAGCTGGCCGAACTGCTGGGCGAAGCCGCATGAACGGCGGCAAGGACGACGGCGGCCGCGGCGGCAAGGACCGCGTGGCCGAGTTCACCGCGTACCGCCAGCGCATGAACGAGCGCATCCTGGGCGAGGACAACCAGGTGGTGCGGCGCTTCTTCGCGCTGGACACGCAGACCTACAAGCCCGGCGCGCTGGACGTGAAGACCAAGGAACTGCTGGGCCTGGTCGCTTCGATGGTACTGCGCTGCGACGACTGCATCAGCTACCACGTGGCGCAGTGCAAGGAAGCGGGCGTCAGCCGCGAGGAGTTCTTCGAGACTTTCAGCGTGGGCCTGGTGGTGGGCGGCTCCATCGTGATCCCGCACCTGCGCCGCGCGGTGGATTTCCTCGACCAGCTGGAGTCGGGCGATGCCGCGCCCGGCGGTTGCGCCGACCACGCCTGACACGCTTGCCTAGGCGGCTGCGGGATAGCCGCCGTGCCATTTCCCGCAACGCTGCGTGCGAGGATTTTCAACGCCTTGCGGGCGCCTTCGCCTGTTCGCAGGCGTACGGATGGGCGATAATTGCGGGGTTATCGAACTCGTGTGCCCCTTTGCCGGCACCAGTCGAACGGCTTCATTCCCCAAGGAGTTCCCCCCATGAGCAAGACCATCGCGGTGATCCCGGGCGACGGTATCGGCCCGGAGATCATGACCGCCACGCTGCGCGTGCTCGACGCGCTGGACTGCGGCCTGACCTACGACTTCGTCGACGCCGGCATGGTGGCGCTGGAGAAGCATGGCGACTTGTTGCCGAAAGCCACGCTGGACAAGATCGCCGAGCACAAGGTGGCCCTGAAGGGCCCGCTGACCACGCCGATCGGCGGCGGCTTCACCTCGATCAACGTCACCTTGCGCCGCCACTTCGACCTGTACGCCAACGTGCGCCCGGCGGTGAGCTTCCCCGGCACCAAGGCGCGCTTCGACAACATCGACATCATCACGGTGCGCGAGAACACCGAGGGCGCGTACCTGTCCGAGGGGCAGAGCCTGTCCGAGGACGGCGAGACCGCGATCTCGATGATCCGCAACACCCGCAAGGGTTCCAGCCGCATCGTGCGCTACGCCTTCGAGCTGGCGGTGAAGAAGGGCCGCAAGAAGGTCACTGCGGTGCACAAGGCGAACATCATCAAGACCGCCTCGGGCCTGTTCCTCAACGTGGCGCGCGAGATCGCCAAGGAATACCCGCAGATCGAGTTCAACGAGATGATCGTGGACAACGCCTGCATGCAGCTGGTGATGAAGCCCGAGCAGTTCGACGTGATCGTCACCACCAACCTGTTCGGCGACATCCTGTCGGATCTCTGCGCCGGTCTGGTCGGCGGCCTGGGCCTGGCGCCGGGCGACAACATCGGCGAGCACGCGGCGATCTTCGAGGCCGTGCACGGCTCGGCGCCGGACATTGCCGGCAAGGGCATCGCCAATCCCTGTGCGCTGCTGCTGGCCGCGGCCGACATGCTCGACTACCTCGGCATGGTGGCCAAGGGCGACAGGTTGCGCGCCGCGATCCGCGACACCATGACCCATGACCGCGACAGCGTGACGCCGGACCTGGGCGGCAAGGGCAGCACCGAGAGCTTCGGCGCGGCGATCGCCAGGCGCGTCAAGGGCTGAACCGCCTCGCGTGGAAGCCTCCGGGGGCCGCGGCACCGTCCGCGGCCTTTGCGTTTCGGGATGGCCTGCTCTGGAACAGCATGTTCTGGAGCGGTGCCGCCCACTTCGCTAGCATCGACGGCCTTGGCCGCCTCCGGCGCCTTTGCCGAGCCTGCGCGCATGACGTTATGGGTGTTCCTCTATTTTGCCGCGGCCCTGCAGGCCGCCCTGCTGGCGCTGGCGCTGTGGCGGCGCCCCGCCAACCGCGAGGCGAACCGGCTGCTCGCGGTGTGGGTCGCGCTGGCTGGACTCGATCTGGCGGTGAAGGCCGCGTACTGGCACACGCTGGCGCCGGAATGGTTCCGCGCCTACCGCTTCGCGGCGCTGTTCCCGTTCCTCTACGGCAGCCTGTTCTACCTCTACGTGCGCGCGCTGACGCAAGGACGCGGCTTCCGCCGGCGCGACTGCGTGCACCTGCTCGGCTTCGGCGCGATGTTCGTGGCCGACGGATACGTGTGGACGATGGACCACGCGCGGATCGCGGCGCTGTCTGCGCGCTGGATCGCCGGCGAACGCAACGTCGGCGCGTGGTTCGACGGGCCGCTGTTCGTCTACAGCCTGTCCTACGTGGCGGCGGCGCTGGCGCGCGTGCACCGCTACCGGCGCGAGCTGCGCGAGCGGCGCTCGGACGCCGACCGTCATTCGCTGCGCTGGATCGACGTGCTGGCGCTGTGCCAGATCGTGATCTGGGGCGTCGCCATCGTGCAGGCAGTGGTCTGGCTGCCGGTGATCAACTACATGCTGCTGTTCGGCCTGGTGGCGGGCTGGGTGTGCATGGTGGGCTGGTTCAGCCTGAATCAGCCGCCGGTCGCGGTGGAACCGGATCCGCCGCCCGTGCCGGTGGAGGAGCGCGCGGACGCGGCGCCGGACGATGCCCGCTCCGATGCCGTCGAGGCCCGCCTTGCGGAATTGATGGGCGGCGCCGCGCCGTTGTACCTGGAGCCGGCCCTGACCATCGGCCAGGTGGCGAAGCGCAGCGGCTATCCCGAATACCTGGTGTCGACGGTGATCAACCGCCGCTTCGGCGGCACCTTCTGGGACTACATCAACCGGCTGCGCGTGGAAGCGGCCCGCGCCTGCCTCGCCGACGCCGGCGACACGCGCAGCATCCTCGACATCGCCTACGCCTGCGGCTTCACCTCCAAGTCCACCTTCAACGCCGCCTTCAAGCGGCAGCTGGGCGAAACGCCCAGCGCCTTCCGCAAGGCGCAGTCGCTCACGGCGACGGCCGGGCATGCAGGGCCTTGATGATCGCCGCCACCAGATCGCCGGTGTGGTCGCCGTAGTCCAGCGAGATGCCCATGCGCACCACCACGAGTTTTTCCGACGGCACGATCACCACGTACTGCCCGAATGCGCCGCGCGCGTAGTACATGTCCCTCGGCAACTGCGGCATGCCCCAGGGCGCGTTCCACACCGGTACCCGGGTGTCCTGCTTGATGTTCAGCCAGAAGCCGGCGCCGTAGCCGGTGTCCAGCGTCTGCGAATGGCTGTAGGCCACCCAGCCCGCGGGCAGGATGCGACGGCCGTCGACCACGCCGTCGTCGAGATAGAGCTGGCCGAAGCGGGCGAAGTCGCGCGCGGTGCCATAGCTGCCCCCGAAACCTGCCACGCTGCCGGCGGCATCGGTCTGGATCAGCGTGTGCGCCATGCCCAGTGGCGCGAACAGCTCGCGCCGTGCGAAGCGTTCGGCGGCCACGGCGCTGCCGCCGGCGGCCTGGCTGACGATATGGCCGAGCAGCATGTAGCTCAGGTTGCCATAGGCCCAATGGGTTGCAGGGGCGTGGGCCAGCGGCGTGGCCGCCGCATAGGCTGTCATGTCGCGTTCCAGGAAGGCCATGCGCGTCAGCGGGCTCAGCGCGCCGTTGGTCTCGTCGAACGGCAGGCCGCTGTCCATGCGCAGCAGCTGGTCGACGGTGACCGCCCGGTGCGGGTTGCCGGGCGAAAGCCACGCGGCCACGGGTGCGGGCTGTTCCAGCTGCAGCTTGCCTTCGCGCACCAGGATGCCGATCAGTGCATTGGTCAATGACTTGGTCACCGAATGCGCCCAGATCGGCGTGTCCGGCCCGTAGCCTGGTGCGTAGCGCTCGGCGATCAGGCGGCCGTCATGCAGTACCACGACGGCCTTGGTGTTGCGCGGGTGCGCGGGATCGGGTTCGGCGAAAGCGTGATCGATCGCGGCGCGGATGGCCGGGTCGTCCGACGCGACCGCGTGCTCCGGGTACGGGCTGGCGATGGGCGCGGGCGTGAAGCCGGCGGCGTCGGGCGTCGCACCGCCGCCGTGCACCAGCAGGCAGCCCAGCCCCGGCCGGAACACGGCGCGCGCGCCGAAGGCGCCCAGCACGCTGGCATATGCCTCGCGCCGGACACGATCCACGCGCCAGCGCATCGCCCAACCGATGCCGCGCAGCATGGGGGCATGCTGTTCGCGGAACACGCTTTCGGGATCGACCTGGCTGACGAAGGCCGCGTCGCACAGGCCCTCGCTGGTCGAGCCGGTGGCGACGAGCAGCAGGGGGCGGCCCTCGGTACCCAGCCAGATGGCACCGGCCAGCACCGTGGCCAGCGATAGGCCCAGGACGACTTTGAGGATACGTGCAGCCATCGCGTTCTTCCTTCGTTTCACAGTTGCGCCACCGCTGCGGCAAGAGACGGGTACGGGCGGACGGCGCGCGGCGCGGGAGCCCGGCGGCTCGCTCGTGCATGCGACTGCCTCCGTTCGCCGGGAGGAGCGGCCAGCATGCGCCGACGTGTCTGCGGCTTCGTCCGGGACGGCGGAACCGTACGGCGGCACGGTTTCTATGGGTGCGATCCGGCCGGTTCGGACGTATCCGACGCCGGCTGCAGGCGTTGCCCAGGCTTTAAGATGCGCGTTCGCCTGCCGGCATGCCGCTGGCGCCGGTTGCCGGTCGAAGGAGAGTGCATGAAGGCGAAGGAATGGCTGTCGGGTCTGCGAGGCGGCCGGCAGCGCATCGCCACCGTGGCCGATGGCCTGGCGGGCGGCCGCGACAATTTCCTGCTGCTGCGGCTGCTGGCGGCGAGCCTGGTGATCTACGGCCATGCGCCCGCCATCACCGGCGGCCGGGGCTGGCCGGATGTCTTCGTCTGGCTGGGCTGGGGCAGCTATTCCGGCGACCTGGCGGTGGACGTGTTTTTCGTGGTCAGCGGCTTCATGATCGCCGGCAGCTATCTGCGCCGGCGCCATCTCGCGGCCTTCCTGTGGGCGCGGCTGCTGCGCATCTACCCGGCCCATATCGCCTGCCTACTGGGTACGGCCTTCGTGCTGGGTGCCGCATGCACCAGCCTGCCGCTGCATGACTACTACCGCAGCCACGACGTGGTGCGCTACGTGTCGAAGAACGTCCAGCTGGGCAAGGGACTGCTCTGGGAGCTGCCGGGTGTGTTCACCGGCAATCCGAAACTGGCGTTCGTGAACGGCTCGATCTGGACCCTGCCGGCCGAGGTGCGCATGTACCTGTGGGTGGCGCTGGCAGGCGTGCTGGGCATCCTGTCGCGGCGCTGGTGCTGCAACCTGCTGCTAGTGGCATTGTTCGTTTGCGGGCTGCTGGCTCCCACCCACGTGCCGCTGGTGCCGCTGGCTTCGTTCCTGCGGCTGGCCGGCTGCTTCGCGCTGGGCGTGTTCTGCTGCATCAATCGCGAGCGCATCCCGGTGGGCTGGTGGTGCGTGGCCGTGCTGGCCGCGCTGGCGTGGCTGCTGCACGCGACGCCGCTCTATCCGTTCGCCTTCGCGCTGGCGCTGACCGCCTTCGTGTTCGCGTTCGGCTATGCCTCGCCGTGGCTGGGTTGCCTGCGCTTCGGCGACTACTCGTACGGACTGTACCTGTGGGGTTACTCGATGCAGCAGCTGGTGGCACACCTCGCCCCGCGGCTGCCGCCGGCTGGCAATATCCTGCTGGCCTGGCCGTCGGCCATGCTGCTGGCGGTGCTGTCCTGGCACCTGGTCGAGCAACCGGCGCTGCGGCTGAAATCCTTGCCGGGCGCGGCACAGGCCAGGTTGCGGCTGCTTTTCGGGCGCCAGCGCGCAGGCGGTTGACGCCTGCGCGGGGTGAGGGCACTCCGTCAGTGACGGGCGGCTGGCTTGTAATGGCCACCTTCGGTGCGCACGGCGATGTTGAGCCGGTTCCAGGTGTTGATCAGGCCGACCAGCAGGGTGAGGTCGATCACCCCGGCCTCGTCGAAGTGCTGGCGCAGCCGTTCGTAGACCGCGTCGGACACCGACTCGTGCGAGGGCAGCTCGGTGAGTTCCTCGGCGAAGGCCAGGGCGGCCTGTTCGGCCTCGCTGTACAGCCGGGTCTCGCGCCAGGCGGGCAGCATGTAAAGGCGCTGCTCCGTCTCGCCGGCGGCGCGGGCGTCCTTGCTGTGCATGTCCAGGCAGAACGCGCAGCCGTTGATCTGCGAGCAGCGCATCAGCACGAGATCGGCCAGCTTCGCGTCCAGGTGGCCGCGTGCGCGGATTTCCTCGCCGAGCTTGATCAGCGGCTGCATGGCGGTGTAGTGGCGCTGGATGGAAATGCGGGTCATGGGGGACTCCTTCGCTGGTGGGGGATGCCGGCCGGATCGGGCCGTTCAGTGCAAGGACGTGCCGGCCTGCGGATTCGTTACCGTCGCCGCCAGGCGTGCCAGCTTGTCCGGGTGGCGCAGCGCGTGGATGGCAGTGATGTGCTCGCCGTCGCCCTCGATCCAGATGGCGGTGGTCAGCGTGCTGCCGGCCCAGGCCAGCAAAGCCGGTGCCCCGTTGAGCGTGGTCAGGCTGTAGCGCAGCGGCTGCAGGCGGGTGTTGTGGGCGATCTGCAGGTACAGCCGCGCCAGCCGCTCGGCGCCGTGCAACGGATGCAAGGTGGCGGACACCACGCCGCCGCCATCCGAGATGTGGATGGCGTCCTCGGCGAACAGCGCCTGCAGCGACTCCAGCGTGGGTTGCTCCATCGCCGTGACGAAGCGCTGCAGCAGGCGCTGCTGTGCGCGGGCATCCACGCTGAAACGCGGGCGGTCCTCGCGCAGCCTTGCCCTGGCGCGATGCACGCGCTGGCGGCAGGCGTTCTCGTTGATGCCGAGGATGGCCGCCGTCTCGGCATGGCTGTAATCGAACACCTCGTTGAGCAGGAAGGCGGCGCGCTCCTCCGCGCCCAGTCGTTCCAGCAACGTGAGAAAAGACAGCGTGAGGCTCTGGTCGCGTTCCAGCGCCGCTTCGGGGGTCTCGGCGCCGCTGTTTGCGACGGGCGCGGCTTCATCCACCAGCGGCTCGGGCAGCCACGGGCCGGGGTAGTGTTCGCGCTCGGCCTTGGCGCGGCGCAGTTTGTCCAGGGCGATGCGGGTGGTCACGGTGACCAGCCAGGCCTCCGGGTCGTCCAGTGCGTCGGTGTCCTGCGCATGCCAGCGCAGCCAGGCGTCGTGCAGCACGTCCTCGGCATCGGCGGGTGTGCCGAGCATGCGGTAGGCCAGCCCGAACAGTCGGGGGCGGTGTTGCTGGAACAGGGCGGTTTGCGGATCCATGGCGGGTTCCTCGGAGGGATCGCGGCAAGGACGCGCGGGCAGGCCCCGGCGTTACCGTTTCAGCGGACGAACGGCCACGGCGCGCAGACGATCAGCCATGCGAGCACCAGCAGGCCCAGGTATTTCAGCGCGCGGAACAGTTTCGGATGCCTCTTCTTGAACGCGCGGCTGCGCTCGCGGTTGCGCTGGTTGAGCGCGAACACGCGGTTGACGAAGCCGGTTTTCTCCTCCGGCGATTCGGTATTCGGCGACGCGGTGATCTTGCCCATGAACGCCCCCACGCGATGGTTGATCGCGCTCATCCAGCGCGTGCGCAGCGGGCGCTCCACGTCGGCGAACAGGATCACCCGGGTCTGGTCGGTCTTGTTCTCCACCCAATGCACGTAGGTCTCGTCGAACACCACGTCCTTGCCGTCGCCCCAGGCGTGCTCCTCGCCGTCCACGAAGATGCGGCAGTCGCGCGAGTTCGGCGTGATCAGGCCCAGGTGGTAGCGCAGCGAGCCTGCGAACGGGTCGCGGTGCGGGTTGAGCCGGCTGTTCGGCGCCAGCGTGGCGAACATCGCCGCCTTGATGCTGGGGATGGATTTCAGCAGCGCCACCGTCTTGGGGCAGAGCGCCTCGGCCGAGGCCAGCGGCTCGCCATACCACTTGAGATAGAAGCGCTTCCAGCCCTGCTTGAAGAAGCTGTTGAAGCTGGCGTCGGCGCCGTTGTGCGCCGCCCGGATATGACCCTCGTCGAACAGTGACAGCGCTTCCTCGCGGATGGTCTGCCAGTTCGCCTGCAACAGGTCCAGTTGCGGGAAGCCGCGGCGGTCGAGGATGGGGCGCGCCGGCACCGCCGAGAACGCGTACATCAGCAGGTTGTAGGGCGCGAAGATCGCCGAATGGTCCACCAGCTGGCGGTCGAAACGCAGGCGCGCCCGCCCGCGCAGGTGCACCAGCAGCACGCAGAGCATGAACAGCAGGATCAGGATCAGCAGGACGAGGCGCGGCGTCATCGGATAGGGCGGCCAGGCAGGGCAGGGTAAGGCGACATTCTAGCGCCCGCGCCGTGAACCGCCGCGGCGCGCAAGCTCAGTGTGACAACACGCGCAAAGGTGCGCCGCCGGGTTGGTAACCGCAGGCGAGTGCGCGCTGCACGTAGGCCACGGCGCGCCGCACGGCGCTGCGTGGCGTCTGTCCCTTGGCCAGTTCGGCGGCGATCGCCGAGGCCAGCGTGCAGCCGGTGCCGTGGGCTTCCAGCTTCAGCCGCGGGTGACGCAGCTCCACTACGCCGCGCGCGTCGAAAAAGCGGTCCACCACCTCGCGGCCGCTGCCGTGGCCGCCCTTGAGCAGCACGGCTTTGGCGCCCAGTTCGCGCAGTTCGTTGCCGGCGCGGGTGCAATCCTTCGCGCTGCGGATCGGGTAACCCAGCAGCGCCGCGGCCTCGGGCAGGTTGGGCGTGAGCACGTCGGCCAGCGGAATCAGCTCATCCACCAGCAAGGCGATGGCGCCCTCGTCGAGCAGGCGCGCGCCGCTGGTGGCGATCATCACCGGATCGACCACCAGCCATGCCGGCTTGCGCGCCGCCATCTCGCGCGCCACCAGCCGCACGATCGCCGCACCGCCCAGCATGCCGGTCTTCACCGCGGCAATCGGGAAGTCGTCGAACACGGCGGCGATCTGGCTGCGGATGTGCGCGAGCGGCACCGGGTGCACCGCGGTCACGCCGCGCGTGTTCTGCGAGGTGATCGCGGCGATCGCCGACAGCCCGTGCACGCCGCGCGCATGGAAGGTCTTCAGGTCGGCCTGGACGCCCGCGCCACCGCCGGAGTCGGAACCGGCGATGGTGAGGGCGATGGGCGGAGCGATCCTCACAACGCTTCGGACGCGAAATCCGCCAGCCGCGAGCGTTCGCCGCGCCGCAGGGTGACGTGTGCCGAGTGCTCCCATTGCTTGAAACGGTCCACCGCGTAAGTGAGGCCGGAGGTGGTCTCGGTGAGGTAGGGCGTGTCGATCTGCTCCACGTTGCCGAGGCAGACGATCTTGGTGCCGGGGCCGGCGCGGGTGATCAGGGTCTTCATCTGCTTGGGCGTGAGGTTCTGCGCCTCGTCGATGATCAGGTAGCGCGACAGGAAGGTGCGCCCGCGCATGAAGTTGAGCGAGCGGATCTTGATGCGCGAGGCGAGCAGGTCGTTGGTGGCCTGGCGTCCCCAGCTGCCGCCTTCCTCGGGATTGGCGAGCACTTCGAGGTTGTCGGTGAGTGCGCCCATCCACGGCGTCATCTTCTCCTCCTCGGTGCCGGGCAGGAAGCCGATGTCCTCGCCGACCGAGACGGTGGCACGGGTCATGATGATCTCGCGGTAGCGCTGCTGGTCCATCACCTGGGCCAGGCCAGCGGCCAGCGCCAGCAAGGTCTTGCCGGTGCCCGCGGTGCCGAGCAGGGTGACGAAGTCCACGTCGGGATCCATCAGCACATTGAGCGCGAAGTTCTGCTCGCGGTTGCGCGCGGCGATGCCCCAGACGTGGTGGTTGGCGTGGCTGTGGTCGTCCATCAGCGCAAGCGTGGCCTTGTCGTCGTCGGCCTTCAGCACGCGCAGCTCCACGCCGCCCTCGCCGGGCAGGTACAGGCACTGGTTGGGGTGCCAGTCCTCGTCTTCGTGGCGCGCCAGCTTGTAGTAGGTGCGGCCGCGCTCGTTCCACGATTCCACTTCCGGGTGCGTGTCCCAGAAGTTTTCGGGCAGCGCGTCGGACCCGGTGTAGAGCAGCGCGAAGTCGTCCAGCGCGCGGTCGTTCTCGTAGTCCTCCGCGTCGATGCCGTAGATCTTCGCCTTGATGCGCAGGTTGATGTCCTTGCTGACCAGGATCACCGAGCGTCCGGGGTTCTGGTCGCGCAGCTCGATCACTGCGGCGAGGATCAGGTTGTCGGCCTTGCCGTGGTTGGCGCTGGTGCGCTGCTGGAAATACAGCCGGCCCACCGCGCCGCCGCGCTTGAGGTTGACGCCTTGCGGGTTGGCCAGTTCGAGGCCGTTGCTGATGCCGTGGCCGTTGCCGCGCACGATCAGTTCGTTGAGGAAGCGGCTGACCTGGCGGCCGTTGCGCGAGACTTCCGAGGCGCCCTTCTTCTTCTCGTCCAGCTCCTCCAGCACCGTCATCGGGATGAACACGTCGTGTTCCTCGAAACGGAACAGCGAAGTGGGGTCGTGCAGCAGCACGTTGGTGTCGAGGGCATAGATGCGCTTGCTTCCGGTCATGCGGCGGGAACCTCGCGGGGGGCAGTACGAAAGGGACGCGGCATGCCGGATGCCGCGGGCGCGGTGCTAGGGAAGGCGGTGATCACTTGCCGGTGGGAATCGCGTCGAGCACGGCCTGGGCGTGCCCCGGCACCTTTACGCCGCGCCATTCGGCGGCGAGCCTGCCGTCCGGGTCGATCAGGAAGGTGCTGCGCACCACGCCCATGTGGCGCTTGCCGTAGAGCACCTTCTCGTGGATCACGTCGAAGGCGCGGCACCAGGTTTCGTCCGGATCGGACACCAGCGGAAACGGCAGTTCCTGCCTGGCGGCGAAGTTGGCGTGGGATTTCGCCGAGTCGCGCGAAACGCCGACGATCTCGGCGTGGTGCTTCCTGAACTTCGGGTAGAGGTCGCGGAAGTCCTGCGCTTCGGTGGTGCAGCCGGGGGTGGAGTCCTTGGGGTAGAAATACAGCACTACCCATTGGCCCTTGAGATCGGCGAGCTTGAGCGTGTTGCCGTCGCCGGTGGTGCCGCTGAGGGCCGGGGCCTTCTTTCCGAGGTCTGGCATGGTCTCTCCGGAAACCCGACGGGGTTTCGCCTGTGTTCGGGCAGAGACTAGCGCGATGAATGTTGCGGAGACAGCCTTGTCAGACGACCATCTGCGGAGCAAGCTAGAACTTCACCGGATCCATGATGGCATCCAGGTTCAGGCCGTCGCACAGCTCCAGGAAATCGTCGCGCAAGGCGGCGATGTGGATGTCGGCCGGAATGCCGATCGTGAACTGCGCCTGGAACATCTCCGCGCCGGTCTGCATCGCGTGGTAACGGGTGGAATGCAGCTGTTCCACGCTGATGCCCTGCTGGCTGAAGAATTCCACGATGCGCGCCACGATGCCGGGGCGGTCGGCGGAGATGATCTCGACCATGTAGGGCAGCAGGTGCGAATTCGGCTCGCGCGGCGCCGTGCGGTAGTGGCTCAGCCGCAGATTCTCGTCGCGCGCCAGCTTGTTCAGCGCGGTCTCCAGCTTGGCCAGCGCGTCCCAGGCCCCGTTCGCCAGCAGCATCATCGATACCTCGTTGCCGATCGTGGCCACGCGCGACTCCGCCAGGCTGCAGCCGGCGTCGGCGATGCGGCGGGTCAGCGCGGTGAGCGGCGAGTGGGTGGCGGAGGTCAGCGCGTGGATCAGCAACTGGTTGTCGCTGCCCGAACGGGCGGAGGGCGTCGGTTTCAATGGGGTGGCCTGTGCCGGATCCCGCGCGGCGCGGGAATCGCGCCGGCCAGCTTACTTGCCGCTCCGGCAAGGCCGCAAGTAACATGGCCGGTCTGAATCTGCAGCGGAACCGAGCCTTGGATATTCGCGGAAGCATCTGCGCGCTGGCGACGCCGTTCGTGCCCGATGGCGCGCTCGACCTGCCGGCATTCGCGCGCCTGCTCGACCATCAGCTCGTCGGCGGCACGCAGGCGCTGGTGGTGGCCGGCTCCACCGGCGAGGCGCACATGCTCGAGCACGACGAGTTCGACCGCCTGCTCGCGTTCGCGGTGGAGCACGTTGCCGGCCGCGTGCCGGTGATCGCCGGCACCGGCGAGGCGGGTACCGCGAAAACCGTGGCCCTCACACGCCGCGCCAGGGCGCTGGGCGCCGATGCCGCGCTGGTGGTGACGCCGTACTACGTGCGGCCCACCCAGGAGGGCATGCGCCGGCACTTCCTCGAAGTGGCCGAGCACGGCGGCCTGCCGGTGGTGCTTTACAACGTGCCGAGCCGCACCGCCTGTGACCTGCTGCCGGAGACGGTGGCCCAGCTCGCCGGGCACCCGGCCATCGTCGGGATCAAGGAAGCGCGCGCCGACGCCGAGCGCATCGCCGCGCTGGCGGAACTTGCGCGCCCGGATTTCGTCTATCTCTCCGGCGACGACGGCACGGCCAGGCAGGCGATGCTGGCCGGTGCCGCCGGTACCGTGTCGGTGGTGGCGAACCTGGTGCCCAAGGCGTTCCGCGCGCTGTGCGACGCGGCCACCGGCGGCGACAGCGCGGCTGCCGCGCGTTGCGAGGATGCCCTGGCGCCGTTGCTGCACGCGTTGAACTGCGCACCGAACCCGATCGCGGTGAAGGCCGGTCTGCCGGAACTGGGGCTGGGTTCGGCACTGCCGCGGCTGCCGCTGGTGGAGCTCGCCGAGGGGCCGGACCGCGTCCGTTTGCGCGAGGCGCTGTCCAGTCTGGCATCCTTGGCGCATGCCGCCTGACGGAATCCCGTCCTGGCTGTGCCGTAACCGATCTTTCCACGGAATCCCTTGCATGAAGAAATCCTCGCTCCTCGTGACCCTGCCGGCGCTGGCCTTCGCGGGCCTGCTGCTCACCGGTTGCGGCATGTTCCGCTCCACGAAGGCGTGGGAAACCGCCAAGCAGGAGTCCCCGCTGGAAATCCCGCCGGGCCTGGACACCCCGCCGGCGAATGCCGCGCTGGTGATCCCGCCGCCGGGCTCCAACCAGCCGCAGGCCGCGCCCGTGCCTGGCGCGATCTCCGACGCCTTCGTGGTGTCCGATACGGTCGACGGCACCTACCGGAAGGTGGGCCAGTTCCTGGCGGGTGGCAGCGCGGGCCAGGTGACCGGCCACGACGACAGCGCACACAGCTATGCGGTGAACGTGGTGGGCGGCGTGGCGCCGGCGCAGAAGCGGGGCTTCTTCGGCCGCCTGTTCCACCACGGCAAGAACAAGGCCACCTCCGACACTGCCACGCACGCGGTGCAGGTCACCGTGAACCCCAGCGGCAGCAGCGCCAGCGAAGTTCGCGTGCAGGGCGACGAGGGCGCGGTAGCCAAGCTGATCAATGCGCTGAAGAAGGGCATGGGCAGCTGATTCCGACCTGTTCACGCCAACAAAAATGCCGCCCAATGAGGCGGCATTTTTGTTTTGTACAATGGGTTAACGCGGCTTTTCTTGATAAGTGCAGCCACGGATGGCTGTCCGTGTGACTTTCGCGATCAAGGATGATCGCAATGGCTCAGCGCTCCAGCAGCTTGAGCTTGTCGGGCTTGCCTTCCCAGTCCTTCGCGTCGGCGAGTCCGTCCTTGCGTTCGGTGATCACCGGCCATGCCTTCGCCAGCTCGGCATTCAGCGCCACGAAACCCTCCTGGCCGGCGGGCACGTCGTCTTCCGGGTAGATCGCGTTGATCGGGCATTCCGGCTCGCACAGCGTGCAGTCGATGCATTCGTCCGGGTCGATCACCAGGAAGTTCGGGCCTTCATGGAAGGCATCGACCGGGCAGACTTCCACGCAGTCTGTGTACTTGCACTTGATGCAGTTGTCGGTGACGACAAAGGTCATGGGGCGGCGCTCTTGCGTTGTGGCGTTGGCAAGTATGACTGCAACGAGCGCCGGGTGAGAAGCCGCCGCCGCGACACGCGGTATCTCCCTGCTCCTTTGCGGGAGAGTTTCGGAAGGAGATCGTGTGCTCGCGTTTTCGCAAGCCTCAAGGCGCTTTGGACCTCCGGCCTCTGCCGGCCTACGGGCCACTTCGTGCCGGATCGTGCCATCGCAGAAGCGGTGGCGGACGGCGAAGCCGGGCCGGGGGGGGGCGGGATGCCCGCAATCGGCTGGTTCGATCCGCCGGATCTGCAGGCAGCTTGTTTCGAGGATTCCGTAGCTGTTCCCGCCTGTGCAACGCATGATGCGGCGATGCTGCACCGTGCCGGTGAAGCCGGGGCCGAAAAGCGTCGCCACGGATCGGGTGCGTGGCGGCTGCCCCGAAACCCGGCGGCACGGCCACCCGGCCGCGCCGGCTGTTCCCGGGGGACTGCGGCGACGGACGGCCATGGGTGGCATCGGGGCAGGGCAAAGGCCTGGAGTCTTTCGCTCCCGGCGACGCCGCGGCGATTCCTGACGAATCGCACAGGCAGATGGCGCTCCCAACGAGGTTCGAACTCGTGTTCCCGCCTTGAGAGGGCGGTGTCCTGGGCCACTAGACGATGGGAGCGGATTGACGCGGAGCGCGCTAGTATAGCGGAAATGTTTCGCCCGGCAATGCCCCGGCGACGGCAGGTAAGATGAGCGGCTGCAAGCCGCCGCGCCGCCGCCTTGGCCGCGTGCCGGACACGATACCCGCAAGGACTCCACACGCTTGAATTCCGAAGCCAGGAACGACGTCATGCCCGCGCTGCGCATCATCCCGCGCGAGCAGCACACGATTTCCCGCAAGAACATCAGCAAGGCCGCGCTGCGCGTGCTGTATCGCCTCAACGAGGCCGGCTACGACGCGTTCCTGGTCGGCGGCGCGGTGCGCGACCTCCTGCTGGGTGGCCGGCCCAAGGATTTCGACGTGGCCACCAACGCCACGCCGGACGAGGTGAAGAAGCTGTTCCGCAATTGCCGATTGATCGGGCGCCGCTTCCGGCTGGCGCATGTGGTTTTCGGTCCGGAGATCATCGAGGTGGCCACCTTCCGCGGCACCGGCGAGGAGGAAGGCGCGGAAGGCGAACGCCATATCGTCGACGGCCGCATCGTGCGCGACAACGTGTGGGGCACGATCGAGGAGGATGCGCTGCGCCGCGACTTCCGCGTCAACGCGATGTACTACGGCGTCAGCGATTTCTCCGTGCGCGATTACGTGGGCGGCATGCAGGACCTGCAGGACCACGTGCTGCGCCTGATCGGCGAACCGGACACGCGCTACCGCGAGGATCCGGTGCGGATGCTGCGGGCGGCGCGGCTGGCCGCCAAGCTCGGCTTCAGCATCGATGCGCCGGCGGCGGCGCCGTTCGCGGAGCTGGGGCCGCTGCTGGCCGAGGCGGCGCCGGCGCGGCTGTTCGACGAATCCCTGAAGATGTTCCTGGCCGGGCACGGGTTGAAGAGCTTCCGCATGCTTGAACAGTGCGGCCTGCTGAAGTTCCTGTTCCCGGCCACCGCCCGTGCGCTGGAGCGCGGCGACGAGGCGTTGCGCGCGCTGGTCGAGCAGGGTCTGCAGAACACCGACGCGCGCGTCGCCGAAGGCAAGTCGGTGACGCCGGCCTTCCTGTTCGCGGTGCTGCTGTGGGGCGAGGTGCGTGATCTGGCACAGCAGCAGATCGCCCGCGGCAAGGATGCCACCGAAGCCTGGGCGCGCGCCGCGATGCAGGTGGTGGGCGAGCAATGCCAGCGCGTGGCGATACCGCGCCGCTTCACCTTCACCATGGAGGAGATCTGGTCGCTGCAGCCGCGCTTCGAGCAGGTGCAGCGCAAGAAGGTGCTGCGCCTGCTGGCGCATCCGCGCTTCCGCGCCGCGTTCGACTTCCTGCTGCTGCGCGCGCACGAATCACCGGCGATCCGCGAGCTGGGCCTGTGGTGGGACCATGCCCAGCAGCTGCCGCACGAGACGCTGGCGGCGGCGCTGCCGGCGCACGGCGGCAGCGAACCCGAGGCGGCCGCCCCGGCTGCCGGCCCGGTGCGCAAGCGGCGTCGGCGCAGGCCGGCGGCGAGCAAGTCGAAACCGGCGTGACCGCAGCCTACATCGCGCTGGGCGGCAACCTGGGCGATCCGCGACGGCAGTTGCTGGAGGCCGTGGATGCGCTGGCGCGCCTGCCCGGCACGCGCGTGCTGCGCCGCTCGCACCTGTACCGCACGCCGCCCTGGGGCCTGCTGGAGCAGCCGCCTTTTCTCAATGCCGCGGTGCTGCTGGATACCGGCCTCGACCCGCACGCGCTGCTCGACGCGCTGCTGGCGATCGAACAGCACGCCGGCCGCGTGCGCGCCGCGCGCAATGGCCCGCGCACGCTGGACCTCGACCTGTTGCACATGGACGGCGTGCAGCTCGACGACGCGCGACTGACACTGCCGCACCCACGCATCGGCGCGCGCGCTTTCGTGCTGCTGCCGCTGGGCGACATTGCGCCGGACCTGCAGCTGCCGGGGCAGGGCCGCGTGGCCGATCTGCTCGCCGCTGTGGATACGCAGGGCTGCGAGTGCCTGGTCGATGTCGACTGGCCGAATGATGCGGTGCAGCGGATAATCCGCTGATTCCCCACCGACGAGATGACACCGTGTACGTCGATCCCGCCACTGCTCCTGCCCGCAAGCCGGTCACCGTGCCCGGCCTGCATGCGATGAAGGCCGAAGGCCGCCGCATCGCGATGCTCACCGCCTACGACTACAGCCTCGCCGCGCAACTGGAACTGGCCGGCATCGATGTGGCCCTGGTGGGTGATTCCCTGGGCATGGTGGTCCAGGGCCACAAGAGCACCTTGCCGGTGACGCTGGACCACATGGTCTACCACACACAGGCGGTGGCGCGCGGGCTGTCCGCCACGCTGCTGGTGGCCGACCTGCCGTTCATGGCCGACCGCGACCTACCGCACGTGCTGGAAGCCGGCGCGCGCCTGGTGGGCGAGGCGGGTGCGGCGATGGTGAAGATCGAGGGCGCCGCACCGCACATCCTCGACGCGACCGCGGCGCTGGTGGCACGGGCGATCCCGGTCTGCGCCCATCTGGGCCTCACCCCGCAGTCGGTGCACAAGTTCGGCGGCTTCCGCATCCAGGGCCGCGAGCAGGAAACCGCCGACCGCATCCTGGCCGAGGCACAGTCGGTGCAGGCGGCAGGCGCCGACCTGCTGGTGCTGGAAGGCGTGCCCAGCGCGCTGGGCGAACGGGTGACCAGGGCGCTGAAAATCCCGGTGATCGGCATCGGTGCAGGCCCGCATTGCGACGGTCAGGTGCTGGTGATCCACGACATGCTGGGCATCACCCCCGGCAAGCGCCCCAAGTTCAGCAAGGATTTCCTGGCCGGCCGGGATGCGGTGGCGGCGGCTATCGCGGCTTTCGCGGCGGACGTGCGCAGCGGTGCTTTTCCCGCGCCCGAACACTGCTTCAACTGATCGGGAGCGATGCCATGCAGACCGTGCAAGACCTACCGGCCCTGCGCGCCGCGATCCGCAGCTGGCGCAGCCAGGGCCAAACGGTGGCGCTGGTGCCGACCATGGGCAACCTGCACGCGGGTCATTACTCGCTGCTGAGGCTGGCGCGGGCGCGCGCCGACCGCGTGGTCGCCAGCGTGTTCGTCAATCCCACCCAGTTCGGCCCGAACGAGGATTTCGCGCGCTACCCGCGCACGCTGGCGCAGGACCAGGCCGGCCTGGCCGAGAACGACTGCGACCTGCTGTTCGCGCCCGAAGTGGCGACGATGTACCCGTTCGGCGCCGGCCAGGGCGCGAGCATCCACGTGCCCGGGATCACCGACACGCTGGAAGGCGCGCATCGCCCCGGTCATTTCGACGGTGTGGCGACCGTGGTGTGCAAGCTGTTCAACATGGTGCAGCCCGACCTCGCGGTGTTCGGCCAGAAGGATTTCCAGCAGCTAAAGGTGATCGAGCGCATGGTCGGCGACCTGGCGCTGCCGGTGAAGGTGATCGGCGCGCCGACCCTGCGCGCCGACGACGGGCTGGCGCTGAGTTCGCGCAACCAGTACCTGTCCGATGCAGAGCGGTCGCTGGCGCCGCTGATCCGGCAGACCCTGGAGCAGATGCGCGAGCTGCTGGAGAAAGGGCATGCGCGGCGCATCATCGAGGAAGCCGCGCAGTCGAAGCTGGAGCGGGCGGGGTTCGCGCCCGACTACGCCGTGATCCGCCGCGCCGAGGACCTGGCCGAGCCTGCCGACGGCGAGCGCGAAGGCCTCGTGGCGCTGATCGCCGCGCGGCTGGGCACCACGCGGCTGATCGACAACTTGCCGTTCGAGTGAACTGCCCGCATTTCCAAGCTGAACGACCGATGTTGCGGTGCAATGTTGGCGGTTCGATAATGCGCAGCCACGCGGGCCGTTCCCGCAGGAACCTGAAGTCATGCAACTGAACATGTTCAAGGCGAAGATCCACCGCGCCACCGTCAGCCATGCCGAGCTGCACTACGAGGGTTCGATCGCGATCGACGGCGAGTTGCTGGACGCCGCGGGCATCCGCGAGTACGAGCAGATCCATGCCTGGGACATCAACAACGGCGAGCGTTTCGTCACCTACGCGCTGCGCGCCGAGGAAGGCTCGGGCATCATCTCGGTGAACGGCAGCGCCGCGCGCAGCGTGGCAGTGGGCGACCTCATCATCATCGCCGCGTTCGCCCAGCTCGACGAGAAGGAGCTGGCGCAGTTCCAGCCTACCTGTGTCTACGTGGACGCGAACAACCGCATCACGCACACCAACCGCTCGATCCCGAAGCAGATGGCGGCCGCCTGAGCGGCTGAAGCACGCTTGACCCGCAGGAGCGCACCGGGTGCGCTCCTGCGGGTGAATCAGAACGCCGGCAGCACCGCACCCTTGTACTTCTGCTCGATGTAGGTCTTGATCGCGGGGCTGGTGAGCGCCTTTGCGAGCTTCTGCACGCGCGGGTCGTGCTCGTTGTCGGCACGGCCCACCAGGTAGTTCACGTAGGGCGAATCCTTGCTCTCGATCAACAGGGCGTCCCTGGTGGGGTTCAGCCCGGCGGCCAGCGCGTAATTGGTGTTGATCAGCGCCAGGTCCACTTCATCCAGCGTGCGCGGCAGCATCGCCGCCTCCAGCTCCTTGAACTTGAGCTGCTTCGGGTTTGCCGTGATGTCCTTCGGCGTGGCCAGCGCGTTGCCCGGGTCCTTCAGCGTGATCAGGCCGTGCTGCGCGAGCAGCAGCAGGGCGCGCCCCTCGTTGCTGGGGTCGTTCGGCAGCGCCACGATGGCGCCCGTGGGCAACTGGTCGATGCTCTTGATCCTGCGCGAATAGGCGCCGAACGGCTCGATATGCACGCCCGCGATCGGCACCAGGTGAGTGCCGTGCTCGCGGTTGAATGCGTCGAGGTAGGGCCCGGTCTGGAAGTAGTTCAGATCGATGTGCTTCTCGACCACCTGCGTGTTCGGCTGCACGTAGTCGGCGAACACCTTGATCTCCAGCTTCACCCCTTCCTTGGCCAGGATGGGTTGCGCCTGCTTGAGGATCTCCGCATGCGGCACCGCGGTGGCGGCCACGGTGAGCGTGTTCGCGTCCTCCTGCGGTGCCGAGCAGGCTGCGAGCAGCACCGCAAAGGCCGCGCCGGCGGCGGCGCGCAGCACCTTCGTCACGAAGGCTTGCGGGCGAAGCCGGCGAGCAGGAGCAAGGAGAGGACGGCGGAGATGGCTGGGAGCAGCAGCATGGATCATGGCGGTTTCCGGGAAGGGTTCCAGACTAGACGTCCATTCGTTGGCGGGGAAATAACCGGATCAGTGGCGCTTATAACGCGCCACGATGCGGTCGCCGGCCATTTGCAGCAGTTGCACCAGGGCGACCAGCAGTACCACGGTCACCACCATGTAGTCGGACTTGTAGCTGAGGTAGCCGTAACGATAGGCGAGGTCGCCCAGGCCGCCCGAGCCGATCGCGCCGCCCATCGCGGTGTAGCCCACCAGCGCGATCGCGGTGACCGTGATGCCGGCGGCGATGCCGGCGCGCGCCTCGGGCAGCAATACGTGGCGCACGATCTGCCAGGTGCTGGCGCCCATCGCCTGGGCCGCCTCGATCACGCCCTGCTGCACCTCGCGCAGCGCGGTCTCCACCAGCCGCGCGAAGAACGGCGCGGTACCGATCACCAGCGGCGGAATCGCGCCGCGCACGCCGAGCTTGGTGCCTACCAGCGCGTAGGTCACCGGCATCAGCACGATCATCAGGATGATGAAGGGTATCGAGCGCAGCACGTTCACCAACAGCGCGACGACGCCGTAAAGCCTGGGCATCGCGCGCAGCTGGCCGCGGCCGGTGAGATAGAGCAGCACGCCCAGCGGCAGGCCGATGAGCACGGTGAGCGCCAGCGCGCCGCCCAGCATCAGCAAGGTGTCGACGCCCGCGCGCCCCAGTTCGCTCCAGTCGTCGATGTTCGGGAACAGCGTCTGCAACGGGTTCACGGGGACAGCTCCTCGATCTCGATGCCGGCATCGCGCAGCGCGGCCAGGGCGGCGTCGGCGTTCGCGCCTTCCAGCGCCAGGGTGAGCTGGCCGTAGGGCAGGTCCTTGATGCGGTCGATGCGGCCGGCGAGCAGGTTGAAGTCCACGCCGCTCTCGCGCATCACCCGGCTCAGCACCGGGCTGAGCGTGGTGGCGCCGCGGAAGGTGAGGCGCAGCTTGCGGCCGCCCACCTGGGCCAGCGGCGCCTGTGCGCCGGCGGCCTCTTCAGGCAGCGCCTCATTTACGAAGCGTTGCGTGGTGGGGTGGCGCGGGTGCAGGAACACGTCGGCTACCGTGCCGCTCTCGACGATGCGGCCCGCATCGAGCACGGCCACGCGGTCGCAGATGCGCCGTACCACGTCCATCTCGTGGGTGATCAGGACGATGGTGAGCCTGAGCTCGCGGTTGATCGATGCGAGCAGGTCGAGCACGGATGCCGTGGTCTGCGGATCGAGGGCGCTGGTGGCCTCGTCGCACAGCAGGATCTCGGGGCGGTTCGCCAGCGCGCGGGCGATGCCCACGCGTTGCTTCTGTCCGCCGGAGAGCTGCGAGGGGAATTTGGCCGCATGCTCGGCCAGGCCCACGCGCTCCAGCAGTTCGCCGACGCGGGCATGGATCCTTGCCGCATCGCGCTCGCCGGCGAGGCGGAGCGGGAACGCTACGTTGTCCGTCACGGTCTGCGAGGCGAGCAGGTTGAAGTGCTGGAAGATCATGCCGATGCGCCGCCGCTGTGCGCGCAGCGCGGGCTCGTCCAGCGCCGTCATCTCGGTGCCGCCGATCAGGATGCGTCCGCCGCTGGGCCGTTCCAGCAGGTTGACCAGCCGGATCAGGGTGGACTTGCCGGCGCCGGAATGGCCGATGATGCCGAACACCTCGCCATCCATGATGTCGAGGCTGAACGGCTGCAGCGCGGGAATCTCCCGGCCGTCCACGCGGTAGGACTTGTGTACGTCGAGGAAACGGATCACGGGGGTTCGTGCGGCGGGGCGGGCGAGTATTCTAGCGGTTCACGGACTTCCATACGGCCATACCGGAGTTTCCGCCATGAGCAGCATCTATGACTTCAGCGCGCGCGACATCGACGGCAACGAGCGCCCGCTGTCCGAATGGCGGGGCAAGACCCTGCTGGTCGTCAACGTGGCCTCGAAATGCGGCTTCACCCCGCAATACGCCGGCCTGGAAAAGCTGTGGCGGGAGGATCGCGACCGCGGACTGGTGGTGCTGGGCTTCCCCTGTGACCAGTTCGGCCACCAGGAGCCGGGCGACGAGACGGCGATCCGGGAGTTCTGCGACACCAGCTACGGCGTCACCTTCCCGCTATTCGCCAAGATCGAGGTGAACGGCGAGCGCGCGCATCCGCTCTACCAGTGGCTGAAACACGAGGGCAAGGGCATCCTGGGCAGCGAGGCGATCAAGTGGAATTTCACCAAGTTCCTGGTCGACGGCCATGGCCAGGTGGTGAAGCGCTACGCACCCACCGATACGCCGGAGAAGATCGGCAAGGAACTCAGCCGCCTGCTGGCTGATTGATCCCGCCCAGCGGTATTCAATCGGCACCGTGCCAGCCGGCCAGCAGCTGCACGATGGCGTCGATGTCGCGGTTCGCGAGGGGTTCGCCGGGCGCGCGCGCGTAGTTGTCGAGCAGGATCGCGAAGGCCAGCGGTCTGCCGTCCGCCGTGGTGACATAGCCGGCGAGGCTGTGCACATGGGTCATGCTGCCGGTCTTGGCCTGCACCCTGTCGGTGGCCGGTCCGTCTCGCAATCGCCATTCCAGCGTGCCGTCCACCCCAGCCACCGGCAGCATGCCGCGCAGCGTCGCCGCGTATGGCTGCGCGGCGAGGTATTGCAGCAGCCGCACCATCGCCGCGGGCGTCACCAGGTCGCCGCGCGACAGGCCGGTGCCTTCTTCCAGCAGCACCGACGATGGCGCGATGCCGATGCGTTCGAGCAACGCGCGCAGCGCGCGCAAGCCCCACGCCGCGCTGCTGAGGAAGCCCTCCGGCGCGTCGGGTTGGCCCGCCGCCGTGGCCTGCGCGCGGATGCCGTCGATCTGCAGCAGGTTCTGCAGATAGAGATTCTGTGAGCGCTTGAGGCCCTGGGCGAGGATTTCGGCGACCGGCGGCGACAGCACTTCGGCCAGCACCCGCGCGTTCGCGCGCAACGCATCGTCTCGTTCCGGCCAGTGCTGCACGCGCAGCGCGCCTTTCAGCCGCACGCCGTGGCGCGCGAGGGCCGCACGCAGTTCCAAGCCGGCCTGCCGCGCGGGATCGGGAATCGCCAGCCGGTAGCTGCGTGGCGGTGTGCCGGCGGCGACGCTGCCGAAGGCATGCAGCAGCGGATCGCCCGGTGCGCGGTAGAAGTTGATGTCCTCACGGCCGTGCGGCGGGGCGGTGGCCAGCATGCCCGCCAGCGGCGGCGCCGCCACGGCGGGCGCGAAGTCCAGCCGCGCGGATTCGCCGGCCCGTGCCGCGGGCGCCACCGTCAGCACCACGGTGTTCTCGTGCACGCTGAGCGCCGAAGCGGGGGCCGCGAACCAGCCCAGCAGGTCGCTGGCCTCCCACCCGCTGCCCAGTGGCGACCCTGTGAAGTAGCTGTCATCGGCGATCAGGTCGCCGCGGATTCTGCGGATGCCGCGCCCGGCGAGCTGTGCCGCGAGATCGTCCGCCCAGTCGGGGTTCGCGCCGGGCGTGCCCAGGGTGGGGTCGCCCATGCCGTACAGCAGCAGCGGGCCCTCCAGCCGGCCGTGGCGGACCATTCCGGCCGAAAGCAGGCGTGTGGGAATCCGGTAGCCGGGATCGAGCGTGCCCAGGCTCAGCGCCGCGGTGAACAGCTTGGCGGTGGAGGCGGGCTGGAAGAGCTTGTCGGCCTGGTGCATGTACAGGGCACGGCCGCTGTCCAGCGCCACTACGGCGATGCCCCAGCCGGCGGCGGCGTAGCGCGGCTGGCGGATGATCGCGTCGATGCGCGCTGCCAGCGTGGCTGCGGCCTGCGCGGTGGCGGGGGCGCGAATGGGGAGCTGTGCCGGGGCGGCCGGCATCGCGTAAGGCAGCGCGAGCGGAGCGAGCAGTGCGGCGATCCGGAGGGCGACTTTCATTCCCCGAGTATCGCGCGGCGGCCGTGCCATCAGCCCGGCGCCGCCGCGGCGATCCAGGCCTGGCGGCGGCGAAGGCGCAGCGCGATCCAGCCAAGGCTCAGTCCGCGTGCCGCCATGAAGGCGAGGAAGGCGAACCACAGCCCGTCGTTGCCCCAGCCGCGGCATGCCCAGGCCAGCACGGCGAACAGCACGCCCGCGAACAGCATGCCGTCGCGCATCTCGCGGGCGCGGGTGGCGCCCACGAACAAGCCATCCAGCAGGTAGCTCCACACGCCCACCAGCGGCAGCACGGCCAGCCATGGCAGGGCGTGGTAGGCGACGGTGCGCACCACGGGCAGGCTGGTTTGCGCATCGACAAACAGGTGGCCGCCGAGCGAGAACAGCACCGCGAAACCGAGGCTGCCCAACAGCGCCCAGCCGCCGGCCACCACCAGCGCGCGTCGCAAGCCGGGCAGGTCGCGGGCGCCGATCGCATGGCCGCACAAGGCTTCGATCGCGTTGGCCAGGCCGTCGAGGCCGAAGGCGGCGAGCAGCAGTCCGTTCATCAGCAGGGCGTTCGCAGCCACCACCGCGTCACCCAGCCGCGTGCCGAGCAGTGAGACGGAGAAGAACACCGCCTCCAGCACAAGCGTGCGCAGGAAGATGTCGCGGTTCACCGCCAGCAACGGGCGCCAGTGCTGCCAGCCACGCATCGCGGCCCAGTCCACCCGCCCGGCCACCGTGCGCAGCGCCTGGCGTGCCCGTGCCAGGCCGAACAGCGTGCCGCACCACTCGCCGGCGATCGAAGCCAGCGCAATGCCGGGCACGCCCAGCCTGAAGCCCAGTACGAGCAGCAGGTTCAGCGCGATGTTCGCCAGGTTGGTGACCAGCAGCAGCGCCAGCGTGGTGCGCGTGTCGTGCTTGCCGATGAACCATCCGGCGAGGGCGTAGTTCAGCAGCGCGGCCGGCAGCCCGAACAGGCGCAGATGCAGATAGTCCAGCCCCGACGCGCCCAACGCGGCGGAGGGGTGCATCTGGCCGATCAGCCCGGGCAGCAACGGCCACATCAGGCCGCCGGCCAGCAGTCCCGCGACCGCCGCCAGCAGCAGCGCCTGGGCCAGGATCGTGCGCAGCGCGGAACCGTCGCCGGCGCCGTGGGCCTGCGCGGCGAAGCCGGTGGTACCCATGCGCAGGAAGCCCAGGCTCCACACCGGCAGCGCGTACACGGCACTCCCCACCGCCACCGCAGCCAGGTCGCTGGCGTGCGGCAGGTGGCCGGCCACCGTGCTGTCCACCAGCGCCACCAACGGCACGCTGAGGTTGGACAGGATCATCGGCGCCGCCAGCGCCCACACGCGGCGATGCGTGGGGCGATGGCGCCAGTCGGCCAGGAGCGGCGACGCGGTCGGCGGCATGAGTCGGAGGCCTGCGGGGGACGCAGCATTCTGGCACGGGAATCGGCTGTTTTCGGGGCGCGCCGGGTTGATCTGCTAGGCTTTTCCATTCGTGCCGGTGCAAGACCGGCTCATTCATCGTTACCGGAACTCCTTATGCAGATCGCCACGAACACCGTCGCCACCTTCCACTACACCCTCACCGACGACGACGGCCAGGTCGTCGACAGCTCCGCCGGCCGCGAGCCGCTCGCCTACCTGCATGGCCAGGGCCAGATCGTGCCCGGTCTGGAGAAGCAGATGGCAGGCCGCCAGGCCGGCGACAAGTTCGACGCCCACGTGGCTCCGGAGGAGGGCTACGGCGTGCGCCACGAGGAACTGGTGCAGGAAGTGCCGCGCGAGGCCTTCCAGGGTGTGGCGGACATCCAGCCCGGCATGCAGTTCCAGGGGCAGGGCCCGCAGGGCGTCATCAACGTCACAGTGACCCGGGTCGAGGACGACAAGGTGCACATCGACGGCAACCATCCCCTGGCCGGCAAGGCCCTGCACTTCGCGATCGAGGTCACCGAAGTCCGCGAGGCCAGCCAGGAAGAGCTGGCGCATGGCCACGTGCATGGCGCGGGTGGCCATCACCACTGATCGCATTGCGGTGGCCCGCCGCCACCGCGCGACACGACCAGGGCCCGGCAGCGCACCGCCGGGCCCTGGTCGTCAGAGCAGCTTGCGGTAGACCACGAAGCCGGACTTTTCCGCCACCTGGTCGTAGAGCCGCATCGCGGCCGCGTTTGTCTCGTGGGTCTGCCAGTACACGCGCGGCGCGGCGGCCTCTCTGGCGCATTCGTAGACCCGCTCGATCAGCGCGCGGCCCACGCCGCGGCCACGCGCGGCGGCGACGGTGAACAGGTCCTGGAGGTAGCAGCTGGGCCCCAGCTGGATCGTGCTGCGGTGGAACAGGTAGTGCGCCAGGCCCAGCAGCGCGCCGTCGCGGTCGGCGACCAGGGCGTGCACCGGCTCGGCCGGGTCGTGGAAGCGCGCCCATGTCCTGCGGGTGATTTCCTCCGGCAGGGCGGTGGAGCCACTGCGGCCATAGAACGCGTTGTAGCCATCCCATAGCGGCTTCCAGGCGGCGTAGTCGATTGCGGTCGCTGGTCGGATCCGTATCGCGTCGTTCACGGCAGTACTCGCGTGCATGGGGAAGGGTGGGTGCGTTCAGTACCAGTCGAGCAGTGAGACGCCCACCCCCAGGTAGGTGGCGTTGTGGTTGTAGTCGATCAGGCTTTCGCCGTAGCCCTTGAACAGCTCCAGGTAGCCGCGCAGGTTGCCCGCGATGGGAAAGCTCCAGCTGAAGCGCGCGGCGCCGTGGCTGCGGCTGCCGCCGCGCAGCGAGTGGCGCAGCATCATGCCGAATTCCTGGCCGTGCCATTCGTGCACGATCTGCACGTCGGCGCGGCCCATGTAGTTGCTGATGTCGGGGTTGTTGTCGTCGCTGCGCGCTTCCGGGATGCGCCACCACGGGCGGAACATCACGGTCCAGCCTTCGCGCTCGAAGCCGAAATCCGCGACTACCCGGTTCCAGCTGCGCGACAGCGGATTGCCGCGACCGTTGGACTGGTGGTCGACGCCGATGCCGAGCAGGCGGCCATCCCAGCCCAGCACGCGGTAATGCGTGCCGAACACCAGCAGCGCCTCGGGCTCGTAGTCGGTCTCGCGGAACGGACGCGAGGCCTGCACGTTGTAGACCTGCCAGCGGGAACTCTGTGTGTAGCCCAGCCACAGGTCGCCGGCGTCGCCGAACACGCCCTGCCAGATCTTGGTCTTCAGGCTGAGCTGGAATTTGCCCTCGACGTTCTGCAATGGCTGGGGTGTCTGCACGGTGTTGTCGGGGTTCGGGCTTTGCGGCCTGGTGTTCTGACTGCTGGTGGCGAACAGCGGCAGCGCGTACACCGGCTTGTAGCCGCGCAGGTTGAAGGTGCCGAGCTTGCTTTCCGGCGACAACTCCCAGCGGCTGTCGAGCAGCGACAGCGGCGCGGCCACCTGCAGCGTGGCTGCGGCGGCGACTGAGACCTGCCGGTCGTGCGCGAACACGCCGTCGCTGGCCGCGGCGGACTGCTCGTTGCGCTTGCGCGCCGCCGGCAACTGGTCGCGCCCGGTGGCGCGGTCGTAGCACGCGAGTCGTTGCGCGTCGCTCTCGATGGCGGTACAGGCGCGGATATCCATCGGGTCGGGGTTCTGCGCATGGCAGACGCTGGCGGCAAGACAGCCGGCCAGCAGCAGGATGCGACACTGTTTCATGGAGACTCCGGCGATGCGGTCCGGCGGGGACGGCTGGAGTATAGGGATGGCCTGACCGGATCTGGCCATCCCCAGGCCAATGCATGGCCCCGGTTTCCGGCGGGCAATAAAAAACCGGCCACATCGCGATGTGGCCGGTTCCACGCGCAGTGCCTCAGTGGATCTGCTTGACCCAGGCTTCGTACTGCGCCTTGGTGATGCGCGTACCGTGGTGGCTGACGTTGAGGAAGTCGTTGGCCAGTGGCGGATAAGCCTCGGCCTGCTCCTCGGTGATCCACTTCTTGCCACCGGAAAGCTGGCTGAACGGCGGCGGCGGCGCGAACTGCGGCGCCGCGGGCGGCACGCTGCGCACGGTCACTTCGGGCGGCGGTGTCTGCGCGGGAGCGGATGTCTGCGCGGGGGCCGGCGCCTGCTGCATGGTGTCCTGCGCCGGTGGTGGGGTCTGGCCGTTGCTGTCCTGGGCGAAGCAGGCGCCGGCGAAGATCAGCGCACCGGTGGCGAGAACGGGCAACAACGTGTTGCGTGCTTTCATGATCGTTACTCCATGCCAGAATGTCCGAGGGAGTTCGAGCCTTCGGCGGCGGCGGGGAATTCGCTGCCAGCGAGTGACGCTAACAAAGGCTGCATAAATGTTGCCGCAACATTCTTGTCGAGCAGGTGTGAAGGCGGCGTGCCGTTGAACGCAGCTTCAGCGAACGCCGTGGAATTGAGCCTGTCGCAGGCACGCGCATTGCAATTGCATGCCCAGGGCCTGCTGCAGGCGCCGCGGCGCAAGCCGCGGCGCGACGACGTGGTGGCGGTGATCGAGCGCATGCGCCTGCTGCAGATCGATTCCATCCACGTGGTCGCGCGCAGCCCCTACCTGGTGCTGCACTCGCGCCTGGGCGATTACCCCATGGCGTGGCTGGACGAGGCGCTGGCCGGCGGCCGCATCGCCGAGTGCTGGGCGCACGAGGCCTGTTTCGTCGCCGCGCGCGATCTGGCCGGGCATCGCGCCTGGCGCGAGCGGGGCAGCCACTGGGCGCAGCGCCACGCCGAGCGCATGCATCGCGAGCACCGTCCCGCCATGGACGCGCTGCTCGCGCGCATCCGCGACGGCGGTCCGGTGCTGGCGTCGGATTTCCCGCGCGAGGACCGCGGCGTTTCCGGCTGGTGGGAGTGGAAGCCGGAGAAGCGCTGGCTGGAGGCCTGGTTCGCGCTGGGCGAACTGATGGTGCCGCGACGCGAGCGCTTCCAGCGCGTATACGACCTTGCCGAACGGGTACTGGCGCAGCTCGATCCGCCGTTCGTGCCCAGCCCGCTCGACCCGGCGCAATTGCGACGGCACTTCATCCTCGACAGCGTGCGAGCGCTGGGCATCGCGCAGGCGCGCTGGATCGCCGACTACTTCCGCCTGAAACCCGCGGTGACGGCGGGCGAGCTGGCGCCGCTGCTGGCCGAGGGCGAACTGCTGGAAGTGGCGGTGCGCGGCTGGGACGCACCGGGCTACGTGCACCGCGGGCATGCCGATGCGCTGGAGCGTGCGCGCGGCGGCCGATTGCGCGCCACGCATACCACGGTGTTGTCGCCGTTCGATCCGCTGGTATGGGATCGTGCCCGCGCACTGGCCATGTTCGGTTTCGACTACCGCATCGAGTGCTACGTGCCCGCGCCGAAGCGGCGCTACGGCTACTACGTGCTGCCGATCCTGCATCGCGGCATGCTGGTCGGCCGGCTGGACGCGAAGGCGCACCGCGACGCGGGCGTGTTCGAGATCAAGGCGCTGCACCTGGAGCAGGGCGTGGAGCCTGCTCCGCGGCTGGCGAGCGAGCTGGCCGCCGCGATCGCGCGCATCGCCCGTTGGCACGGCACGCCGCGGATCCGCCTCGCGCGGTGTCGGCCGACGGCGCTGGCGCCGTTGCTGCGAGCCGCGTGGAAAGCGGAGTCCGCCTGAATCAGCGCGTGTCCGGCATCATGGCCGCCGTACCGGGGGGACTCCCCTGCGGCGGGCGCTGGCTCAGCTGGCTGGACAACAGGCGGCAGCGCGCGTCCAGATAAGGCCGGATCTGCGGGTCGCGGGCAGCCTGCAGCAAGCTGTCGCGCATGGCCAGGTAATGTGCCTGCAACTGGTTGGCCGGGAAGACCGCCGCGGCGCGATGGCCGGCCACGTAGTCGGCCAGATAGGCATCGCAGGAAGGCACACCGGTGATCGCCGCCGATGCGGGCGGCGTGGCCGGGTGCCGCGGCCGGGTGGTGGCGCAGGCGGCCAGCAACAGGCCGGCACACAGCGGGAGCAGCGGGCGGGTGCTCATGCGGGGAGTCCTCGGGGAAGGGCGACACGACATGATATTCGCGCTCCTCGCATCCGGATATCCGCTGCGGTTATGATGCGCGGGCTGAGTTTGCCGGGGTCGCCAAGCACCGGTGACCCGATGCAGCCGATCCGCGATCTGCCTCATCAGTTCACCCCGGGGTTGTTTTCCTTTGCACACCAGTAAGCCGGCTGCCGCATTGGCGGCGGTCGAGTCTCCTTTCATGCAATACCCAGTGGAGTGATTCAATGTCTGATCGTCAGATCGGTACCGTCAAGTGGTTCAACGACGCCAAGGGCTTCGGCTTCATCGCCCGTGACAATGGCCCGGACGTGTTCGTGCATTTCCGCGCGATCTCGGGCAACGGCTTCAAGAGCCTGCAGGAAGGCCAGCAGGTCAGCTTCAAGGTGGTGCAGGGCCAGAAGGGCCTGCAGGCCGACGAAGTGATGCCGGCCTGAGCCAGCGCTCACGCGTCATCCGGAACCGGGCAGCGATGCCCGGTTTTTTTGTGCCCACCATTCACGGCAGGGGCCTGCCGGCCGTCGCCGCGCGATGGCGAATATCGCTCCCGGCGATTTTCCGCCCGGCATCCGCCGGTTGGCGGTGCGCCAGGTTTCCCATTTGCTGCATGGAGGGGCGTTTCAGCGGGCAAAGCCCCTTCCCGGCCCCCTGCCGGTAAAGGGGAGCCAGGGCCTGGGCGGATCGGCCCGGGTATTTCCGCGCAGCAGCAATGGCGTTTCCGGCGATTTTGTGTCCGCGGACACTATCTGGCGATGACGCTTGACATGTCGCTTGCATTCGTGAAATTCCGTTATGCTTTGCCCGCTGCGTTTGCTCGGCCACGTGCGTGCCCGGTATGGAACCCCTGTCGCTTCCATGTCGCTACACCCGACCCCGGCATGCCCAGTAAGCCGTCGACCCGCCAGGGCCGGCTCGTCTCAAGCGTCTGGAATGGATCGGAGTGAGTCATGTCGGATCGTGAAACAGGTACCGTCAAGTGGTTCAACGACGCCAAGGGGTTCGGCTTCATCAGCCGTGAGAACGGCCCCGACGTGTTCGTGCATTTTCGTGCCATCACCGGCACGGGCTTCAAGAGCCTGCAGGAAGGCCAGAAGGTGACGTTCAAGGTGGTGCAGGGCCAGAAGGGCCTGCAGGCCGAAGAAGTCGCCCCGGCTTGATGGCGATAGAGCAAGCGGAAAGGGCCGGCGCAAGCCGGCCTTTTCTTTTGTTTTTGCGGTCGACATTGCTTTTGCGATCGTCCGTGATCGCGAAGATCAAATGGGCGGCCATCCATGGCCGGGTCCTGCCATTGCGATCATCCATGATCGCGGAAGTCAAACGGGCGACCATCCATGGCCGCACTTCTCAATGAATACGATCGCCGCTCCGGAGCCCGCCGTGGTGCCGTTGACGATGGCGGACTGTGCACGCGCGGAGCTGTTGTGCGTGGCGCCGGACGGCGAGCCGCGGGCGGCGGTGTACTGGCTGCCGGCGATGGGCGTGCCGGCGAAGCATTACCTGCCGCTGGCCGGGGTGCTGGCGGCGCGGGGCGTGGCGGTGGCGTTGCACGAGTGGCGCGGCATCGGTTCCAGCAGCCTGCGGGCCGGCCGGCGCAGCGACTGGGGCTACCGCGAGCTGCTGGAGACTGACCTGCCCGCCGGCATGGCGGCGATGCGCTCGCGCTGGCCGCAGGCGTGCCCCTGGCTGGGCGGGCACAGCCTCGGGGGACAGCTTGCCTGCCTCCATGCCGCCCTGCACCCGGCCGAAGCGACGGGCATCGCCCTCGTGGCCTGCGGTGCACCGTACTGGCGATGTTTCCGTCGCGGCACCCTGGTCGGCCTCGCCTGCGTGCTGGCTCCGCTGCTGGCGGCGCTGCTGGGACATTTGCCCGGCCGCCGCCTCGGCTTCGGCGGCAACGAGGCGCGCGGCGTCGCCGCCGACTGGGCGTGCAGCGGTCGCCGCGGGCGTTACGCCGCAGCGGGCATGGCGACGGACTTCGAACAGCGGCTGGCCGCGCTGGAGTTGCCGGTGCTGGCGTTGCGCCTGCGCGACGACTGGCTGGGGCCGGCCGCCTCGCTGGACTGGCTGCTGGGGAAAATGCCGCGCGCATCGCGCCGCCACGAACTGGTCACCCCGACCGACCTGGGCGGCCAGCCGGCCGATCACTTCGGGTGGATGAAGGCACCGGGCGCGGTCGCCATGCGCATCGCCGACTGCATTGCCGCGCACGACACTGCGTTCGCGGCAATGCATCGCCTCGACCCTTGATGCGGCGTCGGCGCGTCGTCACTGTAAGGGTCTCCTTCCCCATGCCGGTCATCCGATGAAATTGTTCGAGCCCCTCCCGCAACGCAGCCTCAGCCTGCGCAACCGCGTCGTGGTGTCGCCGATGTGCCAGTACTCGGCCATCGACGGCGTGCCCGACAACTGGCATCTGGTGCATCTGGGCAGCCGGGCGGTGGGCGGCGCGGGCGCGGTGATCGCCGAGGCCACCGCGGTATCGGCGCAAGGGCGCATCTCGCCGGGCGATACCGGCATCTGGAACGACGCCCAGGTCGCCGCCTGGCGGCCGATCACCGCCTTCATCGCGGCGCAGGGCGCGGTTCCCGGCGTGCAGCTGGCGCATGCCGGCCGCAAGGCCAGCGCGCACCGGCCGTGGGACGGCGGCGGTGCACTCACCGCGGCCGAGGGGGCATGGACCACGGTGGCGCCTTCGGCGCTGCCGTTCGACGCCGGCTGGCAAACGCCCGTGGCGCTGGATGCGGCCGGCATGCGCCAATTGATCGGCGATTTCCGTGCGGCCGCGCAGCGCGCACTGGTGGCCGGCTTCAAATTGATCGAGCTGCACGCCGCCCATGGTTACCTGCTGCACCAGTTCCTGTCGCCACTCAGCAACCGGCGGGAGGACGAATACGGCGGCAGCTTCGAGAACCGCACGCGGCTGGTGCGCGAGGTGATCGGCGCCCTGCGCGAGGTATGGCCGGAAGAACTGCCGCTGTGGCTGCGCATCTCGGCCACGGACTGGGCCGAGGGCGGCTGGGACGTGGAGCAGAGCGTGCGGCTGGCGCGCGAGGTCAAGCCGCTGGGCGTGGACCTGATCGACGTGTCCAGCGGCGGCCTGGTGCCGCACGTGAAGATCCCGCTGGAGCCGGGCTACCAGGTGCCGTTCGCCGCGCGCGTGCGCCGCGAGGCCGGCATCGCCACCGGCGCGGTGGGCCTGATCACCGATGCCCGGCAGGCTGCCGCGGTCGTGGCCAACGACGAGGCCGATGTGGTGCTGATCGCCCGCGAAAGCTTGCGCGACCCGTATTTCCCGCGCCGGGCGGCGCAGGAGCTGGGTGCGCCGTTGCCCGCGCCGGCGCAATATCAGCGGGCATGGTGAGCGGGGAAAGCCGATGGAAGCGCAACCGATCCTGATCGACGGCCGCCTGCACGATCTCGGCGACGGCTTCACGGTGCGCCGGCTGCTGCCGGTGCTGCAGGCCCGCCACGTAGGTCCGTTCGTGTTCTACGACCACATGGGACCGGCGGATTTCGCACCCGGTCGCGGCATGGACGTGCGGCCGCATCCGCACATCGGCCTTGCCACGGTGACTTGGCTGTTCGACGGCACGATCCGCCATCGGGACAGCCTGGGCAGCCTCGCCGACATCCGGCCCGGCGCGGTGAACTGGATGACCGCCGGCCGAGGCATCGTGCATTCCGAGCGCACGCCGCCGGAGTCGCGCGCCGCTGGCCAGCGCCTGCATGGCATCCAGGTGTGGGTGGCGCTGCCGCGCGACCACGCGGAGATCGCGCCGGAGTTCCACCACCACGAGGCCGAGGCCTTGCCGCAAGTCCGCCATGTCGGCGTCGAGCTGGTGCTGATCACCGGCACCGGCTGGGGCGTGGCCTCGCCGGTGAAGGTGTACGCGCCGATGTATTTCGCCGAGGCGCAGCTGGCGGCCGGCGCCGGGCTGGCGTTGCCGGCCGAGCATGCCGAGCATGGCGTGCATGTGATCGAGGGTGAACTGGAGTGGGGTGGCGTGTCGCTGGAAGCGGGCGGGATGGCGGTGCAGGTGGATGGCGCCGCGCCAACCCTGCACGCCGTCCGGGCCAGCCGCGTGATGCTAATCGGCGGCGCACCGCTGGATGGCGAGCGCCACCTTTGGTGGAACTTCGTGGCCGCCGACCGCGAGCGCATCGAGCAGGCCAAGGCTGACTGGCGCGAGGGGCGGTTCCCCAAGGTGCCCGGCGACGAAGACGAATTCATTCCCCTGCCACCGGGCTGACGGAGTACGCATGAGCGAGTTCGCCAGTTTCCGCGCGTTCTACCCGTACTACCTCGGCGAGCACAGCCAGCGCCTGTGCCGCCGCTGGCATTTCATCGGCAGCTCGCTGGTGCTGCTGATCCTGCTGCTGGCGATCGCCAGTGGACGCTGGGCACTGCTGTGGCTGCTGCCGGTGGCCGGCTACGGCTGCGCGTGGATCGGCCACTTCGTCTACGAGAAGAACCGGCCGGCCACGTTCCGCCACCCGCTGTACAGCCTGCTGGGCGACTGGGTGATGTACGCGCAGATGTTGCGCGGCAGGGTGAGTTTCTGATGGCTCCTCCGCCCTCTGCCGGTGCGGGGAGGGGCTTTTCCCTCAGCGGTACTGCCGGTGACAGCTCTGGCAGGTCTCGCCCACCGGCTTGAGCGCCGCGGCCAGCGCCGCGCAGGTGGCCGGCGCGGACACGGTAGCCCGCTGCAGGCGAGTCTGCAGCTGGTTCGCGTCGTCGACGAAGGTTTTGTCCGCGATGCCAAAGGTGGGCACGATGTCGGTGGCGGTGGATTGCAGGCGCAGCAGGTGGTGCTGGATCGTCGCCGCGTCGCACTTCTGCGCCTTCATCGCCTGCTTCAGTTCGCCGATGTGGTAGCCCATGGTGTGCATCACCGCCTTGGGCATGGGATTGCGCGCGGCCAGCGCGTCCATCACGTTGACGGTGCCGATCACGCCGATGACCAGGCCGAGCAGGATCAAAAGTGCAGCGCGCATCGCGGGGTTCCCGGTGGAGGTCGATTCGCGAGGATAACCCGGTTCATCGGGGCGAGGCGATAGAATCGCGGTTTTGTGCAGTGCCACCCGGCAGGGTCTTCCGATGAGCGATCCGTCCTTCCCGCACGAACGTTTTGCCGGTATCGAGCGGCTGTACGGTGCCGGCAGCGTGGCCAAGCTGGCGCAACGCCACGTCTGCGTGGTGGGCGTGGGTGGCGTGGGCTCGTGGGCGGCCGAGGCGCTGGCGCGCAGCGGGGTGGGGCGGCTCACCCTGATCGACGCGGACGAGGTTTGCGTGTCGAATACCAACCGCCAGCTGCACGCGCTGGACGGCGAGTACGGCAAGCCCAAGGTGGGCGTGATGGCCGCGCGGCTGCACGCGATCAACCCGGCGCTGCGGCTGGAGGCGATCGAGCGTTTCCTCACCACCGCCACGCTGGACGAGCTGCTGGACCGAGGCTACGACGCGGTGCTGGATGCCTGCGACGCTTTCCGCGTGAAGCTGGAGATGATCGCCTGGTGCCGCCGGCGCAAGCTGCCGATCGTCACCGTGGGCTCGGCCGGCGGCCGTACCGACCCGACGCAGATCCGCGTGCGCGACCTCTCGCGCACCGAGCACGACGCGATGTTCAGCCTGATCCGCAAGAAGCTCCGCGCGGACTTCAACTTCCCGCGCAGCCCGCAACGCTACTTCGGCGTGCCGGCGGTGTATTCGCTGCAGAACGTGCAGTACCCGCAGCCGGATGGCAGCGTTTGCGGCACCCGGCCGCCCGGTGGCGACGCGCTCAACCTTGCCTGCGGCGGCGGTCTGGGCGCCGCGACGCATATCACCGGGGCGTTCGCGTTCGCTGCCGTGGGGAAGGTGATGGAGCGGCTGCTGCAGGCCGACAGCTAGGCGCGCCAGCGCCTCAGGAGCGCCCGCGGCCGGGAACGTCCACGGCTTCGACGGCACCCGCGAACCGGGCCTGGTCGCCGCCGGCCTGCTTGGCGCGGTACATCGCGCGATCCGCGGCGCGGGCCAGTTGCTCGCCGTCCTCGCCGTCGGCGGGAAAGACCGCCACGCCGATGCTCGCCGACATGCGGATCGGCTGCTCCGCGATCCGGAAGACCGGGCCGAGCGCGGCGCGGATCCGCTCCGCGATGTCCACGGCGTGGCCGGGCGATGCCAGCGTATCGAGCAGCACCACGAACTCGTCGCCGCCGATGCGTCCCGCGACGTCGTTTTCGCGCAGGCAGCCGCGGAGGCGGGCGGCGACCTCGCACAGCAACAGATCGCCGACGGGGTGGCCGTGCATGTCGTTGACCTGCTTGAAGCCGTCCAGGTCGATGTAGAGCAGCGCCACCAGCGTCTTGCGGCTGGCGGCACGCAGCAGCGTGGCGTCGAGCCGGCGGCCGAACAGGTTGCGGTTGGGCAGATCGGTCAGGGGGTCGTGCAGGGCGAGATGGTGCAGCCGCACCTGCGCCTTCTTGCGCTCGATCGCGGTGCTCAACTGGGTGGCGACGAACTGCAGCAGTTCGCTGTCGGCGTCGCTGTAGCCGGCCTTGCCGCGATGCTCGACCACCAGTGCGCCGATCGGGCCGTCTTTCGACTGCAGGGGCACACCGAGCCAGCGCGCGGCGCCATCCCCCGCCGTCGCGGCCAGCTGCACGGGCTGGCCGCTGCGGATCACCGCGGCGATGCGCGGATCGGCGGCAAGCACCTCCGGTTCGGGTACGGTCTCGTCTTCGCCGTACCTCACGCAGGGAAAGCGCAGGCGGTTCTCCGTGCGATCGTGCAGGGCGACGAGGAAGTTCGTCGCGGGCAGGATGCCGCCGATGATGCGGTGCACCTGCCCGAACAGCGCAGGCAGGTCCTGCGCCGCATGGGCCGCCTCGGCGACCGCGTGCAGCGCCAGCCGCATCGATTCGCCGCGCTTGAGCGCGGTGATGTCGTGGGCGACGGCGATCCTGACCCGGTCGGCTTCAGACCAGCGTGCCGACCACATGATGTGGACCACCCCGCCGTCCTTGCGCACGTAGCGGTTCTGGAAGTTCGATTCGGGCTTGCCGTCCATGATCGCCGCGGCGGTGCGCAGCGTCATTTCGCGGTCCTCCGGATGCACCAGCTCGATCATCGGCCGTCCGATCACCTCCTCCGGCGCATAGCCGAAGATGCGCTCGAACGCGGCGCTGACGAACACGTAGCGACCCTCGGCGTCGACGACGCAGATGGCGTCCAGCAGCAGATCCAGGATCTTGCCCAGCGGTGTGTTTGCGGTCGTTTCCATCGGGTCCGGAAGGGTCGCGGCATTCGCGCCGAATCGGCGGCATGCCTGGTGCCGTCGCCGCGCGGGATACGCCTCGACGCATCCCGCGGACGCGGCGATTACCAGCCCATGTAGTGCCCGCCGTTGATGGCGAGGTTGGCGCCGGTGATCCAGGCCGCTTCCTCGCCGGTGAAGAAGGCTACCGCGTGGGCGATTTCCTCCGGCTTGCCGAGCCGGCCCACCGGGATCTGCGCGACGATCTTCTCGCGCACTTCCTCCGGCACCGCCATCACCATGTCGGTGCCCACGTAACCGGGCGAGACGGTGTTCACGGTGATGCCGAACTTCGCGCTTTCCTGCGCCAGCGAGATGGTGAAGCCGTGCATGCCGGCCTTGGCGGCGGCGTAGTTGGCCTGGCCGTACTGGCCCTTCTGGCCGTTGATCGAGCTGATCTGCACGATGCGGCCCCACTTGCGCGCGCGCATGCCCTCGATCACCGGGCGGGTGACGTTGAAGCAGGCGTTGAGATTGGTGTTCACCACGTCCGTCCACTGCTGGTAGCTCATCTTGTGGAAGGTGGTGTCGCGGGTGATACCGGCATTGTTGACCAGGATCTCCACCGGGCCGCACTTCGCCTCGATCGCCTGGATCATTGCGGCGCAGGAGGCGGGGTCGGAGACGTCGCCGGAGACCATGCACACCTCGATGCCTTCGGCAGCCATCGCCTTGCGCCAGGCCTCGGCCTTGTCCGGGTTGCGGTAGTTGGTGGCGACCCGGTGGCCCTGCCGGGCAAGGTAGCGCACGATCGCGCTGCCGATGCCGCCCGTGCCACCCGTGACCAAAGCCGTGCGTTGCGTCATGTCCAGTCTCCTTGGGGTTCGCTGCAGGGCGCGCGTCGCGACGGTCGGCGACCGTCGCTGGCCCATGGAGAGATTTATAACCGCTCAGCCGGCAAAGCAACCGCCGCGTTTTGGAATAAGCGCCGGATCGAAGCGGGCTGCCGCGGCGGCCAGTAGCGCAGGCGCATCGGCGACGTCCGCGGGGGACGGCTGGCCGAGGAAGGCAAGGGCGCGGCGCAGCGCCGGCAGCGGATCGCCCGGGTCGACCGGCCAGGCCTGCGTCGACTTGGAGAGCTTGTGCCCCGCGCCGTCCAGCGCCAGCGGCAGGTGCAGGTAGCGCGGCGTGGGCAGGCCAAGCAGGCGCTGCAGCCAGATCTGGCGCGGCGTGGAGTCGAGCAGGTCGCAGCCACGCACCACCTCGGTGATGCCCTGGTGCGCGTCGTCCACCACGCAGGCGAGCTGGTAGGAATACAGGCCCTCGACGCGGCGTATCACGAAGTCGCCGGCGGCTTCGCGCAGGTTCTGCCGCTGCGGGCCCTGCACGGCGTCGTCGAAGGCGATGTCGCGGTCGGGTGCGCGCAGCCGCCAGGCCGGCTCGCGCCGCGGGTCAGGCGGCGCCACGCAGCGACCGTCGCGATGGAGCCCTGCGCTGGCGGCCAGTCCGCTGCGGCTGCACCAGCAGGGGAACACCGCGTCGATAGCGCGCAGCCGCGCGAACGCGGCGTCGTAGGCGGCCCGGCGCCGGGACTGGTACAGCACCGGTTCGTCCGCTGCGAAACCGAATGCCGGCAGGGCGTCGAGGATGGCGGCGGCCGCGCCGGGTACTTCGCGCGGCGGGTCGATGTCCTCCATGCGCAGCAGCCAGCGGCCACCGGCCTGGCGGGCGCGCAGCCAGCTGCCGAGCGCGGCGACCAGCGAGCCGAAGTGCAGCAGTCCGGTGGGCGAGGGGGCGAAGCGTCCACGGTATTCCATCGCCGAAGTCTGCCTGTCGGCCGCCCCGCTGGCGAGTGAAGCCGCGGCTTGAAAACATCCGGCAGCGCCTACACTCATCGGCAAGATTTCCATCCCCGTGACTGCCAACGAGACAGCCATGCGCCGCATCATCCTGTTCCTCGGCACCAACCTTGCCGTCCTCCTCCTGCTGGGCATCGTCTGCCACCTGCTCGGGGTGGACCAGATGGCGGCGGCGCAGGGGTTCGGCGGCAGCACCGGCCTGCTGATCTACGCCGCGGTGTTCGGCATGGGCGGCGCCTTCATCTCGCTGGCCATGTCGAAATGGATGGCCAAGATGACCACTGGCGCCCGGGTGATCGAGCAGCCGGCCAGCGAGACCGAACGCTGGCTGCTGGACACCGTGCGCCGCCACGCGCAGAACGCCGGCATCGGCATGCCCGAGGTGGCGATCTACGACGCGCCGGAGATGAATGCCTTCGCCACCGGCATGACCAAGAACAGCGCGCTGGTGGCGGTGAGCAGTGGCCTGCTGCAGCAGATGGACCGCGAGCAGATTGCCGCGGTGCTCGGGCACGAGATTGGCCACGTCGCCAACGGCGACATGGTGACCATGACCCTGATCCAGGGCGTGCTGAACACGCTGGTGATCCTCGCCGCACGCATCGTGGGGCGGTTGGTGGACAGCTGGTTGTCGGGCGGCCGCGACGACAACCGGGGCGGCAGCGGCATCGGCTACTTCGTCACCGTGATGGTGCTGCAGCTGGTGTTCGGCCTGTTCGCCTCGATGGTGGTGATGGCGTTCTCGCGCTGGCGCGAGTTCCATGCCGACGCCGCGGGTGCCAAACTCGCTGGCCGTGGCGCGATGATCTCCGCATTGCAGCGGCTGCAGATCGGGCACGGCGAGAACAGCCTGCCGAAGACCCTCGCCGCGTTCGGGATCTCCGACCGCATGGGTACAGGCTTCCAGCGCCTGTTCATGAGTCACCCGCCGCTGGAAGAGCGCATCGCCGCGCTGCAGAACGCTGCTTGATTTGTGCGCCTTGCCTGGGCGCAAAGAACAAACCGGCGTCCATGCCGGACTTTCAGGGAAGCCAGACCGATGAACGCATCCACCACCGAAACCCGCAAATTCGAGGCCGAAGTCGCCCAGGTGCTGCACCTGGTCACCCATTCGCTGTACTCGCACAAGGAGATCTTCCTGCGCGAGCTGGTCTCCAACGCCTCTGACGCCTGCGACAAGCTGCGCTTCGAGGCCATCGGCATGCCGGAGCTGCTGGCGGGCGAGGGCGAGCTGCATATCGACGTGAGCTGGGACGAAGCCGCGCGCACCATCACCGTGCGCGACAACGGCATTGGCATGACACGCGACGAGGTGGTGGCGAACATCGGCACCATCGCCAGCTCCGGCACGCGCCGGTTCCTGGAAGCGATGAGTGGCGAGCAGAAGGCCGACGCGCGCCTGATCGGCCAGTTCGGCGTGGGCTTCTATTCCGCCTTCGTTGTGGCCGACAAGGTCAGCGTGCTGACCCGCCGCGCCGACGCGGCGGCTGGCGACGGCGTGAAGTGGGAGAGCGACGGCAAGGGCGAATACCTGCTGGAGCAGGTCGAGCTGGCCGAACGGGGCACCGCGGTGGTCCTGCACCTCAAGGCCGACGAGGACGAATTCCTCAAGAGTTGGCAGCTGAAGTCGCTGATCCGTAAGTATTCCGACCACGTGGCCTTCCCGATCCGCATGCCGGTAGAGAAGGAGGGCAAGCTCACCGACGAGTGGGAGACCGTCAACGACGCTTCCGCGCTGTGGGCCAAGCCGAAGTCGGAAATTTCCGACGCGGACTACCAGGGCTTCTACAAGTCGCTGGGCCACGACTTCAACGATGCGCTGGCCTGGACCCACAACCGCGTCGAGGGCAGCCAGAGCTTCACCACGCTGCTCTATATCCCCGCGCAGCCGCCGTTCGACCTGATGATGGGCGGCCGCGACGAGCGCAAGGGGCTGAAGCTCTACATCAAGCGCGTCTTCATCATGGACGCGGCCGAGGAACTGCTGCCGAACTACCTGCGTTTCGTGCGCGGCGTGGTGGATGCCGACGATCTGCCGCTCAACGTCAGCCGCGAGATTCTGCAGCACAATCGCCAGCTGGAGCGCATCAAGGCTGCCTGCGTGAAGCGCGTGCTGGACCTGATCGAGAAGCTGGCCAAGGACGAGCCGGAGAAGTTCGCCACCTTCTGCAAGGCCTTCGGCAACACGCTGAAGGAAGGTATCAGCGAGGACGCCTCGAACCGCGAGCGCATCGCCAAGCTGCTGCGCTTTGCCTCCACCGGCACCAAATCACACCCGGGCGAGGGCGCCGAACAGAAGACCTCGCTGGACGACTATGTCGGCCGCATGGCGGTGGGCCAGGACGCGATCTGGTACATCACCGCCGACAGCTACAAGGCCGCCGCCGGCAGCCCGCAACTCGAAGCGTTCCGTGCCAAGGGCATCGAGGTGCTGCTGATGTTCGACCGCATCGACGAATGGATGGTCGGCTATCTCGGCGAGTACGAAGGCAAGAAGCTGCGCAACGTCGCCAAGGGCGAGCTGCCGCTGGACGAGGCCGAGAAGAAGCAGCAGGAGGAAGCGGCAAAAGAGGCCGGTCCGCTGCTGAAGAAGCTGAAGGAGCTGCTTGGCGAGCGCGTGGGCGAGGTCAAGGTGTCCGCACGTCTCACGGACTCGCCCTCCTGCCTCGCGCTGAACGACTACGAGATGGCGCCGCACCTGGCCCGCCTGCTGCGCGAGGCTGGCCAGGAAGTGCCCGAGAACAAGCCCGTGCTGGAGATCAACCCGGCCCACCCGCTGCTGAAGCGCGTGGAAGCCGAGGCCGACGAAGGCCGGGCGAAGGATCTCGCGAGCCTGCTGCTGGACCAGGCCGAGATCGCCGCCGGTGCCCCGTTGTCCGATCCCGCCGCCTTCGTGCAGCGGATGAACCGGGTGCTGCTGGGCGCGTAAGCCCTCGCCTTGGCCGGCCCGGGAAAGCAGAGGCCCGTCGCTTGCGACGGGCCTCTGGATTTGCGCGGGGAGATTTACCGGGTGCGGGGCGCCGGACTGGGCGTATTGGGCGTATTGCCGGACGTGCCGTGCATCGCGGGCGCCGGCGCCATGGCCGGTACCGGTTGGCTGCCGCCCTTGTAGGCCGGGCGGTAACCGTCGTTGTAGTTGCGGATGGGCAGATTCGGGCGCATGCCTCGGCGGAAGCGCATGTCCTGGCTGGCCAGCGCAAGGCGGTCGCCGTCCAGGTGCACCCAATACCAGGAGCCCGGCGGCACCGGTTTGGTCGATACATAGGCAAACCAGGCCTTGTAGTCGCCGTCCGCGCGCGGCTCGGTGCGCACGGCCAGGTTCATGATGAACTGGCTGGGCATCGGCTTGCCGTGCTTGTCGACGGCGGGCTTGCGGATCATCTCGTCCAGGTTCGCGCGCAGCAGGCGGCTGAACCTGGGCGTGAGCCGGTAGGCGGGAGAGGCCTGGGTGACCCTGCCCTGGGCGTTCACCTGCACCAGCACCGGCTCGACCCTGTGGGGGAACTGGTTGAGCGACATCGAATCGTCGGCGATGGCACCGGTGCTGCCCAGCATGGCGACGACGGCGACAGCGAGACACGTGGCGCGCATGATGCTCTCCTTGCGTGGGGGGGGTACCCATCACATACGCCCGTACCGATGGGCTTGTCAATTCAGCATTGCACGCGACCGCCGGCCAGCGTCGTGCAGTTCTTCACCCGCGGCTGATCCCGTGCCGGTGGCGGCTGGTGCGCATGCGGCTGGCCGGGCTGTGGGTGGTCGGGCCGCGATGGATGGAACCGGGGGTAGGGGCGTGATCCGGCCCAGCCGTAGGGCGGGAGCAGGAAGGTCGGCTGGCTCAGCTCGGCCTGGTAGGCCGCGTTCTGCTCGCGCAGCCTGTCGTTCTCTGCTTGCAGCTGCGCGCGTTCGTTGGCCTGCTCGGCCTGAGCATGCAGCGCGGCGGCCTGGCGGGCTTGCGCGCGGGCCTGTTCTGCCTGTTGCTGCGCGAGTTCGGCCGCCTGCCTGGCCTGCTCGGCGCGGGCCTCCTCGGCGGCCTGATGGATGGCCAGGCGCTCGCGGTAGAGCGCGTCCAGGTGGCGGGCCTTGGCCCAGGCCGCGGCGAGGCCGTCCTGGCCGAAGCGCAGGTAATGGTCGATGGTTTCGGCGGCGTCGGCCTGGTGCAGCAATTCACCGTTGCCGGCGGGGCAGGGTTGATCGGTGTAGGCGACCTGACCGCCTTGCATGCACTTGTAGATGTTTTGCGCGCCTGCGTCCGATGGCGCCACGGCCAGCAGCACAAGCAGCGCGGAAGCGACGGCGGGAAGGCGGTCCATGCCGCCATTCTGCATCGTGCGGATGTTGCCTGGGCGTGACCGCGATACGCCGGGCCGGTTCGGTGGTTCCGTCGCGCAGTGGCGGATTGGCGCCGGCTGCCGCCTGTCAGGTCGACGGGGCCTTCTTCCGTCGCCGCGGCTTCTGCTCCGCGGTCGCCAGCAACTGCTGCAGGTAGGCGATGCCTTCCTCCTCGGGAAAGAACGCCACCACGTCGGCCACGCCGAGCTGGTGGCGCGCGCGCAAGGCGAGGAATTCCTCGCGGGCACGGGCGAGGCGTTGGGCCTCGGCCGCCCTCTTGCCCAGGGGCCTGGCTTTCGCTGCAGGCACCGGCTGCGGTGCGGGCTTCGGTTCGGGCTTACCCTGGTCGAGTGCGGCGAGCTCGGCCTGGAACTGACGGAAGTCGTAGGACTTGGAACTCATGGTTCTCGCGTGGTTCGTAGACGGTGCCATTGTCGCATGCCCGTGGCGCCGGCTTCCGGCTACCGGCGGGATCGCGTCTAATGCGGTGCTGGGTCCCCCGAAACGTCCGTGATGAGTGCCTTGCTGCTGTTGTTCGCCTGCCTGGCGCTGGGTGCGCTGGTGCGCCATTTTGCGCAGCCGCCGGCCGGCATCGCGCACGGGCTGAACTGGTGGGTGCTCAACATCGCGCTGCCGGCCCTGGTGCTGGAGCTGATCCCGCAGGTGAGGATCGACGCGCAGCTGTGGTTCCTGGTGGCGGCGATGTGGCTCACGTTCTTCGGCGCCTGGCTGCTGTTCGCGTGGCTGGGGTCGCGGCTGGGCTGGTCGCGCGGGCGCATCGGCGCGCTGGCCCTGGTATGCGGGCTGGGCAACACCTCGTTCATGGGCTATCCGATGCTGCAGGCGCTGCACGGGGAGGCCGGGCTGAGGCTGGCGGTGGTGGCCGACCAGCTGGGTTGCTTCCCGCTGCTGGCCTCGGTGGGCGTGGTGGTGGCCTGCCTGTACGCGGGGCGGGATCCCGATCCGCGCCGGATCGCGCGGCGCATCGCCACGTTTCCCGCCTTCATCGCGCTGGTGGTCGGCATCATCGCCGGCGTGCTGGGCGGCTGGCCGACGGTGCTGGATGGCGTGTTCCATCCGCTGGGCGTCACGCTGACGCCGCTCGCGTTGTTCTCGGTGGGGCTGCAGCTCCGGCTGCGGGTGGGCGATCGGCAGCTTGGCGCGGTGGCGTGCGGACTGGGCTGGAAGCTGCTGCTGGCGCCGGGGCTGTGCTGGGCGCTGGGCGCCGCGGCCGGCGTGGGCGGGCTCACGCTCACCGTGGGCGTGCTGCAGGCGGCGATGGCGCCGATGGTCTCAGCCACCATCCTCGCCGACGAGTACGAGCTGGATCCGGAACTGGCGAACACCGTGCTGGGCGCGGGGATCGTGCTGTCGCTGCTCACGGTGCCGCTGGGCAACTGGCTGCTGGGTGCCTGACGGCACCGCCGGTGCGGCGATAATGGCGGCGATGAAAGACATCTATGGCAACGCCCCTGCCGAAGTACGCGCCGACGTGTGGCTGTGGGCCGCGCGCTTCTTCAAGACGCGCAGCCTCGCCAAGCAGGCGATCGACGGCGGCAAGATCGACGTCAACGGCGCCGGCTGCAAGCCGGCCAAGTCCCTGCACGCAGGCGACGTGCTGAAGATCAGCCGCGGCGAGGAGCGCCTGGAGGTCGAGGTATTGATGTTGGCGGACAAGCGCGGCCCGGCCAGCGTGGCGCAGGCGCTGTACCGCGAGAGCGAGGCGAGCCGGCTGGCGCGCGAGGCCAGGCGGGAACAGCACCGGCTGGTTGGCGTGCAGGCGCCGCGCCAGCGGCCCGACAAGCATGCGCGCAGGGAACTGCGCCGGTTGAAGGACCGGCATGAGACGTGATCGACATCTGCCGCGCGGGCTCTGAGCAGTGCATCGCAGATTGCGCCGCGGTTCTGCCGCACCATCCCCTGCAACAACAGGTCGCGCCAAGTCCGCGACCTTTACTGGACGGGGATGGCTTCGGGGAGCCTCACGATGAACGGCATGGGATTCTTCAAGCGATGGCTGGGCGGCGCCGACGCGTCGGCGCCGTCGATGGACAGCCGGCGGCAGGCGCCACTGGGCACGCGCATGCTGGTGGTGGACGATTCGCCCACGATCTGCGCGGTGCTGGGCCGCATGCTGGAGCAGGACGGCTACGCGGTGCAGAAGGCCGCCGACGGCGAGCGGGCGCTGGAGCTGGCGAAGACCGAACTGCCCGAGCTGATCTTCCTCGACATCGTGCTGCCGGGCATCAACGGTTTCGCGGTGCTGCGTGCGCTGCGCCACGACCCGCTCACGGCGCACATCCCGATCGTGATGATCAGCGGCAACCCGCAGGCCACCGAGCAGTTCTACGTGCAGCGCTACGGCGCCGACGACTTCATGAAGAAGCCGTTCGGCCGTGTCGAGGTGCAGGCCAGCATCGAGGCGCTGGTGCGCGCAGGGCGGCTGGCCGGCCGCAGAGTGGTCGTGGCACCGGCCGTTGCACCCGAGCTGACGCCACCGCCAACGCATGTGCAGGTGCTGCCGGCCTGAGTTTTTCCGGCGCCCGCGTGGGTGGGTCGCAAAGCGAGGAAGCCGGCGTCGCCAAGCGCCGGCTTCTTCGCTTGCACCGGCCGGTCAGGCCTGGTCGAACCGGTCGAGGTTCATCACCTTGGCCCAGGCCGCCACGAAATCGTGCACGAACTTCTCCTTGCCGTCGGCGCTGGCGTAGACCTCCGCCAATGCGCGCAGCACCGAGTTCGACCCAAACACCAGGTCCACCCGGGTGCCGGTGTACTTCATCGCGCCGCTCTTGCGGTCCCGGCCCTCGAACTGGTCGCCGGCCGGCTTCCACTCGATGGCCATGTCCAGCAGGTTGATGAAGAAATCGGTGCTGAGCACGCCAGGCCGGTCGGTGAACACGCCGTGCCGGCTGCCGTCGTAGTTGGCGCCCAGCACGCGCAGGCCGCCGACCAGCGCGGTCATCTCCGGTGCGGTCAGCGTGAGCAGCTGGGCCTTGTCGATCAGCAGGTGTTCGGCGGGCACGCTCGATCCGCCCTTGAGGTAGTTGCGGAAACCATCGGCGAAAGGCTCCAGGTGCCGGAACGATTCGACGTCGGTCTGCTGGGCGCTGGCGTCAACGCGGCCTGGCGAGAACGGCACCTCGACGTCGATGCCCGCGGCCTTGGCCGCCATCTCGATACCCACGCCGCCGGCCAGCACGATCACGTCGGCCAGCGAGGCCTTGCCGGAGGCCTGCTGGATGTCTTCCAGCTTGGGCAGCGCCTTGATGGCCTGCGCATTGACCGTCCAGTCCCTCTGCGGGGCGAGGCGGATTCGCGCGCCGTTGGCGCCGCCGCGCTTGTCGCCGCCGCGGAAGGTGGAGGCCGAGGCCCAGGCCAGCGAAACCAGTTGCGACACGCCGAGGCCGGAGCCGGCGATCCTCGCCTTGAGGTCGGCGATATCGGCGGCGCTGGGATGGTGCGTGGCCTCGGGCAACGGGTCCTGCCAGAGCAGGTCCTCCTGTGGCACTTCGGGGCCCAGGTAACGCGCCTTGGGACCGAGGTCGCGATGGGTCAGCTTGAACCACGCGCGTGCATACGCATTGGCGAACGCCTGCGGGTCATCGCGGAAACGGCGCGAGATCTTTTCGTAGGCGGGATCGAAGCGCAGCGACAGGTCGGTGGTGAGCATGGTCGGCCGACGCTTCGGCGAATCCGGCGAAGGTCCCGGAATAATCGCGTCGACGCCCTTGGCGACCCATTGGTGTGCGCCGGCGGGGCTCTTTTCCGGTTCCCACTCGAAGTCGAAAAGGAACTTGAAAAAGTCGTTGCTCCATTGCACCGGCGTGCGCGTCCAGGTGACCTCCAGGCCGGAGGTGATGGCGTCCTTGCCCACGCCGCTGCCGAAGGTGCTGGCCCAGCCGAGACCCTGCTCTTCGAGCGGAGCGGCCTCCGGGGCGGCGCCGACGTGGCTGGCCGGCGCGGCGCCGTGGGTCTTGCCCAGGGTATGGCCGCCCGCGATCAGTGCGACGGTTTCCTCGTCGTCCATGGCCATGCGCGCGAAGGTCTCGCGGATGTCGTGCGCCGCGGCGAGCGGATCGGGCTTGCCGTCCGGGCCTTCCGGGTTCACATAGATCAGCCCCATCTGCACCGCGCCCAGCGGGTTGTCGAGCGTGCGCTCGCCTGGCTTGCCGTGGGAATAGCGGCTGTTCGGCGCGTCGCTCGGCGCCAGCCACTCGGTCTCGCCGCCCCAGGACACGTCCTGGTCGGGCTCCCATACGTCTTCGCGCCCGGCGGCGAAGCCGAAGGTGCGGAATCCGGTGGACTCCAGCGCCACGTTGCCGGCCAGCACGATCAGGTCGGCCCACGAGATCTTCTGGCCGTATTTCTGTTTCACCGGCCACAACAGCCGACGTGCCTTGTCGAGGCTGACGTTGTCGGGCCAGGAGTTCAGCGGGGCGAATCGCTGCTGACCGCGCCCCGCACCGCCGCGGCCGTCGCCGACGCGGTAAGTGCCGGCGCTATGCCAGGCCATGCGGATCATCAAACCGGCGTAGCTGCCGAAGTCGGCCGGCCACCAGTCCTTCGAATCGGTCATCAGGGCCAGCAGGTCTTGCTTCAGCGCGGCGTAATCGAGCTTCGCGAATTCGGCGCGGTAGTCGAACGCTTTGTCCAGCGGACTGGATTTTTCGGAGTGCTGGCTCAGCAACTCGAGACGCAGCTGGTTCGGCCACCAGTCCCGGTTGGCGGTGCCGGTCGCGGCGGGATGGAAGGGGCACTTCGCTTCGGCTGACATGGTCTCTCTCTCCTGGGGTGGCGATACTGGCGTGCCGCATCGTCACGGCGATCCCTTGGGGTTTGCACGGAACCGTCCATGGACAACTTGGGTGCGGGGCACAGCCGGAGCACGCGGGGCGGCGAAGGAACAATCTACGCAGCAACCGCCATTGATTGAATTTGATTGTTCCAATGCCGGTGATAGGCAGCGGTTATCGAATGCCGGCTCGAAGAGCAGAATTTAGAACAGTGCCGAATGCACCGTGACCGTGAGGTGTCGGGAGCCTGGGCGAGCCCTCGACCGTACGCGGCGCAGCATGAATGTCTCTCCGGCTCAGTCGATCAGTTCGTGCGCCGTGGCGCGAGCCGCCGCGCGGATTTCCTCCCGGAAGGCCTCGTCCTCGATGGTGCGCGCCAGCACCATGCCGCCCACGCACAGTGCGGCGAGTGCCAGCCCGCGCTGGCGTGCGCCCTCCGCGCCGGTGGATGCTCCGGAGCCCTGCGCGAGCATGCCGGCCATGCGTTCCAGCAGTCCGTGGTAGGCCCGTTTCACGCCCGTGCCGGCGCGCGCCACGTCGGAGGGTAGGGCGATCATTGGGCAATGGCCGTCGATGTCGTCCAGATGCTCGCGCGAGAGGTAGATGTCGACCATCTGGCGGGCGAACGCGCTGCCGCCACGCGCGGGATCGAGATCCAGGTGCGGCCAGCGTTCGACCGGGTTGAAATCCCGGTAGGCCGCCACCGCCTCGACGTACAGGTCTTCCTTGGTCTTGAAGTGGTTGTAGAAGCCGCCCCGGGTGAGGCCGGCACCGGCCATGATCTCGTCGATCGAGACCTCGGCGAAACCCTTGCGGTTGAACAGCACGCGGGCGCATTCGACGATGCGCGCGCGGGTCTGCTGCTTGTGCTCGGCGCTGTACGGCATGGCGTTCTCCTGCAGTCGCGGCAAGCGTAGCGCCGACGCTGAATATGTTCTTGAACATATGTAGATGCGGCGCAGACTGCGCACGTCCATCACCGAGGAGTGCGCCATGAAGCTGTACTACGCCGAGACCTTCAATCCCCGCAAAGCCTGCGCGGTGGCGAAGCACCTGGAGTTGCCGGTCGACTACGTACGCGTCGACCTCGCGCGCGGCGAGCAGCGGCAGCCGCCGTACCTTGCGCTGAACCCGAACGGCAAGGTGCCGCTGCTGATCGACGGCGCACTGCGCCTGTGGGAGGCCGACGCGATCATGGTGCACCTGGCGAACAGGGCCGGCTCGGATCTGTGGCCGTCCGCGCCGGCGTCGCAGGTCGACGCGTTACGCTGGCTTTCGTGGAACCAAGCGCATTTCTCGCGGCACGGCGGCACGCTGTTTTTCGAGCACCTGATCAAGCCCCTGCTGGGCATGGGTGACGCCGATGCGGCCGCGGTGGCGGAGGCGGGCAGGTTCTTCCGGCAGTTCGCGGCGGTCCTCGATTCGCACCTGGCCGCGCATGAGTGGCTGGTGGACGACCGGCTGGGCGTGGCGGATTTCGCCGTGTCCACTCCGCTGGGCTGGGCTCGGGAGGCGCAGCTGCCGCTGGACGGTTTCGAGCACGTGGCGCGCTGGCACCGACAATTGCAGGCGCTGCCGGCATGGCGCGATCCGTTCCCGCAGGCGCCTGCCGCCAGCGCCGCCGCCTGACCACGCACGGGAGCCGGGATCATGCGCAGACTGATTGCCTTTGAAATGTTGACCCTGGACGGCTGCTATGCCAGCACGGACGGCGATTTCGGCTGGACCCACCGGCGCGAACGCGATGCGGAATGGGATGCCTTCGTGGCGGGCAACGCTGGCAGCGGCGGCGAGCTGGTGTTCGGGCGTCGCACCTACGAGATGATGGCGTCCTGGTGGCCCACGCCGGCGGCCGCGCAGAACGAACCGCAGGTGGCCGAAGCGATGAACGCGATGCCGAAGTACGTTTGCTCGCGCACCTTGCACGAGGCCGCGTGGAACAACACGACGGTGCTGCAGGGCGACGCGGCGTCGCGTCTGCAGGAGCTGAAGCGCAGCCCGGGCGCCGACCTGGTGATCCTCGGCAGCGGCGAACTGGTGGCCGCGCTGGCGCCGACCGGGCTGATCGACGAATACCAGCTGGTGTTCATCCCGGTGGTGCTGGGCCGGCGCGGCAAGCCGCTGTTCGGTGGCCTCGGGCACGGCATGGAGTTGCGTCTCGCCGAGTCGCGTCGCTTCGGCAACGGCAACATGCTGCTCTGTTACCGGCCGCGGCCGCCTGAGGCGTGAACCGTCCTGCTTGCGTCCGTCCGCGCTGGCACGGAAACTGCGCCGGCGCGGGCGCCTTCGCCGGCGGGGGGCAGGGGATGGCCGGTTTCGGTTTGTTGAAGCGCCTGGTGGCCGGCGGCGAGCGCCGCCACAGCGAGCCGCGGGTGCGTGCGGCGACCAGCACCCGGGTGCTGGTGGTGGACGACTCGGCGACGATACGCGCCGTGCTGGGCAAAATGCTCGGCCAGGACGGCTACGAGGTGCTCAAGGCGGCCGACGGCGAGAGCGCGCTCGAACTGGCGCGCGACGAACGGCCCGACCTGGTCTTTCTCGACATCGTGCTGCCTGGCCTGTCTGGCTTCGCGGTATTGCGCAAGCTGCGGCACGACCCGCTGACCGCACACATCCCGATTGTGATGATCAGCGGCAATGTGCAGGCTACCGAGCAGTTCTACGTGCAGCGCTACGGCGCCGACGATTTCATGAAGAAGCCGTTTGGCCGCGCCGAGGTATTCGAGCGCATCCAGCAACTGGTTCTGACGGGCCGCCTGACGGCACGCGCGCCGGCCGAGCCGGGCCGGCTGCCGGCCGGGGTGAGCCAGGCCGAGTGGGACGCGATTCCCGACATCGCGATGCCGGACGAAGCCCATGCCGCGCCTAGCTTGCCGCCGGAGCCGGACGAGCCGCCGCCGTCGGCTTCCGCGTAGCCCCTTCACCTTCGGCCGTTGCTTCCTGCATCGCCAGCGCGCCGGCATCACGCCCGCGCGTATTCGGGAATGGCGCACACCTAAATCACGGCTGAACTGATGCGGTCACCAGCGTTACCGCGGCGGTCAACTCGATGCGCGGGATGCCGTTCTTCGTCCCGTGCCAGTCAGACAAGCGACGATACGGATCGTTGCTCCGGGGGGGGGCGAAATGTCCAGCGCGGATGACCCGGCCTGCGGCCGCTGGTCGGGATGTGCGGATGCGACCTCCTGGCGTGCACGGTGTGGTTTCTTCCAGAACTGATTCAGCCCGCCAACTATCGACGAGGTTCCTGCTCATGAATGCAAAGACGACGTTCCGCAACGGCTTGATGGGTCTGCTGGTGTCTGCCGTGTTCGCCTCGGGTGTCGCGATGGCCCAGGCCGCGCCACAGACCAGCGTCCCGGGGCATCCCCGCGTCAACGAGGTCAACAACCGACTGGAAAACCAGCAGGACCGGATCCAGACGGGCGTGAAGGATGGCCAGCTCAACGCCAAGCAGGTCACGCGCGACGAAACCCGCGACAACAACATCGCGGCACGGGAGAGCGCCGACGAGGCGAAGCACCACGGCCATCTCACCAAGAAGGAAAAGCGCAACCTCAACAAGTCGCTGAACCGGGACAGCCACCAGATCCGTCGCCAGCGCGTGCGTTGATCCGGCGCGCGAACGGCCGGACGCGTTGGAGCCTCCCCGCACGCGCGGGGAGGCTTTTCATTGCGGCGTGGGCCGGCGGCCGGATGCGCCGGGCGGCGGTCAGCGCAGCGACTTCAGCCGGTATAGCGCGTCCAACGCCTCGCGCGGGCTCAGCGCGTCGGGGTCGATGGCGTCCAGCGCATGCTCCACCGCCGATGGCGCGGGCGGCGCAAACAGCCCCAGTTGCGGCGAGGCGTCGGCAGTGGGCGCCGGCGTGACGGCATGCGCGAACATGCCGCGCTCCAGTTCCGCCAGCGTGCGGCGCGCGTCGGCGATCACCGCCTTCGGCAACCCGGCCAGCGCCGCCACCTGCAGGCCGAAGCTGCGGTTGGCGGGGCCGTCCTTCACCGCATGCATGAACACCAGTTGCTCGCCGTACTCCACGGCGTCCAGGTGCACGTTGGCGATACCGAGGTACTCGCCGGCGAGTTCGGTCAGTTCGAAGTAGTGGGTGGCGAACAGGGTGAAGGCCCGGCTCGCCGTGGCCAGGTGCACCGCCGCCGCCCGCGCCAGCGCCAGGCCGTCGTAGGTGCTGGTGCCGCGTCCCACCTCGTCCATCAGCACCAGGCTGTGCTCGGTGGCGTTGTGCAGGATGTTGGCGGTCTCGCTCATCTCCACCATAAAGGTGGATTGGCCGCGCGAGAGGTCGTCGCCGGCGCCGATGCGGGTGAAGATGCGGTCGACCGGTCCGATCACGGCGCGGCTGGCCGGCACGTAGCTGCCGATGTGGGCGAGCAGCACGATCAGCGCGTTCTGCCGCATGTAGGTGGATTTGCCGCCCATGTTCGGGCCGGTGATCACCAGCATGCGGCGGGTGTCGTCCAGCATCAGGTCGTTCGGCTCGAACGGTTCCTCGCGCACCTTTTCCACCACCGGATGGCGGCCGCGTTCGATGGCGATGCCGGCTTCGTCGGCGAGTTCGGGCGCGCTCCAGTCCAGTGTCCCGGCGCGCTCGGCGAGGGTGGCCAGCACGTCGAGTTCGGCGATGGCGGCGGCGGCCTGCTTCAGCGGCTCGAGCTTTTCGGTGAGCGTATCCAGCAGTGCCTCGTACAGCGCGCGCTCGCGCATCAGCGAGCGCTCCTTCGCGCTGAGCACCTTGTCCTCGAACTGTTTGAGCTCTTCGGTGATGTAGCGCTCGGCGTTCTTTGTGGTCTGGCGGCGCGTGTAGTGGGTCGGCGCCTTGTCCGATTGCGCCTTGCTGATCTCGATGTAGTAGCCGTGCACGCGGTTGTAGCCCACCTTGAGCGTAGAAATGCCGCTGGCGGCCTTCTCGCGTTCCTCCAGTTCGACAAGGTACTGGTCGGCGTGGGTGGAAAGCCGGCGCAACTCGTCCAACTCGGCGTCGTAGCCGTCGCTGATGACGCCGCCGTCGCGCTGTAGCACCGGCGGCTGCGGCACGATGGCGCGGGCGAGCAGGTCGGTGCTGTCGGCGTGGTCGCCGATGCGTTCGACCAGCGAGTGCAGCAGCGGGCTATCCAGATCTGCGATGCACTTGCGCAGTTTCGGCGCCGCCAGAAGACCATCGCGCAGCGTGGACAGATCGCGCGGCCGCGCCGAACGCAATGCCACGCGGGCAAGGATGCGCTCCAGGTCGCCGATGCCGCGCAATTGCTCACGCAGTGCTTCATAGCGGCGGTTGTCGATCAAGGCACCGATGGCCTGGTGGCGGCCGCGCAGCACCTCGCGCGAACGCAGCGGCCGGTTCAGCCAGCGGCGCAGCAGGCGCGCGCCCATCGGCGTCACGGTCTCGTCCAGCACGCCGAGCAAGGTATGTTCGGTGCGGCCGCTCGGGTGGGTGTCCAGTTCGAGGTTGCGGCGTGTCGCGGCATCCAGCGCGATGGTTTCGCTCGCCGATTCCACCGCCATGCCACTCAGGTGCGGCAGCGCGCTCTTCTGAGTTTCCTCAACGTAGCCGAGCAGGCAGCCGGCCGCGCCGATCGCCAGCGGCAGGCCGTCCACCCCGAAGCCGGCGAGGTCGCGCGTGCCGAAGAAGCGGTTGAGTTCGCGACGTGCCGCATCGGTCTCGAAATGCCACGGTGGCCGCTTGCGCAGACCGGGCAGTGCGGCGACCAGTTTCGGCCAGGCCGCGCTTTCGTCCACGAGGGTCTCGGCGGGCTGCAGGCGCGCGAGTTCCGCCGCCAGCGCCTCGGCGTGCGGCACCTCGCTGAGCAGGAAGCGGCCGCTGGAGAGGTCCACCCAGGCGAGGCCATAGCCTTCCTTCGCACCGGCACCGATCGCCAGCAGCAGGTTGTCGCGGCGCTCCTCCAGCAGCGCGGCGTCGGTGACCGTGCCCGGCGTAACCACGCGCACCACCTTGCGCTCGACGATGCCCTTGGCCAGCGCCGGGTCGCCGATCTGTTCGCAGATCGCCACCGATTCGCCCAGCCGCACCAGTTTTGCCAGGTAGTTCTCCACCGCGTGGTAGGGCACGCCCGCCATCGGGATCGGAGCGCCTGCCGACTGCCCGCGCTGGGTCAGCGTGATGTCCAGCAGCCGTGCCGCCTTGCGCGCGTCGTCGTAGAACAGCTCGTAGAAATCGCCCATGCGGAAGAACAGCAGCACGTCGGGATGCGCCGCCTTGGCGGTGAGGTACTGGCGCATCAGGGGCGTGTGCAGGGAGAGATCGTCGTGGGTCATGCGTGGCTGCGCGCGGGTGGAACAGGATGGCCGATCCGCGTTAACGTGCCGGCTTCTAAGGTCGGGAGTCTCGCATGGAGTCGTCGTCTGTTCCTACCGATGCCGAATTGCACGTGCTGGCGCGGGCAGTGGCGGAGGAGACGCTGCGCCACCGCCTGATGCTGGTCACGGCCGAATCCTGCACCGGCGGCTGGATCGCCAAGACGCTCACCGACTTGCCGGGCAGTTCGGCGTGGTTCGACGCCGGCGTGGTCACCTACAGCTACGAGGCGAAGCAGGCGTTGCTCGGCGTGGACCCGCGCACGCTGGAACACACCGGCGCGGTGAGCGAGGAGACCGTGCTGGAGATGGTCTCCGGTGCGCTGGCCCGCTTCGGTGCCGGCGTGGCGGTGGCGGTCACCGGGATCGCCGGCCCCAGTGGCGGCACGCCGGGCAAGCCGGTGGGCACTGTGTGGATCGGCTGGAAGCGCCGCGGCGGCTACGCCCACGCGCAGCTGTTCCATTTCGCCGGCGACCGCGAGGCGGTGCGTCGGCAGACCGTGGCCGCGGCCCTCGCCGGCCTGCGGAAAACCCTGACGGAATGAGGCGCCACCGGCCGGCCGGGTGGCTTGACCGCTGTGGGATACTCGGGGTTCGTCGCTGATCGCAGCCCGTGAGACGCGAGCCGGGCATCATGCCCTCCAATCACAGCCCAACCGGAACCAAGACGATGGATGACAACAAGCGCAAGGCGCTCGCCTCCGCCCTCGGCCAGATTGAAAAGCAGTTCGGCAAGGGGGCCGTGATGCGCATGGGCGATCGCACCAACGAGGCGATCGAGACCGTGTCCACCGGTTCGCTGGGCCTGGACATCGCGTTGGGCGTGGGCGGCCTGCCGCGCGGCCGCGTGATCGAGATCTACGGCCCGGAATCCTCGGGCAAGACCACGCTCACCCTGCAGGTGATCGCGAACTGCCAGAAAAACGGCGGCACCGCGGCCTTCGTCGATGCCGAGCACGCGCTCGATCCCAGCTACGCCGCCAAGCTCGGCGTGAACGTGGACGATCTGCTGGTCTCGCAGCCCGACACCGGCGAGCAGGCGCTGGAGATCGCCGACATGCTGGTGCGCTCCGGCGCAGTGGACGTGGTAGTGGTGGACTCGGTGGCCGCGCTCACCCCCAAGGCAGAAATCGAGGGCGAGATGGGAGACTCCCACGTCGGCCTGCACGCCCGCCTGATGAGCCAGGCGCTGCGCAAGCTCACCGCCAACATCAAGAAGTCGAACTGCCTGGTGATCTTCATCAACCAGATCCGCATGAAGATCGGCGTGATGTTCGGCAGCCCCGAGACCACCACCGGCGGCAACGCGCTGAAGTTCTATGCCTCGGTGCGCCTGGATATCCGCCGCATCGGCGCGGTGAAGAAGGGCGAGGAAGTCATCGGTTCGGAAACCCGCGTCAAGGTGGTGAAGAACAAGGTGGCGCCGCCGTTCCGCCAGGCAGAGTTCGAGATCCTCTACGGCGAGGGCACCTCGCGCGAAGGCGAGATCATCGAGCTGGGCGTGGCGCAGAACCTGATCGACAAGTCCGGCGCCTGGTACAGCTACAAGGGCGACCGCATCGGCCAGGGCAAGGAAAACGTGCGTCAATTCCTGCGCGACAACCCCGCCGTTGCCAACGAGATCGACAGCGAGCTGCGCGCCCGCCTGCTGGTGGGCGGCGCCGGCAAGGCCGCCCCGGCGTCCGAGGAAGCGCTGGAAGAGGCGTGACAGTCCGCCGCTCCATTCCCTTCCCTGTGCGCAGGGGAGGGTTGAAGTGGAGCAGGGCTTCTGCATGAAACGCCGCGACGACGACTCCGGCAAACCCCGCCCCGGCGCCTACGACAAGGCGCTTGGGCTGCTCGCGCGCCGCGAGCAATCGAAGCGCGAGCTGCGCCGCAAGCTCGACCGGGGCGGCTACGCCGCCAACGAAGCCGATGAAGCCGTGGCCAGGCTCAGCGAGCAGCACTACCAGGACGACGAACGCTTTGCCGGGATGCTCCTGCGCAACCGCGCCGCGCAAGGCTACGGCCCCTTGCGCATCCGCATGGAACTGAAAACCCACGGCCTTGCGGATGCGACCGTCCGTCGCCTGCTCGACGAGGCCGAAGTGGATTGGGGCGCCAGCGCCGCCGCCCAGTTGCGTCGCCGTTACGGCGGCAAGCCCGCCACGGATCGCGTCGAGCAGGGCAAACGGGCACAATTCCTCCTGCGCCGCGGCTTTGCCGCCGCCACGGTAAGATACGCAACCCACGCCGAAGTGGACGAGGCCGACGAGGAAGACTGATCGCGGCGGAGTAGCGGCGTGCCTCCCGCAGCCATCGCCGCCACGCATGAAAACCGCCGACATCCGCTCCGCCTTCCTCGACTTCTTCCGCGCGAAGGGTCACACCATCGTGCCGTCCGCCTCGCTGGTGCCCGCCAGCGATCCGACCCTGTTGTTCACCAACTCGGGCATGGTGCCGTTCAAGAACGTGTTCCTGGGCAGCGAAAAGCTGCCCTACGTGCGTGCGGCCGACGTGCAGCGCTGCCTGCGTGCCGGCGGCAAGCACAACGACCTGGACCAGGTGGGCTACACCGCCCGCCACCACACGTTCTTCGAGATGCTGGGCAACTGGTCGTTCGGCGACTACTTCAAGCGCGAGGCGATCACCTGGGCGTGGGAGCTGCTGACCGGCGTGTTCAAGCTGCCGGCCGATAGGCTGTGGGTCACCGTCTACCACACCGACGACGAAGCCTTCGATATCTGGCACCAGCAGGTCGGCGTGCCGGTCGAGCGCATCGTGCGCATCGGCGACAACAAGGGCGCACCGTTCGCCTCGGACAACTTCTGGCAGATGGCCGACACCGGCCCTTGCGGCCCCTGCACCGAGATCTTCTACGACCACGGCCCCGGCGTGGCCGGCGGCCCGCCCGGCTCGCCCGACGAGGATGGCGACCGCTACATCGAGATCTGGAACCTGGTGTTCATGCAGTTCGACCGCGCGCCGGACGGCACGCTGTCGCCGCTGCCCGCGCCTTGCGTGGATACCGGCATGGGCCTGGAGCGCCTTGCCGCCGTGCTGCAGCACGTGCATTCCAACTACGAGATCGACCTGTTCCGGCACCTTGTCGAGGTGGCGGCCGGGCTCACCGCCACGAAGGACCTCGCCAACCAGTCGCTGCGGGTGATCGCCGACCACGTGCGCGCCTGCTCGTTCCTGATCGTCGACGGCGTGCTGCCCTCCAACGAAGGCCGCGGCTACGTGCTCCGCCGCATCATCCGCCGCGCTTTGCGCCATGGTTGGATGCTGGGGGTGCGCGGCGATTTCTTCTGGAAGATGGTGCAGCCGCTGGTCGAGGAGATGGGCGAGGCCTATCCCGACCTGAAACAGAAGCAGGGTTTCGTGGAAGATGCGCTGCGCACCGAGGAGCAGCGCTTCGGCGAGACGCTGGAGCACGGCATGCGCGTGTTCGACGAGGTGACCGGCAGGCTTGCCGGCAAGACCATCGCGGGGGAGGACGCGTTCCGCCTCTACGACACCTACGGCTTCCCGGTCGATCTCACCGCCGACATCGCGCGCGAGCGCGGCCTCGCCGTGGACATGGCCGGCTTCGAGGAGGCCATGAACGAGCAGCGCGAGCGTGCCCGCGCCGCGGGCAAGTTCGAGGCCAGGGGCCAGATGCCGGCGGAGCTCGCCAGCCAGCTCGCGCCCACCGCGTTCCTCGGTTACGAGGCGCTGGCGGCGACCGGCTGCAAAGTGCTGGGCATCGTGCGCGACGGCCGCGAGGTGCCGCAGCTCGGCGAGGGCGAGCAGGGCTACGTGATCCTCGAACGCACGCCGTTCTACGCCGAGTCCGGCGGCCAGGTGGGTGACACCGGCACGCTGTCCGACGGTGCGGGTCGCTTCGCCGTGGCCGACACGCTGAAGATGGGCGGCGTGTTCTTCGGCCATGCCGGCACCTGGCATGGTGCGCAGCCGCTGAAGTCCGGCGACGTGGTGGATGCGCAGGTCGACGCCGCGCGCCGCCAGGCCATCGTGCTCAACCATTCCGCCACCCACCTGTTGCACGCTGCGCTGCGCAAGGTGCTGGGCACCCACGTCACCCAGAAGGGTTCATTGGTGGCGCCCGATCGCCTGCGCTTCGACTTCGCCCACCACAAGCCGGTGAGCCGCGAGGAGCTGGCCGAAGTGGAGGCCATGGTGAACGCCGAGGTGCGCCGCAACGCGCAGGCCGACGTGCGCCACATGGCTTACGACGACGCGATCGCCTTCGGCGCAATGGCGCTGTTCGGCGAGAAGTACGGCGACGAGGTGCGCGTACTGAAGATGGGCGATTTCTCGACGGAACTCTGCGGCGGCACCCACGTGGTCCGCACCGGCGACATCGGCCTGTTCAAGATCGTCGCCGAGTCCGGTGTGGCCTCCGGCGTGCGCCGCATCGAGGCGGTCACCGGCGCCGGTGCGCTGGCCTACGTGGCCGGCGAGGAGCGTCGCCTTGGCGAGCTGTCGCAGCTGCTTTCCAGCGCCGGCGACGACGCCGTCGACAAGCTGCGCCAGCTGTTCGACAAGCAGAAGAAGCTGGAACGCGAACTGGAATCGCTGCGCGCGAAGGCCGCCGGCAACGCCACCGCCGAACTGGCCGGCAGCGCGCACGACGTGGACGGCATCAAGATGGTCGCCGCGCGCCTGGAAGGGCTGGATGCCAAGGCGTTGCGCGACAGCGTGGACCAGCTCAAGCAGCAGCTGGGCGACTGCGTGATCCTGCTGGCGGGCGCCGCGGATGGCCGCGTATCGCTGATCGCTGGCGTGCACGGCCGTGCACTGGGCCGCGTCAAGGCGGGTGACGTGGTGTCGCATGTGGCGAAGCAGATCGACGGCAAGGGTGGCGGTCGCCCCGACATGGCGCAGGGCGGCGGCACGGACGCGCCCGAACTGGCAGCGATCCTGGCGGGCCTGCCGTCCTGGATTGCCGACCAGTTGTCGGCCCGAACCTGACGTCAACCACAATCCCTGCGACAGGCCATGCCTGTGCGCATTGCGCCGATGCGGGTTGCTCGCTAGTATCGACTGAATACCGATGGGCGCCTGCCGCGCATGACCAAGCGGTTGTCGCGACAGGTAGCTGGATGGAGAGCCGGGAAGGCGGTAGGGCCTTCGACGGGTCGATCGTCGAACCGCGGTGATGGACGCTCAGGGGTGAGGCACCGTCGCCGCGGTCTGGAACCAGGAATTAATGGAGTAGTAACCATGTTGATTCTGACCCGCAGGGTTGGCGAGACCCTGATGATCGGCGACGAGGTGACCGTCACCGTTCTGGGCGTGAAAGGCAACCAGGTGCGCATCGGCATCAACGCGCCGAAGAACGTTGCCGTGCATCGCGAGGAAATCTACCAGCGCATCAAGGGCGAGCACGAAGCGGGCGGCGGCTCCACCTCCGGCGGCGACGAGCACTGATCGCGGCATCCAGGCTTTACCTCAAGCCGGTCGGCGGTTATCCTTGCCGACCCTGCCGCAGCACCACAAATCCGGAGAGATGCCCGAGTGGCCGAAGGGGCTCCCCTGCTAAGGGAGTATAGGGTCAAAAGCCTTATCGAGGGTTCGAATCCCTCTCTCTCCGCCAGATACGCAAAACGCCCCCGAGTGGGGCGTTTTGCGTATCTGGCGGAGTAGAGAGGCGTGGACCGACCTAAGGGTGGCTCGCCGCATCCCGCGCTTCGCCCTCCGGGTCGTCGTGGCCTGCCTTGCCGCTCCCTCCGGTGCTCAATGCGCCACCTCGCCGCTCCCATGATCAAGCCTCACCCAGTCGATGGCTTCGAGCACATACGGAGCGAACAGAAAGTCCCTGATCCGGGTGATCCGGTTTTCCGCCCAGTCGATCTGGACGAAATGCGCGGGACGCTCCATCGGGCCGGAGCTGTCGAAGACCAGCATGACGGGTTGTCCTTCGACTGCGCCGAGGGCGAACCGCCATTTCGTCACTTCCGCATAACGGGTGAAATACGGAGCGACGTTGCCGCGTCCGTCCAGTTGCAGCCGGTTCACCAGTTCGAGCTTCACGTCGTCGGCGAGCATGGCGCGGATCGCATCGAAGTCGCCGCTCCGGAACAGATCCACGTAGGCGGCGATCTTCCCCCGGGCAGCATCGGACATCAGCGGCAGCAGGGCATCTTCGGGTGACTGCGCGAGTTGGCGCAGCGCGGCGCGCCCGCGCTGCAGCGCCGACTTGGCGGCTGCGGGAGAGCACTGGGCGATGCCTGCGATCTCGTCGACCGAGTGGCCAAGGACGTCCTTGAGGATCACCGCGCAGCGCTGGAGTTCGGGCAGCCGCAGGAACGTCTGGAAGCTGACCGCGACGATGTCCGCCTCGGGCATCGGTGTCGCCTCGATATCCTCGGTGGGTGGGACGACCGTGCCCCGCGATCGGACGCGCAGGAAATCGAGGCTCGCGTTGTGGGCTATGCGGAACAGCCAGCCTTCGAGGTTGTCCACCGCGGCGCCCTGGCTCCGGGCCTGCACGGCCTTGACCAGGGCGTCCTGCAATACGTCCTCGCCATCGATCGCCGATCCGGTCATGCGTGCGCAGTAGCGATGCAGGCGTGGCCGCAGCGCTTTCAGGTGATCCTCGAATGCGTCCGTGTTCATGCTGGAACCTGCTGTGTCGGTGCGAACTGGCGGCCCAGGGACGGGATGTCGGCGAGTATCCGCGCGAGGGCGGCCGGTTGCGACAGAAAGGGCGAGTGGCTGCTCTCCAGGGTATGGGTGGTCGTCTTGTTGCCGATGGCGGCGTCCATCGCCGCAATCATGTGATCCTGGCCGGTCAGGGGGACGGCGCAATCCTGCGTGCAGCGGATGTAGTGGCGCGGCACCGAGCCGAACCGCCCCCGGGTGACCGCCGATGGCGCTAACGCGCCAGCGTTCGATTCGTCGCAATGGAGCTGTGATGCGGCGTGCGTGAAATCCGCAGCGGTCACATCGTGGTAGAACGCGGCCTTGAGCAGCGCCCGGTAGGCGGGGTCGGTCGAACCGGGATGAATCCGGGTGGCGCCTAGGGTGGCGGGGTTGCCCACGAACAGCCGCGGCGCCAGTGCTGAAGACAGCGTTTCGTGCTGGAGCATTTCGAGCAGGGTCATGCCGTTTGGCACCATGAAGCCGGCGAGGTACACCACCGCGTGCAGCAGCGCCGGCACCTGCTCGGCTACCGCCGAAATCGTCATGCCGCCGGCCGAATGCCCGACCAGCACGACCTTGCCCCGCGAGGCGGCCTCCTTCACCAGTGCGACGACCGCCTGTGTCCGCTGCTCTTGCGTCACGCCGGCGTTTGGCGACCGCTCGGTGGCGAACGCGACGGGGTCGAACGGCGTGCGATCCACCGATATCGGCGCGACTGCATGAGCCCCGGCACCGGGGAGATCCAGCGTCAGGGCCTCGAAGCCGCCGGCTTCGAGCAGGGGTGCAACGCGGCCCCACGCCGATCGGTTGTGCCAACCGCCGTGGACCAGGACAAAAACCGTCTTGCTTGCCGACATGGATGGGCTCTCCTGGTTTGTTGCCGTCGCGGGGTTGCTCAAACGTCCCTGCTGGCGAAAAGAAACATCTGGACACCCGAGTCGTCGGGGGCGAAAAGCCGGCGATCCGCCCCGGCGGCCCGCCCCTCCGGGCTTGCGAATGCCTTTTCGATCGCCGCGAGGTCGTCGAAATGCAGGGTACCTATCCGGTGGACGCTGGAAGCGCCCACCGGCGTCGCGATGCGGCCGTCGCTCACCTCGTATCTCCTCAGGCCTGGAATCTTCCAGGCGAGCGGCACGTGGACATCGAAGTAATGGCGGTCGAACGCCTCGGCGTCCTTCGGTGTACGGTAGATCACCAACATCCTGGCCACGGCGGCTCTCCTCGTTGGCTTGCGTGACGCGGGTTCTGGCAGGCGCGTTCAACGGGCTTCGTTCGCCACCGTCGAGCCGATGACCGAATCCAGGCTCGCCAGCTCGGCGATCTTCGGGAAGTAGGCCTTCATGCGCGGATCGTTGCGCATGGCCTCGACGGCGGCGGGGCTCTCCCATTCGGAGTAAATCACGACGCAGGCCCCATCCGCGGCTGCGATCAGCCGGGTCGTCCTCCAGCCGTGGAGCGTGCGGATCACGCTATCGATGTTCTGTTTCAGGATCGCGATCAGTGCCTGCTGCTTGCCGGGTTCGGTCTTCAGCAGGTTGATCAGGACAACGGATTTGTCGGACATGGCATGCCTCCTTCTGTTGGGGACACACCAAGGACGATCCGGGGGCCGGAAACGGATCGCGACGCGGCCACTTTTTGAAAGGATCCGATTTGCTCCCTCATCCCGCCGGTGCCGCGATGCGGCATGCAGGCGGTCCCAGGAGTGCTGAGGCCGGCGCGCGGGTGAGAGAATTTGCGAAACCGCGGGCCAGGGCACGCCAGCGGGGTGGCTGCAGTGACTTGGGTCATGGATGCGCGACCGCATGGCGGCGACGATGGCCACGGTCGCCAGCCCTGGCGGCGAGCATCTACTATCCGCGCATGTCCGAACCGACCCACCCCGTTTTCCGCCCGGCCACCCCGGCCGACGTCCCCGCCATCGTGGCCCTGGTCGAATCCGCCTACCGCGGCGATTCCGGCCGCCGCGGCTGGACCACCGAATCCGACCTGCTGGACGGCCAGCGCACCGACGCCGCCGGCGTCTCGGCACTGCTTGACCAGCCCGGCAGCATGCTCCTGCTGGCCGAGCGCGACGGCGTGCTGCTGGCCAGCTGCCACATCGAGCGGCGTGGCGATTCCGGCTACTTCGGCATGTTCGCGGTCGATCCGGCACAGCAGGGCGGCGGCCTCGGCAAGGCGATGCTGGCCGAGGCCGAACGCATCGTGCGCGAGTCGTGGCAGTGCCGCGCGATGCACATGACGGTGATCGTGCAGCGTGCGGAGCTGATCGCCTGGTACGAGCGCCGCGGCTATCGCCGCACCGGCGAATACCAGCCGTTCCCCTACGGCGACGAGCGTTTCGGCATACCGCGCCGCGACGATCTTCGCTTCGAGGTGTTGCGCAAGGAACTCGCCGGGGTGCCGGCATGAGCCTGGCGGGCGAGGGTTGGGTGCGCGTCGGCACGCGCAGCGAAGTGTTGCCGGGCGAGTTCAAGGTGGTGTTCGATGGCGACACGCCGATCGCGGTGTACAACATCGATGGTGACCTCTACGCGATCGAGGATGTCTGCACCCACGACGGTGGCGACCTCGCCGGTGGCGAGGTACTCGGCTTCGAGGTGGAGTGCCCGCGCCACGGCGCGCGCTTCGACCTGCGCAGCGGCGCGGTGACGCGTCCGCCCGCGGTGGAGCCGGTGGCCAGCTTCCCGGTGCGCGAGGAAGAGGGCGCGATCTGGACCCGCGACGACCGTTGACGGCCGCGGCCTCGCCATGATGCGTGGTCCGGCGAAGGGGAAGCGATGAAACATGCGTGGCGTATGGTGCCGGCGTTCGCGATCCTGTGGCTGCTTTACCAGTCCGCCGAGGGCGTGGGTACACACTGGCTGCACAACACGCTGGTGCGCGATGTGCTGATGACGGCCAGCGTATTGGCGGCGTGGCCGTTGTCGCTCTGGCTGGGCTGGCGCGGCTTTGGCGCGTATGCGCTGGACGGCGGTGGATGGCGGTGGTTGCCGGTCGGTTTGCTGCTGACCGTGCTGGCGAAGTTCGGCGCGGTGTGGCTGGGGCTGCGGCTTGGCGTGTACGTGCCGGATGCGCAGACGCCTGCGGATGCGCCGGTCAGCCTGTTGCCGGCCCTGCCGATGCTGTTGCTCGCCACTTTCGTGCCCTCGCTGGCCGAGGACATTCTCACGCGCGGTTTCTGGTATCGCGCAACCGGCATCCGCTGGCGCAGCGGCATGCTGTTCGTGCCCGTCTCCGCCGGGATCTTCGTGCTCAATCACATCTACCGGCTGGGCAACGGGCCAATGGAATGGCTGCTGCTGTTCGCCTTCGGCTTGCCTTACGCGGCGGCGTTGTGGCGCAGTGGCAGCCTGTGGGCGGCACTGGGGTTGCACTGGGGCTGGAATCTGGGCAACGGCCTGCAGGCGGCGCTGGTGCCGGTGGAACTGCGCGACGCCCACGGTGGCGCCGGTCTCTCCATCGTGGCGCATCTGGTGATGTTGGCCGTGGTACTGCGGGTGCCGCGGCGGCCGTCAAAAATGGTAGACGAAGGCCAGTGATTCGGTGAGCTGGCTGCGCGAGCCGTACTGGCGCACCAGCGGGCTGGCGGCAGCGTTGCCGAGCAGGTAGCCGTATTCCAGCGAGGCGGCCAGGCCGGTGTGCTTGCTGGTCGGCACGAACAGGTCGTACTCCAGCGTGGCGAGCTGGCTGCCGCCGCCCGGCTGCCATACCGGCACGCCCAGTGCCTGCGCCGAGCCAGGCGTGACACCGAAGAAGCGCCGCATCGCTGCGCCGTTCATCGATTGCCAGCGCAAACGCAGCGACTGTTCCAGCAGGCCCAGCTTGGGCGGGTCCCACTCCGCATAGAACTCCAGGTAGGCGCCGGCGCCACTGACGTCGTGGCTGAGGTGCATGCCGGCGTCGAGTTGCGGGTTGAAGTCCCACTCCAGATAGCCGCCGCCGGTGGCGCGCGACGCCAGCGAGGGGATTTTGCCGGCCAGCGCGTGGAGGTCGTCGCGGTCGCGGCCCCACTGGAAATTGCCATAGAGACCGCCGTGCAGGTGCGCGTCACGGATCAGGTCCCACTGCAAGCCGTCGTCGGTGGACAAACTGAAGCCGTACTGCGGCAAGTCGATGTCCACAAACGGGATCGGGTCGTCGCGGTGGGTGCGTGCACCGGCCCAGCCGGGCATGCGCTGCATGCCGGCACCGACTGCCAGCATCGTCGTGTCGCCGGTGTCGGCCATGGCTGAGAATGGCAAAGACAGACACAACAGGGCGGGCAGCAGGCGCGAACGGGCGAAGGGCATCGGGCGGGAGCAACGAGGGAACCGGGTCAGCTTAACGGTCGTCCGCCCGTCCGGTTGTCAAAGGCCGGATGTGCGCTCAGCCGCGGTTTGGTTCGCGCCCCGCTGGCGGTCAGGGGGAAAGGGCGCCGAAAGGCAGCTTGCCTACCGTGGCATCCATGACTGCTGTGAGTGCGCCACTGATGCCCGTTTCCGGCTGGACCATCCTCTGCGATTTCGACGGCACCATCTCCGTCGAAGACGTGATCGACTCGCTGCTCGACCGTTTTGGCCGCCCGGGCTGGGAAGTGCTGGAGCAGGACTGGCGCGCCGGTCGCATCGGCTCGCGCGAGTGCATGGCCGGCCAGGTCGAACTGCTGCAGATGACCCGCGCCGAGCTGGACGAGCACCTGCGCGAGCTGTGGATCGACCATGCCTTCCCGGGCTTCGTGGCGAAGGCCCGCGAGCTCAACGTGCCGATCCGCATCGTCAGCGACGGCCTCGATTACGCGATCCACCAGATCCTCGGCCGCTACGGCCTGGACGACCTGCCGCTGGCAGCCAACCACCTGGCGCCGGCCACGCCGCCGAAGCAGTGGCAGCTCACCTCGCCATTCCAGGCCGAGGGCTGCCGCAGCGGCACCTGCAAGTGCGCCTGCGTGGCGCAGGCCCGCACCACGGGCGCGAAGACCCTGCTGATCGGCGACGGTGCATCGGACTTCTGCGCCGCCGACCGTGTGGACTTCGTGTTCGCCAAGCACCGCCTGATCGAGCACTGCCGCGCCGCCGGCATCCCCTACATGCCGATCACCGGCTTCGAGGATGCGCTGGAATACCTGCCGCGCCTGCTCGACGGCACGCTGGCGCAGCACGCGCGCTATCACGAGGCGGCAGCGGCCTGAGCGGCCTCCCCGCCGGTTTGACCGGAACTCCCTAATACCCTCCGCAACCGTTCCCCCGGAACCCGACCCATGATCATCGACAAGAACGCCGTCGGTTTCATCGACGACGCGCAACTGCTCGCCGACGAGGCCAAGTACAGCTCCTTCGGCGACACCGTGCATTACGTGGACCCGCCGAAGATCTTCCGCCACGGCGAAGGCAGCTACATGTACGACACGGCCGGCACGCCGTTCCTCGATCTGCAGATGTGGTACTCGGCGGTCAACTTCGGCTACGGCAACAAGCGCCTCAACGATGCGCTGAAGAGGCAGATCGACGTGCTGCCGCAGGTAGCCAGCCAGTACCTGCACCAGACCCGCATCGAGCTGGCCAAGACCATCGCGCTGGATGCGAAGAAGAAGTTCGGCCTCGACGGCCGCGTGCACTTCAACGTGGGCGGCGCGCAGGCGATCGAGGATTCGCTCAAGCTGGTGCGCAACTTCAAGAACGGCAAGAGCCTGATGTTCGCCTTCGAGGGCGGCTACCACGGCCGCACCCTGGGCGCCTCGTCGATCACCTCCAGCTACCGCTACCGCCGCCGCTTCGGCCACTTCGGCGAACGCGCGATGTTCCTGCCGTTCCCGTATCCGTTCCGCCGCCCCAAGGGGATGACCGCGGAAGAGTATTCCGACAGCTGCGTACGCCAGTTCGAGCGCCTGTTCGAGACCGAATACAACGGCGTGTGGGACCCCAAGACCAACCAGTGCGAATACGCCGCGTTCTACGTCGAGCCGATCCAGGGCACCGGTGGCTACGTCGTCCCGCCGATGGGCTTCTTCAAGGGCCTGAAGAAGGTGCTCGACCAGTACGGCATCCTGATGGTGTCCGACGAGATCCAGATGGGCTTCTGGCGCACTGGCAAGCTGTGGTCGATCGAGAACTTCGGCGTGACGCCGGACATCGTAGTGTTCGGCAAGGCGCTCACCAACGGCCTCAATCCGCTGTCCGGCCTGTGGGCACGCGAGGAGCTGATCAACCCGACCATCTTCCCGCCGGGCTCCACCCACTCCACGTTCAACTCCAACCCGCTGGGTACCTCGCTGGGCCTGGAAGTGATCAAGATGGGCTACGAGCTGGACTACGAGACCAGCGTGCCGAAGAAGGGCGCGCACTTCCTCGAAGGCCTGCGCGAGCTGCAGAAGAAGCACAAGGAAATCGGCGACGTCGACGGCCTCGGCCTGGCGCTGCGCGCCGAAATCTGCACCGACGACGGCTTCACCCCGAACAAGGCGCTGCTCGACAAGATGGTCGACATCGGCCTGGCCGGCGACCTGGAACACAACGGCAAGAAGATCGGCCTCGTGCTCGACGTGGGCGGCTGGTACAAGAACGTGATCACCTTCGCGCCGTCGCTGGACATCACGCACGAGGAGATTGATCTGGCGATGTCGTTGCTGGATCAGCTGCTGACGAAGGCGAAGAAGGGCTGATAGCCAGTCGCACGCTGCAACGAAAGGCCCGACGGGAAACCGCCGGGCCTTTTGCTTTTCTCCCTCGCCCCTTTGGGGAGAGGTTGGGAGCTCGCGACAGCCTTTTTCTTTCCTCGCTCGCTCGCGGGAGAGGGGGAGTGCCTGCGCGAGCGACAAAGCGATTTCGTGCGCCTGCCTGCGCCCGAGCTACTTCTCTTTTGCTTGTCCAAAAGAGAAGTAGCCAAGAGAAAACGACACCCCGGTTGGCGCTTGCCGGGCATCCATGCCCGGCAAGTCCGTGAGGTGGGGCCGGGCTTTTCGAGCGGGCTCCTGCCCGCGCGAAAAGGCGTTGCCGTCTATGGCAACGCCCGCTGCGCGGCCTTTTCGTCCCCACCTCACCGCCGCCCAAGGGCCCTGGAAAAGCAGGCGCGCATCCTGCGCACCAGAGGCCAAGGCAAAGGCCCTGCTGTGCGTATTTCAGAGGCGCATCGCATTGCCGGTTGATGCTCGAAGCCAGGCTCTGCCGCGGAGCGGCGCAGATTTGGATGGGTAGTCCGACGTCCCCCATTGGCGAGCGCTTGTTTCGCATGTCGAGCGGTATGTGCGTGCGTTGCCTCGACGGAAGCAATGTGTCTGCATTTGGTTCCTGGCGAGCAGGATGCGCGCCTGCTCTTCGGGGCCCCTCGGCGGCGGTGAGGCGTGGACGATCAGGCCGCGCAGCGGGCATCGCCAGGGAGGGCGATGCCTTTTCGACCGGGCAGGAGGCCCGGCCGAAAAGTCCGGCCGCGACTCGCGGACTTTCCGGCCATGGAAGGACGGAAAGCGACGCTGCGGGGTGCCGTTTCTCTTTGGCTACTTTCTCTTTGGGCACGCAAAGAGAAAGTAGCTCGGGCGCCCGTAGGGCGCCCGAAACCGCTTTGATAGCTCAGTGGAATCCTTCGACTCCGGCCCTGCAGGCCTACGCTCAGAGTGAACGGGCGCCGGGGTTACGGCGCCCGCTTCAACGCCAATACGGCGTTCAACCCGCCAAACGCGAACGAGTTGCTGAGCACCGCCCGCACCGGCATCGCGCGCGCGGTGTTCGGCACGTAGTCGAGGTCGCAGGCGGGATCGACCTTGTCCAGGTTCGCGGTGGGCGGCACCACGTTCTCGCGCAGGGCGCCGATCGCGGCCACGAGTTCCAGCGCGCCGGAGGCGCCCAGTGCGTGGCCGTGCATGGACTTGGTGGAGGTCACCGCGAGGCGGTTGGCGTGCTCGCCGAAGGCGAGGCGGATGGCGCGGGTTTCGGTGACGTCGTTGGCCTGGGTGCCGGTGCCGTGGGCGTTGATGTAGTCGACGTCTTCCGGGTTCAGTCCGGCTTCTTCCATTGCCTGGCGCATCGACGTCGCGGCGCCTTCGGCGCTGGGCATCACGATATCGCTGGCGTCGGCGCTCATGCCGGTGCCGGCGAGTTCGGCGAGGATGGTGGCGCCACGCGCGCGGGCGTGCTCCAGCGACTCCAGCACGAAGATGCCGGCGCCTTCGCCCAGCACGAGGCCGCGGCGATTCGCGCTGAACGGCCGGCAGGTGTCGTCGGACAGCACGCGCATCGCTTCCCATGCACGCAGCGCGCCGTAGCTGAGGCAGGCCTCGGTGCCGCCGGTGACGGCCACCTCGGTCATGCCGAAGCGGATCATCTGCGCCGCCTGGATGATGGCGTGGTTGGCCGAGGCGCAGGCGCTGGCCACCGCGTAGGTGGGGCCGCGCAGGCCGTAGGCGATGCTGATCTGGCTGGCCGAGGCGTTGGTCATCAGCCGCACGATGGTGAGCGGATGGGTGCGGCTGGCCTTCTCGGCATAGAGGCGGCGGCTCTGCTCGTCCTGGGTGGTCTCGCCACCCACGCCGGTGCCCACCACCACGGCGGTGCGCCGGCCCAGGCCGTCGCGGGCGAAGTCGATGCCGGAGTGCGCGATCGCCTCGCGCGCCGCGTGCAGCGCGAATTCCGAGGTGCGGTCGAGCAGGGGCAGGGTGCGCTCGTCGATGCCGGTGGCCGGGTCGAAGCTTTCCGGCACCTGGGCGGCGATCTTCACGCGCAGCGTGTCGCTGTCGCGGTGGCGCAGCGGGCCGATCGCGCTGCGTCCCTCGCGCAGGCCCTGCCACAGCGCGCGGGCGCCCACGCCCAGCGGGCTGATCGCGCCCATGCCGGTGATCACCACCCGGCGTGTCTCGATGGTGGGCATTACTGGCCGCCTTCGCCCGCTGCAGCCTTCTCGTCCATCGCCTTCTGCACGGCTTCGACCAGGCTCTGTGCGGTATCGCTGTCGAAATTGGCACCCTGCTGCTCGGGGAAGTGGATGTCGAAGTGCTCCTCGATGTCGAAGATCAGCTCGATCGCCTCCAGCGAGGCGATGCCTAGGTCCTTCAGCGTGGATTCGGGCTTGACGCTCGCCACGTCGACCTTGGCCTGCTTGGCGATGATCTCGAACACTTGCTGCTGGGTCGTTCCGGTCATGACGGATCCTTGGTGGCAGGCGACAATGGGCGTGCCTGAACCGGCTGGGCCGGTGCAGGCTACCCCCATAGTCTAGGCAAACCCGCTTACTCATGCCTTTCATTTCGCAACTGGAACCGGACGCGCTGCTCACTGCGTTCATGGACGAGCCACCGATCGGCTTCACGGTGGCGCGTTCGCCGCAGGGCATGCCGGGCTTCGTGGCGCCGTTCGACCTGCTGACCACGGCCGATGACGCGTTGCGCCGCCGCCTGGCCGCACTGCCGCTGGCGCGCCACTGGCGCCGCCTGCTCACCTGGCGCACCCGCTTTGCCGGCACCACGGTGTCCGAGTACGCGCCGCTGCCCGCCGAGGTGGCGCCCGCGGCCCTGGCGAAGGGCCTGAAGGACGCCTGGGGGCGCGAGTGCCGGTTGTTGATCGTCAAGGACATCGCGCAGGATTCACCGCTCCTTGACGAGGCCGGCAACGCCCATGCGCGCGCCTTCGCCGCTGCCTGCGAGGCGGAGGGCTTCGTGCTGCTGGAAGGCCAGGCGCTGGCCTACGTGCCGGTCGACTTCGCCACGGAGGACGAGTACCTGGCCAGGCTCAGCTACAGCCGCCGAAAGAACCTCCGCCGCAAGCTGCGCGCGCGCGCGCAGCTCGACGTCGAGGTCGTGCGTACCGGCGACGCGCGTTTCCACGACGAGGCGACGCTGGCGGCGTATTACGCGCTGTTCGACGCCGTGTACGCGCAGAGCGAGATCCACTTCGACCGGCTGAGCCTGGACTTCTTCCGCCGCGTGCTGAGCGACGCCGCGAGCGGCGGCGTGCTGTTCGTCTACCGGCACGCGGGCGAGCTCGTCGGCTGGAACCTCTGCTATGAACACCGCGGCAAGCTGATCGACAAGTACGTCGGCTTCGCCTACCCCGCGGCGCGCGAGCACAACCTCTATTTCGTCAGCTGGATGCACAACCTGGGCTATGCGCGCGAGCGCGGCCTGACCCATTACGTGGCCGGCTGGACCGATCCCGAAGTGAAATCCTTCCTCGGCGCCAGCTTCACCTTCACCCGCCACGCGGTGTACGCGAGGAACCCCTTGTTGCGCGCGCTGTTGCGCAGGCTAGGCGGCCATTTCGAGAGCGACCGCCAGTGGCATGTCGCCTCGGAGAAAAACGATGAATGAATGTCACGCGGCGAGATGCGGCCAGATGAATCCCTCTCCCTCCGGGAGAGGGTGCCGGGAGGCGGGTGAGGGTGCGCCCGGAGCGCGGCGTTGCGGCCTTGCCGAACCCTCACCCCAACCCCTCTCCCATGGGAAGAGGGGCTGTGCCATGAGGTGCGCATGAACGCTCAGGCCCAACACCCCGTGGTGCTGGACATCGACGGCTCGGTGGGCGATCTGCCGAACCGCCTCGTGCTGCCTTTGGCCGATTGGCAGGAAGCGATCCGCTTCGGCTGCTCACTGGCCACGATGCGCCGCTTCCGTGCGTTGCTGGACGCGCAGCTGCCGGCGCAATACGGCACCGTGTTCACCGGCTCGGGCGATTTCCACCACCTGAGCTGGCCGCTGATCGCACGGCTGCAGCCCGCGGCTCCGATCCAGGTCGTGGTGCTGGACAACCACCCCGACAACATGCGCTTCCCGTTCGGGGTGCACTGCGGTTCCTGGGTGCGCCGCGTGGCCGCGCTGCCCTTCGTCGAACACGTCCACGTACTGGGCATCACCTCGCACGACATCGGCGCGGGCCACGCCTGGGAGAACTACCTCACGCCGCTGCTGCGCGGCAGGCTCAGCTACTGGAGCATGGGCGTGGATACCGGCTGGTCGCGCCGACTGGGCATCGCGCGCGCGTTCCATGGGTTCGACACGCCCGATGCGCTGGTCGACGCGTTCGTCGAGCAGCAGCGCATGCAGCGACGGCCGACCTACCTCACCATCGACAAGGATGCGTTCGCGCCCGAGGTGGCGCACACCAACTGGGACCAGGGACGCCTGCAACTCGACCACGCGCTGGCCCTGATCGGCAGCCTGCGCAACGGCCTGGCCGGTAGCGACATCAACGGCGAGGTCTCGCACTACCGCTACCGGGCGTGGTGGAAGCGCAAGCTCTCCGCGATGGACGAGCAGCCGGAGATCGATCCCGCCCAGCTCGCTGGCTGGCAGGCGCAGCAGCATGCGCTGAATCTCGAATTGCTGGACGCGATCGCCGCGCGCGGCTGACTCAGGCAGTGGCTTCCAGCACGCCGCAGATCGCGTCCATATCCGCATCCGCCAGCCATTCGCTGTTGCCTATGCTGAGGCTGCGCGCGGCGAGGTCGCGGGCGTTCGGCACGCCGGTCGAGGGCACGATGCCGTCGAGGTAGGCGTAGTCGGGCAGGGCGTGGATGAACAGGCGGCTGACGCCGTAGCCGGCTTGCCAGAGCTGGTCCAGCGCGGCATCGCGGCGGCGCGGGTCGGGCAGCAGCAGCATGAAGAACGGCCACGTGCCGTGCGCGCCGGTCGGATCGTCCAGCACGGTGACGCCGGGGAGTGCGCGCAGGCGTGGCAGGTAGTGCTGCGCGCGCGCGGTGCATTGCGCGATGAAGGCAGGCAGGCGCCGGGCGGCATGCGCGCCCACGGCCTGGCGCCAGCGGCCCACGGCGTGCAGGGGCAAGGGCAGGGAGAAGTCGTCGCCCACCGCGGCCACCGCATCGCCATCGCGCAGCGCGCGGCGCAGCGGATCGCCGTAGGCGAGGCGTAGGCCGCGTGGGCGGTACAGTGCGGCGTAACCCAGCAGTTCTGCGCTGCGGCGCAGTTCCCAGCCAGGCCGGTATGGCGCGATGCGCGCGGCGGTGTGCGCCAGTCGTTCGCGCAGCTCCGGGTCGCGCGCGGCCAGCAGGCCGCCTTCGTAGATGGAGAGGCCCTTGCCTGCGGCGAGGCTGAAGAAGCCGATGTCGCCGGCAAGGCCTACGCTGCTGCCGTCGCGGCGCGCGCCCAGCGCCTGGGCCGCGTCTTCGATCACGTAGGCGCCCACGTTGTTGGCCACGGCCAGCGCGTCGTCCACGTCGGCGACGCGGCCGGCGAGGTGCGTGGGCAGGATGGCCAGCGTGCGTTCGTCGCAGGCGACGCGCAGCGCGGCCGGGTCCATGTCGTAATGGCCCGGGCGCAGGTCGCACGGCACGGCTTCCAGCCCGGCCTGGTGCACGGCCAGCGGCACCAGTGGGCAGGTATAGGCGGGCATCACCACGCGGCGGCGCGCGGGTTTCAGTTCGCGCAGCGCGGCGAGCGCGACCAGCAGCGCCGCGGTGCCGGAACAGGTGAGTGCCAGCGGCGGCGTACCCAGTTGCGCGGCGATGTCTGCAGCCAGCGTGGCCCGCCCGGGCCGCAGATCCGCCAGCCTCAGCGGCAGGCCGGCAGTGGGGGGCAGTTCGTGGTGGCGACGGGGAAGCATGCGCGGCGGCGTGCAGGCTCAGGCCGGAGCCGGGCCCTCGTCCGCTTCCGGCGCATGCTCGCGGCTCTCGGCGAGACCGAGGCAGACGATGCCGGCGACGATGGCGACGGCACCCAGCACGCGCGGCAGGGTGAAGTGCTCGTCGAACAGCCACACCGAGAGCAGCATGACCGAGACCACCTCCAGGTGCGAGGCGGCGAAGGCGGGGCCGATCGGCGCATGCTTGAGCAGGCTCATCCAGGTGAAGAACGCGCCGACATAGCCGATCACGGCGCCGTATACCCACGGCGCGCCGAATACGCGCAGCACCCACGCCGCGTCCGCCGTCACCGGCAGCGCATGGGTGCCGGCATACTTGAAGCTGACCTGCGCCAGGGTATCGAAGCCCATCAGCAGCGCGAAGCCGATCAGGTAGAACCAGCCGCGCTTCATCCGGCTACTCCCACGATGGCCACGCCCAGGGTCACCAGCAGGATGCCGGCGGCGCGCAGGCGGGTGAGTTTCTCGCCGAACAGGAAGCGCCCGGCCACCATGATCGCCACGATGTTGATCGAGCCCAGCAGCACGCCCTCGGACAGTGGCACCAGCGAGAGGAAGGCGATCCACACCAGGAATTCGATCACGTAGCTGCCGATGCCGATCCACAGCCAGGGGCGCGACGCCATGTGTTTCCAGCGGGCCAGGCCGTCGCCGGCATCCCTGTCGCCGGCGGCGGCCTTGAACGCGAGCTGCCCGCCGGTGTCGAGCACCACGTTGAGTACCCACAGCAGCGCCACCAGCGGCGAGATCGAACCGGTGGGCACAGTCAGGCCGCCGCGCGCTGGGGCATGTCGGCCGCGGCGATGCGGTCGAAGAACGCAGCGGAACGCTCGACCAGCGTGCGGCGGTCGCGGTCGATGGTGATCATGTGGTAGCTGTCGTCCAGCAGCAGCAGCTCGACCGGCGCGCTGACCTCGCGCATCACCAGCTCGGCGTTCTTGATGCTCGCCACGTCGTCCTCGCTGGCATGCGCCACCAGGCAGGGCGCGGTGACCTGCGAGAGCTGGCGGCGCACCGCCGCGGACAGCCCGTACATCTCGGCCAGCGAATACCAGGGGTTGCCGGGCAGGCCGGCGGCGGCGCTGTCGCCACCCAGCATCGCGGCGCTGACCTGGGCGCGCAGGCGCTCGTCGCGGATGCCGTAGGGCGGCTGTTCCATGAAGCTGCGCCGGCGCCCGATGCCGAGCCTCTTCAGCAGCGGCAGCATGAAGGACATGCGCGCCAGCCGCGGAATGCTCCAGCCGTCATAGCGGAAGGTGGCGCCGTACACGCCCACGCCGGCGATCTGGTCGGGGCGGTCGGCGGCGAGCTTGAGCGAGAGCAGGGCGCCCATCGACAGGCCGCCCACGAACAGGTGGTCGACCTTCTTGCTCAGCGCGTCGGCGGCCTGTTCCACGCTGGCATACCAGTCGCGCCAACCGGTGGCGAGCAGGTCGTCGGCGTTGCCGCAGTGGCCGGCCAGCTGCATGCCGTGCACGGTGTAGCCAGCCCGGTTCAGGCCCTTGCCCAGCAGCTTCATTTCCATCGGCGTGCCGGTGAGGCCGTGGATCAGCAGCACGCCACTGCGGCCACCTTCGAAGAAGAAATCGGTTTGCTGGATCACGCGCGACACCCGGGGCGATGCGAGCCGCATCGGCGGCTTTTCAGGTTCGCAGCTTCGCAGCGGGCGGTTTCCCCAGTCTTTCGACTGGAATGTCGCGTGTTTTGCTTGGCTTTCCGCGAGCGTCAAAGCGGTTTCGTGCGCCCTTTGGGCGCGCGAGTTCCTTTTCTCTGAATGGCCAGACAAAAGTAACCACACGCGCGCCTGGAGCGCGCGTGACCGGCGGCCGACCCGAAGGGCGAAGTGCAGGATGCCCGGAGTAAAAGAGAGGCCACCCCGATGGCGCGCCCTCCAGGCATCCTGCCTCCCGGGTGCGCGGGCGGGCTACGGGGTTTTCCGACGGCACATCCGTGTACCGGCGGAAAACTGGCCCGCATCCCTGCGGGCCATCCTGCGGACTTTCCTTCGCCCGCCCGCCGCGCCATAGGGGCCCCGGAAAAGCAGCGCGCTCCAAGCGTGCAGAAACAACGGCCAGAGCACCCCACCCCGACCCTCCCCTGCAAGCAGGAGAGGGAGGTGGCGGGAGCGCCGTTTTGCCTCGGCAGTTGCGGTTGCTTCTGGCGCGCACGATGCGCGCCCGCTCTTCCCGGGGGCCCTTGCGCGGCGGTGAGGCTGGGACGAGAAGGCCGCGCAGCGGGCGAGTCCATGGATGGCCTCGCCTTTTCGCGCGGGCAGTAGGCCCGCTCGAAAAGCCCGGCGCCGCCTCACGGACTTGCCGGGCAGGAGCCCGGCAAGCGCCAACCGGGGTGGCCTTCTGTTTGGGTTACTTTTCTCTTGGCCACACAAGAGAAAAGTGACTCGGGCCCCGGCAGGCGCTCGAAACCGCTCTGAAACTCGCGAATACGCAGAAGCAGAGCCTGCTCTCCCCAACCCCTCCCCCGCAGGCGGGAGAGCAGTGCTGACGAAAGAGGGGGCTACGCGAATCAGCGCTTGCCGTCAGGCAAAAACCGCACGATCACCCGCTGCCCGATGCGCAGCTGCTGCTCCGGCTGGTCGAAGGCGAGCACGCATTCCACCGTACGCGCGTTGGCGCGGATCTGCGGATCGTTCTCCAGCGTGGCGGGGCCGTAGACCTGGCCTACGCGCAGCACGTGGGCGCTCCAGCGGCCGGTCTCGGCGTCGTCGTTGGCGACCACCTCGGCGCGCATGCCGGGGTGCACCGCCGTCACGAAGCTCTCGTTGAGTTCGGCGCGCACGATGCGCGGCTTGTTCGGCAGCAGGGTGAACAGCGGGCCGGAGGCGGGCGAGACGCTGGCGCCGGGCTGGGCTGCCGCGTGCACCACCACCGCGTCGAACGGGGCGTGCAGGCTGCGCTGGGCCAGTTCGTATTTCGCCTCGGCCAGTTTTTGCGCGGCCATGTCCACCGCGGCCTGGTCGGCGTCGCGCTCGGCGCCAAGCTGGTCGCTGGCTTCGCGCGCATCGTCCGCGCTCTGGCCGTCGCCGGCGCCGGCGTTGGCGGCTTCCGTGAGCCGCTGCGCGCGCTGCTTGGCGGCGGCCTGCTTGATGGCCAGCAGCTTGAGTTGTGCCTGCGCCTGCTCCAGCTGCGCCTGGGCGGCGTCCACCGCGAGCTGGGCGGGGCGGGTGTCCAGCGCGGCCAGCAACTGGCCCTGCTTCACCGTCTCGCCCTCGTGCACGGCGACGCTGGCCAGCGTGCCCTCGCGCGGCATCGCCAGCGCGAGCAGGCCACCTTCGATGTCGACCCGGCCGCGTGCCACCGCGGCATAGCCGGGTGCCGCCGCCGTGGTGGCGGGCGGCTCCGCGTGCCTGGAACAGGCGGCGAACAACAGGGAGGCGGCCAGTGCGAGCCCGGCAGGCCGCAGCAGCGCCGCGAGGTGCGCGGGCGAGGACGGGCGGGAGGCGGTCGGCTTCATGGCGGGGTTTCCTTGGGGGCGTCGGCGGCGGGGCGCCGGTCGCTGAGGATGCGGCCGTCTTCCATCGCCAGCACGCGGTCGGCATGCGCGACCAGGCGCGGGTCGTGGCTCACGCACAGCACGGTGGTGCCGTGGGTCCGGGCGATGGTGTGCAGGATGTCGATGATGATCTGGCCGTTGGCGGCGTCCAGCGCACTGGTGGGCTCGTCGGCGAACAGCAGCTCCGGCTCCTTGGCCAGCGCGCGGGCGATCGCCACGCGCTGCTTTTCGCCGCCGGAGAGTTCCGAGGGGCGCAACTTGATGCGGTGGGCCAGGCCGACTTCCTCCAGCGAGCGGCGGGCGCGCTCGCGCGCTTCCTGCTTCGACAAGCCCATGTGGTTGAGCGGCAGCTCCACCTGTTCCAGGGCGGTCAGCGCGGGGAACAGGTTGAAGCCCTGGAACACGAAGCCGGTGTGCTGCAGGCGGAAATGCTCCAGCGCGCGCAGGTCGAGCTGGCCCAGCTCGCTGCCCAGCGCATGCACGCGGCCGCTGTCCACTTTCTGCAGGCCGCTCAGGACCGCCAGCAAGGTGCTCTTGCCGCAACCGGAGGGGCCGGAGATCAGGGTGAGCTCGCCGGGGTCGATGCTCAGCGAAAGGTGATCCAGCACCTGGGTGTGCTGTCGCCCGGAGTCGAAGGCCTTGCACACGGCTTCGGCCCGCAGGACCGGGACGCGTGGCGTCGTGTCGGCAATGGCGTGGGACATCCCGGTCACCTCAGCAGCGTGGCCGGATCGATGCGGCGCATGCTGCGCATCGCCGCCATGCCCGAGACTGCGGCCTGGCCCATCACCAGGAGGATGCAGGCGATCGCAGCCAGCGGCCCCAGCACGACCGGCACGTCCTGGCTGCGCGCCAGCAACAACAGCGCCACGCCGAGCACGGTGGCGCCGATCAGGCCCAGCGCACCCACCCAGAACGCCTGCTCCAGCACCACCTTGCGCAACGCGCCCACCCCCACGCCCAGGGCGTTGAGGGTGGCGTACTCGCGCACCGAGCCCTGCACCGCGCCCACCAGGGTCTGGCTGGTGATCACCGCGCCGACCAGGAACACGATGCCGGCGAGGAAAAGCACGCCCGCGCCGGCGCCGGTGTCGAACAGCCAGTAGCGCACCGAGCGGTTCGCGAAGTCGGCGGCGCTCCACGTGGTGTAGGGGCCGAACGCGCCGCTGCCGCGCAGGCGGGTGGCCACGGCGTTGGCCTGGGCCGGATCGCGCAGCTTGGCGACCAGGTAGGTGGGGCCGTTGTCGGCGGCGTCGGTGTCCAGCTGGCGCGCGGTGTCCAGCGAGGCGATCACGTTGATGCCACCCAGGCCGCGCAGGCCGCTGCTCACGCCGACCACGCGCACGCGGTGGCCGTTGATGGTGGCGGTCTGGCCCAGCGTCACGCCCAGCTTGCCGAGGTCGGCGCGGTCCACGATCACCGCATCCGGCTCGGCCAGCCGGGCGCGCAGCGCGGGCGGCAGCACCTTGGCGAACATCAGGCCGTCGGCGGCGGGATCGATGCCGGAAACGAACACCGACACGCCGCCGGTGTCGCCCGTGCCGCGCCAGTCGCCATCGATCCACTCGTAAGGTTCGACCCGCGTCACCGCCGGATCCATCAGCACGCGCGATTCCACGTTGGCGTCGATCGAGCGGCCCGAGCCCACGCTCTGCGTGCCGGGAAAACCGACCCACACGTCGGCGGACGAGCCGGTGATGTAGACGCTGGTGGCGCCGAAGATGCCCAGCACCAGGGCCAGCTGCAGCAGCTGCAGCAGACCGGCGAAGCCCACCGCGATCATGGCGGGCAGGAAGCGCCGCCATTCGTAGAGCAGGGTCTTGCGCGCCAGGGCCACCATCAGGGCGATGCCCCGTCGGCGTCGCCGGACTTCGCGCCGGGAGGCGCCTCGTCCGCCGGCAGCGGTGCGCCGCCCAGCGCCTTGAACAGCGCCACGTAGGCGAGGCTGCGGCTGGCGCGGGCATCGGCGAGCTCGAGCGCGGCCTGGTCGGCGGCGAGCCGGCCGTCGGCCAGCGCCAGCGGACTGTCTAGCTTCAGCTTCACGCGGGTCTGCAGCGTGCCGTCGACGCGCTCGAGCGCCTGCCAGGCGTGCCGGCTTTGCTGCTCGCGCTGCTGCTGTAGCTGCAGCGTGCCCAGCGCGGTTTCCACCTCGGCTACGCCCTGCAGCACGGCCTGCCGGTAGGCCAGCACGGCGGCCTTGAGCTCGTGCGACTTGGCGTGTTCGGCAGCGGCGCGCAGGCCCCAGTCGAACAGCGGCATGTCGAACAGCGGGCCCACCGAGGCCAGCCCGTTGGAAACGGTGTGCTTCTTGTTGTTGTTCAGGTCGGTGGCCCAGATCACCGAGGCGCCGAGGCCGAGCTTGGGAAAACGGTCGGCATGGGCCAGGCCCAGCTCGCCGGCGGCACGCAGCACGTCGGCTTCGGCGTGGGCGATCTCGGGACGCGTGCGCAACAGGTCGGCCGGCGTGCCGGGAAGGGCCCATGCGCCGAGTCGCGGCTGCGGCCCGGGCTGCAGCCACGCCGGATCGGGATGGTTCTGGCCCAGCAGCACGGCCAGCCGCTGCGCCGCCTCGTTGATCGCCTGCCGCGGCGCGGCCAGGGCGGCCTCGGCCTGCGCCGCCGCCGCTTGCGCCTGGTCCACCGCGCCGGACGGTGCCAGCTGCAGGCGCTGGCGCACCTTGAGCAGGTCCAACTGGCGGCCACGCACCTCGCCGATCTGCTGCAGCAATTGTTCCTGCTGCTGGGCGGTGCGCAGTTCGACCCAGTTGCGCACCACCTCGGCCACCACCGACACGCGGGCCGCCTGCAGGTCGGCCGCACTGGCGTCCAGCGCGCCCTGTGCCTCGCGGCGGGTGCCCTGGGCACGGCCGAACAGGCCAAGCTCCCAGGTGGAGTCGAAGCCGGACACCAGGTACGAGGCGCTGGCGTCCGGGTCGATCGTCTGTTCGGTGCGGAGGTTCAGCGAGGGCAGGTAGCGCGCGCCCTCGTGGCGCTGCAGGGTACGTGCGGCGCGCAGCCGCTCGCCCATCTGCGCGACGTCGAGGTTGCGTGCCAGGGCTTGGTCGACCAGTGCGTCCAGCGCCGGATCGTCGAACGCGCGCCACCAGCCGCGCAGGTCGGCGGGCGCGGCCGATTGGGCCGCCGCCGCGTGCTGCCATTGCGCCGGGATCGGCGGGTCCAGCTTCGGCATCGCCACCGAGCAGCCGGCGAGCGCGACGGCGACGCCGAGCAGGAGCGCGCGCCAGCGGCGGCGCGGCACGAGGGCGGCGTCAGCCATGCCAATCACCGCGTGTTGCGGAGCCGGCACGGAGGGCGGCGTTTTCGATGAGGGTCAGGGCCACGGTCAGGTCAGGGGAGCAATAGTGTGGTGAAGGCGCGGATAACGACCGTGCGAGTCCCGCCAAGGATACAGGCCGGGTGCGGGGGCTGTCAGCGCGCCTTGGGCGTTCCGGGGGGCGGAGCCGCGCCGCCGCGCGCGCGCGGGGGGGGGAAATGTACCTCCACGCACAGGCCGCGCTCCTCGCCGAGCTGGTAGATCACCTCGGCGTGGTGGCGCTCGGCGATGCGCTGCACGATCGCCAGCCCCAGGCCGCTGCCTTCCTCACCGGCGCCCGGCGCGCGGAAGAAGCGCTCGCTGAGCCGCGGCAGCAGTTCGGGTGGCACGCCCGGGCCGTTGTCCTCGACCACGAGGTTGGCACCGCCGTCGGGCCGCGCCTGCAGGCTGACGGTGACGGTACTGCCGCGACCGGCGTAGCGGATGCTGTTGTCGATCAGGTTGTCCAGCAGGTCGTGCACGCTGGCAGCATGGCCATCGATGCTTAGCGCCTGCTCAGGCCCCTGGTAGCCGAGGTCCACGCCGGCCGCCAGCGCCTCGTGCACGCGCTGCATCACCGCCTCGGGAATCAGCCGGGTGAGCTCCAGCGGAACCTGTTCGACCGTATCGGTCGACGGTGCCTGCGCGCGGGTCAGCGCCAGCAGTTGGGCGGTAGTGCGGGCGGCGCGCTGGGTCAGCCGGCGGATGTGGGTGAGCGCGTCGTGCACGTTCGCCGGGTCGGGGTCGGCCAGCGCGCGCTCCACATGCAGGCTGAGCCCGGTCAGCGGCGTGCGCAGCTGGTGCGCGGCGTCGGCGATGAAGCGGTCGTGCAGCGCCAGCATGCCGCGCAGGCGGGCGAACAGCGCGTCGATGGTGCGGGTCAGCGGCAGGATCTCCTGTGGCACGTCGGGCCCGCCGATCGGGGTCAACTCGTGGTTGCGCCGGGCCAGGCGCAGGGTCAGGGGGTCGAGCACGCGCAGCCCGTGGGTGACGCCGAACCACACCAGCGACAGCACGCAGACGATCAGCAGCGCCTGGGTGAGGATCGCCAGCAGCAGGATGCTGCGCGCCTGCGCGTGGCGGTCGTGCAGGGTCTCGGCCACGGTGATGACGAGGTTGTCGTCGGGATGGTTGCGCGTGGCGATGGTCAGCGTGACCGCCCGCAGCGCGCGGTTGTCCAGCCGGGTATCGAACAGTTCGGGGCGGGCGCCCACGGCCGGGATGCGCGCGGCCTGCGGCAGGCGGTCGTTGCCGGCGATCACGCCGCGCTTGCGGCTGACCACGCTGAAATAGCCTTCGCCGGTGGGGTCGTACTGCAACAGGAAGCGCGCCTGCGGGCTCAGCTCGCCGCCCAGCTGCTCGTTGCCCATCATCTTGGCCAGCGTCAGGGCGTCGTTGCCGAGGTCGCGGTCGTGCACGTGGTTGGCATAGCCCAGCGCCACGCCGTAGGTGAGCAGGATGTCCAGCATCAGCAGGATCGCCACCGGTATCAGCAGGAATCCCAGCAGGCGGCGGCGCAGGCTGGGGCGGCGGGCGGGGGCGTGGTTCATGCGTGCTTGCCGTCCTCGGCGGTTTCTTCCAGCAGGTAGCCGAGGCCGCGGATCGTGCGCACGCCGGTGCCGCTGCCTTCCAGTTTGCGGCGCAGGCGATGGATCGCGATGTCCAGGCCGTTGTCGGTGAGTTCCTCGTCCCAGCTGCACAGCGCCTCGATCAACTGGGCGCGGCTGGTGACGCGGTCGGCACGCAGCGCCAGCGCCTCCAGCAGACCGAACTCGCGTGCGGTGAGTTCCAGCGGCTCGTCGTCCAGCCAGGCGCGATGGCCGGGCAGGTCCAGCCGCAGCCGGCCGAGCTTGAGCTCGGGCACCCCCTTGCTGCTGGCACGGCGCAGCAGGGCGCGCACCCGCGCCTCGAATTCGCTGAGCGCGAAGGGCTTGACCAGGTAGTCGTCGGCGCCGAGGTCGAGCACGCGGATGCGCTCGTCCAGGCCGTCGCGCGCGGTGATCACCAGCACCGGCACGCCGGCGCCCCGCGCGCGCAGCCGGCGCAGCACCTCGCTGCCGTCCAGCTGCGGCAGGCCCAGGTCTAGCACCAGCAGGTCGTAGTCGTGGTCGCGCAGCGCGGCGTCGGCCAGCTGGCCGCTGGCCACGTGGTCCACCGCGTGGCTGCCCTGGCGCAGCGACGCGCAGATGCCTTCGGCGATGGAGGGGTCGTCTTCGGCGAGGAGGATGCGCATGCGGGCGGGGTTCCTTCAGTGCATGGCCGGTAAAGCGCACAGCTTGCCATGCGCCACCCGTCTGACAGCTTAGCGGCGATGGGCCGTCGCCGATGCTGCCGGGCATGACCTCTGGCCTATGTCGGCGAGCCGACCCATGGCGCAGTCTGGAGCGATTACTGCGTGGGGAGAGCGCGAATGGGGTCGAACGGGGGCAGGGGCGGGCTGTGGCTCGCCGCATTGGCCGTGGGCTGGTGCGGTGCCTGCGCGTGTTTCGCGCAGGAGCCGGCGACAGCGGGGAGCGTGGCGGCACCGACGGTCGCCGCCACGGCACCGGTCACGATGGCGCCGGTGCCATTCGCGCCGGCGCACCGGACCGTCATCGCCACGCCCAGCGCGGCGGACGCCTGGGGAGGCGAGCGCACGGGCCAGGAGGCCACGCTGTCCGACCGCGTGGTGAGCTACGCGATCGACGCCAGCCTTGACGCGCCCAGGCACCAGGTGGCCGGCAAGGAGCACATGACCTGGCGCAACCGCAGCGACCGCCCGGTCAGTCACGTCTACTTCCATCTCTACCTCAACGCGTTCGAGAACGACGGCAGCACCTGGTTCACCGAGCGCAAGGTGCTCACCGCGCACGGCCGCTCGCGCGGCAATGCCGTGCTGAAGGACGGGCAGTGGGGCTGGATCCGCCTGCAGAGCGTGGCGCAGCAGGGCACGGCGCTGACCTGGAGCTTCGTACATCCCGACGGCGGCCCCGCCACCGACCACACCGTGGTGCGCATCGACCTCGCCCGCCCGGTGCCTGCCGGCGGCACGCTGGCGCTGGACATCGCCTTCCTCAGCCAGCTGCCGCGCGTGGTGGAACGCACCGGCTGGTGGGGCGACTTCAACCTGGTCGGCCAGTGGTTCCCCAAGATCGGCGTGCTGGAGCTGCCGGGCGAGCGCGGTGCCACCGCGGTGCGCTGGAACGTGCACGAGTTCCATTTCAACAGCGAGTTCTACGCCGACTTCGGCAGCTACGACGTGCACCTCGACGTGCCCAGCGACTACACCGTGGGCGCGGTGGGCCAGCTGCAGGGCGAGCCACGGACGGCGAACGGCCGCACCACCTACCACTACGTGCAGGGCGACGTGCACGACTTCGCCTGGGTGGCCGCCCGGGGCTACAAGACGCTGGACGGCACGTACACCGGCGCCGGCAGCCCGACGGTGGCCGTGCGGGTGATCTATCCGCCGGAATACGTCGCCAGCGCCGCACCCACGCTGAAATCCACCATCGATTCACTGGGCTACTTCTCGCGGACCATCGCGCCGTATCCGTACCGCACGGTCACCGCGGTGATTCCGCCATACAACGCGGACGAGGCGGGCGGCATGGAATACCCGACCTTCTTCACCTCCGAGGGCTACAGGGAAGTTGAGCCGGGCACCATCAGCCAGTACATGAGCGACTTCGTGAACATCCACGAATTCGGCCACGGCTACTTCTACGGCATCCTCGCCTCCAACGAGTTCGAGGAGCCGATGCTCGACGAGGGCATGAACGAGTTCTGGGACGACCGCATGATGCGCGCGCGCAAGGAGGATCTCGTGCTCGCCTCGCCGTTCATGAAGTGGCTGGGCGTCGCGCCGGCGATGAGCGGCTTCCAGATGGAGCGCCTGGGCGCCGAGCTGCGGCGGCCCGCCGATCCGCTGGCGCAGAACAGCTGGGACCGGCTCTCCAGCTCCAGTTACGGCACGGTCTACGCGCGCACCGCCTCCGCGATGCACGACCTGGAGCAGCGCATCGGCGAGCCGGCGATGGAAAAGGCGATCCGGCTCTACTACCAGCGCTGGAAGTTCCGCCATCCCTCGGTGGCCGACCTGCGCCAGGCACTGGCCGACGGCTCGGGCGACGCCGCGGCGGTGAACGAGATCTTCGACCAGGTCGTCTACGGCACACGGCACATCGATGACCGCGTGGCCGACATCGATACCCGGGAAGTGCTGCCCCAGGCCGGCGTGGACTGGAAAGACGGCAAGCTGGTGGAGGCCGACCGGGCAGCGCTGGACAAGCAGGTCGCCAAACAGCGCGCGGACTGGAAGAAGGCGCATCCCGAGGCCAGCCCCGGCAGCGGCGGCCCGTTCCCGTGGCACAGCACGGTGACCGTGCTGCGCGACGGCGCGCAGGTGCCCGAAACGCTGCGCGTCACCTTCGCCGACGGCAGTCACGAGGACGTACGCTGGAACGACGATCGCCGCTGGGCGCGCTTCGACTTCGAGAGGCCGAGCAAGGTGGTTTCGGCCGAACTCGATCCCGCGCAACAGGGCTATCTCGACGCCGACAAGCTCAACGACAGCTACGCGACCAAGCCGGACGGCGCAGCCTCGCGCCGCTGGACCGCCGACGTGGCCGCGCTGCTGCAGACCTTCTACTCGATGCTGGTGACGCTGTGATGATGGCCAGGACGATGGCTCCGCGCGCCGGTTTCGGCGCCCTGTTCTCCGCGATGGGCGCTGCCCTGCAATGGCGGCTGCTGCTGCTGTGGCTGCTGCTGATGCTGCTGCCGGCCACGGTGGTGGCGTTGCCGCTCTGGCGCACGCTGGGTGCGCTGCTCGACCACTCGGTGCATGCCGGTGCCTGGGCGCGCCAGTTCGACCCGCTGATGTTCGGCGACACGCTCGGTGCGCTGTCCGGGCATACTGCCTGGCTGGGCGGTGCAGCCCTGCTGGCCCTGCTGCTGACGCTGCTGATGGCGCCCTTCCTCGACGGCATGGCGGTGGGCAGCGGACGCGCCGCGCGCACGCTGGGCTTCGGTGCCCTGCTGCAGAACGGCTGGCTCGAGTACGGGCGCATGTTCCGCGTGATGCTGTGGGCGCTGCTGCCGTACGCGGTGGTGGCCGCAGTGGCAGCTGCGGGCACCCATGTCGCCGAGCAGCACGCCGGCCGGGCGGTGCTGGAGTCGCAGGCCGATGCCTGGTCGCATGGCGTGCATGGGGTACTGCTGGCGGTGTTCGTGCTGGCGCAGGCCATCGTGGAATCCGCCCGCGCTGCTTTCGTCGCGGACACCGGCCTGCGCTCGGCCACGCGTGCCTTCGGTCGCGGCTTCATGCAACTGCTGCGCCGGCCGCTGAAGACCCTGCTGTTCTACCTGGTGGTGAGCGTGCTGGGCCTCGCGATCGCGGCGGTCCTGGGCATCGCGCGCATCCACACCACGGCGGTCGACGGCGGCTTCTGGCTGGCCATCCTGCTCGGCCAGTTGATCGTGTTGGCGCTGGCGTGGATGCGCGTCGCGCGGCTGTTCGCCTTGGCGCGGCTGGCGCGGCCGCGCTGACGCTGCCTGCTGCCCCTCTTCCGTTTGCGCGGGAGAGGGATTTTTCTCTCGCACGTTTCAAGGCGGTTTCGTCCGCCTCACCGCCGCCCAGGGGCCCCGGAAGAACAGTGCGCTCCCGGGGCGCAAGAGCCACCGCCAGGGCGAGGCAAAGCTGCGCGGCCGGCAAAAAAAGCCGCGCTTGCGCGCGGCGTCGAGGAGACCAGGGACCGCGGCGGAGGCCGCCGCGGTCCGCCGGGACTTACCAGATCTTCACCTGCTTGTCCCCGGAACGCACCATCGCGTCGCCCGGCTTGCACTGGAAGGCAGTGGCGAAGGCGCTCATGTCCGACGGCGAGGCGATCGCGCGGATCGCGATGGGCGAATGCGGATCGACGTTGAGGCGCAGCTCGGCCGCCTTCTCACGCATGCTGCCGCGCCACACGCGCGCCCAGTTGAGGAAGAAGCGCTGGTCCTGGGTGTAGCCGTCGATCTTCGCATCGGCTTCCTTGGGATCGGCCTTGAGCGCGGTCTGCAGCGCGTCGTAGGCGATGTTGAGGCCACCCAGGTCGGCGATGTTCTCGCCCAGGGTGAGCTTGCCGTTGACGTGCAGGTTCGGCTTGTCCTTGATCGGGGCGTAGCCGTCGTACTGCTCCACCAGCGCCTTGGTGCGCTCCTCGAACTGCTTCTTGTCCTGCGCCGTCCACCAGTCCTTCTTGTTGCCGTCGCCGTCGAACTGGCTGCCCTGGTCGTCGAAGCCGTGGCTGGACTCGTGGCCGATCACCGCGCCGATGCCGCCGTAGTTGATCGCATCGTCGCCATTCGCGTAGAAGAACGGCGCCTGCAGGATCGCGGCCGGGAAGTTGATGGTGTTGGTGCTGGGGTCGTAGTAGGCGTTGACCGTCTGCGGGGTCATGCCCCACTCCTTGCGGTCGGTCTTCTTGCCGATGTGCGACAGGTCGAACTGGTAGTTGTACTTCTGCGCGGCCTGCAGGTTGGCGTACCAGTTGTCCGGGCTGATGGTCAGGCCCGACCAGTCGCGCCACTCGCCCTGGTCGGGGTAGCCGATCTTGGGCAGGAACTTGTTCCACTTGTCGATGGCCTTGGCCTTGGTGGCGTCGCTCATCCAGTCCAGGTGCTCGATGCGGTTCTTCAGCGCATCGCGCACGTTGGTGACCAGCTGCTCGGCGCGCTGCTTGGCTTCCGGCGTGAAGTACTTGGCCACGTACAGCTCGCCCAGGCCCATGCCCATCGCACCGTTGACGCCGTCCAGCACCTGCTTCCAGCGCGCCTTCTGCTCGGGCGTGCCGTTGAGGGTCTTGCTGTAGAAATCGAACCGGTTGTCGCGGAAGGCCTTGGACAGCGCGCCCGAGGCGCCGCTGATGGTGTGGAAGCGCAGGTAGGCCTGCCACTCGGAGGCCGGCGCGGTGGCCAGCAGCTTGTCGAACTCGGCGAAGAACTTCGGCTGCGACAGGGAGAAGCCCTTGTCGATCGTGACGCCCTGGGCCTTGAAGAACTGCTCCCAGCTGAAGTGCGGGGTGACCTTGTCGGCTTCCTTGACGCTGACGAAGTGGTACTGGTTGTCGAGGTCGCGCAGCTCGGTGGGCGCCAGCGAGGCGCCGGCGAGCGCGGTCTCGAACTTCATCACCGCGTCGGCCTGCTTCTTGGCGTCGGCCTCGGACACGCCGGTCAGCTCCAGCGTCTTGGCGATGTAGGCGAGGTAGGCGGCGCGCAGGTCCTTGTACTCGGGCTTGAAGTAGTAGTCCTTGGTCGGCAGGCCCAGGCCGTCCTGGTCGGCAAAGCCGATCTGCTGGGTGGCGTCCTTGAAGTCGGCGCCGGAGTGGAAGTCGAACACCTTGCCTTCACCCTCGGCAGCGGCCTGGTCGAGGTAGTTCACGATGTCGGCGGTGTTCTTCAGGCCGTCGATGGCGGCGAGCTTGGGCTTGATCGGGTCGAAGCCGGCCTTCTCGATGGCGGCGTCGTCCATGCCGGACTTGTACAGCCAGCCGATCTTCTGCTCGACCGAGCCGGCCTTGGCGCTGTCGGCGCCCTTGGCGGCGTCCTCGACCAGCTGGTGCTGGTCGTCCAGGCTCTTTGCGTACAGCTGGACGAAGGATCCCCACATGGGGTAATCCGACGGAATCGGGTTGGCGGCGACCCACTTCGCGTTGACGAAGCTGTTGAAGTCCGTGCAGGCCTCGCTGCTCGGGCCCAGCTCGCCGACATCGAACACGCTCTTCGGCGCGGTCGCAGCGGCGGTGGTGGCGGCGGCCGCCGGAGCGGCGGCGGTGGCCGACTTGGCCGGCGCCGGGGCGGGGGTCTGCTCGCTCTTGCCGCAGGCGGTCAGCGCCAGCGCGACGGCGGCGGCCAGTGCCAGGGGCTTCAGGTACTGCTGGGTCATGGACTTCCCTCTCTAGGTGTGTGTGGTTCCGCCGAAGCGGTGTTCTGCGCATGCCGATCGGCCGCGGGCCGGCACCCCCGTGCCGGCCATGACCGCCCAAGCTAGGCCGATCGTCATGGACGGCACAGTGTCAAAGGTCAGGGGTGCTCCCGGCAACCCGGGCCGACCCGGCGCGCTACGGCGCCGGCGGGTCGGGCAGGCGCCGCGGCGCGGGCAGGCTTTCCGGCGACACCGCGCCGCCCGAGATGATGAAGGCCATGGCCTGGTCCATCGTCCAGTCGGTGGGAGTGAGCTCGCTCATCGGCACCAGCTCCAGGTAGCCGCCGGTGGGGTTGGGCGTGGTGGGGATGTACACCGCCGCCATCTCGCGGCCGCTGCCTTCCTCGACCAGGGTGCGGGTGACGAAGCCCACCACTTTCATGCCGGGCCGGGGAAATTCCACCAGCACCACGCGCTGGGTGCCACCGGGCTTGTTCTGCAGCACCGCCATCAGTTTCTTGGTGCCGCCGTAGATCGTCTGCACCAGCGGGATGCGCTGAAGCAGGCCGTCGAACGCGTTGATGAAGCGCTGGCCGATCACCCGGTTCGCGAGCCAGCCCAGCAGGTAGAGCGCCAGCAGGGTGATCAACAGGGCCACCACGAACACCAGCCCGCGCTGGTTCAGCGTGTCCGCCGCGTGCGGCGACACCAGCGCCAGCGCGCCGGTCAGGGCCGCCACCATCGGCGCGCCGATACCGGCCAGCAGGCCCAGCACGAACTTGAACACCAGCACCGTCACCCACAGCGGCAGGAAGGTGAGCAGGCCGGTGATCAGATAGCGTTTGAGTCGCAGGGGAGGCATGGCGGTACGCAAGGGCAGGGCGCTCCATTGTAGGGAAGTGCCCAGCGCGGCGGGTGCGTACCGCGCCGCAGTCCCTTGCGGTAGAACCGGCGCAGGCCGATCAGCGCGACTACCGGCTAAGCGCCATGAACTGCAGGCGGCCGGGGTCGAACCGTCGCACGCGGATCAGCAGGTTTTCCGCCAGCGTCGTGCGAGCCCCAGTAAACGCGCCGGGTGGTCATGTGGCGGGGCGGTGTTGGCGCCGGGTCAAGAGAGCCCCCTCCCTTTCCCTGCAGGCAAGGGGAGCCAAGCCCGCGCCGCGGATGCTCCTTCCCCGGCCAGCAGGGATCGCCTGGGGTGGGCCGCCGTGACTTTTCCCGCGTTCGTGCGAATCATGCCGGCAATGACTCCGGATACGTGGACGGACATGGGCGGCAAGGCGGACCAGCAACGCTTCGAGGCGCTGTGGCGCGAGCACCGCGGCATCGTGCTCAAGGTGGCCGGCGTCTACGCGCGCGGACCCGAGGAGCGGCTCGACCTGGCGCAGGAGATCGGTGCGCAGTTGTGGCGCTCCTTTGCGGCCTTCGACGAGCGCAAGGCGAAATTCTCGACCTGGCTGTATCGCATCGCCCTGAACGTGGCGATCTCGCACCTGCGTCGTACTGGCGGCGATGCCGGCCGTTTCGAGCCGCTGGACGAGGGGCATCTGGAAAAAATCGCCGGTGAATCCGCAGCGGAGCCGGACGAGCGCCTCGCCACCCTGCACGCCTTCATCGGCGAGCTCGATGCGCTCAACCGCGCGCTGATCCTGCTGTACCTGGAAGACCGCAGCTACGCCGAGATCGCCGAGGTGCTCGGCATCAGCGCCACCAACGTGGCCACCAAGATCAACCGCGTCAAGCAGAAGCTGCGCGGCCGGGTGGCCGCCGCAACCGTCACTGGAGGAGCATGACCGTGGAACTCGACGAGATGAAACAGGCATGGGCGCGCATGGACCTGCGCCAGAACGCCATGGAGGCGTTGCTGCGCCAGGACTTCCGTGAGCGTCGGATGGACAAGCTGCGTTCGACGATGCGCAAGAGCATGGCGTGGCAGGCGATCGAAGGCACCTGCTGGGTGGCTTTCGTGGTGTGGGTGGCCTCGTTCTGGGTGGACCATCGCCAAGTCACGCACCTGCTGGTGATCGGCCTGCTGTTGCATGCCTACGGTATCGCCGGCATCTGGTCGAGCGTGACCCGGTTGCTCCTGCTCAGCCGCATCTACCTGTTCGATGCGCCGGTGCTGGTGCTGCAGCGGCGACTGGCGCAGCTGCGCCGCTTCCGCATGATCAGCACGCTGGCGCTGGGCCTGCCATGGTGGTTCCTGTGGCTGCTGCTGCCGCTGCTGGTGCTGACCTGGTGGTCGGGGGTGGACATGTTCGCCGGGGCATCGGGGTGGATCTGGGCGAACATGGCGGTCGGTGTCGTCGGCACTGCTTTCAGCCTGTGGCTGGCGCGGCGCGTGGCCGGCCGCCCGATCCGGTCGGCGTGGCTGCAGCGCGTGATTGACGACATGAGTGGTTGCAGCCTGGCGCATGCCGCGCGGCAACTGGACGAGATCGCCCGCTTCGAGCGCGAGTAGGCCGGCCCGTCATTCCGGCGAAAGCCGGTAATGAGACAAGGCGAGACTTCAGCGCGCCCTGGGCTTCAGCCGCACGTAGATCTGTTTGCGCACGCGGGCGACCACTTCGCCGGAGGCGGTGACGATGTCGGTGTCGAACCAGCGCAGCACCTTGTCGCCACCCGCGGCAGCGGCGCGCAGTTCGTCCACGGTGGCGTCGTCGAGGCGGAAGCGGGCGTAGACGTCCTCGCGGCCGGGCGCCACGAAGTCGATCGTGCCGGCCTTGTCCCACACGTAGTAGTCGGGGCCGAGCCGGTGCATCGTCAGCAGCATCCAGAACGGGTCGACCATCGCGAACAGGTTGCCGCCGAACTGGCTTCCCACATAGTTGCGGTTCCACGGACGCAGGCGCAGCACGACCTTCGCCTGCGTGTAGTCCTCGCTCAGCGACTGCAGGCGGATGCTGTTGAACAGGAACGGCGGCCAGAGGTTCAGCAGCCGGCGAAAAGTGGATGCACGCATGGGGAGACGGAGCAATGGGTCGCTCCGTACATTAGCGTATGGGTCGAGGGGCGGCCAGCGTGGCCGCGTGCATCAGAACAGCAGCGAGGCCATGCGGCGGCGGTAGCGGCCGACCAGTTCGGCATCGTCCAGCGTGGCGAAGGCGGCGAGCAGGCGCTTCTTGGCGGCACCGTCGTTCCAGTCGCGGGCTTTTTCGAGGATGGCGATGAACTGCTCCAGGCCGGCGGCGGGGTCGTCGCCCAGCAGCAGGCGCACGCCGAGCAGGTCGCGTGCCTGCCAGTCGGCTGGGTCGGCGCGCAGGCGCTGTTCGAGTTCGGCCTGCACCGGCGCGTCCTTCAGCGAACGCGCCAGGTCGAGCTGGTGGCGCAGGCGCACGGCCCGCGCATCGGTGGCGAGGTTGGCGGGCAGGGCGTCGAGTTCGGTGGCGGCGGCATCGCTCTGGCCGGTCTGGGCCAGCGCCACGGCGAGGTCGAGCTTCAGTTCGGCGCGCGCGGGCTCCGCGGCGATCGCCTGCTGCAGGCGGTTGATCGCCGCCTCCGGCGTCTCGGCGGGTGCTTCGGCAGCCGCCACTTCGTCCTCGCCGCCCTCCAGCGGCTGCACGTGGCGTGCCAGGAATTCGCGCAGCTGGCCCAGCGGCAGCGCGCCGGCGAAGCCGTCGGCGATCTGGCCGTCCTTCACCAGCACCACGGTGGGCACGCTGCGGATGCCGAACATCGCCGCGAGCTGCTGGTTCTTGTCCACGTCGACCTTGCCGAGGCGGAACGCGCCCTTGTACTCGGCGGCGAGCTGTTCCAGCAGCGGGCCCAGCGTCTTGCACGGGCCGCACCAGGTGGCCCAGAAGTCCACCAGCACCGGCGCGTCCAGCGAGGCGCTGATGACCTCGGCCTCGAAGTTCTGTTCGGTGACTTCGAAGACGTAGTCGAGGGTGGCGTCGGTCACGGCGGATTCCGGCAGATGGGGAAACACCCCAGATCAGGGCGCAGTCGAGCATATCAAGGGAACCGGGCGCGCCGGCCCCGCTTCAGCCGCTGGGCCGCCGGATTTGCGAGAATCGGGGCATGGACGCGTCCCCACTCGACGTCGCGGGTCCCTGCGCAGCCGCCCACGCGCTGCTGATCTGCGAACACTGCGACACCGTGCACCGCCGCCGCCCGCTGGCGAAGGGCGAGGTGGCCGAGTGCGCGTGCTGCGGGGCGGTGCTGGAGCGCTGCCGCGGCATGCGCACGGACACCATGCTGGCGCTGGTGTTGACCGCGCTGGTGGTGTTCGTGCAGGCCACGCTGTGGCCGATCGTGACGCTGGGCCTGAACGGCCAGCACGTGGCCGCCACGCTGTGGGACGTGATCCGCATGATGTGGCTCGACCACTCGCAGGTGGTGGCGGTGCTGGCCGCGGCCACGCTGTACGTGTTCCCTCTCGCCAAGATCCTGACCCTGGGCTGGCTGCTCATCTACGCGCGCAGCGGCCGCCGCGCGCCCGGCTTCCGCCGCCTGATGGTGGCGCTGCACCACCTGGGGCCGTGGACGATGAGCGAGGTTTTCGTGCTGGGCGCGTTGGTGTCCATCGTCAAGGCGCACCTGTACTTCGACGTGCTGCCCGACCCGGGCATCTACGCCTACGGCGCGCTGATGCTGCTGATCACCGTGTTTGCCGGCATCGACCTCACCCGCTTGTGGGACGAGACCCGCGACGACGAGGCGGAGACAACGCCATGAGTGCGTTGCCCCGCGCCGGCGACCTCGGCCTGATCGGCTGCCACGTCTGCGGCCAGGTCTGCCGCGCGCCGGATGCCGGCGAGGGCGACGCGGTGCCGGCCTGCCCGCGCTGCGGCTCATCGCTGCACCGGCGCAAGCCCGCCGTCTACATGCGCACCTGGGCGTTGCTGATCGCCGCATTCCTGATGTACGTGCCCGCCAACGTGCTGCCGATCATGCGTACGGCGAGCTTGGGCGACATCGACGACAACACCATCATCAGCGGCGTGGTGGAGCTGTGGGTGAAGGGTTCGCCGGGGCTGGCGGTGATCGTGTTCTGCGCGAGCATCGTGGTGCCGATGCTGAAGTTCCTCGCGCTGGGCACGCTGCTGATCACCAGCCGGCGCGGCAGCAACTGGGCACGGCGGCAGCGCGCACAGCTGTACCGGCTGGTGGAACTGATCGGTTACTGGTCGATGCTGGACGTGTTCGTGGTGGCGCTGCTCACCGCGCTGGTACGCTTCGGTTTTTTCAGCCTGGTGGAACCGCTGCCGGGCGTGGTGTTCTTCGGCCTCACCGTGGTGCTGACCATGTTCGCCTCGATGTGCTTCGATCCGCGCTTGATCTGGGACGGCAAGGAAGATTCCGATGACTGACGAGCAATCCGGCGCACCGCCACCGGCCGGCGGCGACGCGCTGCCGCGCCCGGTGCTGCGCAAGCGGCGCACGAACGCTTCGCTGATCTGGCTGGTGCCGATCCTGGCGGCGATCGTCGGCGCGTCGCTGGTGGTGAACAGCTGGCTGCAGGCCGGCCCCGGCATCACGATCAGCTTCCAGAGCGCGCAGGGGCTTTCCGAGGGCAAGACGCCGGTGAAGTACAAGGACGTGGTGATCGGCAAGGTGGAGAAGATCCGCCTCAGCGGCGACCGCAGCCATGTGCTGGTCAAGGTGGCGCTGGACAAGAGCGCGAAGGCGTTCGCCACCCGCGGCACGCGCTACTGGGTGGTGCGCCCGCGCATCGGCCTGGGCGGCGTCTCCGGCGTGGACACGCTGTTCTCCGGCGCCTACATCGGCGCCGACACCGGCGATTCCAGCACGGAGGAGGATGAGTTCAAGGGCCTGGAGACGCCGCCCGCGGTGACCCATGGCGAGCCTGGCAAGAGCTACACCTTGCACGCCGACGACCTCGGCTCGCTGGACATCGGCTCGCCGGTGTATTTCCGCCGCATCCAGGTGGGGCGGGTGGTGTCCTACCAGCTGGACAAGGACGGCAAGGGCGTGTCGCTCGCGGTGTTCATCGACAGCCCCAACGACCGCTTCGTGAACGGCTCCACCCGCTTCTGGAACGCCAGCGGGGTGGACGTGTCTTTGGGCGCGAACGGACTCAAGCTCAACACGCAGTCGCTGGCCACCGTGTTGGCCGGCGGCGTGGCCTTCCAGGATCCGGGTGCCCCGCACGACACCACGCCCGTGCCCGATGGCTCCAGCTTCCGGCTGTTCGGCGACGAGACCACCGCCATGGCCCCGCCGGACGGCGAGCCGCACTACATACGCATGCGTTTCAACCAGTCGCTGCGCGGGTTGGCGGTGGGTGCGCCGGTGGAGTTCCTCGGGGTGAACTTCGGTCGCGTGGTGTCGATCCGCATGGACTACGACGCCAAGACCCAGCGTTTCCCGCTGATCGTCGGCGCGGTTGTCTACCCCGACCGGCTGGGCCAGGCGCATGCCAAGCTGGAGGCGCTCGCGAAGCAGCATGGCGACAACGCCGACCTCTCGCACATGATCGGCAAGCTGGTCGACCATGGCCTGCGCGCGCAGGCGCGCACCGGCAACCTGCTCACCGGCCAGCTCTACATCGCGCTGGATTTCCTGCCGCATGCGGTCAAGGCGAACTACAACCCCGATGCGCGGCCGCTCGAGATCCCCACCGCACCGGGCAGCTTCGACAAGCTGCAGGAGCAGATGGCCGACATCGTCGACAAGCTGGACAAGGTCCCGTTCGACCGGATCGGCAATCACCTCGACGATTCGCTGGCCAGCCTCGACGCCACGCTGAAGCAGGTGAACGGCAAGACGCTGCCGTCGCTCGACGACACCTTGCATGACGCCCGCAGGACGCTGGGCACGGCGAACGACACGCTCTCCAGCGACTCGCCGCTGCAGCAGAACATGGGGCAGACGCTGCAGGAGTTGCAGCGCACGCTGCGCTCGCTGCGCGTGCTCACCGACTACCTCGGCGTGCATCCGGAGTCGCTGCTGCGCGGGCGGCCGACCGATCCCGCGCCGGTCGAGCCGAAGCAACCCGCCGCACCCGCCAACAGGAGCCAGCCATGAGCCGTTCGTGGATCCTCGCCGGCGCCGTCGCGCTGGGCCTCGCCGGTTGTGCGTCGGCGCCGCTGCACTACTACACGCTGGTGGCGCCCGCCGGCACGGCTGCGCCGGCAGCGGCCGCCCCGGCACCGTACCCGTTCGAGCTGCTGCCGGTGACCGTGCCGGCCCAGGTCGATGTGCCGCAGCTGGTGGTGCGCGAAGGCGGTCAGGGCATGCTGCCGCTCAACGACCAGCGCTGGATCGCGCCGCTGGGCGACGAGGTTCGCGGCGCACTGGCTGCCGACCTCGCCCGGGCGCTGGGCGTGGCGGACATGAGCGGCCTGCCCGGCAACGGCCAGCCGCGCCTGCGCATCAAGCTCGACGTGCGCCGCTTCGAATCGGTGCCCGGTGAGCATGCGTTGCTCGACGCGGCGTGGAGCTTGCGCCTCACCGGCGGCTCCGGCGGGCAGGATGCGCTCGCCTGCAGCAGCCGGATCAGCGAGCCGGTGACGGCGGGCTACGACGCCCTGGTGGCCGGTCACCAGCGGGCGCTGGCCGCACTGGCCGCCCGCATCGCCGCCACGGCGCGGGCCTACGAGGCCGGCGGGCAGCCTGTCTGCCCTGCCGACTGAGGCCCGCCGCCGGCAAGGGCAGGTCGGGCGTTCTGCTAATCTGATCCGTTCTCCCGGCAGCCAGCCATCTGCACCAGGCAGCCAGCAAAGACTTTCGGCCACGGACCCATGCAAGACACCCACGACACCAGCAAGACCGAGCAGGATTACCAGCCGCAGGCGGTGGAAGCCGCCGCGCAGCAATACTGGAACGCGCGGCGCGCCTACGAGGTGAAGGAAGACCCGGCCAAGCCGAAGTTCTTCTGCCTCTCGATGCTGCCGTATCCCTCGGGCGCGCTGCACATGGGTCACGTGCGCAACTACACCATCGGCGACGTGATCAGCCGCTACCAGCGCATGCAGGGCCGGAACGTGCTGCAGCCGATGGGCTGGGACGCGTTCGGCCTGCCGGCCGAGAACGCCGCGATCAAGAACCGCACCGCTCCGGCCCGGTGGACCTACGCCAACATCGATCACATGCGCGGCCAGCTGAAGTCGCTGGGCTACGCGATCGACTGGAGCCGCGAGTTCGCCACCTGCCGTCCCGAGTACTACCGCTGGGAACAGCTGATGTTCACCCGGCTGATGAAGCAGGGCCTGGCCTATCGCAAGAACAGCGTGGTGAACTGGGACCCGGTCGACCAGACCGTGCTGGCCAACGAGCAGGTGGTGGACGGCCGCGGCTGGCGCTCCGGCGCGGTGGTGGAGAAGCGCGAGATCCCGCAGTGGTTCCTGCGCATCACCGACTACGCGCAGGAACTGCTCGACGGCCTGGACACGCTGCCGGGCTGGCCCGACGCGGTGAAGACCATGCAGCGCAACTGGATCGGCCGCAGCGAAGGCCTGGAGATCCACTTCGCGGTGGAAGGTGAGGCGGAGCCGCTGACCGTGTTCACCACGCGCCCCGACACCTTGATGGGGGTCACCTTCGTCTCCATCGCCGGCGAGCATCCGCTGGCGTTGAAGGCCGCGCAGGGCAACCCGCAGCTCGCCGCCTTCCTCGACGAGCTGAGGCACGGCGGCGTGTCCGAAGCCGAACTGGAGACGCAGGAGAAGCGCGGCATGGCCACCGGCCTGTTCGCCGTCCATCCCGTCACCGGCGACCCGGTGCCGGTGTGGGTGGCCAACTTCGTGCTGATGGGCTACGGCACGGGCGCGGTGATGGCGGTGCCCGGCCACGACGCGCGCGATTTCGAGTTCGCGCACAAGTACGGCCTGCCGATCAGGCAGGTGATCGCCGCCGGCGACGAAGCCTACGACCCCGCCACCTGGCAGGAGTGGTACGGCGACAAGACGCGCGCCGACATGCGCGTGATCCACTCCGGCGAACTGGACGGCAAGAACTACCGCGAGGCCTTCGATTACCTGGCGACGAAGCTGGAAGCCGAGGGCAAGGGCCAGCGCCGCGTGAACTGGCGCCTGCGCGACTGGGGCGTCAGCCGCCAGCGCTATTGGGGCTGCCCGATCCCGGTGATCTACTGCCCGAAGTGCGACGCGGTGCCGGTGCCGGAGGACCAGTTGCCGGTGGTGCTGCCCGAGGACGTGGCCTTCAGCGGCGTGCAGTCGCCGATCAAGGCCGATCCCGAATGGCGCAAGACCACCTGCCCCGCCTGCGGCGGCCCCGCCGAGCGCGAGACCGACACCTTCGACACCTTCATGGAGTCGAGCTGGTACTACGCCCGCTACACCTCGCCGGGCGCCGATGCGCAGGTGGACGGGCGCGCCAACTACTGGCTGCCGGTGGACCAGTACATCGGCGGCATCGAGCACGCGATCCTGCACCTGCTGTATTTCCGCTTCTATCACAAGCTGATGCGCGACGCGGGCCTGGTGCAGTCCGACGAGCCGGCCAGCAACCTGCTGTGCCAGGGCATGGTGATCGCCGAGACGTTCTATCGCGACAACGCCGACGGCTCGAAGGACTGGATCAACCCGGCCGACGTGGAGATCCAGCGCGACGACAAGGCGCGCGTGGTCGGCGCGGTGCTCAAGGCCGACGGCCAGCCGGTGTCGATCGGCGGCACCGAGAAGATGTCCAAGTCCAAGAACAACGGCGTCGACCCGCAGGCGATGGTGGGCAAATACGGCGCCGACACGGTGCGCCTGTTCTCGATGTTCGCGGCGCCGCCGGAGCAGTCTCTGGAGTGGAACGAGGCCGGCGTCGAGGGCATGGCGCGCTTCCTGCGCCGCTTCTGGCGCGAGGTCATCACGCACGCCGCGCAGCCGGACCACTCGGTGGTGGATCCGTCGCAGCTCGACGCCGGGCAGAAGGCGTTGCGCCGCCAACTGCACGAGACCATCCAGAAGGTCAGCGACGACTTCGGCCGCCGCCACTCCTTCAACACCGCGATCGCCGCGCTGATGGAACTGCTGAACGCCGTGGGCAGGTTTGCCGACATGAGCGAGCAGGGCCGCGCGGTGCGCCACGAAGCGCTGGAGAGCATGGTGCTGCTGCTGAACCCGGTGGTGCCGCACGTCAGCCATCACCTGTGGCAGGTGCTGGGTCACGCCGAGGCCGTGCTGGAGGACCAGCCCTGGCCTGCGGTGGACGCCACGGCGCTGGTGCGCGACAGTCTCACCCTCGCGGTGCAGGTCAACGGCAAGCTGCGCGGCACCATCGAACTGCCCGCCAGCGCCGGCAAGGAAGAGGCCGAGGCGCTGGCGCTGGCGCAGCCGCAGGTGGCCACCTTCCTCAAGGAACTCAGCGTGCGCAAGGTGATCGTGGTGCCCGGCAAGATCGTCAACATCGTCGCAGGATGAAAGCCATGAACCGCATGTTCCGTGTCGCGCTGCCGCTCGCCGCCGCCCTCGCGCTCGGCGCCTGCGGTTTCCACCTGCGCCGCAACGCCGCGCTGCCGCCGTCGATGAGCCACGTCCACCTCACCGTTTCGGGCGGCGGCGACCTCGAACGCGGGCTGACCCGGGCGCTGGAGAATGCCGGCGTCACCGTCGAGGACAACGCCGGGCCCGGTGTCGCCGAGCTGCGCGTGCCGGTGGCCTCGTTCGGCACCCAGTCGCTGACCCAGGGCGGCTACGTGCGCATCACCGAGTACGCGGTGAGCTACAACGTGGAATTCGACGTCAGCGGCGCCGATGGCACGACCGTGCTGCCGCACCAGCACATCAACCTGCAGCGCGAATACAGCTACGATTCCACCGACACCGTGGGCAACGCCTCGCAGGTGCAGCAGATCCAGCGCAGCCTGGTCGACGACATGGTGCAGGCGATCATGTTCCGGCTCGAAGCCGCCGGGCGCCACCCACAGGACACCCCGGCGGCCGGCACCGGCGGGCACTGATGCCGCTCGCCCCCGCGCAATGGCAGAAAGCCCTGGCCGGCGACAGCCTGGCGCCGGTCTACCTGCTCGCGGGCGAGGAACTGCTGGTGCTGGAGGCCGCCGATGCGCTGCGTGCGCAGGCAAAGAAGCTGGGCTACGCCGAACGCGACGTGCTGGAAGTCGAGCAGCGCTTCGACTGGGACGACCTCGCCCGCGCCGCCGCCGGCATGTCGCTGTTCGCCACGCGCCGCCTCATCGACCTGCGCCTGCCCACCGGCCGCCCGGGCGTGGATGGCGCCAAGGCGATCACCGAGTTCTGCGCCAATCCGCCGCCCGATGTCACCCTGCTGATCACCGCGATGGAGTGGAGTAGCAAGCACGAGGGCGCCTGGAGCAGGAAGCTCGATGCGGCCGGCACCATGGTGGTGTTCAACGCGCCGCGGCCCAACGAATGGGCGGCCTGGATCGGCGCCCGGCTGGCCTCGCGTGGACTTTCCGCCACGCCCGATGCCGCCGCCCTACTGGCCGAGCGCGTGGAAGGCAACCTGCTCGCCGCCGCCCAGGAGGTCGACAAGCTCGTCGTGCTGCGCGCGGGCGACAGCCGCCGCATCGACGCCGACGCGATGGAAAGCCTGGTCGCCGACAGCGCCCGCTACGACGTGTTCAAGCTCGCCGACGCCGCGCTGGCGGGCGAGGGCGCCCGCGCGCTGCGCATCCTCGCCGGGCTGCGCTCCGAGGGCGACGAACTGATCGCCCTGATGGGCTGGCTGGTGAACCAGCTGCAGCTGGCGCTGCGCCTCGCCAACGCGCCGGATCTTGCCGCCCAGGCCAGGGCGGAGCGCCTGTGGCCGGCGCGCGAACAACTCTTCCGCAAGGCGCTGCGCCGTGCCCCGCGCGAACACTGGCTGGCCTGCCTGGCGCGCGCCTCGCGCATCGACCGGATCGCCAAGGGGCGCGAGCAGGGCGAGCCCTGGCGCGAAGCCGAGCGCCTGATCGCGGCGATTGCCGAGCCGCGGGTAGCGCGGGCGCTGGCATAGGGCTGGGTAATGGGCATGCGGCCACTTGCCGTTTTTGGCGGCACCTTCGATCCCATCCATATCGGCCACCTGACCGTGGCGTGGGAGGCGGCCGAACTGCTGGACGCGGAGGTGCGCCTGATGCCGGCCAACGTGCCGCCGCACCGCGCGTCGCCTCTGGCCACCCCCGCCGAGCGCGTGGCGATGCTGCGTGCGGCGCTGGCCGGGCAGTCACGGCTGGTGCTGGACGCGCGCGAGCTGGAGCGCGACGGTCCCTCGTACACCATCGACACCTTGCGCGAGCTGCGCGCGGAACAGGGCGCACGGCCGCTGGTGCTGCTGCTGGGCGCCGACGCCTTCGCCGGCCTGCCGGGCTGGAATCGCTGGCGCCAGCTGTTCGACTTCGCGCACATCGGCGTGCTGAGCCGGCCCGGGGTCGAGACCACGCGACCCGCGGAGCTGGCGGAACAAGTCGCCGCACGTCGCGTCGATGATGTGGCGATGCTGCGCGCAGAGCCCTGCGGCAGGCTGATCGAACTCGCGGTGACGCCGCTGGAGATCTCCGCCACCCGCATCCGCGAGCTGCTCGCCGCGGGGCGCGATCCGCGTTATCTGCTGCCGGCGGGGTTGTTCGACGACCCGGAGTTGTTGGCACCTTATCGCCGCTGAGGCGGGGGCTCTGGTCTTGCTGGATTCAGAGCGGTTTCGACCGCCCTTTGGGCGGCCGAGCTACTTTCTCTTTGCTTGTCCAAAGAGAAAGTAGCCAAGGAGAAACGACACCCCGATGGCGTGCCCTCCAGGCATCCTGCCTTCCGGGTACGCGGGCGGGTTACGGGATTTTTCGACGGGACTCCTGTCCCGACGAAAAACTGGCCCGCATCCGTGCGGGCCATCCTGCGGACTTTCCTCCACCCACCCGCCGCGCCATAGGGGCCCCGGGTGGAGCAGCGCGCTCCCGGCGCGCAGAAGCAGAGCAAGAGCAGCGAGTTCGCAGCGCGCCCCCTTTGGCTTTGCCGTTGCTTCTGGCGTGCAGGAAGCACGCCTGCTTTTCCGGGGCCCCTGGGCGGCGGTGAGGCGGGGACGAGGAGGCCGCGCAGCGGGCGAGCCCAGGGATGGGCTCACCTTTTCGCGCGGGCAGGAGCCCGCTCGAAAAGCCCGGCGCCGCCTCACGCACTTGCCGGCAGGAGACCCGGCAAGCGCCAACCGGGGTGCTCTTTTCTCTTGGCTACTTCTCTTTGACTCCGGGCATCCTGCCCTCCGCCCTTCGGGCCGGCTTCGCCGTTCGCATGCGCTCCTGCGGGTGCGTGAGCACGCAAAAGAGAAGTAGCTCGCACCGCGACAGCGGGGCGAAGCCGCTCTGTCGCTTGGGGTGGACGAAACCCGGGGGCATGCCCTGCGCGGCCCCGCGCCGAACACGACGGCGCCAGCCTTCATCCCGTCCGCGCCACGAACCGCAACGCCACCGAATTCATGCAATACCGCAGCCCCGTGGGCGGTGGACCGTCGTCGAACACGTGGCCGAGGTGGCTGTTGCAGCCGGCGCAGCTGATCGCGATGCGCTCCATGCCGAAGCTGGCGTCGCGGGTCTCGATCACGTTCCGCTTCGCGATGGGGCGCCAGAAGCTGGGCCAGCCGGTGCCGGAGTCGAACTCGGTGGCGGCGTCGTAGAGCGCGGTGGCGCAGGCGACGCAGCGGAAGATGCCGGGGTGCGCGGGGCGTTCGTGCGGACCGCTGAAGGCGCGCTCGGTGCCGTCACGGCGCATCACCTCGTACGCCAGCGGTGACAGCCGTGCCCGCCATTGCGCGTCGCTGAGCACCAGCCGGTGCACCTTGCAGGCGCCGAGGTCGCGGCCGTCGTCGGCATAGCACTCCAGCAGCACGTCGCCGGGCGGGGTATGGACCAGCGCGGGCACGCCGCCTTCGGCGCCGGCGGCGAGCAGGCGGGGCAGCGCGAAGCTGCCGCCTACCGCGAGCAGGGCGCCGCCGCTCAGCGCGGCGCGCAGGAAGCGGCGGCGATCCATCGCGACGGTTTCGTCGATGCGGGACATGGGAATCTCCTTGGCGCGAATGGAGGGTTCCGGTAGGAGCGCACCCTGTGCGCGATGGCTTTTGGGAAACGTGGCGAAGAGCATTCGCGCACAGGGTGCGCTCCTACCGGATGCGGCTCAGCCGAAGGTGAACGCGTAGGCGCGCGCGCCGGGGTCGAGGAAGGTGATGGTGAACGTGCGCTCGCCGTTGCCGTGGGCCTGGCGCACCAGCTGGTACAGGCGCTGCGCGGTGACGGTGCCGTTGCCCGCGGCGTCGGTGTCCATGCCGTGGTCGGCACCGGGCGCGTGGCCGTCCAGCGTGATGCGGAAGCGCACCGGCCTGCCGTCGCTGCCCGGGCCCAGCACCAGGTGCAGGTCGCGGCCACGGAAGCGGTAGCTGATGCTGCCGCTCGCGGCATCCAGCGTGGCGTCCTGCGCATGCACGGTCCAGCGTCCGGCCAGCGCCCACTGGTTGGTGGCCAGGGTGGCGGGCGTGCGGTAGACGAACGCATCGTCATGCGCGACCTGGCCGCTGGCGAAGTGCTCGGCGCGCGCGTAACCCACGTAGGTTTCCGGCGACCGGCCGTAGTCGCCCGAGCTGGCCGCCTGGGCGCCCTTGGCGCCGGGCTGCACGTAGCCCCCGGGCAGGTCCTTGTAGCCGGCTTCGGTGAGCAGCCGGCGGATCGTGTCCTCGCCTTCGGCATAGCCGCCCTCGCCGAAATAGTGGTGGCGGATGCGGCCCTGCGCGTCGACGAAGTAATCGGCCGGCCAGTATTCGTTGTTGAAGCCCTGCCAGACAGCGTAATCCGAATCCAGCGCCACCGGGTAGGTCACCCCCAGCCGCTTCACCGCCGCCGACACGTTGGCCGGATCCTTCTCGAACGCGAACTCGGGCGAGTGCACGCCGATCACCACCAGGCCGTGGTCCTTGTACTTGTCGTACCAGGCTTGCACGTAGGGCAGCGAGCGCAGGCAGTTGATGCAGGAGTAGGTCCAGAAATCCACCAGCACCACCTTGCCGCGCAACGAGGCGGGCGTGAGCGGTGTGCTGTTGAGCCAGCCGGTGGCGCCGGCAAGCGAGGGTAGCGTGCCTTCCACGGGCAGCGCCTCGCCCGGCCTGGGCGCCGGCGCCGCCACCGCGGCGGGCATCGGCCGCACGGCGTCGATCAGCTTCTGCTCGATGCCGTTGCTGCCGGCCAGCGAGACGCGGGTGAGCACGCCGGTATCCACGCCCGAGGCGATGGCGGCCACCCCGGCCAGCACCAGCACGCCCAGCGCGCGGCGCACCCACTGGCCCGCGCCCAGCGAACGCTTCATCAGGGCGAACACCTTGCCGCCCACGGCCAGCGCCAGCCCCAGCGAGGTGGCCGCGCCCAGCGCATAGGTGAGCAGCAGCAGGGTGGTGGTGACGCTGGCGCCCTTGAGCGCGGCGCCGGTCAGCAGCAGGCCGAGGATCGGCCCCGCGCACGGCGCCCACAGCAGGCCGGTGGCTATCCCTAAGCCCACCGCGCCCCAGATCGATTCGCCATCGCCGTCCGTGCGCTGCGACAGCCGGTTGCCCAGCGCCACGAACGGCCGCGTCAGCCATTCCGCGACGTGCGAGGAGAGCAGGGTGAGTCCGAGCAGTGCCAGCACCACCAGCGCCACGGCGCGGCCGTACTGGTTCGCGTGCACCGCCCAGCCGCCGCCCACCGCCGCCAGCGTGGCGACCAGGGCGAAGGTGGCCGCCATGCCGATCAGCATCGGCAGGCCGCTCTTCAGGAACGGACGGTCGGCGCGGGCGAACACGAAGGGGAGCACCGGCAGGATGCAGGGGCTGAGGATGGTGAGCACGCCGCCGAGGTAGGCGAGGATCAGCAGGAACATGGTGGAGGGTTCCGGTTGGAGGTGTACTGGTGATTCGCCGCCATCGTTCCGGCGGTTACATCGCCGATACGAGGTAACCGCGGCGGTGGATGCGGCGAACCGCAGGGTGGAACCGCCGTACGGAACGATACGCCCTTGACCGCCGATGCCAGCCTGGTACTAGATGGAGGCCTCGTCCCGTCATTGGACCGCCGCGTCCCCGTGTCCGCCGAACCCGCCAGCGCCGCCGAACAGGTCGACCGGAAGCGTGCCGCGTGGATGGCTGCCGCGCAGGCGGGCGACCGCCGCGCCTACGAGCGCGTGCTGGCCGACTCGGTGGCGTTGATCCGTGCGGTGGCGCGCCGCCAGGGCGTGGCGACGGACGCGCTGGACGACGTGGTTCAGGAAACCCTGCTCACCGTCCACCGCGTGCGCCATACCTACGACCCCGCGCGTTCCTACGATGCCTGGCTCAGCGCGATCGCCGGCCGCCGCGCCATCGACGCACTGCGCAGCCACGGCCGGCGCGATCGCCGCGAACTGCACGACGAATTCGCGCTGGACCAGCACCCGGATCGCGACGATGCCAGCGCGGACGCCGAGCGTCGCCAGCAGGCGCGACGCCTGCGCGAAGCCATCGCGCAGCTGCCGCCCGGCCAGCGCGAGGCAGTGGAACAGCTCGGCCTGCGCGAGCAGTCGCTGGCCGAGGCGGCCGCGCGGACCGGTCGCAACACCGGCGCCTTGAAAGTGAACCTGCACCGCGCCCTCAAGGCCTTGCGCGGCCGCCTGCACGGAGACGATTGAGCATGGCCGACCCGCGTTCCAACGACAGCCTGATCGCCGCGCTTAGTGCCGAACTGGTGCCGGTGCGGCGGCTGCTGCCGCCGTGGCTGCGCACCGTGGGCTGGCTGGCGCTGGTGGCCACGTTCGCGGTGCTGCTGTTCGCGCGCTACGGCGACGAACCCATGTTGCGCCGCTGGTCCGGCGCGCCGGACCTGGGCTGGGCGGCGCTGGGCGCGGTGCTCACCGCGGTCACGGCCGCGTGGGCGTCGTTCACGCTGGCCGTACCGGGGCGCCATCGCGCCTGGGCCTGGCTGCCGCTGCCGCCGGCGCTGTTGTGGATAGGCGCCAGTGGCCTGGGCTGCCTGCGCACCTGGCTGGCCCCGGACACCAGCATCGCCACGCTGCACCAGTCCGCCGACTGCCTGGTCTTCATCATCGCCTTTTCGATCCCGCTGTCGGCGCTGCTGGTGTGGCTGCTGCGCCGCGCCTGCCCGCTGCGTCCGCTGCTCACCGCTCTCCTGGTGGGCTTGGCCAGCGCCGCGGCTTCGGCCAGCCTGCTGGAGATCTGCCACGCGTTTGACGCCGCCGCCACCGACCTGCTCACCCATGCGCTGGCGGTGGTGATCGTGGTGGTGGCGAATTCGGCGATGGGCGGCCGGTTGTTGTCGCGGCATTGATGGCCTGTTTCCCATCTCCGCATGGCCCATGCCGGACGCGGTTTGCGCAGGTCAAGGAAGAATGAAGGGCGGATGTGCGCCCGCGACGGGACGGAGACGCCGGCTGCCTGGGAATGTGGACCAGGCTCCGAGGTAACCGGCGGTACCTTCGCGGCGAAAGGAGGGATGGAGGCGGCGCGGCCGCTTCCGTCCCTTTCCTCATTCAGGACCCCACCATGAACGCACGCACGCTTGCCCTTATCGCGCTTTCCACCGCCGTCGGCGCGTTCGCCTGGGCGCCCGTCCGCGCGCAGGACGCGATGGCTGCCAGTTCCAGCACGGCGATGCCGCACGATGCCATGCACTCCAGTGGCGCGATGAAGGGCTCCATGCACGAGGGCGGCATGAAAATGAAGCAGGACGCGATGAAGCCGGGCGCCATGAAGCATGGCGCGATGAAGTCCGGGGCCATGCAGCATCACGGCATGAAAATGAAGCAGGGCGACGCGATGAAAATGAAGCGGGACGCCGCCGGTGCGATGAGCAGCGGCGGCTGACGCGGGCGCGTCCTGGCGCGCGCCAGGACGCGCTTCATGACGCATGGACACTGCGGGTCGATAATGGCGAAGTCTCCCGCCACGGATGCTGCGCATGTCCTCCTTCGCTCAACGGCTGGGCATCGAATGCCCGCTGATCCAGGCGCCTATGGCTGGTGCCACCACGCCGGAACTGGTCGCCGCGGTGTCGAACGCCGGTGGCCTGGGTTCGCTGGGCGCGGGCTACACCGAGCCGCAGGCGATCCTCGATCAGGTCGCGCGGGTCCGCGCGCTCACCGACCACCCGTTCGCGTTGAACCTGTTCGTGCTGCCCGACGAGGTCGTGCCCGACATGGCCGCGGTCGCGCGGGCAAGCAGGCACCTCGATGCATTGATGGAGCGCGAAGGCCTGGGCGCCCGCACCAGCCTGCCAACCCGCTGGGCGCCGCGGTTCTCCGAGCAGTTCGCCGCGCTGTGCGAGGCGCGGCCTGCCGTGGCCAGTTTCGCGTTCGACCTGCTCACGCCTGCGCAGATGCAGGAGCTGAAGCGCCGTGCCATCGTCGTGATCGGCACCGCCACCACGGCTGCGGAAGCGCGCGCCTGGGTCGAGCGCGGCGCCGACGCCGTGTGCGTGCAGGGCGCCGAGGCCGGCGGCCATCGCGGTGGTTTCCTGTATGCGGGCGACACGCCGCTGATCGGTCTGTTCGCACTGATCCCGCTGGCCGTTGCGGCTTGCGACGGCGTACCGGTGATCGCCGCGGGCGGCATCATGGACGGCGCCGGCATGCTCGCCGCCGAGGCGCTGGGCGCCGCGGCCAGTCAACTCGGCACGGCCTTCCTTGCGTGCCCGGAATCGTCCGCGGCCGAGGCATGGAAGCGCGACCTGGCCACGGCGGAGGAACATCTCGTGGGCACCATCCGCAGTTTTTCGGGGCGCGCCGCGCGCGGCCTGCGCAACCGCTACGTCGAGGCGATGGAAGGCGTGGCGGACGAGTTGCCGGCCTACCCCGTGCTCAACGCGCTTACCGCGCCGCTGCGGCGTGCGGCGGCCGCCGCCGGCCGCGCCGACCTGGTCTCCGAATGGTGCGGCCAGGCCGCCGCGCGAGTCCGTCCGCAGCCCGCCGCCGAGCTGGTGGCGCGGCTGATGCACGAATACCGGCTGGCGCGGCGGGCGCTGGCGCATTGACTCGTGCCCAAGCCACGGGCGTTATACTGCCGTCGCGCCGTTCTGGCGCGTGAATCCGCATCGAGGCTCTCCCATCTTGAGCACTAGCCGCAAGACCAAGGCCGACTCCACGGCCGAACTGCGCAAGACCGTCGTCGCCGCGCTGGAAGAACTGAAGGCCAAGGACATCCGCGAGATCGACGTCCGCGGCAAGACCTCCATCGCCGACCTGCTGGTGATTGCTTCCGGCACTTCCGCACGCCACGTCAAATCCATCGCCGACGAAGTGGTGAAATTCGCCAAGAAGGCGGGTGTGATGCCGCTGGGCGTGGAAGGCGAGCAGGAGGCCGAGTGGGTGCTGGTGGACCTGGGCGACGTGATCGTCCACGTCATGCTGCCGCGCATCCGCGAGTTCTACGGCCTGGAGCGGTTGTGGACAGTGGGCGACCGCGAGGCGGGCAACGACGCTGCGAGCGCGGGGTGATCGCCCGGTTTCCTCCCTCTCCCTTGCGGGGAGGGCGTTGGCTTTCTCCCCCTCCGCCCCGGGGAGAGGGTTGGGGTGAGGGGGCAGTCTCGCGGAAGGCTGGCAACGAGGCGAAGCGCTGCTTCGATGCATATCGAAGGCAGCCCCGTCCCCTCACCTCAATCCTCTCCTCGCTCCTCAAAGCGGCGGCCATCCATGGCCGCTCCCCGCGTGCCCCATCGGGGAGAGGAAGCGAACGTGGGCGCTGCGCGCCGGCTGTTACTCTTTTCCCACCGCGATCATGCGCGCGCGCCTGATCGCGGTGGGCGAGCGCATGCCCGGCTGGGTGGCCGAAGGCTTTGCCGAATACCGCAAGCGCCTCTCGCACGAGCTGCCGCTGGAACTGGTCGAACTGAGGCCCGGTACCCGCGGCAAAGGCCGCGACGACGCGAAGGCGATGCAGGACGAGGGCGCCGCGATCCTCGCCGCGCTGCCGCGCGACACGCACGTGGTCGCGCTGGACGGCCGCGGCAAGACCTGGTCCAGCGAGGAGCTGGCCGAGCAACTGACGGCATGGCGCATGGCCGGGCGCGACCTGGCTTTCCTGATCGGCGGCCCCGACGGCCACGCACCGGCGGTGCTGGCGCGCGCCGACCAGTGCTGGTCGCTGGGCCCGCTCACTCTGCCGCACATGCTGGTGCGCCTGGTGTTGGCCGAGCAGCTGTACCGCGCCACCACCATCGTGGCGGGGCATCCCTACCACCGGGCCTGAGGCCGCGATGAGCCTGAATCTGCTCGGTTGGCTGTTCGCACTGGGCGTGGTCGCCCACAACGCCGAGGAAGCGTGGTTGTTGCCGGACTGGCCGAAGCGACCCATCCGGTGGCAGGTGAGGCCGCGGGCGTTTCGCCTGGGCGCGATGGCGTTGTCGCTGCTCGCCTTGCTGGCGGCGTGGTGGGCCGAGGTCGGAGGCGGGCAAAGCTTCGGGGCATATCTGCTGGCCGGCTATGCGTTGGCAATGGTGTTGAACGTGCTGGCGCCGCACGTGATCGCCTGCCTCGTCACGCGTAGTTACGCGCCGGGCACGGCTACGGCCGTGCTGTTCAACCTGCCAATGGGCGGCTGGCTGATCTATCGCTCGCTGTCGGATGGCGCCATCGAACCGGCGGTGTTTGCCTGGAGCGGGCCGCTCGTGGTGCTGGGTTTGCTGGCCTGCGTTCCCGCGTTGTTCGTGCTGGGTGGCAAGGCGGGCGGCGCGCGCTAAGCTTGCGGGAGGACTCCATCCCCGAGAGTGTGCCCATGTCGTTCGAGATACGCCGCGCCACCTTACACGACCTCGATGCGTTGGTGCCGCTGTTCGACGGCTACCGCCGGTTCTATGGCAAGCCGTCCGACGAGGCCGGCGCGCGCGACTTCCTCACCGCCCGCCTGCGCCTCAACGAGTCAATGATTCTGCTGGCGCGCGACGCGCATGGCGCGGCGCTGGGTTTCACCCAGCTTTATCCGCTGTTTTCCTCGGTGCGCATGGTGCGAACCTGGCTGCTCAACGACATGTTCGTGGCCGCCCCGGCGCGGCGGCAAGGCGTGGCGAAAGCCTTGCTGGAAGCCGCCGCCACGCAGGCGCGGAACCAGGGCGCCGCCAGCCTCTCGCTCTCCACCGCGCACGACAACCTGGCCGCGCAGGCGTTGTACGAATCGCTGGGCTGGCAGCGCGACACGCAGTTCCGTGAATACGGACTCACGCTCTGAAGGACGGCCGCATGCTTCATCTCGCCTCGCAGTCGCCGCGCCGGCGCGAGCTGCTGACCCAGCTCGGCGTGGCGTTCCGGGTGGTCGACGTGGACGTGCCCGAACGGCGCGCCGCAGGGGAATCGCCCCGCGAGTACGTGAACCGCGTCGCCCGCGACAAGGCCCGCGCCGGGCTGGCCGCGCTGGGCGGCCATGCCGATGCGTGCGTGCTGGGTGCGGACACCGAGGTGGTGCTGGACGACGAGGTGTTCGGCAAGCCGCGTGACGTGGCGGATGCGGCGGCGATGCTGCGGCGGCTGTCCGGTCGCACGCACGAGGTGATTTCGTCGGTGTGGCTGGTCGACGCGCAGGGCGAACGCGGCGCCTGCTGTGTATCGCGGGTGCGCTTCGCGGCACTCGACGACGCCACCGTCGCCGCCTACGTCGCCACCGGCGAGTCCTTCGGCAAGGCGGGTGCGTATGCGATCCAGGGCCGCGGCGCGGCCTTGGTCGAGCAGTTGGAGGGCAGCTACTCGGGCGTTATGGGCTTGCCACTGTTCGAGACGGCGCGACTCCTGCGCGAGGCCGGCGTCGCCGGCTGAATCACCCGGGGTGGGCCAGCGACACGAACAGCGCCAGCATCGCCAGCAGGTTGTTGCTGGCATGGGCGATCACCGCAGGCCAAAGCGAGCCCGAGCGCAGCCGCAGCCACGCCAGTACCACGCCGAGCAGCGCGAGGTTGGGCAGCGCGTACCAGAGCCAGTGCAGGTCGGGCAGGTGCACCAGGGCGAACAGCGCGGCGCTGGCCAGCACCGCCCAGGCGGTGCGCAGTCGGCGCAGCAGGGCGGAGAGCAGCACCCCGCGGAACAGCAGCTCTTCCACCAGCGGGCCGATGCTCGCCACCGCCAGCGTGAGCGCGATGCGGAATTCCGTGCCGGCGCCGCCGCCCAGCTGCTTCACGTCCTGCGGCACGGCGTGGCCGTGCGCCAGCAGTTCGGTGAGCTTGCCGCCGACCAGCGGCACCACCAGCCCCAGCGCCACCGCGGCGACGCAGTACGCCGCCGCGGGCGTGGTGAAACCGAACCCCGGCGGCCGGGCCTGGCTCCACAGGCGCGGCCAGCGCACGCGCGCCGCCCACAACGTGACCAGCGCGGCGCCGCACAGGGTAATGATCACCACCACGCTGCTGATGTCCGGGCGGGCGATCAGCGCACGCAGGTCGACGGGCGTGGCGCCGCGCACGACGCGGTAGCCGAAGCCCAGCAACAGCGCCGTCACGAAGCCCGTCACCACCTGCATGGCGAAGTACAGCGCGATCAGGCCCAGCGCACCGCCGATGCCGGGCAATCCGGGCAACGGAGGCGCGGCGGAGGTCGGCGGCAGGGCAGGTGGAAGGCTGTGGCGCGGTGCATCCATCGGACGGGGAACCCAATGCGCCTGACGGACGAAATCGCCGGGGCGCGCGGCGCCGCACCTCGATGCCGCATCTTGGCCGCTGCGCGCGAACCAGCGCAATACGCCATCCGGCACGGTCGGGTCGGTGCTACGCTCTGGCCCGCGTTGGGGGAGTGGTTGTCTGGTTGGCGATCAGGCGCGGCTTGCGGCGCAAGGGAGGGGCAGTGGGCGAGGATTTCGTGCGCGGCGCGGCCGAGCGCCTGCGTCCCGTCACCGAGTTTCCCGAGGTCTTCTTCGAGCGCGTGCTCGACGACGGCAGCGTGCCACCGGGAGGCGCCGTGCTGGATCTGCACTGCGGCGGCAGCAACCTCGCACGCGGCCTGGCGCTGCGCGGCTGCGCGCTGACCGGCATCGACCATTCCGCGCCCCTGCTGGCGCACGCGGCGGAGCTCGACCGGCTTGCCGGCGTGACTGTGAAGCAGTGGCGGGCACGGGTGGAGAACGCCGAGTTTCCCGCCGCCTCGTTCGACGCGATCACCGCCGGGCAGTGCTGGCAGGCCTGCGAGCGGCCGCGCACGCTGGCGCTGGCGCGCGGCTGGCTGCGGCCAGGCGGTCGACTGCTGATCGCGCAATACGAATGGCTGCCGCTGGCCGGCAACGTGGTGCAGGACAGCGAACGGCTGATCCTGGCCTGCAACCCGGGCTGGACGGCGCACAGCGGCAGCGGCCTGCACCCGTTGTGGCTGAAGGAGGTGGCCGAGGCCGGCTTCACCGACCTGCGTACCTGGTCGCTGGACATCGAGGTGCCCTGCAGCCACGTGGCCTGGCGCAAGCGCGTGCGGGCCTGCCCGGCCGTGGCGTCGCTGAGCGACGAGGCGCGCGTGCAGCGGCTGGATGTGGAGCTGATGGCGATGCTGGCCGAGCGCCACGCGGGCGAGCCGATGACCGTCCCCTACCGGCTGTGGGTGGTGAGGGCCAGTTCATGATCGGCGGATGCCACGCGCCGGCGGTGCTGCGCCGCTTGCTATAGTGCCCGGCCGTTCCCAGGACGATGACGGCGCCGCGCGCCCTGCCCATGTTCGCTCTCGATTGGCTCGCCGACCCCTCCGCCTGGGCCGGTCTCCTCACCCTGGTGGTGCTGGAGATCGTGCTCGGCATCGACAACCTCGTCTTCGTCGCGATCCTCGCCGACAAGCTGCCCGCACAACAGCGCGATCGCGCCCGGCTGGCGGGCCTCGGTCTCGCCCTGGTGATGCGCCTGCTGCTGCTGGCGGCGATGTCCTGGCTGGTGCGGCTGACCGCGCCGATCCTCAGCTGGCACGGTTTCGCGTTGTCGTGGCGCGACATCGTCCTGCTGCTGGGTGGGGCCTTCCTGCTGTTCAAGGCCACGCTGGAGCTGCACGAGCGGCTGGAGGCCGGCGACGAGCACGGCGAGTCCGCCCGGGCCAGGGCGCGCTTCTGGCTGGTGGTGGCGCAGATCGTTGCGCTCGACTTGGTGTTCTCGCTGGATTCGGTGATCACCGCGGTGGGCATGGTCGACCACCTCGCAATCATGATGGTCGCGGTGGTGATCGCGATGATCGTGATGATCGGCGCCAGCAAGCCGCTCACCGCCTTCATCAACGCGCGGCCCACGGTGGTGATCCTGTGCCTGTCGTTCCTGCTGATGATCGGCTTCAGCCTGGTCGCCGAGGGCTTCGGCTTCCACATCCCGAAGGGATACCTGTACGCCGCGATCGGCTTCTCGATCATGATCGAGGCGTTCAACCAGACCATGCGCCGCAACCGACGGCGCAGCCTGCTCAGCAGCTCGCGCACGCTGCGCGACCGCACCGCGCGGGCGGTGCTGCGCCTGCTCGGCAGCGGCGGAGCGGACGAGGAGGATGCGCCCATGGCCGCCGACGCGGCCGCCGAGACCGGCGGTGCGGTGTTCGGCAAGGACGAGCTGGTAATGGTGCAGGGCGTGCTGGACCTCGCGCACCGGCCGGTGCGCTCGATCATGACCCCGCGCCCGGAGATCAGCTGGATCGATCCCCGCGAAGACGCGGAAAAGCTGCGCGCCGAAGTGACCGCCTCCAGCCACCACTGGCTGCCGGTGGCGGGCGACGACCTCGACCAGCTGATCGGCGTGGCCACCTCGCGCGACCTGCTGGCCAGCCTGCTCAAGCACGGCCGTATCGACATCGACGGCGTGGTGCGCAAGCCGATGAGCGTGCTGGAATCGCTGAGCGTGCTGCGCCTGATCGAGGAGTTCCGCCGCTCGCCGCTGCAGGTGGCGCTGGTGGTGGACGAGTACGGCAGCGTGCTGGGCCTGGTCACCCCGGCCGACGTGCTGGAGGTGATCGCCGGCGAATTCCCCGACGAGGGTGACGGCGACCCTGCCGCGGTGCAGGAAAGCGATGGCGCCTGGCTGCTGGACGCCAGCCTCGACCTGCGCCGGGTGAAACACCTCCTGGGCCACCGCCTGAGCGGCGACGACGGCTTTTCCAGCCTGGCCGGCTACGTGCTGCAGCAGCTGGGCCGGCTGCCCGCGGAGGGTGACTGCTTCGACAGTGAAGGCCTGCGGTTCGAGGTGGTGGCGATGGACGGCGCGCGCATCGGGCGGCTGCGGGTCGTGCCCGCCATCGCCTGAGGAAACACCGCCCCGCCGCGATGCCCGCAGGTGCGGGCGCGGCCGCGGCCCAGGCCGTCCACGGTCTTGCTAGCCGGCCAGCAACGCCCGGCAGGTGCCAAAGGCAGCCAGCACCAGCACCACGACCAGGGCCAGCGAGCCGAGCACGAAACCGCCTTCGCGCTTGCTGGCCTCCTGGAGGTAGGCCGCGGCATACCAGATGCGCCCGGCCACCCATACCAGCCCGGCGAGGCCGGCCCAGCCGCCCAGGCCGTAATGCGCGGCCAGCCACAGCAGCGGCAGGAACATCAGCGAGGCCTCCAGCGTGTTCATCTGCACGCGGAACGCACGCTCGAACGCGGGGTGGCCACCGGTGGCCGGCGCCTTGATGCCGTATTTCCCGCGTGCGCGGCCTACCGCGAATGCGGTGCCGGCCATCAGCAGCACCGTGAGGAGGGTAACCAGGGCGGGCAGTTGCTGCAGCATGGGGCGTCTCGTCCGGAGGGAGGCGCCACTGTAGCGGCGGCGACGGGCAAGGCGCTATCGTCGCCACGGAGATTGGCTCGGGAGCGCAAACATGGACTGGCAGAAGGGCGAAAACAGCGACAACGTCGAGGAAGGCAGCGACGGCGGTGGCGGTGGTTTCCGGCCGGGCGGAGTCCACCTCGGTGTGGGCGGCCTGCTGGTCCTCGTGGTGCTGAGCCTGATCTTCAAGCGCGACCTCATCACCCCCTTCCTGGGCGGCGCCGGCGACGGCGCGGCGCAGACCAGCGGGCAGACGCAGCCGACCCAGGCCGTCAGTTGCCAGAATCCCGCCAGCGAGCAGATCTCCTTCGCGTGCCACATCATGGGGTCGACGGAGAAGACCTGGGGCGACTATTTCGCTGCCATGGGCAAGACCTATACCGACCCCAGGCTGCACCTGTTCCAGGGCCGGGTGGCCACCGCGTGTGGAGCCGCCTCCACCGCGGTGGGGCCGTTCTACTGCCCGGGCGACCGCAAGGTGTACCTCGACCTCGGCTTCTTCCAGGAGCTGCAGGACCGGTTCCACGCCTCCGGCGATTTCGCGCGCGCCTACGTGATCGCGCACGAAGTCGGCCATCACGTGCAGGAGCTGCTCGGCGTCTTCGACAAGGTGCAGCAGCTGCAGCAGCAGGGCTATCCGATGGACGGGGCCGACGGCCTGTCCGTGCGGCAGGAACTGCAGGCGGACTGCTTTGCCGGCGTGTGGGCCAACCGAACGCAGCAGCGCCTGGACTGGCTGAAGCCCGGCGACGTGGAGTCCGCGCTCAACGCGGCCAGCGCGGTGGGCGACGACACCTTGCAGAAGGAAACCCGGGGCAGCGTGATGCCCGACACCTTCACCCACGGCACCTCTGCGCAGCGGGTGAAGTGGTTCAAGGCCGGCATGGCCAGCGGCGACATCAACAGCTGCAACACCTTCGCGGGCGAGCCCTGAGGTGGCCAAGCCGTCCGTCCTGAGCATGGGCCGCAAGGCCGGAGTCGAAGGGCCACGCGCGCGGCCTGCCTTTCGATTTCCTCGCTCCCCAAAGCTGCGGCCATCCTTGGCCGCTCCCCGCGTGCGCCGCGCCCAAGGCGAACGATGGTGGCGCCATCTTCCGCGCAGCAGCGGCCGGCCCTAGAATCCCCAGCCTGCGCGCCTCGGGGTGCGCTTTCGCCGGCCTGCATGAGCCATCCCTGCCTGAGTTGCGGCGCCTGCTGCGCCCATTTCCGCATCGCCTTCCACTGGTCCGAAACCGATCCTTTGCTGGGCGGCACGGTCCCCGCGGAACTCACCGAGAAGCTCGACCCGCACCGCGTGGTGATGCGCGGCACGCATTCGCCACCCATGCGTTGCGTGGCGCTCGTGGGCGAGATCGGCACGGCCGCGCATTGCGGCATCCATCCGATCAAGCCATCGGTGTGCCGCGAGGTCGAGCCTTCCTGGGAGTTCGGCCGGCACAGCGTGCAATGCGACAAGGGACGCATCGCCCATGGCCTGCGCCCGCTGACGCCGGAGGACTGGATCGGCGTCGACGGAGTGGGCGCGGCCTAGGACCGCCGGTTCAGGCGGTCCCCTTCCGTCACGGCGCGTGGCCCGCCTGCAGGCGCTGCACGATGGCCAGCGACTTCGTGACGTGATCCTGCGGGTGCAAGTGGTCGGCTTCCGAGGAGAACGCCGCGACGATCTTGCCGTCGCGCCCGATCACGAAGGTGGTGCGCGGGATGAAACCGTGGTCGATGGCCTGGCCGCGCGCGTCGGTCATGCCGGGTTCCGCCGGCTGCAGCTTGAGGCCGTAGGAGGCGGCGATCCTGCCGTTGGCATCGGAGGCGACCGGGAACTTGCCGGCGCAGTAGTTCGGGTCGGCGGAGAAATCGTTGAGCCGCTTCAGGCTGTCGGCCGAGACTCCGATGATGGTGGCGCCGGCCTTGTCGAAGCTGGCCTTCTGCGTGGCAAAGGTGTGCGCCTCGATGTCGCAGCCGCCGGTGTAGGCCGCCGGGTAGAAGTACACCACCACCGGCCCTTTCCTGAGCGCATCCCGCAGCGAGAAGCTGAAATCCTTGCCGGCGAGGCTGGCCTCGGCGGTGAAGTCCGGTGCCTTCGCGCCCTGGTTCAGCGCGGCGCTCGCCGGCGTGGCCAGCAACACCGTCGCCGCGAACGCGGCCGCCGTCATGAAGCCTGTCAGTCGATGTTTCATTGCCTCGTCCTCTCGTGGTTGCGGAAATTGTCAACGCGCGTCGCTGCCGTCATCGCCCCGGCGCAGATCCTGCGCGAATTCGCGCAGCGCGGCGGGGTCGACGTCGGATACTGCGACATAGTGCATGCCTTCGTCGGTCCAGCGCAGCACGGTGTAGCCATGCTGCCGCGATTCGCTCTGCACGGCGTTGGCGTCCGCCGCGGCCGCAGGCCATTCGTACACGCTGATGATGTGCAGGTGGCGACGGTACACCAGGGCGGCGACGCTGCGGCCCTCCAGCGCGTCGAGGCGGCCACCCACCAGCGGAAAGCCCGCGCCGGCAAGGTCCACCACCCGCGGCGAGAAATCCAGCTTACCGTCGAACCACGGCTTCACCGTGTGCTGGTCGGTCGACACCACGTCCATGAGGTGCTGGGGCTGCAGCGCGCGCAGGTGGCTGGACACCGCATCGTCGACCACCGCGTCGCCGGTCACGCTGCGCTGCTGCATGACACGGTACAGCGGCGTCGCCAGCAGCAGCGCAGCGGCGAAACCCGCCGCCGCGGCCCAGGCGATCGGCGCACGCCGCGGACGCGGCGGGGCAGTTGGCGCGGTGGGCGTGTGGCGTGGCGTCCAGCGTTCGCGCAGCGCGGCCGGCGCGCGCTGGTACAGCTCTGGCTGCGCCAGTGCGCGACGCAGCCGTTCGTGTTCGCGCACGCGGGCGGCGCAGGCTGAGCACTCGCGCAGATGACCGGCCACCGCCGCGCTCTGCGCGACGTCGAGTTCGTCGTCGATGTAAGGGTGCAGCAGCAGTCGGGCGTCAGCGCAGATCATGGCGGCGCGCCTCCCCGGATCGGTGGGTCAGTTCGAGTTTCAGTCGCTCGCGGGCGCGCGCCAGCCGCGACATCACGGTGCCGATCTTCTGGCCGGTGATGGCGGCGATCTCCTTGTAGGAGCATTCCTCCAGCTCGCGCAGCACGATCACCTCGCGCCACGGCGCCGGCAGCCGCTCGAGCGCGACGCGCAGCGAGCCCACGTCCACGGCGAGCAGGGTCAGCGCCTCCGGCGAGGCCTGTTCGTCGACGAGCGGATGGCTGTCCTCGTCCAGCGGCTCGGTGAGGTGTTCGGGCAAGGTCTTGCTGCGCAGGGTGAAGTAGGTGTTGCGCACGATCGCGAGCAGCCATACCCGTGCGTCGCCGCCGTGGAAGCTGTCGAAGTAGCGCAGCGCGCGCAGCATCGCTTCCTGCACCACGTCCTGCGCATCGGCGTCATCGCGGGCCAGCCAGCGCGCGAGGTTCCAGGCCGCATCCAGCCATGGCAGCACCTGGGCTTCGAAGCGCGCGCCGATGGCGGGCTGCGGGGATGGGGAGGCGGCTGGCGCTTCGATGGGCATAAGAGCCTGTTCAATATTTCCACATGGTCCGCGTTGCCTTGCATTGGTCGTCAGGTGGTGGTGCGCGGCGAAGCGCCTGCCTGGCTGGCAGGTCAAGCCGCGCGCTGCCGCATGGCGGCCAATGCAAGGCAACCCGGAGGGCCGGGTCGGTTTGCCCGCTTGCCTGTGTCATCACTCGGTCGTGGACGGACGCCCACTCCTTCGTTCTTCCTTGGCCTGCGCACAAACCGCTCCCGGCGCGGGCTATGCGGAGATATTGAACAGGCTCCAGGGAATACCGCGCTGGCCGCGACTTTATTCCCGGCGCGGAAAAACCGGAATAGGCCGTTGGCTGGCCCGGTAATGCATGGCGAAGGGCGCACACCGCAAGCGCCGTGGAGTGGAAAACCATGCAAGACGAACACGACAACCGCACCCTGGATCGCCGCGAATTCCTGAGGTGCATGGCCTGGGCCGGCACCGGCACCTTGTTGCTGATGAAGGGCGGCGTGCTGCATGCGCGCACGCTGGGCGCCGGGGCGGGTGCCGAGGCGAAGGATGCGACCTTCAGCTTCGCCCAGGTCAGCGATTCGCACATCGGCTTCCACCTCGCGCCGAACCCCGACCCGGCCGCCACCTTCCGTGCCGCGCTGGCCCAGGTCGACGCGTTGCCGGTGCGCCCGGATTTCGTGCTGCACACCGGCGACCTCACCCACCTGTCGCGGCCGGACCAGTTCGCCACCGTGCAAGGGTTGATGCAGGAGTCGCGGGCCGGCAAGGGGAAGGTGCTGTACGTGCCGGGCGAGCATGACGTGATCGGCGACAACGGTGCGGAGTTCTTCCGGCGGTTCGGCGAACGCCAGCACGACGGCGGCTGGTACAGCTTCGACCACCGCGGTGTGCACTTCGTGGGCCTGATCAACGTGCTGAACCTCAAGGCCGGCGGACTGGGTTACCTGGGCGCCGAGCAGCTCGCGTGGCTGAAGAAGGACCTGGCGCCGCTGTCCGCGGAGACGCCGGTGCTGGTGTTCGCGCACATGCCGATGTGGTCGCTGTACCCCCAGTGGGGCTGGGGCACCGACGACAGCGTGGAGGCGATGACTTACCTGCGCCGCTTCGGTTCGGTGAGCGTGCTCAACGGCCACATCCACCAGATCCAGCAGAAGGTGGAAGGGAACATCACCTTCCACACTGCACGCTCCACCGCCTATCCGCAACCCGTGCCGGGGGCCGGGCCGGCGCCGGGGCCGCTGAAGGGCGTGGCGCCCGACCGGCTGCGCAGCTACCTGGGGGTCCGCAGCGTGCGCCATGTGCAGGGCCGGGACGCGCTAGCCATCACCGAGGAGGCGATGGCATGAGCGGCCGCCTTGTTCTTGCCGCGTGCCTGTCCCTGGCGCTGGGCGGGCCGGCGCTGGCGGCGCACGCCGCGGTCGTCACCGCGGCGACGCCGAACCAGATCGAGATTCACAACTTCATGTTCATGCCGAAGACACTGACCGTGCCGGTGGGCGCCAAGGTGACGTGGATCAACCGTGACGAGGAGCCGCATACCGTGGTCAGTGCGAACGGGCAGTTCGCGCCGTCGAAGGCGCTGGACAGCAACGACCGCTACGAGACCAGCTTCAGCAAGCCGGGTACCTATGTGTATTTCTGCACGGTGCATCCGTTCATGACCGGCACGATCATCGTGAAGTGAGCGCGGCCGCACCGTCGAAGCGGTAGATGTCCATCGCGAGAAACCCCAGGTCGATGCCGGCGTCGATGCGCCGCGCCTGTGCGCCGTCGCCGGCCGCGCCCAGGGCGAAGAACAGCGGCAGCAGGTGTTCGTCGGTGGGGTGGGCGCGCTGGGCGAACGGCGCCTGGCGGCGGTAGTCGAGCAGCGCGCCTGTGTCGCCGGCCGCCAGCTTCTGCTCGATCCAGCCGGTGAACGGGCGTACGTAGGGCGCTTCGCGCTCCGCGCTGTAGCCGGCGCGGAAGTCGTGCAGGTTGTGGGTGATGCTGCCCGAGCCGATCAGCAGCACGCCCTCCTCGCGCAGCGGCGCCAGCGCGCGGCCCACCGCGTACTGATGCGCGGGGCCCGGATTCAATCCGGCTTGTTCGGGCTGGATCGACAGCGGCACCACGGGGATGTCGGCCGCGGGATAGAGCAGGTGGAGCGGCACCCAGACGCCGTGGTCCAGTCCGCGCTGCGGATCGAGTCGCGGAGCAAGGCCGGCTTCATCGAGCAGGTCGGCCACATGGGCAGCGAGCGCGGGCGCGCCCGGTGCAGGGTAGCGCAACCGGTACAGCGCAGGCGGGAAGCCGTGGAAATCGTGGACGGTTTCGGGCTGCGCGGCGGCGCCGACCAGCGGCGCACGCGCCAGCCAGTGCGCACTGGCGATGACGATGGCCTTGGGGTGCGGCAGCGCCTGCGCCAGTTCCGCCAGGCGTGCGCCGGTCGCGCCCGGCTGCAGCGCGGTCATCGGCGAACCGTGGGAGATGTACAGGCTGGGCAGGACGGACATGGCGGATCGCCTCGTGCAGGGTGTGCACGAGATGGTGGCGCGCGCGGGATTTGCATCGAGGGCGCGGCGAACGCAGCGTTGCCGTGTGGAAACGCCGGTGTCGCCTCGGTGCAGGTCGGGCTGAAGCCCGGCCTACTTCGGGCGCTCCGGCTTGCCGCCATGCGCGTACGGCTTGCGCGGGCCGGGCTTGGCAGCGCCGGGCTTGAAGCCCCCCGGTTTGCGGAATCCGCCGGGGCGGCGCGCCGGGTGCGCCGCCTGCTCGCCGCCGGTGTCGTCCTTGCCGTCCCAGGCGTGGATCTGCAGTTGCTGGCGCGCCACCCAGACCTTCTTCAGGTGCTCGAAGATTTCCTTCGGCATGCCTTCGGGCAGGTCGACCAGGCTGTGGTCGCCGCGGATGCTGAGGCGGCCGATGTACTGGCTGTCCAGCCCGGCCTCGTTGGCGATGGCGCCGATGATGTTGCCCGGCTTCACGCCGTGCTCGTGGCCGACCTCGATGCGGTAGGTGATCTTGCCCGCCTCGGTGTGGTGCGGGCGCGGCGCATGGCCGGCGAAGGCGCGCGGTTGTTCGCGAGCGGGCTGCTCGCGGCCGGAGTGTTCGCGCTCGCCGCGTTCGCGCGGGGCGCGCTCGGGCTTGCCGTGGCGCGTGTCGTGTTCGCGCGGCGCGAATTCGCGCTTCGGCGGCGGCGTCATCAGCAACGGGCGGTCACCCTGGGCGATGCGTGCGAGCGCGGCGGCGATCTCGATCGCCGGCACGTCGTGCTCCTGCTCGTACTGCTCGATCAGCTGCTGGAACAGGCCCAGATCGCCGGCCGCCAGGGTGTCGCTGATGCGCTGCTTGAACTTGGCGATGCGCTGGTCGTTCACGGCTTCCACCGTGGGCAGCTTCATCTCGTCGATCTTCTGCCGGGTGGCGCGCTCGATCGCGTGCAGCATGCCCTTCTCGCGCGGGGTGACGAACAGGATCGCCTCGCCGCTGCGTCCCGCGCGACCGGTGCGGCCGATGCGGTGCACATAGCTCTCGGTGTCGTAGGGGATGTCGTAGTTCAGTACGTGGCTGATGCGCTCCACGTCCAGGCCGCGTGCGGCCACATCGGTGGCGACCAGGATGTCGAGCTTGCCGTCCTTGAGCTGCTGGATCACCCGCTCGCGTTGCGGCTGGGCGATGTCGCCGTTGATCGCGGCGGCGGCAAGGCCGCGCGCCTGCAGCTTCTCGGCCAACTCCTCGGTAGCCTGCTTGGTGCGCGCGAAGATGATCATCGCGTCGAACGGCTCGGCCTCGAGGATGCGCGTCATCGCATCCAGCTTGTGCACGCCGCTGACGAACCAGTAGCGCTGGCGGATGTTCGCCGCGGTGGTGGTGGCCGTCTTGATGGCGATCTCCACCGGATCCTTCAGGTGCCGCTGCGCGATCTTGCGGATCGGCGCCGGCATGGTGGCCGAGAACAGCGCCACCTGGCGGGTGGGCGGGGTGGCTTCCAGCACCTTTTCCACGTCGTCGACGAAGCCCATGCGCAGCATTTCGTCGGCTTCGTCGAGCACCAGGTACTTCAGTTCGGAGAGGTCGAGCGTGCCCTTGTCCAGGTGGTCGATCACCCGCCCCGGAGTACCGACGATGACATGCACGCCACGGCGCAGCGCGTGCAGCTGCGGGCCGTAGCTCTGCCCGCCGTAGATCGGCAGCACCTGCAGGCCGGGCAGGTGCGCGGCGTAGCGCTGGAACGCCTCGGCCACCTGGATCGCCAGCTCGCGCGTGGGCGCCAGCACCAAGGCCTGCGGCTTGCCGGGCCTGAGATCGATGCGCGACAGGATCGGCAGCGCGAACGCCGCGGTCTTGCCGGTGCCGGTCTGCGCCTGGCCCAGCACGTCGCGACCCTCCAGCAGTGGCGGGATGGTGGCGGCCTGGATCGGCGAAGGCGATTCGTAGCCGACGTCGGCCAGTGCTTTCTGCACCTCGGGCGAAAGCGCAAGCGCGCCGAAGCCGGCGACAGCCGGGGCGGAATCGTGGGACGGGGCGGACATGGGGTACCTCGGGGTGGCATGCGCGGCGGCATGCGGGAGAATGGGTGGCATTGTAACAGTCCGCGCGCCCCGCACCGGCGGTGGGCGCGTTTTGTCAACGGGAGATCAAGATGCAGAACCGACTGAAAGACCGCATCGCGCTGGTCACCGGCGCTTCCTCCGGCATCGGCGAGGCCACCGCGCTGGAACTGGCGCGGCTGGGCGCCAGGGTGGCGATCGCCGCCCGCCGGCGCGAGCGCCTGGAGTCGCTGGCCACGCAGCTCGGCGAACTCGGCGCCGAGCCGCTGGTGCTGGTGGCCGACCTCGGCGCCGAAGCCGAGGCGCAGCGCATCGTGCAGGAAACCGAGGCGCATTACGGCCGACTCGACATCCTGGTCAACAACGCCGGCGTGATGTACCTGGAGCCCATCGCCGAAGCCGACCTCGGCCGCTGGCGGCGCATGCTGGAGCTCAACGTGCTCGGCCTGATCGCTTCCACGCAGGCGGCGCTGGCCGGCATGCGCGCGCGACGCGACGGCCACATCGTCAACATCGCCTCCACCGCCGGCCGCATCGCCAATCCGAACGCGGGGGGCTACGCGGCTACCAAGTTCGGCGTGGTGGCGTTCTCCGAATCGCTGCGCCGCGAGGTATACAAGGACAACATCCGCGTCAGCGTGATCGAGCCCGGTGCGGTGGCGACCGAGTTGCGCGAACACATCGGCCACGCCGCGACCAAGGACGCGCTCAATGCCTGGGCCGACAGCATGCGCCAGCTGCAGAGCCAGGATGTGGCCGAGGCGATCGCGTTCTGCGTGAGCCGGCCTTCGCACGTCAACATCAACGAAGTGTTGATGCGTCCGACGGACCAAGAGCGCTGATGCCGTGAACCCTGCGCCGCGGCTGCATACCGAACGCACCCGCATCCGCGTCGCCGGGGAAGCGGACGCGCCGGCGCTGCTGCGCTACCGCGTGGCGAATCGGGCGCACCTCGCGCCGTGGGAGCCGCTGCGCGAGGAGGCGTTCTACACGCTGCAGCATTGCCTGCAGTCCATCGCCGACGGCCGCGAGCATGCGCGGCTGGACCGCGGCTATCCGCTGCTGGTGTTCGACCGCGCAGAGACGGAAATCCTCGCCACGTTCACGCTGGCCAATGTGGTGCGCGGCGCGTTCCAGGCCTGCCACCTCGGCTACGGCGCGGCGGCGCGTGCGCAAGGACAGGGGATCATGCACGAGGCCTTGCAGGCCGGCCTGGACTGGGCATTCGGCGAGCTGAGGCTGCATCGCGTGATGGCCAACCACATGCCGCGCAACGCGCGCAGTGCACGCCTGCTGGCGCGGCTGGGCTTCGAGCGCGAGGGTTACGCGAAGCGCTACCTGCAGATCGCCGGCGTGTGGGAAGACCACATCCTCACCGCCCTGGTCCGGCCCGCGGCGTTGTAGGAGCGCACCCTGTGCGCGATGTCCCTGCGCCGCAAACGGAGCAAAGGCCGTTCGCGGACAGGGTTGCGCTGCCACGCGCGGCGGCGTTGGTCAGGCCTTCGCGGCGGGGCGCGGACGGCGGTGGCGCTTGCGGTTGCCTGCGGCGTGTTCGCCGCCGCTCTTCTGCGCATGGCCATGCGGGCGATGCGCCTGCGAGCTGCCCTGCGAGCGTTGCTGCTGCCCGCCATGCGCACGCTGCGGCGCGCGCGGCTGGCGCTGGCCCTGCTTGGGCCGCGGTGCGCCGGTGTCGAGGCGCAGCGGGGTGGAGGGCTCGAAGCCGGCCACGTCGTCGACGGCGATCTCGTCCTTGAGCAGCTTGCGGATGTCGCGCAGCAGGCCCGACTCGTCGTGGCTCACCAGCGACACCGCCATGCCCTCGCTGCCGGCACGGCCGGTGCGGCCGATGCGGTGCACGTAGTCTTCGGCCACCATCGGCAGGTCGAAGTTGATCACCATCGGCAGCTGGTCGATGTCGATGCCGCGTGCCGCGATGTCGGTGGCCACCAGCACGGTGATGCGGCCGCTCTTGAAGTCGGCGAGCGCCTTGGTGCGCGCGTTCTGGCTCTTGTTGCCGTGGATCGCCGCGGCGCGCACGCCCGAGGCGTTGAGGAAGGTCACCAGCTTGTCGGCGCCGTGCTTGGTGCGGCTGAACACCAGCGTCTGCCGACGGCTGTCCTGGCTCAGCACGTGCAGCAGCAGATCGCGCTTGCGCGAGGCATCGACCGGATGCACGTGATGGCTGACCAGGGCTGCCACGGTGTTCGGCGGCGTCACCGTGACTTCGCGCGGCTCGCGCATGAACTGCATTGCCAGCGCCTTGATCTCGGGCGCGAAGGTGGCGGAGAACAGCAGGGTCTGGCGCTGCCTTGGCAGCGCGCCGAGGATGCGCTTCAGCGCCGGCAGGAAGCCCATGTCCAGCATGCGGTCGGCTTCGTCCAGCACCAGCGTCTCCACGCCGGACAAGTCTACGGTGCGCTGCTGCATGTGGTCGATCAGCCGGCCGGGCGTGGCGATCACGATGTCCACGCCGCGGCGCAGCGCATTGATCTGCGGACCCATGCCGACGCCGCCGAAGATGGTGGCGGCGCTGATGCGCAGGTGCTTGCCGTAGGCCTGCGCGTTGTCGAGGATCTGCGCGGCGAGCTCGCGGGTGGGCGTGAGCACCAGCGCGCGCGGGCGGCGCGTCATGGCCGGCCCGGCGCTGGAGAGCTTGTGCAGCAGCGGCAGCGCGAACGCGGCGGTCTTGCCGGTACCGGTCTGGGCGGCGGCGAGCAGGTCGTGGCCCGCCAGCACCAGCGGGATGGCGCCGGCCTGCACCGGGGTGGGTTCGGCGTAGCCCTGTTCGGCAAGCGCACGCAACAACGCGGGCGCGAGGCCCAGCGATTCGAAAGACATGAGAACACTCCTGTGCAACCCGGAGCATTCAAGCCGAACCGTGTTGCGATATGGGAAAGGGGGCGGCAAAAACCGCCAACGGCAGGAAAGCCGTCCGCGCAGTGTAGCTGAAGGACGTGCCGCTGTCTGGTGGGCACGCGCCGCCGTTCAGCCGGGACGCCGCGCCACGATGAGGTAGCTGTTGAACGGCGTGTGGCCGTATAGCGGCTGTACCGTCGCCGTCAGGCCCTGCGCGGCGAGTGGTGCGCGGATCTCGTCGGCGTCGGGGTAGTGCTGGGCGCCCACGCACATCTGGCCGCTGACGCGCAGGAACCATTCCTCGGCGCGGGTGGCGTGGAAGCGCCAGTTCGCTTCGCGCAGCACGTTGCGGATCAGCAGCAGGCTGTCGGGCGCCAGCCGTGCCGCCGCCTCGTGCAGCAGGAGGCCCTGCCGCGGCGCAGGCAGGTAGTGCAACATGTCCAGCAGTGCCACATGGCCCTGGAAGTCCGGCAACTGCGCCGCGTCGCCGCAGCGCAGCTCCAGTGGCGGCGACAGCACGGCGCCGGCGGCGCGGCCGGCCTCGACGCGGCGGGCGTTGAAGTCGATGCCGAGATAGCCGTGCAGCAGTCCGCATTCGTGCAGGTATTGCCCGAGCAGGCCGAGGCCGCAGCCGATATCGAGCAGCGGCCGTGGCGGTGCGGCGGCGAGCATCCCGGCCACGGCGGCGTAGACAGGGTCACCGGCCAGCTTGCCCTGCGCGTAGCCGCGGTAGAAGCGGCCCGCGTAGCGCCGCGCGATGGCGTGGCGGGCAGTGCGGCCCAGCGGCAGCGGGGCAGAGGTGTCGCAGGTCTGCATGTGGCAATGGTGCCGACAGCCCACGGCACAGGGCAAGCGCAGTGCCATGCTAGCCTGCGCCATCGCCCTGCGGAACGCCGTGCCATGCCGCTCCTGTCCTCCCTGCGCGAACTGAACCGCGAGCAGCGCCACACCGTGCTGGCGAGCTTCCTCGGCTGGACGCTGGATGCGTTCGACTACTTCCTGCTGACCTTCGTGATCGTGGGCGTGGCGAAGGAGTTCCACACCGGCAACGAGGCGGTGACCTATGGCCTGTTCCTTACCCTGGCGGCGCGGCCGCTGGGTGCGCTGATCTTTGGCCGCCTGGCGGACCGCTACGGGCGGCGACCGGTACTGATGCTGGACGTGATCCTGTTCTCGGCGTTCGAATTCGCCACCGCGTTTTCCACCTCGCTGGCAATGCTGCTGGTGCTGCGCTTCCTGTTCGGCGTGGCGATGGGCGGCGAGTGGGGCATCGGCGCCTCGCTGGCGATGGAGTCGATTCCGGCGAAGTCGCGCGGACTGGTCTCGGGCCTGCTGCAGAGCGGCTATCCCAGCGGCTTCTTCCTCGCCGCCCTGGTGAACTGGCTGCTGGTCGATGCGATCGGCTGGCGCGGCCTGTTCGTGGTGGGTGCCCTGCCGGCGCTGCTGGTGCTGTACATCCGGCGCACGGTGCCGGAGTCGCCGGTGTGGCAGGCCGGCCTGCGGGCACACGGCAGGCTCGGCGTGGGCGAGGCGATGCGCGGGCACTGGAAGCTGTTCGCCTACATGATCGCGCTGATGTGCGCGTTCAATGCTTTCAGCCATGGCTCGCAGGACATGTACCACACCTTCGAGGAAGTGAACCTGCACCTGCCCACCGGCTCGGCTGCAGCCTTCCTGCTGGTGGCGTTGTTGAACATGGGGGCGCTGGCGGGAGGCCTGTTCTTCGGCGCGTGGTCGGAAAAGGTGGGGCGGCGCCGCGCGATGATGGTGGCCGCGCTGCTGGCGATCCCGGTGATCCCGCTGTGGATGCACGGTGGCTCGCTGTGGCTGCTCGGCGTAGGTGCTTTCCTGATCCAGGTGATGGTGCAGGGCGCCTGGGGCGTAGTGCCCACGCATCTCAACGAACTCTCGCCGGATGCGGTGCGTGGCACCCTGCCTGGCTTCGCCTACCAGCTCGGCAACCTGCTCGCCGCGGGCACGGCCACCGCGCAGACCTGGCTGGCGCATCGCCATGGCGGCGACTTCGCCTGGGCGATGTCGCTGTGGGTCGCGGTGGTGGCGGTGGTGCTGGCGGTGTTGGTCTGGCTGGGGCCGGAGGCGCGCGGCGTGGGCTTCGGCCGGTCGGGCTCCTGATACAATCACTGATTTGCATCCATTCGAGAGACAGGCAATGAAGGCTGGCAAGGACAAAGTCGTCGCGCTGCACTACACGCTCAGCGTGGACGGCGCGAAAGTCGAGAGCTCGCACGACAATGGCGAGCCGCTGTGGATCCTGCTCGGCCACGGCCAGCTGATCCCGGGGCTGGAGAAGGCGCTGGAAGACCACGCCGCCGGCGACAACCTGCAGGTCTCGATCGCCCCGGCCGACGGCTACGGCGAGCGCCAGGAAGGCCAGATCCAGCGCGTGCCGAAGAAGTACTTCCGGGACGCCAGGCACCTCAAGCCCGGCATGACCACCGTGCTGGCGCTGAAGGAGGGCGGCCAGCGTGCGGTGACCGTGCACAAGGTCGGGATGAGCGCGGTCGACGTCGACCTCAACCACCCCATGGCCGGCAAGACGCTGGACTTCGACGTCAGCATCCAGGAGGTGCGTGACGGCACCGAGGAAGAGCTGAAACACGGCCATGCCCACCCGCCGGGCGGTGCGGAGCACTGAGCGACGGCTCAGGAGACAAAGCAGAACGGCGCCTTGCGGCGCCGTTTTTCGTTTGCCTCCCCGATTCCTGGGAGCCGGGAGACTCAGTCCAGCACCCGTTTCCCGTAGACAAAGTGGTCGCGCCAGTACGGCCCGTCGATCTCGTCCAGCCGCACGGTGCCGCCGCTGTTCGGTGCATGCACGAAGCGGCCCTTGCCCACGTAGACACCCACGTGGCTGATGCGGCCGCCGATGTCGAAGAACACCAGGTCGCCGCTGACCAGCTGGGTCATGCGCTTCACCTTGCGCGCGTCCATGTCCGCCATCTCGCCGGAGGTGCGCGGCAACTGCAGGCCGGTGGCGTTGCGATAGATGTAGTCGACCAGGCCGCTGCAGTCGAAACCGCCGCTCGGCGTATTGCCGCCGTAACGGTAGGGCGTGCCCACCAGGGCCATCGCGCGAAACAGCACGTCGTTGGCGGTGGCGATCTCGCCCTCGGGGCCGCGCGCGGGTTCGCCGGCCAGGGCGGACGGGCTGGTGCCGCCGCGGTGGGGTGCGCTGGCGCAGGCGGCCAGCAAGGCGATGGCGAGGGTCAGCAGCGCCAGCCGGGCGAGGCGCACGGACGACATGGCGAATCGGGCGACGGGCTGCGAATGCACGAGACAACCTCGGCGTGGGACGTGCCGAGGTTATCAATTCAATAATTCACATGCAAATCAATTGACTCTTTTCTATTTCGAAACTTGTTTCTCAGCTTCGCCTCAGCTGTTCTTGCCGGATAGCGGTGTCAGGCTGAACTCCACGGGCACGCGTGCGTAGCCATCGATCGGCTTGCCGTCCTGCAGGGGCGGATTGAAATGCCACTGCCGCGCGGCATCGGTGGCGGCTGCGATCAAGTCGGCGGAGGTGGTAGTGCTGTGCTTGGGATCGTACGTGATGGCGCCCACTGTGCCGTCGGCATGCACCAGGACGCTCAGCAGCACGGTGCCCTGTTCGCCGGCCTTGATGGCCGCGGCCGGATAGCGCGGCATGATTTTCGAGTTGTAGCTCAGATCCTGGCTGGCTTTCTGGCTGCCGGTCGTGGCTTGTGCCATGAACACGCCGCCGGCCATCAGCAGGACGAGCACGGCAATACCCGCACGACGGCGCAGGGCGCTGGGACGATGACGCTGGATCATGGTGAGTCGCTCCTTGAGTTGGGGCTCGGCGAGCCAGGGAATCAGCGTCGACTGTGCGGACAGTCCGGCGCTGTGCAGCAAGGTCTGGGCATAGGGCGCCTCGTCGCGAGGCCTGTCGCGCAGCGCGCGTTCGTCGCAGGCCAGCTCCTGGTCGAGGCGGAAGCGCGGTTGCGCCAGCCAGGCCAGCGGGTGGAACCACAGCAGTGCGGTGGCCAGCCCGGCGACGAGGTTCCACAGCGCGTCGCCACGGCGCAGGTGGGTCAGTTCATGGCGCAGCACCAGGCGCCGTTCGGCGGCGTCGAAGCGTCGGGCGAAGTCCGCCGGCAGCAGCACCAGGCTACGCGGTGCCCACAGCACGGCGGGCCCGCTCGGATGCAGGCGCAGTCGGCGCGGATCGACGGCGCGCAGCTCCTGCCGCAGGCTGGCCGCCAGCGCCGCCGGCAATGGACGAGACTGCCGTCGCAGGCGCACGTAATGCAGGGCCCAGCGCGACAGCATCGCGACCGCGCCGGCCAGCCACAGCCAGCACGGCCACGGCGCGTGCACGGCGGCCCCGGCGCCCGCCGTTCCGGCGGCCACGCTGTCGGGCAGGATGCGGATGGCCGGCAGGCCGATCCAGTGCGGCGGCAGGGCGGGCAGCCACGGCAGCACCAACGCCAGCACGGGCAGCAGCCACAGGCCGAAGGCCGGACCGGCGCCGAAAGCACGTCGCAGGGGGCGTCTCGACAGCAGCACCGAAGCCAGCGCCGCGGTCACGAGCAGCAGGCAACGCAGCAGGCTCGCATCCATCTCAGCGCCCCTTCTTTTCGATGGCGTCGAGCAGCTTGCGCAGTTCGGCGACGTCCTTCGCGCCGAGCTTCTCGTGTTCGCTGAAATGCGCCAGCAGTGGACCGAGCCGGCCGCCGAATACGCGGTCGAGCAGGCTGCGGCTCTCCTGCGACTGCCATTGCTCCCGGGCCAGCACGGGGGCGTAGAGGTAGCGCCGGCCGTCCTTCTCCGCGCTGACCGCGCCCTTGCCGAGCAGGCGGCCGAGCAGGGTGCGGATGGTCTTCTCGTGCCAGTCGCTGTCCTGCTGCACGGCGGCGACGATGTCCTCGGAGGCCTGCGGCGCCTTGCGCCACAGCACTTCCATCACGCGACTTTCGGCTTCGCTGATCGCGGGGACGGGGTTCGGCATGGTTGCACCTGCGCTAGATTACGATCGTAGTCCTTGTGGAGACTACGCTCGTAATCTGAGCGATGCAAGAGGTCGATCAGGGTGCCCTCACGGCGGCGCGATCTTGATGGTGCTCTCCGACAGCGTGCGCCCATCGCTGTCGCTGGCACGCAACCGGTAGGTGCCGGGGCGCAGGTAGAGACGGGTGGTTTCGGTGGGGCCCATGAACGCGTAGCGATCGGCGGCGATGGCGTCGTCCGGTTCGCCGGGGTAGTACGCGTCGACCACGCAGGGGATCGTGCCCCTGCAGAGCGCCGCGTCGATCGCATAGGGGCGCCGCGTGCCGCCCAGCGAGAGCCAGCCCGCCCGTTGCATTTCGTTGTGGTCGAGTACGTGCGGCAGGCCGGCTTGCTCGTAGCTGACCCGGTATCCGTATTTGTATTTGCCGAAGGCCTCGATGCTGAGGGTGGCCGGCAGGATCACGTTGACATCGTAAGCCGCCGGTCGCGCGCTCCAGGGCTGGCCGGTCTGTCGGTTCAGCAGGATTTCGGGCTTGTCGGACGGGAACGCATGCGCGAGCTGATGGTAGGCATCCGAGCTGTCCAGGCCGGTTTCGAGGAAGTCGGTCTGGTCGATGGAGAGCGGTACCAGCCCGGTGAGCGCTTCGAGTTGCATCGCCATCGGATGCCATGTGCCCAGGCGGCCCGGCGCCTTGTCGATGTGCGCGTAGCCGGCATGCACGAACAGCCGCGCGCGGGGATCCTTCGCGAACACTCTCCGGTACAGCGTTTCGGCCTGCGCGGTTTCGCGCGCCTGCCCGGTAAGGCTGTTGTCGTAGGGGACGATCGTGTAGCCCAGCCGTATCGCCTCGCGCAGAATCTCGCCGTACATCGGGTCGCGCAGGTATTCCGTGCCGCTCTTGCGCACGGGATAGCCGCGCTGGGCGAGATCGGGGTCGTTCTCGCCCAGCGCCTCGGCGGCGAAGTAGCTGAAGCCCAGCGCGCGCAGCTTTGGCAACAGTTCCAGCGTGAGCTGCCGGGTATGCCCGTCGTGGTGCGCCTCGTTCACCATCACGATGCGCCGCTGTGCGGCGAGTGCAGCGATGGCATCGACCGCGTCCGCCGATTTCCATTCCGCCGGCGTCGGCGGCTTGAAGCCTTCCGGCAGGGCATTCTTCAGCGGGAAACCGAATACCGCCTGGTCGTAGAGGCCGAGCTCGTTCTGCGAAAAGGCCATGAACTGCAACGCCAGCAACTGGTCGCCGCGCGACAAGGTCGGTGCCTTCTGGACGAGGTACTGGTAGCGCGCCAGGGTGGTCGGCTTGCGCTCCATGGCCTGCAGCAGTTTCAGCGAGGACGGATCGAACGATTGCGCAGTAGCCCCGGCGCAAGCCAGCAGCGCGGCGACGAAGCCTGCACGAACGGCGAGTCTGGCCAACATGGTCGCGCCCTTGGGGATTAGGCGCCTCGCATCGTGCACGTTGCCCGCGGTCCGCGCATGACGCGTCGCAGCAGACGGCTACAATGCCCGGATGGACACGACCGGCGGGGACGTACTGATACTCGGAGGCGGGGTGATCGGCCTTGCCTGCGCATTGTTCCTGTTGCGCCAGGGGGTATCGGTGCAGGTGCTGGAACAGGGCGCGCCTGGCTGCGGCGCCTCGCACGGCAACTGCGGCACCATCACGCCCAGCCATGCCGCGCCGCTGGCGATGCCGGGCACGCTGGGCGTGGCCTTGCGCTCGATGCTGCGCGCCGACGCGCCGCTCTACCTCAACCCCCGTTTCGACGGCCCGCGCCTGCGGTGGCTGCTGGGTTTCGCGCGACACTGCAACTGGGCGGACTTCCATCGCGCCGCCGCGGCGCGTTCGGCGATCCTGCAGCGCTCGCGCCGGCTGCTGGGCGAGTTGGTGCGCGACGAGGGCCTGGACTGCGAATTCGCCGAGGAAGGCGAGCTCTACGTCTATCGCAGCGCGCCGGCGATGAAGGCGGACGAGCGACACCATGCCGCCGTGCTCGACCGCCTCGGCATCGAGGTGCAACGCCTGCGCGGCGACGCGGTGGAGGCGATGGAGCCGGCGCTGAAGCCTGGCGTGGCCGGCGGCCTGTTCCATCCCGGCGACGCGCGGCTGCGGCCGGATCGCTACGTAGCCGAGCTGGCGCGGCGCGTGCAGCAGCTGGGCGGCGTGATCGAGAGCGGCGCGCGCGTGGAAGGCTTCGACACCGACGGCCGGCGCATCGCCCGGGTGCGCACCTCGCTTGGAGCCCGGACAGGCGGGCGCGTGCTGCTGGCACTGGGTGCGTGGTCGCCGCTGCAGGCACGCATGCTGGGCCTGCGCCTGCCGATGCAGCCGGGCAAGGGTTATTCGATCACCTACACGCGTCCCGCCCGCGCCCCGCGCCATGCGCTGGTGCTGCGCGAGGCGCAGGTCTGCGTCACCACCTGGGCCAGCGGCTTCCGGCTGGGCAGCACGATGGAGTTTTCCGGATATGCCGAAGGCCTCAACCGTGCGCGCCTCGATGCGCTGCGTCGCGGCGCAGCCGCCGGACTGTACGAACCGGAGGGACCGCGGCAGCTGGAGGAATGGTGGGGCTGGCGGCCGATGAGCGTGGACGAGGTGCCGATCATCGGTCCCAGCACGCGCTGGTCCAACCTGCACCTGGCCACCGCGCACGGCATGCTGGGGGTGAGCATGTCGGCGGCCACCGGCGAACTGGTCGCCGCGCAGCTCGCGGGCGCCGCGCCGGCCCTGGATCCGGCGCCCTATGCACCGGCCCGATTCGGTCTTTGACGGGGGCGTCGACGTCCGTCCGCACCAGCCGCGGGGCACGTGGCGGGAGGCGTCGCACGGCAGGTTTGTTACGCGCATCGTCACCAAGCTGAAGCGCGGATATCCGCGATGATCCGTTTCGGAAAATGCGCGTCTGGTTCAGTCTCGGTACGCCGATGGTGCTGCTATTGTGGAGTCGTCGCGCCACCCGTGATGCCGGGTTCCGGCCGGGTTCGCGATACAACAATTACATCGAGGCGCACCATCATGATCCGTAAGCTTGCCATTGCTTCTCTGCTTGTTGCGGGTGTAGCCATTTCCGGGTCCGTGTTGGCCCAGCAGGCTGCTCCCGCCGCCGCTCCGGCGGCCCCCCAGCAGGCTGCCCCGGCCGCGGCTCCGCAGACCGCGGCACCTGCCGCCGAGCACGCCATGACCCCCGAGCACAAGGCTGCCAGCCACCATAAGTCCAGCAAGCATCACAAGAGCCACAAGAAGGCCAAGAAGTCCAAGGCTGCTTCGGCCTCCAGCGCAGGCTGATCGCCGGGCTTCCGGGGATCACGAGAAACCCGCCGGCGTGCCGGCGGGTTTTTTCATGCGCTTATTGAAAAGTGCGGCCAGGGTTGGCCGCCCGTTTGATTCCCGCGATCAAGGATGATCGCCAAGGCCAATCGCCGCCACGCACTTCAGCTCGATCGCGATCGGCGTGGGCAGCGCGGCGATGCCCAGCGTGGTGCGGCAGGCGTCCACGCCGGCGAAGTGCTCGGCGTACAGCTTGTTGTAGGCGGCGAAGTCGCGCGCCATGTCGGTGAGGAAGACGGTGACGTCGACCAGGTCTTCCCAGCGCGCGCCGCCCGCTTCCAGCACCGCGCGCACGTTGGCGAACACCTGCCGGCACTGCGCCTCGATGTCGTAGGACCGCAGCCGGCCGTCGGCGTCGTACACGTTGCCAGGAATGGCGTTTGTGCCCGGCTGTCGCGGGCCGACGCCGGATAGGAACAGCAGGTTGCCCACGCGACGCGCGTGCGGATAGGCGCCCACCGGCGCCGGCGCCGCTTCGGTGCGCACGCTGCCGTTCATGCAGGCGCCTTCCAGCGCACGGCCAGGCCGGCGAGCGCCGCCTCGTAGGCGTCCGGCAGTTGTTCGTTGTTGCGCACGTCCAGGCCGAGGTCATGGATGTGGCCGTTGTCCAGGCCGTAGATCCAGGCATGCACGGCGAGCGGCTGGCCGCGTTCCCAGGCCTCGCGCACCACCGTGGTGTGGCACACGTTCACCGCCTGCTCGATCGCGTTGAGTTCGCACAGGCGCGCATGGCGCACCGCGAACTCGATGGCGGGGTCAAGCTTTTCGGGGTGCTTCATCGCCACGTCGCCGATATGGCGCAGCCAATTGTCGATCAGGCCCAGCCGCGACTGGTTCAGCACCGCGCCCACGCCGCCGCAGCCGTAGTGGCCCACCACCAGGATGTGCTTCACCTTGAGCACGTCCACAGAGAACTGGATGGTGCTCAGCGCGTTGAGGTCGGTGTGCACCACCACGTTGGCCACATTGCGGTGGACGAAGATCTCGCCGGGCGGCAGGTCGACGATCTGGGTGGCCGGCACGCGCGAATCGGAGCAGCCGATCCACAGGTATTTCGGCGACTGCTGGCTTGCGAGCTTCTCGAAGAAGTCCGGCTCCTTGGCAGTCGTTTCGGCGGCCCAGCGCCGGTTGTTGGCCAGCAGGTCTTTGATCGAGTTCATCGGTATCCTTCAGTAGCGTATGCAGATGTTTTTCGGCTCGGTGAAGAAGCGCAGCGCCTCCGCGCCGCCTTCGCGACCGAGGCCCGAGTGTTTTGTCCCGCCGAACGGGGTGCGCAGGTCGCGCAGCATCCAGCAGTTGACCCACACGATGCCGAAATCCAGCAGCGCGGCGAGCCGGTGGGCGCGCGACAGGTCGCGCGTCCACAGCGATGCGGCGAGGCCGTAGCCGGTGCCGTTGGCGATGGCCAGCGCCTCGGCCTCGTCCTCGAACGGGATCAGCGTCACCACCGGGCCGAAGATTTCCTGCTGGTTGGTGACTGCCTCGTTCGGCAAGCCTTCGATTACGGTGGGCGCCACGAACCAGCCGTGTTCGCAGCGACCCGGCAGGGCGACCGCTTCGCCGCCGCAGAGCACCTGACCGCCTTCGGCACGCGCCTGGGCGAGGCAGGCCAGCACCTTGTCGCGATGCGCCTTGGAGACCAGGGCGCCGAGATCGCTGGCATCGTCGTTCGGGTCGCCCACGCGCAGCGCCCGCACGCGCGCGAGGTAGCGCTCGCGGAAGGCTGCGTAGATGGGACGCTGCACCAGCAGGCGCGAACCGCACAGACAGATCTCACCCTGGTTGGCGAAGCCCGAGTGCACCAGGGTGTCGAGGTTCTCGTCGGAGAGGTCGGCGTCGGCGAACACGATCGCCGGGTTCTTGCCGCCCATCTCCAGCGACACCTTCTTGAATTGCGCGGCGGCGGCTGCGGCGATGCGCGCGCCGGTGGAGGTGCTGCCGGTGAAGGACACCGCCTTTACCGCGGGATGCTCGACGATGGCCTGGCCCACCGCGGGCCCGAGGCCGTGCACGATGTTCAGTACGCCGGGCGGCAGGCCGGCCTCGATCGCCAGTTCGCCGAGCAGGGCGGCGGTGCAGGGCGTGACTTCCGAGGGCTTGGCCACCACCGCGTTGCCTGCGGCCAGGGCGGGCGCGATCTTCCAGGTGAACAGGTACAGCGGCAGGTTCCACGGGCTGATGCAGCCCGCCACGCCCAGCGGTTGGCGCAAGGTGTAGTTGATCGCGCCAGCCTCCATCGCGTGCGACTCGCTGCTCCACGCCATCGCGGCGGCGGCGAAGAAGCGCAGGTTGCTTGAAGCGCGCGGGATGTCCACGCGGCGCGCCAGCGCCACCGGCTTGCCGCTGTCGCGCGATTCCAGCGCGGCGAATTCGTCGAGCCGGGCTTCGACCAGGTCGGCGAGGCGCTGCAGCAGGCGCGCGCGCTGCTCGACCGGCGTGGCGGCCCAGTCCGGCGCGGCGCGTTGCGCTGCATCGACAGCGGCGGCGACGTCGGCGGCATCCGAGGCGGGGCATTCGGCGAAGATTTCGCCGGTAGCGGGTTCGAACACGTCGAGCCATCGATCGGCAGCTGGCGGCGCGAGGCGGCCATCGATCAGGTTGGCGAGGCGCATGATGGGCATCCGTGCAAGCTTACGCCGTGAGCAAGGCCATTGCACCGGACGCGAAAGTATGTGGCAGGGCCGGAATCCGCTGATCGCGACAGCGGCAAGCTCGCCATGCACGGGTTGTCCCGTCCCGAATCCCGCCGCTCAAAGCGACCGCATCCGGCCGCCGTCCACCGGCAGGCTCACGCCGGTGATGTAGGCGGCGGCGGGCGAGACGAGAAAGGCCACTGCGGCGGCGATTTCCGCCGGCTCCGCAAAGCGGCGCATGGGCACCTCGGCCTCCATCGCCTGCCGCACTTCGGCCGGCGTCCTGCCGCTCTTCTGCGCGCGCGCGGCGACGATCTGCTCAATGCGCGGCGTGCGGGTGGAACCAGGCAGCACGTTGTTGACGGTGATGCCCAGTGGGGCGAGTTCGCCGGCAAGCGTCTTGGCCCAGCTGGCCACCGCGCCGCGCGTGGTGTTGGAGACGCCGATGCCGGGGATGGGCTCGCGCACCGAGGTGGAGATCACGTTGACGATGCGGCCCCAGCCGGCCGCGCGCATGCCTGGCACCACGGCCTGCGCCAGCGTGTGGCAGGCCAGCAGGTGCTGGCGCCAGGCGGCGAGGAAATCCTCGGCTGCGGCGTCGAGCACGCTGCCGGGCGGCGGGCCGCCGCTGTTGTTGACCAGGATGTGCACCGGCGACGCCGCGACCAGCGCCCCGGCCCTCGCACCCAGCGCAGCAGTGTCGCCCATGTCGACGGCGAGGCAGTCGTGGCGTTGCCCTGCGCGGGTGCAGGGCAGCTCCTGCACCAGCGCCTCCAGCGCGTCGGCGCGGCGCGCCAGCACGGTGACGCTGGCGCCCAGCGCGGCCAGTTCGATCGCGCTGGCGCGGCCGATGCCTTGCGAGGCACCGCAGACCAGGGCGTGGCGGCCGTCGAGTTGCAGTTGCATGGGCATGCTCCGGGTCGAATGGGGGCAGCTCAGCCCCAGCGCAGGCGCATCGCCAGCGCGGCCAGCCAGCACAGCCAGCCCAGCCACTGGCTGTAGCGCCAGACGCCGCGCCAGCGGTTGATGCCGCGATCCTCCAGCAGGGGCAGGGCGGGCGAACGCAACACGTATTGCATGCGTACCCAGGTACGCAGCACGCCGAGCTTGCCGCCGGCGGATTCCGTCACTACCTGCCAGTGTTGCGGGTGACGCTGGCGCATCAGCGCGGCCACCCGGAACGGCGCCACGTAGGAGAGCACGAACAGCACGACGCCGGCGGCCAGCAGGCCCAGGTAGATCGCCAGCACGTCAGCTTCCCTTGGCCTTCGCCTTGGTCGCGCCGCCGGCGGCGCTGGTGCTGTCGCTGGTGCTGCCCCACGGCAATGGGATCGCCGTGCGCAAGGTGTTCAGCACACCGTCGCCCTCCTGCGGCTTCTTGCAGATCGCGTTGTCCACCGCCTTGGCGTAGGTGTTGTCCATCATGCCTACCCAGATCGTGCCGTCCGGCCCGTGCGGCACGCTGAAGCTGCCGCTGGAGTTCATGTCCAGCGTGGCCTTGCTGTTGAATGCCGCCGGCGACTGTTCCCAGTAGGTCTTGCCCGTCTGTTGCGCAGCCGAACTGTAGACCAGCAGATAGCGCGCCTGCGGATTGTCGACGGTGTAGCTGCCGAACGCGCCGGAGGCCGCGTCGCTCCAGCCCATGTGTTCGCACAGCGCGATGTCGGTGCTGGAGCCGATCGGCTGGAAGCCGCTGTCCAGCATCACCACGGTGGGCGCGAACAGGTAGCTGGACTTCAGCCAGCGGCCGTTCAATTCGGACTTGAAAGCCACCCGGTAGGGCAGCTTGGCCGCCGCGGGCAGGCGGAAGGCGAGAAAATAGCTGTGCGTGCCGGCGAGGTTGGCCACGCTGCTGCCGCTGCCCAGGGTGAACGGCTGCGGCTGCCACGGCAGCAGGTTCTGGTAGGAGAAGTCGGCGAAGCTGGTGCAGCAGGGCGTGGCGTCCAGCAGGCGCTGCTGTGCCTGCTTCAGCGGGTCGTCGGTGTTTTCCGGCGCGCGCAGGTTCGGCGGCACCAGGCTCGTCGGCACCAGGTCCTTCACGGTGTGGCAGCCGGCCAGCAGCAAGCCGGCGGCGAGGGCGAGCAACAGGGCGGGGAGCCGGTGGGTCATGGCTTGGGGGTACTCAGAATTCGGCCGTCCCCGCCGCACGCGGATAGGGGATGGCATCGCGGATGTTGGAGAGGCCGCAGACGTAGACCAGCAGGCGCTCGAAACCGAGGCCGAAGCCTGCGTGCGGCACGGTGCCGTAACGGCGAAGGTCACGGTACCAGCCATACGTGGCAGGATCGAGTCCGAATTTGGCCATCCGGGCGTCCAAATGATCCAGGCGCTCCTCGCGCTGGCTGCCGCCGATGATCTCGCCGATGCCCGGCGCCAGCACGTCCATCGCCGCCACGGTCTTTTCGTCGTCGTTGAGGCGCATGTAGAACGCCTTGATCGCCTCGGGGTAGTTCATTACGACCACGGGGCGGCCGATATGTTTCTCGGCGAGATAGCGCTCGTGCTCGGTCTGCAGGTCGATGCCCCAGGCCACCGGGTATTCGAACTTCTGCCCGGATTTCCGCAGGATGTCCACCGCCTCGGTGTAGTCGATGCGCTCGAACGGCTGGGCGATGAAGGCCTCCAGCCGGCTGACGGCTTCCGGCAACACCCGTTCGGCGAAGAACGCCATGTCGTCGGGGCGCTCCTCCAGCACCGCCTTGAAGATCGCCTTGAGGAACGCCTCGGCGCAGTCGGCATCGGCGGCAAGGTCGGCGAAGGCGATCTCCGGCTCCACCATCCAGAACTCGGCGAGGTGGCGCGGGGTGTTGGAGTTCTCGGCGCGGAAGGTGGGGCCGAAGGTATAAACCTTACTCATCGCCAGGCAGTAGGCCTCCACGTTGAGCTGGCCGGACACGGTGAGGAAGGCCTCGCGGCCGAAGAAGTCCTTGCGGAAATCGATCCTGCCGTCCTCAGTGCGCGGCAGGTTGGCCAGGTCCAGCGTGGACAGGCGGAACATGTCGCCGGCGCCCTCGGCGTCCGAGGTGGTGATGATCGGCGTGTTGATCCAGAAGAAGCCCTGTTCGGTGAGGTGGCGGTGGATCGCCGTCATCATGGTGTGGCGTACGCGGGTCACCGCGCCGAACAGGTTGGTGCGCGGGCGCAGGTGGGCCACCTCGCGCAGGAACTCCATCGAATGCTGCTTGGGCTGGATCGGGTAGGTTTCCGGGTCGTCGACGAATCCGGTGACCTCGACCGCATCGGCCTGGATCTCGAATGCCTGGCCCTTGCCCTGCGAGGGGACAAGCGTGCCCGACACGATCACGCCGGCGCCGGCGGTGAGGTGCCTCACCTCGGCCTCGTAGTTGGCCAGGGTGGCCGGCACCACGGCCTGGATCGGGTCGAAGCAGGAGCCGTCGCTGACGGCCACGAAGGAGAGCCCCGCCTTGGAATCGCGGCGCGTGCGCACCCAGCCGCGCACGGTCACCGGGCTGCCTGCGGCCAGCTTGCCGGAAAGTGCCTGCTTCACACTGCATGCCGTGGGGCGGACCGCCGTCATCGATTGAAACTCCCGTGGGTGCACCGCATCTTGGTGCATGGATCGCTGGAACGCGCGGCCTGCGGCCCGCGTGGACAAACCGGCATGATAATGTAGGCCTTGCCCGCGTCGCGACCTTTCCGGCGTGCGCCATTTCCGCTTTTTTCCTGAATGCCCCGCTAGCCATGACCATCACCATCACCCCCGCCGCCAGCGAACGCATGCGTCAGTTCCTCGCGCAGACGCCCGGCGCCGCCGGCGTGCGCTTCGGCGTGAAGCGCACCGGCTGTTCCGGCTTCGGCTACGTGGTGGACCTGGCCCAGTCAGTGGGTGAGGGTGACCGGTTGGTCAGCATCGACGGCGTGCCGCTCGTGGTGGACGACAAGAGCCTGCCGCTGGTGGACGGCACGGTGATTGACTTCCGGCGCCAGGGGCTCAACGCCAGCTTCGTGTTCCACAACCCCAACGCCACCGGCGAGTGCGGTTGCGGCGAGAGCTTCACGGTGGGCTGAGCGGGCCGGGACTTGCGCGCGTCCCTTGGCACGAGGTCAAACGGCGGCCATCCCCGGCCGCACTCCCCAGAAAATTCAGTCGCTTGCGGTCGATCCCGCGTTCCACGTACAATTCCGCTTCTGTCCACCCCGGAAGGGGCGCGACGGACACTTGCCTCACCGCACCTGCGGGAGGCTGCGAGGCCATTCCGGCCGCATCCACAAGGAGTCGAACCACGATGTCCCTGCGACATTACGAAGTCGTGTTTCTGGTCCACCCTGACCAGAGCGAGCAGGTCCCGGCGATGATCGAGCGCTACAAGGCGCTGATCGAGGCCGACGGCGGCAAGATCCACCGTCTGGAAGACTGGGGCCGCCGCCAGCTGGCCTATCCGATCGTCAACCTGGCCAAGGCGCACTACGTGCTGTTGAACATCGAAGTCGGCCAGAACGCGCTGAGCGAGCTGGAGTCGGGCTTCCGCTTCAACGACGCCGTGCTGCGCCACCTGGTCATCAAGCGCGACGCCGCCGACACCGAGCCGTCCTTCATCCTGAAGAGCAAGGAAAAGGATGATGCCCGTTCGTCGCGCCGCCGTGACGACGACGGCGACAGTCGCGACAACGACAGCGACAGCGAAGACTGAGAGGAATCACGACCATGTCCAAGTTTTTCCGCCGCCGCAAGTTCTGTCGCTTCACCGCGGAGAAGGTGAAGGAGATCGACTACAAGGATCTCAACACCCTGCGCCAGTACGTCACCGAGAACGGCAAGATCGTGCCGAGCCGCATCACCGGCACCAAGGCGCGCTACCAGCGCCAGCTGGCGACCGCGATCAAGCGCGCGCGCTTCCTCTCGCTGCTGCCGTACACCGACAACCACGACGTCTGATGCCCCGGCGCCCTCCTTCGACGGGAGGGCGCCGGAAGCACGACCTTCGGACAACCGTCCACGGCTGCGCCGGCCATCCCGGCGCTAACGAAAAGGAATACCCATGGAACTCATCCTTCTGCAGAAAGTGCGCAACCTCGGCGACCTTGGGGACAAGGTCAGCGTGAAGCCGGGCTACGGCCGCAACTTCCTGATCCCGCAGGGCAAGGCCGTGCGCGTGAACGCCGCCAACCTGGCCGCGTTCGAGCAGCGCCGTGCCGAGTACGAGGCACGTGCCACGAACGCGCTGAGCGAGGCCGAGGCCCGCAAGGCGAAGCTGGCCGATGTGTCGGTGACGATCGAGGCGCACGCCAGCCCCGAGGGCAAGCTGTACGGCTCGGTGGGTCCCCGCGACATCGCCGAGGCGCTGCATGCGATCGGCCACGAGGTCCACAAGGGCGAGGTCATCCTGGGCGAAGGCCCGCTGCGCAATACCGGCGAGTTCGAGGTGGCCATCCACCTGCACGCCGACGTGCAGACCAGCGTCAAGGTGATCGTGGTCGGCGAGAAGAAGTAACGCCGCCACTGCAGTCCTGCGAACGGGCGCCCTCGGGCGCCCGTTTGTTTTGGCCGGGTGGAAACGACGGCGGGGGAACAACCGGTTATCCCCAACTTTCCCCAGCTTTTCCACAGCTTTCCATCTCGACCCATGAGACGCTGCCGCGCATCATGTGGGTCTTGTCCGCCACCGTGCGTCGGCGCCTGCCGCGACCGCGGCCGGTTCGTCTTCCCCGAGGTAGCCCGATGTCCTTCGTGCCCGATCGCAAGCCTTCGTCGCCGGCTATCGAGGCGCTGCGCGTGCCGCCGCATTCCATCGACGCCGAGCAGGCTGTGCTGGGTGGCCTGATGCTGGCGCCGGACGCGCTGGACAAGGTGGCCGACCGCCTCGGCGAGGAGGATTTCTACCGCCGCGACCACCGCCTGATCTGGCGCGCGATCAACGAGCTGGCGAACAAGGGCATGCCTTGCGACGCGGTGACCCTGGGCGACTGGTTCGAGGCGAACGGCCTGGCCGAGATGGTGGGCGGCGCCAGCTACCTCATCGAACTTGCCAACGGCACGCCGAGTGCGGCGAACATAGCTGCGTATGCGGAGATCGTGCGCGAGAAGTCGGTGTTGCGCCAGTTGATCGACGCCGGCACCTCGATCACCGAGGACGGCTACCGCCCGGAGGGGAAGAGCGTGCACGAGGTGCTGGAAAGCGCCGAGCAGCGCGTGTTCCACATTGCAGAGTCCGGCGCGCGCGGCAAGAAGGATTCCGTCTCGATGCGCGAGGCGGTGAAGGACGCTTTCCGCCTGCTCACCGAACGCTACGAGAACCGCGGCCAGCTCACCGGCATCACCAGCGGCTTCAGCGATCTCGACAACCTCACTTCCGGCCTGCAGCCCTCCGACCTCATCATCGTGGCCGCGCGCCCCTCGATGGGCAAGACCGCGTTCGCGCTGAACATCGCCGAGAGCGCCGCGTTGCGGGCGAAGAAGGCGGTGGCGGTGTTCTCGATGGAAATGTCCGCCTCGCAGCTGGCGTTCCGCCTGATCTCCTCGGTGGGCCGGATCCACCAGCAGCACCTGCGCAACGGCGACCTGGCCGAGGAGGACTGGCCGCGCGTCTCCAACGCCATCGCGATCCTGTCCGAGGCGAAGATCTTCATCGACGACACGCCCGGCCTGTCGCCGGTGGAACTGCGCTCGCGGGCGCGCCGCCTGCACCGCGAACACGGTGGCCTGGGCCTGATCGTGATCGATTACCTGCAGCTGATGCAGGTGCCCGGAAACAAGGAGAACCGCGCCACCGAGATTTCAGAAATCTCGCGTTCACTGAAAGGGCTCGCCAAGGAACTCAACGTGCCGGTGATCGCCCTCTCGCAGTTGAACCGCTCGCTGGAACAGCGCGCCGACAAGCGGCCGATGATGTCCGACCTGCGCGAATCCGGCGCCATCGAGCAGGACGCCGACGTGATCATGTTCATCTACCGCGACGAGTACTACAACAAGGAATCGGCGGACAAGGGGCTGGCCGAGATCATCATCGGCAAGCAGCGCAACGGTCCCACCGACACGGTCAAGCTGACCTTCCTCGGCCACTACACCAAGTTCGAGAACTACGCCGCCGACTCGTTCGTGGGCGGCTTCGAGTGATCGCCCGGGACGCATGAGCCGCACCACCGTCGCCACCATCCATCTCGGCGCGCTGCGGCACAACCTCGCCCGCATCCAGGCGATGGCCGCGCCGGCGAGGGTGATGGCCGTGGTCAAGGCCGATGCCTACGGCCACGGCCTCGAGCGCGTGGCGCGCGCGCTGGACGCGGATGCCGAATGCTTTGCGGTGGCCGCGCTGGGCGACGGCCTGCGCCTGCGTGCGGCGGGGTATCGCCAGCGCATCGTGGTGCTGTCCGGCCCCGACCAGGCCGGCGACATCGCCGAGATGCAGCGGCTGGGACTGGAAGCGGCGGTGCATCACGAGTCGCAGCTGGCGTGGCTGTCCGAGGCCAGCGCCGCGCGCGGCCGCCTGCGCACATGGCTGAAGATAGACAGCGGCATGCACCGGCTGGGCTTCGCGCCCGAGCGAGTGGCCGCGGTGCACGCGCGGCTCGCCGCGCTGCCCGGCGTCGATCCGGAGATCGGCCTGCTCACGCACTTCGCCGAATCGGAGGTGTTCGAGGGCGATGTCACGCGGGCGCAGATCGCGCGCTTCAACCAAGCGACCCGCGGCCTGGACGGGCCGCGCTCGCTGTCCAACTCGGCCGCCGTGCTGGGCTGGCCGGAGGCCCGCGCCGACTGGGTGCGCACCGGCGGGCTGCTGTACGGACTTTCCGTGGTGGAGGGCAGGGGCGGTGGCGACTTCGGTTTCCGTCCCGCGATGACGCTCGCCACCCGGCTGATCGCGATCCACCGCATCGGCAAGGGTGAGCGCATCGGCTACAACGGCACCTGGACCTGCCCCGAGGACATGCCGGTGGGCGTGGCCGCGATCGGCTACGGCGATGGCTACCCGCGCAGCGCGGTAAGCGGCACGCCGGTGCTGGTGGGCGACCGGCGCGTGTCGCTGGTCGGCCGCGTGTCGATGGACCTGGTGACGCTGGATCTGCGCGAGGCGCCCCAGGCAAAGGTGGGCGACCGCGTCACCCTGTGGGGCGAGGGCCTGCCGGTGGAAGCCGTGGCGGCCAGTGCCGGCACGATCAGCTACGACCTCACCTGCGGCATGACACGGCGCGTGCTGTTCGTGGAGGACGAAGGCTGACGCTCCGCGGCGGCGACGCCGTCTCGTCCATTGCGATGGACGCCGGGTAGTCTTGGCTGCATCGTCTTTGCGCTCGCCCCATGAGCGTGGAGATCGGGAAGCGGTCATCCATCGCCGCACTGGTCATCAGCTTTTTGCGCTCGTCCCTGGGTGCGAAGATCAAGAAGCGGCTATCCATGGCCGCACTGTCCGTCACTTTTTGTGCTCGTCCGTGAGCGCAAAGATCAAGAAGCGGCCATCCATGGCCGCACTGTCCAATCGGGAGCTTTCGCATGGCCAAGGCCAAGACCGCCTACGTGTGCACCGACTGTGGCGCCGAGCATCCGAAGTGGCAGGGTTCCTGCGTGGAGTGCGGCGCATGGAACACGCTGTCCGAAATCGTGCTGCAGCCGGCGGTGAAGTCGGCGGGTGCGGCGCGCGGCGGCTACGCGGGCAAGGTGGCGGGCGCGCCGAAGGTGACCCCGCTCACCGAGGTGATGGCGACCGCCGAAGTGCGTTCGCAGACCGGCATCGGTGAGTTGGACCGCGTGCTGGGCGGCGGCCTGGTCGAAGGCTCGGTGGTGCTGGTGGGCGGCGACCCCGGCATCGGCAAGTCCACCCTGCTGCTGCAGATGCTGGGTACGCTGGGCGCCGAACTGCCCAGCGTCTACGTCACCGGCGAGGAATCGCTGGCCCAGGTGGCGGCGCGTGCACAGCGCCTCGGCCTGCCGCTGGCGCCGCTGCAGGCGCTGGCCGAGACCTGTATCGAGCGCATCCTGGAACAGGCCGTGGCGGCGCGGCCGCGCGTGCTGGTGATCGATTCGATCCAGACGATCTGGACCGAGCTGCTCACCGCGGCGCCGGGTTCGGTGTCGCAGGTGCGCGAATCGGCGGCCAAGCTCACCCGTTACGCCAAGGAAACCGGCACCAGCGTGTTCCTGGTCGGCCACGTCACCAAGGAGGGCGGCATCGCCGGTCCGCGCGTGCTGGAGCACATGGTGGACGCGGTGCTGTATTTCGAGGGCGAATCCGGCTCGCGCTTCCGCGTGCTGCGCGCGTTCAAGAACCGCTTCGGCGCGGTCAACGAGCTCGGCGTGTTCGCGATGGGCGACAAGGGCCTGCGCGAAGTGCCCAATCCCTCGGCGATCTTCCTCTCCGCGCATGCCGGCCCCACCCCGGGCAGCGCGGTGATGGTGACCCGCGAGGGCACCCGGCCGCTGCTGGTCGAGGTGCAGGCACTGGTGGACCAGTCCAGCCTGGGCAATCCGCGCCGCGTGGCGCTGGGCCTGGAGCAGAACCGCCTCGCGATGCTGCTGGCCGTGCTGCACCGGCATGGCGGCGTGGCCGCCTACGACCAGGACGTGTTCATCAACGTGGTGGGCGGCATCCGCGTTCAGGAGACCGCGGTGGATCTGCCGGCGCTGCTGGCGGTGCTGTCCTCGCTGCGCGACCGCCCGCTGCCGGAAAAAACCGTGGCCTTCGGCGAAGTGGGCCTGTCCGGCGAGATCCGCCCGGTGCCGAACGGCGAGGAACGCCTGAAGGAAGCCGCGCACCACGGCTTCCGCCGTGCCATCGTGCCCAAGGCGAACGCGCCGAAGTCCGGCCGCGTGGGCGAGCTGGAAGTGGTGGGGGTGGAACGGCTGGCGCAGGCGATCGACGCCTGCCGCTGAGCGCCGCGCGTCGACGGGAACGGGGTAGGAGCGCACCCTGTGCGCGAATGCTTTTGCTCTGACCGGTACCGGGCCATCGCGCACAGGGTGCGCTCCTGCAATCAACTCAAGGCAGGCTGGAAGGTGCGCACGAAAAAAAGCCGGCCAAGGCCGGCTTTTTCGTGACGCGCGGTGCGAGCGGCTTACGCCAGTTCGCGGATCTTCGCGTTCAGGCGGCTCTTGTGGCGGGCGGCCTTGTTCTTGTGGATCAGGCCGCGCGAGGCGTACCGGTCCATCACGGGCTGGGCGGCGGCGAAGGCTTCGACGGCGGCAGCCTTGTCCTTGGCCTCGATGGCCTTGACGACCTTCTTCAGCGCGGTGCGCACCATGGAACGGGCGCTGATGTTGCGCAGGCGGCGCTGCTCGGACTGGCGCGCGCGCTTCTTCGCGGACTTGATGTTGGCCAAGGTAGAACTCCCGAATCGCGGGTTGCAGGTTGGAGAAAGAACGAAATTATGCGGGTGATTCGCCCATGCGTCAAGCATTTAGATGGTTGCGGACAGGGCCTCGCCCGCGTTCGGCCACGATCCGGCGGTGATCTTGCCCGCGCCGGCTGGCAGACTGTGCGCCCATTGCCCGCCCGATGTCAGGATTCCCCACCGGATGAAGTCCCCCAGCATGTTCCGCGGGCTGCTCTCGTTCAGCAGCATGACGATGGTGTCGCGCGTGCTCGGGCTGGCCCGGGATGTGGCGATGAGCCATGTGTTCGGCGCCTCGGCCGCCACCGACGCCTTTGTCATCGCGTTCCGCATCCCCAATTTCATGCGGCGGCTGTTTGCCGAGGGCTCGTTCTCCACTGCCTTCGTGCCGGTGTTCACCGAGATCAAGGAGACCCGCGACCATGCCGAGCTGAAGGAGCTGACTGCGCGCGTGGCCGGCACCCTCGGTGGCGTACTGCTGCTGGTGGTGGCGCTGGGCATGCTGTTCTCGCCGCAACTCGCCATGGTGTTCGCGCCCGGCGCCGTGCACGAGCCGCACAAGTTCGCGCTGATCGTGGACCTCCTGCGGCTGACGTTCCCGTATCTGCTGTTCGTCTCGCTGACCGCCCTGGCGGGCGGCGCGCTGAACAGCTTCCACCGCTTCGGCCTGCCGGCGATGGCGCCGGTGATCCTCAACGTGTGCATGATCATGGGCGCGTTGTGGCTCGCGCCGCGGCTCGAAGTGCCGATCATGTCGCTGGGCTGGGCGGTGCTCGTGGCGGGCGTGCTGCAGCTGCTGTTCCTGCTGCCGGCGGTGCGCGGGCTGGATCTGCTGGCGCTGCCGCGCTGGGGCTGGCGGCATCCTGCGGTGCGGCGGATCATGAAGCTGATGATGCCGACCCTGTTCGGTGCCTCGGTGGGGCAGATCAACCTGTTGCTGGACACCATCCTGATCACCTTGCTGGTGACCGGTTCGCAGACCTGGATGTACCAGTCCACCCGCTTCCTGGAGCTGCCGCTGGGGGTGTTCGGCGTGGCGCTGGGCACGGTGATCCTGCCGGCGCTGTCGCGCCACCACGTGGGCACCGACCGCGCCGGCTTCTCGCGGGCACTGGACTGGGGCGTGCGCACCACGCTGCTGATCGCGGTGCCGGCGATGTGCGCGCTGTTGCTGCTGGCCGAACCGATGGTCAGCGCGTTCTTCCAGAACGGCCAGTACACCGTGTTCGACACGCGCATGACCACGCTCTCGACCATGGCGCTGAGTTGCGGCGTGCCGGCCTATGCGCTGGTGAAGGTGCTGCTGCCGGCGTTCTACTCGCGCCAGGACACCCGCACGCCGGTGCGCGCGGCAGTGGTGTCGCTGGTCAGCAACATGGTCTTCAACGTGCTGCTGGTAGCCCTGCTGTACCGGCTTTGGGCCACGCCGGCACAGCGTCAGGCCGGTTGGCTGGAAGGCATCGCCGATATTCCCGGGCTGCACGTGGGACTGGCGGCGGCGAGCGTGCTGTCCAACTACCTGCAGTTCGCCCAGCTCTGGTACTGGCTGAAGCGTGCCGGCGTGTACGACCCGCAGCCAGGCTGGCTGCGCCACTGGCTGCGGCTGGCGTTCGCCTGCGCGGTGATGGTGGCGGTACTGCTGGCCGGGCTGTGGCTGTGGCCGCACTGGACGGTAGTGCCGGTGCACACCCGTCTCTGGCACCTGGCGGTACTGGTGGTCGCGGGCGCCGCCGCCTATGCCGGCGGCCTGTTCGCCACCGGCTTTCGCTTGCGTGACCTGCGTGGAAGTTGATGCCGGCCCGATATACTGGCGCGATGACGAAACTTTCCCGCGATATCGCCGGCCCATGCCTGGCGCCCAACGGCAGCGTGGTGGCCGTGGGCGCGTTCGATGGCCTGCACCGGGGGCACCAGGCCTTGTTTGCGCAGGTGCTGCGCCGTGCACGGTCCCTGGGGAGCGTGCCGGCGGTGGTGACGTTCGAGCCGCTGCCGCGGACCTATTTCTCGTCCGCGCCGTTGCCCCGCCTTTCCAGCGTGCGCGAAAAGCTGCTCGGCTTTGCGGCGGCGGGTTTCGAGCAGGTGCACATGTTGCGCTTCAACGCCGGGCTGGCGGCGATGTCCGCCCCTGACTTCGTGCAGCGCGTACTGGTCGAGCGCCTGGCGGCCAGGGAGGTGTGGGTAGGCGCGGATTTCCGCTTCGGCCACAACCGCGGCGGCGATGTGGCGTTGCTGCGCGAGCTGGGCGAAAAGGCCGGCTTCGCCGGCTGCGTGATGCCGGCGATCCTGCTGGATGGCGCACGCGTCTCCGCCAGCCGCGTGCGCCAGTTGCTGGCGGCCGGCGAGTTCGCCGGCGCCGCCGGGTTGCTCGGCCGTCCCTTCGTGATCGAGGGCAAGGTGGAATACGGCAACCAGCTCGGCCGCACGCTGGGGTTCCCCACCGCCAACATCCACCTACGCGACCGGGTGAGCCCGGTGCAAGGCGTCTTCGCGGTGCGCGTGGGCCTGGGCGAGGGCGAATGCAGCTGGCCGGGCGTGGCCAGCCTGGGCGTGCGGCCCACGGTGAACCAGGTCAGCCAGCCCTTGCTGGAGGCGCACCTGTTCGATTTCGAGGGCAACCTCTACGGCCGGCGCATGGCGGTGGAGTTCGTCGCCAAGCTGCGCGAGGAGCAGAAATTCCACGACCTGGATGCACTAAAGGCGCAGATGGATCATGATGCGCGCTCGGCCCGGGAGATCCTGGGCATGAATCCGGTACTGGCCCGCGCATGAATTTCCGCGACACCGCCAACCTGCAACACCTGCCACGCTGCCGCGCGAACGCGACCGCGGCAATCATTATTATTTGAAGTCTCCGCCCGCAGCGCGTGCGCCTGCCGCCGCGCGCGGCGGGCGGCGGAATGGCGCCCCGGGCTCAGCCGGGCATCGGGGCGCGAAACGGCAAGGCCGCCGCAGGCGACCCCCACTGCAAGGCACCCGAACCGATGAGCAAGGATTACAAGAGCACCATCAACCTGCCGCAGACGGACTTCCCGATGCGCGGCGACCTGCCCAAGCGCGAGCCGGGCTGGCTGGCCGAGTGGGAGCAGGTGGGGCGCTACGCGCGGATCCAGGCGAAGACCGCCGGTCGCGACAAGGCTTTCGTGCTGCATGACGGGCCGCCCTACGCGAACGGTGCGATCCATATCGGCCACGCGGTCAACAAGATCCTCAAGGACATGGTGGTGCGCTCGAAGCTGCTGGCCGGCCATCGGGCACCCTATGTGCCGGGCTGGGATTGCCACGGCCTGCCGATCGAGATCGCGGTGGAAAAGCAGCACGGCAAGCCGGGCGAGAAGCTCGACGCCCGTGCGTTCCGCCAGAAGTGCCGCGAATACGCAGCCGAGCAGATCGACACCCAGCGCGCCGGCTTCAAGCGACTGGGCGTGCTGGGCGACTGGGAGAATCCCTACCGCACGATGGACTTCAAGTACGAGGCCGACATGGTGCGGGCGCTGTCGCGCATCGTCGCCAACGGCCACGTGGTGCGCGGCGCCAAGCCGGTGTACTGGTGCTTCGACTGCGGCTCGGCGCTGGCGGAGGCGGAGATCGAATACGGCGACAAGGTCTCGCCCGCGGTGGACGTAGCCTACGACGCAGTCGATGGCAAGGCGCTGGCGGCGACGTTCGGCGTCGATGCAGGCGACGCCATTGTCGCCGTGCCGATCTGGACCACCACGCCGTGGACGCTGCCGGAAAGCCAGGCGGTGTCGCTGGGCGCCGAACTCGAATACGCCCTGGCCGAAGGCCCGGCGCGCAACGGCAGGCGCGTGCTGCTGGTGATCGCCGCTGCGCTGGTGCAGAAGGCGCTGGCGCGCTACGGCATCGAGTCGGCCAAGGTGCTCGGCCACGCCACCGGCGCCATGCTCAATGGCGTGAAGCTGCGCCATCCGTTCTACGACCGCGTAGTGCCGGTGATCCTCGGCGAGCACGTCAGCGCCGAGGACGGCACCGGCGCGGTGCATACCTCGCCCGACCACGGCGTGGAGGACTTCGTGGTCGGCCGCGAAAACGGCATCGGCCTGCTCAACTACATCGGCGCGCGCGGCACCTACCGCGACGACACGCCCAAGGCGGGTCAGCTTGATGCCGGCGAGCTCGACCTGGCCGGCATGCACGTGTGGAAGGCCAACGACGCCATCGTCGAACTGCTGCGCGGGCGCGGCGTGCTGCTGGCCTACGCGAAGATCGAGCACAGCTACCCGAACTGCTGGCGCCACAAGACGCCGGTGATCTTCCGCGCCACGCCGCAGTGGTTCATCGGCATGGAACAGGCGGGCCTGCGCGCCACCGCGCTGAAGTCGATCAAGGACGTGCGCTGGGTGCCGGGCTGGGGCGAGGAGCGCATCGCCGGCATGGTGGCCGGCCGGCCGGACTGGTGCATCAGCCGCCAGCGCACCTGGGGCGTGCCGATCGCGCTGTTCGTGCACAAGGCCACGCAGGAGCCGCATCCCGATTCCGTCGCGCTGATGGAGCGGGTCGCGCAGCGCATGGAGCAGGGCGGCATCGACGCGTGGTATGACCTCGATCCCGCCGACCTGCTGGGCGACCAGGCCAGGGACTACGACAAGGTCACCGACGTGCTGGACGTGTGGTTCGATTCCGGCGTCACCCACTTCGGCGTGATCGGCCAGCGACCCGAGCTGCAGCAGGGCGACGCGCGCGAATACAAGGTGATGTACCTGGAAGGTTCGGACCAGCACCGCGGCTGGTTCCAGTCCTCGCTGCTCACCTCGGCGGCGATCCACGGCCGCGCGCCCTACGACGACGTGCTCACCCACGGCTTCACCGTGGACGCCTCCGGCCGCAAGATGTCCAAGTCGCTGGGCAACGTGGTGGCGCCGCAGAAGGTGATGGACACGCTGGGCGCCGACGTGCTGCGCCTGTGGGTGGCCTCGGCCGACTACCGCAACGAGATGAGCGTCTCCGACGAGATCCTGAAGCGCGTGTCGGACGGCTACCGCCGGCTGCGCAACACCGCGCGCTTCCTGCTCGGCAACCTCGACGGCTTCGACCCCGCGAAACACCTGGTCAAGGTGGAGGACAGCCCGCTGCTCGACCAGTGGGCGGTGCAGCAGGCGTTTGACGTGCAGCAGGCGGTGGTGGCCGCCTACGAGCGCTACGACTTCCCCGAGGTGGTGGCGCGCGTGCAGAACTTCTGCACCAACGAGATGGGCGCGCTGTACCTGGACATCACCAAGGACCGCCTCTACACCATGCCCACCGACAGCCACGGCCGGCGCAGCGCGCAGAGCGCGATGTACCGCATCGCCGAGGCGCTGGTGCGCTGGCTGGCGCCGATCCTGGCCTTCACCGCCGAGGAGATCTGGCAGGCGCTGCCGGGCCAGCGCGGCGAGAGCGTGCTGCTGGAAACCTGGTACGACGGCCTGGCCGCCACGCAGGCGTCACCCGGGCAGCGGCGCTGGTGGAGCGACCTGCTGGCGATCCGCGATACCGCCGCGCGCGTGCTCGAAGGCATGCGCAAGGCCGAGAAGATCGGCGCCGCGCTGGAGGCGAAGCTGGCGATCCACGCCGACGAAGCCACGGTGGCGCGCTACGCGCCGGCGATGGAGGAGCTGCGCTTCTTCTTCATCACCTCCGACGTGCGCCTGGACAAGGCCGGCGGCCAGCCGGACGACGCCGTGCTCACCGAGCTGGAAGGCGCCGACGTCTGGATCTCGGCCACGGTCAGCGAGGCCGCCAAGTGCGTGCGCTGCTGGCACCGCCGCGACGACGTGGGCAGCCATGCCGACCATCCGGAGCTGTGCGGGCGTTGCGTCGGCAACGTGGAAGGGCCGGGCGAGACACGGCGCTGGTTCTAACCTGAAACATCCCGTTCGCCCTGAGCGTAGGCCCGCAGGGCCGAAGTCGAAGGGGTATGGCGCGTGGCCCTTCGACTTCGCTGCGCTACGCTCAGGGTGAACGGCAATGAGCGGATGACCTTGGCTGAACTCATGACCACCAAACCCAACGCACTCCCCTGGCTGCTCCTCTCCGCCTTCGTCATCGTCCTCGATCAGCTCAGCAAATGGTGGGCGCTGGCGGCGCTGCAGCCTGCCGGCCTGCCGCATCCGGTGATCCCGGGCTTCCTCAACTGGACGTTGGCCTACAATCCCGGCGCCGCCTTCAGCTTCCTCGCCTGGGGCGACGGCTGGCAGCGCTGGTTCTTCGTGGCGCTGGCGCTGGTCATCGGCGCGGTGCTGGTTGCCTGGCTGGCGCGCACCGCGCGGCGCGACTGGCGCACCGCGCTGCCGCTTTCGCTGGTCATCGGCGGCGCGATCGGCAACTTGATCGACCGCCTGCACGCGGCCCAGGTCACCGACTTCATCGACGTGTACTTCCGCGACTGGCACTACCCCGTATTCAACCTCGCCGACTGCGGCATCACGGTGGGCGCGGTGCTGCTGGTGGCGTTTGGCCTGTTCGGCGGCAAGGGGCAAGGGGGCGTGCGATAATCACCGCTCGCCTGTAGGAGCGCAGCCTGTGCGCGAGTGTTCTGGCGTTTGATCGAACCCGAAACCATCGCGCACAAGGTGCGCTCCTACGCCGATCTTTTTTATCGGTGCATTCATGGATATCCTGCTCGCCAATCCCCGCGGTTTCTGCGCCGGTGTCGACCGCGCCATCGCCATCGTCGAACGGGCGCTGGAGTCGTACGGTGCGCCGATCTATGTGCGGCACGAGGTGGTGCACAACCGCTACGTGGTGGACAAGCTGCGCCACGACGGCGCGGTGTTCGTCGAGGAGCTGCACGAAGTGCCCGACGGCGCCACGGTGATCTTCAGCGCGCACGGTGTCTCGAAGGCCGTACGCGAAGAGGCCGAACAGCGTGATCTCAAGGTGTTCGACGCCACTTGCCCGCTGGTCACCAAGGTGCACATGGAAGTGGCGCGGCTGGGCCGCATCGGCCGCAGCGTGGTGCTGATCGGCCATGCCGGCCACCCCGAGGTGGAGGGCACCATGGGGCAGTGGAACCCCGCCAACCGTGGCGAGATCCTGCTGGTGGAATCGGTGGACGACGTGGCGGCGCTGGCGCCGAAGTTCCCGCACCTGCTGTCCTACGTCACCCAGACCACGCTGTCGGTGGACGACACCAAGGCGATCATCGCCGCGCTGCGCGGGAAGTTCACCGACATCGAGGGGCCGCGCAAGGACGACATCTGCTACGCCACGCAGAACCGCCAGGACGCCGTGCGCCGGCTCGCCGACGCGGTGGACCTGATGCTGGTGGTGGGCTCGGTCAACAGCTCCAACTCCAACCGCCTGCGCGAGCTGGCCGAGAAGCAGGGCGTGCGCTCGTTCCTGATCGACGGCGCCGAACACATCGAGCGCGCCTGGCTGGACGGCGTGGATCGCATCGGCCTCACCGCGGGCGCTTCCGCGCCCGAGAAACTGGTGCGCGACGTGATCGCCCGCCTGCAATCCTGGGGCGCCGGCGCGGTGCGCGAGCTGGACGGCGAAGCGGAAACCATCACCTTCGCCCTGCCGAAGGAACTGCGCGTGCTGGACGGCAGCCAGCCGGCCACCTGACGCGGCGCGCCTGACGGTGACAGGATTCGCCCAACCACCCCACCCAAACGCGGTCACCGGATCGTCGCGCCCGGGCCGCTGGCGCTGCCCATGCATTACGATGGCGCGGGCCCGCCCTGCCGGATTCTGGACTGCATGTTCGCCAAATTGATCGGCCTGATCGCGGGCTTCGTGATTGCAGTGATCTCGCGGCTGCAGTACGCGGGCATCGTATTGCTGATGGGCATCGAGAGCGCCTGCATCCCGCTGCCCTCCGAAGTCATCATGCCGTTCTCCGGCTACCTGGTTTACAAGGGCACGCTGGTGTTGTGGCTGGTGGCGGTGGCGGGCGCCGTCGGCTGCGTGCTGGGCTCCTGGGTGGCCTACGCCGTGGGCGCGTGGGGTGGGCGGCCGCTGATCGAGCGTTACGGCAAATACGTGCTGATCTCCCACCACGACCTCGACCTGGCCGATCGCTGGTTCAGCCGCCACGGCGAGATCACCATCTTCGTCGGCCGCCTGCTGCCGGTCATCCGCACCTTCATCGCCTTCCCGGCCGGCGTCGCGCGGATGCCGCTGTGGCGGTTCAGCCTCTACACCTTCCTCGGCTCGCTGATCTGGTGCTGGGCCCTGGCCTGGATCGGCCTGCGGCTGGGCGAGGACTGGGACACGCTGGGCGTGTATTTCCACCGCTTCGACACCGCGATCGGCATCGCCGTGCTGCTGTTCGTCGGCTGGTACGTGTGGCGCCACCTGCGCAACCTGCGGCGAGGCTGACCGCGTTGCGCCGATAGCCTCGGCGTAGCGTGCCCATCGGTACGCGCCATTGTGCGCCAGTCCCGGACGACTCGAGCGCTAGACACGCAGGCTCGGCCTGCCGTTCTCGCTAACGGACAAGCAAAAAAGGCCGGACGCCACGATTTCGCTGGGCTTGCCGACCTTCTTTGGATGCCGTTGGACGGCTTGATGGTGCCGGAAACAGGAGTCGAACCTGCGACCTACGCATTACGAATGCGCCGCTCTACCAACTGAGCTATTCCGGCGACGGTGAGCCGCGAAGTTTACGGGGCAGCAGGATGAGGCGCAAGCCACGGTGCCGTGGCGCGGTCGCATGACCGAGGGCTCGCCCGGGGCTCATGGTGCCCACTTCGCCCTGCGGTAGAGGCTGTCCCTGCGCTCGACGGGGCGCGCTGCATCCGGCAGGGCCTTCTGGAGGGAAGAGGCGTCGCCACGGCGCGATATGCATGATTTTGCGATGCTGGCCGGCACTCTCTTGCATGCCGGTGACACTGCGGGCGAGGCGGATGGATAGCTGGAAACCGTTGCCATGTCAGGGCCTATCCGTGATCCGATGCGGGTTTCGCGATGCCGATTCGCCGTTCGTCGGCAAATTCTTGCCGCCCGTAACCGCAAATACTTGACGAATTAATTTGCGAAGCCAACCATGCGAGGCCACGGAGTCAGGGGAGTGGCCATGCGAGTCCTGTCGCGACAGCGAGGCGTCACGTTGATCGAGCTGACCATCACGGTGGCCGTTGCCGCCGTGCTGCTGCTGATCGCCGTGCCGGGCTTCCGGAACATCACGCTTTCCAACCGGCTCAACACCGCCGCCAACGACCTGGTCAATGCAATCAGCGTCGCACGCATGGAGGCGGTCAAGCGGAACGCCAGCACCCAGTTCTGCAGCAATTCGGCCAGCGCCAACACCAGCGAAACGCTGGGTGATGCCTGCGGCACGGCAACCGGCGCGGTCTGGGCCATGCGCGGCGGCGTACCGAGCCCGGTGCTCGCCGGCGTGGCCAGCCTGGCCGGTCCGGTCCGGATCAACGGGGATGTGGCCGCGCTGCAATTCACCGCGCAGGGGCAGGCCCGCAAGGCGGGAAGCAGTTCGCCCTTCAATGACACCGTAGTGGACATCTGCACCAGCCAGATGAGTGGCGAAAACCACCGCGTGATCACCATGACGGCGGGCTCGATCCTCGCCACCACGACCGCCAGCGGAGACTGCCCCTCGCCATGAAGCGCACGACTCTTACCCCGCGGCGTCCGTCGCGCCGGCCTCCCCGCCAGGCCGGCGTCGGCCTGATCGAGGTACTGGTGGCCGTGCTTGTGCTCTCCATCGCCTTCCTCGGCGTGGCCGCTTTGCAGGCTCGCTCGCTCGCCACCAACAACAGCGCGATGGCGCGCAGCCTGGCCACCATCGCCAGCTACTCGATCCTCGACGCCATGCGGGCGGACGTCGGCAGCGCCCGGGCAGGCAGCTACAACCGCACCGGCAGCTCGGCGCTTGCGGCCAATGCCTGCCCGGATGCGAACGGCGCACTGGCCGATGTGCAACTCGGCCAGTGGTGCGCGCAGCTCGCCGAGGGCCTGGGCGCGGTGGAAAGCACCACCGGCCAGGTGTCCTGCACGGATGCCGGCACCACCGCCGACTGCACCGTCACCATCACCTTCGACGACAGCCGCGCCGGCACGGGCGGCAGCAACGTCCAGACCGTCGCCACCAGGGCCATGCTATGAAGCGCCGTCGGCTTGCCGGCTTCACCCTGATCGAACTGATGGTGGCGATGCTGCTGGGCTTGGTGGTGATCGCCGGCGTCACCAGCGTGTTCCTCGCCAACCAGCGTGCGCACCGCACCAACCTCGCGCTGGGTGATGTGCAGGACAACACGCGCATCGCCTTCGAGATGATGGCGCGCGACATCCGCGATGCCGGCCTCACCGGCTGCAGCAACGACGGCCGGGTCGCGAACGTCCTCAACAACGGGCCGGCCGCCGGCGGCAGCGCCTGGTGGGCGAACTGGAACAACGCAGTGATGGGCTACGGCGGCGGCCAGGCCGATCCGGCCGTGGCCACCGGCGCGGCGGAACGCAACCGGGTGAGCGGCACCGATTCGCTGCTGCTGCTGGGCGGCGAGGGCGTGGGCGCAAGCGTGAAGGCGGACGCCGAGCCGGCTGCCACCTTCACGCTCAACGAAGCGGGTTCCGACCTGAAGGCTGGCGATGTGGTCGTCATGTGCGATCCCGACCACGCCACCCTGGTGCAGATCAGCAGCCTGGGCGGCGGCACGCTTCACCACGCCAGTGCCACCGGTTCGCCGGGCAACTGCACCACCGACCTGAACTACCCCACGGTCTGCAGCAGCAGTGCCAGCTACGTGTTCGCGCCCAATGCTCAGGTCACCCGGTTGCGCGCGTCCGACTGGTACGTGGGCAACAACCCGGACAAGGGCCGGTCGCTGTACCGCGTCAGCCTGGCCAACGTCGCCGGCGTACCCACGCCCACCGCCGAGGAAATGGTGCGCGGCGTCACCAACATGAGCATCGCCTACCACCAAGCAGGAAATGCCGGTTTCGTGGCGGCCAGCGGCGTGGGCAACTGGGCGCAGGTCGATGCCGTGCAGGTACGGCTGTGGCTGGAGAGCGCCGACCAGCACGCCGGCACCGATGCCAAGCCCCTGCAGCGCAACTTCACTGCCACCACCACCGTTCGCAACCGGGTGAATTGATATGCCCACCATCGCCGTTCCTCCATCCCGTCGTCGATCGATGCCTTCGCGCGCGGGACAGCGTGGCGTGGCCCTGGTGGTGGCATTGCTGTTGCTGGTCGTGGTCACTCTGGTCGGATTGGCGGCGGTGCGCGGCACGATCATGCAGCAGCGGATGGCCGCCAACCATTTCGACCGCCAGGTCGCCTTCCAGAGCGCCGAGGCGGCGATGCGCGCCGCCTCGGCGCGCATCGCGAGCAACCCAGGCGACGTTGCGCGCAACTGCCAGGCCGGCGGCGTGTACTGCCAGGGCAATCCGTTCGATGACCCGAACCTTCCAGCCGGCAAGATCATCACCGTGAGTTCGGGTACCGGCACGGGCCAGTTCGATGCCGGAACGCTCGCGGCCAGCCAGCCGCAGTACGTCATCGAGAACATGGGCAACTGGTACAACCCCAGCACCAGCACCGGTTACGGCCAGAGCGCCAACTCCCAAAACTACGGCGCCCAAGGCACCTCCACCACGGCCGTCTACTACCGCGTGACCGCCCGCAGCGGCGATCCCGCCCTGGTGGGCGATCGCGCCGTGGTGGTGCTGCAGGCGATGGTCAAGCAGGGCTGACCCCGCATGTCTTCCACGAGTCCGACCGGGCGCATGGGCCGTTCCATGCCGCGCCATTCCGAAGAGCGAGCCGCCATGAACATCGTGTTCCGTCTGCGCAGCAAGGTTGCCCGCTTCCTGGCCCACCTGCTGGCCACCGGCCTGCTGGTGGGCGCCGCAGGTATGGCACCCGCCATGGCGGCGGCCGTCAGCGTCGACCAGTCGCCGCTGATCATCCAGCGTTCCTTGCCGCCCAACCTCGTGCTGATGCTGGACGATTCGGGATCGATGGCCTGGGACTACATGCCGGACTGGGGGTATCTGAGCAGCACCAGCAACGACGCCGTGCGCAATGCCGGCATCAACGGCACCTATTACAACCCCGGCGTGACCTATGCGCCGCCGACCAAGGCCGACGGCACGTCTTATCCGAATTCTCCGGGTCTGACCAACGCCTACAAGGACGGTTTTCTCGATACCGGCACGACGGACGTCACCCGCTATTCGAGCCCCTACCAGAGCAGATTCCCGTATTACACGCAGTTCACGATTCTCAGCAATTATGCGGCGACGGCAGCCACCACCTATTCGTGTCCGTCCGGCTATGTTCCATATGGCGTCAATCAATGCCAGAAAACCACCACCCCCAACAAGGGTGCGATCGTCGACGCCACTCCCTCGACGACTTACAGCTGCAACAGCGGCGATGTCAGGAGTGGCAGCCAGTGCACGAATACGACGTACAAGTACTATTTCACCTATACGACCGGCGCCGGCAATGCCCAGAACTATGTTGGCGTGACGGGAAGTTGCGCCAGCCTGCCGGATGCCCAGCGGGCGGTCTGCGACGACAGCGCCTCGGCCCAGCAGAACGTGGCCAACTGGTTCTCGTACTACCGCACGCGCATCCTGATGGCCAAAAGCGGCCTGATGAATTCATTCTCAACCCTGGATACGACCTTCCGTGTCGGCTTTGGCTCGATCGACGGCGGCGGCAACGGCAACAAGAACTACACCAATCTTCCGGCGGCAAGGTACAGCTACTCGGACAGCTACAACGGTGGCACGAACTATATTGCGCAGATCCAGCCTTTTGGTGACGGGTCGGATTCCGGCAGCCAGAAAAGCCAGTTCTGGAACTGGGCGGCCAAGGCCACGGCCAATGGCGGCACGCCGCTGCGCCAGGCGCTCGATGCGGTCGGTTCCTACTACCAGACCGCACAGCCGTGGAAGGGGATGAGTTCCGATCCCGACTACACCACCGCGGCGGCCGACACCCAGCTTGCCTGCCGCCAGTCCTACACGATCCTGACGACGGACGGTTTCTGGAACGAGAATTTCTCGGGTGCGGGAGATGTGGATGGCAATGCCGGCAGCACGGTCTCCGGGTCCAATGGCCAGAGCTATGCCTACACGCCGGCGCTCCCCTACACCGATTCGGCGGTGAGCACTTTTACCAGCACGTCCACGCCATCCTGCCCAAGCAGATACAGCCTCACCAAGGTCGGCAACGTCTACCAGTGCACGCGCTCGGGCAATGCCAACCAGGCTCCGACCTGCCCGGCCGGGAGCACGCTCAGCGCCGACCAGCACACCTGCCAGAAGTCCGTGACCGCGCCCAACCCGAGTTACGCCGATACGCTGGCCGACGTGGCGATGAAGTACTGGATCACCGATCTGCAGCCAAGCCTGGCCAACGAGGTGCCGACCAACGCCGAGGATCCGGCGTTCTGGCAGCACATGACGACGTTCACGCTTGGACTGGGCTTTACGCCGCAGTATGCGGACGGAACCAAGATACCGATGGACCAGGTATTTGCATGGGCCGCCGGTGATGCCACCAAGGCCATCGGCAATTTCAGTTGGCCCGCACCCAAGGGTGACTCGATCAACAACATTGCCGACCTGGCCCATGCCGCGGTCAACGGCCATGGCGGCTTCTTCTCGGCCAAGGATCCCGAAAGCTTCGCCCAAGGCATCAAGGAAGCATTGAAGCGTGCCGCGGAGCGCGTGGGCACCGGTGCCAGCCTGGCGGCGAACTCCACCCAGCTGCAAGCCGGCACGGTGGCCTACCAGGCCAATTACTGGACGGCCAAATGGAAGGGCGACCTGAAGTCACTGGCCGTGGATTCGGCCACGGGCGCGATCGCCACCAGCCCCACCTGGACGGCATCGACCAAGCTGCCGACGGCGGCCAGCCGCAACATCCGGACATACAACAAGGACGCCGCGGCGGGCAGCCAGTTCGTGGCGTTCAAGCTGGGTGCGGGCAATGCGCTGCCGGCGCTTTCCAACGCCCAACACATGGCGCTGGGTTCGGTGGCGGGCACGGCGACCAGCGAGGCCGACCTCATCAACTACCTGCGCGGCGACGCCTCGAAGGAACAGTCCAACGGCGGTGGCTACCGCAACCGCGACACCCCGGTGGGCGACATCGTCAATTCGCAGCCCGTCTACGTGGGCGCACCGAACGCGAACCAGTTCTATACCGAGAGCTTCACCGGCTCGTCGGTGTTCGCCAAGTATGCGAGCGACCAGAGCGGTCGGGCCGGCACGGTCTACGTGGCGGCCAACGACGGCATGCTGCACGGCGTTGGCGCAGGCACGGGCGCGGAGACGTTCGCTTATCTGCCGGGCGCGGTGATCACCGCGGGCCTGAGCGCGCTGGCCAGCCCGGATTACGGCGCCGCCGTGGCGCACGGCTTCTTCAACGATGGCGAGCTCACCGTGGCCGATGTCTACGTGGGCAGCCCGGCGGGCTGGAAGACCGTCCTGGTGGGCACGACCGGGCGCGGCGTGGCCAAGGCCGTGTATGCGCTGGACGTCACCGACCCGGGCAGCGTGAGGTTCCTGTGGGAGCGTTCGGCAGGCGACGGGCTCACGAACAGCGATTACATCGGCCAGATGTCCGGCAAGCCGGTGATCGCCCAGACTGCGAATGGCAGCTGGTCGGTGTTGATGGGCAATGGCTACAACAGTGCGGCCGGCAAGTCGGCGCTGCTGCAATTCGAGCTTGCGGATGGCACCTTGCACGCGCACGCCACCGCCGATTCCAGTGGCCTGGCCGCGCCGGCGGTGTGGATGGACCCGTCGGGCAACGGCATCGGCACGGTGGCCTACGCGGGCGACGCGAACGGCAACGTGTGGTCGTTTCCGCTCAACGACTCCAGCGGCACCGGCGCCACGGCCACGCCGGACAGCGACGGCGTGAAGATCTTCGCAGCGAAAGACGCCGGCAACAAGGCGCAGCCGATCACCGCAGGCATGCTGGTCGGCAAGGATCCCGCCACCGGCAACACGTGGCTGTTCTTCGGCACCGGCCGCTACCTGAGCACGACGGACCTCACCGATACCAGCGTGCAGAGCTGGTACGGCCTGATCGTGCAGTCGGGCACCCGCGGGCTGGCGGTGACTTCCGGCATGACGCGCAGCGCCGACCTCGTACAACGCTCCATCACCGCCGAAGCGGGCAACGCGCGTGCCGTCACCACGCTCGGCGAGGCGGCCGCCGCGAATGCGTCGACCACCGGCAAGTCCGGCTGGTACATCGACCTGAAGTCGCCCGTCGCCGGAGCCGAGGGCGAGCGCATGGTCACGCCCAACCAGTTCCAGGGCAACCTGCTGCTGGGCACCACGCGCATCCCCAAGGCCAGCGACCCCTGCAATCCGTCGGGCCGCGGCTGGATCCTGGCGCTCGATCCGTTCACCGGCACCAGTCCTTCGCTGCCGTTCTTCGATCTGAACGGCGACGGCACGGTGGATTCCAACGACACGATAGCCGGCAAGCCGGCCGCGGGCCTCGGCTTCAGTTCGCTGCCGAACAATCCGATCTTCGTCGGCAGCGCCATGCTGACCAGTTTCGACAACGGCAGCACCTCCAGTACCCAGACCGCGAGTTCGGCGGGCGCGTTGCAGCGCGTGTCCTGGCGCGAGCTGATCGTCCATTGAGGAACGAACGATGAAGAGTCTCACGTCCATGGGCGGGCGGGTCGCCGATCGCCGGAAGGCGGCGCGCCATACCGGCTTCACCCTGCTCGAACTGATGATCGTGGTGGCGATCATCGCGATCCTGGCGGCCGTCGCGTTGCCTTCGTACACGCGTCACGTCGTGAAGACCAAGCGCGTGGCGGCACAGGCCTGCCTGTCGGAGTACGCGAACTACATGGAGCGCTACTACACCACCAACCTGCGCTATGACCAGGACGCCAGCAGCACTCCGGCGGCCAACCCGCTGTCCACCACGCCGCCCACGCTCACGCTGGATTGCGCCAGCGCCCAGCGCACCGGCACCGACTACGTCTATGCGCTGCCCGCAGCGTCGCTGACGGCATCGACCTACAGCCTCACCGCCACGCCGCAGGGGGCGCAAGCAACGCGCGATGCGGGCTGCGGCACGCTGTCGCTCGACCAGACCGGCGCGCGCGGGCCGGCCACGGCCGGCTGCTGGTAGGCCGGCTTCAACCGCCCTGCAGCCGTGCCGCCAGCCCCGAGTGGCGCTGCGTGCGCCGGGCGATGGCCTGTTCGATGATCGCCGCGCTGCCGACCAGGCTGAAGCAGCGGCGGGCGCGGGTGATGCCGGTGTAGAGCAGTTCGCGCGTCAGCACGGCGTTCGGCTCGGGCGGAAGCAGCAGGGCGGTGTGCTCGAACTCCGAGCCCTGCGACTTGTGCACGGTGAGCGCCCAGGCGGTCTCCACGTCGCTCAGTCGTGACGGCGCGACGAAGCGCAGCCGCGTGCCGCCCGCGCGATCCGCGGCGGCGGCGAGGAAAGCCACGGCCAGTCGCGTGCCGCCGCTGCCGTCGCCGGCGGGCAGGCGCAGGCACAGGCCGATGTCGCCGTTCATCAGGCCCAGGCCGTAATCGTTGCGGGTGAGCAGCACCGGGCGCCCTTCGTACCAGCCCTGGCCGTCGAGGGCAGGGCCGCCCTCGATCAGCCCGCGCGCGTGCAGCGCCGCGGCGAGTTGCCGGTTCAGGCCTTCCACGCCGTGCGGGCCGCGACGCAGCGCGCACAGCAGCTGGAAACGGTTGAAGGCTTGCAGCGCCCCGTGCGCCCACTCGGCATGCGCCGCCTCGCCGGCGCCGGGGGCAGGGCGATGGGCGCGCAGCCATCCCAGGTAGTACCCGTAGCCACAGGGAGCTGCCGGCCCGCCGCCCGGTTCCGGCGCGCCCCGGAGCGGCGGTGTCTGCGTGCCATCGATCGCCAGGGCCGCCAAGGTGTCGGCATCCGCTTCCTGCAGCCAGGCCAGATCCCCCGGAGGAGCGGCCAGCAAGGCCCGGGCGGCAACGGCGTCGCCCGCGTTCACCACCAAGGCCAGCCGGCCGATGCCGCTGGCCGCATCGAAGCGGTGGCTCGCGCGCAGCATCGCGATGTGCTGGTCCAGCGGCTGGGCGTCGGGCAGCACGAAGGCGGCAAGGTCGTCGCCGGTGGTGGCTTCGATCCATTGCGCGGTGGCGGCGTCGTAGTGGCCTGCCTCGGCGCGGCGGCACAGGTCGCCCAACACCGCGCCGGCCTCCACCGAAGAGAGCTGGTCCTTGTCGCCGAGCAGGACCAGGCGTGCCGATGGCGGCAGCGCCTCGAGCACGGCCGCCATCATCTCCAAGTCGATCATCGAGGCTTCGTCGACCACCAGCACGTCCAGCTGCAGCGGATTGCGTGCGTCGTGGCGGAAGCGGCGCGTATCCGGCCGCGCACCCAGCAGGCGGTGCAGCGTGGTCACGTCGGCGGGAATCGCCGCGCGCACCGCGTCGTCCACCTCCAGTTGCCTGAGCTGCTCCGTGATCGAGGCATTGAGCCGCGCCGCCGCCTTGCCGGTGGGCGCCGCAAGGCGGATGCGCAGCGGCTGCGCGTGCTGGCGCAGCTGCAGTGTCTGCAGCAGGCCGAGCAGGCGCACTACGGTGGTGGTCTTGCCGGTGCCGGGGCCGCCGGTGATCACGCCGAAGGCACCGCGCGCGGCCAGCGCGCAGGCGACGCGCGGCCAGTCGAGGCGGCCGGCGTCCGGGAACAGGCGTGCGAGTTCGGCGCCCAGGTGGGCGGCGGCCGGCTCCGCGCGCGCCACCCGGGCGAGGATGCCCTGCGCCACGTCGCATTCGTGGCTCCAGTAGCGGCGCAGGTACAGCCGCGTGCCGTCGAGCACCAGCGGTGCGTTGCCGGGTTCGCCGCTGCCGCTTGCGGTGAGCAAGGGCGATACGGGCAGGCCGTCCGTGCGCAACGTGTCGGCCAGCGCGCGCCACTCCGCGGGCCAGTCCTGTTCCTCGGCCAATGCGGGGAGCAAGTCGAGGTCGAGGCACAGATGGCCGTCGGCCAGCTGCCGGCTTAGCACGGCGGCGAGCCACAGCAGGGCCGGCGGCATGTTTGCGTCGCGTTCGGCGAGGAAGCGCGCGAAGGCCACGTCCAGTGGGCGCAGGCGCTGCTGTTCCAGCGCGCGGTCGAGCAGGGCTTCAAGCGGCATGGCCGATGCCTCCCGTGGCGAACAGCCCGTCCATCGCATCGACCAGCGCGAACGGCAGGCGGTCGGCGTGCACGCCGTGGCCGTCGCCGTCCACGCCACGCAGGTAGAGGTAGAGCACGCCGCCCATGTGGCGTGCGTAGTCGTAGCCGGGCAGGCGGGCCTGGAGCTGGCGGTGCAGGGCCAGCGTGTAGATCGCGTACTGCAGGTCGTAGCGGTTCTGCAGCACCGAGTCGCGCATCGCCGCGGCGGTGTAGGCGCCGGCGTCGCGGCCCAGCCAGTTCGACTTGTAGTCGGCCACGTACCAGCGCCCCTCGTGCTCAAACACGAGGTCGACGAAACCCTTGAGCATGCCGTTGACGAAGTTCGGCGCCAGCGCCGGACGCGCCGCGCCATCCAGGGTGTGCCTGCTGACCAGTCGGTCCAGCGCCTGCGCGTCGACGCGGTTCGCCTCGAACCAGAACTCCAGCTCGGCGCGATAGCGCGTGGCATCGACCAGCGCGGCCAGCGGCATCGCCCCGCCGCCGGGCAAGGGCAGCGGCGTGCGCAGCAGCATGGGCAGCCACGCGGTGAGCGGGTCGATCCAGCGCTTCCAGCCACGCGCCTGGCAGCGGCGGGCGATCGTGTCGCGCAGCAGCGGCGAGGGCGCAGCGGCGCGGGCGAAGCCTTCTTCCGCGCAGTGCTCCAGCAGCTCATGCAGGAAGGTGCCGGGTGCGGCGCCGCGGTCGAAGCCGTGGATGCCCGGTGCGGAGGTCGGGGCTCCGGCGCCGGCCTCCGCCTGCGCGGTTTCGGCCAGCGTGGCTTGGCTGGCGGTTTCCGGCGCGGCGGATGGTGCGGCGTCGTCGTGCCGGGCCAGCGCGCTGTAGCTGGCGATCCACCATGGCGCGTGCGCAGGCAGGGTGCACCGGCGTGCGGGACGCGGCGTGCCGGAGTTGTCGTGGGGCTGGTAGCGCCGGGTGTCGGCGGTTTCGGCCAGCTTGACGAGTTGGATGGCTGATTGATCTTTGGCAAGGGCGCCGAGTTTCGTCATCAGCTCGGCGGGTTCGATCGGCTTGCCGCCGGAAAGCACGTAACCGAAGGCGGACTTGTGCAGGCCGGATTCGCTCTTCGATCCGTCCCTGAGGCAGGCCACGCCCAGCCAGCACAGGTGGCGGGCGCGGGTGAGCGCCACGTAGAGCAGGCGCAGGTCCTCCTGCAGGCGTTCGTCCTCGGCGGCTTGCCAGGCGTCGATGCCGGGGCGCAGGTCGAAGTGCGCGGCGCCCTGTCCGTCGTGCCAGAGCAGCGGCTTCTTGTCGCCGGTTTCCTTGTAGCCGCAGACGAAGGGCAGCAGCACCACCGGGTATTCCAGGCCCTTGGATTTGTGGATGGTCACCACCTTGATCAGCGCGGCCTCGCTTTCCAGCCGCACGACCTGTTCCTCGGCGGCCTCGCCGCTGTCGGGGTTGGCGATCTGCGCGGCGAGGTGGCGGATCAGCGCGTGCTCGCCGTCCAGTCCGGTGGCCGCCTGCTGCAGCAGTTCGGCCAACTGCAGCAGGTTGGTGAGCGCGCGCTCGCCGCCGGTGTGGTCCAGCAGCCGCGCGGGCACGCCGAAGCGGTGCAAAAGCTCGTGCAGCATCGCCAGCACGCCGTGGCGTTGCCACAGCGCATGCAGCTGGCGGAAATGCTCGCCGCAGGCTTCCAAGTACGCCTCGTCGGTGTTCAGGCGATCCAGCTCGGCGAGGCTCTGGCCCATCATCGGCGTGGCCAGCGCGGCGCGCATGGCGCGGTCGTTGCCGGGGTTGGCGCAGGCGGCGAGCCAGCACTGCAACTCGATCGCTTCGGCGCTTTCGTAGACTGACTGCTTGTCCGAGAGGTACACGTGGGCGAGGCCGCGCGCGTGCAGCACCGCGCGCATCGCGGCGGCGTCGTTTTTGTCGCGCACCAGGATGGCGATATCGCCGGGCTTGAGCGGAGTGAAGCAGCCGTCTTCACCCGCGAAGCCGCACCGCCCGGCCTGCGCGGCGCCCAGCCAGTCCACCAGTTGCGCGGCGGCGTGGGCGGCCAGCGTCCCGCGGTACTCGCCTGCGCCAACGGCGGCGGCAGACGTATGGACGGCCATCTGCATCGCCGGCAGGTCGGCGCCGTCGAGCTGGAGGCGTTCCTTGCGGCCCTTGGCATTCACCGCGATGAAGGGGAGTTCCGTGCCGAAGCCGAAGGCGCCGCTGATGCGCTCGCCCTTGCCGTGCTTGTCCGCGAACTCGAAAACGAGATTGACGGCCTTGACCAGCGCATCGGTGGAACGGTGGTTGGTGCCCAGGGTCCATTGCGGTCGCGCGGCGTCCTTGCGCGCGCTGAAGTAGGCCTGGATGTCCGCGCCGCGGAAGCCGTAGATGGCCTGCTTGGGGTCGCCGATCAGCAGCAGCGCCTTGCCTTCGATGCCGTGGTAGATCCGGTGGAGGATGCGCCATTGCAGCGGGTCGGTGTCCTGGAACTCGTCCACCAGCGCCACCGGGTATTGCGTGGCGATCAGGCGCGCCAGGGTGTCGCCGGTGGCGCCAAGCAGAGCGGCATCCAGGCGTTTCAGCATGTCGTCGTAGCCGAGCAGGGCCAACTGGCGCCGGGCCTCGTCCACGCGTTTCGCCACCCAGGGGGCGGCATGGGCCAGCAGCAGCGGGGTCTGCGCCTTGGCCTGCGCCGCGGCGGCCTGCCAGGCTTCGATGGCGACGAAGAATGCGTGCTGCGGTGTGCGGCCGTTCTTGTTGGTGGCACTGGTGAGCTTGATGGGCGTATGGCGCTCCAGCGCCTTGGCGTCGGGCGCATCGCCACCAGCGGCCCAAGCGTCGAAGGCGGCGTGGTCGCTGGCCAGCGTGGCGGGCTTGTAGCTGGCCTTGCTGAGGCTGTTGTTGCCCAACGCGTCGAACAGGATGCCGACGATGGCATCGCGTTCCGCCCGCCACAGCTTGCAGGCACGTTCGGTAGCGGCATGCAGCGCCTTGGCCCGCGCTTCCAGCAGATCGCCAGGTTCGCGCAGGGCGTGCAGCGGCTGGCCGTCCAGCTGCAGGCGCCCGACGTGGGGAAGCAGCGGTTTCAGCGCGGCCTGCAGCGCGGCGGGCGTGCCCCATGACTGCGCATACAGCGCGGCGGCTTCGCGATCCAGCGTGAACACATGGCCGCGCCAGTAGTCGCGCACGGCTTCGGCGAGCAGCTCGGCGTCGTCGGCCACGGCATCCGCGCTGGCCGCCTCGCCGCTGGCGAAGGCGTGCTGGGTGAGCATGCGCTGGCACCAGCCGTGGATGGTGAACACCGCGGCCTCGTCCATCCACTGCGCGGCCAGTTCGAGCTGGCGCGCGGCGCGGGCGCGTTGTTCGGGGTCCGGGTATTCGGCGATTAGGTCGCGCAGGAAATCGTCGGCGGCGCACCGGTCGCGGAAGGCTTCGGCGGCTTCGGCGAGGCGCGTGCGGATGCGTTCGCGCAGCTCGGCGGTGGCGGCCCGGGTAAAGGTCATCACCAGGATCTGCGCGGGCAACAGCGGCGCCGCGCCGCCGTGGCCCAGCACCAGGCGCAGGTACAGCGCGGCGATGGTCCAGGTCTTGCCGGTGCCGGCGCTGGCCTCGATGAGTTGGGTGCCGGTCAGCGGCAGGCGCAGCGGAGCCAGGGCTTGGGTGGCGCTCATGCGGCGTCGTCCAGGACGCGCGCAGCGTCGAGCAGGGGGCGGTACAAGTGCAACCAGCGCTCGAAGCCGGCGCCGTGCAAGGCGGCGAAATCGGGCCAGGTACGGGCGAGGGCGGGTTCCTCGTCCACCTCGCCATGGCCGTGTTCGCCCTCGTCGTGGTCGTAGCGCTTGCGCGCGTTGGCGTAGGGGTTCTTCTGTTTCTCCGGGGGCAGCCCCTGGTTCGCGGCTTCGGTCAGCAGCCAGGCGAAGGCAGTCTTGCGTGCGATGGGCAGCGGCGCGCGCATGCCTTCGGCGAACGCGGCCAGCAGTGCGTCGAGATGGTGCTTCGCCTCGGCGGCATCGAGCGGGCGCAATTGCACCAGCGCGTCCGGTGCCACGATGCAGGTGGTGGCGGCCACCGCGTTGGCGTTGACCAGCAGATGTGCGACCCAGTAGGCGAGCAGTTTGTCGTGGCGGAGTTTCTTGTCGCTGGTGATCGTGCTGGCGGTGGCCATGAGGCGGATACGCTGGCCGCCGTCGCCTTCGCGCAGGTCATCCAGCGTGTCCTCGACGGCGAGGCCGTGCGCCGCAGCGTGCAGCCCCCGGCTTTCGCCGGTGAGCGGATAGTGCGCATCCAGCGCGCGCCAGCGCGTGGCGGCGCGCCCGGCGGCGGCTTCCAGCGGCGCCAGCACCAGCTCGCCGAAGCTGCCCGGCGGCAGCGCGCCCTGTTCGTGCAGCCGTTGCCTGGCCGGCGCCAGCGCGCCGTGGCCATCGTGGATGGCGGTGCGCAGCAAGCCGTCGGTGATCTGGTGGTGCGCCAGGGGATCGAGGGCGAAGGGCTCGTTGTCCGTGTCGGCCTCCTCGTCGCCGGCGAAGTGCACGGCGAGGCGTTCCGCGTAGAACGCCCTGGCGGGTGCCTTGAGGAAACGCTGCAGCAGGGCAAGCCCCAGCGGCGTTTCGCGTTGCCACGGCGGGAGCGGAGCGGCGTCGCCTGCCGGCGCGAGCTCGCGCGCACGCTGCCATTCCGCGGCATAGGTGAACAGGCGTGCGTCGCTGGCGGCGTCGAAATAGCTGGGGCTGAAGGCTTGCAGGGGGTAGTCGGTGGTGAGCGCGGCCAGCGGCGCGTCCCAGCCCGCGGCGAGGTAGTCGCGCAGCTGCCCCACCAGCACCGAGGGCGGCAGCTCGCTGTTGTCGCGCGCGCTCTTGCCCACCCAGCTCACGTACAGCGTGTCGCGGGCGGCGAGCAGCGCTTCCAGGAACAGGTAACGGTCGTCCTCGCGGCGCGAACGGTCACCGGGGCGTTGCTGGCCGGGCAGGGCCATCAGGTCGAAATCCGGTGCGTCCGTGCGGCGCGGGTAGGCCCCGTCGTTCATGCCCAGCAGGCACACCACGCGGAACGGGATGGCGCGCATCGGCATGAGGGTGGCAAAGCTCACCGCGCCGCCGAGGAAGCGCTGCGAGAGGCGGCTTTCGTCCACGGCGGCCAGCCAGTGTTCGCGTACCACGGCCAGCGGCACCGCGTCGGCAAAACCGGCTTCCTCGCAGGCCCGCTCCCAGGTCTCCAGCGCGTCGTGCAGGCCTTGCAGCAGCACGGCGTCGGCGTCATCGCGGCCGGCATCGAAGCAGGCCGCGAGCAGGCCGCGCAGGCGCCCGCCCCAGGCGGCGGGCGTGGCCGGCCTGGCGAACAGCCTGCCGTACTGGTCGAGCTGGTCCAGCAGCAGGGCCAGCGGCCCGACCAGGGCGGCGTCGAGGCCGCCCACTTCGGCGTAGGGCGCGATGCCGTCCAGCGATTCGCCGTCACCCACGGCGTAGCCCAGCAGCATGCGGCGCAGGCCGAAGCGCCAGCTGTTCTGCTCCTCGGAGGGCAGGCCCAGGCTGGCCTTCTGCGCGCCGGAGAGCCCCCAGCGGATGCCGGCGCCCTCGATCCAGCGGCGCAGCACGGGCAGCGCGGTTTCGGCCAGGCCGAAGCGGCGGCGCAGCGCGGGCGCGTCGAGCAGGTCGAGGATGTCGCCCGCGGCGAAGCGCGACTCGGGCAGGCGCAGCAGCTGTTCCAGCGCCACCAGCAGCGGTGCGGCGCCCCGCGCTGGGCGGTCGGCGATGCTGCCGGGGAGAAAGCGCGGATCGTCGGGCGGAATGCGGCCGAATACTGCCTGGATGTGCGGCGCGTAGGCCTGGATGTCCGGCACCATCACCATCACGTCGCGCGGCGCCAGCGGCCTGCCGTCGCGCGCGGCCTGCTCGAACAGCGCGAGCAGGTTGTCGTGCAGGATCTCCACCTCGCGCTGTGGGTTGTGCGAGACGTGGAAGCGCAGCGAGTCGTCGCCGGGAATCAGCGGCGGACGCTGCGCGGGATCGGCAGGCAGCGGTTCGAGGTCGAGGATGGCCTGCTGCACCTGGTGCAGCAGGCTGTCGCGGCCGGGATCGACGAACCAGTCGATGTCGCGGCCCAGCGCGGCGAAACGCGCGCGGTAGGCGTCGGGGCGATCGAAGCTGTCGAGCAGGCGGATGTAGTCGCGACCCTGCTTGCCCCAGGCGGCGAGCAGCGGATTCGCATGCAGGTGCAGCTCCTCGAAGCGCGGCTCGGCGGGCAGGCCGGGTTTGCCCGCCTGGCGGCGCTGGGCGGCCTTGAGCAGCTCGCGATCCTCGATGATGTCGGCCCAGTAGTGCCGGCAGGGATTGGTCACCAGCAGCAGCACCTGGCAGTGGCGACCCAACGCGGTGAGCGCGTCCAGCGTCTGCTGCGGCAGCGAGGAGATCCCGAACACCACGACCCGCCGCGGCAGCGCGGCGGGTCGCGTCTCCAGCGCGGCGACGCGCTCCATGAAGGCGCGATGCACCGCGGCGCGATGACGGTTGCGCTGCGCGCCGCCCACGTCGTCCAGCAGTGCGCGCCACAGGCGGGCCTGCCAGCGCTGGTTGCCGGGCAGCGGCGCCGCCGGTCCGCGCAGCTCGTCGCGCAGCTCGTCGCGGCCGTGCTCCCAGTCGTCCAGCCAGTCGGCGCGATAGACCTGGTACTGGTCGAACAGGTCGGCGACCTCGCACGCCAGCTGGAAAAGCTTGACTGGATCGGGCTTGCCCGGGTCGGCCCGGTCTCCGCCGAGGAAGTGGCGCAGCGGCGCGAAGTCGGCGTGGCCGAGTTGCGCGGGCAGCAGGCGCATCAGGCGCCAGGCCAGGCGCGACTTGTCGAACGGCGAATCGGCGGGCACCGCCTCGCGGCCCAGCACCGCACGATAGGCCTGCCACAGGAAGCGGCCGGGCAGCTGCATCTCCACCGCCGCGCTGATGCCCATGCCGCCGGCTTCGCGCGGACGCGCCAGCGCCAGCTTCAGCCACTGCGCGATGCCGTTGCTCTGCACCAGCATCAGCTCGTCTTCCAGCGGTGCCAGCGGCGTGCGCGCCAGCCAGGCGACCAGCAGGTCGCGCAAGTCCTCCAGCCGGTTGCCGTGCACCACCATCAGGCCGGGCTGGATAGTGTCGGATTCGGTAGCGACTGTCGGCACGGGCATCCTGGCGGGTATTCGCTGCCGGGATTGTCACCGACCGCGGGCTGGAAGTCGCCTCACTGTCGCATCGCACCGTCTCGTTGCATGCGACGCCAAAAGAAACGGCCCGGAATGCCCGGGCCGTTTCCTTGAGCAGTGCGGCCAGCGGTGGCTGCCCGCTTGGCCTTCGCGATCGAGGACGATCGCGAAAGCACACCCTCAGCCGTTCACCCACACGCCCACGTGGAAGTGCCAGCCGTCGTCGCGGCGTTCCCAGTGCGGGTGCACGTAGTGGTAGCCGGGCCGCGCCTCGCGCCAATGGCCGGCGACGGCAACGTAGCGGCGGCCATCCCAGCGCCAGTAGCCGTGCACCCAGATGAAACCGGGGCGCGGCGGCGGCACCATTTCCACGATGCGCGGCGGCGGCGGCTGCGGCGCGATCACTTCCACCACCTCGGGCGGTGGTGGCGCCCGGCGTTCAACGATCACTTCGCGCTGCACCGGGCGCGGGCGGTAGACCGGGCGCTCCTCGACGCAACCGGCCGCCACCGCTGCGGCGGCGGAGACGATCAATAGGCCTGCAAGACGTGACGACATGGATTCCCCTCGTTGGGTGTGATGGAACTTCGCCGCACGGCGTCGCCGCGCCGTGGAAGTGGAGGCAGTCTATAGGCGGCCCCCGCGGCGCGAACCGGTGCGGCGACGCGGTTCCCGGCGCAGGTTGTTGCGTGGTCAGCGAGCCCAGTAGCCGGCGTTGAAATGCCAGTGGCCGCGCGGTCCCTGCCGCCAGCGCGCCGGCACGTAGTGGTAGCCCCGACGCACGCGCATCCAGCGGCCGCCCGTCCACACGTGGCGATGCAGGCGCGGGCTCCACACCCAGTAGCCGGGCGCCCACACGTAACCGGCACGCGGCGGCGGCATCCGCTCGAAACGCGGCGGCGGGGGCGCCACGCCGATACCCACGCCTACGCCGACCGACACCTGTGGCGCAGCCTGTGCCGCGGGCACCGCGACGAAGCCCGCGCCGGCCAGCGCCAGCGCGGCGGACAGGATCAGGGCGGAAGACTTGCGATTCATCGTGCTCTCCGTGATCGCCGCGCAAGGCGGCATGCGGTACGGGAAACGCCGGTTTGCCGGCCGGTGTTGACGTCGGGCCGGCGGCGCATTCAGGCAGCGGTGGGGCTCGCTGCCGCCGCGGCCGCGCCGCCGCGCGGCGGGGCATTTCCAAAGAACGAACGATCGTGCTATTTTTCGAGCCCATGGAAACCGCAACTCCTTCCGGCAAGCGCGCCGCCACGCGCGACACCATCCTCGACCACGCCTACGTGCTGGCCCGCGGCGACGGGCTGGAAGGCCTGTCCATCGGCGCGCTGGCGGCCGACGTGGGCATGTCCAAGAGCGGCGTGTTCGCGCATTTCGGCTCGCGCGAGGAGCTGCAACTGGCCGTGCTCGACCTGGGCGCGCAGCGCTTCATGAAGAACGTGCTGCTGCCCGCGCTGAAGCAGCCGCGCGGCCTGCCGCGCCTGCGCGCCATCGTGGCGCACTGGTTCGCCTGGGCGCGCAGGCACCAGAGCGGCTGCGTGCTGCTCTCCGCCGCCAGCGAATACGACGGCCGCGACGGCGCGCTGCACGACGCCGTGGTGGCGCAGCAAGCCGGCTGGCGCCGCGAGCTGCAGAAGGCGATCGCGCAGGCGGTGGCCGAAGGCCATCTGCGCGCCGACACCGATACCGCCCAGCTCGCCTTCGAGATCTACGCGCTGTTGCTCGCCCTGCACCACGACGGCGGCCTGTTCGGCTACGGCGAAGCCGAACGTCACACCGCCGCCGCGTTCGAGCGCCTGTGGCGCAGCTGGCAACCCTGACCCCTACCTGCACGAGGCGCTCCCCATGTCCCCGCATGCCGCTTCCGTTTCCACCCGTCTCCGCCTCGGTGCGCTGCGCGCCGGTTTCGCGCTCGGCGGCCGGGTGGCGCCGAAACGCACCGCCGACCGTGCCGCGCAGCTGTTCGCCACGCCCTTCGCCAGCAGCCGCAGCCGCGCGCTGGCGGCGCCGGAGGACGCCGCGGTGTGGCGCGGCGAACTGCAGATTGCCGGCGAGCGCATCGCCACCTACGTCTGGGGCGACCCTGCCACCCAGCCCTACGCGCTGCTGGCGCACGGCTGGTCCAGCTTCGGCCTGCGCTTCCTGCCCTGGGTGGAAGGCCTGCGCGCGCTGGGCTACGCGGTGGTGACGTTCGACCAGCCCGGCCACGGCCGCAGCGGCGGCAAGCTGTGCACGCTGCCCGAGTTCACCGCCACGATCCGTGCGGTGGGCCGCCACTACGGCGAGGCCGCGCTGGCGGTGGGGCATTCGCTGGGCGGCGCCGCGCTGGCACTGGCGCAGGACGAGGACTGGCATGCGCGGCGCCTGGTGCTGGTGGCGCCCGCCGCCGACATGGCCGACGCGGCCAGCCGCTACTTCCGCCTGGTACGCCTGGGCGAGCACCTACGCCAGGCCTTCTACGACTGGCTGCTGCGTCGTACCGGCATCAGCGTGGAGCAGCTTGAGGTGCATCGCCACCTTCCCGCGCTGGGCCAACCCGCGCTGATCGTGCACGACCTCGACGACGCCGACGTGCCGTGGAGCGAAGGCGAGCGCTACGCCCGCTACTGGCCCGGCGCGCGCCTGCTCAGCACGCAGGGGCTGGGCCATCGCCGCGTGCTGGACTCACCCGCGGTGATCGCTGCGTCGATGGCCTTCGTGCGCGGCGAGCCGGTGGGCGAGCGGGTGATCGGCACCAGCGCCTTGCCCTTTGGCGTGGCCTGACCGGGAACTCCCCTTTGATACCCGCGGTCAGCCCAGGGCGTACCGAGCGTGGACGCGCTTCGAAGGGGATGCGATGAGAAGGCAGGCGAGCAAGGCGATGCTGGTTGCCGCGGGTTTGCTGGTTGCGGCGCACGCCTCCGGGGCGAACGCGGTCACCTCATCTCACGAGGATCAGGATGAGACGGCGCTGCGCGCCTTGTGGAACGGCTATCAGCACGCCGTGGCAAACAAGGACGCCGCGGCATTGCTGGCCATGTATGTAAGTGCGGATGTGCCGGTGCGCGGCGGCTTTGCCCCCAGGTCCTATGCGCTGGTGACCGCAGCCAACAAGCAGCCCGTGCCGCGCACCCTCCTGACGACCGCCAGGGAAGACGTCGCCGGCGAAGTGAAACTCCCGCCCGACCAGATCGAAAACCTCGAGATTCATTCCGACGGCGAGGTGGGTTCGGTCTCCTTCGACTACCGGGCGAAGGTGGGGCACGGGCGCATCATCTGGACAACGGTCCTGACCAACAGCGGATGGAAAATCGCCTCCGTCGTCTATTCGATCAACCTGCCGGCGGCAGACAGCGCGCGAACCCCTGGCTGAAGCAGGCCATGATCCGATACGGCCCGCTTTCGGCGGGCTTCGGCCAGTCGATCGGAGGCCTTGGCCGGTCGCAGCGAAGGCCAGGCCGATCGATCGCAACCCTTCACTTGCCATAACCGCGCCGGCGCCCGCAGGCCCGGCGATGCCCAGGCCCCGGTTCGCCAGGGCACCGGACGCCTGCCGCCCGGGAGCGGCGCGCCGCCGCCTTCCTACAAGCAGCGGCGCAGCCGGCGCACGCCTTCCTCGATGGCGTGTTCGTCCACGCTGCCGTAGCCCAGGATCAGGCCGCTGCGCTTCACTTCGCCGCGATAGCAGGGCGACAGCGGCCGCACCGACACGCCGGCCTGTGCCGCCCGCCGCGACAGCGCGACGTCGTCCGTTCCCTCGGGCAGCAGGGCGGTCAGCTGCATGCCCGCCTCGGCGCCTACCACCTGCAGCGCATTGGGCAGGTGCCGCCGGATCGCCGCCTGCAGCGCCGCGCGCCGCGCCGCGTACAGCATGCGCATGCGGCGGATGTGCCGCGCGAAGTGGCCTTCGCGGATAAAGTCGTGCAGCGCCCGCTGCGGCAGCATCGGCGAACAGGTGTCCAGCGCGTCGCGGGCGACGCGGAAGGCCGGCAGCAGGTCCCTCGGCACCACCAGGTAGCCCAGCCGCAAGCCGGGGAACATCACCTTGCTGAAGGTGCCCACGTAGATCACCCGCGCGTCGGCGTCCAGCCCCTGCAGCGCGGCGATCGGCCGGCTGCCGTAGCGGTATTCGCTGTCGTAGTCGTCCTCGACGATCCAGCCGCCGGTGCGCGCCGCCCACTGCAGCAGCTCGATGCGCCGCGCCGCGCTCAGCGTGGCGCCCAGCGGAAACTGGTGCGAGGGCGTGACGTAGGCCAGCCGTGCGGTCGGCGCGCGGCGGATGCCCGCGGCCACGTCCAGTCCCTCCGCATCCACCGGCACCAGCACGGGCAGGGCGCCCACGGTGCCCAGCGCCTGGTGCGCGCCGGGGTAGCCGGGCTCCTCCACCCAGGCGCGGTCGCCGGGATCGAGCAGGGCGTGCGCGCAGATCTGCAGGCCGTGCTGCGCGCCACTGGTGACCAGGATCTGCCCGGCGTCGGCATGCACCGCGCGCACCGTCGCCAGGTATTCGGCGATGGCCTCGCGCAGCGGCGCATGGCCCAGGGTGTCGCCGTAGACCAGGGCGTCGGCGCCGACGTGGCGCGCGTGACGGCTCAGCAGGCGCGACCACACGCCGTGCGGGAAGTGGTCCAGCGCGGGCACGCCCACGCGGAACGCCCCCTGGCTTTCCAGCCAGGACTGCGGCGGCGCCGCCATTGCCGCCACCCGCGCGGCGACCCGGCGTGGCGCCGCCGCGGCGGGTGCGACCGCGGCGCGCGGTGGCCGTCGCAGCGGCGCGCCCGCGCCCTCGTGCGGAATCGCCGCGGCCACGCAGGTGCCGGCGCCGGTGAAGCTTTCCAGATAACCCTCGGCATGCAGCTGCTCGTAGGCGCCCAGCACCGGCAGGCGCGAGACGCCCAGCTCGCCGGCCAGGGCACGGGTGGAGGGCACGCGCTGGCCCGGCTGTAGCCGGCCCTCGGCGATGGCGCGGCGGAACCATTCCGCCAGTTGCTGGTAGATCGGGCCGCCGCCTTCGAGCGCGATCGCCGGCACCAGGCCGGTAGGCACACGCTTCGCCGCGCTTTGCCGAGTGGTCATGTCATGTTCTCGCTTGGTGGCTATTTGCTCGTACCACTTGCCTGCCTAGTCTGCCCCCCACGGGCGAACGGCGGAGGTGTCGGTGGTCATGCGGGGGCAAGGAAAAAGGCTACGGCGGTCGGTGCGCTGCCTCGCGGCGCTGTGTGCCGGGCTGCTGGGCATGGGCGCAGCCACGGCGCAGGACGCCGGCCCGCCGCGGCAGGCGCTGGACGACGCCTGGTGGACCGGCCCGATGCTGGCGAATTCCGCCGAGACGCTGCCGCGCGGGCACGTGCTGGTCGAGCCCTACTTCTACGACGTCGCCTCGAAGGGCACGGACGCGTTCGGCTCGCGCGCCTACGTGCTGTACGGCCTCACCGACCGGCTCACCGTGGGCATGATCCCCATCGTCGGCTACAACCGCGTCAGCCACGGGCCGAACAGCTCGGGCATCGGCCTCGGCGACCAGATCCTGCAGGCGCAGTACCGGCTCACCCGCTTCCACGAAGGCAGCTGGCTGCCCACCCTCGCCGTGCAGCTGCAGGAAACCGTGCCCACCGGCCGCTACGACCGCCTGGCGCGGGCCAGCGACGGCATGGGCGGCGGCGCCTGGTCCACCACGCTGGGCCTCAACGCGCAGAGCTATTTCTGGATGCCGAACGGCCGCCTGCTGCGCGTGCGGCTCAACCTCACCCGCACCTTCAACGGCCACGCCGACGTGACGGGCGCCAGCGTCTACGGCACCGGCCCCGGCTTCCGCGGCACGGCGCGGCCGGGCGACGCGTTCTACATCGGCACCTCGTTCGAATACAGCCTCACCCGCCGCTGGGTGCTGGCGCTGGACCTGTTCCGCAGCCACGGCGCCGCCACCCGCGTCGACGGCAGCGCCGACCCGGCCGACGCCTTGCCCGTGCCGGTGCACCTGCGGGCCGGCTCCAGCGACGCCTACGGCTACGCGCCCGCGGTCGAATACAACGTCAGCGCGAACCTCGGCGTGCTGCTGGGCGCGCGCGTGATCGTGGGCGGGCACAACGCCACGCGCTCGCTCACCCCGGCCATCGCGATCAACTACGTCCATTGATGTCGGCACCCATTCCCTGCGGAAGGACCAACCCCATGCGCGCAACGACGATCTGGCGGACCTGCCTGCTTGCCCTGGCCACGACGGTGGCCTGCCCGGCGCCATCGGCCGCGGAGGCGGCAAAAGGTGTCGACCAGCAGCACGCCTTCGACTTCCACTTCGGTACCTGGCGCACCCACATCGAGAGCCGCGACGTCACCGCGTCGGGCGTCGGCGCATGGACCGAATTCAACGGCACCGTGATCGACCAGCCCCTGTGGAACGGGCGCGCCAACATCGAGAAGATCGAGGCCTCCGGTTCCGGCGGCCACTTCCAGGGCGTGACGCTGTTCCTCTACAACCCGAAGTCCGGGCAATGGAGCGAGCAGTTCGCCGGCAGCGGCAGCGGCACCTTGCAGGAGCCCTCCTACGGCGAGTTCAAGAACGGGGTCGGCGTGTTCCATGCCTGGACCGAGGTCGACGGCAAAAAGGTCTTGCAGCGCGACATCTGGTCGAACATCACGGCGGATTCCTACCACTACGAGATCGCCACATCCCCCGACGGCGGCAAGACCTGGGTCACCGGCTTCGTCGCGCAGCTTACCCGGCTGAAGAAGGCGCCCGACTACGACGTGCACCACGTGCAGGGCAGCGGGCCCGAGCACGGCTTCGACTTCAACATGGGGGAGTGGACGACGCGGATTCGGGCGGTGACGAAGCCGCTGTCCTCGCCCGGCGCGTGGAGCGACCTCGGCGGCACGCATACGGTGTATCGCCTGTGGGAGGACTGGGCCAATATCGGGCAGCTCGAAGTCGACGGTCCCGGTGGTCATGTCGAGGACCTGGCGCTGCGCCTGTACGACCGCAAGACGCAGCAATGGCGGGTCTACTTCGCCAACAGCAGGACCGGCACGCTGGACCTGCCGATGGTCGGCGGGTTCAAGGACGGCGTGGGCACCTTCGTCGGCATGGACGAGGTCGAGGGCAAGACCGTGCTGACCCGCAACGTCTGGTCGGGCATCGCGGCGAAATCCTGCCGGCAGGACTGGGCCATCTCGACGGACGGCGGCACGACCTGGGTGCCCACCTGGACCTCCGTCGACACGCGGGGCGGGTGATCCCGGCGATCGCGTTCGACGTCGTGCACCCGACCGTCGCCGCCGCTTGACGGCCGCTTTATCCCGCATCCCCCAAGCTGGCAGCCCCTCCCTGCGGAGCGCCGTCATGCCTTACCAGACCCTCAGCGAACTGCCCGATGCGGTGCGCGACCACCTGCCGAAGCATGCCCAGGAGATCTACAAGGAAGCCTTCAACCATGCCTGGGAGGAATACGCCGACCCGGACAAGCGCCGCGGCGACGAATCGCGCGAGGAAGTGGCGCGCAAGGTCGCCTGGTCGGCGGTGAAGCAGGGCTACGCCAAGGGCGAGGACGACCGCTGGCACGCGAAATAGGCCCGCTGGCGCGAGCGCATATGGGGATGTACCCCAGCCAATCGGGGGCACACGTCAGCCGTGGTTATCGGATGCAGGGAGCAGGGTCGGGCCCGCGCCATCCGTCTGCAGGCCGCCGTCGGCAAGGGCGTCCGCTGCATTTACATCCGGTTTGCCGACCCACGGGGCCGGTGTGTACGGCCCAGGAACGTAGGCTTGCCACACGGGTTGAGAATGGCTTCTGCCCAAGTGATAGGTAACCGGTATACGGCCGGTCCAGCTGTCCTCTTTGGCCAGCTTTCCCGTGCTGGGCGGCAGGAAGGTCCACCCGCGAATCGCCAAGAGGGCCGATCGCGCCAAAACCTCGCGGTAATGGCGGAGTACGCCTTCCGGGCCTCGCCCGTCAATGTCGACCTGTTCGGCGACGGCCTGGGCCACATGGCCGCTGCGATCCACACGGAATGCCAAGTAAACCGTGCCCTGCACGCGGCTTACTACCGCCTCCAGCGGATAGGACGGAGTAATCATTTTGCCCTCGCGCAGCGCACTGGTGTCGTTCGGGTCGTAGTCGCCGAACGAGACCCCCTTGATCTGCGCGACGTAGTTGCCATCGGGTTTCTGCGTGAGCACCACGCGGGCATGCATGCTGGCCTTGGCCACCACGGGCTGGCCGCCGCGCAGCACCGGCTTGAAGCGCCACTGCAGTGCGGCCTTCTGCACGAAGTCCGCGATGGGCTGGCCGTACTTGGCCGGGTTGTCAATGACCGCAGTCTGCACCGCACCGTCCTTGGCCAGCACGACGGTGCCATTGACGATCGCAGAGGTTTCGACGACCTGGTCGGTCGCGGCCTGGGCGGCCATCGCCGCCACGGTGAGCAGTGCGCCCAGCATTGCCTTCTTCATGCGATTTCCCCCGGGTTGCGTTTGATGGGCGCACGCATCGCGCCCCGCTGCCGGCGCCCAGTATGCCGGCAAACCGTGATCCGGTGACATCGGCCGCGGCGGCGTCGACGAGGGGCCGGCCAGCGCCCCATACGCCCCGGTACATGCGCTGCAGCAAGCCCTTCACGGCGATCCCCACTAGAATTGGCCGGTTCAAGCACACGATGTCGGAGTCGCCATGAGTTCCCCCGCCAAGCACGTCCCCGCCGGCGCCCCCCAGGCCGAGACCACCCCGCTGCGCTTCGTCACCGCGGCCAGCCTGTTCGACGGCCACGATGCGGCCATCAACATCATGCGCCGCATCATCCAGAGCCAGGGCGCCGAGGTGATCCACCTGGGCCACAACCGCTCGGTGGAGGACGTGGTGCGCGCCGCGCTGCAGGAGGACGCCGACGCCATCGCGCTGTCGTCCTACCAGGGCGGCCACGTCGAGTACTTCAAGTACATGGTGGACATGCTCAAGGAGAAGGGCGCCGCGCACATCCGCGTGTTCGGTGGCGGCGGCGGCACCATCACGCCGGAGGAGATCAGGGAACTGCAGGCCTATGGCGTGGAGCGCATCTACCACCCCAACGACGGCATGAAGCTCGGCCTCACCGAGATGATCGAGGACGTGATGCAGCGCGCCGGCCGCGCCGCCGCGCAGCGCGCGCCCGACACCGCCGCATCGAAAGTCAGCGTGGACGACGAGATCTCCATCGGCCACATGCTCAGCGCCATCGAAGAGGGCAAGCTCGCCGCCACCGACCTCGACCACCTGCGCAAGCAGTGGAAGCTGGCCGGCAAGGCCACGCCCGTGCTGGGCCTCACCGGCACCGGCGGCGCGGGCAAGTCCAGCGTGGTGGACGAGCTGCTGCTGCGCTTCCTGCACGCCTTCCCGCAGATGCGCATCGCCGTGCTCGCCATCGACCCCACCCGCCGCCGCTCCGGCGGTGCGCTGCTGGGCGACCGCATCCGCATGAACGCCCTGCGCAGCCACCGCGTCTACATGCGCTCCATGGCCACCCGCCGCCAGCACGCCGCCACCAACGAAGTGCTGCACGACTGCATCGACTTCCTCAAGGCGCAGCCCTATGACCTGGTGATCGTGGAAACCGCCGGCATCGGCCAGAGCGATTCCGAGATCGTCGACCTGGTCGATTTCCCGGTCTACGTGATGACCAGCGACTACGGCGCGGCCAGCCAGCTGGAGAAGATCGACATGATCGACTTCGCCGAACTCGTCGTGCTCAACAAGTTCGACAAGCGCGGCGCCGAGGACGCCCTGCGCGACGTGCGCAAGCAGTGGAAGCGCAACCGCACCGCCTTCGCCGTCAAGGACGAAGACGTGCCGGTGTACCCCTCCATCGCCAGCCAGTTCAACGACCCCGGCGTCACCTGGATGTTCGCCAACCTGTGCCGGCTGATGCGCGACAAGCTGCACCTGCCCGCGGAAAAGTGGACGCCGCAGATCGACACCACGCTCAAGGAGCCGCGCGCCACCGTGCTGATCCCCGGCAGCCGCGTGCGCTACCTCGCCGAGATCGCCGAGCAGGGGCGTGGCATCAATGCCTCCATCGCGCACCAGTCGGAAGCAGCCAGCAAGGCGCAGCACTACTACGAGTCGTTGAAGGAGCTGGGCGACGCCAAGCTGCCCAAGCCGCTGGAGCTGTACCCCAGCGAGGATTTGCATCCTGCTTTGCCTCCCTCTCCCCCCGGGAGAGGGACTGGGGGTGAGGGTTCGGTTCTCGCCGGAAACTCAACGCAAGCCTTGAACCCTCACCCCCAGCCCCTCTCCCGGGGGGAGAGGGGAGAAGTCGACCGCACCCTGCTGCTGCTCCGCCAGCGCTACAACGCCGCGCTGAAGGAGCTCAGCCACGAGTCCATCTACCTGCTGCGCGACTGGCCGGCGCTGCGCGAGTCGGTGACCAAGGACGTCAACGAATACAAGGTGCGCGACAAGACCATCCGCGTCGAGAACTACCGCGAGTCGCTCAGCCACCAGAAGATTCCGAAAGTCGCGCCGCCCAAGACCGAGAGCTGGGGCGACCAGCTGCTGTTCCTCGGCAAGGAAAACCTGCCGGGCCACTACCCGTACACCGGCGGCGTCTACCCCTACCGCCGCAGCGGCGAAGATCCCACCCGCATGTTCGCGGGCGAGGGCACGCCCGAGCGCACCAACCGCCGCTTCCACTACCTGAGCCAGGGCGGCGCGGCCACGCGCCTCTCCACCGCGTTCGACTCCGTCACCCTGTACGGCGAAGACCCGGCGCCGCGCCCCGACATCTACGGCAAGATCGGCAACTCCGGCGTCAACATCGCCACGCTGGACGACATGAAGAAGCTGTACTCCGGCTTCGACCTCAGCGCGCCCACCAGCTCCGTGTCGATGACCATCAACGGCCCCGCGCCCATCATCCTCGCGATGTTCATGAACACCGCGATCGACCAGAACGTGGAGAAGTACCTCAAGGCCGATCCCGCGCGCTGGGCCGCGGCCGAGAAGACCATCGCCGCGATGTATCCCCACGGCCGCCCGCAGTACTCGGGTGACTTGCCCAAGGGCAACGAAGGCCTGGGACTGGGCCTGCTCGGCGTCACCGGCGACCAGCTGGTGGACGCGGAGACCTACGCCAAGATCAAGGCCGAAACCCTCGGCAGCGTGCGCGGCACCGTGCAGGCCGACATCCTCAAGGAGGACCAGGCGCAGAACACCTGCATCTTCTCCACCGAGTTCGCGCTGCGCATGATGGGCGACATCCAGCAGTACTTCGTGGAGCACAAGGTCCGCAACTTCTACTCCGTCTCCATCTCCGGCTACCACATCGCCGAGGCCGGCGCGAACCCGATCAGCCAGCTCGCCTTCACCCTCAGCAACGGCTTCACCATCGTGGAGTACTACCTCGCGCGCGGCATGAAGATCGACGACTTCGCGCCCAACCTGTCGTTCTTCTTCTCCAACGGCATGGACCCGGAGTACACCGTGATCGGCCGCGTGGCTCGCCGCATCTGGGCCCGCGCCATGCGCGAGCGCTACGGCGCCAGCGCGCGCAGCCAGATGATGAAGTACCACATCCAGACCTCCGGCCGCTCCCTGCACGCGCAGGAGATCCAGTTCAACGACATCCGCACCACGCTGCAGGCCCTGTACGCCCTGTTCGACAACTGCAACAGCCTGCACACCAACGCCTACGACGAAGCCATCACCACGCCCACCGAAGAAAGCGTGCGCCGCGCCGTGGCCATCCAGATGATCATCAACAAGGAACTGGGCCTCAACTTCAACGAAAACCCCTGGCAGGGCAGCTACATCGTCGAAGAGCTCACCGACCTGGTGGAAGAGGCCGTGTACAAGGAGTTCGAAGCCATCAGCGAGCGCGGCGGCGTGCTCGGCGCCATGGACACCATGTACCAGCGCGGCAAGATCCAGGAAGAGAGCCTGTACTACGAGCACAAGAAGCACGACGGCAGCCTGCCGCTGATCGGCGTCAACACCTTCCTGCCCAAGGACCACGGCGGCGAGATCGCCACCGAGATCGAGCTGATACGCTCGACGGAGGAGGAGAAGGGGCAGCAGATCGCCAACGTGCAGGCGTTCCAGAAGGCGCGGAATGCGCTGGCGCCGGCGGGTGAGACGTCACATGCGCATGCCAGCGATTCCACCGACGCGCCCATGCCGCAGGTGCACGACAAGCACGGCCTGGCCTATCTGCAGAACACTGCACGCGATCGCAAGAACGTCTTTGCTGCACTGATGGAGGCGGTGAAGACGCACTCGCTGGGGCAGATCAGCCATGCGCTGTATGACGTGGGTGGGGAGTATCGGCGCAACATGTAACGCGCCAAACCCTCGGGTCGCGCCGCGTCGCCGGGCAGTACAACACCCTCTCCCGGCTGCGCCGGGGGAGAGGGTTGGGGTGAGGGGGAAGCCCTTGCTTGGTATCGTCTATCCAGTGGCGATCGACCCCAACGCCCATTTCATGGAAACACGCTCATGTCCCGCCTAGCCGAGCAGATCAAGCAGGCCCTCGCCGCCTTTGCCGGTTGCAAGACGCCGCCTGCCTTGATCGGAGGCCTGGCACTGGCCGCGCATCAGGTGGTGCGCGCTACCCGCGACGTGGATTTTCTTGCCGATGCGTACGATGCGGATCGCCTGCATGGCATCCTGCTCGGCCTGGGCTACCACTGCGTGCATCGCAGCGAAGACGCCGCCAATTACCTACGTGACGATGAAGGCCTGGACCTGCTCTACGCCCACCGACCCGTTGCACGGCGGCTGCTGAGCGAGGCCACCGAGCGCGAAACCGCCATGGGGCCATTGCGCGTGATCAGCGCCGAAGGCTTGATCGGCTTCAAGCTGCAGGCCTTCGTCAACAATCCTTCCCGCTCGCGTGACGTTGAGGACATCAGGGCGCTGTTGCGCGCGCAGCGCGGCCGGCTCAACATGGCCGAGGTGCAAGGATACTTCGCGATGTTCGATCGCACGGAGATGCTGGATGGACTACTCGATGAAATCCCCGACGAAAAGCGTTGAGGGCGCACGCGAGCCATTGGCCGGCGGGCGAGTGCCGGATGCCGTCCAGGCAGCGAAGGGCGATTTGTCGGACTGGTTGGAGTTGATGGAGGTCGTGGAGGCGCTTTGCCCTGTGTGGCCGGCCGCCCCGGTCGAGATGCATGGCAAAGACAGGCTTTGAAGGAGCTGCGCAGCCAGACGAATTCGAGCTGCCCCGATTTCGGACCATGAACACCCTGTCCAACATCCATCCCGGCGAAGTGCTGCTCAAGGAGTTCCTTGCGCCCATGGATATCAGCCAGAACGCGCTGGCGCGCGCCGCGGGCGTACCGCCGCGTATCAACGAGATCGTGCCCGGCAAGTGCGGCGTCACGGCGGATACGGCCGTACGCCTGGCCGCCGCCCTGGGCACCAGCGAGCGATTCTGGCCTGGCCTGCAGGCGGACTACGATCTGGAAGATGCATGCCGCACGTTAGGCAAGGCCATCGAAAAGATCGAGCGGATTGCCGCGTAGGCAATGGATCGAAGCGGCGCGCGGCTCGCTGGGTCGGGTCGGCCATGCGTTGTGCGCCGTGGGTGGGGAATACCGGCGGAACATGTAAAACCGCCCGACCACCGGACGCCCGCACTTCGCGGGCGTTTTTTTGTAATGTGTGGTCCGGGGCTCGTGGCATCAGGGGGATGCATGATGTGGCGCTATTGGCTGGCGGGGTGGCTGGTTTCAGTGTCGTTCGCCTGTGCCGCGGGCAGTGGTCCGGCGACCATGGACCTGCTGCGGCGTGCCGAATACGAGCGCGTGGCGATCTCGCCGGATGGGGCCTTGCTGGCCATTGCCCATCGTGAGGACGACGACACGACGGTCACGATCCTGCGGCGCTCGGATCTTCATCAGGTCGCGCAGATCAGCACGGGCGGCCACGGAGAGTTCGGGAGACTGTCGTGGATGGGGTCCGACCACCTGCTGATCGCCGCGAACCGCGACACGGGGCCGTATCACGCGCCCATCTTCGATCCCATTCTTTATTTGGTGGACATCCACAAGAAGCACCCGCTGCCCATGCCGGCGAACTTCTTCGGCACCATCCACGGCGATGATCACCACTTCCTGATCCGGGAATGCAAGGATTTCAGCAAGGATCACGAGTGCCGCTTCAGCTTGTGGCGCGAGGACATCGATCATTGGCTGGACAAGGGGCAGGAGCTGGCCGTGGCCCCGTTGGGCGACGCCTCGATGATGGTGGACCATGCAGGGGTGGTGCGGTTCGCCTGGGCCTGGAGCAAAACGGCGCGTAGCCAGCTCTACGTGCGCGGCGACAACGGGCAATGGTCCTCGCTCAACGACAGCGACGTGACGCACGTCGACATGGTGCCGGTCGGCATTTCCCGCGACAACAAGACCGCCTTTCTGGAGCGCGAGCGCACCGAAGGCCCCAATGTCATCGAGCGCTACGACTTTGCCAGCGGCAAGCGCACCGAGCTGCTGAGCGACCCGGTATCGGATCCGCTCGGCATCATCTTTTCCATGGACGGCGAGGAACCCATCGGCGCCTGGTTTGGTCCCGGCCGCCCGCAAGCGCGTTACTGGGCGCCGAACAGCGACGACGCCAAATGGCATCGCGCGCTGATGAAGGCCTTTCCCGGCAACATGATCAGCGTACCCAGCAGCACCGCCGACGGTTCCACCATCGTGGTGTTCACCTACAGCGACAAGGACGACGGCTCGTGGTACACGCTGGACCGGACCACGCACAAGGCCGAGCTGCTGTTCCATGCCCGGCCCTGGCTGGACGCCTCGCAGATGGCCGCCATGGAGCCTTTCGAATTCAAGGCGAGGGACGGGCTGACCCTGCATGGATTCCTCACGCGAGCCAGGGGCGTGAGCGGCCCGGCGCCGACGGTGGTGATCGTCCATGGCGGCCCGTACTTCGTCGCGGACGACTGGAATTTCGACCAGGAAACCCAGCTGCTGGCGGCCAACGGCTACAGCGTGCTGCACGTGAACTTCCGCGGTTCGGCGGATTTCGGCCTGCATTTCATGCAGCTCGGCTATCGCCAGTGGGGCATGGCCATGCAGGACGACGTCACCGACGCCACCCGCTGGGCCATCGCGCAGGGCGTGGCGGACCCCAAGAGGATCTGCATCTACGGCGCGAGCTACGGCGGATACGCCGCCCTCATGGGGGCGGCGCGCGAACCGGGGCTCTACCGTTGCGCGATCGGGCTGGCCGGCCCGTATGACCTGAGCAAGCTGTATCGCTGGGGCGACATCCATCGCAGCGACTACGGCATGTACTACCTCAACGTGGTGCTGGGCTCGGACAAGGCCGCCCTGGCCGCCGACTCGCCCATCTCGCGCGCCGCCGCCATCACGGTGCCCGTGCTGCTGGTGCACGGCGAGCTGGATGGCCGCGTACCGATCCAGTACGCATCCGCCATGCGCTCCGCCCTCAAGAAGGCGGGACACCCTCCGGAGTTCGTCGAATACGAATGGGAAGGGCATGGCCTCAGCAACCCCGCAGACATGCAGAATTTCTACAGCCGCATGTTGGCGTTCCTGACCAGCAACCTGGGGCCGGCGCCGGCAAGCGGGAACGAAGGGGTGGCAAGAGCAGGGGACACGAAAGCGAGCGGGGGAAATTGAGCTGCGACGGGACAGCATGAACACTGCAGGATCCTGTCCTGCCGAGCGCATGCTGCTCACCACACATCTCGCGCCATCGGAAATCTTGGAGCAAGATGCCTCGACCTCAGGGGGAAGTTCATGGATGCACTGCAAGGGGAAGGCTGGCCGGAGCGCGCTATCGCCGGCTTCTGGCGCCGTCTGGGCGCCTTCGTGGTCGATTTGATACTCCTGTGTATCGTCGGCTTGATCCTGGGAGCGCTGTTTTTCGACACGTTCGCGCGCATGGGGGCCTATGCGCGGCTGATCGGCTTTGCGATCGCGCTGGCCTACTTCGGCATCTTGAATAGCCGCATAGGTGGCGGGCAGACACTGGGCAAGCGCTGGCTGGGCGTCCGGGTGGTCGACGCCCACGGCCAGTTGCTCACGTTGCCGCGCTCGCTGCTGCGCTACGCGGTGCTGGGCATCCCCTTCTTTGCCAATGGCCTGCCGGTCGATCCGAACCTGGCGATGTCGACGCCACTGGGCTACCTGCTGGCGCTCGTGGTCTTCGGCGGGATGTTCGCCATCATCTATCTGTACCTCTTCAACCGCCGCACGCGGCAGTCCCTGCACGACCTGGCGGTGGGGTCGTACGTGGAGCGCTTCGACCGCGTAGCGCAGCCGGTACCGTTTCCCGTCGTGTGGCGCGGTCACATGGTCGCGCTGGCCGTGATCGCGGTGATTGCCTTGAGCGGGCCGGCCGTGGCGAGTCGGTTTGCGAAGTCCCAGGCCCTCGCAGGCATCCTGCCGCTGTACCGCACCTTGTCCGCCCAGCCCCATGTGATGACGGTGCAGGTCGTGCGCGGCTGGCTGTCCGTCAACGGCACCACCACGCACTCCCTGCAGGCCGCGCTGCAGCTGGATGCGCCGATGACCGACGACAGTGCCATGGCCAGGCGCATCGCACAGCAGATGGCGAAGGGCGACCCCGATATTGCGAACGAGGATGCCGTCGTGGTGATCCTGGTCTACGGCTACGACATGGGCATCGCTTCGGGGTGGAAGAAGCGGGGGTATCGGTTCAAGCCGGACGAGCTGCGGTGATGCGAAACAAGCTAAGGCACCACGGCAGCCTGCCGCTGATCGGCGTCAACACCTTCCTGCCCAAGGACCACGGCGGCGAGATCGCCACCGAGATCGAGCTGATCCGGTCCACGGAAGAAGAGAAGGGACAGCAGATCGCCAACGTGCAGGCATTCCAGAAGGCGCGCAATGCGCTGGCGCCGGCGGGCGAGACGTCACAGGCGCATGGCACCGATTCCACGGATGCGCCTGTGGCGCAGGTGCATGACAAGCATGGGCTGGCCTATCTGCAGAGCACCGCGCGGGATCGCCGCAACGTGTTCAACGCATTAATGGAGGCGGTGAAGACCCACAGCCTTGGCCAGATCAGCCATGCGTTGTACGACGTGGGCGGTGAATATCGGCGGAATATGTGATTGTGAAGGCCCGCTCAGCGGGCCTCCTTCTTTCAGGGAGTGAGGAAACATGCTTGTTATTGCGCATCTGACGGACCTACACATCCATGGCGACTTAGACCCGGTGCTCGGACGGCCCGAGCTTCTCGGAGCAGCTATCGCAAGTCACTTGGCATCTGCAGAAGCAGTAGTACTTTTGGTGACCGGTGATGTTGCTTACGGCGGCGCGTCAGGCGAGTACGATCTTGCAATGACATTCTTCAAGCGCATTGAAGCGCGCATATCAGAAGATTTCGCCGGCACGATCAAGTTCGTGGTTGTTCCCGGGAATCATGACTGCGATTTTTCGCGATCCCAGGATCTAAGGAACCTTGTACTTAAGCAGGTCGCAGAGAGGCCGGCTTCGGAGCTTTCGCCACAGCTCGTTGCGACGTGTGTCGAAGTGCAAGACAATTTTTTCGACTTCCTGGCCCTCCTCACTGGTCAATCCTTAGCGGGTGTGGATAGGCTCCGCTATTCAGAAACAATCCTCGTGTCTGGAAAGAAGGTCACCTTTGACTGCCTAAATGTCGCATGGGTATCACAACTGAGAGAAGACAAGATAACTTTTCCCTCGACTATTCTCCCGGCACATCGAAATTTGGACGGTTGTGTCATAACGGCACTGCATCATCCGTTCAATTGGCTACATCCGTCTGCATACAGGGACTTTAGGCGTAGAGTTCGTGCAAATGCAGATTTCTTATTTTCCGGTCATGAGCATCAATGGAATGTGCTTGAGACCGAGGATCGGGAAGCTGGTAGTTGCGTGCAGTTCGAAGGCAATGTTCTCCAGGAAAGCAAGTCGGATATTTCAGGATTTACCGTCGTTGAGATCAACCTGTGCGAAAAGAAATATCGTGTGCATGGGTATCAATGGGGTGGCGGTACATATGAGCGTCAGGACCTTGGCTCATGGTCGCTCTTTCGTCGCTTCGAACTGGCGGCCCCAGCAGACTCCTGGATCATAACCAAGCAGTTTGATCAAGAGCTGTCTGATCTAGCAGGCTGTTGAGAAGCAGGGTTCCGCACTGCTTTTGATAGACACGATCTATGGCATGGCGGCCACTGCGATAGCGGTGGAGTGCGATTTTCCGCCCTGCGGGCGCACGTCTCCTGTCATCG
>NZ_JBXCIJ010000005.1:0-268096 GCF_057031145.1 Rhodanobacter sp. sgz306013
ACCCCAACCATTGAAACTCATTACTGACTTTCTTTGGGTGGGACGCTTGCATTGCTTGGACAGGTCAGCAACCCGCCAGCGCAAGGCGTCCACACAATTCACCTGTGCACACTGTCAAAGATCTCTTCACCGCGGATCTTTCCGCCAGGGGACATTTCGTCCCGGTGAGCCGCCCATTCTACATCGTCTTTCCGGTCCGTCAACAGTCGCAGAGGAAAATTTTCTGCGTCGCCTGGCTCGAAACCTTCGAAGCGGGGTGGCTCGTCGAAGGGGCGAGAATCATAGCGCCGCGCCGCGCGACTGGGAAGGGGCAGCACGCAGTTTTTTTGACGAAGCCACCCGCATGCGGCGCTCTACACTGCCCCGACCACAGCTCATTCGAGGCATCGCGTCATGCTGAGATTCCTGCTCACCGCCAGCTTGCTGGCATTCTGCGGCAACGTCTGCGCGCATCCGGCCGACGGCGCCCCCGTCACCGTGACCCTGCGCGGGCACCACTATTCGGTGGAACTCGCCACCAATGAAGCCGCACGCGAACGTGGCCTGATGATGCGAAGCTCGCTGGCGCCAGACCATGGCATGCTCTTCGTGTTTCCCGACTTGGCTCCGCGCGGCTTCTGGATGAAGAACACGCTGATCCCGCTCGACATCCTGTACTTCGATTCCGGGCGCAGGCTGGTATCGGCGCAGGTGGACGTGCCTCCGTGCAAGGCCGATCCTTGCCCGATCTACCCCAGCGCAGGGCCTGCGCGTTACGTGCTCGAGCTGTCGGCAGGCATGGTCAGACGGATCGGCGTGCGCGACGGTGACGTGCTTGCCATCGACGGCAAGCTGGGCTCCGTCGACTGAGCTTCGCCGGCCGGCGAAGCGAGCGCCAGGCCGACGCGGTAGGGGATCAACGCTTCCGGATGGATCGCGTCGAGCATGTCCCAGTCGTCCTCGAAGGGAATGAACTGCTGCATGGTGATGCTTCCACGTGACGCGCATGGCTCGCGCGTGGAAGCATCACACCGGATCGGCGGGCCCGTTCGCAGGCGGAAACATGGCGAAAACGGACCGGGCGCGGGCAGGTATCGGCGGTCAGTCGACCTCGATCATCTCGAAGTCGCTCTTGGTGGCGCCGCAATCCGGGCAGGTCCAGGTCTCCGGCACGTCGTCCCAGCGCGTGCCCGGGTCGATACCCTCCTCCGGCACGCCCAGCGCCTCGTCATAAATGTAACCGCAGACCACGCACATCCATTTGCGCAGCGCGGTGGTTTCGGTGGAACTCTGGCTCATCGTCGGGCTTCTTCGTGCGAGGGCGAATAGTGCATTCTCGCAACTCGCCTGCCGTTGCGAAAGCACGCGGCGCCGACCATCGCCCCCTGCGCGCGCACCGAGACCACGCACCATGACCCATACCCGATTCCCGGCACGCGGCCTGTACGCGATCACCGACGGCCCGCGTGACGATCTTTCGGCGGTTGTCGCACAGGCGCTGGCCGGCGGCGCGCGGGTAATGCAGTACCGCGACAAGACCACCGATGCCGGGCGGCGACGTGCCGACGCCGCCGCGCTCAGGCAACTGTGCGACCTGCACGCCGTGCCGCTGATCATCAACGACGACGTCGCGCTGGCCGTCGCGGTGGGCGCCGCCGGCGTGCATCTGGGTCGCGACGATGACGACGTGGCTGCCGCCCGCGCCGCGCTGGGGGCCGGCGCGATCGTGGGGGTGTCGTGTTACGACTCGCTCCAGCGCGCCCGCGACGCAGCGGCGGCCGGCGCCGACTACGTGGCGTTCGGCGCATTCTTCCCCTCGCCGACCAAGCCACATGCGGCGCGGGCATCGCTCGACCTGCTGCGGCAGAGCGCCACGCTTGGCCCGCCGCGGGTGGCGATCGGCGGCATCACGCCGGACAATGCCCTTTCCCTGGTCGAAGCCGGGGCGGATTTCCTCGCCGTGATCTCCGCGGTGTTCGGCGCGCCCGACGTGCGCGCCGCCGCGCAGCGCTTCGCCCGCCTCTACCCCGCCGATTGAGAAAGCATCGATGAGCACCAACCACGAATTGTTCCAGCGCGCCAGGCGACTCCTTCCCGGCGGTGTGAACTCGCCAGTGCGCGCCTTCAAGTCGGTGGGCGGCGAACCGTTCTTCACCGCACGCGCGGATGGCGCCTGCCTGTGGGACGTGGAAGGCAGGCGCTACATCGACTACGTGGGTTCGTGGGGGCCGATGATCGTGGGTCACAACCATCCCGCCGTGCGCGAAGCGGTGGTGCGCGCGGTGCAGGACGGCCTCTCCTTCGGCACACCCTGCCCGGCCGAAGTGACCATGGCCGAGACCATCGCGAAACTGGTGCCGTCGGTGGAGATGGTGCGCATGGTGAACTCCGGCACCGAGGCCACCATGTCGGCAATCCGCCTCGCCCGCGGCGCCACCGGCCGCGCGAAGATCGTGAAGTTCGAAGGCTGCTACCACGGCCACGGCGACAGCTTCCTGGTGAAGGCCGGCTCCGGCGCGCTCACCTTCGGCGTACCCACCTCGCCGGGCGTACCCAAGGCGAGCGCCGACCTCACCCTCACCCTCCCCTACAACGACCTCGATGCCGCCAAGGCGCTGTTCGCCGAACAAGGCGGCGAGATCGCCTGCCTGATCATCGAGCCGGTCGCCGGCAACATGAACTGCATCCCGCCGGTGGACGGTTATCTGCAGGGTCTGCGCGAACTGTGCACGCGGCACGGCGCGCTGCTGGTCTTCGACGAGGTGATGACCGGCTTCCGCGTGGCACTGGGCGGCGCGCAGGCGTACTACGGGGTGACTCCCGACCTCAGCACCTTCGGCAAGATCATCGGCGGCGGCATGCCGGTGGGCGCGTATGGCGGCCGCCGCGACCTGATGGAGCAGGTCGCCCCGGCCGGCCCGATCTACCAGGCCGGCACGCTCAGCGGCAATCCGGTGGCGATGGCGGCGGGCCTGGCGATGCTGGAGCTGATCCAGGCGCCGGGTTTCCACGAGACGCTCGCCGCACGCACGCGCCTGCTCTGCGACGGCCTGCAATCGGTGGCTGACGGGGCCGGCGTACCGTTCAGCACCAACCGGGTGGGCGGCATGTTCGGCCTGTTCTTCACCGCCGAAAAGGTGGAGCGCCACGCACAGGCCACAGCGGCGGATACCGCGCTGTTCAACCGCTTCTTCCACGGCATGCTGAAGCGCGGCGTGTACCTCGCACCCAGTGCGTTCGAGGCAGGCTTCCTGTCCAGTGCGCATTCGGACCAGGACATCGCCGATACCTTGCAGGCCGCGCGCGAGGCACTGCAGGCGGCGAAGGCCTGAGACAAGCGCCGCCCACCCATGGGCGGCGCAGCACGATTCACCACACGCCAGTGTTCGGCATCGAGACCCACGGCTCGGCCGGCGGCAGGTGGCCGTCCTGCAGCAGTTCCACCGAGACCAGGTCGGGCGAACGCACGAAGGCCATGTGGCCGTCGCGTGGCGGACGGTTGATGGTGTAGCCCATGTCCATGAGGCGCTGGCAGGTGGCGTAGATGTCCTCCACGCGGAACGCGAGGTGGCCGAAGTTGCGCGCGCTGCCGTAGTCTTCGGTCGAGCCCCAGTTGTACGTCAGCTCGACCTCGGCTTCGGGGCTGTCCGGCGCGGCAAGGAAGACCAGGGTGAACTTGCCCTGTTCATTCTCCATGCGGCGCATTTCCTTCAGGCCCAGGCCTTCGCAATAGAAGCGCAGCGAGGCGTCGATGTCGCGCACGCGCACCATGGTGTGCAGGTATTTCATGGGGTTCACCCGAAGTTGGTCGATGGGGAACGACCGATGATAACAACCGTGGCGCAACCCGGCCGCGCCGATGCGCCCACTCAGGGTGGGCGACCGGCGCCGCTCACGTCGCGACGAAGGCGAGCAAGGCGGCGCGCAGCCGCTCGAGGCCTGCGGCCAGCTCCTCGGCGGTGATCGTCAACGGCGGCAGGAAGCGCAGCACGTCGGGGCCGGCCTGCAGCAGCAGCAAGCCGTGGGCGGCAGCATGGTCGAGGATCGCGCCGGCCTTGCCCCGATGCGCCTCGGCCAGCACTGCGCCGATCATCAGGCCGCGACCGCGCACCTCGTCGAACAGGTGCAGCTCCGCATCGATCGCCGCCAGCCCTTCGCGCAACGCCTGCGCCTGCGCCGCCACGTTCGCCAGCAGTTCGGGCGAGCCCAGCTTGCGCAATGCCGTACGCGCCACCGCGGCGGCCATCGGGTTGCCGCCGAAGGTGGTGCCGTGGGCTCCGTATTGCATCACCTCGGCGACTTCAGGTCCGGCCAGCATCGCGCCAATCGGGAAACCGCAGCCCAGCGCCTTGGCGAGCGTCACGATGTCGGGCCGCACGCCATCCTGCACATGGGCGAACAAGGTGCCGGTACGGCCCATGCCGCACTGGATCTCGTCCAGCACCAGCAAGGCGCCATGCGCGTCGCACAGCTCGCGTACGCGCTTGAGGAATCCTGGCGCGGCCGGCAGCACGCCGCCCTCGCCCTGCACCGGCTCCAGCATGACCGCGGCAATGTCGCCGGCGCCCAACGCCACTTCCAGAGCCGCGGCATCGTTGAATTCGAGGTACCGAAAGCCTTCCGGCAGCGGCTCGTAGCCGGCCTGGTATTTCGGCTGCGCGGTGGCGGTGACGGTGGCGAGGGTACGGCCGTGGAACGAGCCCTTGAAGGTGGCGATGACGCGCCGTTCCGGCGGGCGCCCCTGCGCGGCGGCCCACTTGCGCACCAGCTTGATCGCCGCCTCGTTCGCCTCGGCGCCGGAGTTGCACAGGAACACGCGCTCGGCGAAGCCGCTGGCGTTCACCAACTCCTCGGCGAGGCGCAGCGGTGGCTCGGTGTAGAACACGTTGCTGGCGTGCCACAGCTTGTGCGCCTGCGCGGTGAGCGCGGCGAGCAGGTCGGGATCCTGGTGGCCCAGCGCGTTCACTGCGATGCCGGCGCCGAAATCCACGTAGTCGCGTCCCTCGGTGTCCCACACCCGCGCGCCCTTGCCACGGTCCAGCACCAGGTCGCGCGGCTTGTAGACCGGCAACCAGTAGCGCTGGCCGAGACCGAGCAGGGTTGAAGACAGGTTCGCGTCGTGTTGCGGCATGGGGCACTCCAGGTTGCGCCCCGGCCCTGTTCCCTTGTCCGCCCGGAGCGTCGCGAAACGTCCGCGATCGCAGGATCCGGCCCGATGATGCGCGTGAGGCCACGATTATCCCACGGACAGTCGCCGAATCCGTAGCCGACCGCGCACCGGATTTGCCGGAGACACACGGCAGCGCCCTATGGCGTGCGCAGTTCCAGCCGGTGCTTCTTGCACAGGCGGTATACGGTGACCCGGGATATCTGCAGGCGCCGTGCGCACTCGCTGATGTTGAACCGGCATTCTCGCAGGCAGGCGGCGATGGTCTCGCGCTCGGCCGAGGCGCGGGAGACACCGAGGCTGGCGGCAGCCGGCTCGCCCAGTTCAGTCGCACCGGCCGGCAGGGCAAGGTCGGCGGCGCTGATCAGCGCGCCTTCCGCCAGCACCGCGGCGCGCTGCACCCGGTTGCGCAGTTCGCGCACGTTGCCCGGCCATGCATACTGGTGCATCGCCTTCAAGGCCGCGCCGTCGAAATCGCGGGCGGCGCAGGCCTGCCTCTCGCGGAAGCGTTCGAGGTAATGCCGCGCCAGCAGGTCCACGTCGTCGCCGCGCTCGCGCAGCGGCGGTACCTGCAGCCGCAGCACGTTGAGCCGGTAGTACAAGTCCTCGCGAAAGCGCCCCGCCGCCACGGCGTGCTCCAGATCCAGATGAGTGGCGGCCATCACGCGCACGTCGACTTTGATCGGCCGGCTGCTGCCCAGGCGCTGCAGCACGCCTTCCTGCAGGAAGCGCAGCAGGTTGGTCTGCGCATCCAGCGGCAGGTCGCCGACCTCGTCCAGCAGGATGGTGCCACCCGCCGCACTCTCGATGTGTCCGATCCGCCGCGTGGTGGCGTCGGTGAACGCGCCGCGCTCATGGCCGAACAGTTCGGATTGCACCAAGTTGAGTGGCAGCGCGCCGCAATTGATTGCTACGAACGGCTGCATGGCACGGGGAGAGAGCCGATGCAGCACGCGGGCGGCCACTTCCTTGCCGACGCCGGTCTCGCCGGTGATCAGCACCGGCAAGTCGATCGGCGCGTATTTGCGCAGGCTGGCCGTGACCGTCGCCAGCGCGGTGCTGCGCCCCACCAGCTCGGGGATTTCCCCTGCCGCCTCGGTCGTATGCGGCGGCTCCGCGCCGGCACGCGCCAACGCCACGAGCAGGCGCGGCAGATCAAGCGGCGCGCTGAAGAAATCGCGGCAACCCTGCAGGATGCGTTTGACCTGCGGATGCCGCGCCTGCGTGTCGAACGAGATCAGGGCGATCCATGGTAGCGCGGGGTGCGCCGTCATCAGGCGCCGCATCGCATGCAGGGCGCGCGCGTCGCATTGGCGCAAGTCCGCCAGCGCCACCACGTTGCCGCCTTCGCGCACTCCGGCGCCAGCGTCCACCCCGGCCACCCGAAGATGCCATCCGGCCCCGGCCAGTCCCTTGCGCTCGCGGTCATCCGGCTGGCCGAACCAGATCACGCACCCCTGCGGCTTCGCGCCCGTGGCGTCCATACTCCCTCCCCCGGATCTGGTCGCCACGTGCCGCTCCCCCTGTGGCGACACCCGTGTAGCGGATCCATGCCGGCATGTGATTCGGCGCGAATTGTAATCCCGCCCGGACGGCGCGGATATGACAGCGACGCGCGTATCCGTCCTCGTTGTCGACGGGCATGGGTCTTCCGCGCGGCGCATCGAAAGATCTTTCGATAACGCCCATCGGCATGCGCCCGTCCCCGCCCGGCTGCGCGCGCGGAAGGCGTCAGGCCTTCTGGAAACGCGGCAGGATGTCGCGCAACTCGGCCAGGCGCTGCAGCGGATCGGTCAGCTCCAGCAGGCGCTGGCGTTCGTCGCCGCCCAGCGGCAGCAGTTCGGCGAGACGAAAGCCCAGCCAGCGCGCGTCGTCGTAGCGCTCGCGCGGCGCCTGCCTCCACTGCGGCGCCATCACTTCGACCAGGCGCTCGGCGATCGTCTGCAACAAGGCAAGCTCGACCGGCACCGGTGCATACGCCTCCTCCGGCCACCACTCCACCTCGCCGCGCAACTGGCCGTCCGCACGCACCCGCGTGCGCCGCACCCGGAAACGTTGGCCGCCCTCGGCCACGATGCCGAGAAGTCCGTCGGCGCCGTAGTGGAAATCCACGATGCGCGCCAGCGTGCCCACCGCCGCCGGCAGGGCCGGCTCGCCGGTCTCGCGTCCCTCCAGGATCAGGCAGACGCCGAAGCCGCGGCCGTCACGCGTGCACTCGCGCACCAGATCCAGGTAGCGCGGCTCGAAAATGCGAAGTTCCAGCCGCCCGCCCGGGTACAGCACGGTGGACAGCGGAAACAGCGGCAGCTCGGCGCGGGAAGAACGTCCAGCCATGCGGGCAGTGTAACGGTCGGTTGCCGCAGCCCATCGGATACTGCTCGGCCTCGGCCAGCACTTCCCTAGATCCCGCTTCGCCGGGGGCGGCATGCCGGGGTCAACCGGAGCCCCCGCGCAGCCTGGTGCTGTTCGGCGCGGGGCTGGCGCGCGCCTGCGGTGGCCGCTTGGTGCCGCGGCATGGCTGGGCAATGCGGACGGCAAGCACCCGGTGCGCGGCACCCCGCGCCACTGCGCACTACGCGGATGACCGACGACCCGCGCCGCGGGGTGGCCGACCGCGACTGCCGCGTGCACGACATGACCGACCTCCACATCGCCGGAGGCCCGGCGCCCCAACCTATGGCAGGGCTTTCCCCACCTTCACCATCGTGTCGCCGGGCCTGTGCCAAGTCGACCAGCTGCGGGCGCTCTGCGCACGTTGACGCCGGACCAGTCGAGGAGGATCAGCCGAGGAGGGTCAGTCGAGGAACAGGTCGGGCAGCAGCGGCTGGCCCGGCTGCACCGCGTAGCGGTCGAAATCGTGCTCGCCGGCCTCGCGCAGCACATCCTCGTCGATCGCGAAACGGCCGCTGCATTCCCGCGCCGGGCGCAGCAGCATGGCGTGCGCCGCATCGGCCACGATCTCCGGCCGGCGACACTGCTCGGCACGCACGCCGGCGATCATGCCAATCGCCGCGGTGGCGATCACCGTGCGCGGCCACAGCGCGTTCACCGCGATGCCCAGCGGCGCGAACTCCGCGCTCATGCCCAGCACGCACAGGCTCATGCCCATCTTCGCGATGGTGTAGGCGGTGTGCGGCGCAAACCATTTCGGATCGAGGCTGGGTGGCGGCGCCAGCATGAGCACGTGCGGATTCGCCGCCTGCTTCAGGTACGGCATGCAGCTCTGGGTCACGAGAAAGGTGCCGCGCGTGTTGACCTGGTGCATCAGGTCGTAGCGCTTCATCGGCGTGCCCTCCACCCCGGCCAGCCAGATCGCGCTGGCGTTGTTGACCACGACGTCGATGCCACCGAAATGTCCGGCGGCCTCAGCCGCGGCAGCGCGCACCTGCTCCTCGTCGCGGATGTCGCACTGCAACGCCAGCGCCTTGCCACCGGCCTGCTCGACCGCGGCGGCGGCCGTGTGGATGGTGCCGGGCAGCTTCGGATTCGGCACGCCGCTCTTCGCGACGATGGCGACGTTGGCACCGTCGCGCGCGGCACGCAGCGCAATCGCGAGGCCGATGCCGCGCGAGGCGCCGGTGATGAACAAGGTCTTGCCGCGGAGGGTGGTCATGGGCTGGCGCCGGGAAGCGGGGGGAGCCAGAGTCAGTTTTCCGCGGCGGATGGTCAAGCCGGAAGATCAGGAAAGCCGCCCGTGGCCACCGCTGCGGGGGGCACGTGGCCGAAGGCGGAGCCGTGCCCCGTGCCGGCCACGCCACGCTCCGCCCTGCGTGTGGGGCACGGCGTGGCGCGAATACCTGCACCGGCCGCGCGGCCTCCACGCGGTGCTCCGATGCCCTTGGGGACCCGATGGCGTGAAAGCCCTGCATGGCGCGACGTGGGCCTTGCCGTGGCCCGTCACCGATCCGAGGCGGCGTGGGTAGGAGCCCGGCAGGCCCGGCCGCTACACTCCACCTGCACCCACACCCGGCCCTTCCCTCCCTCTTCATTTCCGATGGGACAAGGGCACCGAGACCCCGCATGTCCCTGATGAGCTACCTCGCCCTCGGCGATTCCTACACCATCGGCGAAGACGTGCCGGCGGAGGGCCGCTGGCCCGTGCAACTGGCCACCATGCTGCGTCGCGAAGGCATGCCGCTGGCTGCACCGACCATCCTGGCCACCACCGGCTGGACCACCGACGAACTGTCCGCCGCGATGGATGCGGCCGGCTTCGTGCCGCCCTGGGACCTGGTCAGTCTGCTGATCGGCGTCAACAACCAGTACCGCGGTCGCGACGTGACGGAATACCGCGGCGAATTCCGCCGCCTGCTGCAGCGCGCGATCGCGCTGGCCGGCGCGCGCGCGGAACGCGTGCTGGTGCTGTCGATCCCGGACTGGGGCGTCACCCCGTTCGCGCGCGGCAGCGGCCGCGACGTCGCGCACATTGCCGGCGCGCTGGACGCCTACAACGCCACCGCCCGCGAGGAAACCCGGGAGCTGGGTGCGCGCTGGGTGGACATCACGCCGATCTCGCGCCGCCACCCCGAACTGCTCGCCGACGACGGCCTGCACCCCTCGGCCGCGCAGTACGCACTGTGGACCGAAGCCGCGCTGCCCACCGTCCGCGCCATGCTCGCCGCACCGCCCGCGGCTTGAAGCCGGCCGGCGGTGCCGGCATATCGGCAGTATCATTGCGTGTCCCCTCCGGAGTTCTCCATGTCCCTCGACGCCACCACCCGCGAACGCATCGAATCCCTACTCAAGAGCCATCGCGTGGTGCTGTTCATGAAGGGCCACCGCTTCCAGCCCGCCTGCGGCTTCTCCGCCGCCGCCACCAACACGCTCAACGAACTGCTGCCGGACTACCACACGGTGAACGTGCTGGAGGACCCGGAAATCCGCGAAGGCATCAAGGCCTATGGCGACTGGCCCACCATCCCGCAGCTCTACGTAGAAGGCGAGCTGGTCGGCGGCGCCGACATCATCCGGCAGATGTACGGCAGCGGCGAACTGCACGCGCTGTTCGGCCTGGCCGCACCGGACCGCACCCCGCCGGAGATCACCATCACCGACGCCGCCGCCAAGGCCATCCGTGAGGGCACCGCGAACGCGCAGGGCCTGGCGCTGCACCTGGAGATCGGCCCCGACCACAGCGCCGGCTTCCAGCTCGCCCCGGCCGGCGAGCACGACATCGTCGCCCGCGCCAACGGCCTCGACGTGCACTTCGACCCGGCCAGCGCGCAGCGCGCCAAGGGCATCGTGATCGACTGGGTCTCCACCGTGCAGGGCGAGGGCCTGAGCCTGAAATTCCCAGGCGCGCAGGAAGTGAAGTCGATGGACGTGCAGGAGCTGCAGCAGCGCCTTGCCGCCGGCAGCATCACCCTGGTCGACGTGCGTCCCGCCGCCGCCCGCGCCCAGCTGCCCGCACTGCCGCAGGCGCGCATCCTCGAGGACGAAGGCTACGAGGCGCTCGCCGCCCTGCCCAGGGACACCGAACTCGCCTTCATCTGCCAGCGCGGCATCTCCAGCCAGGGCGTCGCCGAACGCTTCGCCGCGCACGGCTTCACCAACGTGCACAACGTCGAAGGCGGCATGCAGGCGTGGACCGCCGCTGGCGTTGCCTGACCGCATCCCGCCAGCAGAGATCCCTGCACCATGTCCAGCAACCGACCTTCGCCGACCCCAGGCAACGTGGCCGCCCTGTCGCCGACCGCCACGCGCCTGCTGGCCGAAGCCAGTCGTGCCTTGGGGGAGAACCGGCCCGACGATGCCGAGCGGGCACTGACCAGCGTACTGGCACTGGCTCCCGGCCACGCCGAGGCCTACCGCATGCTGGGCATCGCCTCCCAGATGAGCGGGGAGCCCGCCAAGGCGGTCGACTACCTACGCGAAGCGCTCGCGCGCGAGCCCGACAGCGCCGTGCTGCACACCAACCTGGGCACCGCCTTGTACGAATGCGGCCAGTTTGACGCCGCGCTGGCGGCGCTGCAGCGGGCCTGCGAGCTGGCGCCGCGAATGGCGACCTCCTGGTACAACCTGGGCAAGGCGCTGAAGCTGCAATTCCGCGCTGCGGACGCTTGCCAGGTGTTGCAACTGGCACTGCGCCTCGACCCCGCGCACACCCGGTCGCGCATTACCCTGGCAGACGCTCAGGCGATCCTGGGCGACATCCCCGCCGCCGTGGCGAATTACCGCGAAGTGCTGCGCCGCGAACCGGCGGAGCCCAATGTATGGTTCGCCCTTGCCAATCTGAAGACGCTGTCGTTCGACGATCGGGATCTCGCCCAGTTGCAACGGGCGTTCCACCAGCCGGGGGCGACGGCGGACGCACGGGTGCGGATCGGCTTCGCCCTGGCCAAGGCCTGCGAAGACCATCGCGATTACGCAGCGGCCTATGCGGTCCTGGTCGAAGCCAATGCGCTGAAGCGCCGTGAGGTGGACTGGAATGCCCAGGCTGAGCGCAACCGGGTCGAACAGATCATGCAGGCGTTCACCGGCCCCACGACCGCTCCACTCGACGCGAGCCTGGGCCAGGAGGCGATCTTCATCGTCAGCCTGCCGCGCACCGGCTCCACCCTGGTCGAGCAGATCCTCGCCTCGCATCCGCAAGTGGAAGGCGCCAACGAAATCACCGATCTGCCCCAGGTCATCGAAGGCGAGTCGAAGCGGCGCGGCAAGCCGTTTCCGTACTGGGTCGCCGAGGCCACCGCCGCGGACTGGGCACGGCTGGGGCGCGACTACCTGGCCCGCACCGCCCGCTGGCGACAGACACGTCCACGCTTCACCGACAAGAACCTGGTCAGCTGGCAGTACCTCGGCGCGATCCGCGCCATGCTGCCTGGCGCACGCATCGTCCACTGCCATCGCGATCCGCTCGAAACCTGCTTCGCCTGCTACCGCCAGCTGTTCGGTAACGGCGCCCACTTCAGCTATGACCTCGACGACATGGTGATGCACCATCAGGACTACCAGCGCCTGATGAACCACTGGCAGGCCCGCTACCCGCAACACCTGCTGGACTTCCCGCACGAGGCCTTGCTGGCCGATCCGGAGGCGCGCATCCGCCGCCTGCTGGACTTCTGTGGCCTCGACTTCGACCCTGACTGCCTGCATCCGCACCAGACCGCCCGTGCCGTGCACAGCACCGCCAGTGCGGCCCAGGTGCGTCAGCCGCTCAAGGCCGGCCCCGGCTACCGCGAACGCTACGGCGAACTGCTGCGTCCGCTGCACGAGCGCCTGGCAAGCGGCCCCGGCGGCTGAAGCAACCTCCGAGCATCCAGCCTATGCAAAAGGCCGCCGGTTTCCCGGCGGCCTTTCTTGTTGCTGTTGCCTTGTTCGTTCGCCCGCCTGCGCCGGGATGTGCTCCGGCGCAGGCAGCGATCAAGCCTTACCAGTCGTAGGTGACGCCCAGGGTCATGTAGCGCGGCGTCTCCGAGGCGTAGATCGTGTTGTAGGTCGAACGCGGGTTGGTCGTGCTGCCGTAGTTCGCCCGGTACTGCGTGGCCTTCTGCTCGTTGAACACGTTGTGCACCTGCAGCTGGAAGGCCAGCTTCTTGTCCGCCCATTCCGGACGGTACTCGACGCTGAGGTCCAGCGGGTGGATCCACGGCGTGTAGCCCGTGCTGCCGCCCGGTGCCGGCTGACCGCCGCACCAGTGGGTGTAGTCGCCGTAGCCCAGACCCGGGTTGGTCTGGTTCGGGCCGAAGAAGCCCAGGCAGTCCTTTGGCGTACCCGAGGCCACGGTGAGGATGCCGCTGGCGGTCCATTCCGGTGCGATCTGGTAGGTGCCGTAGGCCTTCAGCACGTGCTTGCGCGAGTTCGCCTGCACGCCGTTGGCGTACTGCATCAGCTGGCCGTAGTCCCACTGCGTGGTGGCCGACACCGAGTTGCCGCCCTGGCCGATGTTCGACTGCACCGGGCCATCCGTCGAGCCGTAGCTCTTGGAGAACACGTAGTCGATCTTGCCCTGCCACTTGCCGTCCCACGGATGCTCGAGGTAAGCCTCCAGTGCGTAGTACTTGCGCTTGGCCGCCGGGAAGCCGAACTGCGCCGGCGATACCGTGTAGTAGTTGTAGCCGCCGTTGTCGTTCTTCACCTGGAAACGGTTGGTGGAACCCGGGTTGATCAGCACGCTGGCCTGGATGTTGCCGCAATCCACGCCCGGCACGCCCGGGTTCTGCGCCAGCAGCTGCTCGCACTGGGTGGTGGTGTCGCCCACGTCGTCGACGATGCGGCCCAGCTTGCGTACGGTGCCCTGCACGCCGTACACCCACGCCGGGGTGATCTGCTGCTGCATGCCCAGCACGAACTCGTCCTGGTACTCGGCCTTGAGGTTGGTCGAGCGCACGGTGTTCGGGTCGAGCGGCTGGCCGTACTCGTTGTTGGCCGACACCGGCTGACCTGCGCTGGTGACATTGCCCTGGCCGGTACCGACGATCGGGGTCAGGTTCTGCGGGATGCCGTTCGCATCGATTCCGGAGTAGGTGTAGTAGGTGCGCGTGTACAGGGAGCCGGAGGCCTCACGAATCGCCACGCCGGAGGGCAGCGCCAGGTAGTAGCGGCCGGCGTTGCCGTAGACCTTGAGCGTGGAGTCGCCGAAGACGTCCCAGCTGAAGCCCAGGCGCGGCGCCCACTGCGGCTTGGTCAGGCGCACGTAGGGGACGCCGTCGGGGTTGTAGTTGGTGAACTGGTCATTGCGCAGGCCAAGGTTCAGCAGCAGGTTGGGCAGCACCTGCCAGTTGTCCTGGACGTACTGCGCACGCTGGCTCACCTTCACCGTGCTGTTGGTGACGAAGCGGTACTGGTCGACGTAGTAGCCCGACGCGCCATTCGGGTAGTTGGCGGTGGCGTCCACGAACGGCGCCGTGCCGACGACCGTGCCTGCGATCGGGGCGGTCGGGCTGGGAGCCTGGCCGTATTCCCACGCATAGCCCGGGCCGCTCATCGCACTGCCGGCGCCGATGTCCATGGTGGTCATGTTGTCGATACCGAACTTGACATCGTGCTGGCCCAGCTTCCAGTCCAGGTCGAGCCGCAGGTTGGTGGTGCTCGATTTGTGGCCGGGGTTGGGGATGTTGGTGTTGGTGTTGCTGTTGGTGATGCCGCCCGGGCTGCCGGCGGTGTAGGCAGGGTTCTGCGAGGACGCACCGAGGATGTTCGGCAGGCTAGGATCGAAGCCGGGGTAGGGAATGACCTCGGTGTAGTAGGTGCCCGTCATCTTGCCGTACATCGCCTCGAGCGTGAGGTTGTCGGTGATGTACGAGGTGTACTTGGCGATCCAGATGCCGAAGGCGTTCTTGGTGTGCTGGTCGTAGCTGCTGAAGCTACCCACCGAGTTGTGGGCGTAGTCGTTGCCCGGCGCGTTGTTGTAGTTGTAGATGGAGGCGGAGTAGGACTCCTGGTTCCTCACGCCGGTCAGCGACAAGGTGTTGTTGTCGTTGATGTTCCAATCCAGCTTGGCGTAGAACTTCGGCATGCTGTACTGGCGGTAGTACACATTGCTTGCGCCGACCGACTGGACCGAGGTGGTCTGCTGCTTGTCGGACTCCGCCGAAATGAAGAAGAACAACTTGTCCTTGATCAGCGGGCCGCTGACGTAGGCGTCGTAGATGTTTTCCCAGCTGGTGTTGCGATTGCGGAAGTCGTAGATGCTGCCCGGCGTGCGACCCGGCGTGGTCACCAGCGGGTTGTTGTAGTGGTAATTGATGTAGTTGCTGCGCAGAGCCATCGGCGCAAACTGCGCCTGGGCGCCGAAGTGCCAGTCGTTGGTGCCGCTCTTGCCGATCTGGCTGATCACGCCGCCGGCCGAACGGCCGTATTCCGCGCCGTAGCCGCTGGTCAGGGTTTCCTGCTGGGCGATCGAGCCGTACGGCAAGGTGATGCCGCCCGAGTTGCCCAGCGGGTCGGAGGTATTGAAGCCGTTGATGTAGTAGGCGTTCTCGGCCACCGAGGAGCCACCGAAGGACACCAGCGGTTCACCCGTGGGGCCACCGCCCAGTTCGGACGCGCCCGACACCGTACCCGGGGCCAGCAAGGCGATCGCCTCGCCGCTGCGCGCCAGCGGCAGGTGCTTGAGCTGCTCGGCAGTGATCACCGAGGCTTCGCGGGTCGAGGTCACGTCGATCGCCGGCAGGGCATTGCCCGTGACGGTCACGGTGGACAGGTTCTGCGCGTTCTTCGCGCTGGCACCGGCCTCGGTGAAGTTGACCGCCTGCGCACCCGACACCTTCGGCGTGATGTTGGCCTGCGACTGCACCACGTTGCCGTTCTGCAGCAGGTTCACGGTATAGGTGCCCACCGGCACCGTCACCGAGTAGTGGCCCGAGCTATCCACCGGCACCGTGCGGTTGAAACCGGCGCCGCCGATGACCTGCACGGTCTCGCCGGCCGCAACCGGCGCGGTGCCGAAGATCGTGCTGGTAGTGGCCTGCGCCAGTACCTGCCCGGACAGGCCGACACCGGCTGCAATGGCTACCGCCAGCGCGGTGCGACGCACCGTGGAACGACGCGCCTCATTGTTGACTTTGATGGCATTCATGAGATTGGAGAGCTCCCCAGCGAAAAAAGAGTTTTCAAATACAACCAGGCATGGCGATGACACGGCGCTTGTCTGACGACCACCATGCCGTAGGGCGCGGTAGTTGGAACAAGGAAACATGGAAAGTCAGGCAATGAGCCGAGCACATCTTCGGGAATTACCACCCCGCAACATCGCGGGGCAGTCCCTAGATTTGCCCTCGAGCAATTGGGCGAACACCGACATTAAACATCTCGCTAACGCAAAGTCAACAATTAGGAATTTGCGAGACAGTCTTTAGCATTCAATAGTTTGCGCAAGAAAAAACGATTATTGAGTAATCGCAATTCCTTGCATGCGCGCGGTCGGGCTGATTCACCCTTTTCCATGGGCGTGCACGTTATTGAGGGGTATGGAGGCCAGGCATGTTCATCCGCCATCCGGCGGATCGCGACATGCGCCGCAGCAATATTTTGCGAATCAGCGCTTCGCGATCCGGATGACCGTTTCGCTGAGGGTTTTGCCGGCCACGCCCCAGGCGCGCAAGCGGTACTCGCCCGGACGCAGGAACAGCTCGCTGGGCGCCGCTGACGAAGAGAGGAAGGTGTAGCGATCGGCGGGGATCGCATCGTCCGGTTCGTTGCGGTAGTGCGCCTCTACCACGCATGGCGTGACGCCACGGCAGAGCCCTGTATCGACCGGCCATGGCTGGCGCTCTCCGCCGAGTGACAGCCAGTCGGGTCGCGGCAGCCCGCTCATGGGCGGGAGTACCACACTGACGTCATAACGCCCCGGGTCTGAGCTCCAGATGCGACTGCCCCCTGGGAGCTGCAGTACGGAAGGCCCGCCGATGTCCAGCACATCGATGATCTGGTGATACGGACCCGTCCCCCGCGATGGCTCGACCTCGCGAAACTGAGTCTGGTCGACCGACAACGGATCGAGGCCGGTCAGCTTTCGCAGGCGCATGGCCATCGGCTCGATGCCCCCGAGGTGACCCTTGGCCTTGTCGATGTGCGCATAGCCGGCCGTGACGAATAGTCGGGCGTGCGGATCGCGGGCAAACACTTCGCGATCAAGGTTCTCGGCCTGCGCATCGTCGCGATCCGGCACCTGGCTGGCTGGATCGTAGGCCACGATGGTGTAACCGAGCCGGATGGCTTCCCGCAGAATGTCTCCATAGAGCGGTTCCCGGAGGTATTCAGTGCCGCTGCCCTCGACGGGGTAGCCCCGTCGCATGAGCTCATTCCCGTTTTCGGTCAGGGCTTCCGCGGCGAAATAGTTGTAACCGAGTGCCCGCAGACGAGGCAGCAAGGCAAGTATCAGCACGCGCGTGTGCGGATCGTCGTGCGCCTCGTTGACCAGAACGATGCGCCGTTTGACAGCCAGCTTGGCAACCGCATCCGCCGCATTGACCGCGATGACATTGCCGGCGCCATGCACCTCGGAAATGATGCCGTAGGCGGAGTTGTCGAGCGCTTGGCTGACCCACGGCAGGGGGCGACGCAACGCGATCCGGTCATCGAAAGGGAAATCGCGTATCGCCAGGTTGTACAACCCCAGGTCACAGTCCACGGTGGACAGCAGCTGGCGGGCAAAGGACTGGCTGGACGCAGACAGATCTGGCATGCGGGCGAGCAGGTACTGGCGTCGTGCCAAGTCATTGGCTTGCGCGCGGAACCGACTGAGCAGCTCATCCTCCGTCTGTGCATGGGCACAGGGGAGGTACCCCAGGGACATGATGCAGAAAAGAGCAAAAGCGACGATACGCGCTGCCATGGAGGGACTCACCTCTACTGCGTGGCTGGCAGCTTGACAGCCGGCGACTCGTCGGCACAAGCGCCAATTGTCTCGATTTGCCATCTTCCAAATACTCCCCATCGGCTTGCTTTCGACCACCGCGGCGACGCGCTTCCCGCCTTCGCCGGATCGGAGTTCCGGCAATCCGTGATCAGTACTGCGCGTGAACCTCTCCATCGATGACGACCCGCATCCATCGGCCGCGCTGCCTACCGTCCGCGCCATGCTCGCCGCACCGCCCGCAGCTTGAAGCCGGCCGGCGGTGCCGGCATATCGGCAGTATCATTGCGTGTCCCCTCCGGAGTTCTCCATGTCCCTCGACGCCACCACCCGCGAACGCATCGAATCCCTGCTCAAGAGCCATCGCGTGGTGCTGTTCATGAAGGGCCACCGCTTCCAGCCCGCCTGCGGCTTCTCCGCCGCCGCCACCAACACGCTCAACGAACTGCTGCCGGACTACCACACGGTGAACGTGCTGGAGGACCCGGAAATCCGCGAAGGCATCAAGGCCTATGGCGACTGGCCCACCATCCCGCAGCTCTACGTAGAAGGCGAGCTGGTCGGCGGCGCCGACATCATCCGGCAGATGTACGGCAGCGGCGAACTGCACGCGCTGTTCGGCCTGGCCGCACCGGACCGCACCCCGCCGGAGATCACCATCACCGACGCCGCCGCCAAGGCCATCCGTGAGGGCACCGCGAACGCGCAGGGCCTGGCGCTGCACCTGGAGATCGGCCCCGACCACAGCGCCGGCTTCCAGCTCGCCCCGGCCGGCGAGCACGACATCGTCGCCCGCGCCAACGGCCTCGACGTGCACTTCGACCCGGCCAGCGCGCAGCGCGCCAAGGGCATCGTGATCGACTGGGTCTCCACCGTGCAGGGCGAGGGCCTGAGCCTGAAATTCCCAGGCGCGCAGGAAGTGAAGTCGATGGACGTGCAGGAGCTGCAGCAGCGCCTTGCCGCCGGCAGCATCACCCTGGTCGACGTGCGTCCCGCCGCCGCCCGCGCCCAGCTGCCCGCACTGCCGCAGGCGCGCATCCTCGAGGACGAAGGCTACGAGGCGCTCGCCGCCCTGCCCAGGGACACCGAACTCGCCTTCATCTGCCAGCGCGGCATCTCCAGCCAGGGCGTCGCCGAACGCTTCGCCGCGCACGGCTTCACCAACGTGCACAACGTCGAAGGCGGCATGCAGGCGTGGCACTCAGCCTGACCCATGTCTCCGCCTCCCACATCCGCCCCTATCGGCCAGTTGATGGCTGAAGCTGGCAGGGCGCTCGGCCAGGGCAGGCTTGATCATGCCGAGCGTGCGCTGACGCAGGTGCTGGCTGCACAGCCCGCGTTGGCCGACGCGCAATACCTGTATGGCGTTGCCTGCCTGATGGGTGGCCGCGCCGGCCAGGCTGCCGACTGGCTGCGCAGGGCTGTAGCGCAGCGGCCCGACGACGCCAACATGCGGACTTACCTGGGCTGCGCCCTGCACGATGCCGGCGCCCTGGACGAAGCGCTGGTCCACCTGCGTCGCGCCTGCGAACTGGCGCCGGGGCAGGCGTCGAACTGGTACAACCTCGGCAAGGCGCTGAAGCAGCGGGGCCAATTGCGCGATGCCGACGAGGCCTTTCGCCACACGCTGATGCTGGACCCGCGACACGCGCTGGCACGCATCGGCGTGGCCGACATCGCCACCATGCAAGGCGACATCCCGCGCGCCGTGGCCGAATACAGGCATGTGCTGCGCTTGCAGCCCGAACGCGCCGAGGCGTGGCACGGGCTGGCCAACCTCAAGACCGAGCCATTGAGCCCGACCGATGTCGGACAACTCCGCGACGCCCTGCGCCTGCCGGGCATCCAGCCCGAGGTGCGGGTGATGCTTGGTTTCAGCTTGTACCGGGCACTGGAGGACCAGCACGATCACGCCGGCGCCTTCGAGGCGCTGCACCAGGCAAATGCGGACAAGCGCCGCCTGGTGGAATGGGATGCCGCTGCGGAACACACGAAGATCGACCGCATCATGGACGCGTTCCGCGGGCCTTTGCCGGCACCGATGGATCCGGCGCTGGGCCACGAAGTCATCTTCATCGCCAGCATGCCGCGCTCGGGTTCCACGCTGGTCGAGCACATCCTCGCCACGCACCCCGACGTCGAGGGCGCCAACGAAATCCCCGACCTGCCCCAGGTCATCGAGGACGAGTCGCGCCGCCGTGGCCAGCCCTTCCCGCAGTGGGTGGCCGCAGCCACCGCCGCCGACTGGCACCGGCTGGGTAAGGACTACCTCGCCCGCACCGAACGCTGGCGCAAGCAGCGCCCCCGCTTCACCGACAAGAACGTCGCCAACTGGCCGCTGCTGGGTGCCGTGCGCCTCATGCTGCCCGGTGCGAAGATCATCCATTGCCACCGCGACCCGGTGGAAACCTGCTTCTCCTGCTATCGCCACCTGTTCCGGCATGGCGTGCACTACAGCTACGACCTAGCCGAGATGGCCAGGCACTATCGCGACTACGCGCGACTCAGCGCATTCTGGCTGGTACGCCATCCACGGCACGTGCTCGATTTACCGTACGAAACCCTGGTGCAGGAACCCGAGGCGCAGATCCGCCGTCTGCTCGCCTTCTGCGAACTGCCTTTCGATGCAGCCTGCCTCACTCCCCACCGGACCCCGCGGGAAGTGCTCAGCACGGCCAGCGCAGCGCAGGTGCGCAAACCCATCCGCGCCGATACGGCGCACAGCGCACCGTATCGGCAGTGGTTGCAGCCGCTCCGCGATGGATTGACGCATTGAAACGGACAAGGCCGCCGGTTGCCCGGCGGCCTTGTTGGTATCTCTGCATCTCGGCAAGCAATGCCACCGACTTGCGGTGGCATTGCGTGGAGGTTGTTGCTTACCAGTCGTACTTGACGCTGAACTCCGCGTAGCGCGGGGGTTCCACGGCGTAGCCGGCCACCCCGCCGAATGGCAGCTTGTAGGCGGTGTCTGGCGCACCACCCACGCCGTCGTGGGTAACGACGTAGGCCGTGTCGTTCTGCTCGTTGAACACGTTCTGGACCTGCACCTGCAGCGTCAGGTGCTTGCCGGCCCACTCCGGGATGTAGCTGACCGAAAGGTCGAGCTTGTGGGTCCAGGGCGTACGGCCTGCGTCACCCGGCCGCGACGGCATGCCGTTGCACCAGTGGTAGGCCTCGCCGTAACCGTCTACATCGTTCTGGCCCGGTCCCCAGGCGCCAAGGCAGGTGATGGGCGCGCCCGACTGGACGATGTACAAGGCGCTGACCAGCCACTCGGGGGTGATCGCGTAGGTGCCATAAGCCTTCAGCGTGTGGCGATGCGAATTCGGCAGCTCGCCGTTCGAATACTGCATCAGCGCGGGGAAGTCCCAGGCCTCGCTGATCGAGCCGGACTGGCCACCACCCGCGGCGGCAGACGCGTTGCTGGTCTGGCCGAGCGGCGAGTAGGTCGGGCCTTCCGTGGTGCCGTAGCTCTTGGCGAACACGTAGTCGATCTTGCCCATCCACTTGCCGTCCCACGGATGCTCGAGGGCTTCTTCCAGGCTGTAGTACTTGCGGAACGCCTTGGGGAAGCCGGTGACAAACCCGTCGGACGCCGTGTGCGGGTTCCAGATGTAGGTCTTGTAGGTGCCGTCGTTCGCCAGGTAGCGAATGGTGTTGCTGCGCCCGGGGTTGACCAGGATGTCCGTCTGGTACGCGGTCGGATTCGCGTCGGCAGGCGCATTGGGGACCGTGCCGGTGTCGTCGATGATGTTGTTCATCTTCGAGTAAGTGGCCTGCGAGGTCCACACCAGCGACTGGCCAAACGCGTTGAGCGTCTTCTGGAAGCCCAGCACGTACTCGTCCTGGTACATCGGCTTCAGGTCCGCGGCGGCGATCGTCTTCGGGTCCTTCGGCGTGCCGTACTCACCGTCGGGCGAGAACGGCGTCGCGCTTGTGGCAACCTGGGTCAGACCCTGCGGAATGCCGTTCGCATCGACGGACGAGTAGGTGTAGTACTGGTTGATGTACGCATTGGCGCCGGCCATGCGCACGCCGAGGCCCGTGGGCAAGGCAAGGTAGTAACGCCCCACGTTGCCGTACAGCTTGGCGCTGCTGTCGCCGAAGATGTCCCAGCTGAAGCCCAGGCGCGGCTGCCACTGCGGCTTGGTTTCCCGGATATAAGGCTGATTGCCGGCGCTGTAGTTGGTGAACTGGTCGTTGCGCAGGCCGAGGTTCAGCAGCAGGTTCGGCGTGACCTGCCAGTTGTCTTCGACGTATTGCGCCTTCTGCTCCACCGTGAACGATGCCACACCGCCATACGTCCGCTTGACGACGTAGTAGCTGTTGCCGCCCACCGGGGCGCCATTGGGGTAGTTGACTGGGTTGCTGACGCACTGGTTCAGTGCGTTGCACAGCAGGGTAGGCGAAGAGAAGTTCGCCGAGCCTTCCTTGCTGTAGATCCAGAAATACCCCGGACCAGCGCTCTTGCTGCCGTCGCTGATGTCCGTGCTGCGCATGTTGTCGATGCCGAACTTCACGTCATGATCGCCCAGCTTCCAGTCCAGGTCCAGACGGAAGTTGTTTTCGCTGGACTTGTGGCCCGGGGAAGGGATGGTGGTCGAATTGTTGTTGAAGTTACCGGTGCCCGGAACGGTCGGGTTCTCGTTTGAAACGCCCCTCACGCCCGCCAGCGCCGGGTCGAAACCCGGGTAGGCCAACTGCTGGCTGAAGTACGTGCTCTTCATCTTGCCGGCCAGCACGCTCAGCGTGAGGTTGTCGGTGATGTACGAGGTGTACTTGAGGATGCCGATGTCGAACTTGCTCGAGTACAGCGGGTTGTTGATGCCGTGGAAGCCACCCACGGTGTTCGTGCTGTAGTCGTAGTTGTAGGCGTTGTTCGAGAGGTCTTCGAGCTTGCTCGAGGCGTAGGTGCCTTCAAGGACGTTGCTGTCGTTGATGTTCCAGTCCAGCTTGCCGTAGAACTTTGGCAAGGTGGTGCTGCGCGAGTTGTACAGCGGCGAATCGACCGAGCCGGTGGTCTTGCGGCTGTCGTGCTGGGCCTCGGCCGTGATGTAGAAGAACAGCTTGTCCTTGATCAGCGGGCCCGAAACGTAGGCGTCGTAGACCGTGCTCCAGTCCTCGTTCCGGTGGCGATTGACGAATATGTCGCCGGGCATCTGCCCCGCCGTGGTCGACGCCGGATTCACATAGTAGATATTGTCGTAGGTGCTCTGCGCCCAAGACGGCGCCCAGGTGACATAGGCGCCGGCGTGGAACTCGTTGCCGCCGCGGTGGCCGATCTGGCTGATCACGCCGCCGGTGGAGCGGCCGTATTCGGCGCCGTAGCCCGAGGTGATGGTCTGCTGTTCGGCGATGGCGAAGTACGGCAGGGCGATACCGCCCGCGTTGCCCACCGGATCGGTGGTGTTGAAGCCGTTGATGTAGTAGGCGTTCTCCGCCGTCGAGTCACCGCCGAAGGAGATCAGCGGGGTACCGGCCGGGCCGGTGCCCAGGCTGGCGTTGCCGCCAGCGACGCCAGGTGCCAGCACGGCGATGGACTCGGCGTTGCGCGCCAGCGGCAGCTGTTTCAGCTGCTCGGCGGTGATCACCGAGGTCTGGCGGGTGGAGGACACGTCGATCGCCGGCAGCGAGTTGGCCGTGACCGTGACGCTGGAGAGATTCTGTACGTTCTTGCCGCCTTCAGCCGCGGCGAACGGCACCTGCGTACCGCCGCTGACGCTCACCGTCACATGGCTCTTCGTTGCAATGGTGTTGCCGCCCTGCATCAGCGACACGGTGTAATCGCCTACCGGCAACTGGTTGGCGCCATAGCGACCGTCGCTGCCGACCGCCACTTCGCGGGTCAGGCCGGTCTGGTTGTTGACGATGCGAACCGTCTCGCCCGCCGCTACCGGGGCGGTGCCGTAGACCGAACCGGTGGTGGCCTGCGCCAGCACCTGCCCAGACAAACCGATGCCCGCGGCGATGGCCAGAGCCAGCGCGGTGCGACGCGCGGTGGAGCGACGCGCCCCGTTGTTGAACTTCATGGAATTCATGAGATTGAAAACTCCCCAGTGGAAATGACGACAATCCTTCCGATTGCGGGCAGACACGGTGTCTGTCTGCCTCTGTCCGGCCCCCCGCGCAAGGACTCAATGCGCACACCCATTTGGAACCATACGCATGTCTAGCTGCAGCAACCGCATTGCACCCAGCGTATCGCCGGCAGCGCACCGACAGTAGACATTTGTCTAACGCAAAGTCAACAAACAAGAAATCACGATTTACTCTTTATAAACCAGCCGTTTACGCAAATTTTTTCGATATTTCGAAATAAACGATATATGTTGCGTGATTGCGCAAAATTACGCGCCAATGGCCGCACCGCAACATGCCACCCCCGCATCGGCATGAGCTATGTCATTGCATGAAATGACATGCACCGTCTTGCCCAGGCGGCAATCTGATCGGCCATGCTGTTTATGTGAAACGTCGCTTCGTCCGCACATATTTGCGGCAACAACGTTCGCGAAATATCGGGCAACCGCAGTCAGCAGATGGCCCATCGCCTTGACCGGAGGCCGCGCCTCACTCCCCGGGCAACCCGCAACTGCGGTTGAAGTCACCGATGCCGGCGACCAGGGTGGCGACGGCATCGCGCTCCGCCGCGCTCAAGTCGGGGTTCCAGCAGTCCATGATCAGCACCACGCGGGTCTCCTCGCTGCGGTTCCACGCTTCGTGCTCGAAGGTGTCGTCGAAGGTGACGCAGCGGCCTTCCCGCCACTCGTGGATCTCCCCGCCCACGTTGAGCGCGCAATCTTTCGGCACGATTAGCGGCAGGTGGGTGACCAGGCGCGTGTTGGTGACGCCGCGGTGGGGCAGGATGTGGGTTCCGGGCCGCAGCACCGAGAACAGTGTCTCCGGGCCGTGTTCGCGGATCCGTGACAGCGGCATCCGCTCGATCAGCGCAGTGGTTTCCGGGCAGGCTTCGCAGTGCGCGTCGTAGCGTTGCCCGTGGCGATAGAAGAAATAGGCGTCCCAGGCCGCCTGCTGCACGCCCGAGCCGCGCAGCATGGTTTCGAGTTGTTCCCGGGAATCGGTCCTGAGGAAGGCTTCCAGGTCCCGCGGCCGCTCCAGTACCGCGCGCAGCTCCGCGCGGACCGCGGCCGTGCCTGCCTCCAGCGCCTCGAACTCGGGGAAGCGCCCGCGCGGGTAATAGGTCCGGCTGGGGATGCCGGGAAAGTACAGGAATTTCGGCTGCTGCCGCGGATCGGGCAGGTCCGCCGGGCGCTCGTGCAGGTAGATCGCAAGACATTGCTCGACTCGGCGCAGTTCCGAGCGGCCGTAGCGTTCGCGCAGCGGCTCCAGCATGCCGTCGAACAGTGCGCGCCGCCCGGCGTCCACGTAGCGCATCGCGTGCTGCACCGCCGAGCGGATGCCGGGCGCGGTGGTCGCGTCGCCGCGCCAGCGACCCTGCGCCTGGGCCGCGGTGATCGCCGCGAAGTAGGCCACCAAGGCGTCGTGCGACCGCCCGAGCTGCTCCAGCGCCACGCCCAGCCGCAGGCGGGCCACGAACATCCGTGGCGCCAGCACCAGCGCCTCGCCCAGGTCGACGACTGCGCCCGCGTGGTCCGCCAGCGCCATCCGCACCGTGCCCAGCTGGTGCAGCACCCCTGGCTCCCCCGGATGGGCACGATGCGCCTGCTGCAGGAGTTCGATCGCCCTGGCGGCTTCGCCGCGATCGAAATGGCGCGCTGCCAGGAACTGCAGCGCCTCCAGATCGGCGGGCGCGCTGTCCAGCACGCGGGCGAAGGATTGTTCCGCCAGCGCCGCGTCACCGCGGTCCAGCGCGGATCGCGCCCGCTCCCGCAAGTCCGCCACCGGGTCCGTCTGCCGCTCTGTCATCACGAACTCCAGCCTTCGCGCGCTGCTCCCGGCCTCCCGGGCAAAGCGCAGGTGATCGGCAGGGAACGACCGCCCGACGCAAGCGGGTCACCTCGCGCGGACGGGCCCGCCTCACTCGCCCTCGCCATCCTCCTCGAAGCGCAGGTGCTTCACGCTGCGACCGTTGCGGCGGACCAGCTTGAGCGCCTCGATGCCGATGCGGATATGCGCCTCGACGTATTTCTCGGTGACCTTGCGGTCGCTGGCCTCGGTCTTCACGCCTTCGGGGATCATCGGCTGGTCGGAGACCAGCAGCAAGGCGCCGCAGGGGATCTGGTTGGCGAAGCCGGCAGCGAAGATGGTGGCGGTCTCCATGTCCACCGCCATGCAACGGGTGCGCCGCAGGTAGGCCTTGAACTGCTCGTCGTGCTCCCAGACCCGGCGGTTGGTGGTGTAGACGGTGCCGGTCCAGTAGTCGTGGCCGAGGTCGCGGATCATGGTGGAAACGCCGCGTTGCAGCTGGAACGCGGGCAGCGCCGGCACCTCGGGCGGCAGGTAGTCGTTGCTTGTGCCCTCGCCGCGAATCGCGGCGATCGGCAGCACCAGGTCGCCGATCTGGTTCTTCTTCTTGAGCCCGCCGCACTTGCCCAGGAACAACGCGGCCTTCGGGCCGATCGCGCCGAGCAGGTCCATCACGGTGGCCGCGTTGGGGCTGCCCATGCCGAAATTGATCAGGGTGATGCCGTCGGCGGTGGCGTTCGGCATCGGGCGGTCGCGGCCTTGCACCTCCACGCCGTGCCAGTCGGCGAACAGGTCCACGTAGTGGCCGAAGTTGGTGAGCAGGACATGCTGGCCGAACTGCTCCAGCGGGGTGCCGGTGTAGCGCGGCAGCCAGTTGGCGACGATCTCTTGCTTCTCTTTCATGCGGTCTTGCCTTGTGCGATGGAACCTCCGCTCCGGCGGAGGGTGCCGGCGACGCCGCGCCGGCGGGGGCCTCGTGGTTTCCCCCTCATTATGTATGCAGGTGCCGGCCGGAATCCGGCGCCTTCGCGTGTTATGTTGCGATCGCCATTCTGAGGGGGATGACACATGCGCATGGGGTTGACCATGGACGCCGCCTGCGACCTGCCGCAGGCCTTTCTTGAAGAGCACCACATCACGGTGCTGCCGATCACCGTGAAGGTGGACGGCGAGACCTTCATGGACGACCGTGACCCGGCGGAGATCCAGCGCTTCATCAACCGCCGCCTCGGCGGCCGCAGCCACTCGGCGGAAACCGAGCCGACCACGGCGGAAGAGGTGCAGCAGCTGTTCCTGGGGCGCCTGGTGCTGGAGCAGGACTGCGTGTTCTGCCTCACCATCACCGCCACCCGCAGCCCGATCCACGACAACGTGGTGCGCGCCAGCTTCGCGGTGCTGCGCGGCTATCGCGAGGTGCGCGAACCGGCCGGCATCCCCGGCCCGTTCCTGTTGCGGGTGATCGACACCCGCAACATCTTTGCTGGCGCCGCGCCGGCGATCTGGGAAGCGGCGCGGCTGATCGCCGCCGACGAGGCGCCGGCCACGATCCGCGAGCGGCTCAACCACGTCGCCAACCACAGCTACGGCTACATGCTGCCGCGCGACCTGTACTACCTGCGCGCCCGCGCCAAGAAGAAGAACGACCGCAGCGTGGGCCTGTTCAGCGCGATGCTCGGCTCGGCGCTGGACATCAAGCCGATCCTGCGCTGCTTCCGCGGCGAGACCGGCCCGGTGGGCAAGGCGCGCGGCTTCGAGCAGGGCGCGCAGCAGCTGTTCGACTACGCCGCCGCCCGCGTGCGCGCCGGGCTGCTGGTGCCGATGGTCTGCGCCAGCTACGGCGGCGACCTCGCCGTGCTGTCGCACCTGCCCGGCTATGCCGGCCTGCGCGCGGCCTGCGAGGAATGCGGCGTCGCGCTGCTGGAGGCGCCGATGAGCATCACGGGCATGGTCAACGTGGGCGAAGGCGCCGTGACGCTGGGCTTTGCCGCCGAGGATCACGAAGCCGTGTTCTGAGCCTCGGTTCGCCGGAAGGAACGATGCCGCGTCTGCCTGCCCTGCCCGCCTGCCTCGCGCTGCTTTGCGCCGGCCTGCCGGCGCGCTGCCCCGCGCAGACGGTCTACAAATGCAGGGGAACGCACGGAGAAGCGAGCTACCAGTCCGCGCCTTGCCCCGGCAAGCAGCTCCAGCGGCAGATCACCCTCGACGCGCCGCCGGCACCCGAACCTGCGCCGACACCACCTGCGCCGGCCGCCAGCGCACCACCCAGTGTCGCAATGGCGCCGGAGCCGCCGCCGCCCACCGCACCAATACCCGTCCTGTACCAGTGCGTGCGCGCCACCGACGGCAAGCGCTACATCAGCACCACCGGCACCCCGCCGGGCTACTACGCGCCACTGGGCATCGTCGGCGTGCCCACGTCCCTGGCGCAGCAGTACAACGCGGCCAACCGCATGGGCCGCGACCAGCCCAATGCCGCGATGGTTTCCGGCTATTACACCTTCGTGCAGGATCGATGCCGCGAGATGAGCGCGGAAGAAACCTGCGCGGCGCTGCGCAAGGACTGGAGCGATAACGAACACAAGCTCGGCCGTGCCTTCAAGAGCGACCAGCCGCCGCTGCTGAAGCGCGAGGCCGAACTGCGCGTGCAGCTGCAGGGTTGCGGCGGTCCCTGAGGGGAAAACTCAGAAGCCGTAATTGAGGAAACCGCCGTCCACGCCCAACACCTGGCCGGTGATGTAGCTGGCCGCAGGCAGGCACAGGAAGGCGATCGCCGCGGCTACTTCCTCCGGCTCGCCGATGCGGCGCAGTGGCGTGCGGTCCAGCACTTCCTCCAGGTAATCCTCGTCGGCCAGCGCGGTGTCGGTGCGCTGCGTACGGATGTACCACGGCGCCACCGCGTTGACGCGGATGCCGTCCACCGCCCACTCCGCGGCCAGGTTGCGGGTGAGCTGGTGCAGTGCGGCCTTGCTCATGCCATAGGGCGCGCCGGTGCGCACGTGGGTGATGCCGGATACCGAACCCACGTTGACGATCGCCGCGTTCGCGTGCTGCACCAGCTGCGGATGCGCCAGGCGACACATCTCGAAGGCGGCAAACGTGTTCAGCTCGAAGATCGCGCGATAGTCGTCGTCGCCGTACTCCAGCGCCGGCTTCGGCACATTGCCGCCGGCGTTGTTGACCAGCAGCGACAGCGGCAGGCCGAGGTCGGCCACCCAGTCGAACACTGCGAGCCGATCCTCCGCGTCGGCGAGGTCGGCGCCCAGCGCATAGACCTCGGTGCCTTCGTGTTCGTCGGCCAGCTCCACCCGTACCTGCTCCAGGTAGTCTTCGTCGCGAGCCACCAGCAGCAGGTTCGCGCCCAGTCCGGCCAGCTCGCGCGCGGTGGCGTAGCCGATGCCTTTGCTGGCGCCGGTGATCAGGACGGTGTGGCCATGCAGCTGCCAGGCGTCGATGCGGCTGTTCATGGGGGAAGCTTACACGATGACCTTGCCGCAGCGGCCTTGCAGCGGGACACTCGACGCCTGCCGACCAACGGGGACCGCGCGATGAAATCCATGCTGATGCTGCCGTGCCTGCTCGCCCTGGCCGCCTGTTCCGGCAAGCCGCCGACGCCGCGGGCCGCCGCGCAGCCCGCGGCCGCCGCCAGCAGCCGCGTGGCCACGCCCTGGGATGCGATGAAGGCCGACGAGCAGCGCGCGAAGGACGTGCAGAAGGTCGTCGACAAGCAGGCCGCGGACCAGCGCAAGCAGATCGAGGCGCAGGCGCAGTAACGCCGTTTGGCCGTCTCGACGTCCGGAAGCCTTGCCGGCCAGCGCGTTTGCCGGCATCGTGCCGTGCATGAATGTCGATACCGCCCACGTCCCCGCGCCCGCGCTGCTGGAGGTCGACGCCGCCACCGTGCTGCGCAGCGGCCGCCCTGCGCTGGATCGGTTCAGCCTACGCGTCGAGGCCGGCAGGCACACCGCGATCCTCGGCCCGAACGGCTCGGGCAAGTCCACCCTGGTGCAGCTGATCGCGCGCCAGCTCTACCCGCTGGCACCGGACGAAGGCCGCAGCCCGGTGCGGATATTCGGTCGCGAACGCTGGAACGTGGCTGAGCTGCGCCGCCTGCTCGGCATCGTATCGCCCGCGCTGCAGAACGACTGCAGCAGCGACCTGTCGCTGGAAGTGTTCGAGACGGTGGTCTCCGGCTTCTTTGCCGCGCGCGGCCTCGGCCCGGATCATCGTGTGAGCGACGGCATGCGCGAACGCGCGCGCACGGCCCTGCAACAGCTGGGCGCCAGCCACCTGATCGGCCGCGAAATGGCCAGTCTGTCCACCGGCGAGGCACGCCGCGTGCTGATCGCCCGCGCCCTGGTGCATCGCCCGCGCGCGCTGCTGCTGGACGAACCCTGCGCCGGGCTGGACCTCGCCGGCCGCCGCCGCTTCCTGGAGGATCTGCGTGTGCTGGCGCGCGGCGGCACCACCTTGCTGCTGGTGACCCATCACGTGGAGGAAATCCTCCCGGAGATCGGCCAGGTACTGCTGCTGAAGGACGGTCGTGTGCTGTGCCAGGGCGGCAAGACGGCCATGCTCAGCGACGAGGCGTTGGGCGAGACCTTCGGCATGCCGGTGCGCGTGACGCGGCACGGCGACTGGTACGCGGCGGCGGTGATGTGAGAGCGTCCCCGCGCCCGAATGCTCCCGGCTTCGATCAAACGCCCGGGCATTCGCGCGCAGGGTACGCTCCCGCAAGGGTCAATGCGGCGAGCAGAAACAGTACGCGTAGATGTTCGGCGCACCGGCCTTCGCGTCGCGCAGCAGCGACAGCTCCGGTGCCAGCGCGTGGATCTGCGCGAACCACGGCGGCAACCGCACGCCCCAGGACCGCAACAGTTCGACGCCGGCGTTCTGGCTGAAGCCGACCATGAAGCGCTCGAACGCGCCCAGCGGCGCCTGCTGGTAGCGCACCGGGTAATCCTTGCCCAGCTTGGCGAGGCTGGCGGCCTCGGCCACCGCGTCGCCCTGCCCGCCCAACTGGTCGACCAGGCCGCGCTCCAGCGCCTGGCTGCCGGTCCACACGCGGCCCTGGGCGATCGCGTCGACGGCGTCGAAGCTCTTGCCGCGCGCCTTGGCCACGCCGCCCACGAAATCGCGGTAGCCCTTGTCGATGATCGCCTGGATCACCGTGCCCACCTTGGGATCCAGCGGGCGCGTGATGTCGAAGGCGCCGGCCATCGGCCCGGTGGCCACGCCGTCGCTCTGGATGCCGAACTTGGCCAGCGTGTTCGGCACCGTGTAGTACATGCCGAAGATGCCGATCGAACCGGTGATGGTATTCGGCTCGGCGAGGATGCGATCGGCATTCATCGAGATCCAGTAGCCACCGCTGGCGGCCACGTCGCCCATCGACACCACCACCGGGATGCCGGCTTCGCGGGTGAGCTCGACCTCGCGACGGATCTGCTCGGCGGCGTAGACCTCGCCGCCGGGCGAGTCCACGCGCAACACCAGCGCCTTGGTGCGTTTGTCTTCGCGCGCGGCGCGGATCAGCGCGGCGGTGGATTCGCCGCCGATCGAACCCGGCGGACGCTTGCCGCCGGCGATCTCGCCCTCGGCGACAACCACGGTCACGCCCGGCGCGAACGGGTGGTCGTCCCCGGGCAGGTCGGCGACGTACTGAGCCAGGCCCACGGCGCGGAAACCGTGGCCGTTCTTCGCAGCGGGCACGCCTTGCGCGTGCAGCATCGCGATCAGCTGGGCGCGGGTGGCGGTGCCGTCGATCAGGTGCTCATCCAGCGCCAGCCTGGCGAGGTCGCCCCGGGTGCTGGCGATGGTCTGCGGCAGGTCGTCGATGTCGGCGCGCAACGCCGCAGGGTCGAGCTTGCGCAGCTTCGCCACCTCGGCGAGGTATTCGTCCCACAGCCCGCCCATCCAGTAGCCGTCGGCCTGCTTCGCCGCGGGCGACGCGTGGTCGAGGATGAAGGGTTCGGCCGCGCTCTTGAACTGGCCCACGCGGAACAGGTGCACGTCCACGCCGAGCTTGTCGAGCAGGTCCTTGTAGAACAGCCGGTAGTTGGCGAGTCCGGTGAGCAGCAGGCTGCCCTGCGGATCGAGCAGCACGCGGTCGGCATGCGCGGCAAGGTAGTACTGGCCCTGGTCAAGGTTCACCGCCCAGGCGATCACCGGCTTGCCGGTGGCGCGGAAGCGGTCCAGTGCCGCGCCCACCTCGCGCAGTGCGGCAAAGCCACCCGCGTGCAGCTCGTCCGGCAGCAACAGGATGCGGCTGATGCGCTTGTCGCGGGCGGCGGCGTCGATCGCGCCCACCAGGTCACGCAGTTGCACCTGCTGCGGCTTGTTGCCGGACAGCCCCGCCAGAGCACGCTGCAGCGGCTCGATGCTGTACTGCTCGACCAGTTGCCCCTCGGGCTTGAGCACCAGCACGCTGTGGTCCGCCACGGTGTGCGACGCGCGGTCGCCGGCAATGCCGCCGGCGACCAGCAGGAGCACGACCAGCAGCAGCAAGAAGAACACCGCGTTGACGATCAGCAGCCGCACCACGTTGATGCCGCGACCGATGCCGCACAACACCGCCCAGAAACCATGCCGGTTCGGCGGCGGGGTGGCGGGTGACGGTGCGGGGCGGGACGGCATCGGCGGCGGTGGCATCGGCGCGGGTTTCCTCGTGGGTTCGCGCTAGCCTAGAAGTTCGGGCGTCAGAAAGCATCCGGGTGGCAGTGCCCGCCGTGCGGCGAATGTTTCCGCCATCCCGGCTCCCGGCCGCCCGCACGGCATCACGTCATGCCGGGAGCGACCGGTATCGGCACCTCCGCCGCACCCGGTGCGTGCCGGCGCCAGCGTTCACGCCAGGCGCTGCGCCAGAAGCGCGTGAACAGCATGGCGGCCGCCACGCTCAGGCCTGCGATCAGGCCCATCCACATGCCGCGCGCGCCGAGACCATGGTGGAACGCCAGCCACCAGCCGACGGGCATGCCCACGCCCCAGTAGGCGAAAAGCGTGATCGCCATCGGCGCGCGGGTGTCCTTGAGTCCGCGCAGCGCGCCGTTCGCCGCCACCTGGATGCCGTCGGAGAACTGGAAGACACCTGCCAGCACGATCAGCTGCGCCGCCAGCGCGATGACCTTGTCGTCGTGCGTGTAGAGCGAGGCGATGAAGTGCGGCAGCGCCAGCATCAACGAGGCCGAGACCAGTTGCGTGAGCAGGGTCAGGCCGATGCCGCAGAAACCGGCGTAGCGCACACCGCGCGCGTCGCCGCGGCCCACCGCATTGCCCACCCGCACGGTGATCGCCATCGCCAGGCCCAGCGGGATCATGAAGAACAGGGCGGCGACATTGAGTGCCACCTGGTGGCTGGCGATCACGTCCTCGCCCAGCGTGCTGAGCAGCAGCGCCGCGGCCACGAACAAGCCACCCTCGGCCAGCAGGGTCACCGCCATCGGCGCGCCGATGTGCAGCAGCGAGCCGATGCGCCGCCAGTGTGGCCACTCGAAACGTTCCAGCAGGTTCAGTCCGCGGTAGTTGCGATGCTTCAGCACGTAGGTGCCGAAGCCCAGCATCTCCAGCCACAGCACGGTGGCGGTGGCGATGCCGCAACCGTGTGCGCCCTGCGGCGGGATGCCCAGCTTGCCGAACATCAGCACATAGCCCAGCGGCACCAGCAGCACGAGGCCGCCGAAGCCGAAGAACATCGACGGCCGGGTCAGCGACAGGCCCTCGGACAGGCCGCGCAGCGCGAAATAGCAGGTCAGCGCAGGGGCACCCCAGCTGATCGCGGACAGGAAGCGCTCCACGTCGTGGCGCAGCCTGGGCGTCACCCCGATCAGGTCGATCAGCGGCCCGGCATGGCGCACCGCGAACCACAGCAGCGCGCCCATCCCCAGCGCCAGCCACAGCGCCTGGCGGAACACGCCGCCCACCTCGCTGCGCCGCCCGGCACCGTCCAGCTGCGCCACCGAGGGCGGCACCGCCATCATCACGCCGATGCCGCTGACGATCGCCAGCGACCACAGGTTGGCGCCCACCGCCACCGCGCCCAGCACATGGGCACTGACGTGGCCGGACAGCACCGCGTCGATCACGTTGCTGCCGACCGCGGCGAGCTGCGCCAGGATCAGCGGGAGGGCGAGGCGCACGGTGGCGCCGATCTCGTGCCGCACGCGGGCACGCTCGGGGCGTAGCGGTTTCATGGGGTGGGACTCCGACGGGCGGTCATTCTACCCGAGCCTTCCGGCAGGGCTGTCGCGCGCGGCGGGCTGTGCCAAGATCGCGCGCTGCGGCGGAATCGAGGGGTACGCAATGAAGTCACTGGTCAGCCACGAAGGTCTGCACTGCGCCAACTGCGGCACGCCACTGGTGGGCGAGTACTGCCACGAATGCGGCCAGTCCGTGCACAGCGTGCTCAAGCCGATGCACCACATGGTCGAGGAGACGGTGGAGACGGTGCTGCACATCGACAGCCGCATCCTGGATACCCTGCCGCCGCTGTTCCTGAAACCCGGCTTCCTCACCCTGGAATACTTCGCCGGCCGCCGCGTGCGCTATATCGCGCCGTTCCGGTTGATGTTCGTGCTGTGCCTGCTCAGCTTCTTCGTGCTGCACCTGGCTACCTCGGAGGCGATCAGCCACAGCATCGAGCAGCGCCAGCACCACGTGCTGCTCGACCGCGGCGCCGATTTCGCGCAGGCCGGCAGCGCGGCCGAGGTACGCGAACTGCTCGACGAGAAGGACAACGCGCTGAATGCCGTGCAGACGTTCGGCGATGATGCAATGGCCGAGCAGGCAAGCGCCGCGAAACAGCGGCTGCGCACGGCCGCCAACCAACGGCTGGCCGAGCTGCACGCCCAGCCTCTGCCCCCGGGGTACGCCACCGCTGCGCCGATCACCCGGACCGAGAGCAGCAAGCCGGTGCAGATCGCCTGGCTGCCCGATTTCGCCAACCAGCGGTTGAATGCGGTCCGCCAGCACATGCTCGACAACTGGCACGCCTTCCGGCACGGCGACGCGGTGAGCCGCGAGGCCGCCAAGGACCGCATGGTCAACGGCGTCTTCGGCAACCTGCCGGGCGCGATGCTGGTGCTGGTGCCGGCGTTCGCGCTGCTGCTGAAGCTGTTCTACGTGTTCAAGCGGCGGCTCTACATGGAGCACCTGATCGTGGTGCTGCACAGCCAGGCTTTCCTGTTCCTGTGGCTGCTGCTATGCATGCTGCTGAGCATGTTCACCAACTGGCTGAAACCGCATGCGCTGTGGGCCACCTCTCCGCTGAACTGGCTGGAGTGGGCCCTCGTGTTGTGGGCGCCGATCTACCTGCTGCTGACGCAGAAGCGGATCTACCGGCAGGGCTGGCCGATGACCCTGCTGAAGTACTGGTGCATCGGCTGGTGCTACTTCTGGCTGGTTTTCCTCGTACTGATCTGCGCCTTCGTACTGGGCCTGGCGCACTGAGCGGCCCGCTCCGCGGCAACCGGTGCCGCAGCGATCCGGCCGCGGTTTTGCACAGCGTCACCCCCCTGTCAAGGCGTGTCATGCAGCCCGGGCGCTGGATGAACGGCCACCGACCGCGAACCGCAAGTTGCTGATATGGAAAACGTTTTTTACGTGACCAAAACGTGTCCAGACTGTCGCGAAGGGCGCCGCCATGCGCTTCGGCGCCCTTCGTCCCCGCGCCATCCACAGACTTGTCCACAGGCTTTGTGGATAAGCGGAAAAATCTGCTCAGCTGAGTGACTTGCGCCTGATTCCTCGATCCATGGGCAGCATGTCTCCGCAAGCCTCGTTCCGTCCGCCGCTTGCGCGGAGAATGCGGTCTCGGCGCGGCCGGGCATCCCGTTAAACTTGGCGCCATGATGCCCGCCATCCTGCGCGTCGCCCTGCCGGTTCCCCTGCCCACCCTGTTCGACTACTTGTCCCCCGTCACCGACAGCGCGGTGCAACCGGGCAGCCGGGTGCTGGTCCCGTTCGGCCGCGGCCAGTCGGTGGGCGTGGTGGTTGCCACCGGCGTGGAAGCCACGGTGGACACCGGCAAGCTGAAGCGTGCGCTGCGCCGGCTCGACGACGAACCGCTGCTCGACGCCGAGCTGATGCAGACCCTGGCCTGGGCCGCCGACTACTGGCTGGGCGCGCCCGGCGAGGCCTATGCCAACGCACTGCCACTGGCGCTGCGTGAAGCGGCGCCGCTGCCGTCGCTGGGCGAGGAATACTGGTCGCTTACCACGGCCGGACGCAGCGCCCTGGATGCCGGCTGCCGCCGCGGCGGCAGCCAGGCCCTGCTCGCCGAACTCGGCGCGGGCCCGCTCGGTGCCGCCGAACTGGACGCCTGCCTGCCCGGCTGGCGTGCCGCTGCGCGCCGGCTGCTCGCGGCCGGCCTCGTCGAACGCGGCGAACGCAGGACCTGCCATGCCGTAGCGACCCGCGCCGCGCCCGCGCTGAGCGGCGAGCAGCAGCGGGCCGTGGCCGCGGTGGCCGGCGATCTCGGCCGCTATCAACCCTTCCTGCTCGACGGCGTTACCGGCAGCGGCAAGACCGAGGTCTACCTCGCCCTGATCGAGCGCGTCCTGGCGCAGGGGCGGCAGGCCCTGTTGCTGGTACCGGAGATCGGTCTGGCCCCGCAGACCTTGCGCCGCCTGCGCGAACGCCTTGGCGTGGCGGTGGAGGTGATCCACTCCAACCTCGCCGAAGGCGAGCGCGCGCGGGCGTGGCTGCGCGCCCGTTCGGGCGAGGCAAAGGTCATCCTGGGCACCCGTTCGGCCGTGTTCACCCCGCTGCCGCAGGCCGGCCTGATCGTCGTCGACGAAGAGCACGACAGCGCCTACAAGCAGCAGGAGGGCTTCCGCTACCACGCCCGCGATCTCGCCGTGGTGCGCGCCCGCGCGCTCGGCGTGCCGGTGCTGCTGGGCTCGGGCACGCCTTCGCTAGAATCGCTGGCCAACGTGGAGGCCGGCCGTTACCGCGCGCTGCACCTGCGCGCCCGCCCTGCCGCCGTGCGGCCGCCGCAGGTGCAGATCATCGACATGCGCGCGCAGCGGCTGGAGCACGGGCTCTCGCCCGCCCTCCTCGCCGCGGTGGCCGAGACGGTGGGACGCGGCGAGCAGGCGCTGGTATTCAAGAATCGCCGCGGCTACGCACCGGTGCTGCTTTGCCACGCCTGCGGCTGGCACGCCGACTGCCCGCGCTGCGATCGCCCGCTGACCCTGCACGCCGGCCGCCGCATGCTGGCATGCCACCACTGCAGCCACCATGCCCGCCCGCCCGCCGCCTGCCCCGCCTGCGGCGCCACCGGACTGAAGCCGCAGGGCCAGGGGACCGAACGGCTGGAGGAGGCGCTGGCCGCCCGCTTCCCCGAGGTGCCGGTACTGCGCATCGACCGCGAGACCACGCGCCGCCGCGATGCCTTCGAGCACCTGCTCGACGGCCTGCGCGACGAAGCGAAGCCGGCGATCCTCGTCGGCACCCAGATGCTGGCCAAGGGCCACGACCTGCCCCATCTCACCCTGGTCGCCATCGCGGGCGTGGACGAAGGCCTGCTCAGCGTGGACTTCCGCGCCAGCGAACGGCTGGCGCAGCAGCTGGTGCAGGTGGCCGGACGCGCCGGGCGCGCCACCCGCCCGGGCCGCGTGCTGCTGCAGACCCACCATCCCGACCATCCGCTGCTGCGCCAGTTGCTGGCGCAGGGCTATGCCGCCGCCGCACAGAGCCTGCTCGCCGAACGCCGGCAGAGCATGCTGCCGCCGTATGCGCACCAGGTGCTGCTGCGCGCCGAGGCGATGCAGCGCGCCGCGGTCGACGCCTTCCTCGCCGAAGCCTGCAATGCACTGCCGCCGGGGCACGGCCTGCAGGTCGCCGGCCCGATGCCCGCGCCGATGCCGCTGCGCGCCGGACGCCAGCGCGGCCAGCTGCTGCTGGAGGCCGCGAACCGCCGCGAGCTGCACGCCGCGCTGCGGCCCTGGGCCGCGCAGCTTGCGCGGCTGCCCGCCGCGCGCAAGGTGCGCTGGTCGCTGGACGTGGATCCGATCGATCTCTATTGAGAACTCACGCACAGGGTGCGCTCCCGCACAACCATGGAAACCGCCATGCCCGACGCACTCCCCCACATCGTGATCCTCGGCGGCGGCTTCGCAGGGCTCTCCGCCGCCCGTGCACTGGCCCGTGCGCCGGTGCGCATCACCCTGGTCGACCGGCACAACCATCACCTGTTCCAGCCGTTGCTGTACCAGGTCGCCACCGCGGGCCTGTCGGCGCCGTCCATCGCGGCGCCCCTGCGGCAGATCCTGCGTCACCAGCGCAACGTCACCGTGCTGATGGACGAGGTCACCGACATCGACCTCGCGCAACGCCGCGTGCAGCTCACCCGCGAACGGCTGGACTACGACCGGTTGCTGGTCGCCACCGGCGCCGCGCACGCCTACTTCGGCCACGACGACTGGGCTGCCGATGCGCCCGGACTGAAATCGCTGGACGATGCGCTGGCGATACGGCGCCGGGTGCTCACCGCGTTCGAACGCGCCGAACAGGAAGACGATCCCGCCCGCCGCCAGGCCTGGCTCAACTTCGTGGTGGTGGGCGGCGGCGCCACCGGCGTGGAGCTGGCCGGCACCCTGGCTGAAATCGCGCGCCACACGCTCCACGGCGAGTTCCGCCGCGCGCAACCGCGGGCGGCCAAGATCCTGCTCGTGGAGGCGGGGCCGCGCGTGCTGGCCGCGTTCGATCCCGCACTGTCGGCCAAGGCGCAGCGGCAGCTGGAGCGCCTGGGCGTGCAGGTACGCCTAGGCCAGGCAGTGACAGCGGTGGATGGCGAGGGTGTCACACTAGGCAACGAGCGCATCGCTGCGCGCACCGCGCTGTGGGCCGCCGGCGTGGCCGCCTCGCCGTTGGGCCGCATGCTCGGCACGCCGCTGGACCGCGCCGGCCGCGTGCAGGTGCAGAACGACCTCTCCCTGCCCGGCCATCCCGAAGTATTCGTGCTGGGCGACCTCGCCGCCGTGCAGCAGGACGGACACTCGGTGCCGGGCGTGGCACCCGCCGCCAAGCAGATGGGCCAGCACGCGGGCCGGCTCATCGCAGCCCGTCTGCGTGGCGACAACCGCGCGGTGTCCTTCCGCTACCGCGATGCGGGCGCGCTGGCGACCATCGGCCGCATGGCGGCGGTAGCCCAGTTCGGCCGGTTGCGGCTTTCCGGTCTGCTCGCCTGGTGGGTGTGGCTGGGCGCGCACATCTGGTTTCTGATCGGCTTCCGCAACCGGCTGGTGGTGATGCTGGACTGGGCGATGGCGTACTGGACCCAGGCGCGTCACGCGCGGATCATCACTGGCGGGGAAGAAGACCAGAGCAAAAAGATACCCAGGTAAACCTGCCTATCCCTCTCCAGTTCTCCGCTGCATGCCTGGGAGCGCGCAAACGAAACGGCCCGCCAGGGCGGGCCGTTTGCAATCACAGGTTTTGCCGGGACGTGCGGCCATGGATCGCCGCTATTGGGTCTTCGCGCTCAAGGGCGAACGCACACATCAAGCCTCGAACAGCCCGCGCATCTTCTTCATCGCGTTCGCCTCGACCTGGCGGATGCGCTCGGCGGAGACACCGTATTCGTCGGCCAGCTCCTGCAGCGTGGCCTTGTCCTCGTCCAGCCAGCGGCGCTGGATGATGTGGCGCGAACGCTCGTCCAGCTTCTGCAGCGCGCTGGACAGCGTGCTCAGCTGGTTGTCGCTCTGGTCGGCCTCGGCCACGTTGTCGTACGGGTCGGCGCCTTCGTCGACCAGGAAGGCCTCCGGTGCGGGCTTGGCGTCGTCGTCGGCATCCGCCGGCGCCTCGAAGCCGATGTCGCGGCCGGACAGGCGCGACTCCATCTCGCGCACGGTCGCCTCCGGCACACCCAGATCCTGCGCCACGGCGCTCACCTCGGCCGCATTCATCCAGCCCAGGCGCTTCTTGCTCTTGCGCAGGTTGAAGAACAGCTTGCGCTGCGCCTTGGTGGTGGCGACTTTCACGATGCGCCAGTTCTTCAGGATGAACTCGTGCATCTCGGCGCGGATCCAGTGCACCGCGAAGCTCACCAGGCGCACGCCCTGGTCGGGATCAAAACGCTTCACCGCCTTCATCAGGCCGATGTTGCCCTCCTGGATCAGGTCGGCCAGCTGCAGGCCATAGCCGCTGTAGCCGCGCGCCACGTGCACCACGAAGCGCAGGTGCGACATCACCAGCTTCTTGGCCGCGGAGAGGTCCTCTTCCTCGTTGTAGCTGCGCGACAGCGCCTGCTCCTCTTCCTGGCTCAGCACCGGGATGCGGTGCACGGCCGAGATGTAGGCATCCAGGCTGCCGACCACGCTGGGCAGCGACAGATTGGTGGTCGCCAAGACTTGGGACATGTGAAACCTCCGGTACAAGGGCTTCAGGTTAGCACTCCGGTGGTTGGAGTGCTAAAGCCGCAAATGGTTCACGGCTTTTAATGGACTGTATCGTACAGAAATACTGATCGCTTGTCCATCCTGCGCGCGGCACCGGTACCGGGCATGGGCCGTTCGACAGGGGTTGAAAACAAGCGCACGGCGGGGTGCACGCGCGTGTCCAGTCGTGGCCCCTTCACTACAATGCCGGGACAAGCCATCTGAAAGGGGGAGTTCACTTGATCGTCTGTGTACCCGATGTATTGACGGCCCAGGAGCTCGCTGCGATCCGCACCGAACTGCAATCCGCCCCCTTCGTCGACGGCTCCGTCACGGCCGGCTGGTCGGCACGCACCGTCAAGAAAAACCAGCAGATCGACACCGGCAGCGCGAGCTATGCGCGGATGGCCGACATCGTGCGCGCCGCCTTCCAGCGGAACGCGCTGCTGCAGGCAGCGCTGCTCCCGGCGGCCAACACCCAGCCGCTGTTCAACCGCTATGCCGGCGGCATGGAGTACGGCGCGCACGTCGATGCCCCGGTGATGGGCAGCCCGGGCAGCGCGATACGCACCGACATCGCAATCACCGTGTTCATCTCGGATCCGCTCAGCTACGACGGCGGCGAGCTGGTGACGCATGCCAACGGCGGCATGGAATACAACTTCAAGCTGGACGCCGGCGCCGCCATCGCCTACCCGGCCAACACCTTGCATCACGTCAACCCGGTGACCCGCGGCGTGCGCGACGCGGCCATCATCTGGGTGCAGAGCATGGTGCGCGACTCGGCTCGCCGCGAACTGCTCTGGGATCTGGAAAGCGCCAAGCGCGACATCTTCGGCCGGGAAGGCAAGAGCCAGGCCTTCGACGCCGTAAGCCGCTCGCACGCCAACCTGCTGCGGATGTGGGCCGAGGTGACGGGCTGAGCGGTCAGCCGGGCAAGGCGGCGCGCGGCGGCAGCGACCAGTCAATGGCCGCCTGTCCGTGGCTTTCCAGATAGCGGTTGGCCGCGGAGAAATGCCCGCAGCCGAGGAAGCCGCGGTGGGCGGACAGCGGCGACGGATGCACGCTCTTCAGCACGCAGTGCCTGCGCGTGTCGATCAACTGGCCCTTGCGTTGGGCGTAGCTGCCCCAGAGCATGAACACGATGCCCTCGCGCTCGCGGTTGAGCGCGTCGATCGCCGCGTCGGTGAAGCCCTCCCAGCCCTTGCCCTGGTGTGATGCGGCCTGTCCGCGCTCGACGGTGAGCACCGCGTTGAGCAGCAGCACGCCGCGATCGGCCCAGGGCGTGAGGCAGCCGTGGTCTGGCGGCACGATGCCGAGGTCGCGCTGGATCTCCTTGAAGATGTTGACCAGCGAGGGCGGCACAGGCACGCCGGGACGTACCGAGAAGCACAGGCCATGTGCCTGGCCTGGGCCGTGGTAGGGGTCCTGGCCCAGGATCACCACGCGCACCGCCTCGAACGGCGTGTGTGCGAAGGCATTGAATATCTCCGGCCCCGGCGGGTAGATCGTCTTGCCGGCGCGCTTCTCCGCACGCAGGAACTCGGCCAGCGCCCGCATCTCGGGGCGCTCGAGGTACGCGCCGATGCGCGCCTTCCACGAGGGCTCCAGCCGCACCTCGCTCATGCGGCGGCACCACGCTGGCGCAGGTGCCGCGCGACGCGCAGCTGGAACAGCAACTTGGTGACCAGCAGCTTTTCCTCGACCGGCTTCTCTACCAGGTCGTTCGCGCCGGCCTTGATCAGCGCGGCCTGGTTCGCCGGATTCTCGTCGCCGGTCATCACCAGCACCGGCAGCCGGCCCTTGCCGTAGCCGAAGTCCTTGCGGATGCGTTCGAGCAGGTCGCCGCCGGTGAGCTCGCCCTTCAGGCTGACGTCGGTGAGCACCACGTCGGCGCCCACCTCGCCACGCACTTGCGCGGTCTCCAGCAGCGCCAGCGCATCCTCCACGCTGATCACGTGGTGCACGGTGAGACCGTACTTCTCCAGCATGCGGCGGGTGGCCAGCGCCACCACTCGGCTGTCCTCCACGTACAGCACCTCGCCCTCGGTGCTGCCCTCTGGACGCACGTAGCCGCGGATGAACTCGGCCAGCGCCTGGAAACCCAGCGACTTGTCAAAGTAGTCGGTGACGTCCTCGCCCAGGGTACGGCGATGCAAGCGGTCGTCCACGTCGCCGGAAACCACCACGATCGGCACGTAGGTCTGCGGCGCGGATTCGCGCACGAAGCGCGCGAGCTCGAGCCCGTCGATGTCGGGCAGGCGCAACGCGACGGTGATGAAGTCGAACACCCCCTCGGCCAGCAGTTGCTGGGCCTCGCCGCCGCTGCCGCAGCCCACCACCTCCACGCCCGGCAGCTCGGTCTGCAGTACGCGACCGATGAGCTGCCGCACCATCTTGGAACCATCGACCACCAGCACGCGTGGCGCCGTGCTGACCAGCCGGTTGCTGATGCTCGTACTCATGCCCCGCCCGTATGCCCCCGCCCGCGCCCGCTCAGGCCATCTTTCGCAACTGCCAGGCGCTCACCAGCCGCGCCCCCAGCCAGCCCAGCGCCGCGGCCGCCGGCGGCACCGCCAGCAGCAGCCACGCCGGCAGCCCCCCGATGTGCAGCTTGCCATCATAAGCCTGGCTCAACCGTGCCACCGGTCCGCTCAGCGCGAATTCGATCGCCAGCGCCAGCAGCGCCGCGAGGATGCCGCTGAACAGGCCGTACCAGATGCCGGCATACAGGTAGGGCCGGCGCACGAAGGCGCCGCTGGCGCCCACCAGCAGCAACACGCCGATCTCCTCGCTGCGGCTGGCGATGTCCACCCGCACCGTGTTGCCCACCACCAGCAGGGCGGCCAGCGCCAGCATCAGCGCCAGCGCGATCACCACGCGGTCACCCACGCCGAGCAGCGCATCCAGCCGCTGCCGCCAGGTGCCGCTGTCCTGCACCTGGGCCACGCTGCGCAATTCGCGCATGTCGCCCACCAGCCGCTCCACCGCTGCGGCATCGAGGCCCTGCTTCGGCTGCACCATCAGCACCCAGGGCAAGGGATTCTGGTCCAGCGCGTCCAGCGCGCCGGAGAAACCCTGCAGCTTGGCCAGCTCGTCCAGTCCCTGCTGGGGGGTCTTGACCGACACCGACGCCACGTCGGAGCGGTCACCGAGCTGCTTCACCAGCAACTGAGCCTGCGACTCGCCCTGGTCCGGCTGCAGGAACACGTTGATCGCCTGGTCCTGGCCCAGCGCGTGGCCGAGCTGCTGCACGTTGCCCAGCAGCAGGTAGAACGCCAGCGGCAGGGCCAGCGCCAGGCCCATCACCGCGATGGTGAGCAGGCTGCCCAGCGGGCGGCCCGCGAGCCGGCGCAGGCTGGCCGCAGCGCTCCAGCCGTGGTGCTCGCGCCAGCTGGCCACGCGACGGGCGTGGCTGGCTTCGTTGCGCGGCGACGCCTCTGCATCGCGGCGGACATCGGCGGCTGCCATCACAGCACCTCCTCGGCGGCAAGGTCCGCCACCAGCCGGCCATGGTCGAGCACCACCACGCGCTTGCGCATGCGTTTGATCAGCGGCAGGTCATGGCTGGCGATCAGCACCGTGGTCCCCACCTGTTGGAACTCGGCGAACAGGCCCATGATCTCCACCGCCAATTGCGGGTCGAGGTTGCCGGTAGGCTCGTCGGCGATCAGCAGCGACGGCCGCCCCACGATCGCCCGCGCGATGCCCACCCGCTGCTGCTCGCCGGTGGACAGCGTGGCCGGCAGTTGGCGCTCGTAGGACAGCAGGCCCACCTTCTCCAGCGCGGCGCGCACGCGTCGGCCGCGCTCCTGGCGCGCAATCCCGGCAATGGTCAGCGGCAGCTCGACGTTGGCGAACACCGTGCGGTCCATCAGCAGGCGATGATCCTGGAACACCATGCCGATGCGCTGGCGCAGTCTGGGAACGCCGCGACCGCGCACCTTGGCCAGGCTCTGGCCGTCCACCGTGATGATGCCGTGGCTGGGCCGCTCGATCACGCCGAGCAGCTTGAGCAGGGTGCTCTTGCCGGCGCCGGAGTGGCCGGTGATGAAGGCCATTTCGCCCGTGGGTATGGTGAAAGAAAGCTGCGAGAGCGCCTCGTGGCCGCCCTCGTAGTGCTTGCTCACCTGCTCGAACTGGATCACCGCGCGTCCCCGCCGCTGCCTGCCGTATTCCGGCAAGGATACGGGATGCAGGCGCGCAGGTCGCCTCGCCGAGTGGATCGGCGGGGCGACCGTTCAGTCGCTCCGCTCAGCGTCCCGTGAACAGCCGGGTCAGGCGACGGAACAGGCTGGGCTTGTTCGCGTGGGGGTGGTCGCCGGCGGTGGCGGCCACCTGGCGCGAGGGGCGTGCGCCAGCGGCCGCGACTGCCTCGTCCGGCGCAGTCGCGCGCGCGGGGCGACGCTCGCCGCGCGGCGGACGGCCGGCTTCCGCCGGCTTCGCCTGCGGCTGTCCCTGCACGGCGTTGGCTGCCACGTCGCCGCCCTCGCGGCGGCGGTTGCGGCCACCGCGCCGGCGGCGACGCTTGCGCTCGCCCTCGGCGACGGTTGCGGCGCCGTGGTTCTCTGCCACGGCGACCGGCGCGGCGGCTTCGGCCGCCGCCGGTTCGGGACGGGGCGCGCGCGGCGGCCGCGGCTCGTGCGTGCGGCTTTCGCGCGGCGCGCGTTCGCCGCTACGCTCGCCGCGGCGCGGGCGCCCGCCCTTCTTGTCGTCATGGCGCGGCTCGACGCGGTCGCCGAACGCGGCGCTGTCGGCGGCGGCGGCGGCGGCGAACTCGGCATCCACCTCGCGCGGCTTGGGCATCACCAGCAGTTCCGGTTCGATCGCCGCCACCGGGATGCTCTGGCCGATGTAGGCCTCGATGTCGGGCAGGCTCATCGCGTACAGGTCGCAGGCGAAGCTGACCGCGTCACCCTCCGCACCCAGACGGGCCGTGCGGCCGATGCGGTGCACGTAGTCCTCGGCGTCCTGCGGCAGGTCGTAGTTGAACACGTGGCTGACCGCCGGGATGTGCAGGCCGCGCGCCGCCACGTCGGTGGCGACGAGGATGTCGAGCTGGCCATCCTGGAAACGCTGCAGCAACTTCTGGCGCTTCAGCTGGGGCACGTCGCCGGAGATCGCGCCCACGCGGCAGCCGTGCCGTTTCACGCGCTCGGTGACGCGCTCGGCAGCGGCCTTGGTGTTGACGAAGATGATGCTGCGCGACGGCTGGTGCTTGTCGATCAGGTTCAGCAGCAGCGGCAGCTTCTCCTCCTTGGCCGGGAAATAGACCACCTGACGCACCTTGTCGGCGGTGACGTTGTCGCTCTCCACCACCAGCTTCTCGGCCTCGTGCATGTGTTCGTAGGCCAGCTCCAGCACGCGGTGGCTCAGCGTGGCGGAGAACAGCAGCACCTGGCGCTGCTCGCGCGCCGGCAGGCGGCGGAAGATGTAGCGCACGTCCTTGATGAAGCCGAGGTCGAACATGCGGTCGGCCTCGTCGATCACCATCACCTCGACGCCGTTGAAGCCGAACACCTGCTGCTTGTAGTAGTCGAGCAGGCGGCCGGGCGTGGCGATGATGATGTCGCAGCCGTCGTGCAACTGCTGGCGCTGCTTGTCGTAGTCCACACCGCCGTAGATCAGCGCGGTCCTCAGCCCGGTATGGCGGCCGATGTTGCGCGCGTCCTTGTCGATCTGGATCGCCAGCTCGCGGGTGGGCGCGATCACCAGCGCGCGCGGATCGCTGTCCTTGCGCTCGGCCACGGCGGGCTGGGTCAGCAGGCGGTTCATCAGCGCGACCAGGAAGGCGCAGGTCTTGCCGGTACCGGTCTGCGCCTGGCCGGCGACGTCGCGGCCGGCCAGCGCCACCGGCAGGGTCAGTTCCTGGATCGGCGTGCAGCGGGTGAAGCCGGCGTCGGCCAGGCCTTGCTGCAGCAGCGGATGGAGTTCGAAGTTGGTGAAGAAGGTATCGGTAAGTACGGTTTGCGACATGGAATGGAAAAGCCGGTGGGATGCGGGCATCGGCGTCATGGCCGGCCCGGCTCCGCCGCCGGGGGCGGCACGGAGCGAGTGGATGAGCGGCGCGTGGCGGCGTGCGGTGCACGGCAGGCGGGTCGGGCTTGCCTGCCGGTGCTCCGGGGTCGCACAGGGCGCCGAAACGGTGGCGGCGCAACCGGCAGCCCCGCTGGCATAGGCGAAACGACTCGACAGGCCCGTATGGCGCGTTTGTTTCGCAAACGCCTGAGCCGCCTCGCCTATGTCAACGGAACCGTCCGTTGCCGCCCTTGAATCGCTTGAATCGCGCCCCGAGTTACGTTGCAATGAGGCCCCGGGCCGCAATGACCAAAGCCCCTCTTTCCCGGTTCGACCCGCGCTTCATGGGCGCCCCAGTGTAGCTGATGCTGGCCGCGTGGTCGTCAATCCTTCCTTCCGCCCGTCTTTCGGAGATCCCGGTGAGCGACCTGATTACCCATGTGAGCGACGACGCCTTCGAGCAGGAAGTGCTGCAGTCCGACACCCCCGTGCTGCTGGACTTCTGGGCCGAATGGTGCGGTCCGTGCAAGGCCATCGCGCCGATCCTCGACGAGCTGGCCGGCCAGTACCAGGGCAAGCTGCGCATCGTGAAGCTCAACATCGACCACAACCAGAAGACTCCCCGCACCTACGGGGTGCGGGGCATCCCCACCCTGATGGTGTTCAAGAACGGCAAGGTCGAGGCCACCCAGATCGGCGCCGTCAGCAAGGGCCAGCTGGCCCAGATGATCGACAAGGCGCTCTGAGCGCCCCTGCACCCGCCGCCGCGCGCTTTACGGCCATGCGCGGCGGGTGCTAGATTGCTTGCGCGTCTGCCGGGATCATCCCGATCCCCCTGCTCCTTCCTTGGCGCGACGCACACCTTCCCTCCTGTTTCCCAACGGCGCCCCGCGAGGTTTGCCCGTGTCCGATACCGATAACACCACCCCGAACGACGCCGGCGGCGCCGAGAATCCGTCCGAGTCGCGTCCGCGCGCGCCGCGCCGCCAGTCGCGCGGCGCCAAGCCGGCCGCCAGCGAGGCGCCGGCAGCGACGACCGCGCCGCTGTTCGAGCAGCCCGCACCGGTGCCGCCGCCCGCCAACGCACCAGCCACGCCCGCCGGCGAAGCTGCCGCTCCGTCGGAGGCGCGCGCGCCGGGTCAGCCGCAGAACCCGCAGGGGCAAGGCCAGAACAACGGCAACAACCGCAACGCCGAGCAGCGCGAGGGCCGCGGCCGTCGCCGCCGCCACGAGCGCAACCAGCAACAGCGCCCGCAGGGCGGCGGCGGCAACAATCCGCGCTACAACAACCCGCACGGCCTGCCGATGGACGACGACAACGCCGATCCGGGTGCGGACGACCGCCTGATCAACCTCACCGAGCTGAAGCGCATGAAGGCGCCGCAGCTGCTGGCCTTCGCCGAATCGCTGGGCATCCAGGAAGGCGTGGCGCGCGCCCGCCGCCAGGACGTGATCTTCTCCATCCTCAAGGCGCACGCGCGCTCCGGCGGCGGCATCTGGGCCGAGGGCGTGCTGGAGATCCTGCAGGACGGCTTCGGCTTCATGCGCTCGGCCGACGAGTCTTACCTGGCCGGCCCCGACGACATCTACGTCAGCCCCAGCCAGATCCGCCGCTTCAACCTGCGCACCGGCGACTACATCACCGGTCGCGTGCGCCACCCCAAGGAAGGCGAGCGCTACTTCGCGATGCTGCGCGTGGACGACATCAACGGCGACCCGCCGGAGGCGTCCAAGAACAAGATGCTGTTCGAGAACCTCACCCCGCTGTTCCCGCGCAAGGCCTTCCGGCTGGAGCGCGGCAACGGTTCGAGCGAGGACATCACCGGCCGCATCCTCGACCTGGTCGCGCCGATCGGCCGCGGCCAGCGCGGCCTGATCGTGTCGCAGCCGAAGTCCGGCAAGACCATGATGCTGCAGAACATCGCCCAGGCGCTGCAGTACAACCACCCCGACGCGCACCTGATCATCCTGCTGGTGGACGAGCGCCCGGAGGAAGTGACGGAGATCGCCCGCACCGTGCGCGCCGAGGTGATCAGCTCCACCTTCGACGAACCCGCCGTGCGCCACGTGCAGGTGGCCGAGATGGTGATCGAGCGGGCCAAGCGCCTGGTCGAGCACAAGCGCGACGTGGTGATCCTGCTCGATTCGATCACCCGCCTGGCCCGCGCCTACAACACCGTGGTCCCAAGCTCCGGCAAGGTGCTCACCGGCGGCGTGGACGCGAACGCGCTGCAGCGCCCGAAGCGCTTCTTCGGCGCCGCGCGCAACGTCGAGGAAGGCGGCAGCCTCACCATCGTCGCCACTGCGCTGATCGACACCGGCAGCAAGATGGACGAGGTGATCTACGAGGAGTTCAAGGGCACCGGCAACATGGAAGTGCACCTCTCCCGCCGCATCGCCGAGAAGCGCGTCTACCCCGCCATCGACATCAACCGCTCGGGTACCCGTCGCGAAGACCTGCTGATCGAACCGGACATGCTGGCCAAGATCTGGATCCTGCGGAAGCTGCTGCACCCGATGGACGAGCTGGCCGCGATGGAGTTCATGCTCGACAAGATGAAGAACACCAAGTCCAACGACGAGTTCTTCAATTCGATGAAGCGCTGAGGGTTCGCCCTTCCGCGGGCATCAGCGACAAGGCCGGCCAATGCGCCGGCCTTGTCGTTTCCGGCACCGTGGACGACCCACCGCTTGCCGCCATCCACCGCCAGCCCCAGACTTGCCGCGCAAGACCTGCGGAAGCCACACGAGGAGACACAGAATGCTTGCTCGTTTCGCACTGATCGCCAGTGCGCTTTGTGTGCTGCAACCCGTCATCGCCGCGGAAACCGCACCTGCCGCCAGCAACCTTTGCCGCCAGGCGCTGCCCACGATCCGCGAAGTCTGGCTGCTGGATGCCTACGACGCGCCTCCCGCCGTCGCCGCCGTGATGGTCGACGCCATCGATGGCAGGCTGCCGCAGGTACGGCGGGGCCTGAGCGCGCTGCCCGTGGCCGAACAAATCCACTGGCGCCAGGTCGCCATGCTCACCGCCGCCAATGCCTACCAGCCCGCGGTGGTCGATGGCCTGCTGGACGATGGCGCCACTGTCGACGGCATGGCGCGGCTGCCACCGTTCAAGAGCAGCTTCGAGCATCGAACCGAAAGCGCCATGGCGCAGGATCCGCGCTTCGGTCCCCGCGCGGTGACCGGACTCAAGGCAGCCGGCCTCATGCGCAACGACGGAAATCTGGTCGGCCCCGCCCTGCTCGGTGCCGTCACGTGCGACGACGCAGCCACGCTCGACGTACTGCTGCGCCACCATGCCAACGTCATGGCGCGCGCAGCGCCCAACACCACCGACGCCCTGACCACCGCCGTCGTCGCCGGCCACGCCGGGATCGCGCAACGCCTGCTCGACCACGGCGCCAATGCCTGCGTGGACGATCGCCGCATCCGCAAACCCGGCGCCAGCCTGGCCAGCATCGGCCGCCGCCAGCATCTGTCGGCTGCGCTGGTGCAGCGACTGGCCTGTCCCGCGCCGACCGCCAACACCGCCCCCTGACGGGCTTGCGCGACACGGCGGCAACAACCACCTGTACCGCCGCGTACAAATATTTTCCGTCAACCCCTTTTCGTCGCCGCGCGGCGCCTCCATAGTCGGTGCCTCACCCTGCGAGGCCGTGCCCGTGTCCATACCCAGTGCCGTCAAGAGCACCCCGATCGCCGGCCGCCAGCAGCTCGTCGATTACCTCGCCGCCGGCGAGAAGCCGCGCGAAGCCTGGCGCATCGGCACCGAGCACGAGAAATTCGGCTTCCGCACCGACGATTTGAAGCCGCCCACATTCGAGGGCGAACGCGGCATCCGCAGCCTGCTGGAGGGCATTGCCTCCCGCCACGGCTGGGAGATTGCCCGCGAGGGCGAGACGCCGGTGGCGCTGACCCGCGGCAAGGCCAACATCACGCTGGAGCCCGCCGGCCAGCTGGAGCTCTCCGGCGCGCCGCTGGAAACCATCCACCAGACCTGTTGCGAGGTGAACAGCCACCTGGAGGAAGTGCGCTCGGTGGCCGACGGCATGGGGCTGGGCTTCCTCGGCATGGGCTTCCAGCCGAAGTGGCGGCGCGACGAGATGCCGTGGATGCCCAAGGGCCGCTACAAGATCATGCGCGAGTACATGCCCAAGGTCGGCAACCTGGGCCTGGACATGATGACGCGCACCTGCACGGTGCAAGTGAACCTGGATTTCTCGTCCGAAGCGGACATGATCAAGAAGTTCCGCACCAGCCTCGCGCTGCAGCCGATCGCCACTGCGCTGTTCGCCGACTCGCCGTTCACGGAAGGACGTCCAAACGGTTACTTGTCCTACCGCTCGCACATCTGGACCGACACCGACGCCGACCGCACCGGCATGCTGGACTTCGTGTTCGCGGACGGCTTCGGCTACGAGCGCTACGTCGACTACATCCTCGACGTGCCGATGTACTTCAGCTACCAGGACGGCAAGTACATCGACCTCGCCGGCCAGGACTTCAAGCGTTTCATGGCCGGCGAACTCGCCGCATTGCCCGGCACCAAGGCCACCATGAAGGACTGGGCCGACCACCTCACCACCGCCTTCCCCGAAGTGCGGCTGAAGCAGTACCTGGAAATGCGCGGCGCCGACGGCGGCCCGTGGAACCGCCTGTGCGCACTGCCCGCGTTCTGGGTCGGCCTGCTCTACGACGACGAGGCGTTGGACGCGGCGTGGAACCTGGTCAAAGACTTCACGATGACCGAGCGCCACGCCCTGCGCGACGGCGTGCCGAAGCAGGCGCTGCACCTGCCGTTCCGCCGCGGCACGGTACGCGACCTCGCCAGCGAGACGCTGAAGATCGCCGCCCACGGCCTTGCGCGCCGAGGCCAGCTCAACCGCAATGGCGCCGACGAACGCATCTACCTCGAACCGCTGATCGAAATCGTCGAGGCCGGCCAGACGCCTGCCGAACGCAAGCTGGAGCTTTTCCACGGCGCGTGGGGCGGCAGCGTGGATCCGGTGTTCAGGGAATTCGCGTACTGAACACCCACGAAAAAGGCCGGCGACGCCGGCCTTTTTCGTGACGCACGCATGGCGCCTTATTTCTTCTTCGGTGCGTCCTTCAAGCCGCGATTGATCAGCATCGGCTCGATGCTGGGGTCCTGGCCACGCCAGTCCTTGTAGAGCTTGGACAATTCCTCGGTGTTGCCGCGCGACAGGATCATGTCGCGGAAGCGCTGGCCGTTCTCGGCGGTGAGGCCGCCGTGCTCCTTGAAGTCCTGGAACGCGTCGTCGGCCAGCATCTGCGTCCACAGGTAGGCGTAGTAGCCGGCGGAATAACCGTTGCTCCAGATGTGCAGGAAATAGCTCGAGCGATAGCGCGGCGGCACGTAGCTCAGGTCCACGCCGTCCTTCTTCAGCGACGCGGCCTCGAACTTGTCCGCGTCCTGCTTGGGCGCGTCGGCGCCGAGCATATGCCAGTTCATGTCGAGCATGGCGGCGGCGACCAGCTCGGTCATGTCGTAGCCGCTGTTGAACTTGCCGGCCTTGCGCATCTTGTCCACCAGGGCCTGCGGCATCGGCGCGCCGGTCTGGTAGTTCTTGGCGAAGTTGGCGAACACTTTGGGATCGGTGGCCCAGTGCTCGTTGAACTGCGAGGGGAACTCCACGAAGTCGCGCGCGGTGGCGGTGCCGGACAGGGTGGGGTACTGCTCGTCGGCGAACATGCCGTGCAGGGCATGGCCGAACTCGTGGAACATGGTGATCACGTCATCCCACGACAGCAGCGCCGGCTGGCCCGCCGCAGGCTTGGTGAAGTTGGCGACGTTGTAGATCACCGGCTTGGTGCCGAGCAGCCTGGACTGCTGGACGAAGTTGTCCATCCAGGCGCCGCCCTGCTTGTTGTCGCGCTTGAAGTAGTCGCAGTACCACAACGCCAGCGACTTGCCGTCCTTGTCGAACACCTCGAACACGCGCACGTCCGGGTTGTAAACCGGGATGTCGTGGCGCTCCTTGAAGGTGAGGCCGTAGAGCTGGTTGGCGGCGTAGAACACGCCGTTCTTCAAGACGTTGTCCAGCTCGAAATACGGCTTGATCTGCGACTCGTCGAGGTCGTACCTGGCCTTGCGCACCTGCTCGGCGTAGTACTGCCAGTCCCACGGCTGCAGCTTGAAGGTGGGCTGGTGCAGCGCGGCCTGGTCCTTGTCGATCTGCGCCTGGATCTCGGCGGCTTCCTGCTTCACACGGGCCACCGCGGCGGGCGCCAGCTTGTCCATGAAGCCCATCACTGCTCCCGGCGTCTTCGCCATCTGGTCCTGCAGCGTCCACGCGGCGTAGTTCGGGAAGCCCAGCAGCCTGGCTTCCTGCGCGCGGATCTGCGCGAGCTGCTCGATGATGTCGCGGGTGTCGTCGGCGTTGCCCAGCTCGGCGCGGTTCCACGATGCCTCGTACAGCGCCTTGCGGGTGGCGCGGTCCTTGAGACTCTGCAGCGCCGGCTGCTGGGTGGTGTTCTGCAGCGTGATCACCCACTTGCCGGCAAGCCCGCGATCCTTGGCGGCCTGCGCGGCGGCGGCGATGTCCTCGTCGGACAGTCCGTCCAGCTTGGCCTTGTCGTCGACCACTAGCGCACTGTCCTTGGCGGCGGCGAGCAGCTTGCTGTTGAACTGCGCCTCCAGCGTGGATTCCTGCTGGTTGAGTGCCTTCAGCCTGGCCTTGTCGGCGTCGGACAGCTTGGCGCCGTGCTGCACGAAGCTGCGGTAAGTCACCTCGACCAGGCGCAGCGACTCGGGATCGAGCTTCAGCGTGGCACGCGCGTCGTAGACCTTCTGGATGCGCGCGAACAGCTTGCCGTCGAGGTACTTGGCGTCGTCATGCGCGGCCAGCTTCGGCGCCTCCGCTTCCTGCACCTTCTGCAGCACATCATCGGTGTTGGCCGCGGTGACGCCGTTGAACACCGCCATCACCCGGTTGAACAGCGCCCCGGACTTCTCCAGTGCCACGAAAGTGTTCTCGAACGTGGGCGGCTCGGGGTTGTCGGCGATCTTCTGCCACTCGGCGAGCTGGTCGGCCATACCCTTCTCGATCGCCAGCTGATAGTCGCTGTCCTTGATCTTGTCGAACGGCGGCGCCTGGAACGGCAGCGTGCTGGTGGTGAAGAACGGATTGGCGGCATTGGCATCGGCCACTGGCACGGCGGCACTGGCCGCCCTGGCCGGCGCGGTGGAAGCCGGTGCCGGCGCGGACTTGCCCGCCTCGTTCGAACCCTGCGAACAGGCAGCGAGGGCGATGCTGGTGGCGACGACGATCATGCGTGGACGGAACATGCTGTATTCCCGGTCGGTGCGCCGTGAGGCGGCGGAGTGAAATGGCGGCCGCCGACTGTAGCGATACCGTGCCGGGTTTTGCCAGCCGCAGCGCGACGAAACTTCGTGCGGGACGGCGCGCGCCGTCCCGGCCACGCAGGGATCTGGACAGGCCCTTAGCCCGGGCGCACGTCGCGCAACTGCCACGCCGCGCCGATCAGCCAGTTCAGGCGCTGGCGCAACAGGCTCATCGGCAGGCTGGTCTGCACGTCCACCTCGACATGCAGATCGGCCACCTTGGCATGCACCTGCGCCTGCGCATCGGTAGCCCCCAGCGCGGGATCGACCTCGTCGGGCTCCGGTTGCCGCGCGCGCCAGCGCTCGAACAGCGCCGGACTGCGCAAGGCCTCCTCCAGCGCGGCGGCGAAATCGGCGGGCCCGGCGCCCTCCCAACGCAACGCGGGATCGCTGCCGCGCGCACGGGTGAGGTCGGCGACGGAAAGGTAGTAGTGGTTGCGGCTGCTCATGGCGCCCCCTTGTGCCTGTTCGCCAGCATGCGCAAGCCGCGGCATGCCGGATGTGAATTCAGGCGAGCAATCCGGTGAGGTCGAGCCCACCGGCGGCCTGCGCCGGCGCCACGCTGTGCGGCAGCACGCCGAGGCAAGGCGCGGGCAGCAGTTCGCGCAAGGTGGCAAGGTTCTCCTCCACCGCGTCCATCGCCGGGTCGATGCGGTTGCCGATCCAGCCGGCGAGGCGGCAACCGTCGGCCAGGATCGCCTCGGCGCTGAGCAGGCTGTGGCTGAGGCAGCCCAGCCTGAGGCCCACCACGAAGATCACCGGCAGCTGCCACGCCTTCGCGATGCCGGAGGCGAACAGCCCCGGCGCCAGCGGCACGCGCCAGCCGCCCACGCCCTCCACGACCACGACGTCATGGTCGGCGCAGAGCGCGTCGAACGCGGCACGCAGGGGCGGCAGGGTGATCGTCACGCCCTCGTGCGCAGCCGCCAGGTGCGGCGACAGGGGCTCACGCAATGCCAGCGGATTGCTCAACGCATAAGGCGGCAACGGCGTGCTGCTGGCGGCGCGCAGCGCCAGCGCATCCTCGTTCTGCAGGCCGTGCAGGGTCTCGATGCAGCCGCTGGCCACCGGCTTCATGCCGGTACTGCGCAAACCGCCGGCACGCAGCGCATGCAGCAGTGCGCAGCTGGCGTGGGTCTTGCCGATGCCGGTATCGGTGCCGGCGACGAACAGCATCATGCTCATCCTGCGGGATGCCTACGCTTGTACCAGTTGATCGCCGGGCCGATCAGCCCGAGCAGGCCATATTCGAAGCCCGCAAGTGGCGCCAGCCCCTCTGGGAGCAGCAGCGCGCTCAGCGCCGAGAGCAAACCGACCGCGGCGGGAACCGCCCACGCCACCATCCGGATGGCGGCCCGCCGCTGCTCCTCGCTGCCCGGGGGCCACAGGCGTGCGGCATGCCGGAACAGCAGGGTCAGGGTGCCGGCCATGGAGGTATAGGCAAGCCCGTAGCAGACGAACATCGTCCGCGCGTCGCTGGACAGCCGCACCGCGATGTCGCCGGAGAGCACGCCCCCGCTCACGCTGTAACAGGCCGAACCGTACACCATGTGCAGCGGATAGACGAAGATCAGCGCAAAGAACACCAGCAACAGCGACAGCAGCAGGCCCGTGCGTGTGGACCGTGTGCACAAGTGGCGCCACTGCACGTGGCCGTGCCACATCCAGGCGATCTGGGCGAAGCACAGCGCCGCCGCCGGCACGCCGGCCAAGATGTGCAGCAGCTTCTCTGCGGTGTTCGGGATGGTTTCGCCGCCGATGGCCAGCAGGGTCAGCGTGAACGCAAACGCGCCGTCCACGAACATGTCCAGCCGCCCCGCCTCGATGCCCTCGCGATGTTCGACCAGGCTCATGCTCCATCCTCATCCGGGCGACCCGCGCATAATACGGGTTCGGCGTTCGAATCGTCGTTCGACCGGACTGCGTTCGGCGAGGTCACGGCGACACCCGATCCATCGGCTCGCGGCAGCCGATCAACTCCAACCCCCGATTACACAGGCGCACCATGTTCGAACTGAAAACGCAGACTTACGCGAACAAGCGCGAGCACTATGCCGACCTCGCTCAGCAGGCGCGCGGCCTGCTTGCCGGCGAGCGCGACCTCATTGCGAATGCCGCGAACTTCTCCGCGCTGGTGTTCCACAGCCTGCCCGGGCTCAACTGGTGTGGCTTCTACCTGTACGACGGCAAGGAACTCGTGGTCGGCCCGTTCCAGGGCAGGCCGGCCTGCATCCGCATCGCGCTGGGGCGGGGAGTGTGCGGCACCGCCGCGCAGACGCGGCAGACCCAGGTGGTGCGCGACGTTAACGCGTTCGACGGCCACATCGCCTGCGACGCCGCCTCGCAGTCGGAAATCGTGGTGCCGCTGGTGAAATCCGACGGCAACTTGCTCGGCGTGTGGGACGTGGACAGCCCGCACGTGGCGCGTTTCGACGAGGAGGACCGCACAGGCATGGAGGCGCTGTGCGCGGTGTTCATGGACGCGCTCGCGGGTTAGATCGCGCTTCTCCTCGGGACTGCGACGATCTGCCGCTGCGGGAAAAGCGTCATTCGCGCGGCGTGCGCAGCAGCTCCACCACCCGCTCGCGGGCCTCGTCCACGCCGGTGCCGGCGGGCGAGGAGAACACTTGCGCGGTGGCATGCAGGCCGTCCGGAAAGCTCTTGCGCATCGCCGCCAGCGCCTGCGCGGCCTGGTTGCGCGAGAGCTTGTCGGCCTTGGTCAGCAGCAGGTGGCAAGGCAGGCCGGTGGCAAAGCAGAAGTCCAGCATCATCCGGTCGAACTCCTTGAGCGGATGGCGGATATCGGCAATCAGCACCACGCCGCGCAGGCTCTGCCGGCGGTGCAGGTAGGCGTCGATTTCCTGCTTCCAGTGCGCGCGCAAGTCCTCCGGCACCTTGGCGTAGCCGTAGCCCGGCAGGTCGATCAGGCGCGCCGCGAGCGGCGGCGCGCCCTCGCCCTGCACCAGCGGCGGCAGTGCGAACGCCACCATCTGCTGGGTGCGCCCGGGCGTCTTCGAGGTGCGTGCCAGGCCCTTGTGGTTGGTGAGCGCGTTGAGCGCACTGGACTTGCCCGCGTTGGAGCGGCCGGCAAACGCCACCTCGGCGCCCAGGTCGGCAGGCAGCTGGCTGATGCGGTGGGCGGCGAGCACGAAATGCGCGCCTTGCAGCGGGTTTGGCATGGTTTGACCGGAGCGCGAAGGCACGTGGATAATCCGATGGTTTCTGCCCGTGGCGCCGATACCGGCAAGCGGTGGCAGCCTTCGACAGTTTCCGAGAGGGGAAGTGTATGGGTTTTCGGTTCGCAGGTTTTCGACCCGTCGTGCTGGGCTCTACCGCAGTCCTGATCTTCGCCATGGCGGCAGGCACGGCGATGGCGCAGGATTCCGCCAAGTCGACGGCTGCTCCGGCCAAGGCCGCCACGGCTGCGCAACCTGCCTCCTCCACGGCCGCGCTGGGCACCGCCCAGGCCGCGGTGAAACCCGGCGACGCCACGGCAGGCCAGGGCAAGGCCGCCGCCTGCGGCGCCTGCCACGGCATGGACGGCAACTCCACCGATCCGCAATACCCGAAGCTGGCCGGACAGAGCGAGCAGTACATCGTCCGCCAACTGGAGAACTTCAAGAGCGGCCGGCGCCAGAACCCGATCATGCTGGGCATGGCCACGCCGCTGTCCGAGCAGGACATGCACGACATCGGTGCCTACTTCGCCAGCAAGACCGCGCTGCCGGGCGTGGCCGACCAGGCGCTGGTCGAGCACGGCCAGCAGCTGTTCCGCGAGGGCGACACCAAGCGCGGCATCCCCGCCTGCATGGCCTGCCACAGCATCGACGGCCGCGGCAATCCCGGCGCGATGTACCCGCAGCTGCAGAGCCAGCACGCGCAATACGTCCAGGCCACGCTGAAGGCCTGGCACGACGGCGCCAGCTGGGGCACGGATGCGCACTCGCAGGTCATGCCCTCCATCGCCAAGAAGCTGGACGCGGACGACATCGCCGCGCTGGCCAGCTACATCGAAGGCTTGCACACGGCCACCGCGGCGGATCTGCAGAAGCCGAAAGCCGCCACGCCCTGATCCTTCACGGATGCGTCGGCGGCACGCCGGTGCGTCCGCATCCCGTGCCCCCGCACCACCGAGGTAACCCATGTTGAAGCGTCTGGCTATCCTGTGCGCCGCCTTGCTGGCGCTGACCGCCTGCGGCCATTCCGGCGACAACGGCACCGCCACGCCGACCACGCCCGCGACCTCCGCCACGACGGCGCCTGCCGCGCCCGCGACCGCCAGCGCGCCCTCATCGGCGGCCAGTGCCGCGCCGACTGCCGCCGCCACGGCCGCTGCGGCAAGCACGGCCACGCCTGCGGCCGCGGCAACGACGGCAGCCGCGACTCCGGCCGCCGCGCCTTTCGTCGACGACGGCAAGTGGGTCGAGGGCAAGGACTATTTCCGCATCGATCCGGCCCAGCCCAAGGCCGTCGCCACCGACAAGATCGAGGTGGTGGAGGTGTTCTCCTACGCCTGCCCAGCCTGCAACAGCTTCCACGGCGCGATGGACCAGATCGAGAAAACGCTGCCCGCGGACGCCGTGGTGCATTACCTGCCCGCCGCCTTCCGCCCCGACGAGAACTGGCCCGTGTACCAGCGCGCGTTCTACGCCGCCCAGGCGCTGGGCGTGCGCGCCAAGGCCCACGACGCCTTCTTCGACGCCACCTGGAAGACCGGCGAAACGGCCACCTACGACCTCTCGACCGGTCGCCCCAAGCCCAAGGGCGCCTGGCCCACGATCGAGGACATCGCGAAGTTCTACGCGAAGTACGGCGTGGACCCCAAGGAGTTCGTGGCGGTGGCCAACTCCTTCTCGGTCAACACCAAGATGAAACAGGCCGACGACCTCATCAAGGCTTACGGGGTGCCGGGCACGCCCACCATCGTGGTAGACGGCAAGTACCGCTTCTCGCCCTCCGACGTGCACACCGTGCAGCGCGCGATCGAGCTGACCCAGTGGCTGGTGGCGAAGGAAGCCGCCGCGGGTGCCGGCAAGTAGAGCAGCCTGAGCCGCAACGCGCCCTCCCTGAAACCGTTCCCGAGCATTCCCCGATGAAGCATCTCGCCCGCCTGCGCTCTGTCACCCTGATCGCCGGCCTCGCGCTGGCCAGCGCCTGCACCGCGCAATCCGGCACGCCGCCGCCGTATACCGAAGGCGACCAGTACGTCACCCTGCCCGGCCCGCACCAGCGCTACAGCAGCGAGGGCAAGGTCGAGGTGGCCGAGGTGTTTTCCTACGGCTGCATCCACTGCGCCGAGTTCGCGCCGATCGCCGAGAAGCTGAAGGAATCACTGCCCAAGGGCGTGAAGTTCGAGCTGGTGCCGGCGCCGTTCAACGCCGAGTGGCTGCCGTTCGCGCGCGCCTACTACGCGGCGAACCAGCTCGGCGTGGTGGATCGCACCCATCTCGAGCTGTTCAAGGAGAAGTTCGCCCAGCACTACCCGTTGAACTCGCTGGACGACCTGGCCGACTTCTACGCCCGCCAGGGCGTGAACCGCGCCGAGTTCATGCGCCTCGCCACCTCCGACGCCGCCACCGCGAAGCTGAAGGCCGACTTGGCGCTGATCCAGAAGTGGGGCGTGGACGGCACGCCCAGCATCGTGATCGACGGCAAGTACCGCGTCACCAACGTCCATACGCTGGACGAGCTGTCCGCAGTGGCGCAGTGGCTGGCCAAGCGCGAACTCGCCGGGGCGGACAAGGGCGGCAAGTGACCGCGTGATCGCCCGCCGCGGGGGCGTTCACGTCCGCTGCGGCTTTCCGCGTGTACCTTACGCAGCCTGATGAACCGCGCCGCCCCCGCCCCCGCCCCCGCCGCTGCCGAGCACCGCCTGCGCCTGCTGAGCTGCAACATCCTCGCCGGCGCCAGCGTGCAGCGCTACAGCGAATACGTCACCCGTAGCCTCAATGCGGTGCTGCCTGGGCGCAGCAAGATCGACAACCTCGACCGGCTCGCCGCGCTGCTGCCGCAGTTCGACGTGATCGGACTGCAGGAGGTCGATGCCGGCAGCCTGCGCTCGGGCTTCCTCAACCAGACCCGCTATCTCGCCGAAACCGCCGGCATGCCCTACTGGAGCCACCAGCCGAACCGGCCAGTGGCGAAGCTGTCGCATACCGCCAACGGATTGATCAGCCGCATCGAGCCCAGCGCGGTGATCGACTATCCGCTGCCCGGCCGCGGCCGCGGCGCCCTGCTGGTCCGCTTCGGCGAAGACGCCAGCGCGCTGGCCGTGATGATCGCCCATCTCTCGCTGCGCGCTCCTACACGCGCGCGCCAGCTGGACTTCATCGCCGAGATCCTCCAGGACCACCCGCACGTGGTGCTGATGGGCGACCTCAACACCGAGCTCGAGAGCGCCGAGATGCGCCAGTTGTTCGCCCGCACGCGGCTGCAGCCGCCGATGCAACCCACGCCCACCTTCCCCAGCTGGAAGCCGAGGCGCGCACTGGACCACATCCTTGTCTCGCCCTCGGTAGCGCTGGACAGAGTGTGGACGCTGCCGCAGGCGTTTTCCGACCATCTCGCGCTGGCCGCGGAGATCCGGCTGCCAGCAGGCAACCCGCCGGCTCCCCCCGGAGGCCATTGATGAGCGTCCACCGGTTGCGTCGGCTGACGCCGTGGCTGCTGCTGATCCTGGCGGGCCTGGGCGCGGCATGGCTGCGCTACGGCCTGATCGAACCGCCGCCGATGGCGCAGGCTTGCACCGCCGCGCAGGCGCCCGCCTGGTGCGCGCTGCGCCAGGCACTGGTGCTGGGCTTCCTGCACGATGTCTTTGGCGGGGCGGCGCTGATCGCCGCGCTGCTGTCCCTGCTGCGCCGCTCGCGTGCGCTGGCGTGGCTGGCGGCGGCACTGGGCGCGGTGGCCTTGCAGCTCTACAACTACGAACCGGGGGCTCTGGCTTTGCTGGTCGGCTGCCTGCGCCTCGTGCAACTGGCTGCGCCGGGCGAACGGTTGCCTGCCCGGCGTTCTGGCGAGAGCAGCGGGTCCGCGGGCTGATCGGTCCTCTCTCGCCGGCCGCGTAGCGGCTTCGGGCGCCGGCAGGGGGCCGAAGCCGCTACGTCGCCCGGGACAAATGTCCGCAAGGCCGCCGCCGGCGGACACGGGCACGGCGGCGAAAGCCTCTCGCTGGCGCCCTCCAACCGGCCCTCTCCGCGACAGGAGAGGCGAGTCGCGGTCACACCCGCCCGGTGACCGGAATCAGCGCACCGGTGATCGCCGACGCCGCATCGGATAGCAGGAACACGATTACGCCTGCCAATTGCTCCGGCTGCACCCAGCGGCTGAAATCCGCATCGGGCATGTCGGCGCGGTTCGGGGGGGTGTCGATGATGCTGGGCAACAGCGCGTTGACGGTGATGCCGCGCGGCTTCAGCTCTTCCGCCAGCGACTCGGTGAGGCGCAGCACGCCCGACTTCGATGCGGTGTACGCGCCCACGCCGGCACCGGCTTTCAGCGCCGAGTTGGCGCCGATGTTGACGATGCGGCCGCTGCCGTCGGGCAGGTACGGCAGCGCGGCCTTGCTCGCCGCCACCGCGGTGCGCAGGTTGATCCGGTAGAGCAGGTCCCAGGTGTCGGGATCGCCGTCGGCCAGCGTCTCCCAGCGGAAGGTGCCGGCGATGTTCACCAGCGCATCGAGGCCGCCCAGCGCCTCGGCCGCGGCGTCGATGGCATGCTTCGCCGCCGCCGTGTCGGCTAGGTCCACGCCGCCGAAGCCGTGCGCCGCGCCGAGGTTCGCCGGCACCGGCGCGTGGTCGATGGCCGCCACGGCGGCGCCTGCGCCCAGCGCGGCACGCACCACCGCCGCGCCCAGGGTGCCGAAGGCACCGGTCACCACGATGCGTTGCTTGTCCAGGCGCATGGCTTCGTCCTCTTCAATGGGATCCATCGAGCATAGTGCCTGCGCGAACCGGCGCGAAACGCGCTCGTCGCCACGTGGCGAACACCGGCACGGCGATCAGCAGGTTGAGCGCGAACCACAACCAGGTCGACGGGTTCTCGCCCAGCTCCAGCGCCACCACCACGCCGGCCAGCAGCGGCAGCCACGCGGCGAGGAACAGCGCCTCGCGCGAGGGCCGGCGCCGGCGTTCGTCCAGCCACGCCGTCAGCGCGTACCCCACGCAGGGCAAGGCGAACAGGCCCAACGGGAAATCGCGGTAACGACCGTCGAACACCAGCAGCAGGCCGTACAGCGCCAGCAGGAACAGCCAGGCGAAGCGCAGCCTTCCCGCCGGTGCTGGCTTGAATGGCCCACCCGCCAGCCGCCCGGCCAGCCACGCCGCCAGTCGCAACGCGGTGAACAGCGCGGCCACGCAGGCAACGATGGAGATCGTCCACTCCCAGTCATCGCGACAGGCATAGCCCATCTGCCGGGCTTGCCAGGCCAGCGCCGAGCCGCAGGCGAAGCCGGCCAGGCCCAGCGCCAGCCAGCCGCGACTGCGCTGCCAGCGCCGGCGGCGCTGGCCGACGAGCATGAACAGCAACGCACCCACTGCGCCGGCCAGCCAGCCCAGCCACCAGCGCGGAATCTCGACCACCGGCCCCTGCATCGCGAACTTAGGCCGCGCTTGCGCATCGAAGATGCCCCAGTAGCCGCCCACGGTGCCTTCCTGGGCGCGCTTCCACGGCTGATCGAAAGCCTCGATCACGTTGTACGGCATCCGCACCCTGGCCGCATAGCGGAGGAATTCGCGCAGGTAGCGCGCCTCGTTCACCCGGCTCGCCACGGCATCGCGGCGCGGCCGACCCTCGCTGGGCCAGCCGGTCTCGCCGATCATCACGGGCTTGCCGGGAAAGGCCTGCCCGACCCTCGCATAGACATCCTCGACATGCTGGATCGCGCGCTCCGGCGGCACCGGCTGGTCTTCCCAGTACGGCAGGATGTGGATGGTCACGAAATCCACCGAACTGGCCAGCTCCGGATGGCGCAGCCAGTACTCCCAGACATCGGCATAGGTCACCGGGATGCTCGCCGGCAGCGCCGCGCGCACCTCGCGCAGGTAGCCGGCGATCTCGGCACCCGACAGTTCGCCACGCAGCAGCACCTCGTTGCCGACGATCACCCCGCGCAGCACGGCCGGATACTTGCGCGCGGTGGCGATGCCCAGGGCGACCTGCTCGGCGTTCGCCTTGGGATCGCGGCCCAGCCAGATGCCCATCAGCACCTGCATGTGGTAACGCGCCGCGATGCCCGGCACCGCGGAGAGGCCCTGCCCCTGCGAATACGTGCGCACGCAGTCGAATCGCTCGGACAACGCGCGCAGGTCGGCGTCGATGCGTGCGGGGCTGATGAAGGCATGCGGATCGAGCGGTGTCTCGCCCTGCCGACGGAACGGCGCGTAGGAGACGCAGGCGATCCGCGCCGAAGGCGCGCCGGGCAGCTCAACCGGGCGCCCCTTGCCCCACCACCATGCCGCCCCCGCCAGCGCCAGCAGGAACAGCACCAGCCAAGCGACGAAGCGACGGCCGCGGGATGCAGGGGGAAACGACATACCGAGCCTGTGCGAGCGGAAGCGGGGGCGCCAGATTATCAGGCACGCACCGGGCGCAAGCCATGGCGCACGTCGGTGCATTCAGGCGCTTCCACTACAATCCGCCACAGGGGCCACCAAGGAGTTTGCATGTTTGCGAAGGCAGCGCCGCGGCGCCATTCCCCTATCCGCCTGTCGTCCCTGCTGTTGGCCTGTGGCGCCCTGCTCGCCGCCGTCGGCGCGCACGCGGCCACGCCCACCGTGGCGCAACGCGCCGCGTTCAGGCAGGCCTGGTCCGCTGCCCAGCAGGGTGGCGACAGCTGGCGCGCATACGCCGGCCGGCTGCACGACTACCCGCTCTACCCCTACCTGCCTGCCGCCGCCCTGGAGCACGACATCCACCAGGTCGACCTGGCCACGGTGCAGGCGTATCTCGCGAAGTATCCCGAGCTGATCCCTGCGCAGGACCTGCGCCGCGACTTCCTGCTGGAACTCGCGCGGCGGCAGGACTGGAACGGCTTCCTCGCCCTGTACCAGCCCGGCATGGGCGACGCACTCGCCTGTGATGCCCTGCAGGCGCGCATGGCCGGCGGCGCGAAACTCGACTTCGACGCCGACCTCGCCACGCTGTGGACCCGGCCGGAACTGCCTGGCGCCTGCGACCCCGTGTTGCAGGCCGCGCACGACCAGGGCCTGCTGACGGAGCCGCGGCTGTGGGCGCGCATCGACCGCGCCGCCGACGCCGGCAAGGGCGGCACCATCGCCGTACTCGCGAACTGGCTGCCCGCGCCACAGAACCAGGAGGCGCAATGGCTGGCGCAGGCCCTGCGCGATCCGGCATCCGCCGTCACCGCCGCCGCGAGCTGGCCCGATACCGCGCGCGCGCGCCAGGCCGCCACGCTGGCACTGGAGCGCCAGGCTCGCCGTGACACGCCTGCCGCCGACGCGGCATGGCAACAGCTGCAGGCACGCTTCCAATTCAGCGACAGCCAGCGCGACACGATCCTGCGCGCACTGGCGCTGTTCCACGCCACCGATTTCGACCCCGGCGCGCTCGCACGATTGATCGCGCTGCCTGCCGCCGCGCAGACCGACGCGACCCGCGAATGGCGCGCGCGCGTGGCGCTGGCCGCGCAGGACTGGACCGCCGTGCTGGCGGCGATCGCGGCGATGCCGGCCGCGCAGCAGCAGGACGCCGAGTGGCGCTGGTTCCGTGCCCGCGCGCTGGCCGCCACCGGCCACGACGATGAGGCGCAGGCGATCTATGCCGACCTCGCCAGCGAGACCACGTTCTTCGGCTTTCTCGCCGCCGACCAGCTCAAACAACCCTACGTGATCTGCCCGCGCGCCTCGCCCGAGGCGCCGCGCCAGCAACAGGCGCTGCTGGCGCAACCCGGCCTGCGGCGCGCGTTCGAACTGTTTGCCGTGGATCTGCCGAAACTGGCGCGGCGCGAATGGTCGCGCGCGCTGGAGGGCGCCGACGAGCGCACCCGGGTACTCGCCGTCGAACTGGCGGACAGCCGTGGCTGGTACGACCGTGCGGCATTCACCCTCAACCACGGCGAGGCGATGCGTTACTACACGCTGCGCTTCCCGCTGGCCAGCCAGGACGGCCTGGTGTCGCAGGCCGAGCAGGCCGGCATCGATCCCGCCTGGGCCTACGGCATCCTGCGCGCGGAAAGCGCCTGGATGAACGATGCCCGCTCCGGCGCCGACGCACGCGGCCTAATGCAGCTGGTGCCCGCCACCGCCGCCCTGGTGGCAAAGCGCAATGGCCTGGCCTGGACCGGCGGCGACAGCCTGTACGACCCTGCGACGAGCATCGCCCTGGGCACGCGCTACCTCGCACAGGTCGCCGCGCGCTTCAACGGTGCGCCCTGGCTCGCCAGCGCCGCCTACAACGCCGGTCCCAACCGCGTCGAACAGTGGGTGGCTGCGCGCAGCGCGCTGCCGCCCGACCTGTTCATCGCCACCATCCCGTACAAGGAAACCCGCGAATACGTGGCCCGCGTGTTGGACTACAGCGTGATGTACGGCTGGCGCCTGCACGGCAAAGTGCTGCCGATGTCCGACCGGCTGACACCTATCGGCCAGGCCTACGCGCTGCCGACCAGCCTCACTCCGCGCAAGCCGGTGGACTGCCCTACTCCGCCGCCGGCTCGGGCCGGTTCGGTGCAGGCGCCGGCAGTTGCCGCGTCGCCCACGGGCGGCGTGGTGCCCGCAGCGGCTCGCGGCAGCCGCTGACGCGATGATGGCGGCAACCGCGCAGGGCGCAGGGAACGCCGCGCAGCATGCCACAATCCCGCTCATGCGCATCTATCTCGTCGGCGGCGCGGTCCGCGACAAGCTGCTGGGACGTCCGGAGGGCGACCGCGATTACGTGGTGACGGGCGCGTCCCCGGACGAACTGCTGGCACTGGGTTACAAGCCGGTGGGCAGGGACTTCCCGGTGTTCCTGCATCCACGGACCGGCGAGGAACATGCGCTGGCGCGCACCGAGCGCAAGAGCGGGCGCGGCTACCACGGCTTCGAGTTCCACGCCGACCCCGCGGTGACGCTGGAGCAGGATCTGGCGCGACGTGACCTCACCATCAACGCGATCGCCGAGGACGAGCACGGTGCGCTGATCGATCCCTACGGCGGCGCGCGCGACCTTGAGGCGCGCGTGCTGCGCCATGTCTCGCCGGCCTTCGCGGAGGATCCCGTGCGGCTGCTGCGGGTGGCGCGCTTCGCCGCGCGCTTCGCGCCGCTGGGCTTCACCGTGGCTGACGAGACCATGGCCCTGCTGCGGCAGCTGGTGGCCGAAGGCGAAGTGGATCACCTGGTGCCCGAGCGGGTGTGGGCGGAGACGCGCAAGGCGCTGGCCGAGGCGCAACCGTCCGCCTTCTTGCGCGTGCTGCGTGCCGCCGCCGCGCTGCGCGTGCTGTTTCCGGAAATCGACGCGCTTTACGGCGTGCCCCAGCGCGCGGAGTTCCACCCCGAGATCGACACCGGCGTGCACCTGGAAATGGTGCTGGATGCCGCGGCGGCGATCGCGCCCGGCGACGACCTGGTGGGTTTCTGCGCCCTCACCCACGACCTCGGCAAGGCGTTGACGCCGGCCGCCGAGCTGCCGCGGCACCTGATGCACGAACAGCGCGGCGTGGTACCGCTCCGCGCGCTGGCGGCGCGGCTGAAGGTGCCGACCGAACATGCCGCCCTGGCCGAACTGGTCTGCCGTGAGCACCTGAACGCGCACCGCGCGCTGGAACTCAAGCCGGCCACCGTGCTGAAGCTGCTCGTCGCGCTGGACGCGCTGCGCCGGCCCGAGCGGCTGGAAACCTTCCTCGCCGCCTGTTTCGCCGACAAGCGCGGCCGGCTGAGCCACGAGCACGACGACTACCCGCAGGCCGATCGTTTGCGGCGCGCCCGTGCGGCCGCGGCAACGGTGACCGCCGCGCCGTTCGTGGCACAGGGGCTCGCGGGACCGGCCATCGGTGCGGCGATGGAACGGGCCCGCCTCGCCGCGATTGCCGAAAGCAAAAATGAAACAATGTAACATCTAGGCCCGCGCGGGCATGACGCCCGCCTGGACGCCGGCCCAAGTCGGCGCCTCATCGTCCCCTGTCCCCCTGGAGCTGCCTGTGTCGCGCGCCCTGTTCAATCCCTCGCCGCTGCGCCAGCGGTTCCGGCCGCTGTGGTGGCTGGGCATCACCTACCTCGCAATCTCCTTCGTCACCCGCATCGTGCTGCTGGTGATGTCGGGCCACAACGTGGCGCCGAACCCGCTGCACTGGTTGTACATCTTCGGGGTGGGCCTGGGCTACGACCTGGTCGCCTACCTGTACCTGGCCTGGCCGATGGTGCTGTTCCTGTGGCTGGTGCCGACCCGGCGTGCGACGGTGGCGGGGCTGGCGCGCTGGCTGGCGTGGCTCGCCATCCTGGTGCTGCTGTTCGCCGCCTGCTTCGGCGTGCTGCACCTCATGTGGCACGCGCACCTGAAGGACGTGCGGCCGCTGGTCCCGGTGTTCCTGTTCTTCCTGCCGCTGCCCGCGCTGGCCTACAACCGTGGCAGCGGGCAGTGGGGCCTATACATCCTGGGCCTGGCCCTGCTGTACGGACTGCTGTTCGTGGCGGCGTCGGAACTGGTGTTCTGGAACGAGTTCAGTTCGCGCTTCAACTTCATCGCGGTGGACTACCTTGTCTACACCACCGAGGTGATCGGCAACATCCGCGAGTCCTACCCCGTCGGCACCTGGCTGACCCTGCTGGTGGTGCTGGCGCTGGTGGTCTTCGTGCTCTCCCGGCGCGGCCTGCGTGCGCGCGACGACGGCAGCACGCTGTGGCAGCGCGCCCGCGTGCCGCTGGTGTGGCTGGTGCTCACCGTGATCTCGGTGGGCGCGGTCAATGGCGAGATGAAGGACCGCACCGCCAACAACTACGTCAACGAGCTGGCCGGCAACGGCATCTACCAGTTCTTCGCGGCATTCCGCTCCAGCCACCTCGACTACAAGAAGTTCTACCGCTCGCTGCCCGACGCGGAGGCGTTCAAGCTGATCCGCGGGGACCTCAAGGCGCCGAACGCCCGCTTCTCCAGCGACGATCCACGCGACCTCACCCGCGATATCCGCGCCAGCGGGCCGGAGAAGCACCTGAACGTGGTGCTGATCAGCGTGGAGAGCCTGTCCGGCGACTACCTGGGCACCTTCGGCAACAAGGAAGGCCTCACGCCCTTCCTCGATTCGCTGGTCGGCAAGAGCATCTTCTTCGACAACCTCTACGCGAACGGCACGCGCACGGTACGGGGACTGGAGGCCCTGTCGCTGTCGGTGCCGCCCACGCCGGGCGATTCGCTGGTGCGCGAGAAGGACAACGAGAACCTGTTCTCTCTGGCCAGCGTGTTCAACAACCGCGGCTACGTGTCGGAGTTCGTCTACGGCGGCTACGGCTACTTTGACAACATGAACTACTTCTTCGGCCACAACGGCTACAAGACGGTGGACCGCAGCGCGATCCCGAAGGACATGCCCATCCACAGCCAGAACGTATGGGGCGTGGCCGACGAGGACCTGTACACGCTTGCGCTGTCGCAGATGGACCAGATCCACGCCGAGGGCAAGCCGTTCTTCCTGCACATCATGACCACCTCGAACCACCGGCCCTACACCTATCCGGCCGGGCGGGTGAAGTTCCAGGCGCCGTCGCGGCCGGGCGCGGTGGCCTACACCGACTGGTCGATCGAGGATTTCATCAAGCGCGCGCGCACGAAGCCTTACTTCGCCGATACCGTGTTCGTGATCACCGCCGACCACTGTGCCTCCAGCGCGGGCAAGACCAGCATCCCGATCAACCGCTACCACATCCCGCTGTGGATCTACGCGCCGGAGCAGTTCAAGCCGGAGCGCGTGAACGCGCTGATGGGCCAGCTCGACATCCCGCCCACCCTGCTCGGCCTGCTCGACTTCAGCTACCGCTCGCGCTTCTTCGGCCAGGACGTGTTCCAGCGCACGCCGGAACAGGGCCACGCGTTCCCCGGCACCTATGAGAAGCTGGGCTACGTGCGCGGCGACACGCTCACCATCCTGGAACCGCGCAAGCGGCTGGAACAGCTGAAACCCGACTTCGCCACCGGCGACGCTACCCCCGTGGTGCCGATCAAACAGGGCCAGGTGGACACCGCGATCGCCTACTACCAGGTGGCCAGCGACCTGTACAAACAGGGCGGCCTGGCGCTGCGGCCCAGCGACGAGACCAAGGTGGAGCCGCTGGCGGCGCCAACAGCCGCGGCCCCGGCGGGCGCAACGTCAACCGCACAGCCGTAAACCTGGCGGCTGCGTGCCCGTCATTCCTGCGGGGCAGGACAGGCGGGCGGCGCGCGGAACGCCTTGGGGCGGATCCAAAAGGGCAGGTGTGGCGCGTCATCCGGCGACCGCATGGCCCGGGCCGGCGCAAACTTCGCTGGACCCGGACCTTCATCGGGGTGAAAAAACCAAGGCCTCCCGCGCGCGGGATTCAGTCGGCCGCTTTCGTTGGCAGCAGCCAGCGCACCGCCAGGATGCCCAGCTCGTAGAGCAGGCACATCGGGATGCCCAGCATGATCATCGAGGTGATGTCGGGCGGCGTGATGAGCGCGGCCACCGCGAACGCGCCCACGATGGCGTAGCGGCGCGCGTTGCGCAGCTTGGCGAGATCCACCACGCCCACGGCGGCGAGGATGACCACCGCCACCGGCACCTCGAAGCACAGGCCGAAGGCGAAGAACATCAGCATCACGAAGTCGAGGTAGTGCGTGATGTCGGTCATCATCTCCACGCCCGCGGGGGTCACCGCGGTGAGGAAGCGGAACGCCGCTGGGAGTACCAGGAAATACGCGAACGCGCAGCCGCAGTAGAACAGGGCCAGCGCGGCGACCAGCAACGGCCGCGCGAGGCGCTTCTCGTGCTTGTACAGGCCGGGGCTGACGAAGGCCCACAACTGGTACAGGACCACCGGCATGCTGATGAACAGCGCGGCGTAGAACGCCAGCTTCAGCGGTGTGATGAAGGGGCTCGCCACCTCGGTGGCGATCAGGTGCGCGCCCTGCGGCAAGCGCGCCACCAGCGGCGCGGCGAGTGCCGAGTACAGCCGGTTCGCGAACGGCACCAGCGCCACCAGCACGAGCAGCACGGTGGCGATCGCCTTGAGCAGGCGCGAGCGCAACTCGATCAGGTGCGAGAACAGGCCTTGCTGCAGGTCGTCGCCGAGCTCGTCGGGATCAGTGGCCGCCATGCGCCACCTCCTTCGTGGCTGGCGCAGCGGGCGGCTCGCCCAGCGGCAGTTCCGGCTGTACTTCCGGCACACTTTCCGCGGCTGCCGGAGCCGGCGTCGCCGCGGACTTCAACGTGGCCGCCGCCTCGTCGACCGGCTGGCGCACCTGCTGCACACCGTCCTTGAACTCGGCCTGCGCCGCCTCGGCGCGCGCAGCGGCCTCGTGCGCGGCACGCCTGATTTCTTCCACTTCCAGTTCGCGCTCCACTTCCGCACGCACGCTGTCCCAGCCGTTGCGCACGCGGCGCAGCAGTGCGCCCGCGGTGCGCGCCGCGCCGGGCAGCTTCTCGGGGCCGAGCACGATCAGCGCGACGAGCGCGAGCAGCACCAGCTTGCCGAAGCTGATCTCGATCATCGCCGCCAGGCCCGACCGCGCTTACTTCGACTCGTGCGAGTCGCGCTGGTCCTGCGTGGCGTTCGCCGACGAGGCCGCCGGCGGATCCGCGCGCAGTTGCTCCTTCGCCTGCTGCGACTCCTTCGCCTTCTCGTCCTCGTCCCCGTGCATGGCCTTCTTGAAGCCGCGCACGGCATTGCCGAGGTCCGAGCCGATGTTGCCGATCTTCTTGGTGCCGAAGATCAGCAGCACGATGACCAGGAGCAGGAGCCAATGCCAGATGCTGTCAAAACCCATGATGTTCCTCGAGGCGACCCGGGGCGGAAACGACTCCGCCCGCGAGCTGCCGATCTTCGCACAAGGCGGTCACTTGGAAGTGTACTCTTCCAGCGCATCGCGAAACTTCACCACCGCCGGTGGCACGTTGCTCACGCCGCCCTCGAAGATCCGCCGCGGGGTGATGCCGGGGCCATACACCGCCGCATTGGCGTCCTGGTCGATCTTCAGCACCGAGCCGTCCAGTGCCACGCCGGCGAACAGGCCGCGCGCGCGCGAGTAGGAATAGATCTCCGCCTTCAGCTGCTGGTCGGTGGCGGCCGAGGCGGTGCGGCCGACCGGACCGGCGGCGGCCGAAGCGTCGGCACCAACCGTGAACTTGCCGTTGACGATCGAGTCCACCCCGCGCTGGGTGCGGAACACCAGGATCACGTCGGTGGACGACACACCGATCTGGAAGCCCACGCTGCCCCCGCCAAAGGAAATGAAGCTGGGGTTCGACCAGGTGCCGTCCCGGCCCTTCACCGAGATCAGCCCCTCGCCGCGACGGCCGCCGAACACGAAGCCAACCTTCAGCACGTCGGGGATCACCGCGATCGCCCGCGCGTCCTTGAGCAGGTCGCCCGGGATGGCCTTGTCCGGCGCCTGCTGGATCTCGTTGAGCACGCGCACCGCATTCTGCGCGCGCACCAGCGGGGAATCGTCGTCCGCATGCGCGGCCATCGCCGGCAACAGCAGGGCGACGCCGACCAGCAACAAGCGATGCAGGGATGTCTTGAACATGGGCAGCTCCGTCGTGGGGTTGCGGGGATGCGCATCGCGCTTGTGGCAGACTCACCGCAGTCTCGCCGCCGCCGCCACGATGCCTGACCCCGATCACTATACCGGCCCTGCCGGCCTTTCCGTCCCTGCCGCCGCGGCGTCCGTTCAGACAGCCGTGCTGCTGGTCAACCTGGGCACGCCCGCGGCGCCCACCGCCAAGGCGTTGCGGCCGTACCTGGCCGAATTCCTGTCCGATCGCCGGGTGATCGACTATCCGCGCTGGAAGTGGTGGCCGATCCTGCACGGGGTGATCCTGCGCCTGCGCCCGCGGCGCTCCGCGCATGCCTACAGACGCATCTGGGACGAGCAAGGTTCCCCGCTGCGCTGGCGTAGCGAGGCGCTGGCCCGCGCGTTGCAGGCGGAATTGGGCACGGGCGTGCGGGTCGCGCTGGCGATGCGCTATGGCGCTCCGGCGGTGATGCCTACCGTCGCGCAGCTGCAACGCGAAGGCGTGCGGCGTCTCCTGGTGCTGCCGCTTTACCCGCAGTATTCGGCCACCTCCACCGGCTCGGTGATCGACGCGGTGGCCGACGCGATGAAGGCCTTGCGCTGGCCACCGGAGCTGCGCTTCGTCAACGACTACCACGACGATCCCGGCCACATCGAGGCGCTGGCGGCGAGCATCGAGGCATGGTGGGCGCGGCACGGCCGCGGCGACCGGCTGCTGCTGTCCTTCCATGGCATCCCCGAGCGCTATGTCCGGCTCGGCGACCCTTACGCGGAACAATGCCGCGCCACCGCACGACTGCTGCGCGAACGACTGAAACTCGACGAATCGCAAATGCTGCTGAGCTTCCAGTCGCGGGTGGGCCGCGAAGCCTGGCTGTCGCCCTATACCGACACCACCGTGCGCCAGCTGGCCGCCGAGGGGGTACGGCGGCTCGACGTGGCCTGCCCCGGCTTCGCGGTGGACTGCCTGGAAACGCTGGAGGAGATCGCGATGCAGAACCGTGACTTCTTCATCGACGCCGGCGGCGAGTCACTGCGCTACATCCCCGCGCTGAACGACGGCGCAGAACAGGTGCACAGCCTCGCCGCGCTAGTGCGTCGCCACCTCGCCGGCTGGCCGGTGTGAACACGCCGCGCGAACGGCGCATCGTCCTGCCCCGTCTCGAGCTCGCCGCGCTGGAATGGGGCGACCCTGAAGCACCACCGCTCGTCGCCCTGCACGGCTGGCTGGACAATGCCGCCAGCTTCTCTCTGCTTGCGCCGCTGCTCACCCCGTATCGCCGCATGATCGCGCTGGAGCTGCCTGGCCACGGCCACTCGGACCACCTGCCTGCAGGCGCCGGTTACCACGTTGTCGAATACGTGCGCGCCGCGCTGGCCGCGCTCGACGCGCTGGAGCTGCCGTGCTGCAGCCTGCTCGGCCATTCGTTGGGCGCCGGCATCGCTGCACTGGTGGCGGCCGCCGCGCCGGCGCGGATCGAGCGGCTGCACCTGATCGAGGGCCTGGGTCCGCTGGGCGACGACGGCTCGCACACTTTGCAGCGCTACCGCGACGCCCTGGCCAAGCCCCCTGCCGACGGCACGGCCCTGCGCGTGTTCCGCGACATCGAGCAGGCCGCCCGCGCCCGCGCCATGGCCAGCGGCCTGGATACGCGACTTGCGCGCCCCATCGTGGCGCGCGGCATGCGCGGAACCGAGGGCACCTGGCAATGGCGCAGCGATCCGCGCCTCACGCGTCCCACCCCGGTCCGGTTGGCCGAGTCACAGATCCTGGCGCTGCTCGCCGGCATCGAGGCACCTACCGCCCTGCTGCTGGCACAACCCGCCACGCCCTACCTGCCCCCGGCGATGATGGCGGCACGCGCCGCCTGCGTGCCGCGGATTGCGGTCGAACGCATGACCGGCGGCCACCACCTGCAGCTGGAGCATCCGGAAGCGGTGGCGGCATGGATAACCGCCACCCTGTAGGAAAGCATCAACCCGATATGGCCAGCCGCTCCGAACGGTACAGTTGCGCGGTGACGCCCGCGGCAACCAGCGCCGCCGCCAGCGTGCCGGCGAGGCACAGCAGCAGCTGCTCGCCGCCGACGCCGTCGCCGCGCAGCTGCTGCATGATGCCGAGGTTCTGGCCCAGCAGCGGCACCGCGTACATCCACGCCTGCGCCTTGATCGGCAGGAAGGCCAGCAGGGCGCTGGGGATCAGCGGCACCATCATCAGCAGCGAAATGTAGGTCTGCGCCTCGCGGTAGCTCTTGGCGAACGCCGCCACCAGGGTCTGCAGCGCGGCCAGCAGCATCACCAGCGGCAGCATCAGCAGCAGCACCGTGCCCGCGAAGTGCCAGCCCAGGTCCAGCTCCATCCCCAGCTTTTCGGCGGGAATGAGGCGGCCCACCACCGCAAACGCCAGCAGGGTGATCGCCAGGCTGGCCAGCGAGAAGGTGCAGATCGCCGCGAGCTTGCCGACGAGGATCTTCCAGCGCGCCACCGGATTGGCGAACAGCGGTTCCAGCGACTGCCGCTCCCGCTCGCCCGCGGTGAGGTCGATCGCCAGGTACATGCCGCCCATGAAAAGGGTAATCACGAAGAAGTACGGCAGCATCGCGAACAGCAGCACCGCACGGGACTGCGGCGTGGCCTGGTCGCGCCTGGCCACCTGCACCGGCCACGCCGTACTCGGCGACAGGCCACGCGCCACCAGCCGCATCGCGCCTTGCTGCCGGGCATAGGTTTCCACGAGCTTGCCCAGCCGCTCCACCGCGCTGTCGGTATCCCGCCGCGAGGAGTCGTAGAACATCTCCACCTGCACCGGCTCGCCCTTGCGCCAGGCCTTGCCGTAATCCGCCGCGATGCGCAGCACTACGTCGGCGTCCTGCTTGCGCACGGCCAGGCCCGGGTCGGCCACTGGCGGCGCCGGCACGATGCCGCCCTCCTTCAGCGCGTCGACCAGGTGCGGCGCGTATGACGCCCCGATCACCGGCACGTGCAGCGGCTGGTCGGCCTTGTCCAGTTGCTGGTTGATCTGCACGTTGACCAGCATCACGAACAACAGCGGACCCAGCAGCGGGCCGGTGAGGAAGGCGCTGGTCAGGGTGCGGCGGTCGCGCAGATTTTCGCGCACTTCCTTCAGGTACACGGTGAGCACGGCGCCAGCGCGGCGTGCCTCGGAAACGACGGCGTTCATGCGGCGAGGCCCTCCTCGCTGCCGATGATCTTCACGAAGGCATCCTCCAGGTTGGTTTCGCCGGTCTGCGCACGCAGCGCGTCCGGCGTTTCGTCGGCCACCACACGGCCATGCGCTATCACCACGATGCGATCACACAGCGCCGCTACCTCCTGCATGATGTGGCTGGAGAACAGCACGCAACGCCCCTCGCCCTTGAGCTGCTGCATGAAGCGGCGCAGACCGCGCGTAGCCATCACGTCGAGGCCGTTGGTGGGCTCGTCCAGGATCACGTTGCGCGGATCGTGGATCAGCGCGCGGGCGATCGCGGTCTTCACCCGCTGCCCCTGCGAGAAGCCCTCGGTGCGGCGATCGAGGATGTCGCGCATCTCCAGCGCATCGACCAGCGCTTCGCGGCGTGCGTGCAGCTCGGCTTCGCCGACGCCTTGCAGGCGGGCGAAGTACTCGATGTTCTCGCGTGCGGTGAGCCGCTTGTATAGGCCGCGCGCGTCGGGCAGCACGCCGAGGCGGCGGCGTACCGCCAGCGGATCGGCCGCGGCGTCGATGCCGTCCACCAGCACCTGGCCGCGGTCCGGCGTCATCAGCGTGTAGAGCATGCGCAGCGTGGTGGTCTTGCCGGCGCCGTTGGGGCCGAGCAGCCCGGTGATCTCGCCGTCGCGGGCGGCGAAGCCGACGCCGTCCACAGCCTTCACCGTGCCGAACGCCTTGTGCAGGTCCCTGACTTCGATCACGAGAGCTCACTCCGGTGGATGCAGGCGTCCGCGCGGGCCGCCTGCATCGAAAGCGTGGCCAGCAGCGGCAGCAGGACGACGGTGAGGAACACCGGTGCCTTGAGCGCGGCGGCCGCGACCATCCCAGCCGCCCACAACACGGCGTTTGCCAGTACGTAAGGTCTTTTCATGGCGTAGCTCCGTTGAAGTCGACGAAGAATGGCGTGGCCCGCAGGCGATCCAGGCAGCCGGCGTCCAGCGCTTTCGGATCGGGATGCTCGACGAAGCGCTGCACCAGCTGCGGCCCGCATCCCGCCGCCATCACGCTGTGGCCCTGGCCCTTGAACAGCAGCACGCGCGCGTTGGCCAGGTGTTTCGCCACCTCGTCGGCGTAGCGTGGCGGCGTGACCGGGTCGTACTGGCCGGCTAGCAGCAGCACCGGCTTGGCAGTCCTGAGCGGCTGGTGGAAACCCGCCGGCCGCGCGCCCTTGGGCCACACCGAACAGATCGCCTTGTAGGCGTCCATCATGCGGGTGCCCAGCAAGGTGTCCGCGTCCTGCGGGCGTGGCGTGAGCAGGTCGGCATCTTCGCTGCACATCACCGAGTAGGACATGCCGCTGCCGGCGAGGTCGGCCATGTCCACGGTCAGCAGCTTGGCCTGGCCGAGCAGCGGCCCCACGTCCCCATGCGCGGCCGCGTCGATGGACAACGGCAGCAGCGCGGCGGTGGGCGGCGTATAGGCGAACATGCGCACCACGCTGACCAGGGAGTCCTCGCTCAATACGCGCTGCACCGTCCGGTAGGTCTCGGGATCGCGGAAGCTGACCGGATGCGGGTTGGCGCGCAAGGCGTCGCGCAGCTGGGTCAGCGTCTGGTACGGCTTGCCGAAACGCTGCTTGCAGGCGGCGTCGGCGTCGCAGCGCGCGAACTGCGCCTTCAGCGCGTCGTCGAGATTGCGCGCGAAGTCCTCGCCCAGCACCACGCTGTTCGGCACCGTGCTGTCCAGCACCATGCTGCGCACCGCGTCGGGATAGCGCCCGAGGTACTGCTGCGCCAGCCGCGTGCCGTAGGACACGCCGACCAGGTCGAACTCGGGCGCGCCCAGCGCGCGGCGCACGTCTTCCAGGTCCTGCACCGCGTCGGTGGTGGTGTAATAGCGCGGATCGGCATGCGTCTCCACTTGCTTCAGGCAGGCTGCCGCCTCGGCGCGCAGCTTGTCGGGGTCGAAGCCGGTGTCGCTGTTCGTCGCGCCCTTGTCGCCGGCCTTGCAGGTGAGCGCGTTGGAGCCGCCGGTGCCGCGCTGATCCACCAGCAGGATGTCGCGGTGCGCGCGCAGCGGCTCCAGCGCCATCGCGATCGGCCCGGCGTATTCGGTGGCTGCCTGCCCCGGACCGCCGGCGAGGAATACCAGCATGTCCCGGTCCGCCACCTGCGCACTCGACCGCAGCACCGCCAGTTTCAGCGCGATCTTGCGGCCCCGCGGCTCGGCGCGGTTCTCCGGCACCGCCAACGAACCGCACCAGGCCGCGGCACTCAGGCCGCTGTTCGGCTGGCCCAGGTCGCAGGCGGCCAGCGTGAGCGAACCCAGTTTCCAGGTACGCGGCGCCGCAGGCTTCACCGCCGGTTGTGCGGAAACGGTGCCCGGCGACGGCGCTGCGCCCTGCTCTGGCGGCTTCTTCCGTGCGGCGTGGTTGGCGGCGAAGATCGCGGTCGCCACGGCCACGATGACGGCCATGCGCTTCCTGGAGTTCATGCTCATGTGTCGCTTCCTGGTTCGAAGATGGATTCGATAGGACGTCCGAACAGCTTCGCGATCCTGAAGGCCAGCGGCAGGCTGGGATCGTACTTGCCGGTCTCGATCGCATTGATCGTCTGCCGCGACACGTCCAGCCGCTCGGCGAGGTCCGCCTGCGACCAGCCCTGCTCGCCGCGCAGTTCGCGCACGTGGTTATTCATGCGCCAGGACAACCTGCCTGGTGCCGCGGCATGCCGGCCGGTGCGTGCCTTGCAGCGCGTGCGCTGCGGGCCGGCAACGTCCGCCGCTCACGCTTCGTCCCCCGGCCTGATGCTGCGGCGGATCGTCAGCACCAGCGCGGACGCCGCCAGCGAAAGGGTCAGGCCGCACAGCAGCCCCCGCTGCCAATCGTCGAGCCGGCTCCAGCCCAGCAAGGCCATCAGGCCGAACGCCGCCGCCGCGATCCACAGTTGCCAGTGCCTGGCGAGGCCGTCGCATTCGCCGCCCCAGTCGCCGCCGTAGCGGCGCCTGGCCCAGGCGCGCCCCATGGTGTAGGTCAGCACCAGCGCCGGCCACACCCAAATCAGGATCGTGCCGTCCAGCTCGACGATGCCCCCTGCGGCCAGGAAGCCACCCGCCAGGCTCAGCGTGCTCACCACCGTAGCCGCCACCGCCAGGCCGATCAGGTGGATGCGCTGCTCCAGTTCGTCGCTGCCCAGCACCAGGCGCACCATCGCGCGCACCACGAACAGCACCGGCACCACCGGCAGCAGCGCCAGCGCGGCTTTCAGCCAGACGTAATGCACCTTCGCCAGCAGTGGCCACAGCAGGAGCATGATCGCGATGTAGGCGATCATCGGCGGCCAGAACTCGCGCTGATAGCGTCGGTGGTGCGAACGGGTCATGGCGACACGCCCGTCGGCAGGGAGTCGAGGAAATCGCCCAGCACCTGCTGGAATTTCGCCGGCTGGTCGAGCATCGCGAAGTGCCGCGACGGCGCGATCGAGACCACCGTGGCGTGCGGCGCGTCCGCCAGCAGCCCCTGGTAGTAGGCGGCCTTCTGCGTCTCGCTGAACTGCAGCGGCGGCTTGGCGAAATCCGGCGCGTAGTACGGCGAGATCTCCAGGATCGGCACGTTCGCCTGCCTGAGCAGGGGGCGATCGTCCGCCGTCATGTCCTCGGCCATGTATTCGGCGGTGGCCGCCGCGTCGCTGCGCGCGTTCATCGGCGCGTAGTGCGCCGCCAGCTCCGGATCGATGGTGCCGACGTGCTCCATGTAGCCCAGCGCCGCCGCCTGGAATTGCGCCGGTGTCATGGCCGCCATCTGGGTGCGCGTGCGCTCGGCGATCGCCCGGCGCTGCTCCGCGCTGACCCGGTCCATGCCGGGGAGGATCGGCAAGCCATCCACCGCCATCACGCCCGCGATCAACGCCGCGTGCTCGCCCGCAAAGCGCAGCGCCAGCGTGCCGCCCAGGCTGTGGCCAACCAGCACCGGTCGGTCGATGTGCCGCTGCTCGATCAGCTGCAGCAGCGAGGCGTCCGCCTGGTCCATCAGCCCGGCCTTGCGCCCCGGCGCCGGCATGCCGTCGAAACCGGCCAGCGTCACCGCGTAGACCACGTGATCCTTTTCCAGCCCGGCGATCGTGCCCTTCCACACCCAGGGCCCGCCCTCCAGTCCGGGGATCAGGATCACTGGCCGCCCCCGCGTGCCGTGCACTTCGAATTTCAAGGTGCCGACCTGGCCGTTCGCTGCAATCACCCCGTGGGCCGACAGCCCTGCCACCCCGCCGATGGCGAACAGGAACGGCACCAGCAGGACGCGAAACACTCTCCCAACCGCATCACGAATCTTGCGCATTGCATTACCCCCTGGATATGTAAAGTGTGCTTTACATGCGCAGCGTAGTGTTGTCGCATCCGTCATGTCAAGCATGCTTTACATTCACTGGGGTTCGCAAAGATCTGCCGGTGCCCAGCCCCGGCGCAGAGCTACCGGCTGGACAACTCATGGTCACTTGTTGACGCCGAAGGCCACCGGCAAAACCTTGGCGGCAGCCGCCTGGGACAAAGGCCACGAGACCGCATTCGGTCGTCGGGATAGCTGCGGTTCAGTGGGCGGTGCCATCCAGCAGCCCCACATCGCGACTGCCCTGGACTGCCACCGATGCGGAAATTGGATGCAGGAAGAGCGAAATTAACGACAATTGGGCTCAAGATGCTCGCCGTATCCCTGCAGCCCACAGTATGGCGCCTCCGTTCACCCGCAACCGCCGTTCATATATGCAACGCGGACCCATGTGGCTTCCGGCGCAATCAGCCTGAAGCCGCTAAAATGCGATGTGCATCACACTTTGGCGCGATCTTTGCTCTCACGAATTCCGACAGCTTGCCTCACCGCCTGTTGGAAAAGTGGCATCGCAAGTCTGCCACGGAGATACCGACAAGCTGTTGCAACCTCGAATCAATGCCCAAGAAACCCAGAGGAAACATCATGACCAAGACGCTACTCTCCACCGCTTTCGCCGCCGTTCTCGGCGCGGTGGCTTTCGTGCCGGCGGCCCAGGCTGCTGCCAACACCGGCACCATCAACATCACCGGCAAGGTGGTCGCTGACACCTGCCAGCTCAATGTCAATGGCGTTAAGAATGGCTCCGTGACGCTGCCCACCGTCACGACGGCGACCTTGAATGCTGCTGTCGGCACCGTCGCAGGCGCCACGGGCTTCAACCTCACCCTTACCAACTGCGATACGACGGCCACCGCGGCGTCGCTGAACTTCACTGGCGCTGCCAACAACGCTACCGACGGCAACCTCACCAACACCGGCACCGCCGGCACCAATGTCGAGGTTCAATTGCTGAATGGCGGCGCCAGCGGCCCCGTCATCAATACGCAAAGCAACGCCAACGCTCCCACCAATATCGCGCTCACCAGCGGCTCGTCGGGCACCATCGCCATGACTGCCCAGTACTACACCAAGGCGGCTTCGGTGACGGCCGGTACGGTCAGCACCAACGCCACCGTTACCTTCTCGTACCAGTAAGCGGCAGCGCGTGCCGCAGCCGCCTCGGCTGCGGCACGCCTTCTCGCCCGGTTTCCGATACCGAACCTGGCGAAGCCCAGCAGGAACCCTCTCGATGAAAAGCCTCTTCTGCACCTTGGGCGCAGCCTTGGCCGCGCTTGTCGTCGGCATCGGCTCGGCCCAGGCCAGTGTCGTCATCGCCGGCACTCGCGTGGTGTTTCCCGCCCAGCAGGGCGAGATCACCGTGCGCCTGACCAACGACGCCGACCGGCCCGCCCTGGTCGAGGCATGGATTGACGACGGCGATGTCAATTCGACACCGGACAACGCCAAGTCGCCCTTCCTGATTACGCCGCCGCTGTTCCGCATGGATGCGCACAAGGATCAGAGCCTGCGGATCATCTACACCCAAGGCTCCCTGCCGCTGCCGAACGACCGCGAATCGCTGTTCGCACTGAATGTGCTGGAAATTCCACCCAAGCCCAGCGGTTCGCAATACGCTGGCCGCAACTATTTGCAGTTCGCGATACGTTCGCGGCTGAAGCTGTTCTATCGCCCGGCCAGCCTGCAGGGCGACCCGCTGAAGGCGCCCGACAAGCTGGTCTTCAAGGCCGCCGATGGCCAGGGCACGGCACTGGAGGCACACAATCCCACGCCGTACTACATCACGATCAGCAAGCTGTCGCTCGACGCTGATGGCAAGGCGATCGACGGGGCCACCGGCATGGTGGCGCCATTCGGCGATCTGCGCCTGCCGCTAAAGGGCCTGGCGCAGGCGCCTGCCAGCGGCACGCCCTTCACCTTCACCACCATTGATGACTACGGCGCGGCCGATGTCCACAAGGGCACCGTGAGGCCGTGATGTCGCGGCGCGCCATGCTCCGCCAGCCGATCGTGCGCCGTGCGGCGCTCGCGGTGGCGTGCGGCCTGGCGCTGGCCGCCGCTATGGCTTGTCCGCGCTCGGCATGGGCCGCCGCTGCCGCTGCGAACGCACCGGCCGCCGCCAGTGCCGAAGGCGGCTTCGCCAACTTCGACCGCAGCATGCTGGCCGGCGCCGGGCGCGGCACGGCCGACCTCTCGCGCTTCGAGCATGGCAACCCCGTGCTGCCCGGCATCTACAACCTCGACGTCTACCTCAACAAGAACTGGGTGGGCCGGATGGACGTATCCTTCGTCGCGCCGTCCGCCGATGCCAATGCCGTACCCTGCGTCACCACCCAATTGCTCGACCGCATGGGCCTGGTGCCCGACAAGGCCCATGCTGCGGCTGCCACGAAGTTGTCGACGCCTGCTTGCGTGGGCCTGGACGAGTTGATTCCCGGCGCCACGATGTCCTTCGACATGTCCAGCCTGCGCATGGATGCCACCGTCCCGCAGGCCTACATGAACCAGCGGCCGCGCGGCTGGGTGAACCCGGCCTCGTGGGACGCGGGCGTGCCCGCGTTCCTGCTCAACTACAACTTCAACAATTACCGCACCACCAATGGTACGCAGAGCCAGGACAGCACCTATCTGGGGCTGCGCTCCGGCTTCAATTTCGGCCTCTGGCAGTTCCGGCAGGACAGCACGGCCTCCCTGCAGTCGGGCACCGGCCAGCCGAGCCGGCGCCACTGGCACAATATCGACGCCTATGTGCAGCGCGCGCTGCCCAAGCTGGACGCCCTGCTGAGCCTGGGCGACAGCTACACCGACGGTGCAGTGTTCGACAGCTACGGCCTGCGCGGCGTGCAACTCGTCACTGACGACCGCATGCTGCCACAGTCGTTGCGCGGCTATGCCCCGGTGGTGCATGGCCTGGCCTACACCAATGCCAAGGTCACGGTGACCCAGAACGGCGTGCAGATCTACCAGACCACCGTTGCCCCCGGCCCGTTCGTGATCAACGATCTCTACCCGACCGGCTACGGCGGCGACCTGATCGTGAACGTAACGGAGGCAGATGGCCGCCAGCACAGCTTCACCGTGCCTTACGCCTCGGTGGCGCAGTTGATGCGGTCCGGCGTCACCCGTTTCGACATCGCCGCCGGCCAGCTGCGCGATACCTCGCTGCAGGATCGGCCGAACGTGATCCAGGCCGCGGTGCAGCACGGCTTCAGCAACTTCCTCACCGGCTACGCCGGCGTGCAAGCCGCGGAAGGTTACGCCGCGGTGCTGCTGGGTGGCGCGCTCAACACGCACTTCGGTGCGCTCGCGCTGGATATCACCCAGGCCCATGCCAGCATCCCGGGCTACGGCACGCACAACGGGCAAAGTTTCCGCGTCAGCTACAGCAAAATCATCCCGGAAACCAATACCTCGCTGACCGTGGCAGCCGACCGCTATTCCACCGGCGGCTTCCTCAGCCTGAGCGACGCCGAAACCGCGCGCGACTACGCCAGGCACGGCATGAACGCGCTGCAATACCAGCCCGCCAATGTGCAGACGATCGACGGCCTGCCCGTGCGGAGCCTGCTTACGCCAACCCAGCTCGCAGCGCTGAACGGAACGGCTTACAGCAACAGCAACCTCTACACCGCGCGCGGCCTGCTGCAGCAGCGCAACCGCTTCACCCTCACGGTCAACCAGCAGTTGGGGCGTAACGGCGGCTCGTTCTACGCCAACGCCTCGATCAACGAATACTGGAACCACCGCGGCAGCGACACGCAGTATCAGATGGGCTACAGCAACCATGTCGGACGCCTGGCTTACAACGTCTCGGTCAGCCGCGGACGCATGGCGCTGGGCGGTTATGACAACCAGGTGTCCTTCAACGCCAGCCTGCCGCTGGGCAGCACCCCGCACGCCCCCAGCATTTCGTTCAATCTCAACCACGACACCAGCAGCGGCAACCAGGAGCAGGCCACCCTCAATGGCACGCTGGGCCAATGGAACCAGTTCACCTACGGCGCCACCTCCTCGCACGGCGGCAATGGTACCGGCAACGCCTACAGCGTGAACGCCGGCTACAACAGCCCCTACGCCACGTTCAACGCGGGCGTCGGCAACGGCAACGGCTACTCGCAGGCCTCCTTCGGTGCCAGCGGTGCGGTGGTCGTCCACGCGGGCGGCATCACTCTCGGCCAGCCGACCGGCGATACCGTCGCCATCGTGCACATGCCCGGCGCGGCAGGGGCGCACATCCTCAATGCACCGGGCCTCAGCGTGGATCACGGCGGCTACGCGCTGGTGCCATACCTCACGCCCTACCAGCTCGACACCATCCAGATCGACCCGCAGGGTCTGCCACTGGGCGTTCAGCTTGACGCCACCAGCGCCGACGTGGCGCCCTATGCGGGCGCGGTGGTGATGGTGAACTTCAAGAGCAAGTTCGGCCACGCACTGATCGCGCGCATCCGCATGCCCGACGGCCAGCCCGCCCCGTTCGGCGCGCAGGTATTCGATGCCAAAAATCAGTCGCTGGGCGTGGTTGGCCAAAACGGACTAGCCCTGCTGCGCGGTGTCGGCCCGAGTGGCAAGCTCAGCGTACAGTGGGACGATGAGCAGGGCGCGGCGCATGCCTGCGCATTTCCCTACGCACTGCCTGAGTCCGGAAAGAACGCGGCGGCCTATCAGCAGATCCAGGCCACCTGCGTCGCAGACCATGCCGCGGCGCAGCCGCAGAAGAAGGGTGGAGCATGACCTTCAGCGCAACCGTCAGCATATCCCCCTGGCATCGGGCGCCGGGACAGCGAGCGACATGCGCTGCCGTCCAGGGCCATGCGCGGCGAGGCGCCGATTCCGGGCGCCAGCTGGCGGCACTCCTGCTGGCCCTGGTTGCGCTGGTTCTGGCTGGTCGTGCCCGCGCTGACTGCTCGGATACCAACAGTCCCGGCGCTGTGACGTTCTCGCCTCCGGGTGGCCAGATCGTCCTGTCCAATACCGGTACTGCCGTAGGCACCATCCTATGGACGTCCTCACAAGCCACTCCTGCAAACTATCCGGTCCTCTACTGTGCCGGTGCCACAAACAATGGCGTCGTCAGCAGCTACGGCCCACCCACGGGCGGCGATCAGACGCTCTATCCGACCAATCTTCCGTGGTTGTCCTTCCGGATCCTGCACCCGGATACTTCCACACCCTTGTCGGCCTACCCGTCCAACCCGTCCGTACCAACAGGCCTTGTTTCTTTCAGCGTGGCTTCCGCCTTGCAGCTGGTGGTGACCGGTGTCATCCCCCAGGGCCAGCAAGGCACCACGCAGCAGATGACCATACCGGCCGGCCAGCTCGCGCAGTGGAATGTCGACATGACGAGCGGCACCAATCCCGTCGAGATATTCAGAATCACCAACATCAACTTCGTGATTCCCACCTGCACGGCGGCCGTCGATCCCACCGTGGTGACGCTTCCCGCTGTCAGCACCTCGGCCTTCACCGGCCCTGGTTCCACGACAGGCCAACAGCCGTTCCAGGTGCAATTGAACTGCGTCTCCGGCGCCAATCTCAGCATTACGCTGAGCACAGCCAATCAATATGGCGGCAAGAATCTGGGTGTAATCAACAACATCACCGGCGCAGGGTACGCAACAAATGTAGGTGTGCAGATCCTCAAATCGGACGGCTCTACCCCTGTTTCCTTCGGCTCGAAAATCCCTGAAGGCCGTACCCAGAATGGCAGCATGAGCCTGCCTTTCTATGCCCGCTACTATCAAAACTCCAGCAGCGGCGTGACAGTCGGCTTGGTCAGTGCCACGGCCACCTATACGCTGACCTATCAGTAGTCGTGGGCCCACTGGGCGCACCGACCGGGTGGTCGGCCACACCTCGAATCGCGCGACGAACGCGCGAGCCCGGTCTCAATCGTAGGTGCGTGTCACCAGGTTCGCCGCCGGCTTGCCGTCAGGCCCTACCGCGTAACTGGCGAAGTAGCCGAGCAGACGATCATGGGCAATGCTCGTCGCGTCGATGGCTTGCACTGTGCGCGAATAGGGTTGGCCAGGATCGGTCGCGGTCCGGCCGCAGACCAGATGGCGGGGTGCCTGGCCGGTCTGCGGCGAAAGCGGGCCGGACAAACCGGTCTGCACCGAATCGGCGGCACAGGTAGGCTCCACCACCGCTCCGGCGAAACCGATCCTTCCTCCGCCACCCGCCCACGCGCTCGACATCGCAAGCGCGACAAGCAGACCGACCACCCAGCGATATCGACCGTTCATGATCCACCTCGCCCGGCACGCGAGAAATCGCGCACCTAGAGAGGCCTGTCGGCACCTCCCCTGTGGACTTGATGGTGTGCGCCGGTCCCACTTGCTGAAATGTGAGTTACATCACATTTCCAAGAATGATCGACCCGCAGACAAGGTCTGGTGAACTGGCGGTGATGGAGACGTCTGCGTCTATGCGGGTTTTATCGACAGTGCGATAACAAACCTGAGCCCCCGGGGCTGCCAAGCCCGAGCCATCCCGGGACACGCAGATTCATCCGGAGCTACCGCGCAGCACGGTTCAACGCGACGAGACGTACTTCTCCCGCCGGATCTGCGGTACCGGCAGGCCGAACTCCTTCAGCGCCGTGAAGGCCGCGTCAACCATGTTGGGGTTGCCGCAGAGATAGGCGATGTCGCGGCCTTCGTGGGGCGCGAGTTCGGCCAGCACGCCCTGCACGTGGCCACTGCGGTCGGAGGCGCGGGGCACAGCGCGCGGCTGGCGGCTGAGGCAGCCGTGGAAGGTGAAGCCGGGGTGGTTCTGGGCAAAGGCCTCGAATTCCTCGCCATAGAGCAGCTCGGTCTCGTTGCGGGCGCCGTACAGCAGCACCACCTCCCGGCCGCCCTTGGCCAGCAGCTGTTCGATCTGCGGCAGCATCGCGCGGTAGGGGGTGACCCCGGTACCGGTGGCCAGCAACAGGTAGCGCGGGTGGACGTCGCCGGCCTGCAGGCAGAAGCGGCCGTAGGGGCCACTGGCCTCGACTACGCCGCCGATCGGCAGCTCGCCCAGCAGCTTCGTCGCCGCGCCACCCTCCACGTAGCTCACCGCGATCTCGACGCGCTGCACCGGCGAGGCGCCGTCGCCGATGGTCGCCACCGAGTAGCTGCGCTTGGTCGGCGTGCCGTCGTCGTAATGGAAGTGGATCTGCAGGAACTGTCCCGGCACGAAAGCCAGCGGCTGGCCGTCCACGCGCTCGAACGCGAGGTGGCGGACGGTGGGCGCCAGCATGCGGCTGTCGACGAGGCGTAGCTGGAAATGGTCGGCCATGGAGCGGGTTCCGGGAAACAGTGCGTACACCCGGCTGCACCGGGGGGCGGAAGTTGGCCCGCTATAATAGAAGGCTCGCCCATTCCGGTGCAGCCCATGAGCCCAGTTCCCGCGCTTGTCGTCGACAACCTGCGCAAGACCTACGGCAACGGCGTGGAGGCCCTCAAGGGCGTCTCGCTGACCGTCCAGCCCGGCGACTTCTTCGCCCTGCTCGGCCCCAACGGGGCCGGCAAGTCCACCCTGATCGGCATCCTGTCTTCCCTGGTGAATTCCAGCGGCGGCGATGCGCAGGTGTTCGGTGTCTCCGTCAACAAGCAGCGCAACGAGGCGATGAAGCTGATCGGCCTGGTGCCACAGGAGATCAACTTCAACCAGTTCGAGAAGCCGTTCGACATCTGCGTCAACGAAGCGGGCTTCTACGGCATCCCGCGCAAGATCGCAGCCCAGCGCGCGGAGAAGTACCTGAAGGAGTTGCGCCTGTGGGACAAGGCGCAGGACCAGGCGCGCATGCTTTCCGGCGGCATGAAGCGGCGCCTGATGATCGCCCGCGCGATGATGAACGAGCCGAGGCTGCTGATCCTCGACGAGCCCACCGCGGGCGTGGACATCGAGATCCGCCGTTCGATGTGGCATTTCATCAGCGGCATCAACGCGGCCGGCACCACGGTGATCCTCACCACGCACTACCTGGAGGAAGCCGAGCAGTTGTGCCGCAACATCGCGATCATCGACCACGGCACGATCGTGGAGAACACCACGATGAAGCAGCTGCTGGCCAAGCTCGACGTGGAGACCTTCGTGTTCGACGTGGCGCACGCGCCGGATGGTCTGCCCACGCTGCCCGGCGTGGCACTGCGCCGCGTGGACGAGCACACGGTGGAGGCCGAGATGGCGCGGACCCACGACCTCAACTCGCTGTTCGCGGCACTCACCGCGCACGGCATCACGGTGACCTCGATGCGCAACAAGACCAACCGGCTGGAGGAGCTGTTCGTGCGGCTTGTGGAACAAGGCCGCAACGGCCAGGAGCTGGCCGCATGAGCAACGCCGCCGCCAACCTGGTCGCCCTTAAAACCATCGTCCGCCGCGAGATCGCGCGCATCCTGCGTATCTGGACCCAGACGCTGATCCCGCCCGCGATCACCATGACGCTGTACTTCGTGATCTTCGGCAAGCTGATCGGCAGCCGCATCGGCACCATCCAGGGCGGCTACACCTACATGCAGTACATCGTGCCGGGCCTGGTGATGATGAGCATCATCACCAACAGCTACGGCAACATCTCCAGTTCGTTCTTCGGCGCCAAGTTCAGCCGCGCGGTGGAGGAGATGCTGGTGTCGCCGATGCCGAACTGGGTGATCCTCACCGGCTACGTGACCGGCGCGGTGGTGCGTGGCCTCGCGGTGGGCGTGCTGGTGCTGTGCATCGCGCTGTTCTTCACCTCGCTGCACGTCCAGCACCCGCTGATTACCTTCGCCTCGGTGTTGCTGGGCTCGGTGATCTTCTCGCTGGCCGGCTTCGTCAACGCGGTGTACGCGAAGAAGTTCGACGACATCGCCCTGGTGCCCACCTTCATCCTCACCCCGCTTACCTACCTCGGCGGCGTCTTCTACTCGATCCAGATGCTGGGCGAGCCCTGGCAGGCGATCTCGCGGATCAACCCGATCCTGTACATGGTCAACGCATTCCGCTACGGCGTGCTCGGCATCAGCGACGTGCACGTGGGTGTGGCGTTCGTGGTGATGCTGGGCTTCGTGGTCGCGCTCGCCGCGTTCGGGCTGCAACTGCTCAAGCGCGGCGTGGGCCTGCGCTCGTGAGGGCGCCGTAGGAGCGCACCCTGTGCGCGATGGCTTTTGCCACAAACCGCAGCGAGCTTTCGCGCACAGGGTGCGCTCCCACATCGAGGTGGCAAGTGCGCGTCAACAAGTACATCAGCGAAGCCGGGCTGTGCTCGCGCCGCGAGGCGGACGAGTGGCTGGCGGCCGGACGCGTCACCATCAATGGCGAGGTCGTCGGCACCGGCGCCAAGGCGCTGGAGGGCGACGAGGTGCGCGTGGACGGCGAGCTGGTCAAGGCGCGCATCCTCGCCGCCACGCCGGCCGCGAAGAAGGCGGTCTACATTGCGCTGAACAAGCCGGTAGGCATCACCTGCACCACCGATCCGGCGGTGCAGGACAACATCGTGGATTTCGTCGACCATCCGCAGCGCATCTTCCCGGTCGGCCGGCTGGACAAGGACTCGGAAGGCCTGATCCTGCTCACCAGCAACGGCGACATCGTCAACGAGATCCTGCGCGCGGAGAACCACCACGAGAAGGAATACCTGGTGGCGGTGAACAAACCGGTCACCGACGAATTCCTCGCCGGGATGGCCAGGGGCGTGCGCGTGCACGGCCAGATGACCCGGCCATGCAAGGTACGCAAGATCGCCAAATTCGGCTTCGCCATCGTGCTCACCCAGGGCCTGAACCGGCAGATCCGCCTGATGGCGGCCGCATTCGGCTACCGCGTCACCCAGCTCCGCCGGGTGCGCATCGTCAACGTGAAGCTGGGGCATCTCAAGCCGGGGCAGTGGCGCAACCTCACCGACGCGGAGCTGAAGGGCCTGCTGCCCGGCCGCACGCAGTGGTGAGACGCCATTTGAAGAGTGCAGCCAAGGATGGCCGCCCGTTTGATTTCTGCGATCACGGGTGATCGCAAGGTGTGGCCTCAGGCCGCCGGCAAGTCCTCGAGATTCCAGCGCGGGCGCACCTCGACCGCCTCGCCCTGATGCTGGCCGCTGGCCAGCCGGATCGCGCCGGCCAGCGCGATCATGGCGCCGTTGTCGGTGCAGAACGCGAGGCGCGGGAAATAGGTGCGGAAGCCATCCTTCTCGCCCGCCGCGGCCAGTTCCGCACGCAGGCGGCGATTCGCGCCCACGCCGCCGGCGATCACCAGCCGCGATGTGCCAGTGGCTTGCAGCGCGCGGCGGCACTTGATCAGCAAGGTGTCGACGATCGCCTCCTCGAAACCGCGGGCGATGTCCGCCCGGGTCTGTTCGCCCTGGTCGGAGTGCTGCCAGGCCAGCAGCACCTGGGTCTTCAACCCCGAGAAGCTGAAATCCAGTCCGGGACGGTCGGTCATCGGGCGGGAGAAGCGGAACACGCCGGGGCGGCCCTGCTCGGCCAGCCTGGCCAACGCCGGTCCGCCGGGATACGGCAAGCCCATCAGCTTGGCGGTCTTGTCGAAGGCCTCGCCGGCGGCGTCGTCCAGGGTGTCGCCCAGGATGCGGTAGTCGCCGATCGCCCTCACCTCGACCAGCAGGGAATGCCCGCCAGAGACCAGCAAGGCCACGAATGGCGGCTTCGGCGGGTCATCCTCGAGCAGAGGAGCCAGCAGGTGGCCCTCCATGTGGTGCACCCCGATGGCCGGCACCCCCAGGGCCCAGGCCAGCGCCCGCCCGGCCGCCGCCCCCACCAGAAGCGCCCCGACCAGGCCGGGACCGGCGGTGTAGGCCACCCCGCCAAGGTCGGCGGGCTGCAGCCCGGCCTGCTTCAAGGCCTCGCGGGCCAACGGCAACAGCTTGCGCACATGGTCGCGGCTGGCCAGTTCCGGCACGACCCCGCCGTAGTCGGCATGCAGCCTGACCTGGCTGTAGAGGGCGTGGGCCAGCAGGCCCTTGCCTGGCGCCTGCGGCTCCCAGCGCAGGATCGCCACGCCAGTCTCGTCGCAGGACGATTCGATACCCAGCACAGGCCTGCCCGTCACGGACGGGCGGGATTCGGCTGAGGGTTGCGGCTTTGAAAATCTGTCGTCAGACACGGTATACTTCGCGGCTCGCCGTATTCAACAGTCCCGGAAGCGGGACAGATTACCACCCGGAGTATCCATGCCCAACGTCAAAGTCCGCGAGAACGAGCCGTTCGAAATCGCGCTGCGTCGTTTCAAGCGTACCTGCGAGAAGGCCGGTGTCCTGGCCGAGACCCGCAAGCGCGAGTTCTACGAAAAGCCGACCCAGGAGCGCAAGCGCAAGCGTGCCGCCGCGGTGAAGCGCCACCTGCGCCGCCTGTCGCGCGACGTCTCGCGCAAGACCCGGCTGTACTGAGTTCCCGGTTCCGCCGGTACCCGGCGGACGGCGGCGTGTTCGCGCCGCACGCTCAGCAACACGGTTGGCGCGGTCCCTCGCAGCCACCGCACGCATCCGGATACGAAGGCCGGTGTTGCCGCAAGGCAACGCCGGCCTTGCTGTTTCCGTAAAATCGACCGCCCGCCCACCGGAAGGCCCGCCATGACGCTCAAACAGCAGCTCACCGACGACATGAAGGCCGCCATGCGCGGCGGCGACAAGCATCGCCTCGGCGTGATCCGGCTGGTGCTGGCTGCGATCAAGCAGCGCGAAGTGGATGAGCGGATCGAACTGGACGACGCCCAGGCTCTCGCCGTGCTGGAAAAGATGCTCAAGCAGCGCCGCGACTCGGTGAGCCAGTACGCCGCCGCCGGCCGCGAGGACCTGGCCGATGTCGAGCGCGCCGAGATGACGGTGATTGAGGCCTACCTGCCCACCCTGCTCGATCCGGCGGAACTGGATGCACTGATCGCCGCGGCCATCGCCGCCACCGGCGCCAGCTCGCCGCGCGACATGGGCAAGGTGGTGGCAGCGGTGAAGGAAAAGGCCGCCGGCCGCGCCGACATGGCCCAGGTCTCGGCCATCATCAAGTCGAAGCTGACGGGCTAGCGCCAGCGCATCGAGTACGCGAACAGCAGCACCAGCAGCAGGCCGGCCACCACGGCCGCCGCCAGCCCGCATCGACGCCGGCACAGCGTCTGCCAATTGGGCCGATCCAGGAACCAGCGTCCCGAGGCGGGGCTGCGCAGCACGGCGAGGCTGGCCAGTTGCTGCCAGGCAAAGTCCACGCGCGCGCCCAGTTCCTCCGCGCTGCGCGCACTGTCCACCGCGAGCGCACCGGCCCGTTCGAACGCGCGCACGATGGCGCGCTGCCTGCGCATCCGCATCACCGTCAACAGCATCACCGCCCCTCGAATCGATCGCCGCCGCAGCTTGCCGGGGGCGGTGGCCCGGCGCAAGCCGGATGCATTGCGTTCACGAACGTGCCGCTACAAGCACGGGGTCGCGGGCATCCCCACCCCCGGCCACTTCCCGTTCCACGCCACGGATCGTCAGCCGCAGGAGTAGCGCATGCTCAAGTGGGCCATCATCTTCGCCATCATCTCACTGGTCACCGGCCTGCTCGGTTTCCGCGGCATCGCCGGCGTGACCGGCACCATCGCCCGGCTCCTGTTCGCGATCTTCCTGATCCTGTTCCTGATCGCCGTGCTGGCCGTGATCGGGGTGTTCCACATCCTCTGACCCCCTGCGCTGCGGGGGCCTGCATGCGTGCCGCGACGCGACTTGGCTGCCCGCGCCCCGGGCGGCGGAGCAGCAGCCCCTTTGCGTTCCTGCCATCCGCGCTTCCAGCCTCTAAACTACGGGGCTTATGCGTGGCCTGATCCCGGACAGCTTCATCGACGAACTGCTTGCCCGCGTCGACATCGTCGACGTGATCGAGCGGCGCGTGCCTTTGAAGAAGGCCGGACGCGAATGGACCGCCTGCTGCCCGTTCCACGACGAACGCACGCCCTCGTTCTACGTCAGCCCGGCCAAGCAGTTTTTCCACTGCTTCGGCTGCGGCGCACACGGCAGCGCGATCAAGTTCCTGATGGACTACGAGCGGCTGGAGTTCCCCGACGCGGTGGAGGAGCTGGCGCAGTCGGTGGGCCTCACCGTGCCGCGCGAGGGCGGCCGCGACGAACGCCCGCGCGAGGAAAAGACCGACCTCTACGCTCTGCTCGACGCCTGCACGACCTGGTACCAGGAACAGCTCCCGCGCAGTGCCGAGGCACAGGCCTACTGCAGGAAGCGCGGGCTGGACGCCGGCACCATCGCCCGCTTCCGCCTCGGCTGGGCGCCGGCCGGCTACGACGGCGTGACCAAGGCGCTGGGCAACAGCCCGCGGCGGATGGAGCTGCTGGCCGAGACCGGCATGGTCTCCACCGGCGAGCGCGGCAGCAAGTACGATCGCTTCCGCGAGCGGCTGATGTTCCCCATCCTCGACCGCCGCGGGCGGGTGATCGCATTCGGCGGCAGGATCATCCAGAAGCCTGGCGACGGATCGCCGGCCCCGGATCCCGGCGCGCAGGACGCGCGCAAAAGCGACGGGCCCAAATACCTCAACTCGCCGGAAACCCCGCTGTTCCACAAGGGCCGCGAGCTGTTCGCACTGTGGCAGGTGAAGCAGGCCAACGCGAACCTGCAGCGCATCGTGGTGGTGGAGGGCTACATGGACGTGATCGCGCTGCACCAGGCCGGCCTGCCGATCGCGGTGGCCACGCTGGGCACCGCCACCACGCCCGAGCACACCGAGCTGCTGTTCCGCGCCGCGCCCGACGTGGTGTTCTGTTTCGACGGCGACCGTGCCGGGCGCGCCGCCGCCTGGAAAGCGCTGGACGCCGCGCTCCCACGGCTGCGCGACGGCCGGCAGGCGTATTTCCTGTTCCTGCCCGAGGGCGAGGATCCGGACACCTTGGTGCGCAAGGAAGGCAAGGCCGGCTTCGAGCAGCGCCTGAAGCACGCCACGCCCCTGTCCGACTACTTCTTCGACGAACTGGCGCGCGATGTGGACATGGCCAGCCTCGACGGCCGGGCGCGCCTCGCCGAGCGTGCCCGGCCGCTGATCGCCCGGCTGCCCGACGGCGCGTTCCGCGACCTGATGGCGCAGGAACTGGAAAAACGCAGCGGCGCCAGCGCGCGCCTGCAGGCTGACCCCGCCACGCATCGCGCGGTGCAGCGGCCGACAACCGCTCAGCGTTCGCTGGTGCGCAGCGCGATCGCCCTGCTGCTCGCCCAGCCCGGCATGGCCGACCAGGTGGAGAGGCCCTACCGGTTCCTGCGCCTGGACAAGCCCGGCGTAGCCCTGCTCGCGGAGCTCCTGGACCTCGCACGCAGCCGCCCCGGCATCAACCCCGCGATGCTGGTGGAGCATTTCGCCGAACGCGCGGAATACCCCGCGCTGCAAAAACTCATGGCCACTGCAGTGGTGGGCGAACCGGAGGCGCAGCGCACGGAGTTCCTGGATGCACTGGCGCGCATGGACGAACAGGCCGTGGCGCTGCGCCGCGAAGCGCTGCACGTGAAGATGCGCAGCGGTCCGCTCGACGACGCCGAGAAAGCCGAGCTGCGCGAGCTGCTGGCTGCGCGCGTGCGACCGGTCGCCGCGTCGGACTGATCGCGCATGTCGAACAAACCCCGCATTGCGGAAAGCTTGTCGCGGACGGGTATGGGATCATGCCGTGACGCATGCCGCATGCCCCGCAGGGACGCCGATGGATCTGCTTGAACGACTGGTCACGATCTTCGCCGAGAACGGCTACGCCGCGGTATGGATCGCGCTGACGATCTGCGGCCTCGGCCTGCCGCTGCCGGAGGACGTGACCCTGGTCGCCGGCGGCGTGATCGCCGGGCTGGGCTACGCCAACGTGCACGCGATGTTCGCCCTGTGCATGGTCGGCGTGCTGCTGGGTGACGCCACCGTGTTCCTGCTCGGCCGCCGCTACGGCGAGGCCATGCTGAAGTGGCGCTGGATCGCCCGAGTGCTCCCGCCGGAACGCTTCGAGGTGGTGCAGCACAAGTTCGCGCGCTATGGCAACCGCGTACTGTTCGTCGCCCGCTTCCTGCCCGGCATGCGCACCACCATCTATCTTTCCGCCGGCGCCACACGGCGGGTATCGCTGCTGCGCTTCCTGCTGATCGACGCCATCGCCGCGCTGATCAGCGTGCCGGTATGGGTGTACCTAGGCTATTTCGGCGCCGACAACCACGTATGGCTGATGAAGTGGATGCAACGCGGACAGAACAGCATGTGGCTGCTGTTCGTCCTTGTGCTGCTGTGCATACTGTGGCTGTGGTGGCGGCATCGCCGCCGGAGCATCACCCTGGACGACTGAGAGCTCTGCACCTGCACCTGCGCCGGCTCGCGCGAGCCGATGACTTCCCGCACTGGTACCTGCATGGTCGACGCGCTGAACTGCCGACGCCCCCACGCAGGAGTTCCGCCCATGTCCGGAAAGGTTCTGCTTGCCCTTGCCTCCCTCATCGCCATGCTTCCCGGCCTGTCGGCGCGTGCCGCCGACGGATCGCCGCGCTTTGCCGCCACGGTGCCCTTCCACGATTGCGACGGCATGATCTGTTTCCAGGCCAGCATCGACAGTGGGCCGCCACGCACGCTGGCGCTCGATACCGGCGATGTCGATTCGCTGATGCTGGCTGGCGCTGCGAAGGCAATGCAGTGGCGGCCCAAACCGGTGTTGAGCAACGGCAAGCCCGTCCCGGGTTTCGAGGACGGTGGACGGCATGTGCTTACGCTGGGCAAGGCGCCGCTCGCGGTCCATTTCGCCGTGGGCGGCCCCGCGAGTTTCGGCCCCGTCCGCCTGCCGGCCGACGGCACGCTGGCCTATACAGCGTTCAAGGATCGCGTCCTGCAGATCGATTACCCGCATCATCTGCTGCGCATCTCCGCGCTCATCACCGGCAACGAGCCGTCCGGGCACACCGGCGGCACGCTGCAACTGATCCACTTCGGACATGACGGGCCGCCCATCGTGGTGGGCGGACCCTTTGACGTGGACGGCCACCCGATCCACGCCCAGATCGACACCATGTACACCGGCACCATGGTGGTCTACGACGCCGCGCTGGCCGGCCTCGGCTTGCACAAGCAGGGAACGCCCAGGCTGTTCGAATTCACCGACGGCGGCGTCGAGATGTTGGCCTCCACGACGCGCAACCTGGGCTTCGACGGCCACCGCCTGCTGGGTCCCGACGCCACGGTCTACTACGCAGGGCACGGCAAGAATCCGGTACACCAGCCCGACGGCCTGTTCGAGGCCACTGTGGGCAACCCGATCTTCGCGCACAGCGTGGTGACGATGGACTTCCGCGCGATGACGCTGGACGTGCGCCCCGCGGGCTGAGCGCCCAGTCCGTCCCGTCGCCTGCGCAGGCCCACGCGGGCGCATGCGGGCGCATGCAGGCGGTCCTGCAGCAGGCCGGCACGCTCCAGCACCGGACAGGCCAGTGCGACCAGGTGCGACTGGATGCGCTTGAGGTCGCGCAGGTGCGCAGCCAGGCGTCGCCCACGCCACCCTCGTCGCTGCACCGGTGCGGCGCGCGGATGTGCCGCTCGGAGAGCTCCTTCTCCAAGCGCCGCAGCACTCTCTAGCGCGCCGGCAGCTACTGCTTCGCACGCAGGCCGCCGCTCGGGAACGTCGCCCAGGCCAGCTACAGGTTCTCCATCACCTGCGCGTGCATGCGTGCCAGCCCCTGGATGCCGGGAGAGGGAGGTCAGGCAAGCGGTGGAACGGGCGCCGAGCTACAGCCAGCGCCCGTACCGGCGCATGTAGACCACCTTCACCAGCTGGGTCAGCGCGCAGTAGGCCAGCACGGTGGCCGCCAGCCATGCGTAATACACCGGCGGCATCTCCAGCATGCCGAGCTTGTGGCCCAGGCCGGTATACGGGATCACCATGCCGATCGCGATGATCGCTGTGGTCAGCCCCAGCACCGGAGCGGCGGCGCTGCTCTGCAGGAACGGGATGCGGCGCGTGCGGATCATGTGCACCACCAGGGTCTGGGTGAGCAGGCTCTCGATGAACCAGCCCGACTGGAACAGCGACTGGTGCGCCGGCGTGTTCGCGCCGAACACGAACCACAGCAGCGCGAACGTGGTGATGTCGAACACCGAGCTCGACGGTCCCACCAGCAGCATGAAGCGGCCGATGTCACTGGCGTCCCACTTGCGCGGAACACGGAGGTATTCCTCGTCCATGCGGTCGAACGGGATCGACAGCTGCGAGATGTCGTAGAGCAGGTTCAGCACCAGGATCTGCAGCGGCAGCAGCGGCACGAACGGCAGGAACACGCTCGCGATCAGCATGCTCAACACGTTGCCGAAGTTCGAGCTGGCGGTCATCTTGATGTACTTGATGATGTTGCCGAAGGTGATGCGGCCTTCCAGCACGCCCTCCTCCAGCACCATCAGGTTCTTCTCCAGCAGGATGATGTCGGCCGACTCCTTGGCGATATCGGTGGCGGTGTCCACCGAGATGCCGACGTCGGCGTCGTGCAGTGCCGGCGCGTCATTGATGCCGTCGCCGAGAAAACCCACGGTGTGGCCCTGGCGCTGCAGCGACTTCACTACGCGCGCCTTCTCCAGCGGCGACATCTTGGCGAACACCGTGGTGCGCTTCACCAGCACGTCCAGCGCGTCTTCACCCAGCGCCTCGATGTCGCGACCCTGCACCGAGTGCGTCACATCCAGCCCCACCTCGCGGCAGATCTTGCGCGTCACCGCCTCGTTGTCGCCGGTGATCACCTTCACCTCAACGCCGTGCGCGTGCAGCGCGGCGATCGCGGTGGCGGCCGAGTCCTTGGGCGGATCGAGGAAGGCGAGGCAACCCACCGCGGTGAGTCCGCTTTCGTCGGCCACGCTCCAGGCGCGCTCGGTGGCCGGTTCGCGGCGCACCGCCACCACCAGCACGCGCAGGCCGTCCTCGTTGAGCCGGTGCGTCATCGCCTTGATCTCGCGGCGGCGCTCGTCGGTCATCGGCTCCATCGTGCCACCGACCTGGGCATGGGCGCAGATAGCCAGCATCTCCTCCACCGCGCCCTTGCAGATCAGCAGGTGCTCGCCGCCGCCGTTGGTGACCACCACCGACATGCGCCGGCGCTGGAAATCGAACGGGATCTCGTCCACCACGCGGTAGCGCGCCGCGGTCGGTTCCAGGTCGCGATGCGCCAGCACCGCCTTGTCCATCAGGTTCTTCAGGCCGGTCTGGAAGCGGCTGTTGAGGTAGCCGTATTCCAGCGCCTCGTCGGACTCCTCGCCGTCGAGGTCGAGGTGGCGCTCCAGCACGATCTTGTCCAGCGTCAGGGTGCCGGTCTTATCGGTGCACAGCACGTCCATCGCCCCGAAGTTCTGGATCGCGTTGAGCCGCTTCACCACCACCTTGCGCTTCGACATCGCGATCGCGCCCTTGGCGAGGTTCGCGGTAACGATCAGCGGCAGCATTTCCGGCGTGAGGCCCACCGCCACCGACAGCGCGAACAGGAACGCCTCCCAGAAGCCCTGCTTGTACCACTGGATTCCCAGTACCACCGGCACCATCACTGCCATGAAGCGGATCAGCAGCCAGCTCACCGAGTTCACGCCGCGATCGAAGCTGGTCTGCACGCGCTGGCCGGTCATGCTGTGCGCCAGCGAGCCGAGGTAGCTGCGCGCACCGGTCGCCACCACCACCGCACTGGCGGTGCCTGAGATGACGTTGGTGCCCATGTAGCAGACCGTGGGCAGATCCAGCGGGTTGCCCCCTGCCGTCTCGCCGTGCGCGTGTGCCGGCGCCGCCTTCTCCACCGGCAACGATTCGCCGGTGAGGATCGCCTGGCTGATGAACAGGTCCTTTGCCGACAGCAGGCGCAGGTCGGCGGGCACCATGTCGCCCGCGCCCAGATGCACGATGTCGCCCACCACCAGCTCGGCCACCGGCACCTCGATCTGCTCGCTGTGGCCGTCGGAAGCCTGCCGGGTCACCGTGGCGGTGTTGCGCACCATCGCCTTCAGCTTCTCGGCCGCACGCGAGGAGCGGTACTCCTGGGTGAAGGTCAGCACCACGCTGATGCCAACCATCACCGCAATGATGATTGGCCCGGTGACGTCGCTGTCGTCGGCGAACAGCTGTACGCCGGCCAGCACCAGCAGAACCACGATGAACGGGTTCTTGAACGCGCGCAGCAGCTGCAGTGACCAGTGCGGCGGCTTCTCGTGCGAGACCTCGTTCGGGCCGTCGCGGTGCAGACGCTCGGTGATGCGCTCCTCATCCAGGCCGTGGGTGGAGGTTTCGAGCGCAGCCAGCAGCGCGTCGTTGTCGCGGAACGCTTCCTGCGCGGCATGCACCTGCGCCGGGGCAGGTGCCGCAGCCTTGACGGTCGAGCGGGAGAAGGACTTGCTCATGGGTCGCTACCGGGTTTCGTGGTCGTCCGCGGCAGCGTGTCGGCGCTACCGACTACCTGGGCGGAACATCCGCTGTGGGGCTGGCGGCGGCCGCTCGGACCGCCGGACACAACAAGCCGCGCCTCCGCCGCACTGGCGGAGGCCAGCACCTGCGGGGGGCGCACGCGTGCATCAGTGACTGGATGCCAGTTGCAGATGACGCGACGGCGACAATGGCACGACGGCGCGCGCCTCGGTCTGGCGCTTTGGTTCGGCGGACGGGGCAACCAGCGGCGCCGGCACGGTCACCACGTAGACGCGCTGCCGCGCTTCGCGGCGAACGGCGAACAGGCTGCGGCGGGGAGTCCGCAGGCGGAGAAAATCGCGAAGGAGCTTCATGGGCCCATCTCCTCGGTTACGGCGCGCGGCGCCGTCGGAGATGGACCGGCGTTTCCTAGTCTAGGAAAGGACCGGCCGACCGCTGGCGGCTGCCGCAGGCGTTCAGCTTGTTATGCATTGCCGGCACCCGATGCGAGCGGATGTCGACGTTGCGACTAGGGTAAACGTCCATATGCCTTGGTTAGTCAGGACAGGATGCCGGCGACAGTGACATATCGCGCGACCGGGGTATTTTGCGGTGCGACAGCGACCGAGTCAACGCATGAAACGTGAATCGGCGGCGAAAGGTGCGGCTCATCTGAGCCGGTGGAACGCCAGCCCCTGCTGCTGCAGCGGGGCAGCCAGCCAGTGGTCGGCCAGCAGGAAGGCGAACAGTGCCATCAGGTAGATCACCGAATACTTGAACACCCGCATCGCGAAGAAATCGTCCGGCGGGTTCAACAGGCGGATCGCGTAGTACAGGAAGCCCGCACCCAGCACCACCGCGCCGCCGAGGTACAGCCAGCCGCTGTAGCCCGTGATCGCCGGCAGCAGGGTCACCAGCACCAGCAGCACGGTGTAGAACAACACCTGCCAGCGCGTGTACACCACGCCGTGGGTCACCGGCAGCATCGGCACGCCGGCGCGCGCGTAGTCGTCGCGGCGGAAGATTGCCAGCGCCCAGAAGTGCGGCGGCGTCCACACGAAGATGATCAGGCACAGCTGCAGCGCAAACGGATGCAGCGCGCCGGTCACCGCGGTCCAGCCCAGTACCGGCGGGATCGCGCCGGCGAGGCCGCCGATCACGATGTTCTGCGGCGTGGCGCGCTTGAGGTAGGCCGTGTAGACCAGCGCGTAGCCGATCAGGCCGGCGAAGGTGAGCCAGGCAGTAAGCCCGTTCACCAGCAGCGCCAGCACCAGCATCGAGACGACGCCCATCGCGATGGCGAACGCCAGCACCTGCCACGGCTTGAGGTGGCCGGTGGCCAGCGGGCGGCGCGCGGTGCGCGCCATCAGCTTGTCGATGCGCTGGTCGATCAGGTGGTTGAACGCCGCCGCCGATCCCGAGGCCAGCCAGATGCCCAGCGTGCCGAACACCAGCGCCCGCCACGGCGGCATGCCGGGCACGGCGAGGAACATGCCGATCACCGCGCAGAACACCAGCAACGCCACCACGCGCGGCTTGGTCAACTGCAGATATTCAGAGAAAGTCGAAGGCACGGCGACACTCGGCAATGGATCAGTCTTCATTCTTGCGCGGTACGGGCAGCGGAACCACGCTCGTCCTGCACGACATCGGTGTAGTTGGCGAACTCCGAATACGACAGGCGATGATCGCGGTCCGTGTCGTAGTTGCCGAACTGCGAGCGGAGGATAGCCATCTCCGGCGGCAATTCGGAACGGCTCAGGAAACCGTCGCGGTTGCGATCCAGCGCCAGGAAAGCCTCCGTCGATTCCTGCGGAGTCATCAAGGATTGCTTCCGCGCGTGCCGCAGCGATTCGGTGGCCGCCGTCTCGAACGAAGTGCGGTTTTCATCCTGCACCTGCTGCCGCATTTCCAGTCTTCCGGCATCCCGCCCCGCCAGCGGTCGTTCCTGGGCGTCCGCCGCCCCGCTCCACGCGGCGGAAAGCGGCGACAAGCCGGCCAGCATCGCGAGGATCCTCGCGCCCTTGCCCACAGCCCGGCGGCGTCCGTTGCCGCCATCTCCGCATGCCGGGCCTGCCTCAGCAGTCCGACGGACTTCAGGGCGCATCGGCTTGCCTGCGCTGGGTGCGCGCCAGCGACGCCACGAGGGCGAACAACAACAGCGCCGCCATGCCGTTGTGTGCGGTGGCCACCGGCAGCGGCAGGCCGAAGTGCACGTTGCTGATGCCCAGCAGCACCTGGCAGACCAGCGCAGCACCGATGGCGATGCCGCACCAGCGCAGCCCGCGCCTGGCCAGCCGGAGCGACAGCCAGGCGAGGTAGCAGAACACCACCAGCGCGCCGATCCGGTGCACCATCTGGATCGCAGTGCGCGCGCCCTGGTCGAGGATGCCGCCTTCGTAATCCACGCCAATGCCTCGCCACAGTATGAAGCCCTGGTGGTAGTCGCCGTGCGGCCACCATTGGCCGAGGCACTTCGGGAACGCCGAGTCACCGAAGCCGCAGGCCAGCGCCGCGTAATTCGACGAAGTCCAGCCGCCCAGCGCAATCTGGCAGGCGAGCAGCACGATGCCGAGGATCACCAGCCGGCGCAGCCCTGCCAGCGCGTCGTCCGCCGCGCCGACACCGGCGAAGCGCACCGCCGCATAGCCCAGCAGCGCGAACGTGGCCATGCCGCCCAGCAGGTGTCCGGTCACTACGACGGGCTTCAGCAGGAGCGTGACCGTCCACATGCCCAGCATCGCCTGGAAGATGATGACGCCCAGCGCCACCAGGCAGACGCGCCATGCCGCCGGCCGCTGCAGCGCCAGCGACGCCGCCAGCGGCGTGGCGATCGCGCATATTGCCAGCAACGACGACCAGTGGTGCTCGCCGCGCATGTACATCGCCACGCTCACCGCGGCGACCAACGCACCGCCAGCCACCGCCAGCAGCACCCATCGCCGTCGCCATGCGGCCAGCAGCGCCAGCGCCAGCACAAGCACGCCCAGCGTTCCGGCGAGCATGCGATGCACCTGCTCGCGCCAGGCCTTGTGCGCCTCGTAGGGCCGGCCTGGAAAGGCGGCGTCGGCCTTGGCTATCGCCTGCGCGTGGCTGGGCCAGGTCGCCTCGCCGTAGCAGGTGGGCCAGTCCGGACAAGACAGGCCGGCGTTGGACAGGCGCACGAAGGCGCCGAACATGACCAGCCCGAACGCGAACACGGCCGCCAGCAAAGACAGCCAGCGCAGGATTTGCTTGACACGCGACGTCATTACTTGATGACCTTGCGCAGGTCCCGGAACAAGCCGGAGGGATCGAAGCCGGCAGGATAGCGCGCCAGCGCCGTGCCGTCGGATTCCACCAGCAATGCGCCGACGCTGTCCGGCTCGCTCGGGCGCCACGGCGCGAGCTTGCCGTCCACGTCGCGGCCGACCTGCCAGTAGTTCGCCATGCCGTCGCGCTGCGCGTCCGCGGGCGGCGTACCCACGTACAGCAGGCGCAGCCGCGACTGGTTGCGGTTGAGCATCATGCGCGCCTTGGCCAGCGCGGTGAGCGTGGCGTAGCAGCGCGCGGCGCAATCCGGGCCGGGCAGCGCGACCAGGGTGAGCCGCGGCTCGATGTCGCGCCACGCCCAGTCCTTGCCGTCGGCGAGGCGTACCGACAGCTGCTCCTGCGCGAAGTTGCGCTGCGGCAGGATTGGCAGGCCGTTGCCCTTCGCGCCGGGTTGCCATCCGCTCAGCGAGAGCACCAGCGCCAGCACGAACGGCGCGGCGAAGATCGAGGCCACCAGCAGCAACTTCAGCCGGCTCTTGCGCAGCGCGGCGGGATCGTAGGCATTCATCGGAAATCCGTCGGTCGGGATTTGCGCGAACCGCGCCTGCGGTTCAGCACGAGGAGGATCACCACCACGGCGATCGCGAAGGAAAACCACTGGAAAGCATAGGCACGATGCCGCGCCGGTGGCATGTCGCCGAAGTCCAGTGTGTGCACGCGCACGTAGATCGAGGCCGGATCGGCATCCAGGCTCAGCACGCGCGGATACAGCTTCGCGCCAAGGTCGGCGGCGATCTGGTTCATGTCGAAATAGATTGTCTTCTTCGGCCAGTGCCCCTGGCGCGTGAGTGCGTTGCCGCCCATCTCGAAACCGCGGCCCGGCGGTGGCACGTAGAGGCCATGCAAGTACTCCACGCCTTCCGGCAGGGGCGGCAGCTGCGGCGTCTGGTCGGTGCCGTTGCCTGGCAGGAAACCAAGGTCCGTCAGCAGCAGCCGATCGTGGCCGGGTACGCGCAGCGGCACGTAGACCTCCACGCCGCCGCGGTCGTCGTGCATCGGGTTGTCCAGCAGGTAGATGCGATCGGTGAGGTAACGGCCCTGTACCTGCACGCGCGGATAGGCGTCCCTGGGAGGCTGCGCGGCCACCGCGGCGAAGTCCTGCGGCGCCGCCACGGCTGCCGCGGCATAGCGTCGCAGCAGCTCGTCCTTGTAGTCGCCGCGGTGCAGCTGCCAGAAGCCCAGACGCACGAAAAGCACGGCCGAGGCGGCGGTCAGCAGGATCGCCCACCATGGTGGGCGGCGGAAGCCGCCTAGCACGATGCGCTACCTGCCATGGCTATACTGCCTGCACCCCATTCGACCGGATCAATCACGTGGGCCCCATCTACAAATACGCGGTGGTGGTGTTGCTGCTGGTGGTGATCTTCAGCCTCGCCCAGGCGCTGTACTACATGATGACCGACAAGGACAACGATCGGCGCATGGCGTGGGCACTGACCCGCCGCATCGCACTCTCGCTGCTGCTGATCGGCATGGTCGTGTTCGGCATCTGGATGGGCTGGCTCCAGCCGCACGACGTCGGCCAGTGATTGTAGCCGTCTGATTCCACATACGCCCGACCTGCGACGATCGCGCTATCGCAAGACTAAAGAAGCCCGCCATTCGGCGGGCTTCTTTAGTTCTCAAACCCGATCCTGGGCCGCGCTTCTTGAGGAGTCCGGCCAAGGATGGCCGGTTTCTTGATCTTCGTTCTCCGCGACAGGACGTCGCGTCAAATCACAATATGTAGACGAACAGGAACAGGCACAGCCAGACCACGTCGACGAAGTGCCAATACCACGCCACCGCCTCGAAGCCGAAGTGGTGGTCCTTGCTGAAGTGGCCCTTCAGCACGCGCAGCCAGATCACCGCCAGCATGATGGTGCCCAGGGTCACGTGCAGGCCGTGGAAGCCGGTGAGCATGAAGAAGGTGGAACCGTACACGCCGCTGTGCAGGGTGAGGTTCAACTCCTTGTACGCCTCCATGTACTCGTGCGCCTGGCAGTACAGGAAGCTCGCGCCCAGCAGCACGGTGAGGCCGAGGAACAGCAGGATCCGGCCACGATGGCCGCCGCGCAGCGCATGGTGTGCGATGGTCACGGTGACGCTGGAGGTGAGCAGGATCAGGGTGTTCAGCAGCGGCAACCCCCACGGCGCCACGGTGCTGAAGGCGCCGCCGACATGCAGAGGGCCGTTGCCACCGGCCGCGCCCCAGGCGCCGCTGTAGGCGTTGTAGAGGAACTGGTGGGTCAGCACGCCATGGCCCTCGCCACCCAGCCATGGCACCGAGAACGTGCGGATGTAGAACAACGCGCCGAAGAACGCGCCGAAGAACATCACCTCGGAGAAGATGAACCACATCATGCCCATGCGGAACGAGGTGTCCACCTGGGGGTTGTACAGGCCGGCCAGCGATTCCTTGATCACCGAATGGAACCAGCCGAAGAACATGCCGATGACGCCGATCGCGCCAATCGTGATCATCGTCCTGCCGAAGCCGCTTTCGCCGGGCTCCGCGTTCAGCCAGTGCGCCGCGCCGAACACGGTGAGGAACATGACCACCGCGGCCACGATCGGCCACTGGCTCTTGCTCGGTACGTAATAGATGTCGTGCTGCTGGGCCATGCTGAGACTCCGTGGAGTTTCCCCGGTGAGGCGACGAGCCGCCTCGACTATTTCATCAACAGAATTTGCGCGAACGACAGCAGGTAGAACGCCCCGACCACGATGGCCAGCACCGTCACGGTGCGACGCACGCCGTGGTGGCGCTTCCGCTCAAACTGTCCATCCGCGATGTGGTTGGCCATGTGTCGTGTTCTCCGCGCAGGTCAGTCGTTCACGTGGCCGTGCGCCAGTTCCTCGTCATGCACCACCGGCGGCACCGTGAAGCTGTGGTGCGGTGGCGGCGACGGCAGGGTCCATTCCAGGCCGCGCGCGCCTTCCCACACGCGGTCGGTGGCCTTCTTCTTCGAGAAGAACGCGCAGTGCACGATCACGCCGAGGAAAATCAGCTGCGAGGCGCCAAACAGGAAGCCACCGATCGAGCTGATCATGTTGAAGTCCGCGAAGGCGACGTTGTAGTCGGGGATGCGGCGCGGCATGCCGGCCAGGCCGAGGAAGTGCTGCGGGAAGAACAGCACGTTCACGAAGACCACGCTGCACCAGAAGTGCACCTTGCCCCAGAACTCGTTGTACATGTGGCCGGTCCACTTCGGCAGCCAGTAGTAGGTGGCCGCCATGATCGCGAACGCGGCACCGGTCACCAGCACGTAGTGGAAGTGCGCCACCACGAAGTAGGTGTCGTGGTACTGGAAGTCGGCCGGCACCAGCGCCAGCATCAGGCCGGAGAAGCCGCCGATGGTGAACAGGATCACGAAGGCGATCGCGAACAGCATCGGCGTCTCGAACGTCATCGAGCCGCCCCACATCGTGGCCACCCAGTTGAACACCTTCACGCCCGTCGGCACCGCGATCAGCATCGTCGCGTACATGAAGAAGATGTCCGCGCCCAGCGGCAGGCCCACCGCGAACATGTGGTGCGCCCACACGATGAACGACAGGAAGGCGATGCTGGCGATGGCGTACACCATCGCGCGATAGCCGAAGATCGGCTTGCGCGCGAAGGTCGGGATCACCTCCGAGATGATCCCGAACGCGGGCAGGATCATGATGTACACCTCGGGGTGGCCGAAGAACCAGAACACGTGCTGGTACAGCACCGGATCGCCGCCGCCGTGCGGGTTGAAGAAGCTGGTGCCGAAGTACTTGTCGGTGAGCAGCATGGTCACCGCACCGGCCAGCACCGGCATCACGGCGATCAGCAGGAAGGCGGTGATCAGCCAGCTCCACACGAACACCGGCATCTTCAGCAGGTCCATGCCCGGCGCGCGCATGTTGAGGATGGTGGCGATGATGTTGATCGCGCCCATGATCGAGCTGATGCCCATCAGGTGGATCGCGAACACCACGTAGGCCAGCGAGTCGCTCTGCAGCGACAGCGGCGGGTACATGGTCCAGCCGCCAGCGGGGCCGCCACCGGGCAGGAACAGCGTAGACAGCATCAGCGCGAACGCGAACGGCAGGATCCAGAACGACAGGTTGTTCATGCGCGGCAACGCCATGTCCGGCGCGCCGATCATCAGCGGGATCATCCAGTTACCCAGGCCGACGAAGGCAGGCATGATCGCGCCGAAGATCATCACCAGCGCATGCATGGTGGTCATCTCGTTGAAGAAGGCGGGCTGCACCAGCTGCAGGCCGGGCTTGAACAGTTCGGCGCGGATCACCATCGCGAAGCTGCCGCCGATGAAGAACATCGTCAGCGAGAAGATCAGGTACAGCGTGCCGATGTCCTTGTGGTTGGTGGACATGACCCAGCGCTGGAAGAATCCCTGCGGTGCGTGGTGGTCATCGTGGTGATCGTGGGTGGCTTCGTGGGCCATGGCCTTGCACCTCTGCCTCAAGTCTGTCGATGGGGCGCAGCCGCGGGCGGCTGCTCTCCGGAATTTCGCGGCCAGGACGGCCGCAACGCGTCATGACTGCGGATGCACCCGGGCTCAGCCCTGTCCGCCGCTGGCGGGCGCGGCGGCGCTGGGCGCCGCGGCAGGCGGCGGCGCGGACGCCTGTTCCTGTGCAGCCAGCCACTTCGCGAAGTCTTCCTGCGAGACCGCCTTCACCACGATCGGCATGAAGCCGTGGTCCTGGCCGCACAGTTCGGCGCACTGGCCGCGGTAGGTGCCGGCCTCGTTGATGTTGGTCCAGGCGGTGTTGACGATGCCGGGAATCGCGTCCATCTTCCAGCCGAACGCCGGCACGAACCACGAGTGGATCACGTCGTCGCTGGTGATCACGAAGCGGATCTTGGTATGGATCGGCAGCACCAGCGGCTTGTCCACGTTGAGCAGGTAGGTGTTCTCGTCGCCGGTCTTCACCGCGTAGGGATCCATGCCCGAATCCAGCTGGCGGGTCTTGTCGGAAAGCGAATCGAGCTTGGACATGTAGCCGACCTTGCTGACCGGCTTGCCGAGGTAGTCGACGTAATCGTATCGCCACTTCCACTGGTAGCCGGTGACCTTGATCGTCATCTGCGAGCCGGTGGTGTTCGCGAACGAGACCAGTCCGCCGGTGGCCATCCAGGCTAGCACCACCAGGATGATCACCGGGATCGTCGTCCAGACGATCTCGACCGTGGTGTTGTGCGACCACTTCTCGGCCACCGCGCCGCGCGACTTGCGGAAGCGGAACATGGCGATGAACATCGCGCCGAACACCAGCAAGCCGATCACCACGCACACGCCCAGCGCGACGTTGTTGAGGAAGTACGGCTCGCCGGACCAGGTGGTCACGCCGCGCCCCATGTTCAGCTGCCACGGGTGGGGATCGGCCTGCACAACACCGGCGCACAGCGCCAGCACGATGGCCGTCGACGCCGCGACGGCGCGCCTGATGCCGGTCATCCTGCCGCGGCTGGATCGGCCGCCACGGATTCGATTTCCGTTCGGTCCGGTCCCGTCAGTCCTGATGCTGCCAGATGTCATGCTCTCGCCCTTTGTTGAACCTATCCGCGCGGCTGGTCGTTGACCCCTTCCAGCAGCACCTTGAGTTTCCGCAACAGCTCGACACGTTCCCGTTCGGCAAGGAACCCGCCGATTTCCAGCTCGCGCCCGTGCGAAGACAGCAGCAGGCGGCGACATCCGCTTTCCCCCTCGTCCATCCGCACGCGCACCCAGTAAGGCTGGAAGCGCACGCGGCGCCGGCCCGGCAACGATTGCACCTCCAGCGACGTTTCGTCGAGGGTGATGCGCTCGCTGCGGTCGCCGGCCTGCCAGGCGACGCACAGGGCGACGGCCACGGCAGACGACTCGACCAGGGCGAACAGCGGAGCGAATACATTCCCCTGCCACGCGCCCAGGACGGCGGTCGTCAGCGCCAGCGCCACCAGAAGCATGATGAGTCGACGCAGGCCGCGCCGACTGAGCGTGCGATTGGGCCGTAGCCATATCGTCACGCCCGGCAAGCCGGCGGCGGCTGGTCGTAGCACGATCATGGAGATCCGGCGTGCCAAGAGCGCTTCGATGATAGGTCGCAAGTGCGCAAGGGGCAAGAATGCCGCAGGGACTTGAGGCAGGTCAGTTTTGCCGGCGCGGTTTCGCCAGCGGCGCGACATGCCCCCGCGCACCCTGCGCCGCGGCAACCGGTTGCGGCGGCGGAGCGGCGCGCGGCGTACAATCGCGCGTTCCCTTCCCGCCCCCCAGCGCATCGACCCCGCCGTGACCCAACCCATCCTCAGCCCCGAACTCCCTGCCGGCGCCGAGCCGGCCCGCGCGCGCATCACCGCCGCGTGGCTGCGCGACGAGACCGAAGCGGTCAACGACCTGCTTGCCCAGGCCACCTTGCCACCCGTCGAGCGCGAGCAGGTGATCGACGTCGCCGCCGGCCTGGTGACCCGTGTGCGCGCCCGCGCCAAGGACCAGAGCGCGGTGGAATCCTTCATGCGCCAGTACGACCTCTCCTCCGAGGAAGGCGTGCTGCTGATGTGCGTGGCCGAGGCGCTGCTGCGCATCCCCGACAAGGCCACCGCCGACAAGCTGATCCGCGACAAGCTGGGTGATGCGGACTGGAAGAAGCACCTGGGCCAGAGCGAGTCGCTGTTCGTCAACGCCAGCACCTGGGGCCTGATGCTCACCGGCCACCTGGTGAACCTGGCCGAGGAAACCCGCCGCGACTTCACCGGCGCGCTGAAGCGCCTGGCCGGTCGCGCCGGCGAGCCGGCGATCCGCCTCGCGGTGCGCCAGGCCATGCGCATCATGGGCCACCAGTTCGTAATGGGGCAGACCATCGACGAGGCGCTGGACCGCTGCGCCAGGAAGGAATACGCGGTGTACCGCTATTCCTACGACATGCTGGGCGAATCCGCGCTCACCGCCGAGACCGCCGAGCGCTACCAGGAAGACTACCGCCGCGCCATCGCCCGCATTGGCGCACGCGGCCCGTTCGCCAACCACACCGACGCGCCGTCGATCTCGGTGAAGCTGTCCGCGCTGCATCCGCGCTACGAGGTCGCCAAGCGCGAGGACGCGCGCCGCATGCTCACCGCCAAGCTGCTGGAGCTGTCGCAGCTGGCAATGCACCAGGGCATCGCGCTGTCCGTCGACGCGGAAGAAGCCGACCGCCTCGAACTCTCGCTGGACATCATCGGCGACGTGTTCGCGCACCCCTCGCTGGCCGGCTGGAACGGCCTCGGCATCGTGGTACAGGCCTACTCCAAGCGCACCCCGTTCGTGATCGACTGGCTGATCGAGACCGCACGTGCGGCAAATCGTCGCTGGTACGTGCGCCTGGTGAAGGGCGCCTACTGGGACGCCGAGATCAAGCGCGCCCAGGAGCAGGGCCTGGCCGGCTATCCGCTGTATACCCGCAAGCCGAACACCGACGTCTCCTACCTGGCCTGCGCGCGCAAGCTGTTCGACGCCGGCAGCGAGCTGATCTACCCGCAGTTCGCCACCCACAACGCGCACAGCATCGCCGCGGTGCATCACATCGCGCGCGGCCGGCCGTTCGAGTTCCAGCGCCTGCACGGCATGGGCACCGACCTCTACGCCGAGGTGATCGGCGCACAGAACCTCAACGTGCCCTGCCGCGTGTACGCGCCGGTGGGCACGCACGAGGATCTGCTGCCCTACCTGGTGCGTCGCCTGCTTGAGAACGGCGCCAACACCAGCTTCGTCAACCGCGTGGTGGACGAGACGCTGCCGGTGCGCGAGCTGGTCGCCGATCCCTGCGAAACGGTGCGCCGCTTCGCCTCCATTCCCCACCCGCGCATCCCCCTGCCGGTCAACCTCTTTGGCGAACTGCGGAAGAATTCCATGGGCATCAACTTCTCCAACGACAACGAACTGAAGGCCACCGCCGAAGCCGTCAACGTCAAGTCCGGTCCGTGGAACGCCGCGCCGCTGGTGCCGGGCGGCCAAGGCAACGGCCCCGCCGTGCAGGTGACCAACCCGGCCGACCGCCGCCAGGTCGTGGGCAGCTACGTCAGCGCCGACGCCACGCTGGTGGACAAGGCCCTGGCCAATGCCGTGGCCGCCCAGCCGGACTGGGACCGCCTGCCGGCCGCCAGCCGCGCCGCCATCCTCGAGCATGCGGCCGAGCAGCTCGAGGCGCGCCGCGCCGAATTCATCGCCCTGTGCGTGCGCGAAGCCGGCAAGAGCCTGCCCGATGCGATCGCCGAGATCCGCGAGGCCGCCGATTTCCTGCGCTATTACGCCACCATGGCGCGCCGCCTGTTCGGCCAGCCCGAGCAGTTGCCCGGCCCCACCGGCGAGAGCAACCAGCTGTTCCTAAACGGCCGCGGCGTGTTCGTCTGCATCAGCCCGTGGAACTTCCCGCTGGCGATCTTCCTGGGCCAGGTCAGCGCCGCGCTCGCCGCCGGCAACAGCGTGATCGCCAAGCCCGCCGAGCAGACCAGCCTGATCGGCTACGCTGCCGTGAAGCTGCTGCACGAGGCCGGCGTGCCCGAGACCGTGCTGCAGTACCTGCCGGGCGACGGCGCCGTGGTCGGCGCCGCGCTGACCCGCGACCCGCGCGTGGCCGGCGTGGCCTTCACCGGCTCCACCGAAACCGCCTGGGCGATCAACCGCGCGCTGGCCGCGCGCAACGCGCCGATCGCCGCACTGGTGGCCGAGACCGGCGGCCAGAACGCGATGATTGCCGACTCCTCCGCCCTGCCCGAGCAGATCGTCAAGGACGTGATCGCCTCCGCCTTCCAGTCCGCCGGCCAGCGCTGCTCCGCCGCGCGCGTGTTGTTCGTGCAGGAGGACATCGCCGACAAGGTGATCGGCATGCTCGCCGGCGCGATGGCCGAGCTGAAGGTGGGCGACCCCGGCCAGCTCTCGACCGATGTGGGTCCGGTGATCGACGAGGACGCGAAGAAGATCCTGGTCGACCATGCCGCGCGCATGGACCGGGAGGCGAAAAAGATCGCCGAGGTAACGCTCGACCCGGCCGCCACCGCGCACGGCACCTTCTTCGCGCCGCGCGCCTACGAGATCCCCGCGCTGTCCACCCTGAAGCGCGAGGTGTTCGGCCCGGTGCTGCACGTGCTGCGCTGGAAGGGCAGCGAGCTCAAGCAGGTGGTCGAGCAGATCAACGCCACCGGCTACGGCCTCACCCTCGGCGTGCACAGCCGTATCGACGACACGGTGGAGTACATCCGCAGCCACGCCCGCGTGGGCAACTGCTACGTCAACCGCAACCAGATCGGCGCGGTGGTCGGCGTGCAGCCATTCGGCGGCGAATCGTTGTCCGGCACCGGCCCCAAGGCCGGCGGCCCGCACTACCTGCTGCGCTTCGCCGGCGAGCGCACGCTCACCATCAACACCACCGCCGCCGGCGGCAACGCCTCGCTGCTGACCATCGGCGAGTAACTGCCTGCCCCGCGCTCCCTGTGGAGCGTGGGGCATCCTTGCCTGCGCCGGCTTGGCAGCCTCCGTCCCTGCCCGCTTCAACCCGCCTCGGGACTGCCTCCGGCGGACGTCCTGCGCCTGGCACCGCGCGCCCGCCCCGCGGCCTGTGCCGCGTGCGCCTTGAGGATGGCGCCGATCAAGCCGGGGAAGCGCTGCTCGATCTCGGCGCAGCGGGTGGTGTTGAGCATCTCGACGCCCTGCCGCTCGCTGCGGATCAGGCCGGCCTCGCGCAGGGCGCGAAAGTGCTGCGACAGGGTGGATTTGGGGATGCTGCGGTCGCTGACCTGCAGGAAGTGGGAGCAGGTGGCGGCGCAGCTCAGGCCCGCCAGCCTGGCGTAGATCGCCGCCCGCACAGGGTCGGAGAGCGCATGCAGGATGCCCTCCACGGTGACGTCTTCGATCGATGGGTGGATCAGCGGCCGCATGCGGGGATATTACCGGCCCTTGACTCTTGGTTCCATAGTTCATATGTTGCGAACTACTGAATCATGACCACCCGGCGTTGGCCGGACGTCCCCTCCCGCATCGCACAGAAGGAATTCGTCACATGAGCAAGCTCAAAGGCAAAGTCGCCCTCGTCACCGGCGCCTCCAAGGGCATCGGCGCCGCCATCGCCAAGGCGCTGGCCGCCGAGGGCGCCGCGGTGGTGGTGAACTACGCTTCCAGCAAGGCCGGCGCCGACGCCGTGGTGGCGGAGATCGCCAAGGCCGGCGGCAAGGCCGTGGCCGTGCAGGGCGACGTGTCCAAGGCAGCCGACGCGCAGGGCATCGTCGAGGCCGCGGTCGCGCAATTCGGCAAGCTGGACGTGCTGGTGAACAACTCGGGCGTATACGAATTCGCCCCACTGGAAGCGATCAGCGAGGAGCATTACCGCAAGCAGTTCGACGTCAACGTGCTTGGCCTGCTGCTGACCACCCAGGCCGCCGCCAGGCACCTCGGTGAAGGCGCCAGCGTGATCAACATCGGCTCGCTGGTCACCCGCATCGTGCCGGCGCACACGGCGGTGTACACCGCCACCAAGGGCGCGGTGGACGCGATCACCGGGGTGCTGTCGAAGGAGTTGGGGCCGCGCAAGATCCGCGTTAACGCGATCAACCCCGGCATGGTGGAGACGGAAGGCACGCACGCCGCCGGCGCCATCGGCGGCGAGTTCGAGCAGTACGCACTGGCCATCACCCCGCTGGGGCGCATCGGCCAGCCCCAGGACATCGCCTCGGTCGCCGTATTCCTGGCCTCGGACGATTCGTACTGGCTGACCGGCGAGCGTCTCTACGCTGGCGGCGGCGCGCGCTGAGCGCCGTCCCGTCCCCCGCGGCGCACTTCCCGGCGCGCCGCGGGGGGTCCCGCTGTGGCCCGCGCTGCACGGCGGCGCAAGCAGGCGGCAATGGTTCCGCGGCGAAAGTGCCGCGCCGTAGCGGAGCCGCGGGGAGTGCGCGGCCGGCCGGCGCACCTTGTGCCAAGATCGCGCCATCACGCTCCCTTTCGGCAGCGTCCGCCACGCGCCCGGCCGACATGAATAGCACCGAACGCAACGACCCTTCCGCAACGCTCGCCGCGCAGCTCGCGATGCTTCGCGCTGCGCACAAGCGCGAGCCGCTGCCCGACTGGCCCACCCGCAGGAAGCGCCTGCGCGCGCTGGAGACGCTGCTGCGCGAGCACCGGGCCGGGATCGCCGCGGCGATCCACGCCGACTTCGGCAACCGCCCCGCCGAAGAGACCGAGCTGCTGGAGATCTTCCCGAGCCTGTCCGGCCTGCGCCACACCTTGCACCACGGCCGCCGCTGGATGCGTCCAAGGCACTCGCTCGCCGGCCTCGCCTTCCTGCCGGCGCGCAACGCCCTGCTGCCGCAACCGCTCGGCGTGGTCGGCATCATCGTGCCCTGGAACTATCCGCTCTACCTGGCAGTGGGGCCGCTGATCGACGCACTGGCCGCCGGCAACCGCGCGATGGTCAAGATGAGCGAATACACGCCGCGCTTCTCCGCGCTGTTCGCCGAGCTGGCGGCACGCTATTTCCGCCCGGACGAAGTGACGGTGGTCACCGGCGACGCCGAGGTCGCGCAGGCGTTCGCGGCGCTGCCGTTCGACCATCTGCTGTTCACCGGCTCCACCGCAGTGGGCCGCCAGGTGATGCGCGCCGCGGCGGCCAACCTGACCCCGGTGACGCTGGAGCTTGGCGGTAAATCGCCGGCGATCATCGGCCCCGGCGCACGCTTCGAGCACGCGGTGGAGCGCATCCTGTTCGGCAAGCTGGTCAACGCCGGACAGACCTGCGTCGCACCGGATTACGTGCTGCTGCCGCGCGCGCGCGTGGCCGATTTCATCGCCGTGGCCGGACGCGTCGCCGCACGGATGTACCCCCAGGCTGCGCAGGGCGGGCAATACGCCAGCATCGCTTCCGATCGCCAGTATCGGCGCCTGGTCGCGCTGCGCGATGGCGCCGTGGCCGCCGGAGCCCACGTGCATCCGCTGCTGGAAGCGGCCGGCGACGACGCAACGGCGCGCCGCTTGCCGCCGCAATTGCTGACCGGGATCGACGACGGCATGGCAGTGATGCAGGAGGAAATCTTCGGTCCGCTGCTGCCGCTGTTGCCGTACGACTCGCTGGATGAAGCCATCGCCTACGTGAACGCGCATCCGCATCCGCTGGCGCTGTACGTGTTCGAGCAGGACCGGGCGCTAATCGACGCGGTGCTGGCACACACCGTGGCCGGTGGCGTCACCGTCAACGACACGCTCTACCACATCGCCCAGCATGGCCTGCCGTTCGGCGGCGTCGGCGCCTCGGGCATGGGTGGTTACCACGGCGAGGCCGGCTTCCGCACGTTCTCGCACCTGAAGCCCGTGTTCCGCCAGGCGCGCTGGAACGGTGCCGGCCTGCTCAACCCGCCCTACGGCGCGCGCTTCCGGCGCGTGCTGGGTCTGCTGCTCAGGCGCGGCTGAAGCCCGCAGTCCACGAAAAAGGCCTCCGCGCGAACGGGGAGGCCTTTTCTGATCTGATGCCCAAACCCTGGCCTGATGCCGGGAAAATGCTGTCGTGCATTTTGCCGACCCGCCAAGTCCGGACTGCGTCCGGCCCCGGCTCCGCGCGTCGATCACTGAAATGACCGGCCCGCGAACGATCCGTCCATGGATCATGCTTTCAGGCCGTCAAAAGGAGGCCTGAAAGCGGTCAGAACTTGTACTGCGCCGACAGGCTCAACAGATTGCCGTAGTCGTCGAAGCTGCCGGTAAGCACGTCGCCGGTGGCGCTGGTGGAGCCATTCACGCCGGCATGGCTGACGAAGATGTGCGCGTACGAGGCATTGATCTCGAAGTGCTCGCTGGCCTTGTAGCCGATGCCGAAGGTAGCCATGCGACGCGCGGCGTCAGGCACCCGCGGATCGCGGTTCGAGGCATTCATCGGCGCCTGGTCGATCGCCACGCCGGCACGCAGGGTCAGCTTCTCAGTGGCGTAGTACTCGCCGCCCACCGAGGCATACCAGGTGTCGCGCCAGTTGAACGGCAACACCGTGGTCGGCTGCGCCGGGTTGGCGTAGTTGACCGTGAGCTGGCGCAGCACGCTCCACTGCGTCCAGGCCAGGTCGAAGCCCAGGCCGAACTTTTCTTCCTGGTGCCAGTAGCTCAGGGTGGCGACGGCCGGGTTGGTGAGGCGGGCCTTGCCGCTGGTGTGCTGGAACGGCGGGATGCTGCTCGACAACGCCGGGTTGGCCAGCAGCAGGTCGTAGCCCGGCGTGGTGGTGAAGTTGGCGGTGCCATCGATGTCGTGGGTGATGCGCGAGCGATAGTCCAGCGCCACGCGGTCATTCGCGGTGGGCTTCCAGTACGCACCGACCTGCCAGCCCCAAGCCCAGTTGTTGCCCTTGACCTGGGCCAGGCCGTCCGAGCCCGGCGGGGTTACCGCCGCCACGCCGGCCGCCGCCGCCTGGCCCTGCGCCACCGCCGCCTGGATCATCGCGGCAGCCTGCGCCGGCGGGATCTGGCCAGCGGCCGCGGCCGCCTGGATCTGCGCCACCGCCGCCTGCGTCTGTGCGCCGATGCCCTGCTGGATGCCCAGGCCCACGGCGTTGAAGTTGATCGCGTTGGTCAGGTCGGCATTGGTGCGCTCGGCGATAGCGCTGGCGCCCACGCTCCACTGGTCGTTGATCTTGAACGAGGCCGACAGCGTGCTGTCGAACGACTGCAGCTTGGTCTTGATCGCGTCGTAGCGGCCCATCCAGTTGCTGTCGTATTCGGTCTGGAAGCCGAACGGCACGTCGAGCGCGATGCCGAGGTTCACCCGGTCGCTGACCTTGGTGGAAATGGCCAGCGCCGGCACCGGCAGCGTGGTGCCGGCGTCGCCGCCGTTGCCACCGCTGATCGGGTTGCCCAGCACGTCGTGCGCGCTGCCGCTGAACTTGGCGCTGAAGTTGATCGCGGTGATGTCGGCCTGCACATACGTACCGTCGAGGTCGCTCATCGCCGCGGGATTGTTCGCCACCACCGACACGTCGCCACCGGCCGTGGCGGAACCCGCGTAGGCGCGTCCCATCGCCTTGGCGCTGTTCTCTTTCAGCTGGAAGGCACTGGCATGCGCCATGCCCGGTGCGATCAAGGCGCCTGCAACGGCCACGCTCAGCGCGGCCAGCGCCAGCGGACGGGAGGCGCTCGAGAGGGAACGGAAGGACTTGTGCATCACGTGCTCCTGCAGATCGGGATGGGCGGCCCGCATGTTTCGGCTGTATCACACGAAATTCATACGGATGTTTAACATACGTGTACGCACTGTGCCCGCTCGCCCTGGGTGTTGCAAGTGCTGGCGCAGCAATCAGTATCCACCATGATAATGGCCGGTTGCGCCACACACCGAGGGCAGGATCATGCAATGTTTCGTCTACGCCAGCCGCCGCAAATCCGATACCTACCTGTGGCTGGCCGAGCGCGATGGCTTCGGCGTACTGCCCTCGCCGCTGCGCGAGATGCTGGGAGAGCTGCGCTTCGCACTGGAGCTGCCGCTGGATGAGCAGCGTCGCCTGCCGCGCGGGGACGCCGCGCAGGTGCTGGCGCATCTACGCGAACGGGGCTGGCACCTGCAACTGCCACCGGAGGGCGCACTGGCCGGTTCCAATCACCCGGCGTACGGCGCCACGCTGCGCGACGCGAAGCAGGACTGAGCTCGCCACGCCGGGTGCCGCAGCGCACCGGCCGAGGCGTTAACGCGAGGTTACCGTCTGTGGCCGTCACGGTTCCTATACTGTAACGATGACCCAGCCCAAATCGCGCCGACGCCCTCCGTTCCTGCAGGCTCTCGCCTGGTTCGTTCCCGGATTGATCGCCGTGGCGTTGGCCGGCCTGGTCGCCCACCCGCTGACCCTGATTCCGTTGCTGCTGGCGAACGCGCTGACGATGGCCGCGGTCTGCCACGCGATCGGTTTCGATCCCGAGCCCAGCTTTGCGCGCACCGTGCTGCGCCGGGGCGCCGCGCACCTGGTGATGTTCACCGGCTACGCGGTGATCGTATTCCTGCTGGTGGCGTGGCCGATGCTCGCGCTCTCGCAGACGCACAGCCTCGCAGCCACGCTGGCGCTGGTCGCGACCCTGGTGCTGGCGCTGGCCGTGCTGTGGCGGCCATGGCCCGCATTCGGCCTGGTGTTCGTGTGGGACGACGCCTATCCCGCGCGGCACGACGGCTCGTGGATCTTCACCGCCACGCTGCGCAGCCTGATGTTCGGCCGCCACCTCGCACGCGAGGAACGCTTCTTCAGCCACTTCCTGCCCGCGGCGCTGGCCCTGTTGACACTTTCCTGGGGTGCGATCGCGCTGAGTGGCCTGTATGGCATGCTGCCGTCGGAAATCCGCACCGCGGCGCTGGCGCTGTACGGCGTGCTGCTGTTGCCGCTGGGATGCCTGATCGTTGCCAACCGCACGCTGCGCACCCTGCTTTGCGCGCAGCACGACCGCCATCGCCAGCGCGCTGCAAGTGCCGATGCACCCGGCGCCAAGCCCGCCACGCCGGTGGCCGCCACCCCGCTGAGCGAACAAGAGCGCACTGCCGGCACGCCGGAACAGGCCGCCGCCCTGCTCGCCGCCACCCGCGACGGCGACGTCGAGCGCGCGCTGGCCCTGGTCGAAGCCGGCGCCGACCCGGCCACCGCGCCGCCCGCCGCGGACCGCGACCAGCGCCCGGTGCTGATGCTTGCCGCGCTGCTGCCGGACACCCGCCTGTTGCGCGCGCTGATCGCCAAAGGCGCCGACGTCAACCGCGCCAGTGGCGGCCTCACCCCGCTGCTCGCCGCCACCCGCGACAGCTGGCACGGCCGCTCCGAAGCAGTGATGACCCTGCTGGCGAATGGCGCGAATCCGCTCGCCGCAGACGCCGAAGGCCGCACCGCGCTGCACGGCGCGGTGCTCAGCGAGGAACCGATGGTGGCGGCGATGCTGCTGGATGCCGGCGCGCCGATCAACGCGCTGGACCAGGCCGGTGTCAGCCCGCTCGCGGTAGCCTGCCGCGCCGCGAACTGGCCGCTGGCGAAGTTCCTGCTCGAACGCGGCGCCAAGCCGGCGCCCGCGAACGGCGAGCCCGCCCTGGTCGCCGCCGCCGGCATCGCGGACGACGATGCGACCGGCGTGAAGCTGTTGCTCAAGCACCGCGCCTCGGTGAACGCAGTAGACGCGCGTCGCCGCAGTGCGCTGATCACCGCTGCCGCCGAAGGCCACGAGCAGATCGCCCGAGCCCTCTGCGCTGCCGGTGCCGACGTCACTCTGGCCGACCGCCACGGCAGCACCGCGCTGATGGAAGCGGCGCGCGCCGGCGCGGTGGGCATCGTGCAGCGCCTCGCCGAAGCGCAGCCCGACGCGCGCGCCCGCGACAGCCATGGCCGCGACGCGCTCACGCTCGCCTGCCAGTCGCCGCGCGCCCACGCCGATACCGTGCGCGCCCTGCTCGCACTGGGCGCCGAACCCAAGACGCCGGGCAGCGACGGCCGCAGCGCGCTTGACCACGCGGCGGCCGCCGGTCGCTGGGACCTGGTCGCCCTGCTCGATCCGGAGACCCCGCTGCCGGCCAGCCTCGGCGATGCGGCGATCGCCGATGGCGCCGACACCCCGGCGCATCTGCTCGATGCGCTGCGTTTCGGCCACTGGGCGATCGTTTCCGGGTTCGCCGCGCGCGTGCGCGACTGGCCGCAGGCGCAGCTGGCCCGGCTTTACCTCGACCTCGCCCAACCCGGCCAGAGCCAGGCCCGGCGCTGGCTGCTGGACCATGGCCTCGACGCAGAGGCAAGGCTTGCCGCGCAGCAGCCCGACGACGAGCACGACGACGAAGCCGTGATCGCCGACGATGAGCGCGCGGCGCTGCCGCCGCTGGGCCGGCGCCTTTTCGACGCGCTGCTGCCGCAGCTGCCCGCCGCCACCGAGGCGGTGGAAGACCTGTTGCAGGCCGGCGCCACGCCCGCCGGCGCCGGCCTACTCGCCCAGGCCCTGCAGCGGCTGGGCGGCTCCGCGCAAGGTGCGGCGCTGCCGCTGGCCCTGCTCGAACGCGGCGCCGATCCGTTTGGCGCGGACGCGCGCGATCGCACGCCACTGCAACTGGCCGCGGCGAATGGCCACGGCGAGCTGCTGCAAGCCCTGCTGGCGCGCGGTTGCAATCCGAACTGCCGCGACCGCGACGGCCGCACGCCGCTGTCCGCCGCGCTGGAACACGGCGAAGCCGCGCTGCCGCTGGTGCGTGCGCTGATCGCCCACGGCGCCGACGCCGAGGCCGCCGATGCCAACGGCGAGACGCCGCTCGGCCTTGCGCTGGAGCACCCGGCGATCGAACGCTGGCTGGACTGGGGTACCTGGCCGCGACCGCGCCGCCTGCTGCGTGCCGAAGACCTGCCCGCCGCGGCGCAGGCCAACGCGCTGGTCGCGGTGCAGCGCCTGCTGGAACTGGGCTTCGCGGTCGACACCGTCGACGCGCACGGCGCCAGCGCACTGCTGCATGCCTGCGGGGCCGGCCATCGCGAGACCGCGGCCTGCCTGCTGGACGCCGGCGCCAACCCCGCTTTGGCCTCGGCGAACGGCATCACCCCGCTGGCCGCCGCCGTGGCCGGTGGCCGCGAAAGCACGGTGGCGCTGCTGCTGGAGCGCAACGCCGACGTCGACCAGCGCCTGCCGAACCAGAGCACCGCGCTGATGGTGGCCGCGGCGATGGGCCGCGCCGAGCTGGCCGAGGCGCTGCTCGCCGCCGGCGCCGACGTCAATGCCGTCGACGCGCGCGGCCACAGCGCCCTGCACGCCGCCGCGCAATACGGCTTCGAGCACAACGACAGCCTGCGCGCACGCCGCCTGCTCGACGTGCTGCTCAGGCATGGCGCCGACGTCAACCGTGCCGACGGCGAAGGCAAGACCGCGTTGCTGCTGTTGCTCGGCGCCCAGTTGCGCCCCGGCAGCGACTGCGACGCCACCCACCTCGGCGCACTGGTGCCGGTGCTGCTGGAAGCCGGCGCCGATGTGGCGCATGCCGACCAGCGTGGCGTGACCCCGCTGCACGCCTGCGCGATACACGCGCTGCTGCCGCCGGCCCGCGTGCTGCTGTCGCGCGGCGCCGAACGCGCCGCCGCCGACGCTTTTGGCCGCACCGCCGCCGACGTGGCGCGCCAGCTCGGTTACGTGGACATTGCCCACGAACTGGCGGTGCGCAGCAGCGCGATCCCCAGCGTACGCCAGACCCTGCGCCAGCCGGCCCAGCCTGCAGAGTGACGGCAGGCGCCGGTTGATCGACCGGCGGCGCCGACGTGATCAGGCCACTGCGCGCCAGCGCGCCTGCCGCGGCGGCAGGCTTCGCCAGGCGTCGGCGACCTGCGCCACCGTGAGGTTATCCACCCGCGAGTCGCGTGAGGCGCCGCCCAGCACCGTCACTGCGCCTCCCGGCGCGGCGCGCGGCGCCTGGTGCGGGGCCGCCGCGCTGTCGAACATCACCGCCAAGGGACAGCCCAGCGCGGCGGCGAGATGCGCCAGGCCCGTGTCCGCCGACACCATGCTGTGCGCGCAGGCCAGCAAGGCCTTCAACCGTGACAGCGGCAATTCGTCGGCAACCGACACCACCGCTTCGCTGGCCGCGATGGCGCGGATATCTTCCAGGCAGTCGGCTGCCCGCGGACTGCCGCACAACAGCACCCGCGTGGAGGGCATCGTCTCCAGGATCGTCCAGGCCAGCGCTGCCCAGTGCTGCACCGGCCATGCCTTGTCGTCGTCCTCGATCGCGCGCATGCCGCTCCAGCGCGGACTGCGCTTGATCGCCGGGTGCAGCAGCACCAGCGGGTGGCCGTGCAGGCCGCGGGCGCGCAGCCAGCGCTCGCAATCGCTCCGTGCCGCTTCGTCGATGCGCAATTGAGGGGCCGCACCGGGATCGATCGCCAGCGCATCGCAGCGCCCGTGGAACGCGGCCGGCGTGTCGTCGCCGAAACGCAGCAGGTGGTCCACTGCGTGTTCGTCCTCGCATGGCGGCGTGCTGCCCAGGTATGCACAATGCCCCGCCGGCACGCCCGCAAGCCCGAGCATGCGCTGGATACGCAGCAGCGCGGGCAGCTGCGGCTCGCAGACGTAGACCGGCGCCTCGAACCGTTCGCGCAGCCAGCCGATCGCACGCCAGCGCTCGCGGCTGAGCAGCAGCGGCCGACGCGGCGCCTGCAGGGCGAACACCTCGGCCACCTCGGGCTGGTCCGCGTACAGTTCCGCCGGCCACGCGCCGACCGCGAGCAGGTCGCAGGGCTGGCCGTAGCGCTGCTGCAATTTGTGCAGCAGCGGCTGCAGCAGCACGGTGTCGCCGAGGCGACCGAAGCGGATGACGAGCGGATGCGCGGGCTTGGGCATGTCCGTCGAAACGCCGCTGGCCGGGCCGCGTTGACGGCAGGAAATTGCGTCCGCGGAAACCTGCACAGGCCGCGGAACAGGGTGAAGGCATCTTGCGGGCAGGTCAGTCCGGACTGGTCAGCGGCGTGTCCGGATGGCGCTCGCGCGCCTCGCGCGCCTGCGGCTCGGCGTCGGCCTCGAACAGCCTGTCGAGATCGGCCAGCGCCTCCTTCGTGGTCTGCACCAGCTTGGCTTCGTCGTCGTAGACGAGGTACTGCGCCTTGATGAGTTCGGCATCCTGCCGCCGGAAGCGTTCCACGCGGTCCGCCGCGCGTTCGGGCGTCAGGCCCAGCGCGATCAGCGTCTGCTTGCTCATCTTCAGGCTGGAATACAGCGTCTCGCGGATCGGCTCGTCGATGCCCAGGTCCATCAACCTCCACACGTGCTGACGGTTGCGTGCGCGCGCCACGATCTTCAGGTGCGGGTACATGCGTCGCACCACCCGCGCCACGTGCAGGCTGGACTCCGGTTCGTCACTGGCCAGCACGAACACTTCGGCCTTGTCCGCCTGCGCCGCGCGCAGCAGTTCGGGCCGCGCGGGGTCGCCATAGAAGATGTCGTTCCAGCGGCCGAAGCGGCGGATCAGGTCCATCTGCTCGACGGAGTGGTCCAGCGCCACGAACGGGATGCCCTCGGCACGCAGGATACGCGCCACGATCTGCCCCATGCGGCCGTAGCCCGCGAGGATCACCCGTGGCGAGTGCGCCACGATGGTGTCGAAATCGCGCGCGGGCTTGCGCACCTTGTTCGCGCCCAGCAGCTTCGCCAGCCCCGCCACCAGCAGCGGCGTCAGCGCCATCGACAAGGTGATCGCCAGGACCAGCAGGTTGTGCAGGCGGGTGCTGACCAGCCCCTGCTCGTCGGCAAGCTTGAGCACCACGAAGGCGAACTCGCCGCCACAGGCCAGCAGCACGGCGAGACGCAGCGCGTCGCCGCGCTCCAGCCCGCCCACGATGCGCCCCAGCGGCCACACCAGGGCGCCCTTCAGCAACAACAGCGCGGCCACCACGCCCAGCACCAGCAGGGGCTCGCGCAGCAGCAGCGAGATGTCCATTGACATGCCCACGCTGATGAAGAACAGGCCGAGCAGCAGCCCCTTGAACGGCTCGATGTTGGATTCCAGTTCGTGGCGGTATTCCGAGTCGGCGAGCAGCACGCCGGCGAGGAAGGCGCCCAGCGTCACCGACACGCCGGCCACTTCCATCAGCAGCGCCACGCCCATCACCACCAGCAGCGCAGTGGCGGTGGACACCTCCACCGCGTCAGCCTTGGCCACGAAGCGGAACACCGGGCGCAGCAGGTAGCGGCCGCCCACCACCACCGCCACGATCACGCCCACCGTGCGCAGCGTGCCCGCGAGATCGAAGCCGTGGCTGGCCGTGCTGCTGGCCAGCAGCGGCACCGCCGCGATCAGCGGGATCGCCGCCAGGTCCTGGAACAGCAGGATCGCGAATGCCTGCCGCCCGTAGGCCGTGCCGGCCTCCTTGCGTTCACCGAGGATCTGCAGGCCGAACGCCGTGGAAGACAGCGCCAGGCTGCCGCCCACGATCATCGCCGCGCCCGGCACCAGGCCCAGCAGCCGCCAGGCGATCACGGCGATCACCGCGCTGGTGGACAGCACCTGCAGCAGGCCGGTGCCGAACACCGAGCGACGCATCACCCACAGCCGCTGCGGCGACAGCTCCAGGCCGATCACGAACAGCATCAGCACCACGCCGAACTCGGAGATTGCGGCGACACCCGCCGTGTCGCCCACCAGCCGCAGCGCCTGGGGACCGATCGCGATGCCGGCCAGCAGGTAACCCAGCACCGAGCCAAGCCGGAAACGCTTGGTCAGCGGCACCGCGATCACCGTGGCCAGCAGGAACACCACGGCAACCTGCAGGAAATGATGGCTGTCCACGTGCACTCCGTTCCGTTCGCGGGTCCCGATTATTCCACGTGCCCGCATTCACCTGCTGTGCTGCCACGCCAGGCCACGGCGTGGGATCATCCACGGCCATGAAAATCCTTGCCGCCATCGCCATCGCCATCGCCGCATTCGCCCTGGCTTCCGCCGCCCCGGCACGCGCTCACGGCCACCTACCCGTGTACGGCTACCGCGTGGTGCACAGCTATCCGCATGATCCGCAAGCCTACACCGAAGGCTTGCTGTATCTGGACGGTCATCTCTACGAGAGCACCGGCCAGGTGGGTGCCTCCAGCGTGCGCAAAGTGGAGCTCGGGACGGGCAAGGTGCTGCAACAGTCCCCCACGCCCTGGCCGGACTATGGCGAAGGCATCGCGGTGTGGAAGGACAAGCTGATCCAGCTCACCTGGAGGAACCAGCAAGGCTTCGTCTACGATCTCGCCACCCTGAAGCCGCTGGCGCGATTCCCCTACGCCGGCGAAGGCTGGGCGCTCACCAGCGACGGCCAGCGGCTCTACATGAGCGACGGTACGCCCACCATCCGCATCCTCGATCCCGACACGCTGCAGCAGACCGGCAAGATCGACGTCACGGCCGACGGCCAGCCGCTGCAGAACATCAACGAGCTGGAATGGGTGAAAGGGCAGATCTACGCCAACGTGTGGCTCACCAGCCGCATCGCGCGCATCGACCCGGCCAGCGGCAAGGTGGTCGGCTGGATCGACCTGGCCGGGCTGGGCCCCAAGCCGGAACAGCTGGCCGACCCCACCAACGACGTGCTGAACGGCATCGCCTACGACGCGCAGCATGACCGCCTGTTCGTCACCGGCAAGTGCTGGCCGAAGCTATACGAGATCAGGCTGACCGGGCCGAAACGCAGACACTGAGTCCAAGGTCTCCTGCGGCCACCACGCGGCCGGTGCTTACCCGGCCCGGATGCGGTACATCGCGCTGGCGTGGGGCTGCAGATTGACCGCGATGCTGCCGTCGCCGCTGCGCCCGCGGTGCAGCCACAGGTCGCGTATCTCGTAGCGCCCCGGCTTCAGACCGATCTCGGCCGGAGCCATGTTGACGTCCTGTACACCGTCGGTCTCGTTGAACACCACCACGGCCCGGCTGCCGTCCTTGAGGGGCTTGACGATCACGTGGATGCCGTTGGCATCGCGCACCTGGCGCCCCTGCACGCCGAGCGGGTCCTGGTCGACGGCGATGACTTCCTTGTTGAGCAGTATTTCCAGCGCCGCCGGCTTGATCTTGCGCAGGTCGGTGCCGATCAGCAGCGGCGACGCCATGATGGACCACAGACTGAAATGGCTGCGGTATTCCGCGTCGGTCATGCCACCGTTGCCCACCTCGAGCATGTCCGGATCGTTCCAGTGCCCGGGGCTTGCGTAGCGATCGAGCAGCACGTTCTGCCTGAAGACTTTCAGCATCGACGCATAGCTGTCGCTGATGTCGCCGGTGGTGCGCCAGGACTGTGCGTTCACCGGCGGCTTGCCGGCCCACAGCCAGGGCTTGTTCTCGCCCCATTCGCATACGCTGAAGAAGATCGGTCGGCCGGTCGCGCGCAGCGCTTCCGCCATCGCGGTGTAACGCTGCAAGGCGGGTATCTTCTGGTTGTTGCAGTTGTCGTACTTGAGATAGTCCACACCCCACGCGGCGAAGCTCGCGGCATCCTCCTTTTCGTGCCCGAGGCCGCCTGGGAAGCCGCGGTTCTCCTGCAGCGGCTCGCAGGTGGAGGTGCCGGCGCTGGAATAGACGCCGAACTTCAGGCCACGCGAGTGGATGTAGTCGGCCAGCGCCTTCATCCCGCCCGGGAAGCGCCTGGGGTTGGCCTGCAGCCGACCGTTCTTGTCGCGCTGCCAGTCAGCCCAGCAATCGTCGACGTTGACGTAGCGGTAGCCGGCGTCACGCAAACCCAGGCTGACCATCTTGTCCGCGATGCCGCGGATCATCTGTTCGTTGAATTCATCGCGACAATGGGTGGAGTTCCAGTTGTTGAAGCCCATCTGCGGAACGGCGCCAAGCCGCGCCGGTGCACTGGCCGCGGCCTGCAGCGGCAATCCAAGGAGCAGTACCGGCAACAAGGCCAGCTTGGCGACGAGCAGGTTCACGCGTTTCATGGGCGGATCTCCCGAGGCATGGAATTCCGAATCATTGCAATAGACATGTGTGCGACGGGAGCCCGTGCCCAGGCAAGGCAACCACAGCACTGCCGACTATCCATCAACGTGCACGCCGGATGGCCTCGTCTCAGCCCCCCTCACGCGGAACGCAAAATTATCATATAAGCCTACAATATTACCAAGCTGCACAGCAGCATTTGCTGCGACGCAGGGTCACGCGGATCGATCTCGCGGGCATCTTCGTCAAGCTGCCGGAGGTACGGGCGCAGCGCCATGAAGGCTGCGCCACGCCTGCTCAATGCGGCAACACGCCTATCGTGCGCAGCCACGCCTCGGCAAGTGCGGGCCAGCCGGTGATCGGCTGCGGCGTTCGGCGCAGGCCGAAGGCGTGGCCGCCGTGCGCATACAGGTGCAGCTCCGCCGGCACATGCGCCTTCGCCAACGCGGTGTAGTAGACCAGCGACTGGTCCACGCCATCCGTGTAATCGTCTTCCGCCTGCACCAGGAAGGTGGGTGGCGTCTCGCGCGTCACCGGCACGTTGCGGTTAGGCGTCCTGCCGTCGTCCGTGAGGTGGCCGGGATAGATCGCCAGCGCAAAATCCGGCCGGTCACTTTCCTTGTCGGCCGCATCCACCGGCTGGTACAGCTGGCGCCTGAAATCCGTGCTGGTTTCCGCCACCAGGAAGCCGCCCGCGGAGAAGCCGATCACACCGATCCGCTGTGGATCGACGTGCCACTCCGCCGCGTGGAAGCGCACCAGTCTTATCGCCCGTTGCGCGTCCTGGAGGGTAGGCACCGACAGCGCAAAATCGTCAGGGTAGGTTTTGCGTCGCCAGTCGTAAGGCAGGCTGGGCACGCGGTACTTCAGGAGCACGCAGGTGATGCCGCGGAAGGTCAGCCAGTCGCAGATCTCGGTGCCTTCGAGGTCGATGGCCAGCACCTGGAAACCGCCACCGGGAAACACCACCACGGCGGTACCGGTGTTCTTGGCCTTGGGTGCATAGACGGTCAGCGTGGGCCGGCTCACGTTGGCCACCGCCGCCCAGGGCCGGCCGGCGATCAGATGCCCCGTCCGCGAGGTTTCCGTCTCTGGCCCCGGCATGGCCTGTGCATCGGGTACCGCACCCGGCCACAGCTGCAGCTGCTCGTGCCCGGCAGCGGGCTGCCACACGTCAGCCTTCGCTAGCACACTCATGCAAGAAAGCAGCAGGCACAGCAACACGATCCGCGGCTTCATGGCACTCCTTCGCCCTGGCGCTCGACCAAGGCTGCACGGTCAGGATGGGAAATCAGGTGGAACCCCACTCCCATGCTGCATGCCACGCGGGTGTCGCCGCGGCCGGTTTCAGGGAAATTCTCGGACAGGCGTTGCGGCTACTCACCGCGCAGCCAGCGCGCCGCATCCAGCGCGAAGTAGGTGAGGATGGCGTCGGCCCCCGCACGCTTGAACGCGGTGAGTGTTTCCAGCACCACGGCCTTCTCGTCCAGCCAGCCGTTCTGTGCGGCGGCCTTGAGCATCGCGTATTCACCGCTCACCTGGTAGACGAAGGTAGGCATGCCAAAGGCGTCTTTCACCCGGCGCAGCACGTCGAGGTAGGGCAGCCCCGGCTTCACCATCACCATGTCGGCGCCCTCGGCGATGTCCAGCTCCACCTCGCGCAGGGCCTCGTTGCTATTCGCCACGTCCATCTGGTAGGTGTGCTTGTCGCCCTTGCCGAGGTTGGCTGAGGAGCCCACCGCATCGCGGAACGGGCCGTAGAAGCTCGATGCGTACTTGGCCGAGTAGGCGAGGATGCGGGTGTGGATGTGGCCGGCTTCTTCCAGCGCCTCGCGGATCGCGCCGACGCGGCCGTCCATCATGTCCGAAGGTGCCACCACGTCCATGCCGGCATCGGCCTGGGCCAGCGCCATCTTCACCAGCGCCTCCACGGTGGGCTCGTTCATCACGTAGCCCGACGTGTCGATCAGGCCATCCTGGCCGTGGGTGGTGTAGGGGTCGAGTGCCACGTCGCCGATCAGGCCCAGATCGGGGTATTTCCCCTTCAAGGCCCGGGTGGCGCGGTGCATCAAGTTGTCAGGATTCCACGCCTCACGTGCGTCCTCGCTCTTCACGCCCTGTGCCGGCGAGGGAAACAGTGCAAGCGCGGGAATGCCGAGGCGCACGCATTCCCCGGCCAGCTTCAGCAGCTCGTCGATCGAGAGGCGATCCACGCCCGGCATCGATGGCACTGCCTCGCGCCGGGCCTCCCCGTCGATCACGAAGGCCACCATGACGAGGTCGCCGGGCAGCAGGCTGTGCTCGCGCATCAGTGCGCGGGAGAAAGCGTCGCGGCGCATGCGGCGCGGACGAATGGCGGGAAAGCTCATGGGGCGGTCTCGCGGAAGATTCCGGGCATTTTAGCGCCGTGCCGCGCAACCACGGCCCCGCGGACGCTTTGCCGCAACCGCACCACACGAAGCGCCAACATCTGGCCTACGTCCCGCATACACGGTTCGGCGCAGGCTCGCCACGACCACCACGGGAGGCACCTCCATGAACGCTACCGAGCGCCACCTTGCCCGCGCCGGCCATCCCTTTCCCGCCGGGACGCGTTACCTCGGACCGCACAGCAGCCGCACACCACTAGAGGTCACCGTGGTGTTGCGGCGCATGGGGCAGGCGCCGACCCCGGCGTCATGGCCGCGGTCGCCGCGCTGGCCGCGCGGCGAATTCGGCGCGCACTGTGGCGCCGACCCAGCCGACATCGAGCGCCTGCGCAACCATGCCCGCGCACACGGCCTGGTGGAAACCGGTTGCGATCCGCACCGGCGCGTGCTGCACCTCAGGGGCTCGGTGGACGCGCTGCAACGAGCGTTCGGCGTGCAGCTGGGGCGCTACCGGATGCCCGGCACGCGGCGCTACGTGGTGGGCTGCGAACACGCCCCCGCCCTGCCGGCCGACATCGCACCGTCGGTGCTCGCCGTGCTGGGGCTGGATCGCCGGCCCGTCGCGAAGCCGCACTTCCGCAAGGCACTGGCCACGCCGAACCAGACCTACACGCCGCCCCAGGTGGGACAGCTGTACGCCTTTCCCGCGGACACCGACGGCAGCGGCCAATGCGTGGCACTGATCGAGCTGGGGGGCGGTTTCCGCAAGACCGACCTCGCCACCTATTTTGCCGCCCTGGGCATCGCCACCCCGCCGGCGGTGACCGCGGTGCCGGTGGCCGGCGGCAAGAACAGCCCCGGTGGCGCGGCCGATGCCGAGGTGATGCTGGACATCGAAATGGTGGGCGCACTGGCGCCGGGTGCGGCGATCGCGGTGTACTTCGCACCCAATACCGACCAGGGCTTCTACGAAGCGATCTCGCAGGCCGCGCACGACGCGACCCGCAAACCGTCCGTCATCTCGATCAGCTGGGGTGGGCCCGAGGACAGCTGGAGCGCCAGCTCGCTCGCCGCGATGCAGAGCGCGCTTGAGGACGCCGCCGCACTCGCCGTCACGGTGACCGCCGCGTCAGGCGACAGCGGTTCCGGCGACGGCGAGAGCGACGGCCAGCCACATGTGGATTTCCCCGCCTCCAGCCCCTGCGTGCTGGCCTGCGGCGGCACCACGCTCACCGCCAGCACCCTTGCGATCACCGGCGAAACGGCATGGAACGAGACCGCCACCAACGAGGGCGCCACCGGCGGCGGCGTCAGCGTGGACTACGCACTCCCCACATGGCAGCAGGGCGCTGGCGTGCCGAAGGCGCCGAACGGCTACGCAGGCCGCGGCGTACCCGACGTGGCGGGCGACGCCGACCCCCTCACCGGCTACCGGGTGCGGGTGGACGGCAAGGACGAAATCATCGGTGGCACCAGCGCAGTGGCGCCGCTGTGGGCCGCGCTGGTGGCCCGCTGCAATCAGTCGCTGGGCCGCGCGGTGGGCGACGTGCATGCGGCGCTGTACCAGGCGGCCGGCGGTACGGCTTTCCGCGACATCACCCAGGGCAACAACGGCAGCTACGCCGCCCGCCCGGGCTGGGACGCCTGCACCGGGCTGGGCAGTCCGGACGGCCAGGCGCTGCTGGCCGCGCTGGCGGCGCAGAACCCGCCGGCCGCAGGCGCGCCGCCTCACCGACCGGGCAGGCACCATCCCGGGCACGGGCACGCCTGAACCGCCGTTCGCGCACCATACGTATGCACACAGTAGACGGGCACCGGCCTGACAAGGCACGCTTGCCCTTTGTGCGATGCCACACAGGCTTTTCCCCCGATGCCCCAAGGAACCCCCTCCACCCTGCTTGCCGACCTCGGCGGCACCAACGTGCGCTTCGCGCTGGCCGGCGCCGACACCGCGACGCCACTGGTCATGGACAGCATCCGGCGTTACCGGGTGAAGGATTTCCCCTCGCTGGCCGACGCCGCGCGGCGCTACTTCGCCGACACCGGCTACGCCGCGTCGCAGGCGGTGATCGCCGCGGCGGGGCGCATCGCCGGCGGCGAGACGGTGAAGGTCACCAACAATCCCTGGGCGATCGCGGCGCACGCGCTGCAGGCCGAGCTGGGCATGCAGTCGGTGCGGCTGGTGAACGATTTCGCGGCGCAAAGCATGGCGGTGCCGCTGCTGGCCGCCGACGCGCTGTCGCCGGTGGGTCCGCTGGGGGCGCCCGCGCTGGGCCGGCCGCAGCCGCAGACCTTCGTGGTGATGGGGCCGGGCACCGGCCTCGGCGTGGCCGGCCTGCTGTGGCGCGACGAACAATGGATCGTGCTGGAGAGCGAGGGCGGCCATGCCGGCTTCGCCGCCCACACCACCGAGGACGTGGAGATCCTGCACCGGCTCAACGCGCGCTTCGGCCGCGTCTCCAACGAGCGCATGATCTGCGGCAACGGCCTGGTGAACCTCTACCTCGCGCTGGCCGACATCACCGGGCAGCCGGCCGAGGACTATAGGCCGGAGGACATCACCGCGCACGCCGAGGACGGCAGCGATCCACTGTGCGTGCGCACGGTGGAAACGCTGGCCGGCATCTTCGGCAGTGTCGCCGGCGACCTGGTGCTGAGCCTGGGCGGCTGGGATGGCGTCTACCTCACCGGCGGCGTGCTGCCCTTCCTGCTGCCATGGCTGCATCGCGGCGGCTTCCGCGAACGCTTCGAGGCCAAGGGTCGCTTCCGCGAGACGATGGAGCGCGTGCCCACGCTGGCCATCGTGCACCCGGAACCAGGCCTGCTCGGCGCGGCGGCGATCGCCCTGCGCGCCGCAGGCCAGCGCCTGACCTGATCTTTGCGACCATCCCTGGCCGTACATTTCGAAGCCGCCCGCCTGCGATCGCAAACTTCCACGCCCCACTCCCCGCACGGATCCGCCATGCCACGCCGCGACAGCGCCTTCCTGTTCGACCTCGACGGCACCCTCGTCGACAGCGTCTACCAGCACGTGCTGGCGTGGAAGGAGGCGCTGGACAGCGAAGGCATCGACCTCTCCGTGTGGCGCATCCATCGCCGCATCGGCATGAGCGGCGGCCTGTTCACGAACATGCTGCTGCGCGAGACGGGGCAGACGATCGACGAGGCACGCCGCCAGCGGCTGTACGACGCCCACGCCGACGCGTTCAACCGCCAGCACGCGCAGGGCGCGGTGAAGCCGTTGCCCGGCGCGCGCGAACTGCTGGACTACCTTGCCGCGCAGGAGATTCCCTGGGCGATCGCCACCAGCGGCCAGCTGCGCACCGCCCGCCACAACCTGGAAGCGCTCGGCGTCGACCCTTCAAAGGTGCCGGTGGTGACCCGCGACCAGGTGCGTCACGCCAAGCCCGATCCCGACCTGTTCCTCGCCGCCGCCGAGCGGCTGGGCGTGGACATCCACCGCGCCATGGTGGTGGGCGACAGCGTGTGGGACATGCTCGCCGCCCGGCGCGCCCGCGCGCTTGGCATCGGCCTGCTCTCCGGAGGCTACGGCGAGGACGAGCTTGCCCGCGCCGGGGCGTTCCGCGTGTACGAGGATCCGGCCGACATGCTCAGGCGCATCGACGAGGTGGCGGCGCGCGCCTGAGAGCCGGTCCAAGATCTCCACACGCGCGGCGTCGGTGTGGTGCGGCCCCTGGAACAGGGGAGCGCGCTGCCACCTGCGCCTCCACGGCGAGGCGGTGCGAACTAGGTGGCGACCCTGGACAGGCTCTAATATCCGGGCCATTGCGCGTCACCGGACAGCGGCAGGAGATTCGAAACACCATGCGAGTGCGGCTGGAAGATGTGGCGCGCGCAACAGGCGTCTCGCCCAAAACGGTCTCCCGCGTCCTGAACGAGGAGCCATCGGTCAAGGAAGCCACGCGCCAGAAGGTCCTGGCCGCGATGGAGTCGATGAACTACCGCCCCAGCCTTGCCGCACGCGGCCTCGCCGGCAGCCGTTCTTTCTTGGTCGCGATGCTGTACGACAACAACGACAATCCCGCGTCGACCTATCTGGCCGAAATCCAGGATGGCGTGCTCGGTGCCTGCGAAGCCCACCGCTACAGCATGATGGTCTGCCCGCTGCGCCTGCGCGGACAGGATTTCGTCCGCCGCGTCGACGCCCTGGTGGCCGACCACCACGTCGATGGCGTCGTGTTGACGCCGCCGCTCACCGACAACCGCAAGCTGCTGGCGCGGCTGCGGGAGCACGGCGTGGCGCACGCCTGCATCTCTCCGGTGCGCCACAAGGATGTCGTCGGCGTCTTCATGGACGAGCAGAAGGCGGCCAACGACCTGGTCACCCACCTGATCGGCCTCGGCCATCGGCGCATCGCACACGTCGTGGGCATTGCCGACCACGGCGCCAGCCGCTGGCGGCAGGCCGGGTACAAGGCCGCACTGACCGCCGCCGGCCTCTCCGTCGACCCTCAGTACATCGTGCAAGGCGGATTCACCTTCGGCTCGGGCGTCGTCGCGGCGCGCCAGCTGTTCACCCTGAAACATCGGCCCACCGCGATTTTCGCGGCGAACGATGACATGGCCGCCGGCGTCATGTGGACGGCCAACGAAATCGGCCTCAAGGTGCCACGCGACCTTTCCGTGTGCGGTTTCGACGACACGCCAATGGCGACCCAGCTCTGGCCATCGCTCACCACCGTGCGGCAGCCCAGTCGCGAGATGGGCAGGCTTGCCACCCAGCAGCTGCTGGAGCAAGTGCGCGGACGCGGCGAGGGGCGACTGGTGCAGATTCCCTACGAGCTGCAGGTCCGCGCATCGACTGCCGCACCGCCGGACTGATCGCGCAGCGGCCCGCACCCATCCGGCGTACCCGCGGGGCCACGGGCTTGCGCCGGAAGAATTCCCGAGGCGGCTCCGGCGGCTGAAGCGCCCGGGCGCGCGGCGCTCGCCGGTTTTTTTGCAGCAAAAGTTGACAGCGCTGTCATTTTTGCCGGACATTACCGCCTCGCCAGCGGCCGATGCCGCCGAGGAGCGCGCGAATGACCGTCCGACACCCGCCACTGCCCCGAACCTTGCTCGCCGCGATGCTGGCCTTGGCGCCCATCGGCATCGTGCTGGGCGACGGTTCCGCGGCCGTGCATCCCGCCCTTTGGCCGCAGGCCCACTGGCCGCTGCCGCCGGATGCCGCACTGGAACGGCGGGTGCAGGCGCTGATGGCGAAGATGTCGGTGCGGGACAAGGTGGGGCAGCTGATCCAGGCCGACATATCCAGCATCACGCCGGATGACATGCGCCGATACCATCTCGGCTCCATCCTTGCCGGCGGCAATTCCAAGCCGGGCGGTGGCCGCTTCGCCACGGTGGCGCAGTGGAAGGCGCTGACCGACGCGTTCTACCACGCCGCCATGGATACCTCGGGCGGCCACGCGGCGATCCCGCCGTTGTTCGGCATCGACGCCGTGCACGGCGACAACGGCACCATCGGCGCCACGCTGTTCCCGCAGAACTCCGCGCTGGGCAACGCCCGCGACCCCGAACTGGTGCGCGAGATCGGCGCCGCGACCGCGGCCGAAGTGCGCGCCACCGGCTTCAACTGGAGCTTCGCGCCCACGCTCGCGGTGCCGCAGGATCTGCGCTGGGGCCGCGCCTACGAGGGCTATTCGCAAGATCCGCGCGTGGTGGCGTCCTACGCCGGGGCGGCAGTGGAAGGGCTGCAGGGCAAACCCGGCACGCGCGAGTTCCTGGACGACGCGCACGTCGCCGCGAGCGCCAAGCATTTCCTCGCCGACGGCGGCACGAAGGACGGCAAGGACCAGGGCGATGCCGAGATCGACGAGCAGACCCTGGTCGCCGTGCACGCCGCCGGCTATCCGCCCGCCATCGACGCCGGCGTACAGACCATCATGGCCTCGTTCTCCAGCTGGAACGGCGTGAAGATGCTGGGCAGCAAGGGACTGCTGACCGACGCGCTGAAGCGGCGCATGGACTTCCAGGGTTTCGTGGTCGGCGACTGGAACGCGCACGGCCAGGTCCCCGGTTGCAGCAACGAGGATTGCCCCGCCGCATTCAACAACGGTGCCGACATGCTGATGGCGCCAGACAGCTGGCGCGGCCTGTACGAACACACGCTGGCCGAAGTGAAGTCGGGCGTGATCCCCATGTCGCGCGTCAACGACGCGGTGGCGCGCATCCTGCGCGTGAAGTTCCGCATGGGCCTGTTCACCGCCGGCGCGCCGTCCGCGCAACCACTGGCGCGCGACGCCGACCGCATCGTCGGCAGCGCGGCGCACCGGGCGCTGGCGCGGCGCGCCGTGCGCGAATCGCTGGTGCTGCTGAAGAACGATGGCAACCTGCTGCCACTGGACCCGCACCAGCACATTCTGGTTGCGGGCGAAGGTGCCGACAGCATCTCGCAGCAAAGCGGCGGCTGGACGCTGACGTGGCAGGGCACCGGCCTCCGCAACGCGGACTTTCCCGGTGCGCAATCGATTGGCGCCGGCATCGCCGAACAGGTGAAGGCCGCCGGCGGCGAGGCGGAAATCGCGCCCGACGGGCACTACGCGCGCCGGCCCGACGTGGCCGTGGTGGTGTTCGGCGAGTCGCCCTACGCCGAGTTCCAGGGCGACATCGCCAACCTGTTGTTCCATCCGGGTGACGACCAAGACCTTGACCTGATCCGCCACTTGCGCGGACAGCGCATCCCGGTGGTCGCGGTGTTCCTGGGCGGCAGGCCGCTGTGGCTGAACCGCGAGATCAACGCGGCCAACGCCTTCGTCGCCGCCTGGCTGCCCGGCAGCGAGGGCGGCGGCGTGGCCGACGTGTTGCTGCGCAGGCGCGACGGCCGGATCGACTTCGATTTCCGCGGCAAGCTGGCATTCGCGTGGCCCGCCACCGCAGCGGCCGGCCACGGCAAGCCGCAGTTCCCGCTGGGCTACGGCCTCACTTACGCGGACCATGTCGTGTTGCCGAAGCTGCCGGAACAGTCCGGCATCAGCGGCGACACCGTGCGCGTGGACGACTACCTGGAGAAGGGCAAGGCCGTTGGCGGCTACACACTCTCGCTTGCCGGCGCGGACGGCAGCGCAACCGTGGTGACCGCAACGCCGGCCGCCGCGACGGATGGCAGCCTGCGCATGACCGCGCTCGACTACAAGGCGCAGGAGGACGCGCGTCGCCTCGAGTGGAGCGGCGGCCCGGCCTCACTCACGCTTGCCGCCGCCAGGCCGCTCGACCTCAGCCGCCAGACCAACGGCGACGTGATGCTGATCGCCACGCTGCGCGTGGACGCGCAGGGCGCCCGGCCGGCGTGGATCGGCATGGGCTGCGGCAAGGACTGTCGGGGGCGCATCGAGCTGGGTCCATCGCTCGCGCTGGCGCACTGGCAACGTGTAGGCATACCGCTGAAATGCCTGCGCGCCGCCGGCGCCGACATGCACCACATCACCGAGCCCTTCGTGCTCGGCGCCGACAAGGGAGAACGGCTCTCGATCGCCAGCGCGGCCCTGGGCACCAACGCCGACCACGTGCTCGACTGCGCGCGCTAGCGCAGTCCGCAATGCCTGCCTGAAGGGGAACCCATGACCGACACCCTCGCCATGGCGGCACCCAGGCGCAGCGGTTTCGCGACCATCCTCACCTGCGTGCTGGCGGCCCTTGCCGGCCTGATGTTCGGGCTGGACATCGGCGTGATCTCGGGCGCCACCCGATTCATCCAGGCCGAGTTCAAGGTGTCCAACCAGGTCATCGAATGGATCGTCAGTTCGATGATGCTGGGTGCGGCGATCGGCGCCGTCGCGGCCGGCTGGCTCTCGGCGACACTGGGTCGCAAGCGGTCGCTGGTCCTCAGCGCCCTGCTGTTCGTGGGCGGATCGCTGCTGTGCGGCCTCGCATGGTCGGCGTGGATGCTCGCCGGCGCGCGCCTCGTGCTCGGGCTGGCCATCGGCACCGCAACGTTCACCGCTCCGCTATACCTTGCCGAAGTGGCGCCCGGACGCATCCGTGGCGCCATGATCTCCAGCTACCAGCTGATGATCACCATCGGCATCTTCGTGGCCTTCCTCTCCGACACGGCGCTGAGCTACGGCGGTGCGTGGCGCTGGATGCTCGGGATCGTCGCCCTGCCCGGCGCCCTGTTCCTGCTGGGCGTACTGGGCCTGCCGGAAAGCCCCCGCTGGCTATTGCTGCGCGGGCGCCGTGACGAGGCCATGGAGGTGCTGGAAAAGCTGCGCGAGGATCCGGAAGAGGCACGCCGCGAGGCAGACGACATCGCGCTGCAGCTGGAATCGCCGCAACACGGCTGGCGGCTGTTCCTGTGCAATGCGCACTTCCGCCGCGCGGTGGGGCTGGGCGTGCTGCTGCAGGTCATGCAGCAGCTCACCGGCATCAACGTGGTCATGTACTACGCGCCGCGGATCTTTGCCGGCATGGGTTTTGGCGGCGGGGCGCAGATGTGGGCAACCACCATCGTCGGCCTCGTCAACATGCTGGCGACCTTCGCCGCGATCGGCCTGGTGGACCGTTGGGGTCGCAGGCCCATCCTCTACTTCGGCTTCGCCGTCATGGCGGCCAGCCTTGGCGCAGCGGGCGCGCTGATGCAGGCGGGCACGCCGACACACGCCCTGCAAGCCGCCGCGGTCGCCGCGCTGCTCGTCTTCATCGCCGGCTTCGCGATGTCCGCCGGGCCCGTGGTCTGGACACTGTGTTCGGAGGTGCAGCCGCTCAGGGGACGCGACTTCGGCATCGCCTGCTCCACCTGCGCCAACTGGATCGTCAACATGGCCGTGGGCGCCAGCTTCCTCAGCCTGCTTGACGGCATCGGCACGGCGCGGACGTTCTGGCTGTATGCGGCGCTCAACCTGGTCTTCGTCGCCTTCACGCGCGCCTGGGTCCCGGAAACCAGCAGCGTGACGCTGGAGCAGATCGAACGGCAGCTGATGTCCGGGCGCCCCCTGCGCAGCCTGGGTCGATGAGTCCGCCGCAGCACGACGCGGGAATCACCGGACCGCTTCATATGCGGGCGGCGAGCTGGCTGGTGAATACATCCAATAACCGCATTTCGCACTGCAGCATGATTTGCCCATAGATCGGCGCTAACATGAATTTGACAGCGCTGTCATACATATGTGAGACAGCGCTGTCATTGGGGAAGTGGAACCAAGCCGCCACGGCCACGCCGATGGCACACACGTCAGTCAAGAACAAAGCCGGAGGGGATACCAAATGAAGTTGCGCTACTCAGCGTTGTACGTCGCCCTGTCGCTCATTCTTGCCCCGGGCCTGGCGCAGGCCACGGATCAGGGCACGACACCGCAGGACTCGACGTCCCAAGCCGCGCCGGCCAAGGCGAACAAGCCGATCAAGCAACTCGACACGGTGGAGGTCACCGCGACCAAGCGCGAAACCCCGCTGCAGAAGACCCCTGTCGCGGTCAGCGCGATCAGCGCGGACACGCTCGACAAGCAGCGCGTGATGACAGTGCAGGACCTGACGCCGCTGGTGCCGGGCCTTCAGGCCACCTCCGAAGGCGACCACGGCGTGGTCACGCTGACCATGCGCGGCATCGGCAACGACAGCGCCAAGACCGAGTACGCCGATCCCGAAGTCGCGATCTTCGTCGACGGCGTCTACACCGCGCGCGCCGAAGCCGCGGCCGGCCTGCTGCTGGACATGGACAGCGTGGAAGTGCTGCGCGGCCCGCAGGGCACGCTGTGGGGGCGCAACTCCACCGCCGGCGCGATGAGCTTCCAGACCGCCAAGCCGGACATCGGCGGCGACGCCTCGGGCTATGCGCAGATCGAGGCCGGCAACTACAACCAGTCGGGCGTCCGCGCCGCGGTGAACCTGCCGATCAGCAATACCTTCGCGATGCGCGTCGCCGTGGTGCACGAGCAGCACGACGGCTACGTCGACTACCAGAACCCGGCCACCGAACTGCCCAGCGTGGCGCAGCAGCAGGCGGCTTACCTCGCCTCGGGCGGCACCCTCGCCAACTTCCGTGCGATCGACCCGAACCAGTACGAGCAGAACGGCGCCAAGTACAACGCACAGGACCAGTCCGCCGCCCGTGTGAGCGCGCGCTGGCGGCCCAGCGACGCGTTCACGTGGGACCTCTCCTACGAGTACTTCATCGACCGCGGCACGCCCGACCTCAGCCTGATGCAGACGCCGCGCCCCGGCCAGTCGTTCTGGTCGGCGCTGATCGATACGCCGCCCTACCTGCACCGCAATTCCGGCACGCTGCGCAGCCGCATGGACTGGAACATCAACGACAGCATGGAGTTGAGCTACATCGCCGGCGTCAACCGCTTCTCCGGCCAGGGCAACTTCGACCAGGACGTCGGCGTGCAGGTGCCCACCAGTTTCACCACGGGCGCGTCCTACCAGGCCGACCGCACCAACTCCTCCAACTACAGCAGCTACAGCCACGAAATCGACCTGAAGTCGCGCGGCCAGCAGGCGGTCGACTGGATCGTCGGCGCGTACTACGGCCACGAAGACAACAACATCCGCTTCGACATCCCGATCATGAACGGTACGCAGTTCGGTTCGGTGTCGTGGCAGGGCTCGTTCATCCAGCCCGAGGAACTGGTCAATTCCACGGCCTTGTTCGGGCAGGCCACCTGGAACGTGTCCGACCGTTGGCACCTGACCGGCGGCGTGCGCTGGTCGAGCGACGAGAAGCGCAACGTCGACGGCCGCGGCTGGGGCTGGGATTACGATGCCAGCGTGCCGCAACTGCCGATCGCGCCGAGCACCATCCCCGGCCCGGCGACCGGCTTTGCGGTGTCCACCTACAACGATGCCAAGTACAGCAAGGGCCAGTGGACGTGGCTGGGCCGCATCGACACCGACATCGGCGACCACGGCATGCTGTATGCCAGCGTGTCCACCGGCTACAAGTCGGGCGGCACGCAGGATGCCGGCACGCTGTACAAGCCGGAGACGCTGACCAACTACGAGATCGGCGCCAAGTTCTCCTTCCTCGACGGCCACCTGACCTGGAACAACGCGGCCTACTACGAGAACTTCAAGGACTTCCAGCTCTCCGCGCCCATCACCTACCCGAACGGCAACCGCGGCCTGGGCTTCTCGAACGTAGGCGGCAGCACCAAGGTGGCCGGCTTCGAGTCGGAACTGGCTTACCAGGGGCAAAATGACCGCGCGAACCTGGTGCTCTCCTACATCCCCAAGAAGACCCTGGGCACGCTGGTGTACGCCGGCAGCAACGACTACCAGGGCCTGCCGGCATGCGCGCCGCAATCGGGCATCGCCAGCTGCATGGACATCTCCGGCAACGACCTGGCGCACGCACCGACGGTTTCGCTGTCCGCGATCTACGAGCATGATTTCGTGCTGCCCAGCGGTGCCCGCGTGACGCCACGCTTCAGCGGCCAGTACCAGAGCATGCAGTGGCTCAGCCCGTTCAACCTGGGCAGCGGCGACCAGCAGAAGGCCTACTTCCGTGGCGACCTGTCGCTGCGCTACACCGAACCGCAGGATCGCTGGTGGATCAGCGTGTATTCGCAGAACGTCACCGACGTGAAGGTGCGCACCAACGCCGGACGCTTCCAGATGCCCGACGGCAGCTTCGAGTACGTGTCCGAATACCTCGCGCCACGCACCTACGGCATCCAGTTCGGCACCTCGTTCTGATGCCATGCATGGGCGGCACCGGGCAGCCGGTGCCGTCTACGGTTTGCCATTCTGCGGCGGCGCCCCCTTCATCGAGCGAGCGTCGCCCTCCCTCCCCGGGATGGCGATTTGCCGGGCCCCGGCCGGGGCCCGGCGTTTCTTCTTCGAAGGAGCGAGCATGAAGCGTTTGCGCAAGGTACTCGTGGTGGGCGGCGGCACCGCCGGCTGGCTGACTGCCTGTTACCTGGCCAAGGCGGTGAATGCCGCCGACCCGGCGAGCGTCCAGGTACACCTCGTGGAATCCGACCGCATCGGCCTGATCGGCTTCGGCGAATCCACCTTTCCGTCGATCCGCGGCACCTTGTCGGCGATCGGCCTGGACGAGCGGCGCTTCCTGGCCGAAACCTGCGCCACCTACAAGCAGGGCATCCGCTTCCACCACTGGGTGCGGCCGCCCGGCATGCCCGGCAAGGAACATTTCTTCCATCCCTTCAGCGTGCCCAGCCAGCGCCCCGGCGGCCCCGAGCTGCTGCCGTACTGGCTGCTGGGCGCGGCACCCGCCGGCCTGGGTTTCGCCGATGCGGTGACCATGCAGAGTCTCGTGGTGGATCGTGCACGTGCGCCCAAGCGCCAGCGCGACCCCGATTACCAGGGGCCGATGAACCATGCCTACCAGTTCGACGCCGGCCGCTTCGCCATGCTGCTGGCCGATCATGGCCAGCAGGCACTGGGCATCCAGCGTCACGTGGCGACCGTGGAACGTGCCATGCTCGACGACAGCGGCGGCATCGCCCGACTGGTCACCACCGAGCTCGGCGAACTGGAGGCCGACCTGTACGTGGACTGCACCGGCATGCGCGCCAGCCTGATTGGCGAAGCCCTGCAGTCGCCCTACCGCAGCTGCGGCGACGTGCTGTTCACCGACCGCGCGGTCGCCATGCAGGCGCCCTACCCGCGCCCCGATGCGCCCATCCCCTCGTTCACCCTGTGCACCGCGCAGGAATCCGGCTGGGTCTGGGACATCGGCCTGCAACAGCGGCGCGGCGTCGGCTACGTGTATTCCTCGCGGCATACCGACGCGACGCGTGCCGAAGAAACCTTCCGTCGCTACCTGGGCAGCGCGGCCGACGGTCAGGAGGTCACCCACATCCGCTTCGACAACGGCTATCGCCCGGAGGCATGGCGCGGCAACTGCGTGGCCGTGGGGCTGTCCGGCGGCTTCGTGGAGCCGTTGGAATCCACCGGCATCGCGCTGATCGAACTGGCGGCCTATCTGGTCACGCACCTGCTTCCCGGCGACCGCGACGACATGGGCCGCGCGGCGCGGCACTTCAACGCGATGATGTCCGCGCGCTACGAACGCATCGTCGATTTCATCAAGATGCACTATTGCCTGAGCCAGCGGCGCGACACCACCTTCTGGGTCGAGAACGCCGATCCAGCAAGCATCCCGCCGAGCCTGCAGGACAAGCTGGCGCAGTGGCGGCACCGGCCGCCGCACCGTCTCGATTTCGTCGGCGACCTCGAGATGTTCCTGGTATCGAGCTGGCAATACATGCTCTACGGCATGGAGTTCGAGACCAACCTCGAACCCCTGCGCAACGCCTACCCGCGCGGCGCCGAAGCCAGCCGCGAATTCGCCATGATCCGGCAGGCCGCCATGCAGGCCCTGGACGACCTGCCGGACCACCGCGCCCTGGTCGAGCAGCGTTGCGACGAATACCGCCGGCGCCTGCACGCACGCACTGCGGATGCGGCCATCGCCTGAGCCTCGCGGAGGAGGCGGATACGAGGGGATGTTCGCGCGCCCGGCATCGACCTGCTCTCCAACGGCTACAGCGGCTACGGCGAGAGCGAACCCCTCCGTATCGGCACACTCCGCGGATATGGGGACCCGGCCGACTTGCTCCGGTGCATCGACGAGATAGCGGAGCACGGAAGGCCTAAGTCACCTCTAAGCTCCCAGGCGCAGGCTCGCCAAGTCAATCGACGACACCCGGAGACTTGCCCGCGACACAGGCCCTCGCGGCCGGCTGACCACGGCAAGCACCTGCACACTTAAGGAGGAGCAGTCATGAAGCAGTCCCGGAACTGTCTGCGCAAGGTCTCCTTTGCCATCGCCGTTGGCTGCCTTCTCGCACCAGCATGTGCCTTGGCCGCGTCGTCTTCGACGCCCGCACCGCCGATGGGAAAGAAGATCTACTACTGCCACGAAGGCCTGGAACAGTTCATGCCAGGCGATTACTACGCCTGCCGCGCGAAATACTACTTCCAGCGCGGCCACTATCACCTGGGGCTCGCAGACCTCGAAGAATCCGCCCACTGGGCCAACAAGTACGCGCAATACACGCTGGGCCTGCTCTATTCCAACGGCGACGTGCCCGGCATCCCACAGAACCGCCCGCTGGGCCTGGCGTGGCTGGCGCTGGCGACCGAACGGAAGAACCGGCCGGTCTATCAGAAAGCCTACGAGCAAGCCTATCTCCGCAGCTCGCCGGCAGAGGTCGCCGAAGCGAACCGGCTCTTCAAGCAATTGCGTCCCGAATACTGCGACCAGGTCGCCGGTGCCCGCGCCATGCACCGCTTCGTGCGGGAGATGTGGCCCTTCGAGCTGGCATCGCACGAGGGTGGCATCAGCTACGTTTCGGACTTCACCGATTACCCGGAGCCGGCGGCGAAGGTGGTGCAAGCGCTGTATCAGCGCGCCAGCAGGGATTTCGACGGACTGCAGGGCAACGTGACCGTGGGCACGCTGCAACCACTCGGCGACGCTCAGGCACCAGCCGGGTCCTCGACGCACTGAAGCGCCTGGCAATCAGCGGGCGCGACGCGGAGGATCGATTGCTGGCGCCGGCTAGCTAACCCGGCGCCAGCAACGCATCCAGGTCGTCCTGGTCGAAGCTGAGCTTCTCGCGGCTGCCGCCGCCTTCGAGCACGGCCTCGGCAAGTTCGGCCTTGCGCGCCTTCAGCTCCTCGATGCGCTCCTCCACCGTGCCCGCGGTGATCAGGCGGAACACGAACACCGGCTTGTCCTGGCCGATGCGGTGGGCGCGGTCGCTGGCCTGCGCCTCGGCGGCGGGGTTCCACCACGGGTCGTAGTGGATCACGGTATCGGCGGCGGTGAGGTTGAGGCCCACGCCGCCGGCCTTGAGCGAGAGCAGGAACAGCGGCACCTCGCCCTGCTGGAACTGCTGCACGGGGGTGGCGCGGTCGCGTGTCTCGCCGGTGAGGGTGACGTAGGGGATGCGGCGGCGGTCCAGCTCGTGGGCAATCAGCTTGAGCATGCCGGTGAATTGCGAAAACAGCAGCACCTTGCGGCCTTCGTCCAGCAGCGGCGGCAGCATGTCCATCAGCAGCTCGAACTTGGCCGAGCCGTGCACGCCGCGCGCAGCTTCGAGCTTCACCAGGCGCGGATCGCAGCAGACCTGGCGCAGCTTGAGCAAAGCATCCAGCACCACGATGCCACTGTGCTGGATGCCACGCTGGGCAATCACCTCGCGCAGTTCCTCCGCCAGTGACAGGCGCAGGCCTTCGTACAGTTCGCGCTGGCGGCCTTCCAGCACCACGCGGCGGGTGATCTCGGTCTTCGGCGGCAGCTCCGCGGCCACCTGCGCCTTGGTGCGGCGGAGGATGAAGGGCGCAAGCCGGCGATTGAGGCGCTGCTGGCATTCTTCGTCGCGCTGCTTCTCGATCGGCACGCGGTAGTAGCGGCGGAATGCGTTCTCGTCGCCGAGCAGGCCGGGCACGGCAAGGTCCACCTGCGACCACAGCTCGCCCAGGTGATTCTCCAGTGGCGTGCCGGTGAGGCAGACGTGGCGGCGCGTACGCAGGCTGAGCAGGGCGCGGCGCGCCTGGGTGCGCGGGTTTTTCACCTGCTGGGCCTCGTCCAGCACGGTGAGCGCGAACGGCTGCTTGCGCAGCGGCACCACGTCGCGCGGCAGCAGCGCGTAGCTGGTGAGCACGATGTCCTGCGCGCCCAGCTGGGCATGGGCATCGGCGCGCTGCGGGCCATGCAGGGTGAGCACCTTGAGCGCGGGGGCGAAGCGGGCGATCTCGGCCTGCCAGTTCGGGATCAGGCTGGTAGGCACCACCACCAGCGCGGGCTGGTTGAGGGCGCCGCGCTCCTTCAGCGCCAGCAGATGGGTGATCAGCTGCAGCGTCTTGCCCAGGCCCATGTCGTCGGCGAGCACGCCGCCCACGCCGGCCTCGGCCAGCGCGTTGAGCCAGCGCAGGCCTTCGCGCTGGTAAGGGCGCAGCTCCACCGTGAGCCCGGCGGGAATCGCATCGCTGGCGCGTTCGGCGGCGTCGCGCAGGCGCGCGGTGAAGCCGCGCAGCGCCTCGGGCGCCTCCAGCGCGCCGTCGCCCGGCAGCGCCTCGACCAGTTCCTCCAGCCGCCCCGCCTGCACGCGCGGCAGGTGGAGCTTGGTGCGCGGCTTCTCCAGGTATTCGGCCAGCGGCGCCAGCAGGCCGCGCAGCACCTTGAGCCGTACCGGTACGCGGCGGCGCTCGTCCACCGGCGCGTACCACACGGCGTCCTCCGGCTCGTTCGGCGCGGGGCTGAGGTTCAACTGGTGCTCGGCCAGCGCCTGCGCCACCGCGGGCAGCAGGTTGTGGCGCCTGCCTTCCAGCTCGATGCCGATTTCCAGGTCGAAAGCGTGGTCGTCGGCGTCCTCGGCGGCCTGGCCGTACCAGCGCACCGGCCCTTCCAGCACCTCGAACGGGAAGCTGGGCGCGTACTCCAGCACGAAGCCTTCGGCTTCGAGCTTCGGCCGCAGCGCCATCCAGCGCGCCGGCGTGTTGACCTCCAGCGCACCGGCGTGGCCGGTACCGGGGAACAGCCAGGCGTCGTCGGGCAAGGTGTCGGCCATGTCCCAGGGCAGGCCCTCGGTGTCCACCGCGGGCGTGAGACCGGTGCGTTCGAGCTGCTCCATGGTGGCAAGCTCTTCCGCGCGCCGTCGTGCAATCTCCATCAGCTGGCCGTTGCGCACGCGGCGCACCAGCGGCTCGCCGCCGCGACCCGGCAGGCGTTCGCCCGCGTAGTCGAAGGACAACCGCGCCCAGGCCAGCGGCGAGGTACCGGCGGCCAGGCGTGCGTGGCGGGTCAGTGCGTGCAGGGTCAACACGGGCTTCGGTGTCAGCTCGGCGCGCTGCAGTTCATCGAACACCTGCGGCGGCGGGATGCGCGCGGCCAGGCGGCTGGCGGGCAGCGTCTCGGCGAGGCGTCGGCCGTATTCGTGCTTCAGCGCCGGCAGGTCCATCCACGCCGTTTCCTCGGGCGCGGCCTCCAGGTGGCCGAGCGTGGCGTGCTCGGCGTCGAGGTACCAGAGGCCGTCTATGCGCAGCAGGCGCTGGCTGTGCGGCAGGCTCGGCAGCAGGCGCTGGCTGCCGTCCGTCTCCAGGTGCCAGTGCCAGTTGAGCGGGTGCGCCTTGCCACGCGACAGGCGCAAGCCGGCGAGGCCGCCAAGGAAGCAGGGCGCCGTGTCCAGCAATTCGATCAGCAGGCTGTCACCGACGTGGCCGCCCAGTCGCGCGTAGCTGCGCCCCTTGCGCTGGCTCTGGGGCAGGCCGAGCACGGCCGCGGCGAGGCGCTGTTCGTGCGGCGGCAACGGCGCCTGGACCAATTGACGGCTGTCCAGCGGCGCGGGCCGTGCGTAGCGGCCGTGCTCGGCCACGGCCAGCAGTACCGGCGCCACTTCGAGGTGGGCCCATGCGGCGCCCTCCTCCGGCATCACTTCCAGGAAGAAACCCAGCACCACCGGCTCGTCGCCGCCCGGCACCCTGGGCGGATCCAGCAGGCGCTGCCAGGCGGCCGGCAGGCGTTCGTCGCGGCCGCCGGTTGGCGTGGCGTGCTGTTTCCCGTCCGGTTGCTGCATGCGCATGCGCCCCGTGGCGACGACCAAAACTCCGAGCTTAGCAGGCGGATCGTGGTTGGAGCGCACCCTGTGCGCGGATGGCCCTTGTGCTCGATCGAGGCCAAAAGCCATCGCGCAAAGCGTGCGCTCCCGCGGGTTCTTCAGGCGTTGCCGAACAGCCCACGCGGGTATTCCGGCTTCTGCTCGCGCGCCATCAGCGCCTTCAGCCCTTCGGCCGGGGTGACTTCGCCATGCAGCACGGCGCGCACGCCGGCGCTGATCGGCAGATCCAGGGCGTGCTGGTCGGCCAGCCGCGCCACTTCGTCGGCGGCGAGCACGCTTTCCACCACCTGGCCGATCTGCCGCACCGCCTCGTCGATCGCGACGCCCTTGCCCAGCGCGAGGCCCAGCCGGCGGTTGCGCGAAAGGTCGCCGGTGCAGGTCAGCACCAGGTCGCCAAGGCCCGACAGGCCGATCAGGGTCTCGGGACGCGCGCCCAGCGCCACGCCCAGGCGCAGCATCTCGTTCATGCCGCGGGTGATCAGGCCGGCACGGGCGTTGAGGCCCAGACCCATGCCATCGGCGATGCCGGTGGCTACCGCCAGCACGTTCTTCATCGCACCGCCGAGTTCGGCGCCCAGCATGTCGCCGCCGGTGTAGGCGCGCAGGTTGGGCGCATGCAGCAGGTTGGCGACGCGCTGCGCACAGGCGGCGTCTTCCGAATGCACGGTGACCGCGCTGGGCAGGCCGGCCGCCACTTCCCTGGCGAACGAGGGTCCGGTGATCACGGCCGCCGGGCTGTCCGGCAGGCGCTGCGCCACCAGTTCATGCAGGAAGCGGCCGGTGCCAGGCTCGAAACCCTTGGTGGCCCAGGCCAGCGTCGCGCCGTCGTCGAGCAATGGCGCGACGTCCTCCAGCATCGCGGCGAAGGCGTGGCTGGGCACCACCAGCAGCACGACACCGGCGCCGCGCACGGAAGCAGCCAGGTCGGGCTCGTAGGCCAACGCAGCCGGCAACTCGATGCCCGGCAGGTAGCGCTGGTTGCAGCGCGCCGCAGCGATCGCCGCCAGTGCGGCCGGATCGCGGCCCCACAGCCGGGTCGGAACACCGTTTCGCGCGGTCAGTGCGGCCAGCGCGGTGCCCCAGGAACCGGCGCCGAGTACCGCCAGGGTGGGATGCTGCGTCATGCGGCCAGAGCCTGCTCATGGCCTCCAAGTACCTCGCGCCGGGAGCTGTTTGCGCGCAGGCCAAGGAAGAACGAGGAAGTGGACGTCCGTCCACGACCGAATGATGACGACGGCATGTGGGCAAACAGACCCGGTCCGCAGGGTTGCCACCGAATGGCCGCCATGCGGCAGCGCGCAGCTTGACCTGACGGCCAGTCAGCCGCTGCGCCACGCACCACCACCCGACGGCCATTCGATGGCAACGCGAGGTACTTGGAGGCCATGAACAGGCTCTTAGCTGTTGAGCTGGACCGGTGCGTCCCCGCCGCCGGCGGCGCGGCGCATCTGCTCGGCGTACAGGGCGTCGAAGTTGATCGGCTGCAGCAGGAACGGCGGGAAGCCGCCCTCCAGCACCATCGAGGAGATCACCTGGCGCGCATACGGGAACAGCAGGTTCGGGCAATAGCTGCCGATCACTCCGGCGCGATCCTCGTCGCCGAAACCGGCAATGCCGAACAGGCCGGCCTGCTCCACCTCGGCGAGGTAGGCGGTGCGCTCACCCAGCGTGCAAGTGAGGGTAACGCTGAGCACCACCTCGTACAGGTCGTTGCCCAGGTCCATGGCCTTGTGGCCCAGGTTCAGCTGCACCTGTGGCGCGGCCTGGTCGCTCTCCCCGGAGAACTCCTGGAAGATCTGCGGCGCGCCCGGCACCTCGAAGGACACGTCTTTCACATAGATCTTCTGCAGCACCAGCTGCGGCGGGTTGCCCTGCGCGCTGGCCTGGCCGTTGGCGATGACTTCTGCCATGGGAATCCCTCTGTCGGTCTGGCGTCAAAAGAGGTGGATTGTTTCATACCTGCCCGCCCCGTGCATACGCGGCGGGGCGCCGCCCGGCCGGCAGGATTGCGCACAGGCCTGTTTCTGCGGGATAATGCGCGGCTTGTCACTGCCGACCCGACCCGTTCGGGGCGCCCGCCACGCGATGCGGGCCTCGCGGCAAGACAAGCGCAAAACCCTCCAGCATCGCGAGGCGCATGGCGCCGCTGGGCCGACGTCGCCCTGGCCAACGGGCGGTCAACAGAACACCACGGAGCTCATCATGGCCCGCATTTGCCAAGTCACCGGAAAAGGTGTGCAGACCGGCAACAACGTCTCGCACGCAAACAACAAGACCCGTCGCCGCTGGTTGCCGAACCTGCACGAGCGCCGCTTCTGGGTCGCCAGCGAAAACCGCTGGGTCAAGCTGCGCGTTTCCAACCACGCGCTGCGCACCATCGACAAGAAGGGCATCGAGGCCGTGATCGCCGAGCTGCGTGCCCGCGGTGAGAAGGTCTAAGGAGAACAGTCATGGCCAAGGGTGCAAACGACAAGATCCGCCTGATTTCTTCGGCCGGTACCGGCCACTTCTACACCACGCAGAAGAACAAGAAGAACACGCCGGAGAAGTTCGAGTTCAAGAAGTACGATCCGGTCGTGCGCAAGCACGTGATCTACAAGGAAGGCAAGATCAAGTAAGCAACGATCCGGGCGCCCAGTGCCCGGGGTACCGTTGCCCGCCCCGGCGCAGGCCGGGGTCCGGTGAAACACCCAAAAACCCGCCGCAAGGCGGGTTTTTTGTTGCCCGTGCCGCCGACACTTCCGGCCCCGGCGTACACCCAGCCGGCGCAACGGCGTTACTGTTCGGTATCCGGGCGATATCGCCCCCCCCCCCGCGGAGGAACGCCGCCATGAAATGCCGGACCGCCTCGTCTGCCCTGCTCGCTGCCTTGCTCGCCGTTGCGGCGCTCGCCGGCGCACCAGCCGTCGCCGCGACCACTAGCGCCACCGCGCCCGCAAATGTCTCGGTCACCTACGACCACCCCGAGAAGTTCACCGAGACCCGCAAGCTGCGCGGCCTGGCGCCCCAGCTCGACAACGACGATTACCTGAAGGTACTCAAGACCTGGCTCGAGAAACGCGCCGGCAAGATGCTGCCGCCGGGCGAGCGCCTCGACATCGTGGTGACCGACATCGACCGTGCCGGCAATTTCGAACCCTGGCGCCGCGGCACACTGCGCGAAGTGCGCATCATCAAGGACGTCTATCCGCCGCGCATCGACCTGCGCTTCCGCCTGCTCGACGCGAATGGCAAGGTGATCCGCGAAGGCACGCGCAAGCTGCGCGATCCGGGCTTCATGTCGGACAGCATCAACACCTCGGCCAACGACAACCTGCGCTACGAGAAGGCACTGCTCGACCGCTGGCTGCGCAAGGGACCGGATCAGCTCTAGCCCAGGCGGTGGACAAGCCCAAACAGAAAGGCCCGCCATCAAGGCGGGCCTTTCGCTTGCGTCGCTGCTAGGCGGATCAGGCGGCGACCGCGTAACCCTTGAGCCGGGCCGCGAAGTCCTGCAGTGCGCGGATGCCGCTCTGTTCCGCCTCGACGATCCACTGCTGCAGACCCTTGAGCGCCTGCTCGGCGCCACGCTGCTCCATCAGGGCGGCGAGGCGGGTGCGGAAGTCGCACACGGTCCTCAGGGTCGGACGCTTGGCCAGCACGGCCTGCAGCTTGCTGCTGCCGTCGCTGTCCAGCCAGCGGCCGCCATCGGCGAGGGCGCGGCGCATGCGGCGCGGCACGGCCTTGATGCTCTCGCCCGCGTGCTGGGCCTCGTCGCGCAGGGTCGGCACGATCACGTTGCAGTAAAAATCGGTCATCGCCTGGAAGCGATGGGTGAGCACCGCCTTGAGCGTCTCGGCGTCGGGCAGCGGCACGTTGGGGCGCACGTCCAGCGTGGGCGCCACGCGCAGCACCTTGGCCAGGCCCACGGCACGGAAGGCGCAGATCGCGGCCCAGCCGATGTCGAACTCCCACTTGCGCAGGGCGAACTTCGCCGAGCTCGGGAAGGCGTGGTGGTTGTTGTGCAGCTCCTCGCCGCCGATCCAGAAACCCCACGGCAGCAGGTTGCGCGAGGTGTCCGCGCTCTCGAAGTTGCGGTAGCCGGCCCAGTGGCCGATGCCGTTGACGAAGCCGGCGGCCCAGAACGGGATCCAGATCATCTGCACCGCCCAGATCGCCGCGCCGATCACGCCGAACAGCGCGATGTCGATGATCGCCATCAGCGTGGGACCCCAGTAGGGATGGGCACCGTAGAGCTTGTGCTCGACCCAGTCGTCCGGCGTGCCGCGGCCGTACTGCTGCATGTCTTCCTTGGAGTGGCAAGCATCGCGGTACAGCGACACGCCGTCCCAGAATACCTTCTTGATGCCATAGATCACCGGGCTGTGCGGATCTTCCTCGGTTTCCACCTTGGCGTGGTGCTTGCGATGGACCGCCACCCACTCCTTGGTGACCATGCCGGTGCTGAGCCAGCCCCAGAAGCGGAAGAAGTGCGCCACCGCCGGGTGGAAGTCCACGCCGCGATGCGTCTGGCTGCGGTGCAGGTACAACGTCACCGTGAAGATGGTGAGCTGGGTCGCCACCAGCAGGTAGACCAGCATGCCCACCCAGCCGGCGTGGACCAGGCCGTTGGACAGGAAATTCAGCACGGTATCGGACATCGGATCGGGACTCGGGGCGGATTCGTGTAGCAGTCTAGGTGAGGGTTTGCCGTACTCGCCAGCATGTTGCCAGGCAGTCCCACCATGGTAGGGGGCGGGCGCTTGCACTTTCGTTAAGCGACGGCGACCGGTTGTGTGAAGATGGGGCCGCATCGACAATCGCGCAATGACCTCCGTCAAATCCGCCGCGCTCCCCGTGCTGCAACTCGACCGCCTCGCCCGCCGCCGCGCCGGGCGCACGGCCGTTCAGGATCTCAGTCTGGCGCTGCTGCCCGGCCAGGTGCTGGGCCTGCTCGGCATCAACGGCGCGGGCAAGTCCACCACGCTGTCGATGATCGCCGGCGCCCTGCGGCCGGACAGCGGCGCGATCCGCCTGAACGGCGAGGACTTCCTGGAACGCCCCGAGCTGGCGCGCCGCCTGATCGGCTGGCTGCCGGAGCGCGCGCCGGTGTGGGCGGAGCTCACCGTGGCCGAACACCTGGACGCCCACGGCCGCCTGCGCGGCCTTGCCGGCCCTGCGTCGCGCGAGGCCCGGGACGCGGTGCTGGCGCGGCTGGAACTGCAGCCGCTGGTGCACCGGCTGGCGGGCGCCCTGTCGCAAGGCCAGCGCCAGCGCCTCGGCCTGGCCTGTGCGCTGCTGCACCGTCCCGCCCTGCTGGTGCTGGACGAACCGGCCAATGCGCTCGACCCGGTGCAGGTCGCCGCGCTGCGCAACCTGATCCGCGAGCAGGCCGCCGCGGGTACTGCGGTGATCCTGTCCACCCACGTGCTGATCGAGGTCACCGCCGTGTGCGATCGCGTGGCGATCCTGCACGAAGGGCGCCTGCACCACGACGGCGCGGTACGCGCGGACGACCATGCCGCGCTGGAACGCCGCTTCTTCGAGATCGCCATGCAAGGCGCCGCGCCGGCGGCACGCGCCGCATGACATTCCTCGCGATGTTCCGTCTCGAATGCCGCCGCCTGCGCGTGCAGCCGCTGGCGTGGGTGATGCTGGCGCTGAGCCTGGCCTGGCTGGGCTGGTGCTTTACCCGCCTGCTGGGCGACTTCCTGGCCGGCGAGATCCAGCGCGCCGCGCTGCCGGACAGCCCCGGCTACGTGGACCTGGTTGCCGTGCCGCTGCTGGGCCAGCTCGCGCAACTGGCCTTCCTGGTGGTGCCACTGCTCGCCATGTCCACGCTGGCCGGCGAACGCCGCAACGGCACGCTGCCTTTGCTGTTCGCCATGGGCCTGCCCGCGTCGCGCATCGTGCTGGGCAAGTACGCCGTGCTGCTGCTGTGGCTGCTGGCGTGGCTGCTGCTGACTCTGGCGATGCCGTTGTCGTTGGCGCATGCCACCACGCCGGACTGGGGCAAGCTGGCCGCCGCCGCGCTGGGCGTCGCCCTCATGCTGGCCGCGCTCGCCGCACTGGCCGTGGCCGCTTCCGCTTTCACCGCGCACCCGGCAATCGCCGCGGTGGTGGCCTTGCTGCTCGGCCTGGCGCTGTGGACGGTGAACCTCGGCGCGCAGGCAGCCGGCATCGACGACGGCGCCATCAGCTGGCTGGCGATGAGCACGCATGAGCAGAACCTGCTGCGCGGGCTGGTTTCCAGCGCCGACGTCCTGTGGTTCCTGCTGGTGATCGCGGTATGCCTCGCGCTGGCCGTGCGCAGGCTGGCGGCCGAGAAGGAGCGCGGCTGATGCAGCGTCTGTGGAAACGCCTCGACGGTTGGCTGTTCGCGCTGCTGCTGCTGGCCGGCGCCGGTGCGCTCGGCTTCCTCGGCACGCGCTACGCTTACGTGTCCGACTGGACCGCGAACGGCCGCGTGAGCCTGTCGCCGCAGAGCCGAGCGGTGCTGGCGAAGCTGGACGGCCCGGTGGAAATCGTCAGCTATGCGAGCCCGCAGGGCGACCTGCGCGCGCAGATCGCGGGCTTCCTGCAGCGCTACCGGCAGGCCAAGCCGGATCTCGCGCTGCGCTTCGTCGATCCGCAGCAGGATCCGGCACGGATGCGCGAGCTGGGCATCGGCGTGGACGGCGAGCTGATCCTGCGCTATCGCGGCCACGAGCAGCGACTCACCGAACTTTCCGAAGCCAGCGTGACGAACGCGCTGGAGCGACTGATCCGCGGCAGCGACCGCATCGTGGCCTTCGTCACCGGCGACGGCGAGCGCCTGCCGGGCGCCCAGGGCAAGCCCGACATGGGCACGCTGATGGGGCAGCTCGCGCAGAGCGGCCTGCGCGCGGTACCGCTGAGCTTCGCGCAGGCGACCGCGGTGCCGCAGGGCACCGACCTCGTGGTGCTGGCCAGCCCGACCGTGGCGCTGCCCGCGGGTACGGTACAGGCGCTGGTCGCCTACGTGCAGGATGGCGGCAATCTGCTGTGGCTGCGGGATCCTGCGGACGGCGACCTCGGCCTGGCCCCGCTCGCCAAGGCACTGGGGGTCGAGGTGCTGCCGGGCGTGTTGGTGGACGGCAGCGGTGCCGCGCTGGGCCTCGACGATCCGCGTCTGCTGGCAGTGGCGCAGTACCCGCCCAACCCGATCACCCGCGGTTTCCAGCTTGCCACGCGCTTCCCGCAGGTGGCGGCGCTCGCGCGCACCGGCGCGGGCGGCTGGACGGCCACGCCGCTGCTGCGCTCCAGCGCACAGAGCTGGACCGAGTTCCATCCCATCGACAACACGCGCCCGTCGGCGATCCGCTATGACGCGGCGGCCGGCGAGTTCAAGGGTCCGCTGGACTTCGGCCTCTCGCTGGCCCGGCTCTCGCCCAGCCCGGACAAGCGCGAGCAACGCGCGGTGGTGATCGGCGACGGCGACTTCCTCTCCAACGCCTACCTGGGCACCGGTGGCAACCGCGCGCTGGGCGAACGCATCTTCAACTGGCTGCTCGGCGACGATGCCCTGGTCGACCTGCCCCGCCAGGGCGTGCCCGACCGCGTGCTGCGCATCGGCCAGGCCGAGCTCAACCTCGTCAGCCTCGGCTTTATGCTGGTGCTGCCGCTGCTGCTGCTCATCGTCGGCGCGCTGATCGTCTGGCGCCGGCGCCGCGCATGAAGCGGGCCGCGCGCAGCCGCCTGTGGCTGATCACGGGCGTGATCGCCCTGCTGGGACTGGCGCTGTGGCAACGGCAGCGTGACGCGCACGACGCGCCGGGCCCCCTGCTCGCACTCGATCCCGCGACGGTCACCGCGGTGACGCTGCAACTCGGCGACGCGCCTGCCGAGCACTACGCGAAACGCGACGGCCACTGGTGGCGCACGGACGGCCAGGGCGTCGACGACCGCTACCTCGACGGCCTGACCGCCGTCGCCGCCGCCCCCGTGCTGCAATGGCGCGCTGCCAGCGACTTCGACGCCGCGAAGATCGGCCTCGCGCCACCGCAGGCGGTACTGAGCCTGGACGGCCAGCGCCTCGTCTTCGGTGCGATGTCGGCGACCGGCCCGCAGTGCTACGTGCAGGTCGGCGCGCGCGTGGCGCTGGTCTCGCTGCGCTTCATGCCACAGGCGCCCAGGGCGGAACACGTCGAATTGCGCGGGGCGCACTGATGCCCGAACTGCCCGAAGTCGAAACCACCCGCCGCGGAATCGCGCCACACCTGGTCGGCCGGCGCGTGACGGCGGTGGTGCTGCGCCGGCCGGACCTGCGCTGGCCGATCCCGCAGGAGGTGTCCGGGCTGCTGCCCGGGCAGCGCATCGAAGCGGTGGAGCGCCGCGCGAAATACCTGTTGCTGCATACCGCGATCGGCAGTGCCCTGCTGCACCTCGGCATGAGCGGCATGCTGCGCGTATTGCCGCCCGATGCGCCGGTCGGCCCGCATGACCACGTGGACATCGCGCTGGCGCGTGGCGCGCACGGGGGCCCGCGCGTGCTGCGCTTCACCGACCCGCGCCGCTTCGGCTGCCTGCTGTGGCAGCCCCCCGGCACCACCCACGAACTGCTGGCGAAGCTCGGCCCCGAGCCGCTCACCGATGCCTTCGACGGCGACCTGCTGTGGCATCTCTCGCGCGGCCGCACGGCGGCGGTGAAACTGTTCCTGATGGACAACGCCGTGGTGGTGGGCGTGGGCAACATCTACGCCAGCGAGGCGCTGTTCGCCGCCGGCATCGATCCCAGCCGCGAGGCCGGCAGCGTGTCGCGGGCCCGCTACGCGCGGCTCGCCGCCGAGGTGAAACGCATCCTCGCGTACGCCATCGAACGCGGCGGCACCACCTTGCGCGACTTCCTCGCCCCCGATGGCGCCCCCGGTTATTTCTTCCGCGAGCTGATGGTCTACGGCCGCAGGGGCGAGCCATGCAAGGTGTGCGGGACGACGATCCGGCAGGCGGTGCTGGGGCAGCGCTCCACGTTCTGGTGCCCGCACTGCCAGCGTTGAGAGCCTGTTCTGGCGATCGGCGTTTCCCGAAGGAAACGGTGTAACCACGGATTGCCGGCTACCGGCAACGGCGCGGCGCGCCCAACATATCCGTCATCCCGAACACGCATACGACCGGAACGCCCTGGCGTCCCGCGGGTTCGGCTTTTCTTTTTTACGGAGCAACCGCCATGAGCAACGCCGTGATCGAACACCTCAAGAAGCGCCGCACCCAATACGCGCTGGGTCGCAACGTGGGCATGGACAAGGACGCCCTGGGCAGCCTCATCCAGCAGGCCATCAAGCACACGCCGTCGTCGTTCAATTCGCAGAGTTCGCGTGCCGTCATCCTGTTCGGCGAGCAGAGCGTGAAGTTCTGGGAGCTGGCCAAGGAAGCGCTCGCCAAGGTTGTTCCGGCCGGGGCCTTTGCGCAGACCGCCGCCAAGCTCGACAGCTTCGCCGCCGGCGCAGGCACCGTGCTGTTCTATGAGGACCAGGACGTGGTGAAGGGCCTGCAGGAGAAGTTTGCGCTCTACGCAGACAACTTCCCGGTGTGGTCCGAGCAGTCGGGCGGCATGGCGCAGTTCGCGGTATGGATGGCGCTGACCGATGCCGGCATCGGCGCCAGCCTGCAGCACTACAACCCGCTGGTGGACGACGCCGCCCGCGCGACGTGGAACGTGCCGGCGTCGTGGAAGCTGCGCGCGCAGATGCCGTTCGGCTCGCACGAAGGCGGCTTCGGCGAGAAGGCTTTCATGGACGACGGCCAGCGCTTCATCGTCGCGGGCTGAGCCGGCGCACACGGCAGGCATGCGGCGAGGATGGCCGGCTGGCCGCCCTCGCCGCGCTCACTCGTCTGCGTCGGACTCGGTGAGGTGCCAGTCCTGCGCCAGCGCGGGCGGGGCCGGGCCGTCGCCCAGCCACTTGCCGACCACCGGCTGGCCCTCGCGCAGGACGAAACCGGCACGACGCCAGCCCGCCATCCGCGCCGCGGGGGCCGCGCATTCCAGCGTGACCGAGGTGCAGCCCTCGCGCCGCGCCGCGTGCACCAGCGCCAGCACCAGCCGGTGGTCGATGCCTTCCACGCCGGCCTCCGACCAGTAGTCGCGCACCTCCAGCACGCGATCCGCGCGCTCGCAGGCGAACCACGCTCGCAGCGGACCGTCGCGCCGGTCGGAGAGCAGCAGATAACGCACGTAGGCCAGCGGCGACCGGTCGAAACGCCAGCGCATCATGGCGGCGTCGTGCATGCCGAGCAGGCCGTCGCCGCGGGGCGAGGCCTGCCAAAGCGCATCCATCCGTGGGTCGGCCTGCTCCGACCAGGCCGCTGTCACGCGCCGGCCCGTCAGCGCGCGCAAGCCGTCCTGCACGGCACGCCCCGCATCCAGCGCGCCACCCAGCGGCGCGGCCAGCCAGCGCGGCAGGCGGCGGCGCAGGTAGCCGGCATGGCGCAACACCCGCGCATGGCGCGACAGCTCGCCGAGCACCGCATAGCCCAGCCGCTTCACCACCGGCAGCGACCTGCGGTTGGGGAAGCCGTAGAGCAGGTCGTAGCGCCCCGCCGCCGAGGCGACCAGCGCCTCCTGCAGCATCAGCGCCGGGCCCAGCGTGCGGTGGCGCGCATTCACCGCCATGTCCGCCAGCAAGCCCGCGCGGATCTCGCGTCCCTGCCACAGCATGCGCCGCGCGCCCACGCCGCAGGTGCCGATCACGGCGTCGCCGTGGCGCAGCATTTGCAGCAGGGCCGGCCCGAACGGGCCACCGAGGTAGAACCAGTCGTACTTGCCGGCGTGCCGCGCGGGATCGCCGAGATTGTCGCGCCAGAGCGCCAGCACCTCGTCGCGATCGCGCGCCAGCTCGGCCAGCGCGATCCGGTAGGCGTTCGGGTCGCCAACCCTCATGCCGTCGCCTCCGGTCCCAGCAGCAGCGGCGCCAGGTGCAGGTAGCGCGTGCTGCTGCGCTTGCGCTCGATGTCGGTGTAGACCGCGGCGGCATCGGCTTCGGCGATGCCGAGCGCAGCGGCCAGTTCGGCCGCCGGGCGCCGGTGCTCCAGCGCCCACAGCGCGAGATCCATCTGCGGCCAGGGCAACGCGAAGTAGAACTCGTCCTGGCCCTGGGCAAGGCTGTAGGTGTCGGTGGTGGGCGGGGCGGTGGCCACGCAGTCCGGCAGGCCGAGGTGGCGCGCCATCCCGTAGACCTGGGCCTTGTACAAGTGTGCGATCGGCTTCACGTCCGCCGAACCGTCGCCGTTCTTCACGAAGAAGCCCTGGTCGTATTCCAGCCGGTTGGGCGTGCCGACCACGGCGTAGTTCAGGCGATCGCCGTGGAAGTATTCCAGCGTCTTGCGCAGGCGCTGCTTGTAGTTGGTGGCGGCGACGATCTGCAGGTATTCGGGCAGTGGCAGCGCACATTCGCGCCGCACGCCCTCGGGCGACTCGGCGATCAGCACGAAATGGTTGATGCCGCCCGCGCTGCCGCCGGCGATGGCGATCTTCATGCGCCAGGCCTCGGTGTAGTCGGGCAGCAGCCGTCGCACCGCCGCGTCGCGGGCGGCGTAGCAGCCAATCGCGGCCAGCGCCGGGGCGATGTCGACGGTCTCCGTGCGCACGCCGAGGTGCTCGGCCAGTGCGCGCGCGTTGCGCGCGCTGGAGGAGGCCGAGTCGCGCTCGGGCAGGATCAGGGTGAACACCTTGTCCGGCCCCAGCGCGCGCACTGCCAGCGCGGCGCAGACCGAGCTGTCCACGCCGCCGGAGATCGCCACCACGAGGCCGCGCTTGTGCAGCACCCGTGCAGTGGCCTCGCGCAGGCGCGCGGCGATGCGCGCGGCTTCGGCGGCGTAGTCCAGTGCGAAGACACCCGGGTCCAATGCTTCCATGTCCAATCCCTCGCGTACCGGCTCAGGCGCGGCGGGCGAGGATCACCCGCACGTCGCCGCGTGCGTCAGCCAGCTGGCGCACCGCATCGTAGTGCGGGTCGCGCAGCAGCCGCCGACCGAGTGCCGGCCCCTGGCCCAGCCCCACTTCCAGAGCCAGCCAGCCCCCGGCGCGCAGCAGGCGCGGCGATTCCTCCAGCAGGCGCAACAGGATGGTCACGCCCAGCGGGCCGCCGTCGAAGGCCAGCCGGGGCTCGTGCCCGGCGATCTCCGGCGCCATCTGCCCCACCTTGGCGCTCAGGATGTACGGCGGCGCGCAGACGACGAGATCGACGGTGCCGTCGAACCCGCCATCGAAGGGCTCCAGCAGGTCGCCTCGGCGCAGCTCCACCCGCGCCAGGCCAAGGTGACTGCGGTTGCGGTCGGCCAGGGCTAGCGCCTCGGCGCTGATGTCGGCCGCGAAGACCGCTGCGCCGGGCACGTGGTGGGCGATGGCGAAGGCCAGGTTGCCCGAGCCGGTGCATACGTCGACCACGCGGGCGGCGGGACGCGGCAGCTCCTGCCGCAGCAGCTCGATACAGGCCTGCGCGAGCTGCTCGGTCTCCACGCGCGGGATCAGCGCCGCGGGCCCGCTCAGCATGTCCAGCCCCATGAAGTGGGCGCGCCCGGTGAGATGGGCCAGCGGTTCGCCGGCGAGGCGCCGTTCGATGAGCTGCTGCAGCCGGCGCCGGCCGGGATCGTCGTCCAGCGGGGGCAGCTCGCCGTCGCGGGCAGTCACCGCCGAACGCGGTTGGCCGGCAGCGGCATGCCAGAGGGCCCGCAAGGCGCTGTCGGGGGTTTCGCACGGCTTGTCCGGCAGCGTCTGCAGGGAACCCGCAAGGTGGTCGCGCAACGACAGGTACAACGTGTCCATGGATATCCTTCAGCCTGGCAGCTGTTCGAGCAAGGCCCTGCGACTGACCTTGCCGGTGGCGGTGCGCGGCAGTTCCGCGCAGATCACGATCTGTTGCGGCACCATGAAGTTCTCGAGCCGCCTCATGCATTGCGAGCGGATCTGCCCGGCACCCAACGTCGACCCCGGCTGCAGCACTACCCAGGCGCGGATCGCCTGTCCCAGTAGCTCGTCGGGCACGCCCGCCACCGCCGCCTCGCGCACGCCATCGATCGCATGCAGCACGTTCTCCACCTCGACCGGGCTCACCTTCTCGCCGCGGGTCTTGATGATGTCGTCGCTGCGCCCGACGAAGTAGAGGAAGCCCCCCGCATCCATGCGAAACCAGTCGTGCGTGCACAGCACGCGCTCGCCGGGCAGCGGACCGGGTCGCAGCATCTGCGCGGAAAGGTCTGGGCGGTTCCAGTAGCCCAGCATCACGTGCGGGCCGCGCACGTGCAGGATGCCCGCCTCGCCCGGGGGCACCGGCTCGCCCGCGGGCGAACGCAGGAACACCTCGGTACCTGGGATCGCCTTGCCCACCGAGCCAGGCTTCGTTTCCAGCAGCTCCGGTTCGAGATAGCAGACCCGCTTGCATTCGGTGAGCCCGTACATCTTGTAGATCAGCGCATGCGGGAAGATCTCGCGCAGGCGCAGCGCCTGCTCGTCGGGCAGCGCGGCGGCGGTGTTGGTGACCCGCGTCACGGCGGGAAAGCACAACGGCTCGCCGCGGTGCGCGGACAGCAGCATCGCGAAGATGGTGGGCACGCCGGGAAACACCGTCACGTCGAACTCGCGCATGCGCGCGAACACCTGCGCGGGGAACGCGAAGGAACGCTCCAGCACCAGGGTCGCGCCCAGCTGCACCGCCATCAGCCACTGGTACAGGCCGTAGTCGAAGGCCAGCGGCAGCGCGCACAGGATGCGTTCATCGGGACCAAGGCGCAGGTACTCGGTCAGGCTGCCGGTCGCGAACAGCATGGACTGGTGCGTGTGCATCACGCCCTTGGGCTGGCCGGTGGAACCCGAGGTGTAGATCAGCGCGGCCAGGTCCAGTGCGATGGTGGCGGGCGGCGCGGCCAGCGGCGCGTTCGCGGCGACCACCGCGTCGAAGGCCTCGATGGCCTGTCCAGCGGGGAGCCGGCCCGAGGCGATCACGCGCAATGCGGGGCGGGTGGCCAGCAGCGGCAGGAACTCCTGCGCGATGTGCCCGTCGGTGAGCAGCACGCGCGCACCGCTGTCGTCGAGCATGAAGCCGAGCTTGTCCGACTTGGTCAGCGGGTTGACCACCATGAACGCGCCGCCGGCCAGCAGCACCGCGAAGATCGCCACCGCGCAGGGCCAGGTGTTGTCCATGTAGATCGCCACGCGGTCGCCGCGCTCCACGCCGCGTTGCCGCAGCGCTTCCGCGAGGCGCAGGGCGCAGTCGAGCAGTTCGGCGTAGCTGTACGCCCTGCCCTCGGCCACCACCGCGGCGTGCAAGGCGCGCCCCGGATCGGTGCCGTGCTCCAGCAGCGCCTCGTGCAGCAGGCGGCGCGGCGCGATCCGGTCTTTCACGCCAAGCTCCGCTGGCGCTCGACGAAACGCACGATGTTGTCCACCGAGTCGAAGTTCTCCGGCAGCATCTCGCTGGCCTTGACCCGGATGCCGAACGCCTCCTCGAGGAACATCACCACTTCCAGCACGCCGGTGGAGTCGATGATGCCGCGGTCCAGCAGCGAGGCGTCGTTCGGCAGCTCGCTGCCGTCGTCGCTGAACAGCAGGTTCTCCAGGATGTAGTGGCGGACGCGTGCTTCCACGCTCGCGGTCTCATTCGGCATCGGGTGCTCCGGTCAGGGTCATGCGGCGGGCCGCCGCAGGAAAAGGTCATCGATCAGCATGGTCGACAGGATGCCCACGAAGGCCTGGTTGTCGGCGAAGCCGATCACGTGGCCGCGCCGGCATTTCTCGAACAGGCGTCCCACCGCGGGTGCGTCGAACCAGCCCGCGGCACGGATGCGGTCGGCGCCCAGCAACTCGGCCACGTAGTCCAGTGGCCTGCCGTCGACGAAGAAGCTGGACTGGTCCGGCGCGCGGTACGGCTGTTTGGTGCGCGCGAGGATGTCCGTCGGCAGCAGGCCGGCGAGCGCCTTGCGCAGCAGGTATTTCTCGGTCATGCCGCGGATCTTCCAGTGCGCGGGCAAGGCGTTCGCGAACTCGACCACGCGGTGGTCGAGGAAGGGAAAGCGCCCCTCGATCGAATGTGCCATCGCCGGACGGTCGCCTTGCGACGGCAGCAGGTAGGCGGCCAGCAGGGTCTTGGCCTCCACGTACTGGTCGCGCGCCAGCGGGCTCCAGCGCGCGATCGCCGGCGGCAGGCGCTGTTCGTACCAGGCCAGCGGATCCCAGCCGTCGATGCCGGCGCGCAGCTCCGGCGCGAGGAAACGCAGCGCATGCCGCGAGCTCGTCCAGCGCGGCGCATGCGCGAAGACCGGCCGGTCGAGCCCTTCCATGCCGCGGCCGAAGAAGGACTGCGCCAGCGCCGCGTGCCGCACCGGCGAATTTCCCAGGTAGCCGTACAGACGGCCAAGCAGGAGCGGGCGGAAACGCGAGTCCGGCTGGCGCGCCCAGAAGCGCCGCACCTTGGCCTCCTTGAAGATGTCGTAGCCGCCGAACACTTCGTCGGCACCCTCGCCGGTCAGCACCACCGTGTAGCCGGCCTGGCGCACCTGCTGTGCCAGCAGCATCAGCGGCACGCCGGCGGTGCGCAGCACCGGCGCCTCGGCGTGGCGGATCAGCTGCGGGAAGGCCTCGCCGATCGCCCGCCGCGTGCAACGCAGCGTGGTGTGTTCGCAGCCCAGGTGGCGCACCATCGCCTGCTGGTGCGTGCTCTCGTCGAACTCGGCCTCGTCGAAGGCGATCGAGAACGTGCGCGTCGCGGCCGCGCCCGCCTCGCGCATCAGCGCCACCACGGCGGAGGAATCCAGGCCACCGCTGAGGTAGGCGCCCAGCGGCACGTCGGCCTGCAGCCGCAGGCGCACCGCGTCGATGAGCAGCTCGCGCAATTCACCGGCGGCCTGCTCCACCGAACGCCAGCGCCGCGCGGGCGCATCCATCTCGGGGAAACTCCAGTCCCAGTAGCGGGTCAGCGTTTCGCGGCCGTCGCGCTCGATCGCCAGCAGGTGCCCCGGCGGCAGGCACTCGACGTCGGCAAACACGCTGCCCGGCTCGATCGCCCCCCAGAACGTGAACGCTTGCGCCAGCCCCTGCGGATCCAGCCGCGCCAGCTCCGGGCGCACGGCGAGCAGTGCCTTGATTTCCGAGGCGAACCAGTGTCGGCCGGCCGCACGCACGTGGTACAGCGGCCGCACGCCGCAGCGGTCCCGCGCCAGCACCAGACGCTGCCGCCCGGCGTCCCACAGCGCAATCGCGAACTGGCCGTTGAGGTGCTCGACGAAGCGGTCGCCGTGCTCCTCGTACAAATGCACGATCACCTCGGTGTCCGAAGCCGTGGCGAAGCGATGGCCGCGCCGCTGCAGTTCCGTGCGCAGGCTGCGGTAGTTGAAGATTTCGCCGTTGAACACCGTCCACACGCTGCGCCGCTCGTTGGCGATCGGCTGCGCCCCGGTGGCCAGGTCGATCACCGCCAGCCGAGCGTGGGCAAGCCCGGCGCCGCCGTCGACATGGAAGCCGTAGCCGTCCGGCCCGCGATGGTGCAGCGTACGGATCATCCGCTGCAGCGTGGCCTGCGCAGCGGCGGGTGCATCGGGGGGACCGAGGAAGCCGGCTATGCCGCACATTGCGTCGTTTCCTCAGGGCCGCGCGCGACCGATTGCGGGTGAAGGCTGCAGCGCATGCCCGGGGCTTGCCGATTCGGCCATGCGTCCGCCGCCCGTGGCCGGCGCCGGCCGACCATGGGGAACCGATGTGATCGATGGCCTGGTCGGCATGGTGGCCCCCTACCCCCTGTGCCGCGGCCGGTTGCGCAGGCGCTTTCCCGGACACGTGTCTGTGCCTATAGAATGCATCAAGAAAGTGTGCGATGCATCACACTTCGAAACAGGTAGTCCGCTTGCCGGCAGGTGGGCGGCAGTCGGCCAAGGGGACTCGTCGACGTGTCACACGCCGTGATGCAGGAAGCGCACATTGCCATGTCGGGCCACGACGCCTCGCCGGCGGTCCGGCATTCGGTCCCGTGCCGTGCGATCGACGGACGCAGGCGCGACCGGAGCCGGTCGACGGCACCCGACCGGACCGACCGCCCGGAGCGGTCACCGTGCTGAACCACGCCGGGCACGGCGAAACGCCGTTCGGCCTGCGCGGACGCCTGGGCCGGCTGTGCCACCGCGCCGGCCTGCTGCGCCTGCTGCAGCAGGCGCGCGGTTGTCTTCATCGGGATCTGCGGCTGCTGGCCTATCACCGCGTGCTGACCGTGGACACTCCCGACCGGTTCGATTTCGACCTCGGCCTGGTCAGCACATCGACGGAGCGCTTCCGGCAGCAGATGCAGCTGCTCAAGCGGCGTTTCAGGCCGATGTCGCTGGGCCAGGTGGTGGCGGCGATCGATGCCGGCGAAAGGCTGCCGGCCGATGTGGTGGTGGTGACCTTCGACGACGGCTACGACGACAACTATCACCATGCCTTTCCGGTCCTGCGCGAGCTGGAGATGCCCGCCACCTTCTTCGTCTCCACCGGCCACATCGACAGCGGCCGCCCCTTTGCCTACGACTGGCTGGTGCACATGATCCTGCGCGCGCCGGTCGAAGAGCTGGCCCTGCCCGAACTTGGGCTGGCGCGGTCCATGCCGACCGCCCGCGCGGCGCGCCGGGTGCTGGCAAGGGAGGTGCTGGATCGGCTGAAGGATCTCGACGACGACCACCAGGCGGCGCTGATCGCGCGCCTCGAGCAGGCCTGGGGCCTGCCCTCCGCGGCGGGCCACGCCGACTGCCGCCCGATGAACTGGACGCAGCTGCGCGAAATGCATGCGGGCGGCTGCGAAATCGGCTCGCACGGCGTACACCACCGCATGCTGGCCAAGCTGCCCCAGCCCGTGCTGGAAGCGGAACTGCGCGACTCCAGGGCCGCGCTGGAACACGAACTTGGTGCGCCCGTCACGCTGCTTTCCTATCCGGTCGGCGGCGACGCCTCGTTCGATGCGCGGGTGGTCGAGGCGGCCGAGGCGGCCGGCTACCGGGCGGCGTGCAGCTACATCTGCGGCACCAACCCGGTGCGCGCACCCAACCGCTATGCGCTGCGACGCTTGCCGGTCGAGCGCGAAATGGACAGCGGCTGGTTCGCGGCGATGTTGACCCTGCCCGAGCTGGTGAGCTACCCGACCGTCAGCCGGGTGTCCTGAGAGTCTGTTCAATACCTCCACGTAGCTCGCGGAGATATTGAGCAGGCTCTGAACCGCCTGTTCAGGACGGCCAGCGGAATTCCACGTGCCGGTTGTTGAATTCGGGATCGTCGAGGCGGCCGCCCGGCTGCGCGACCATCGTTTGCGGCATGCCCTCCACTTCCAGCGCCTGACCCGCGGCGAAGCGGGTACCCAGCGCCTGCATCTCCACCAGCTTCTCGCACAGCACGCCGGCGCGGTCCAGTTCGTGCGCCGGCACCTGGCGGAAACTGAGGTCGGGGCGGCCGAACTTGCGCATGCCGCGGGTATGCACCCAGGATCGCCCGCTGTCCGGCTCGTCGCTGCGCAGGATAAGCACATGGTTGCGCGGCGGCGCGCCGCCCGGCACCAGGTAGCGCGCGCGCCACGTGTCCGCATCGAACAGGCCCATGATCTGCGGGTCGAGGATCGCGCGGCCGCCGATATCGAGCAGCGCGGCGAGCACGCCCAGCGTGTCGCGCAGATAGTCGAGGCCGGGGCTGTCCTGCAGCTGGCCGCGTACCACCAGCACGTCGGGTGCGGTGCGCGCCTGCTCGAAGGTTTCCGGTGCGTCCTCGCGCAGGATCTCGCCCAGCGAACCATTGAGCGGATAACCCTCCCACTTGCGCAACTCAAGGTTCTGGAAGCGCCTGAGATCCACGCCCGCGGGCAAGCCGGGGCTGCCAAAGCGCCTGGCGGGGATCACCAGCTCGCGCTCGAACTTGCCGAACACGTAGAACTGCAGCAGCACGTCCTCGTCGGAACCGGGTTGCCAGTAGGGGCGTGGCCACTCGGGAGCTAGTTGTGCTTCGGTCATCGGATTGCCCGGGATGGAGGGGAATGCGGGGGAAGGCGGGGCCACGGCCAGCTGTCCATTTAGAAAATTGGCGGGATGCAGGTTTTCACAACGGCAATACGCCCTGCTGCAGTTCCACGCGGCCATGGCCTTCGGTGATCTTCTTGAACTCGGCACGGCTCACCGAGACATAACGGTCGTTGCCGCCGATCTCAACCTGCGGGCCATCAGTGACCGCCCGACCCTGCCCGTCTACGCGCACCACCATGGTGGCCTTGCTGCCGCTGTGGCAGATCGTCTTGATCTCCTGCAGCTCGTCGGCCCAGGCCAGCAGATAGCGGCTGCCTTCGAACAGCTCACCGCGGAAGTCGGTACGCAAGCCATAGGCGAGCACCGGGACGTGCAGCCGGTCCACCACGTCGCTGAGCTGCCACACCTGCGCCCGGGTGAGGAATTGCGCCTCGTCCACGAACACGCAGTTCAGCGTGCCGTGCGCGGCGATGTCGGCCTGGACCAGGGCAAGCAGGTTCTCGTCACCGGCGAAACGGCGCGCGTTCGCCTTGAGGCCGATGCGCGACGCCACCACGCCCTCGCCGTGGCGCGTGTCCAGCGTCGGCGTGAGGATCAGGGTCCGCATGCCGCGCTCGTGGTAGTTGTACGCGCTCTGCAGCAGCGTGGTGGTCTTGCCGGCGTTCATCGCCGAGTAATAGAAGTAGAGCTTGGCCATGACGCTGCACCGGATGCCGGGTCGCGCATGGTACCGCGCCGGGCCGCGGCCGGTTGCTCTGCTACCATCGGCCGCCGCCTCACGCCGCCTGCGATCCATGCTCAACCCGCAACAACTGGCCGCCGTCGAACACTGCGATACCCCGCTGCTGGTGCTGGCCGGCGCAGGCTCGGGCAAGACCAGCGTGATCACGCAGAAGATCGCGCACCTGGTGCAGCGGCGGAAACTGGCTGCGTCGAAGATCGCCGCGATCACCTTCACCAACAAGGCCGCCCGCGAGATGCGCGAACGCGTCGGCAAGCTGGTATCGGGCGAGGACGCCGCGGCGCTCACCGTATGCACCTTCCACGCGCTGGGGCTGAAGTTCCTGCAGATCGAGCATGCGCGCGCCGGGCTGCGCCGCGGCTTCTCGGTGCTGGACGCGGACGACAGCGAGGGCATCGTCAAGGAACTCGCGCCGAAGGGCGCGAAGCCCGACGTGCTGTTCGGCCTGCGCAACCTGCTGGGTCGCGCCAAGAACGCCGGCCACACGCCGGAGGAGGCGCTGGCCGCCGCGCGCAGTCCGCGCGAGCTGGAGGCGGCCACGATCTACGAGATGTACCAGGCGCGCCTCGCTGCGTTCAACGCGGTGGATTTCGATGACCTGATCCGGCTGCCGCTGCGCATCCTGGAGTCGGACGACGAATGCCGCGCCGCCTGGCGCGAGCGCCTGCGCTACCTGCTGGTGGACGAGTACCAGGACACCAACGATGCGCAGTACCGCCTGCTCAAGGCGCTGACCGGCGAACGCGGCGGCATCACCTGCGTGGGCGACGACGACCAGAGCATCTACGCCTGGCGCGGCGCCAACCCCGAGAACATCGACCAGCTCGGCCGCGACTGGCCGAACCTGCGCGTGATCAAGCTGGAGCAGAACTACCGCTGCGGCAAGCGCATCCTGCGCGCGGCCAATGCGTTGATCGCGAACAATCCCCACGCGCACGAGAAGAAGCTGTGGAGCGAGCACCCGGAAGGCGCGCCGATCCGCGTGCTGGAGTGCAAGGAGGCCGAACACGAGGCCGAGAAGATCGCCTCGCTGGCCGCCACCCTGGCCGAGAAGCACAAGGCGCGCTGGCACGACATCGCCATCCTCTATCGCGGCAACTTCCAGGCACGCCCGCTGGAGAAGGCGCTGCGCCTGGCACGCATTCCCTACCACCTCACCGGCGCGTTGAGCTTCCTCGACCGCGCCGAGGTGAAGGACGTGCTCTGCTACCTGCGCCTGCTCACCAACCCCAGCGACGACGCCGCCTTCCTGCGCGTGGTGAACGTGCCGAAGCGCGAAATCGGCGCCACCACGCTGGAGAAGCTGGGCCAGTTCGCGCAGGCGAAGCACTGCTCGCTGCTGGAAGCCACCCGCAGCGATGCCGTGCTGCGCCAGCTCTCGCCGCGCCCGGCCGCCGCGCTGGCCGCGTTCTCTGGACTCCTCGACGAACTGCGCAGCGCCTCGCTGCACGAGAGCGCGGCCGACCTGGTCGACCGCCTGCTGAAGCGCACCGGCTATGCGGCCCAGCTCGCCGCCGCCACCCCCGATGTCTCCGTACGCGAGCGCAAGCTCGGCAACCTGCGCGAACTCATCGACTGGTTCCGCGCCATGCAGAAGGGCGACAGCGCCGGTGACCTGGCCGCCCAGCTCGCCCTGCTCAGCCACGCCGACCGCGATGACCCTGGCAACGCGGTGCGCATGATGACCCTGCACGCGGCCAAGGGCCTGGAGTTCCGCTTCGTCTTCATAGTGGGCTGCGAGGACGGCACGCTGCCCCACGACGGCGCCATCGACGAGGGCCGCATCGACGAGGAGCGCCGGCTGATGTACGTGGGCATCACCCGCGCCAAGGAACTGCTCACGCTGTCGTGGTCGGCGAGGACCAAGCGCTACGGCGAGGTGCACAGCAACCAGCCCAGCCGCTTCCTGCACGAACTGCCGCAGGGCGACCTGCACTGGCAGGGCAAGGATCCCGAGGCGGACAAGGAGGCGGTGCGCGAGACCGCCGAATCGCACATGGCGCGGATCAAGGCCATGCTCGCGGGCGCCTAGTTGACGATCGGGCGCCCGCCTTTCATTGTGTGGATGGCGACCGGTCGCCTCTCTGCCCCGGCGCCAGGGGGAATAACGTGATCGACTCGACCCGGGCTTATACCAAGCTCGTCGCCGCCTTCAACCAGAACGACTGGCCGCGGGTGCAGCAGCGCGCCGTACAGCTGCTGACCATCGCGCCAGACGATGCCCGCGTGCATTTCATGGTTGGCATCGCCTGCATGCAGACGCAGCAGGTACAGCAGATGCCGAAGGCGCTGGAGCACCTGCTGAAGGCCACCCACCTGGAGCCCCGGCGTGCCGACTATGTCGCGCAATACGCGAAGGCACTGGCGCAGGCGCGCCGGCTCCGCGAGGCGCGGCTGGTCGCGGATCGCGCGATGACCCTGTCGCCCGGCGACGCGATGACCCTGGATACGCTGGGCATGGTCTACCGGCAGGCCAACGCACTGATGCAATCGGCCAACGCCTTCCGCCGCGCCGTGGCGCTGTCGCCCGATCATGCGGTCGCCCACCTCAACCTCGCCTACGCCCTGAATGCGCTGGGAGACACCGAAGGCGCCGAGCAGGAACTGGAGGCCTGCATCCGGCTCGAACCGCGCCATTGGTACGCCCACCTGCTGCTCGCCCAGCTGCAACGGCAGACCGTGGGGCACAACCACATCGTGCGTATGCACGAACTGCTGGAACGCCAGGGCGACGATCCCGGCGCACAGCTCCTGCTCAATATCGCACTGGGCAAGGAATGCGACGACCTCGCCGACTACCCGGCCGCGTTCAGGCACTACACGCTCGGCAAGGCGGCCGGCAGGCGCATGCGGCCCTATGCGTTCGCGCGCGACGAGGCGATGTTCGATGCTCTGGTCCGCGCCTTTCCCGCCGCCGAAGGCGAAACCGCCACGGGCGACCCCACGCGCGAGCCGATCTTCATCATCGGCCTGCCGCGCACCGGCACCACCTTGCTGGACCGCGTCATCTCCAGCCATCCCGACGTATGTTCCGCCGGCGAGCTGCAGAACTTCCCCACCCTGCTGCAACGGGCCTCCGGATGTCCCACCGCCCTGCTGGGCGAAGCGGACATCGCGGCCCGCACCCGCCACGTCGACTGGCAGCAGCTGGGTGCGGCCTACCTCGCCAGTACGCGACCGGTCACGGGGGAGACGCCGCGCTTCATCGACAAGATGCCGCACAACTTCCTCTACGCCGGCTTCATCGCCCGCGCGCTGCCGAACGCGAAGATCGTCTGCCTGCGCCGTGACCCGCTGGACACGTGCATCGGCAACTTCCGCCACCTGTTCGAGCAGACATCGGGCTTCTACGACTATTCCTTCGACCTCGACGACATCGGCCGTTACTACATCCAGTTCGACCGCCTGCTGGCGCACTGGCGCAAGGTGCTGCCCGGCCGCATCCACGAGGTGCAGTACGAATCGCTCGTCGAGAACACCGAAGCCACCGCACGCGACCTGCTGGCCTTCTGCGAACTGCCCTGGAGCGACGCCTGCCTGCGCTCCGAGAGCAACACCACGCCGGTCAACACACCCAATGCCTGGCAAGTGCGCGCGCCGATCTACCGCGATGCGGTGGGACACTGGCGGCACTACGAGACCCAGTTGCGCGACCTGCGCGGGATGCTGGCCGGGGCCGGCATCGGCAAGGCGGACTGAACCCGACGCTCAGATCAGGCGCTGCGCCTCGAGCTCGCCCTTGAGATACGCGTAGTAGATCGGCGCGGCGATCACCCCGGGCAGGCCGAAGGCGGCTTCCAGCAGCAGCATGGCGATCAGCAATTCCCACGCCCGCGCATGGATCTGCGAACCCACGATGCGGGCGTTGAGGAAGTACTCCAGCTTGTGGATCAGCACCAGGAAGCCGAGCGCGGCGATGCCCACGCCCAGCGACACCGCCAGCGCGGCGATGGTGATGGCGGTGTTGGAAAGCAGGTTGCCCACCACCGGCAGCAGCCCGACGATGAACGTGATCGCCACCAGGGTCTTGGCCAGCGGCACGTGGATGCCGAGCAGCGGCAGCACGCCGAGCAGGAAGATTGCGGTGAGCACGGTGTTGACCAGCGAGATCTTGATCTGGGCGAACACGATGTCGTGGAACGCCTGGGCCAGCCGATGGCTGCGCTGGCCCAACGTCGCCGCCAGCGGCCCCACTTGGTGCGGCGGCCGGGTGCGGCTGAGCGCCACGATCGCGCCCAGCACCAGGCCGATCAGGATGTGCACGAACGCGCGCGCCGCCTCCTTGCCGGCCAGTTGCAGCTCCACCGCGTGCTTGCGCGCCAGCTCCACCACGCCGTCGCGCAGATCGTCCACGCTGTCGGGCAGGTGGTCGACCAGCATCGCTGGCAATTGCTGGCGCGCCTTTTCCACCAGCGGCATCAGCTGCTGCTGCCACAACAGCTCGGGGTTGCCCAGCTCGCTCCGGAAGAAGCTGATCGCGCCGAGGATCAACAACACCAGCAGGCCCACCACGACGGCACCGAGCGCGGCGACCACCACCACCCGCGCGCGGTCGCCCGGAATGCGTCGCCCCAGCAGCGGCACCGCCGCCTGCACCAGTTCGTACACCAGCAGGCCCGCCAGCAGGGCGGAGAGCAGATGCAGCACCAGCACCAGCACCAGCGCCAGCGCAGCCAGCACGTAGCTGGTCACGCGGATGGCGGGCGAACTGGCGCGGGGCGCGACAGACGTCGGATCGTGCATGCGGACTCCGGCGATGGCGGGAATGGCGGGGATGACGCCAGTCTGTCAGCCGGAGGCGGGCGCAGCCAGCCCCGGACACCTGCCTGTCGTAAAATCCTGCAACACTCGCCGTTCCCATCCGGAGATACCAGCCCCATGCGACTTCAGCTGCCGCTGGCCCTGGCCGCACTCGCCCTGCTCACCGGCTGCGCCGCCACGCCGCCACACCACCCCGCCATGCCCGTGGCAGCCGCCAACGACAACCTGGATGCGGTGGCCTGGGCGCAGACCGCGATCGAACACGACCTCATCTACCTGCAGACCTACCGGGACGCCCAGTCGCGCCTGCTGGCCGCCTTGCACGACCCTCGGTGGGACGCCTTGACGAAGGAGGATCGCGCGGTGCCGGCCACCGGCCTGCCGCCCGCGGTGGTGCTGGACATCGACGAGACGGTGCTGGACAACTCGCCCTACCAGGCCCGGCTGGTGAAGAGCGGCGGCCAGTACGACGAGGCGAGTTGGGCCGCATGGTGCAAGGAGGAACGTGCCCGTGCCATGCCCGGCGCGCTGGCCTTCACGCAATTCGCCGCCGAACACGGCATCGCGGTGATCTATCTCTCCAACCGCGCGCAGGACCTGGACACGGCTACCCTGGCGAACCTGCGTAGGCTCGGTTTCCCGGTGTCCGGCCCCGAAGCTTTCCTCGGCCTGGGCACGGTGCTGCCGGGCTGCGAGCAGGTGGGTACCGAGAAGGGCTGCCGTCGCCAACTGGTGGGCCGCAAGTACCGCGTGCTGATGCAGTTCGGCGACCAGCTGGGCGATTTCGTCGATGTCGTCGCCAATACCGTGGCTGGCCGCAAGCAGGCCATCACCGGCTACATGGGCTGGGTGGGCACGCGCTGGTTCGTGCTGCCCAACCCCACCTATGGCGCCTGGGAGCCGGCCCTGTTCAACAACGACTGGAGCGCACCGCCGGCGCAGCGGCGCCAGCAGAAACTGGATGCGTTACGTTTTAATTGATATAAAACATGAAGTTACAAAGCAAAACAAAAGTGTTGCCTCAAGTTTAACGGCCCGGTAATATCTGCCTCGCCTACCTGCTGCTGACCGCAACGTTTCCGCAGGCAAGGCCATTTCCCACCGGCTCCGCCGGATTGCCCCGCGAGGCTACGCCCGCGGGGTTTTTCTTGGGTCTTGCGGCCATTCCTGATCGCGACGGCCGTACCGGCAACCGTCGCTGGCCATGCCGTTCGGGAGGCGCTCGCTGTCCGCAAGTTCGCGCGATCGACCCTTGTTCACCCCGGCAGTGCCGCTTAACCTGATCCATCACCGCGCCCGCCGGCGCCTCCCGTTTACCCGACCAGCGAGCCTTGCCCATGCGCTTCCGCCCCCTCCGCCGCCACCTGCTGCCCCTCGTCGCCTTGCTGGTCCTGGCCGCCTGCCACCACCAGGACGAGGCCGCGCAGGTCGGCGGCAGCACGCCGGAGGCGGCCGTGCAGGGTTCGATCGACCTGCTCAAGGCAGGCGATTTCAACGGCCTGTGGAAGCACGCCCTGCCGCCGGCCGAATACGCCACCTTGCGCGCGGACTGGAGTCGCCACAACGCGAACCAGCCGCCGGTCAGCGCCGCGGAGAAGGCGAAGTTCGACGAGACCGTGCAGAAGCTCACCGGCCCTGATGCCGACGCCAGGCTCTACGCCGAGGTGCAACCCAAGCTCAGCCAGATGGAGCAGCAGTACAAGGACCAGCTGCCGGTGCTGATCAGCGTGGGCGACGCCCTGCTGAAGAACGGCGTGGCGCAGAACAAGGACCTGGACGCCGAGCAGAAGGCCCAGGCCAACCAGCTGATCGACGTGCTGGCGCCGTGGGCGAAGCAGGCGCCGTGGTTCGACCAGACCAGGGCGAAACAGTCCGTCGGCGTGCTGGTGGCCACCGCGCGCAAGCTCGACCTCAAGAGTCCGGACCAGCTGCGCACGCTGGACTTCGATGCCGCGATGGCGAAGTACGCCACCGGCTACGCCGGCCTCAAGCAGTTGCTGGCGATCTACGGCCTGTCGGTGGACGATGCGCTGGACTCGGTCAGGCTCAGCACGCTCTCCAGCAAGGACGGCCGTGCAGTGGTGAAGATCGACTACACCTTGCTCGGCAAGCCGCTCTCCGCCGAATCCACGCTGGTGCAACGGGCCGGCCGCTGGTACAACGAATCGCTGATCAACAATGTGCACGAGGCGCATGAGCGCCTGCAGCAGCCGGCCGCGGCGGGCAGCACGGCGCTGACGGCAGCCCCTGCCGCCGCCACCCGCGACGCCACCAGGAACTGACACCCTCCGCCGCTGACCGGCATGCGGGCCAGCGCCGTGGATGGCGCCGGCCCGGGAAGCGGGGAAAAGGGGTGGGGGAGCGGGCCGGCTTGCGGGAGATCCAACCCTTGGACACTCGCTCGTCTCTCCCGGACAAGGCCCCGGGGAGGCAGCGACTGGCCAGCCACCACACGCCCGGGCATGGTTTTGCGGGCGAGCCGGTAGAATAGGCGGATGCAGAACACTTCCATCGCGGATTCCCCTCGTCGCCGCGCCCCCTGGTGGTTCCACCTGGCCGGGCAGTTGCTGCAACCCTGGGTGCGCATCCGCCGCGACCCGGCAGAGCCGGCGACCCTGCTCAAGGCGGGCGTACCGGTCTGTTACGTGATCGAGCGCGATGGCTTCTCCGACGCGCTGATCCTCGACCGCGCCTGCCGCGAGGCCGGCCTGCCCGGCCCGCTGCAACCGCTGGCCGGCACCCGCCGCAGGCGCTCGGTGTTCGCGCTGATGCGCCGCGACGGCTGGCTGTTCGGGCGCAAGCGGCACCGTTCGCCGAACGAGCCGCTGGGGCAGCTGGTGCAATCGCTGGAGGGCCTGCCCGAGCGCGACATCCAGATCGTGCCGGTGTCGATCTACGTGGGTCGTGCGCCGAACCGCGAATCGGGCTGGTTCAGCGTGCTGTTTTCCGAGAACTGGGTGATGGTGGGCCGCTTCCGCCGCCTGCTGGCGCTGCTGCTGAACGGTCGCGACACCACGGTGCACTTCGCCGCGCCGGTGTCGCTGCGCGAGGTGCTGGCCGAGTCCGGCGAACTGCCGCCGCCGCGCTTCGCGCGCAAGCTGGCGCGCGTGCTGCGCACCCATTTCCGGCGCATCCGCGCCGCGGTGATCGGCCCGGATCTCTCGCACCGCCGCACCGTGGTCGACGACGTACTGCGCGCCGAGCCCGTGCGCGCGGCGATCGCCGCCACCGCGGCGAAGGAGAAGATCAGCGAGGCGAAGGCCTGGCGACGCGCGCAGAAGATGATGCTGGAAATCGCCGCCGACTACTCGCACCCGGTGGTGCGCTCGGTGTCGTTCCTGTTGTCGAACTTCTGGAACAAGCTGTACGACGGCATCGCGATGCACCACTTCGACAAGGCCCGCGCCGCCGCGCCGGGCTATGAAGTGGTCTACGTGCCCAGCCACCGCAGCCACGCCGACTACCTGCTGCTGTCCTACCAGCTGCACATGTCCGGCGTGGTGCCGCCGCACATCGCCGCGGGCGTCAACCTCAACCTGCCGCTGATCGGGCCGATCCTGCGCCGCGGCGGCGCGTTCTTCATGCGCCGCACGTTCAAGGGCAACGCGCTGTACTCGGTGATCTTCAACGAGTACATGGCGCAGCTGATCGACCGCGGCGTGCCGATGGAGTACTTCATCGAGGGTGGCCGCTCGCGCACCGGGCGCCTGCTGGCGCCGCGTGCCGGCCTGCTGTCGATGACCGTGCGCGCCTTCCTGCGCGCGCCGCGCCGCCCGGTGCTGTTCCAGCCGGTGTACATCGGCTACGAGAAGCTGATGGAAGGCAAGAGCTACGCCGGCGAGCTCAGCGGCCAGCCCAAGGAAAAGGAAACCCTGTTCGCCCTGCTGCGCGGCATCGGCGGGCTGTTCAAGCAACGCTACGGTCACGTCACGATCAACTTCGGCGAGCCGATCGAGCTCAGCCCGTTGCTGGACGCGGCCAGCAGCGACTGGCGCAGCGCCGGCGCCGACCCCGACTCCCGCCCCGAATGGCTGGGCGCCGTGATCGACCAGGTCGCGGAACGGATCCAGATCAACGTCAACCGTGCCGCCGACGTCAACCCGATCAACCTGCTCGCCCTCACCCTGCTGGCCACGCCCAAGCACGCGATGGCCGAGAACGACCTGCTGGCGCAGCTGGAACTCACCAAGTCGCTGCTGCTGGAGCTGCCCTACTCCGATCGCGTCACTCTGACCCCGATGGACCCCGCCGGCATCATCGCCTACGGCGAGCAGATGGGCTGGATCCGCCGCATCAAGCACCCGTTGGGGGACGTCCTCGACGTGGAGGGCGAGCAGGCGGTGCTGCTCAGCTATTTCCGCAACAACGTGCTGCACCTCGGCGCCGCCGCCGCCTGGGTGGCCTGCTGCTTCCTCAACAACCGGCGCATGTCGCGCGCCTCGGTGCAGCGGCTGGGCCGCATCATCTATCCGTTCCTGCAGGGCGAACTGTTCCTGGCCTGGGACGAGGAAGGCTTCGGCACGCAGCTGCAGGCCACCATCGACTTCTTCGTGCGCCGCGGCTTGCTCGAAACCACCGGCGAAGGCCGCATGCTGGAGCGCGCGCCGGGCCAGGACGACAGCGCGTACCAGCTGCGGATCATCGCGCGCAGCCTGATCCAGGCTTTCGAGCGCTACTACATCGCGATCGCCGCGCTGGCCAAGCATGGCCCGCACGCGCTCACCGCCGCCGAACTGGAGACCACCTGCACGCTCACCGCGCAGCGGCTGTCCCTGCTCAACGAGCTCAACGCACCGGAGTTCTTCGACAAGGCGCTGTTCCGTGGTTTCATCCAGAAGCTGCGCGAGCGCCGGGTGGTGTGGACCGACGAGGCCGGCAAACTGGACTACGACAGCGCGCTGGACGACATGGTGCGCGACGCGCGGGTGATCTTGTCGCGCGAGATGCGCCACTCCATCCTCAAGATCACCCCCGGCGGCGAGCGCGAGGTCGCGGCCGAGGAGCTTGTGCCCGCACCTGCCGCGCCGCCCCCCGTGCGTCCCGCCGATGCCGGCGTGGAGCTGCACCAGCGCCATGTGGCCGCCGAGCAGGAGAGCCATCGCACACATGCCGCCGATGCCGCCGCGAACGCGGACGAGGAAACGGAAGGCACGCAGCGCGACCTGCCGCTGTGACAACCCACCCCATCTGTCGCGTGACGCCATGAACGAACAGCCCACCACCCATTTCGGTTACCGCGACGTCCCCGTCGCCGACAAGCAGAAGCTGGTCGGCGAGGTGTTCACCTCGGTCGCGCGCAACTACGACCTGATGAACGACCTGATGTCGTTCGGCATCCATCGCCTGTGGAAACGCCACTTCGTGGCGGTCAGCGGTGTGCGCGAGGGCGACCGCGTGCTCGACCTCGCCGGCGGCACCGGCGACATCGCCGCCCTGCTCAAGCCCGTCGTCGGCGAACTCGGCGAGGTGGTGGTCGGCGACATCAACGCCGCGATGCTGGGCGTGGGCCGCGACCGCCTTACCGACCGCGGCCTGGTCGGCGGCCTGCGCTGGGCCCAGCTCAACGCCGAATGCCTGCCGTTCCCCGACAACTCATTCGATGCCGTGACCATGGCCTTCGGCCTGCGCAACGTCACCGACAAGGACAAGGCGCTGGCCGATATCTGCCGCGTGCTCAAGCCCGGCGGCCGCCTGCTGGTGCTGGAGTTCTCGCGCGTGCAAAGCGAGCTGTTCAACAAGCTCTACGACTTCCACTCCTTCAAGGTGCTGCCGAAACTGGGGCGCCTGTTCGCCGGCGACGCCGACAGCTACCGGTACCTCGCCGAATCCATCCGCAAGCATCCGGACCAGGCCACGCTGAAGGGCATGATGGAGCGCGCCGGCTTCGGCAAAGTCGAGGTGCGCAACCTCTCCAACGGCATCGTGGCGATCCACCGGGCGTACAAGTTCTGAACGGGCACATGCCAAGGCTGGCCTTCATCGCCTTGGCGTCAGTCGCACCCGTGGCTTGTTCGCAGTCTTCGATCGGCGCAACGAACTATGCCCTGATGCCCGAATCGATGGCCAGCGAGCTGCTCAAGCAGTGCTCGCGTGGCACCCCGCATGCCAGCGGCACGTGGACACCCTCACGCGACCAACTGACGGATCTCGAAAATCATCTGCCGCAACTGGCAGAACAAGCCGTGCATCAAGGCTTGCCGCAGCACATCGGTGACCCCAAGGCGTCTTTCCGCCAATACGCAGGCATCGTCGTTGACGGCCGTCGCTACATTTATATCAATGCCATAGCGGCAAGCGACCTCAATTTGCCCCACATGCCCGATCCACACGCAGAACCGATGATCGTCTGCGATGGCGGCGACGCATTCTGGGGCGCGCTTTACGATCCCGATACAAAAACGTTCTCGGAACTGGATGCCAACGGTGCAATCTAGCGTCTATTGATCGCGGGCTCCTGCGCCACGCCGGCCAATTTCCGGTTGACGGCAATGATGGAGAATCTGCCGCTGATGGCGGCTGTCGCACATAGGCTACTTCTGACTGATGGTGATCAAGCCCCCGCTGTGGTTCTGAGGCGGACGCCTTCCGGTTGATCCAGATCAGTGGCCCGCCGCGGTGCGCGGCCTATGGTTGTGCTCCCTTTCCCGCGAGCACGCACCGATGTCCCCCGACACTGTCTTCGAGCAGCACACCCACCTCTTCGACGCCCGCGGCGTGGCTCGGCGTTTCCGCCACTCGGCAATCTTCGGCGCGATCGGCGTGCTGCGCTCGGGCGAGACGATGCGCTTCGTCAACGACCACGATCCGCTGCCGCTGATCGCCCAGCTGCGCGAACGACTTGGCGAACACCTCACCGTGACCTACCGCCAGCGCGACGCCGACGCGGTAGTGGTCGATTTCGGCATCCACGACCTGCCGGAAGAGTGATGGACCATCCCGCGTTCTTCGATGAGGCGCCGCGGATCCTGGTTCGCGATCCGCTGGCCGACCTGCTCGGCGCCGCCGCCGGCGGCCTGCTCGAATACCGCTATCTCGACGCGGTGCGCCTGGCCGGCCACTCCTGCCCCACCGTGGCCGGCGCATGGCTGACGGCGCGCGTGGCGTTGCGTGCGCTGTATCCGGACGAACCGGCCGAGCGCGGCGGCATCGCGGTGCGGATGCCGGCGCCGGTGGACGCAGGCGTCACCGGAGTGATCGCGCAGGTACTCACCCTGCTCACCGGTGCTGCTGCCGAAAACGGCTTCCACGGCATCGGCGGCCGGTTCGCGCGGCAGGGGTTGCTGGACTTCGCGGACGCGCCGGATGGCGAGGCGATCCGTTTCACCCGTCGCGACAGCGGCAAATCGGTGGCGGTGCAGTTGGACCTCTCCCGCGTGCCGCCGTCGCCGCAGGCCCTCGCCTTGATGGGCACCGCAATGCAGCCGGACGCCACCGCTGCGCAGCGGGGCGCGTTCGGCCGGGCCTGGCAGGACCGCGTGCGGCGGCTGTTGCTGGAGCATGCCGACGACCCGGCCGTGCTGCGCGTCATCCGGCTCAAGTGAGCGTGCCGTGCCACTCGCCGACCGGCGCCTGAACAGGCGCAGCTCGACCCGTCATCGGCGTTTTACATACCCCGTTCTCCGCTCCCTGACCGCCCACGCAATGGGCGGCACCCACGAGGAGGAGAACACCATGCAGAACCATACGCGGAAGTGGCTGGTCATCGGCCTGCTGGGTCTGTGCGGGCTGGGCGGCGTGGCGGCCGCGCAGGCGCAGACCACGACCCAGCCGGCGCAGAATGCGGCCAGCGACACCCAGCGCGACGCGAACCAGCAACAGCGCATCGATCAGGGCCTGAAGTCCGGCCAGCTCAGCACGCGCCAGGCGTCGAACCTCGAGCAGCGGGAGGCGAACCTGGACCGCACCGAGCAGCGCGACATGCGCAACGGCCCGATGACCAAGGCCGAGAACGCACAGATCCGGCGCATGCAGAACCGCGACAGCGCGTCGATCTACAAGGACAAGCACGACGCGATCAAGGGCAACCCGAACTCGGCTTCGTCCCGCCGCCTGCAGGCCGACGTGCAGCGCAACGCATACCAGGAGCAGCGCCTGGCCAACGGCGTGAAGTCCGGCCAGCTCACCAACCGCGAGGACGCGCGCATGCAGGGCCGGCAGGCGCACGTCGACCACATGGAGCACGGGGCGGACGCCAACAACGGCCGCGTCGGCCCGCGCGAGCAGAAGCGCATCCAGCGCACCGACAACCGCGACAGCAAGCGCATCTATCGCACGAAGCACAACCGCGCGAAGCGCTGATCGGCAGGCACGCCGGCCATCGCGGGTCCGCCCCGCGATGGCCGCGCTCCCTGCTCAGGCCGTGCGCAGATCCTGCAGCCAGGTGCCGGCGCGACGCGCCTCGTCCTCGTGTTCCGGATCGCGCCAGCGCTCGGCCAGCGCCGCGGCATACCACTCGCGCATCGCGGGCCGATCGAGCAGGCGCTGCGCGTACGCCATCGCGGCATCGCCCAGCCGCAGGCCATAGCTCTGGATGCGGAACGCCACCGGTGCGTAGAACGCATCGACTGCGGTGAACGCGTCACCGGCGAGGAAGGGGCCGCCGAAGCGGGCCAGCCCCTCGTTCCACAATTCGTCGATGCGGGCGAGATCCTTGCGCAAGGCCGCGCCGGGTGCCTCGACACGCACGCGGACGCCGCAGTTCATCGTGCACACACTGCGCAGTTCGGGAAAGCCCGAGTGCATCTCGGCGGCGGCGCAACGCGCCCACGCGCGTGCCCGGGAATCGATGGGCCACGTGCCGGGGTCGCCCTCGGCCACGTATTCGGTGATCGCCAGCGAATCCCACACCACGGTGTCGCCGTCGCGCAGGCAGGGCACCTTGCCAGTGGGCGAGAACGCGCGGAACCCGTCCCAGTTCGCCCCGGCGCCGCCGAGGAACGGCACCAGCCTCTCGGCGAACGCGATGCCGCGCTCGCGCAGCAGCAGCCACGGCCGCAGCGACCACGACGAGTAGTTCTTGTTGGCGATATAGAGCTCGTACACGCTGGACTCCTCCGGGTGGATGATCAGGACTTGCACGCCTCGGCCAGCGCCACCGGCGCCGCGGAGCGCCGCCGCGCATTGGCCAGCACCACGCCGCCGATCACGATCGCGCCGCCCACCAGCACCATCGCGCCGGGGACTTCGCCCAGCCACAACCAGCCGATCACGATCGCGATGGGCGGCGAGAGGTAGATGAAGCTGGAGACGCGCGAGGCGCTGGCGCGGTGCACTGCCACGTTCCACGCGAGATAGCCGATGAAGCTCGGCGCCACGCCCAGCCACAACAGCGCGACGACGTGCGACCACGGCGCCGCCGCCAGCGCCTGCGGCAGGCCGCCCGCGAACGGCAGGCAGCCCAGCGTGCCGGCGAAGAAGGCGAAAGCGGTGACCGCCAGCGTGCTGGAGCGGGCGAACAGCGGCTTCTGCCCCACGAAGAAGATCGCCGAAGCCAGCACGCACACCAGCACCAGCAGCGCCCTCGGATCGGCCTCGACCTTCTGGCCGCTGGCCAGCACCACCAGCACCGTGCCGGCCAGCGCGATAGCAAGGCCGATCCAGGTGCGCAGGCTCAGGCGCTCGTGCAGCCACCATGCCGAGACCGCCGCCGTCGCGGCGGGCACCAGGCAGATGATGATGGATGCGGTGCCGCTGGCAATGCGCGTTTCCGCCCAGTTGAGGCAGACGTGGTAGGTGGTGAGGCCGATCAGACCCAGCACGAACAGCTTCGGCCAATCGCGCGGCGCCGGCAGCGGCACGCGCTTGACCGCCAGCAAGCCCGCAAAGCACAGCGAGCCGATCGCGAGGCGCGCGAACGCCACCTCGCCCGGCGTGAACGAGGCCAGCGCGTAGGCGATCGCGGCATAGGCCGACGACCAGGTGACGAGGGCGACGGCGATGCAGACGAGGGCCCGCGCATCGAGGCGTTCGGTGGAAACCATGGGCAGATTCTGAGTTGGGGAGTGCGCATCCTAGTCTCGCGGGCGATGCCGCGGAATAATGCATCGGCAGGCCGGCGGGATGTTTCACCGTCGATCGAAATGAAACCGGAGCACAGCACCTTGGAATCGAAACCCGAACTGGACGCCAAGGATTGGCACATTCTCGAGGCCCTGCAGCGCGATGCGCGCCTGGGTTACGCCGAACTTGGCCGCAAGGTGAAGCTCTCTGCACCGGCCGTGGCCGAGCGGGTGAAGCGGCTGGAGGAAGCCGGCGTGATCGCCGGCTACCGCGCGGTGGTGGAACCCAAGCGCCTCGGCTACCGCATCGAGGCGATGGTGCGCCTGCGCTGCGACGGCGGCATCTGCGCCCGCATCGGCCAGATCGTTGCCGACATCCCCGAGGTGCTGGACTGCCGGCGCCTCGCCGGCGAGGACTCCGCGCTGCTGCGCGTGGTTGCGATGTCCATCGGCCACCTCGAAAGCGTGCTCGACCGCCTGCTGAAGATCCACGCCAGCATCAGCACCACCACCCTGATCGTGCTGCAGGCGCCGCACGCGAACCGCGCGCTGACCCGCGCGATGTGGGACGCCGCGCGCAAGCTGCCGCTGGACTGAGCTGCGGCGGTTCGGGCTGACGCTGCCCGATCCGGCCGCGATCCGTCGATGAACCATGCCTGTCCCGTCGCGTCGCCCCTGTCGGCGTCATGTGAAGACGGCCATTCCGACGGAACATCCGGCCACCGGCGGCGTGCATACTTTCCACCTCTCGCCGCCGACACGTACGCCATGACCGAGAAACTGCCGCCCGTTCCGCCCGTCGCCGCCGGCGACGCACCCGACGACCCGGCACGCCGCCGGCTGCTTGGCGGCATCGCGCTGGCCGGGGCCGCCCTGGCCATGGGCGGCTGCAAGACCGCCGCGAACGGCCAGGCCGCACACACCGTTGGCGGCGCCGGCGAGGCGCTGGATGCCGCGTTGCGCAAATACATCCGCCACGTGCTGGTGATCTACGCGGAGAACCGCAGCTTCAACAACCTGTTCGGGGAGTTCCCGGGTCTCGCGCAACCGCTCTCCGCGCTTGAGCCCGCGCAGTACCGCCAACGCGACCGCGACGGCAGCCTGCTCGAAACCTTGCCGCCGATCTGGCACGGCCTGATGCCGCACAAGCAGGTGCTGGACGGCCGCGAATACCAGATCGCCGAGGACGCGATCCGCGGCCTCGCCAACGCACCGTTCGCGCTCGCCACGCCCGACGGCCAGCCGCTGCCGCAGGCACTGGTCACCCGCGACCTGATCCACAGCTTCTATACCAACCAGCTGCAGATCAACGGCGGCAGGAACGACGGCTTCGTGGCATGGGGCGACAGCGGTGCGCTGGTGATGGGGCGCTACGGCGACAGCGCCGACAAGCTCGCGCTGTGGCAGCTGGCGAAGCAATACACGCTGTGCGACAACTTCTTCATGGGCGCGTTCGGCGGGTCCTTCCTCAACCACCAGTACCTGGTCGCGGCGCAGCCGCCGTTCTTCCCGCATGCGGACCAGGGCCCGGCGAAATTCCAGATCACCGAACTCGACGGCGACGATCCCACCGGCATCCGCCCGAAGCTGGCCGCGGATTCGCCCGCCAGCGCGATGCAGGGCAAGCCGAAGTTCGCCACGCGCATGGCCCTCACGCCCGACTTCTGGGCGGTGAACACGATGGGGCCGCCTTACGCGCCGGCGTTCACCAAGGATCCGAAGAACCCCTTGCTGGCCGACCCCACCGACCCCAGCACGCTGCCGCCGCAGGTGCATGCCACCATCGGCGACCGGCTCAACGCCGCGGGCGTGGACTGGGCCTGGTACGCGGGCGGCTGGCAGCTGGCGCTGGACGGCAAGGGCGTGCGCGGCACGCACGACAGCTTCCCCTATGGCCCCAACTTCCAGGAACACCACCAGCCGTTCAACTATTTCGCGGCCTTCGCGCCCGGCAGCGCCGCGCGCGCGCGGCACCTGCGCGACGGCGGCACCGGCAGCGGCGCGGCCAGCAACCGCCTCTTCGCCGACATCAAGCATGGCACCCTGCCCGCTGTGGCGTTCTACAAGCCGCAGGGCGACCTCAACATGCACGCCGGCTACTCCGACGTGGCCGCGGGCGATGCGCACATCGTGCAGATCATCGAGGCGTTGCAGGAAAGCCCGCTGTGGCCGCACACCATGGTGGTGATCACCGTGGACGAGAACGGCGGCTGGTGGGACCACGTGGCGCCGCCCAGGGGCGACCGCTGGGGACCGGGGACGCGCATTCCCGCGCTGGTGGTCTCGCCCCACGCGAAGCGTGGCCACGTCGAACACACGATCTACGACACCGGCTCGATCCAGCGCTTCCTCAACCGCCGCTTCGGCCTGCAGCCGCTGCCCGGCATCGCGCTGCGCGACCGGGCGATGCGCGAGGCGGGCGGCCCGGCACCGGGCGACCTCACCGAGACCCTGCAATTCGGCTGAACACAACCGTAGGCGGCCCCTGTACGCGAATGCCATGGCGCCTGATCGAAGCCAAAGGCCTTCGCGCACGGGGTGCGCTCCTGTACGAAGGACATCGTCATGCGCGAGCTGTACCCCGAAATCGAACCCTTCCGCAGCCGCCACCTCGCCGTGGACGCACGGCACACGCTGTACGTTGAGGAATGCGGCACGCCCGACGCATTGCCGGCGGTGTTCCTGCATGGGGGCCCCGGCGCAGGCATCGCGCCCTACCATCGCCGCTTCTTCGATCCCGTGCGCTGGCACGTGGTGCTGTTCGACCAGCGCGGCGCGGGGCGGTCCACGCCGTTCGCCGACCTCGTCGACAACACCACCGCGCACCTCGTCGCCGACATCGAGGCGCTGCGCGAGGAGCTGGGCATCGAGCGCTGGGTGGTGTTCGGCGGCTCCTGGGGCTCCACGCTGGCGCTGGCGTATGCCCAGGCGCATCCCGAGCGCGTGCTGGGCCTGGTGCTGCGCGGGATCTTCCTCGCGCGGCCGGAGGAGCTGCGCTGGTTCAACGAGGCGGACGGCGGCGCGCAATACATCTTCCCCGAGCGCTGGGCGCGTTTCCGCGACTTCATCCCGGAGGCCGAGCGCGGCAACATGATCGAGGCCTACTGGCGCCGCCTCGACGGCGACGACGAGACGGTGCGGCTCGCCGCCGCGCACGCCTGGAGCGCCTACGAGGGCGGCAGCACCACCCTGGTCCACGACCCGGATGCCGGCGGCGATTTCGACGAGCCGCACAAGGCGGTGAGCCTGGCGCGACTGGAGGCACACTACTTCCGCCATGGCATGTTCCTCGAACCCGGCCAGCTGCTGCGTGACGTGCCCAGGATCCGCCGCATTCCCGCCACCATCGTGCACGGCCGCTACGACATCATCTGCCCGGTGAAGACCGCGCTCGACCTGCATGCGGCGTGGCCCGAGGCCGCGTTGCGCATCGTGCTCGCCGGCCACAGCGCGGCCGATCCGGCCATCGTCGAGGCACTGGTGCAGGCCACCGACAGGCTGGCGGACCGCTACGGCTGATCCGCGGCCGGCAAAACCGCCGCCATGGACCCACCTGCGCGCTACGCCTGTTTCAGGGACTGGGCCCGCTCGTGTTCGGCCAGCCACCGGCGGAAGCCGGCGTCGTCCAGCGGGCGGCAGATCAGGTAGCCCTGCAGGCCGTCGCAGCCCATCTGCTCCAGGGCATGGCGCTGGGGAACGGTTTCCACGCCTTCGGCCACCGCGAGGATGCCGAGCCGGTGGGCCACATCGATGATGAAACCCGCCAGCGGCCTGGCGACCTCGGGCGTCAATTCGCTGACGAAGGAGCGGTCGATCTTGAGCAGGTCCAGCGGCAGCCGCTGCAGGTAGCTCAACGCGGAGTAACCCACGCCGAAGTCGTCCAGCGCGAGATTGAACCCCGCCGCCACGAGTTGCTGCATGGTCTCCAGCGCGCTGTCGAAATCCTGCAGCAGCGCGCTCTCGGTCAGCTCCAGCGTGAGCCGCGCAGGCTCGATGCCTGCCGCGCGCACCTGCGCCTCGAACAGCGCGGCGAGCCGCGGCTGCACCAGTTGCCAGGCGCTCACGTTCACCGCCAGGCGCCCGCGGAACGGCACGCCGTCGCGGTCCCACGCCCGGATGCTGGCGCAGGCCGCGCCGACCACCCAGTTACCCAGCGCGTGGATCAATCCGGTTTCCTCGGCCATCGGGATGAACTCGGCCGGCGGCAGGTCGCCCAGTTGCGGATGACGCCAGCGCAGCAGCGCCTCGGCGCCCAGCAATTCGCCCTGCGGGCTGAGCTGCGGCTGGAAATGCAGGGCGAACTGCGCATCCATGCCGCCCCGCTCCAGCGCCGCGCGCAGGCCGCGTTCCAGCATCAGGCGCGTGCCGGCTTCCTGCTGCATCCGTGGCAAGAACAGGCGCACCGTGCCGCGGCCGGCGGCCTTGGCCCGGTACAGCGCGATGTCGGCCCGGCGCAGCAGGTCTGCCACGTCCTGCTCCCCGGCGGGGAATACCGCCACGCCCACGCTGGCGCCCGCGGCCAGCACGCGGCTGCCCACGCGCACCGGCTCCGCCAGGCGCGCGATCATGTCGGTGGCGACTTGCTGCGCCCGCGCCTGCATGTCGTCCGGCGTGCCTTGGACCGGTTCCAGGAGCAGCACGAACTCATCGCCGCCGAGGCGCGCGAGCACCGCACCCGGCTGCACCACCGCGAGCAGGCGGTCGGCGATCGCCTGCAGCAGATGGTCGCCGACATGATGGCCGAGGCCGTCGTTGATGGTCTTGAAGTTGTCCAGGTCGATCAGCAGCAAGGCACCATGATGGCCCTGCGCCAGCGCATCGGCATGCGACTCGGCGAGGCGGTCCAGCAGGTGGGCGCGATTGGGCAGGCCGGTCAGGCTGTCGTGGTAGGCGATGTGGCGCAGGCTCAGTTCGGCCTCGCGACGGGTATGCGCCTCGGCCTCCAGATCCTGCCTCGCGCGTTCCAGCTGCATCGAGCGCTGGCGCAGCTGCGCCGCCAGCGACAGGCTCATCAGCAGCACGAAGGGGAGGAAGGCGAAGGCATCCAGGTAGGGCGAACGTACGCCGAGCCAGTCGATCGCGATGTCACCCCACAGCAAGGCCGCGAACTGCACCAGCAGGCAGATGCCCAGCAGCACGGCCAGCATCGACTCGCCACGGCGGTACTGCCGCCACGCGCACCACAGCGCCCAGAGGAACAGCGCGTAGCTCGCCAGATGGAACAGCCAGCCCCAGATCGAGATCGTGCCGGTGATGCTGAACAGGTGTTCGCCCCAGGGCAGCACGTCGCCCGGCGCCACCATCAGTTCCGTGTAGAACAAGGTGGCCGGCATCACCCCGTTGAGCCAGAGGAACAGCAGCGCGAGTGTACCCAGTAGCAGCTTCATGGAGCGGGGGATCGTGGCACCGGTATAGCTGCCGATGAACGCCACGAAGGGCGGGAAGGACAGGACCGACATCCCGATCATCCAGCGCAGCGCGGTGGTCGCCGCGGCCAGGCTGCCGGCCGTGCGCAACAGCAGATTGCCCAGCGCAAGGCCGGCAAGGCAGAGGCACAGCATCGCGTAGGACAGGTGGATGGACTCGCGCCGGCGCCACAGGCCTATCACCGCGAACTGCACGCCGGAAGCGAGCGCGATGCCGGTGGTGGCGATCAGCGCAGCGGTGAAGTACCCGAACCCCGTCGGATCCGCATCGACCAGCATGCTTCCCTCAGCAAACCGCAAGCCACCGAGTTGCGACAGGCGATGGCATCCCTGTCGGAAGCTTGCGCCATTTTGCCGCCGAACAACAGCACCCGCGGCGGCCGCCGTTGCGGTTGCGTGACGCCCGTCCGGGCCTTCCGCCACGGGCCGCGGCCGGCATGTCGGTGGCATACTCCGCGCTTCCGTTTCCCTGCCGGAGCCGCTGCATGCGCCTGCTTCCCGTCCTCGCCCTCGGCGCCCTCGTGCTACCGCTGGCGGCCTACGCCAACGACCCGAATTCCTACGCCCAGCCCGACCAGGTGGTGGTGACCCACCTCGACCTGGACCTGAAAATCGACTTCCCGCACCGGCAGCTGGATGGCGTGGCCACGTTGAAGCTGGACTGGAAGAACCTGCAGGCGCCCGCCCTGGTGCTGGACACCAGCGCGCTGAAGATCGCCTCGGTCGAGGCGGTGGCTGCGGACGGCAAGACGCGGCCCTTGAAGTACGCGCTGGCGCCAGCGGTGAAGGCGATGGGCAGCAAGCTCACCATCGAGGCGCCGATGCATCCGGCGCAGGTGCGCATCGCCTACGTCACCTCGCCCGATGCCACCGGCCTGCAGTGGCTGCCTCCCGCGCAGACGGCAGACAAGCAGGCGCCCTTCATGTTCTCGCAGTCCGAATCCACCCATGCGCGCTCCTGGGTGCCGCTGCAGGATTCGCCGGCGATCCGCTTCACCTACGACGCCCATGTCGCCGCGCCGAAAAACATCCGCGTGGTGATGAGTGCGCTGAACGACGCGAAGCACCCGCTCGACGGCGATTTCCGCTTCGACCAGCCGCATCCGATCCCCTCCTACCTGCTGGCGATCGCCGCCGGCGACATCGCGGTGAAGGAGACCGGCCCGCGCTCGGCGGTGTATGCCGAACCCTCGGTGGTGGACGGCGCCGCGCGCGAGTTCGCCGACACCGAGAAGATGATAGCGACCGCCGAGTCGCTGTACGGCCCCTACCGCTGGGGCCGCTACGACCTGCTGGTGCTGCCGCCTTCCTTTCCCTACGGCGGCATGGAAAACCCGGACATGACCTTCGCCACGCCCACCATCATCGTGGGTGACAAGAGCCTGGTCAGCGTGATCTCGCACGAGCTGGCGCACTCCTGGTCCGGCAACCTGGTCACCGCCGCTACCTGGCGCGACATCTGGCTCAACGAGGGCTTCACCACCTACGTGCAGGGCCGCATCACCGAGGCGCTGTACGGCAGGCGCCAGGCCACGGAGGAAGACCTGCTGGCGATCCGCGCGCTGCAGAAGGACATCGTCGCGATGCCCGGGAACGCGCAGAAGCTCGCCCCCGACCCCAAGGGCCTCGGCGGCGACGACTCGCTGTCCGACGTGGCCTACAGCAAGGGCTCCTGGTTCCTGCGCACGCTGGAGCAGCGCTTCGGCCGCAAGGAGTTCGACACCTGGCTCAAGGGCTACTTCGACCACTACGCCTGGCACAGCATCACCACCGAGCAGATGCTGGCCTACCTCAAGCCCGGGCTGATCGACAAATACCCCGGCAAGATGAGCTGGGCCGAGGTGCAGGACTGGGTCTACGGCACCGGCATCCCGAAGGACGCGCCGATCCCGGACTCGCCGCAGTTCGACGCGATCGACCGGCAGCGCAGCGCCTTCCTCGCCGGCACCCTGCCCGCCGCGAAACTGGACGCGAAGGGCTGGAACACGCAGGAGTGGATGTACTTCCTCGACCGCCTGCCCGACGTGCCGAAGCTCGAACAGGTGCAAGCCATCGATGCCGCCTGGCATCTCACCGGCACCCACAATGCCGAGATCGGCATGCGCTGGTACGTGCACGCCATCGCCGCCGGCGACAAGGCCGTGTGGCCGGCGGCCGCCGAGCACATGACCCGCATCGGCCGGCTCTACCTCACCCTGCCGGTGTACGGCGCCTTCGCGAAGACGCCCGCTGGTCTCGCCTACGCCGGGCAGGTCTACGCCAAGGCGAAGGACGGCTACCACCCGCTGACCCGCCAGGCGGTAGAGCGGCTGTTCGCCAGGGCCAAGGCGAAGCAGGCCGCTGCCAAGTAAGACCGACACTCCCTCCCCCTGTGCGCAGGGGGAGGCCGGGAGGAGTGCCCTGGCGCCCGGCCAGAAGCCATCCGCCCCAGCCTTTCCGTGCATGCAGGGGAAGGCGCCATCCCGCCAGGACCAGGATCATGCCCACCGCCGACACCTCCGCCCGCCCGCTTTGGCAGCGCATGTTGTTTCGCCGCCTGAAGTTCCTTGCCATCGTCGTGGCGGCGCTGGTCGTGCTGCTCGGCGGCAGCTACCTGTTCGCGCCGCAGTGGCTATTCCGCGCCAACATCGCGCGCGAGGCGATGGCCGCGCACCTGGAGAAGAAGTCCGTGCAGGCCGGGGACACGCGCTGGTCGTACTACGAGGGCGGCGAAGGCCCCACCATCGTGCTGCTGCACGGCCTCGCCGACAGCAAGGAGGTGTGGCTGGGTGTGGCCAAGCAGCTCACGCCGCACTTCCGCCTGGTCATTCCCGACCTACCTGGCTGGGGCGAGTCCTCGCGCAACGCGAACGCGAGCTACAACATCGATGCCCAGGCCGCGCGCCTGCAGACCTTCGTGCAGACACTCGGCCTGGGCCGCTTCCTGCTGGTGGGCCACTCGATGGGAGGCGCGATCGCCGGGGTCTACGCCGCCGCGCATCCCAGGCACGTCGGCGAGCTGGCGCTGGTGGACAGCTTCGGACTGAAGTTCAAAGAGAACGCGTTCGCGCGCGAGTCGCTGGACGGCAAGGACCCCTTCGTGTTCTCCGACCGCGCCGGCTTCTGGCGCGCGTCCGCACTGGTGTTCGATACCAAGCCCGACATCCCCGGCCGCTTTGTCGACGTGCTGGTGGCGCGCAACGTGAGGGACCACGCCTTCATCGCCAAGGTGTTCGACGAGCTGCGCGAGCCTTCGCAATACCTCGCCGTGCAGAACCGGCTCGACCAGCTGACCATGCCGGTGCTGGGCCTGTGGTGCAGGGACGACAAGGTGATCGATATCTCGGCGCTGGACAGCCTGCGCAACGGCCTGACGCACGCCAGCGCGATCAGCACCAGCACGCTCAACGGTTGCGGCCACATGCCGGAACTGGAGAAGCCCGGCGAAACCGCGCAGATCCTCACCGCGTTCGCGCTGTCGCACTAAGCGCGCTCAGCGCGGTTCCAGCGAAGACCGCCGCAGGAACACCCGCATCGCAGGGTCTTCGCAGAGGCCGATCGCGTGTTCGCGCACGGTGCGGGCTTCGGCGTGGCGAGGCGTTGCAGGCGCACGGAGCGATGCGCGGCCAGCGCCCGGTACGGTTGGTACTCCCGCTCAGCCTCGGCGGGGATCGCCTGAAGCAGGGCCCAGCCCTGTGCCACGCCGCGCGCCGCGGCCATGGCCACGGCGTGGCCCACCAAGGCACCGACGGTGAGCTCGAGGCTTGCCAGTCCTTCGTACAGCCGCACCAGTGGCAGGTATTTCGACAACGCGCAGCCTGTCAGCCCGGCGATCCGGGCAGCACGGCCTGCATCGGATGGATCTCGAAGCGGAAGCCGATGTCGGCGCGGATCACCGGATCGCCGCCGGTCAGCGCAGCCGGCTCCATGTCATCCGTCAGCTGCAGCACCAGCAGGCCCCAGGGACCCGACGGGTCGGACACCGGGCCGAACACCACCACCCGTCCCTCACCCATGCGCTCACGCCAGTACGCGGCGTGCGCCTGCATCAGTGCCCGCTCGGCAGCGGTCATGTCGACGGGAAAGCTGGCGCGGGGCGTCAGTAACCGGCAGCAATAGTGTTTCATGGCTGGCATTACTCCCGCGGATACAGATAAGTCGGGCGAGCATGCGCCGCAGGTCGCCGCGCTTACAAGTGCAGATGGACGTCCATCCACCCTGGTCGTGCTGTCACAGCACGCCGGGAATCAGCGCCTTGGTATGCCGCATGTAGTCCAGGTAGGCGGCGCCGAAGCGCTCGCGCATCCAGGCTTCCTCATGGCGCAGCTTGAACCCGAAGCCTGCGGCGACCAGCGCCAGCGCCAGCACGCCGCGCCACTCGCCGATCACCAGCGCCGTGCCGAGCAGGCCCAGCAACATGCCGGTGTAGATCGGATGGCGCACCCAGCGGTAGGGGCCGATCACAACCAGTTCGTGATCCTGCTTCAGCTGCACCGTGGCGCTCCAGTTGCGACCCAGCGCCACGCGCGCCCAACAGGCGAAACCCAGGCCGGCCAGCAGCAGGAGCAGGCCGAGCCAGGCCCAGGCCGCCGCGGCCGGCCGGAAGTCCTGCCACAACACGTGCAGTGCCACCCGGGGACGATCCATGGACAGCAGGACGAAGCCCAGCAGCAAGGGCACCCGGTACATCAGCATCGTGCCGAGGCTGTCCACCCGCGCGGCGCGCTTGGTGCCGAATGCGCTGGCGAGCCAGTACAGCAGCCATGCCGCCCAGATCAAGGCAACGACAGTGCCGAAGGAAAAAGACATGGCGGCGGCCTCCAGCGGAGCAACGCCGTCAGCATGCGCTGCTCGCTTGCCGTAATCGAGTGCCGGTTGCCGGGCTGCACACGGGAAAACAATACGAAGCGCGGTAAACCTACTTGGTCGATTCGTGCCTCGTGCGGACGGCAACGGGACCACCGTATTCGGCGCGGACGGCCTTGCAATAGGGACCGTTCATGACGAAGCGGCGGCACACAGCGGGCCGGGTTTCATAAATGCCGCAGTTCATGCGCGCGCTGTTCAAGGCGACACACCAGCCATCCTCGCCACGCTTCATGACGTGGAGGCCTTTCGGCGTGCGGGCGGTGAGATGATCGGGGATATCGTCGTCCGGTTGCAGGACGACCATGAGGCGGCAGCAAGATGCCTCGCACGTAGAACAACGTGCTGCACCCGGGGCGCGGCCGACTGGCGCGTTCATGCGCAAGAGGCTTCGCAGCCCCGGCTGCAGTGCAGGAGGCTGCCGCGGCACGGCGATTCGTCGCGGTCATCCAAGGGGCAACGTTCTTCGGTGCGCGTGAGGCATTGCGTTGCCAATAGCTGGCTGAAATGCTGACTGTGCCGGCGGCCGGGTCTGGCAAGAACAATCCCCGCCAGGGGATACGCAGGGCCGCCACTGGAGGGCCGCTCGTTGCGAACTGCATAAAACTGCATGGATAGTCCTGGAAGCCCTGCAAAGAGAGCGAAGTACAGGGAGCGTGTGGCCGGCTACGCATGGCGCACGTGGCCCGCTGAGGCTGGCACGTTCATGCAGCCCACCACGTGCACTGGCTCCGGGAGATCAGGCGATGCCAAGACTTGGCGCTGGCCCGGATCGAGCGAGTGGTTGCGCTGCCCCGGGCTTCCTCATGCGGGTGGCTAGCGCGCCCTTCGCCCAGTGGAGGACGGCGGGCGACTGGATGCCGAGCCGGAGTGGCCTGCGTCGCGGGCAAAACGATCGGTTTTCCGATAACTCGGCTTCGCTCCAGCCGCATCTGGCTTCTTCGCGGAACCGCCGTAGATATCGTGGATGTCCGATAACGAGAGTGGCTTTGTAGGTAGCGCCATGGCAAGTTCCTTGGCAAACGGGGAGGCACAGGCCGTACCGGCCTCCCGGACCCGGGAGATCGATACAGAAGAGGGTGGTTTATCAACGATCAGTGAAGGCTGTGGTACCAGAGTGCTTCCAAGCCCAGACGCGTCGCACATACTCTCGTCTGGTCCACCGTCACCAAGCCCGCCTCGCAGAGCCAGCGCAGATCGGCAAGGCGTTTTATCCTGCGCAACGACAACGGGCAACGCTTTACGACCTCGCTCAGCAGAGCCCATTGTCCACAACTCAGACCATCGGATCGACGAGTACTCATGCGCTCCTGGTCGCGAGCATCCTTGCATGCTTTGTCGAAGTGACCACTGGAGTGTGATCGAGCTTCGCCACCATACGCTGTTGCAGGGCTCCGAATGTTAGTTTCTTCGCGCGAGCTGCGGCATGGGTGCCTTTGAAGCAAAGGTTTTCGCCCCGTTCCGCGCCCTCGCCTGCTCCTTTTCGTCGAAGAACTTGGTGTCAGCTTGGGACGGCCCTTGGAGCACGCTGCCATGTACTTCCTCTCTGGCATCACCGGCAATGGCTTCATTTACGCCGCACAGCACGACGCGGCGGCGGCGTTGGACGGCGTCACATGGGCGACGACTTTTCGAAGGGACGTCATCCGCGGGGAGATGCGATACGGATGCGTTTCGAACCTGTCGAACCCCGACGTCAAAATCGCCGTCATGGATGACGTCGAGAGAATATGGACCATCGCGCGCTGATCGCTCGCCAGCCGACATCCTTGGCGGAGGCATATCCAGGCCCCATGCGCTACCGCGCGGGCGAGTTTGTCGCGGACTGGGTGATGCAACGATGCTCGCTTTCGGCTGCGGAGACAGGCGCCGCCGGTTCGTGGAACCGGTTGAAACGCCTCCGGCAGGAACGCGGCGCGGCAGTGATGAGAGTCGCGGTCGAAGTCGCTGTCACACCGACAGTGGCCTCAATCCGCCACATCCGCCACCAGCCGGTCCAGCTCGGCTTTCAGCGTGGCGCCGTTGACGCGCAGCCAGTCGCGCTGCTCGCGCCAGTCGGGCAGCAGGCCTTCCACTTGTGCCCAGAAGCGTGGTGCGTGGCTGCGCACGCGCAGGTGGCAGAGTTCGTGCACCAGCACGTAGCGCAGCGCGGGGGGCGGCGCCAGCGCCAGCGCGAGGTCGAGGTTGATGCGGTCGCGGGTGTCGAGGCTGCCCCACAGGCTCTTCATCGGCCGCACCTTGAGCGCAGTGGGCGCGAGGCCCAGCTGCGGCACGTAGAACGCCAGCCAGCGCGCCACGTCGCGGCGGATCAGGGATTCGAAATGCGAAGCCAGCAGGCCGCGCGCCACCGGCAGGGCGCGCGTGTGCGGGCGCGGGATCACCAGGGTGAGGCCTTCGGCCTGCGCCTCGATCTTCGGATAGGCGCCGTCGGCCCAGTCCAGCGTGGCCACCTCGCCGCGCAGTGGCAGCGTGGTGGCGTGGCCCACGCGCAGCGGCGGCAGCGGCTTCACGATCAGGTTCAGCTCGTCGAGCTTCTGTTCCAGCCAGTCGGCGTGGTGGCGCAGGAAGGCGCTGACCTGCGCCGGATGGGTGCCGTCGGGGTAAGTGACGCGTGCGCCCTTGGGCGTGACGGTGAGGCGCAACCGCCGCGCACGCGGATGGGCGGCCTTGAGCACGCGGATGGTGTTGCCGCCTGCGGTCGCCAGTTCCAGCCAGTCGCCTTCGAGATGCTGCGCCATGAGCCTGCTGCCTGTACGTCCGGGCGCCGCCGTGGGTCGGCGTGCCCGGAGGGACAGTATGTGGGGAGAACCGCATCCCGGCGCAAGGGTCGGCGGTCACGGCCCCCGGGAAGCCTGCCCTGAAGCCAATCTCAGCCTTCGCTGGGACGCGGCAAGCCGAACCATTCTTCCAGTTTGGCCAGCAGGCGCTCCAGCTCCAGCGTGAGCAGGGCGAAGCCGGCGTCGGCCTCGGCCTGGGCGTCCTCGAAGCTGTCGCCCAGTTCCTCCGTCACCACGTCGAGGAACTTCAGCTTGCGCACGATCAGGTCCTCGCCCAGCACGAAGCTCATGCGGTCGTCGAACACCAGGCCGAGCTGGAACACCTGCTTGCCGTTGCGCAGGTGCTCCTTCACCTCCTCCGCATCGAGGTCCTGGCGCCGGCACTTGGCGATCGCGCCGGTGGCGGTGGCGGGGTCGCGCAGTTCCACCTCGTCGCCGAACGCGAGGCCGGCGGGCAGCGTGCCGTTGGCGAGCCAGTCGGTCATCAGCACGCGCGGCCCCTCCTCCGGCGCCAGCGGCACGCCGGGGAAGCTGCCCAGCGCCTCGCGGATCTGGGTCAGCGCGTTCTCGGCGCTCTTGCGGCTGGACGTATCCAGCACCAGCCAGCCCTGCTTGGTGTCCACGTAGGCCGACAGCCGCGAGCTACGCACGAAGGCGCGCGGCAGCAGCTCGGTGAGCAGGTCTTCCTTGAGGCGCTTGCGCTCGCGCCCGCCCACCTTGCGGCCTTCCTCCTCGGCGATCTTGCGCACCTTGCGCTGCAGCTCGTCGTTGACCACCGCGGCCGGCAGCAGTTTGTCCTCGCCGCCCACGGTGACCATGGTGCAGTGCTTCACCACGTGGGTGAGTGGTGCGTCCTCGCCACGACCCACCGGCGGCACGAAGCCCTTGGTGAACATCTCCAGCGGCCCGCAGGGGCGCAGGCGGTGCTCGCCCAGCGCCTCGTCGAGGCGCTTCAGGTCGTCGGCGACGGCGGGGGAAAAGCGGAACAAGGTGAGGTTGCGGAAGAACATGCAGAATCCAGAAAGGGGCAGACAAAAACACCGTTCGCCCTGAGCGTAGCCCCGCAGGGACGAAGTCGAAGGGATGCAGCGTTTCGACTCCGCCCGCTACGCAGGCTACGCTCAACGCGAACGGTTCGCGGTGCCTTGCGGGGCGATCAGCGGCAGACTGCGGCGATCGCCTTGGTCACGTAGTCGATATTGCCGGTATTGAGTGCGGCCACGCAAATGCGGCCGCTGGAGAGCGCATAGATCGCGAACTCCTCGCGCAGGCGATCCACTTGCGCCTTGCTCAAGCCCGAGTACGAGAACATGCCGGCCTGCCTGTTGATGAAGCCGAAGTCCGGCGCGCCCAGCGCGGCGAGCTTGTCCACGAAGGCCGCGCGCATGGCGTGGATGCGGCCGCGCATCGCGCCCAGTTCCTGCTCCCACAGCGCGCGCAGTTCGGTGCTCTCCAGCACGCCCGCCACCAGCTTGCCGCCGTGGGTGGCCGGGCTGGAATAATTGGCGCGGATGGTGGTCTTGATGCGCGACAGCAGCCGCGCGGCCTCGTCACGGTCGGCGCCCACGAAGCTGAGCGCGCCCACGCGCTCGCCGTACAGCGAAAACGATTTGGAGTAGGAGTTCGCCACCACGAAGGCGGGGATGCCCGAGTCGGCCAGCAGGCGCACCGCCGTGGCGTCCTCGGTGGCGCTCTTGTCGAAGCCCTGGTAGGCCATGTCCACGAAGGGCAGCAGGCCACGATCCTTCAGCAGCGCCACCACCTGCGCCCATTGCGCGGCGTCCAGGTCCACGCCGGTGGGGTTGTGGCAGCACGCATGCAGCAGCACCACCGTGCCGGGCTCCAGCTTGCCGAGGTCGGCCAGCATGCCGGCGAAGTCGAGGCCGTGGCTGGCGTCGTCGTAGTAGCGGTAGTCGATCAACTGGAAGCCGGCGGTGCGGAACACCACGTGGTGGTTGCCCCAGCTGGGATTGCTGATCGCCAGCTTCGCGTCCGCGCCCAGCACCTGCCTGAGCAGGTCGGCGCCCACGCGCAGCGCGCCGCTGCCGCCGATGGTCTGCGCGGTGGCCACGCGACCCGCTTCGAGGATGGGCGCGCCTTCGCCGAACAGCAGTTTCTGGGTGGCACGGTTGTACGCGGGTAGGCCGTCGATCGGCAGGTAGCTGCGCGGCAGGTTGTCGCGCGCCAGCGCCTGTTCCACCTGGCGCACCGCGTCCAGCACCGGCACCTTGCCCTGCTCGTCCACGTAGATGCCCACGCCCAGGTTCACCTTCTCCCTGCGCGGATCGGCGAGGTAGGTTTCGGTTAGGCCGAGGATCGGGTCGCCGGGGGCCATTTCAACGGAAGCAAAGATGGACACGTGATTTCTCGCTGTTCTGCGTATGGAAGTATGGACGTCCATTCGGACGAACGCCCGATGATCTCAGATTTCGCCGCCGCCCGCCCGTTCGCCCGCCCCCAGCCCCTCGAAATCGAACAGCCTGCGATCGGCCAGCTGCGACGGCGCCACGTTGCCCAGCGCACGGAACATCGTCTCGCTGCGGCCGGGAAAGTCGCGCTCCCACTCGTCCAGCATGCGCCGCACCTGCTTGCGCTGCAGGTTCTCCTGCGAGCCGCACAGGTTGCATGGGATGATCGGGAATTCGCGCAACGCCGCGTATTCGGCGATCTCGCTCTCGCGGCAGTAGGCCAGCGGGCGGATCACCACGTGGCGGCCGTCGTCCGAGCGCAGCTTGGGCGGCATCGCCTTCAGGCTGGCCTGGTGGAACAGGTTGAGGAAGAAGGTGGCGAGGATGTCGTCGCGGTGGTGGCCCAGCGCGATCTTGGTGACGCCGTTCGCCGCCGCCCAGGTGTACAGCGAGCCGCGGCGCAGCCGCGAGCACAGGCTGCACATGGTCTTGCCGGCGGGGATCACCCGGGTGACCGTGCTGTAGGTGTCCTGCTCGATGATGTGGAACGGCACGCCGCGCGAACGCAGGTACTCCGGCAGCACATGCTCGGGGAAGCCCGGCTGCTTCTGGTCCAGGTTCACCGCGATCAGCTCGAAGCGCACCGGCGCCCTGGCCTGCAGCTGCAGCAGGATATCCAGCAAGGTGTAGGAGTCCTTGCCGCCGGACAGGCACACCATCACCTTGTCGCCGTCCTCGATCATGCGGAAATCCGTGATCGCCTTGCCGGCCTGGTGGCGCAGCCGGGTGGCGAGGCGCTCGACCTCGGCAGCGGGTGTGGCAAGGGTCTCGGGCAGGGCGGACATGGCGGGAACAGGAGGAAAGGGACGCCCATTGTACCCGGCCGCCCCGCCCGCTTCCGGCGGCGCTACACTAAGGGCACCGTCCGCAGCGCCGCACACCGCCATGCAGGTACAGGATCACGCCGAAACCGCCCAGCTGCTCGCCGAATTGCGGCTGGAGCACCGCGACCTCGACAGTGCGATCAACCAGCTGGCCAGCGCGATCGGCCGCGACGAGCTGCAGCTCACCCGTCTGAAAAAACGCAAGCTGCTGCTGAAGGACCACATCGCGCGGCTGGAAAGCAAGCTGATCCCCGACCTCGACGCCTGAACGCGCCCCGCCAATGCCTTTCGCCGCCCCGATCCCGCTGCGCGACGCGCATGTCGCGCTGGAACCGCTGAGCCTCGATCACGTTTCCGCGCTGGAGGCCGCCGCCGCCGACGGCGAGCTCTGGAAGCTGTGGTTCACCAGCGTACCCGCCCCCGGCCGGGTCGCCGCGTACGTGGAGAAGGCGCTGGAAGGCCAACGCGACGGCACGATGCTGCCGTTCGCGGTGCGTGAAACGGGCAGCGGTGAGATCGTGGGCAGCACCCGCTATTACGACATCGCGCCCGAGCTGCCGCGGCTGGCGATCGGCTACACCTGGTACGCGCGCCGCTGGCAGAAGAGCCACCTCAACACCGCGTGCAAGCGCCTGCTGCTGGCGCATGCGTTCGATGCGCTGGGCTGCGTGGCGGTGCTGTTCCATACCGACCACCGCAACCTCGATTCGCAGCGGGCGATCGAACGCATTGGTGCGCACCGCGACGGCGTGCTGCGCGCCGACCGCCGCCGTCCCGACGGCAGCCTGCGCGACACTGTGTGCTATTCCATCCTCGACCACGAATGGCCGGATGTCGGTCGCTGGCTGGAGTTGCGGCTGGGACGGCTGGCCGGGGCGCCCTCGCACGGCTGATCCGCTGCCGGACCGGGAGGCGGGCGGAGAAACCCGTCGCAGACGCCGCGCCTCGCCCTCACCATCCCGACGGCTAAAGGTCGGAGGCGCCGCTACCCGGCGAGGGCAAGCTCAGGCACCCGCCCGGCGCTGCAGCCAATGCGCCGCGCCGCGTCCGGCGAGCAGGCCGCTTGCGAAACAGGCGGCAAGCAGGTAACCGCCGGTGGGCGCCTCCCAGTCCAGCATCTCGCCGGCGCAGAACGTGCCCGGCCGCGCACGCAGCATCAGCCGATCGTCCAGCGCCTCCAGCCGCACGCCGCCGGCCGTGCTGATCGCCTCCGCCAGCGGGCGCGGTGCCCGCAAAACGAGGGGCAACGCCTTGATCCGCGCCGCGAGCGCGGCCGGATCCGCGAGCACGGCCTTGTCCGCGCCCTCGAACACCAGCGCGCACTTGGCCGCGTCGAGATGCGCGCGGCGGCGCAGCCAGTCGCCCAGGCTGCGCTTGCCGCGCGGGGCGGCCAGCCGTCCCGCGAGCGCGCCGCGCGGCAGGCCCGGCGCCAGGTCCAGCCGCAGCAGCGCCTCGCCATCCCGGGCGATCCGCTCGCGCAGCGCCGGGCCCACCGCGTAGACCAGGCTGCCCTCGATGCCGTACTCGCTGAGCACGCATTCGCCCTGCCGCGCCTGCGCGACGCCGTGGCGATCTGTCCAGTGTGCCGTCACCGCCTTGAGCGGCGCGCCGGCGAAGCGCGTGCGCAGGTGTTCGCTCCACGCGATCTCGAAACCGCAGTTCGCGCTTTGCAGGGGCGCGACGTCGACGCCGGCGGCACGCAGCAGTGCCACCCAGGCACCGTCGGAACCGAGCTTGGGCCAGCTTGCGCCGCCCAGCGCCAGCACCGCGGCGTCGGCGGCGACGAGGCGCTCGCCCTCCGGCGCGGCGAAGCGCAGCAGCGCGCCGTCGTCGCTCCAGCCCAGCCAGCGGTGGTGCATGTGGAAGGTCACGCCGTCGGCGCGCAACCGGTGCAGCCAGCGGCGCAGCAGCGGCGCCGCCTTCATGTCGGCGGGAAACACCCGACTCGAGCTGCCGGTGAAGGTCTCCACGCCCAGCCCGTGCGCCCACGCGCGCAGCGCCTCGGCATCGAAGGCGCGCAGCCAGCGCGCGATCTCGTCGCGGCGTTCGCCGTAGCGCTCGACGAAGCGTGCGAACGGCTCGCCGTGGGTGAGGTTGAGCCCGCCCTTGCCGGCAAGCAGGAATTTCCGGCCCACCGAGCCCATCGCATCATAGACGTCGACCCGGAGGCCGGCCGCGCGGGCGGCCTCGGCCGCCATCAGGCCGGCCGGGCCACCGCCGATGATCGCCAGGCGCGATGGAGTGCTCGTCGTCATCCGCGCATGGTCGCATGCCGGCTGGGCACAGACGCGGAAAATCGCCGGGAGCGATTTTGACATCGCGCCAGCGACGGCCGCGAGCACGCCAGGCAGGGAGGGTGGGCACAAAAAGGCCCGGCCGTCGCCGGCCGGGCCAGGGTGTATCCGCGTTCGGCGCGCGCCCTGCGCGCCTACGCGGCACTCAATGCAGGATCGCGTGCGAGATCGCGCAGGAGTTGGTGTCGTTCGACCAGCTGGCTTGCTCGGTGAAGGTGCCCGTGCCCATCGCCACGTTCGCCGCACCGCCCGCCTGGCCCGCCGCGATCCAGGCGCACTCGTCCGAGTTCTCGGCACCGGTGCGGTGATTGGTCCAGCCACCCGCCGGATAGGTGTCCGACATCATCTCGTGCCACTCGTGGCCCAGCGTCATCGTCCAACCGTCCAACTTGCCGGCCGAGCCCGAGTTCACGAAGTTCACGCCGCAGCTCGCGCCCAGGTCCATGTTGTAGGGCTGGTTGCTGTAGGCAATGTCGCCGTACGACGAGGTGGTGTAATCGTGCCACGCGCAGTAGCCCTGGGTGGGGCTCTGGTAGTTGTCCGGGTCGGAACCGTGCGGCGACATGATGATGTAGTAGGTGTAGCGGTTCGAACCCTGTCCGGTGTTGCCGAAGTGCGCCGCCGCCTTGATCGCCTCGTTGGCCAGGTCGGTCGCGGTTGGTGCGCTGGGCGCGGCCGAATTGTCGTACCAGGAACCCGCGTACACGCCGCCGGTCTGGTACGGCACGAAGTTCGCGTTCGACGGGCAGCTGGTGGCGCCTGAGGCCACGCCCGCGCCATCGCACCACTGGGTCAGATCGGCCGACCACAATTCGCTGCCGGTACCGATGCCCTTGAACATCTCCTCGGCCACCGCCGCGGCACCGTAGGAGTCGTTGGAGAACACGTCGTCACCCTTGGCGTTGAGGGTCTGCGTGCCCCACTGGCTTCCGTAGTACACGACGTAGACCTTCACGTGGCTGTCCATCACGCCTACGCCGCTGGTGCCGCCACCGTAAGCCAGCGTGTTTGTGCTGCGCCTGACCTTCTGTGCAGCCATGTACTTGTGGATCAGCTCCTGCACCGGGCGGGTGGGTATCGCGCCATGGCGATAGGCATGCCCGCTGGCAGGTGCGTAAGGGTTGAGTTCCGGTGGTGCGCCATTGCTGGACTGGGCCATGGCCATCCCGCCGGCCAGAGCGAGCAGGACGGACGCAGCGATGGCCTTGATTGCGATGTGTTTCATTTGCACTCCCCCGAGTGTTGGTGTGATTGTCCCGGCACGCACCATGCGTGCCGGGCCAGGGATCGCACGTCCCATGTCGAAACTCCGGTGGCACGATGCGGTCGCGCCGCACCCCGGAACGAAAACGGCGCGCATCCCTGCGCGCCGCGCCTTCCGTCAGAACTGCAGGCTCCAGCTGTTCAGCGTGCCTGCGTCGCCGCTGTACCACGGGTCGTTGTCGATCACCTGCAACTGCCAGGTGCCCGACGCCGCGTCCGCCGACGCATTCACCGTGTAGGTGGTGTTGATGTTGCCGTCGTTGTTGTAGTCCGGCGACTGCAGCGTGTACGAGGTGCCATCCGGCGCGATCAGGTCGATCTCCAGGTCGCCCGACCAGTTGTGCGTGATGTTCACGTTTACCTTGAGCGTGGACGGGGCATTGCCCGATACGCCGCTCACCGCGATGCTGTCCTGGATCGTGGCGTTGTCGCCGATCGTCACCGGCGTATCGGTGCTGCTGAACGTGCCGCCACCGCCGCCACTGCCGCTGGAAACGGTCACGGAAGCGGTCTTGCTGTTGGTCGCGCCGGTGCTGTCGGTCACCGTCTCGGTCACGCTGTAGGTACCCGCCGCCGCGTAGGTGTGGCTCGGGTTCGCCGTGGTCGAAGTTGCGCCATCACCGAAGGTCCACGAATACGCGCTGATCGTGCTGCCCGTGTCGGTGGAGGCATCGGTGAAGTTCACGGTCAGGCCGCTCACCGTGTCGGTGAAGTTCGCCACCGGCGAACCGCTGCCGCCACCGCCGCCATTCACGATCGGATGCGAGATCGCGCAGGAGTTGGTGTCGTTCGACCAGCTCGCCTGCTCGGTGAAGGTGCCCGTGCCCATCGCCACGTTTGCCGCACCGCCCGGCTGGCCTGCCGCGATCCAGGCGCACTCGTCCGAGTTCTCCTGGCCGCTGCTCGCGTTCGTCCAGCCGCCCGCCGGATAGGTGTCCGACATCATCTCGTGCCATTCATGGCCCAGCGTCATCGTCCAGCCGTCCAGGTTGCCGGCCGAGCCCGAGTTCACGAAGCCCACGCCGCAGCTCGAACCCATGTCCATGTTGTACGGCTGGTTGCTGTACGCGATGTCGCCGTAGGACGAGGTGGTGTAGTTGTGCCACGCGCAGTAGCCCTGGGTCGGGCTCTGGTAGTTGTCCGGGTCGGTGCCGTGCGGCGACATGATGATGTAGTAGGTGTAGCGGTTCGAGCCGGCCGCGGTGTTGCCGAAGTGCGCCGCCGCCTTGATCGCCTCGTTCGCCAGGTCGGTCGCGGTCGGCGCGCTGGGCGCCGCCGCCGCGTTGTCGTAGAAGACACCGGCCAGCACGCCGCCGGTCTGGTAGGGCACGAAGCTCGCGTTCGACGGGCAGCTGGTGGCGCCCGAGGCCACGTTCGGGCCGTCGCACCACTGGGTCAGGTCGGCCGACCACAGTTCGTTGCCGGTGCCGATGCCCTTGAACATCTCCTCGGCCACTGCCGCGGCGCCGTAGGAGTCGCCGCTGAACACGTCGTCGCCCTTGGCATTCGTGCTCTGCGTGCCCCACTGGTTGCCGTAGTACACGATGTAGACCTTCACGTGGCCGTCCATCACGCCCACGCCGTCGATGCCGCCGTTGTAGGTCAGCGTGTTCGAGCTGGTCGCCGTGGTCGCGGTCGACGCGTGCGTGTCGCGGTAGTGCTTCATCTTCTGGTGCACTTCGCGCGTCGGCACCGCACCGTGGCGGTAGCTGTGCCCGAAGGCCGGCGCGTACGGATTGAACTCCGACGACAGGCCGTGGTTGTCCTGCGCCATCGCCGGGCCCGCCACCAGTCCGAACAGGACCGATGCAGCGAGCGTCTTGAGAACGATCTGCTTCATTTGAACTCCCCAAAAGGTATGTTGGGTGCCCCTGTGCACGCCCCCGCATGCAGGCACCGTCGTTTGCGGTTGCTGGCACGTCCCATGTCGACCGTCCCGGGCAGGTTGCAGTCGCTCACGCCCCGGAACGGAAACGGCGCGCATCCCTGCGCGCCGTGTCTTTCGTCAGAACGTGGGGCTCCAGCCGTCGGGCGCGCCCTGGTCGCCGCAATGCGACGACGCGCGACCGGTCACGCGCCCTCCCCGGGATCCCGTAGCCTGTACCAGGGCAGGCATGGGTATCGCGCCGGGTGGTGTGCCGCTGGTGGAATGGGTCGACTGCGCGGATGCGCAGGAAGCCGCCGAGGCGATGGCGGCAGCCCGTGCTGTCGGGCGGAGGTGAGGCATGAACGACTCCCCGGATTTTCGGGACAAACGGACCTGACGCGGCCGCATGACCCCGTGGCAATCACATGTCGCACCCCCGTGCGACGCCGTTTTCTGCTTGCCAGACGATTCCCGAGCGCCCATTGCGGCCACCGTCCCCCCGAGAGATTCCCTCTCGCGGCCGGCCTTGGGCTCAGCTCGACGACGCTCGCCCCCGCAGGCGCCATCCGGAACCATTCGCCGACGCTCCCCGTGGCGAATTACCCAAAGCTAAGCAATCGGATTTGCACCCGTCAATATCAAAAAGCGCAAATGCGTAACGGCGACACACAAATCATTTACGCAAGCTTCATGTTGAGTTTTGACGCATGAAAAAGCGATGGAAACCGTGATTACATTCGATTTCCTGCGCATGGCCACGATGCCGACGCAACCGCAAACCCTTCTCCCGTGCCGCTCCAGAGCCGCCCCAGAGCCGGAGAAGCACGGCCGCCTGCGCAACAAGAAGCGATTTCTGCAGCCAGACGCCTTCATTCGCGTCAAATGACCAGTCGGCAATTATTTTCGATTATCTCGTTCCAATCGATCCAGTCCGCCAATCCCTGCTTCAATGGCAAGGGCCGACGCCTTGCACGAAGTTGCGATATGGTGGCCGCAATGGATCGATCAACCGGCCACGGCGGACATTCCAAAGCCGGCCTGCTGCAACACGCCGGACTCGGCCCGCCGGACCGACCGCCGCCGGAGCGCAACCGCGATGCGTCGGATCCTGTCGACCGGGTGCTGGATCGTCCTGTGCGCCACCTTGCCCGCCCATGCCGCCCAGTGGCCTGCCGCGCCGCGCGATCACCCGGAATTGCGCGCGCTTGGCATGGCGCCCAGCGCGGCCGAGCTGCGCACCACCATCACCGCCCTGGTGGGCTTCGGCACCCGCCACACGCTGTCCGACACGAAATCCGCCACGCGCGGCATCGGCGCGGCGCGGCGCTGGGTGCAGGCGCGCTTCGCGGCGATCTCGCGCGACTGCGGGGGCTGCCTTGAAGTCGTCACGCCTACGCAGACCTTCACCGGCAAGCGCATCCCGCAGCCCACCGAGGTGATGGACGTGGTGGCGATCAAGCGCGGCAGCGCAGATCCGCAGCGCGTGATCGTGATCACCGGACACCTGGATTCCCGCGTCAGCGACGTGATGAACGCCACCAGCGACGCGCCCGGCGCCAACGACGACGCCTCCGGCGTGGCGGCGGTGATCGAGGCGGCGCGACTGCTGGCCAAGCAGGACAACCGCGCCACCCTGGTGTTCGCCGCGCTGTCCGGAGAGGAACAGGGCCTGTATGGCGGCAAGGTGCTGGCCGACTACGCGGTCGCGCATGGCTGGCGGGTGGAGGCCGAGCTCAACAACGACATCGTGGGCAACAGCCGCGGCGGGAACGGTGTCATCGATGGCACCGTGGTGCGGGTGTTCTCCGAAGGCACGAAAACCAACGAGACGCCCGCGCAGGCGGCGTACCGGCGCTACCACGGCGGCGAGCTTGACTCGCCCTCGCGCAACCTCGCGCGCACCATGGCGCAGCTCGCCGAACGGTACCTGCCGGATTTCCGCGTACGCATGGTCTACCGTACCGACCGCTACGGCCGCGGCGGCGACCAGGTGCGGTTCCTCGAAGCCGGCTATCCCGCGGTGCGCGTCACCGAGGCGCACGAGGACTACGCCCGCCAGCACCAGGATCTGCGCACCGAGCATGGTGTGCACTACGGCGATACCCTCGCCGGCATCGACTTCCGGTATCTCGCGCGCGTCACCGCGCTCGACGCGATCACCATGGCCGCGCTGGGCCGCGCGCCCGCGCCACCCGGCGGCGTGGACATCCACGGCGCAGTGACCACCGATACCGTGCTGGACTGGCGCAAGGTACCTGGCGCCGCGGGCTACCGCGTGCACTGGCGCGACACCACCGCGGCGCAATGGCAACACGCCCGACCGGTGGGCGACGTCAGTCGCGCCGTGCTCAAGGACACGGTGATCGACGACGGGTTCTTCGGCGTGTCGGCAGTCTCGGCCGACGGCTACGAGAGCCCGGTGGTGTTCCCCGGCGACGCCGGCAGCTTCGATCGCTCACCGCCCGCCGCCGCGAAACCCTGAGGCTCAGCCGCCACCGGACGAGGGCACGGCCGGCTGCGGCTCGTCGCTCTTGCGTGGCATGCCCGACGATTCCTTGTTCATGGCGGGCTTCGCCTGCATCCGGGCGGGCGGCTGCGCCGGCGTGGTTCCGCCTCCCGCCTCGCCGGCGGCGCCCGTGCCTTTCTTGTAGACGATCTGCTTGTCGCCTTCGCACTGGCCGACCACCTTGCCATCGCCGGCCGGTTCGTCGTGCGCCACCACCGTCAGCGTGTAGCCCTCCAGCCCCTTGGCCTTGAGCTTCGCGTCGATGCTCGCCTTGACCGCGTCACACGAGGCATGGACCAGCATCGGCGGCGTGAGCAGCGCCAACGCGACGAATACACCATGCGGTTTCATGGGCAGGCCTCCGAATATGGGGATGCCCATCAAACCGCGCAGCCAATGAAATCCGCGTCGACAGCGCCTTCAATCCAGCCGCACGCCCAGCTGTGCGAGGCGGCGCAGGCCGTCGGCGCTGGGCAGCAGGGCGCGGCTGCGGCTGGCGCGGCGCAGCCAGCCGGCGGCCAGCATCGCGTCGGTGAGCGCCACGCCCAGCGGGCCGCCCAGGTGCAGTCGGCGCTCGGTCCAGTCGACACAGCCGCGCCCGCGCAGGCGCAGCAGCCGTCCGGCGGATTCCGCTTGCCAGCCCACGCCCATCAGCGCCTCGACCGCGGGCAGCTGCAGGCGCAAACCGTCGCCGGTGGACCGCAGCCAGCCGTGCTCCAGCCACGTGGTGCACATCGCCACGCCGAGCTCGCCGGCGAGATGGCGATAGCAGGTGCGTGCGCGGCACAGCGCGGGATCGCTGCCCTGCGGTCGCGGCACCCGCGGAGGGATCGGCAACGCCATCGCCTCCAGCCACGCCGCCACCTCGTCGCTGGCGAGGCGGTAATAGCGGTGCCGCCCCTGCACCTGCACCGCGAGCAACCCACCGTCCAGCAGGCGCTTCAGGTGTGCGCTGGCGGTGGCCGCGCCCACGCCGGCGACGCGCGCCAGCTCACCGGCGGGCCGCGCGCTGCCGTCCAGCAGCACCAGCAGCATCGCCGCGCGCGCGGGCTCCGCCAACAGGGCACCGAACTCGGCCAGCTGATAGCGGTTGGGGATGTCGGCGCGGCTCATGCGCGCAGTCTAGTGCCCACCCTGCGCGCTCGTTTCGCCATGCGGCGAAACATCGGCCAGATGCCGCAGCGACACTGCCGGCATGGACATCTACCACGCCCCCGACACGCTTCAGATCACCCCATCGATCCTGTATTTCGGTACGCCCGTGCTGCTGATCACCACGCGCAATCCCGACGGCTCGGCCAACATCACGCCGATGTCCTCGGCCTGGGCGCTCGCCGACCGCGTGACGATAGGCCTGTCCGGCGGCGGCCAGGGCCTGGCCAACCTGCTGCGCGAACGCGAGTGCGTGCTCAACCTTGCCGCCGAGTCGATGCAGGAAGCGGTGGAACGGCTGGCGCCCACCACCGGCCACGACCCGGTACCGGCGTGGAAACGGGGCTATCGCCACGAGGCGGACAAGTTCGCCCTGGCCGGTTGGCACGCGCTGCCCTCCGTGCGGGTGGGCGCGCCACGCATCGCCGAAGCGCCGCTGCAACTGGAGGCGCGCCTGCTGCGTGCCACCGACCACCCTCTTGAGGGTTGGCGCGACAGCGCCGGCGGCTACACCGCGCTGGAGCTGGAAGTGTGCCGCGTGCACGCGCATGCCGACATCGTGGTGCCTGGCAGCTCGCACATCGATCCGCGCCGCTACCGTCCGCTGTTCTACGTGTTCCGCCACTACTACGGCGTGGGGCCGGCGCTGGGCCGCACGTTCAAGGCCGAGGTGTAGGCGACGGCGGGATGTCCGCCGATGGATGAAGACTCTCCCGCCCCGCCCCGCCCTGCCCGGCCGCAGGGAAGGGATCCGCCTGTCACGTGCCGCGCGGCTTGGCCCGGTGCGTGGGGGTGGCCGTCCACGGATCGTCGGGCCACGGATGCTTCGGGTAACGCCCCTTCAGCTCCTTCTTCACCTCGGGGTAGGTGCGCTCCCAGAAACCGCGCAGGTCCTGGGTGACCTGGATCGGCCGGCCCGCGGGCGACAGCAGGTGCAGGGTCACCGGCACGCGGCCGCCGCCCACGCGCGGGGTGTCGGCGAGGCCGAACAGTTCCTGCAGCTTCACCGCCAGCACCGGTGGCGCGTCGGGTGCGTATTCCAGCTGGCGCACCTGCCCGCTGGGTACGACGAGTGCATCCGGCGCCTGCACCTCCAGCGCCTGGCGCTGCGCTCGATCGAGCATGGCCGCCAGCGCCTGCGACAACTCTTCCGGCGCCAGCGCGTCGAGCCGGCGCTTGCCGTGCAGGTATGGCGCCAGCCAGTCCTCCAGGGTGGCCAGCAAATGGACATCCGAAACGTCGGGCAGGCCCAGCTCCGGCATCCAGCCGCGCAAGGCCTGCATGCGCAGGCGCAGGCGCTGCGCGTGTTCGCTCCAGGGCAACGCGCCCAGTCCCTGGCTGCGGATCGCCGCCAGCAGCGCGGGCAGCGCGTCCTCCGGCTGCACCGGAGCGCTGCGGCGTTCCAGCACGATGGCCGCGTAGCGGCGCTCCTCGAACGCCTCCACGGCGTCGCGCGCGCCGTTCCAGCGCAGCACGCGTTCGCGCACGAAGCGCTGCGGGTAGTCGCGCTCCAGCGTGCCCGGATCGAACGGCGCCGCGGCGAGGATCAGGCTGTCGCGCGCCTCGAAGCGCAGGTCCAGCGCCACCAGCCAGGGCTCACCCAGCAGGGCGGTGTTCTCGTGCAGGCGCGCACCACGACCGTTGGCCAGCGTGTAGCGCAAGGGATTGCCCTCGTCGCGGCGCGCGATGCGGTCGGGAAAGGCGTGCAGCAGCAGGTCGCCCACCGCGTGGCTGTCCGGGGTGCCGCTGGCGGCGCTGCGCACATCCAGGCGCCTGCGCCAGCCTTTCGCGGCCTGCTCGACCGCGGCCAGCGCGCCCGCATCGGCACCGTGGCTGCGGCGGTCGCGCCAGGCATGCAGCGCCGCCACGCGCACGCGGAAGTCGTCGCTGCGGCCCTGCTCGCCGCGCAGTGGCGAGCGCGCCTCCATCAGCGCCAGCAGGTCGGCGACCAGTGGCCGCAACGTGTCCGGCGCGCGCAGCGCGGCGGCGCCGAGACGCGGCGTGGCACCCAGCTCCAGCATGCGCCGGCCCAGCGCGGCGATGCGGCCGTCATCGTCCAGCGCGCCGAGGTTCGCCAGCAGTTCGCGCGCCTGCGCCAGCGCGCCAGTGGGAGGCGCATCCAGCCACGGCAGTTCGCTGGTACCCCACGCCGCCAGCTCCAGCGCGAGGCCGGACAGTTCCGCCTGCGCGATCTCCGCCGTGCGCGCGGGGTCCAGCCGCTTGCTCTGCGGCCACAGGCGGTAGGCCGTGCCTTGCGCCACGCGACCCGCGCGGCCCGCGCGCTGGTCGGCCGAGGCCTGAGCGATGGTCACGGTTTCCAGCCGCGTGAAGCCGGAGTTCGGATCGAAGCGCGGCTCGCGCGCAAGGCCCGTGTCGATCACCGCGCGGATGCCCGGCAAGGTGACGCTGGACTCGGCCACGTTGGTGGCCAGCACGATGCGCCGGGTGCCGGGTTCGGCGGGCGACAAGGCCCATTGCTGCTCCGCCAGCGACAACTCGCCGTGCAACGGCACGACTTCGATGCGCACGCTTTCCCCTCTCTCTCCCGTAGAGGAGGGCAAAAGCGCGGCGTCGTTCGCAACGGTTCCTTCCAGGATCGCCTGCGCCCGCGCGATCTCGCGCCGCCCCGGCAGGAACGCCAACACGTCGCCGTCGTTTTCCGTCAGCGCCAGCTTCACCACGCGCGCGAGCTGGTGCTCCACGCTCTCCTGCGTGCGCGCCGGTGGATATTCGATGCGCACCGGGAAGCTGCGGCCGGGACTCGTGAGCCGCGGCGCATCCAGCCAGCGCGCGATGCGTTCGCCGTCCAGGGTGGCGGACATCACCACCAGCCGAAGATCAGGCCGCAGCGTGGCCTGCACGTCCAGCGCCAGCGCGGCGCCGAGATCGCCGGCGAGGTGGCGTTCGTGGAATTCGTCGAACAGGATCGCGCCGACGCCGGCCAGCTCGGGATCGTCCTGGATCAGGCGGGTGAGGATGCCTTCGGTGACCACTTCGATGCGCGTGGCCGCGCCCACCCTCGATTCGAAGCGGATGCGGTAGCCCACCGTCTGCCCCGCTTCCTCGCCCAGTTGCCGCGCCATGAACTGCGCGGCGGCCCGCGCGGCGATCCGGCGCGGCTCCAGCACCACGACCTTGCGGCCATCCAGCCACGGCGCGTCGAGCAGGGCCAGCGGCACCTGGGTGGTCTTGCCCGCGCCCGGCGGCGCCTCCAGCACCAGCCGCGGCGTCGCTTCCAGCGACGCGCGGATGTCGGGGAGCAGCGGGGTGATCGGGAAACTGGGCGGCGCGGGACTCATGCGCGGCGATGATAGCGGCCGCGATGGCTCTCAATGAGAGGCATCCAGCATGCAGGATTTACTCGCGCCCTTTCATGTCGCTCACCTTGAGGATCTTGGTAACGGCTAGGACACGCTCGCAAGATCCCAGACTGCCGTAATGACCGGCTGGCCCCAGCGTTCCCTGGACAACGACATGCGATGTCCCCAAGGCCCCGAGGCATCCGCGGCAGGCAACTCCGCCTGCGACATGTCTCCCTGTATGCACCATCTGGCATTCGTGCCATCCGGTGTGAAGACGGCATTCTCGAAGTTGTAGAAGCACTCGCCGCCATACACGCGTGGGCCACTCGGCAGTGATGCACATGCCGAGACCGACAGGGCGACGCCGGCCAGCAACGACGTACGGCTAGCCCCGACCACGATCATCTCCTTGAAGTCCCCGGCATCAATGCCGCAACGGCGCCGTCCGCGTCGCACTCGCCGGCGCCGGGGCGGGTTGCGCCCGCTCCTCCCGCAGCGGCTTCAGCGATTCGAAGCCGCGCTGGTAGTCGTCCGTGATCTGGCGCGCCTCTTCGCTGCTGCGGATCACCCGCGGGGTGATCAGCACGATCAGCTCGGTACGGTTGCGGTTGCGGCTGGTGGTGCCGAACAGGCGACCAAAAAACGGAATGCGGTTCAGACCTGGAATGCCTGTGTCGGAGGTCCCTTCGTCTTGCTGGATCAACCCTCCCAGAAGTACCGTCTGGCCGCTCTGTACGGCCACCTGGGTCTGCATGCTGCGGTCGGAGATGGTGTAGTTGCCGTTCTGGTCCTTGGTGGTGGGGTTGCTCACTTCCTGGCTGACGTCGAGATAGACCAGGCCGCCCGGGTTCACCCGCGGCACGACCTTGAGGATCACGCCGGTGTTGAGGTATTGCACCTGGCCCAGCGTGCCGATGGTGCTGCCGCCGGCGCCGAGGCCCGGCGTGATGTAGCTCTGGTTCACCGGCACCTGGTTGCCGACCTGGATGCTGGCCGGCTGGTTGTTCATCACCACCAGCGAGGGCGCGGACAGCGTCTTGGTGTTGCCGCTGGTTTCCATCGCGCGGACGGCCGCCTGGAACTTGCCGTTGCTGCTGAGGAAGGAATAGAAGAACGGCTCGCCATGGTACTGGTTGCCGCCCGAGCCCAGTGCAATCTGCCGGTGCGCTCCCGGATAGGCACTGGTCGCGCCGACCACGTTGCCGTTGGCATCGTAACTTGGCGTGCTGTTCGCCAGCCCCTGCAGGTACCACTGCACGCCGAACTGGAACTCGCCGGTGAGGTTGACCTCGAGGATGCGCGTCTCGATCTGCACCTGCAGCGGGATCGTGTCCAGCCGCTTGATCGCGGCCTCGATCTCGGCCCATTGCGATGGCCGCGCCCGCACCAGCAACTGGTTGTTCGCGTCCACCGAGCCGATGCGGACGCTGCCGTCCTGCGAGACGTACTGTTGATCCTGGCTGGTCGCGTTGGCGTTGCCGAAGCTGGTGGCCGAGGCCGCGCCGCCCTGCATGCCGCCCAAGCCGCCGCCAGCGTTGTTGCCGTAGCTGTTGTTGCCCATGCCGCCGATGCCGCTGCTGGTACCGCCCAGTCCACCGCTAGCGGTGTTGCTGCTGCCGAAGCTGCCGGCGGCGCTGCCCATGCCGCTGGCCGAACCGCGCGCGTTCTCGGCGCTGCCCAGGGTGCCGGAGCTGAGACCCGGGCCGACTTCGCCACCGGACCCGCTGCCACCGCTGCCACCGCTGGCGTAGATCTGCGCCAGGTACTTGGCGAGGTCGGAGGCCTTGATGTTGCGCACGTCGTACACGTAGAGCTGCGGCTGGTTGCCGCCGCCCTGGTCGATGCGGGCGATCCAGCCGCCCACCTCGTCCACGTAGTTCGGCTGCGTGCTGATCACCACCAGCGCGTTGGTGCGCTTGATCGGGATGAAGCGCAGCATGCCCGCCAGCGGGGTGTCGCCCTTGGGCCCGAACATCTGGTCCAGCTTGGGCATCAGCTGGTCGACGTCGGCGTGCTGCAGGTTGAACACGCCCACCGACATGCCACGCAGCCAGTCCACGTCGAAGGTGCGCACGGTGCGGTCGTAGTTGGCCAGTTCCTCCGGTGTGCCAGACATCACGATCACGTTGCGGGTGGGATCGACCAGCAGCACCGCGTCGGGCCGCGCGAACGGCTTGATCAGCTTCTGCATCTCGCCGGCGGCGATGTAGTGCAGCGGGAACAGCCGCGCCTGCAGCCCGCCGGCCGGCGCGCTCGCGCCCAGGCTGGGCACCAGGTTGCCGCCCACCGCCTCCTTCGCCGGCAGCACCACGTAGCTGCCGCCGCGCTCGACCAGCGCGTTGTTGGTCCACGACAGCAGGGTCTCAAGGATCGGCAGCGCCTGGCCGGCATCCACCGGCTCGGCGGTGGAGAAGGAGATGTTGCCCTGCACGCCGGGCACGATGGTGTAGTTCTTCTTGAGCAGGTCGCCGAGGATCGCCTTCACCACCGCCTGCACCGGCTGGTTCTCGAAGTTGAAGGTGACGCCGTTCGCGCCGGACACGGCCGGGCGGGGCGCCGCCAGCGCCGTGGGCCGCACGAACTGGCCGTTGCCGCGGCTGATCTGCGGCAGCACCGCCGCGTTCGTGGTGGTGGTCTGGTCGTTGTTGAGCGGCAGCGGCGCGGGCACCGGCGCATGCGTGCCGGCCATCGCCTCGCGCTGCAGCGAGGCATCGTCGGGCTGCGGCGGCAGGCTGGCGCAACCGGCCAGCAGGGTCAGCGCCGCCAGCGCGGCAATGCGCGGCCAGGTGGACCGCAGGCTGGCACGCGAGGGCGAACGCGCGGAGGTGGGCAGGCGGGACATGGATCAGTGTGCTCCTTCGTGGTTCGCGGCCTGGCTGGCGGCGCGGCGCTGCAGTATCGCGGCCTTGAGTTTGCGCAGGCGGTCGAGCTGCTGCGGACTGTATTGCGGGGGCTGCTGGCGCGAAGCGCCCTGGCCAAGTGGCACCACCCGCTGCATGGCGGCGGCACCGGCGGCTTCGGCGGGTGGCGACGGCGGCGTGGCCATGGGCTCCACGGCGGTGGTGGATGCCGCCTTCGCGGCATCGATCGGCGCGCCGGCGGGCAGTTTCAGTTCGGTGCGGCCCTGGGTGGAATCGAGGATCACCGAGCGCGGCTTCACCTCGACCAGGCTGAGGCTGCCGTCGGGCAGCGACTGGCCTTCGCGCAGGCGCAGTTCCCTGTTGCCGTTCTTGTCGTGCAGCAGCGCCATGTGCAGCTGCGGCGTGAGGATGATGCCGGTCAGCTGTAGGTCGCCGATGCTGCTGCCGCCGCTGGCGGCGTGCGCCTCCGGCTTGCGGTCCGGGCTGAACAGCGACTGCTGCCACACCGGCGCGAATTCCGCCAGCGGCAGCGGCGTAGGCAGGCCGGCATGCCTGCCGGGCGTTGGTGGCAGCGCGGCGGCACGCGGCGCGTCCCAGTGCACGCCGCGGCCGAAACCGGCCAGCAGCGCCAGCCACAGGGCGCCGAGCAGCAGGGCAAGGACCACCAGGACCGGGGTCAGCCGGCGTTGGCTGGCGGCGTTCATGGCGTCGCTCCCGGCTCGTCCGCGGCAGCGTCGGGCATCGGCGCCGAGGCGGCAGGCGCGGCGCCCCCGGGACGCACGTAGCCAGACAGGGTGAACTGGACTTCCAGCGGCGGCCCGTTGCCGTGCGCCGCTACCGGATTGCGGTAGACGTTGAGGTTGTCCACGAATAGGTAGGGCGTGCCCTGCTCCAGCGCCTGCAGCACGCCCACCAGCGGCTCGATGTCGCAGCTGAGGTTGATGCTCACCGCCGCCTTGCGGTATGGCTCGCCCGAGGTTACCTGCGGGTTGGGCACCGGCATCTTCTGCGCCACCGTGCAGCTGCCGCCCTCGGTGTGCGCGCTCACCGCGTCCACCACGCGCTGCATCAGGTCGGCGGCGGCGGTGTTCGGATCGTCCTCGGGCAGGAACGCGCTGCTGGCGGCCTGGCCGGCACCCAGCATGGCGATGCGCTGGCGCAGCTGCGGCTGCTCGGCGATCGCCGCGGCGTAGCGGCTCTGGGTATCGCGCAGATCGTCCATCTGCGCGGCGATGCTGCGCAACGGCGCCACGAACCACCAATGCAGCAGCAGGAAGTAGGCCAGCACCAGCACCAGCACCAGCAGGCCGACCGCGGCGATGCGGCTGTCGCGTGGCGAGAGCTTCAACACCCGGTTGCTCATGGCGTGCTCCGGGCGGCGGCCGGCCGGGCGGCGCCCGCATGTTCCGGCGTCGGCTTGTGCAGCTGCGCCACCATGTAGAAGCGCTCCTTGCCGGTGGACGGGTCGGACTGGATGCTGCCCTGGAAGTTCGCGTTGTCCAGCAGCGGCGAGCCCTTCAGCAGGTCGAGCAGCTTCGCCGCCTGCGGGCTCTGGCCCTGGAAGCCGATCTGGCCATTGTCGTCGAGGCTGAAGCGCTCCAGCCATGCGCTCGGCGGCAACCGCCGGGTGAGGTCGAGCAGCACGCCGAGCACGGTGGGGCGCTGCGCCTTGCGCTGCGCGAGGAAGCCGGCCGCGCCGGCGTCGTCCTGCAACTGCTTGCGCAGGTTCGTCACTTGCTGCGCCTCGCCGCGCATCGCCTCCACCTGCGCCTGCATCTGCGCCAGCGCACTCTCGCGGTTGTGCAGCCAGCTGCCCATCGCCAGCAACAGCAGCAGCACGCAGGCGGCCCCGAGCATCAGGTTCAGGCGCAGCCGCGGCCGCGTGCGGCGCGAGGCCTGGTCCGGCGGCAGCAGGTCGACGCCAAGGCGGCCGGCATCCTGCGCCAGATCCACCGCGTCCACCGTGATGCCGAGCGCCCGCAGGCGGGCCAGCAGCGGATCCAGCGTGTCGCGCCGCACCACCAGCAACTCCACTGCGCAGCGCCCGGCTGCAGCCGGCTGCGCCAGCTCGCGCACCGCGTAATACACCTGCGCGGCACTAAACGGGGTCTGCCGGTCCATCTCGTAGCCCGCCACCTGGTGCAGCTTGCCGCGCGCGGCCACCGGCAGTTGCAGCACGCGACGCAACACCGTCTGGGCGGGCAGCAGCAGGGCCAGCCGGCGATCCTCGGGGTCGGTGCCCTGCCACGCGGCGGCCAGCGCGGCCTGCTGCGCGACGGCGTCCAGCCCGTCGGTCCAGCGCGCCAGCGGCTCGGCCTCGCCGGCGCGGCGCAACTGCCAGTCGCCGTCGATCCGCTGCAGCAGGTGCCAGCCGGCGCCGTCGGCCAGCGCGGCGCGCCAGCGCGGGGGCAGCAGCGCTCGCAGCTCGCCGCCCCACCAGGCGAAGAATGCCGGCAAGGGCGAGGCACGCCAGCCGCGGCGCCATGGTTCCAGCAGTGGCCGTAGCGACCGCATCGCAGCACTCATTCCCCGTCGCCCTCTTCCCAACGCAACACCGTATACGGTCGCGCAGCCGCCCCTCCGGCCCGAAAGCGTACTGTCGCACGGATCACCGCGCGCGTGCCGTCGGCCAGCACAGCTTCCGCGCGGATGCTGTGCGTGATGCCGCCGCCGACCGGCGGCGCGGCCTCGCGGCTGTTGCGTTCCCGCGTCGCCTTGACTGCCTGCAACTGCTGCGGATCGAGCCCCGGGATCGCCGCCAGCGCCAGCGGCGGCGCGGTATTCGGGTCGGGTACGGCGAGCCCGGACCAGATCGTGATGGCTGGTTCGATCCGGCTGTACAACGCCGGCGTCATGCCCAGCACCAGCTGCAATTCCTGCAGGCTGGCGAACGGACCCTCGCGCGGACCGTAATCGCGGCCGGCCGCCGCGTATTCGGCGCGCACGCGCTCGCCCCCGCCGATGCGCGGAAAACTGCGCCACGCCACCACGTTCGCCGCCAGCGTGGCGGCGGCGGCCTGGTCCAGGCCAGCGGCATGGAACAGTCCCTTCAGCACCTCGGGCGAAGCCGCGTTGAGATCGACCTTGCCGCCCTCGTCGGTCACCGTGACGCTGACCGCCGCGTCGTCGAAGCGGAAGGGATACGTGCGGCCGTCGCCGACCCAGCGCCGCACCGCGACCGGATCCTGCACCGCGTAGACCGCGCGCATCACGCCCGCCTCCGCCGCGTAATGCGCGCGGGCCTCGGCGAACTGGTAGCGGGTCTGCAGCGCCTCGGTACGCGCCAGCGCCGCGTAGCCGCCAAGCAGGATCGCCAGCAGGGTGCAGGCCCACAGCACCAGCAGCAGGGCCACGCCGCGTTGACGGGCGCGCCGCCTCATTGCGCCCCCCGGAGCGGCATCATGCCGCCCGGCAGCAGGCCGACCCGGCCGACCATCGCGGAGGCGTCGACGCGCAGCGGCACCTCCAGTTCCGGCCAGTCGTAGCCCCCCCTGGGTTGCAGGCGGATGCGCACCAGCTGCGGCAGGCGGCCGCCGTCGCGCCAATTCTCGCCCCACGGCACTTCGCGGTTCTGCGCGTCGCGGCCACGGTAGTCGAAGCTGCCGCCCGCGATGTGGTCGAGCAGCACCTGTGGCTTGCCCAGCGCTTTCGGCGGCCTGCCGTCCGGCGGCAGCAGGGCGAGGCTCAGTTCCAGCCGCTGCCCTTTCTTGCCGTCGTCCACCAGTTGCAACACCTGCAATTGCGGTCCCAGCTTGCCGAGGTAGCCGGGCAGCGGCGCCACGTAGCGCAGCTCGTGCGCGCTGCCGGAGAACACGATCGGCTGGCCGTTGTCGTTGCGGGCGAACGGCTGCGCCAGCGCCTGCGCCAGCTCGCGGCGCAGGAAGCGCTGGGCCGAGCCGATCTGGTCGACCCGCGCGATCGCCGCGCTGCCCGAGCGCACGGCGTGCACCGCGCTGCGCACGCCGCCGTACACGCCCACCAGCAGCAGGGCCAGCAGGGCCATCGCACCCAGCACTTCCAGCAGGGTAAAGCCGAGCTGCCGCCTCATGGCACGATCCCGCCCGGTGCCGCCGGCGTGCCCAGGCGCAGGGTGCTGAAGCGCGCGACCTGCGGATGGGCCGCACTGCCCCAGCGCACGGTGAGGTCGAGCCGGTAGAGCTGCAGCATCGCGCCGCCGGGGCGCGGGCCGGGCGGGTTCCACGGCGTCACGTCCAGCTGCCAGTGGTAGGCCTGCCGGCCGAAGTCGCCGCTGCTCCGGCCGGGCTGCAGCGGCATGCCCACGTCGGCGCTGTCGAGCAGGCTGCGCGCGCGCAGCGCCACCTCGTCGTGCACGGCCGCGTTGCGCGACAGCGCGATCGCGCCACCGGCCACTTTCATCAACGCGGCGAAGGCGATCGCCAGCAGCAGCATCGCGGCGATCACCTCGAGCAGGCTGAAGCCGCGCTCGCGCCTCATGGCGGCGCCACCCGGTCCACCACCGCGACCTGCCCGGTAAGCCACGACACATTGATGCGCCACTGGCGGCGGCCGCTGGAAAGCACGATATGGCCACCGGTGGAACTGCCGTCGGGGAAAAAGCGGATACGCCCGGTGTGCTGGTCAGGGCGGTCCTCCAGCGCGCTGGTGATCGAGAGTTTCAGGCCCTTGGGCAGGCGCACGTCCTTCCGCTTCGCGTCGCTATACGTGCCGGCGCGGGTGTCCACGTCAAAATGCTGCTCCCTGCCCTGCACGATCGCCTGAGCGCGGGTGGCGCGCAGCGCGGCGGCGATCTCGCCGCTGGCCGCGTTGATGCGCGCGCTGGCCAGGCCCTGGGTCACCGACACCGCCACCGCCGCCGCCGCGATGCCGATCAGCAGGATCACCACCAGCATTTCGAGCAGGGTGAAGCCGCGGCCGCGCCGCCGCGCTCCGCTTGCCTGTACGGCAGGGAATCGGGGCAGGCGTGGCGACGCGAGGCGCATGGAATTACTGCCAGTTGCCCACGTCCTTGTCGTAGCCGTCGCCGCCGGGCTTGCCGTCGCGGCCGTAGAAGATCAGGTCGAAGTTGCCGTGGTCGCCGGGGACCTTGTAGCCGAAGTCGTGCCCCCAGGGGTCCTTGAGTTCGGATTCCTTGGCGTACGGGCCCTGCCAGTTCGGCGCGTTCGCGGGCTTGGTCACCAGGTCCCGCAGCTGCGGCGGCGGGCTGCCGTTGTCCAGCGCGTAGTTCTCGATCTTCTGGCCCAGGGTCACCAGCTGGGCCTTGCCCGCGCCGTACTTGCCCTTGTCCATGTTCTTGCCGACCTGGGTCACCACCACCGCGCCGATGACGCCGATCAGCACGATCACCGCGAGCATTTCCAGCAGGGTGAAGCCACGCGCGCGGCGCAGGGAACGGATGCGTTTGTACTGCATGGAATGGCCTCGTGGCGTCGTTGTCGGAATCGGGAATCGCGCTACTGGATGTTGCTGGTGAGGCTGAGCAGCGGCAGCAGGATCGCCGCCATGATGAGACCCACCAGCACGGTCATCACCACGGTGAGCGCGGGCACCAGGGCGGCGAGCAGGCGGTCGATGGAGCGGCGGCTTTCCAGCTCGAAAGTATCCGCCACCTTCAGCAGCATGCCGTCCAGTTCGCCGGCCTCCTCGCCCACCTGCACCATCTGCAGCGCAAGGCGCGGGAACAGCTTCGACTGCCCGAGCGCGAGGCTGAGCCCGCTGCCTTCCTTCACCTGCTCGTGCGCCTGTTCCAGCGCCGCGTCCAGCGCGCGGTTGGGGGTGACCTGGCGCGCGATGGCCAGCGCGCCCAGCAGCGGCACGCCGTTCTTCAGCAGCGTGCCCAGCGTGCGGGCGATGCGCGCGGTCTGCACCTTGAGCAGCAGCGGGCCGGCCACGCGCATGCGCAGCATCCGCGCATCCCAGGCCAGCCGGGTGGCCGGTTCGCGCAGGCGCATGCGGAAGAAGAATGCGCCGCCGACCAGCAGCAGGCCGATCAGCCACCACCACGACTGCAAGGCCTGGCCCAGCGCCAGCACCGCCTCGGTGATCCACGGCAGCGGCACCTGCATGTCTTCGAAGATCGGCACGAATTGCGGCACCACGTAGGCCAGGAGCAGCACTAGCGAGCCGAGCACGCCCACCAGCAGGAAGGCCGGGTAGATCAGTGAATTGATGATGCTGCCGCGCAGCTGCTGCGAGCGTTCGAGGTAGTCGGCCAGCCTGCGCAGCGTCTCTTCCAGCGAACCGCCTGCCTCGCCCGCGCGCACCAGTGCGATGTACAGCCTGGGGAACACGCCGTGCTCTTCGTCCAGCGCCTGCGACAGCGGCATGCCGCCGCGCACGCGGTCGCGCACGTGCTCGATCAGTTTCTGCGCGCGCTCGCCCTCGGGCAGATCCATCAGGATGCCCAGTGCGCGGTCCAGCGGCTGGCCCGCGCCGAGCAGGGTGGCGAGCTGATGGGTGAACTGCGCCAGCTGGTCGCCGCTGAAGGGGCCGCGCTTGAACAGCGCCGCGAAACCGGAGCCGCCACCCATCGCGTCGGCCGGCTGCGCCTCCAGTGGCGTATGGCCCTGGTCCTGCAGCCGCGCAATCACCTCGTCGAGGCTGGCGGCCTCCATCTGGCCTTGCAACAGCTCGCCGGCCTCGCTGACGGCGCGGTATCTGAACTGGCTCATGAGGGCCGATACCTCTGAGCCACGACAGGTTCAAACGAAGGCCGACCCGCACGGCACGTTTGCTCCCTCTCCCCTTTGGGGCACGCGGGGAGCGGCCATGGATGGCCGCCGCTTCGAGCAGCGAGGAGAGGGTTGGGGTGAGGGGTCACTCTTGCCGCAAACCCGCTTTGAATATGCCTCCGGGCAAGCACCCGCCCCTCACCCCAGCCCTCTCCCCGGAGAGGAGAGGGTGTCATTCCTCGTGGTGAGGGAAAAAGCGCCTCAACCCTCCTGCGTGACACGCAGCACCTCCTCCAGCGTGGTGATGCCGGCGAGGGACTTGGCGATGCCGTCCTCGTACATGGTGCGCATGCCTTCCGCGCGCGCCTGCTTCTCGATCTCGCCGGCGTCGGCACGCTGCATCACGAGGCGGCGCAGCGGGTCGCTCATCACCAGGAATTCCATGATTGCCTGGCGGCCGCGGTAGCCGCTGGGGTTGGCGGCGCTGGAACCGGGCTTCCACAGACGCACCGGTTTGCCGCCGGCGTACTTCTCCAGCTCGAACTCCGCGATCACCTCGGGCGACGGCTCGTAGGGCACCGCCGTCGCGGGATCGAGCCGGCGTACCAGACGCTGCGCCAGGATGCCGTTCACGGTTGAGCCGAGCAGGTAATCCTCCACCCCCATGTCGAGCAGGCGCGTGATGCCGCCCGCGGCGCTGTTGGTGTGCAGGGTGGAGAGCACCAGGTGGCCGGTGAGCGCCGACTGGATCGCGATGCGGCAGGTTTCCAGGTCGCGCATCTCGCCGATCATGATGACGTCCGGATCCTGGCGCACGATCGAGCGCAGCGCCGCGGCGAAGTCCAGCCCGATCTGCGGCTTGGCCTGTATCTGGTTGATGCCCTCGATCTGGTATTCGACCGGGTCCTCGACGGTGATGATCTTCACGTCCGGGGTGTTGATCTTCGACAGCGCGGTGTACAGCGTGGTGGTCTTGCCCGAGCCGGTGGGGCCGGTGACCAGCAGGATGCCGTGCGGACGCTCCAGCACGTCGACGAAACGCGACTGGAAGGCATCGGTGAAGCCCAGGGTGGCGAAATCGAACACCACCGACTCGCGGTCCAGGATGCGCATCACCACCGATTCGCCGAAGCTGGTCGGCACGGTGGACACGCGCAGGTCCAGTTCCTTGCCCTGCACGCGCAGCTGGATACGGCCGTCCTGCGGCAGCCGGCGCTCGGCGATGTTGAGCTTGGCCATGATCTTCACGCGCGAGATCACCGCGGCGGTGGACGAGGCCGGTGGCGCCTCCACCTCGTGCAGCACGCCGTCGATGCGATAGCGCACCTTGAGCCGGTTCTCGAACGGTTCGATGTGCACGTCGGAGGCACGCTGCTCGACCGCACGCTGCAGGATGAGGTTGACCAGGCGGATCACCGGCGCCTCGCTGGCAAGGTCGCGCAGGTGTTCCACGTCGTCCACTTCGGTGGCACCGCCGTCGATGTTCTCCACGATCGTGCCCATCGCGGAACGGCCGCTGCCGTAATAGCGCTCGATCAGGTCGTCGATCTCCGAGCGCAGGCCGATGCGCAGCGCCACCGGCCGGCCTGCCGCCAGCGTCACCGCCTGCAGCGGGTAGGGATCAGCCGGGTCGGCCACCAGCAACGCCAGCCCGTGCTCGCCGTCATCCACCGGCACCACGTGCTGCTGCTTGAGGAAGCGCAGCGAAAGTTCGAGATCCGGTGGCGCCAGTTCCGGCGCCTCGCGCGTGGCCAGCATCGGCACCGCCAGCAATTCGGACCAGGCTTCGGCCAGCTCGCGCTCGTTGACCAGGCCCAGCCGCGCCAGCAACGCGGTGAGCGTGCCCTCGGTGGCCTCCTCGTGCAACCGGCGGGCCCGCGCCAGGTCGCCCTCCTTCAGGCGGCCGCGCGCCACCAGCAGCGCGCACACCGCCGCCTCGCGTTCGTCCGTCGTCACCGCTCCCTCGCCCCGCGCCGGCTGCACAACTGCCGACATACGTCACCCCGCTTCTGAATCGCATCTGCCCAGCAGATCGTACCCGGCCGCGCGCTTCCCCCGAAGGCGCACGGCGAACGCACATAGTTATCACATCGCCTGAGCGGCTGGCGAGCGAGCCCGTCCGGATCCGCGTCGCGCCGCCGGTTTGCCGCCCTGCGCCAGTCTGTGACAATGACTCTTTTCTCCGGGTTCCCCATGCAACTCGTCGACATCGGCGCCAACCTCGGCCACGAATCCTTCCGTCACGACTTCGACGCCGTGCTGCAGCGTGCGCGGGAGCATGGCGTGGGCCGGATGATCGTCACCGGCGCATCGCGCGAGGGCAGCGAACACGCGCTGGCGCTGGCGCACGCGCATCCCGGCGTGCTGTGGGCGACGGCAGGCGTGCACCCGCATCACGCGGTGGATTACGACGACGCCACCGACGCGCGGCTGCGCGAGCTGGCGCAGGATCCTGCGGTGCGCGCGGTGGGCGAGACCGGGCTGGACTACAACCGCAACTACTCGCCGCGCGACGTGCAATTGGCGGCGTTCGATCGCCAGCTGGCGATCGCGGCCGAACTGGGCAAGCCGCTGTTCCTGCACCAGCGCGACGCGCATGGGGATTTCCTCCCCCTGCTCCGCCGCTGGCGCGACAAAGTGCCGGCCGCGGTGGTGCACTGCTTCACCGACAGCCGCGAAGCGCTGCTGGATTACCTCGCGCTGGACTGCCACATCGGCATCACCGGCTGGATCTGCGACGAGCGCCGCGGCGGCCACCTGCGCGAGTTCGTGCGCGAGATTCCCGCCGACCGCCTGATGATCGAGACCGATGCGCCCTACCTGTTGCCGCGCACCGTGCGCCCGCAGCCCTCGCACCGGCGCAACGAGCCGATGTTCCTCAGACACATCTGCGAGGAGATCGCGCGCGACCGCGGCGAGCCGGCAGACGTCACGGCGGCGCACAGCACCGCGACGGCCGCGGCATTCTTCGGCCTGCCGATGGGACATCCCCCCCTCGTCCCGCATCGCTGAAACCGAACGAGCGCCACGGTGCCTGTTGCGCGCCGGCCCTGCCTTGTCGCACAGTCCGGCGTGGAGAGGGAGGCGCCAATACATGCGTGGCGTATACGACAACGCATCGATCACGTCCCCGGCACGGCCGGAGACATCCGCTTCGGCGGACGCCTTCAACGTCTTTGTGCGCGAGCAACGCCAGGGGCTCTTGCAGTTCCTGCGCAGCCGCACCGCTACCGAGCAGGATGCCGAAGATGCGTTGCAGGAGAGCCTCGCCAGGCTGCTGCGCTACCGCCACCACGAGTCGCCCGAGGCCTGGAAGGCCCTGCTCTATCGCATCGCCGCGAATGTCGCCAACGACCAGTATCGCGCCGGCGCCTGCCGGCACAGCAGCGACCATGTGCCGCTGGACGACCTGCCGATCGCCGACAGCGACCACACGCCGGACCAGCGCGCCGCCTACAACCAGCAAGTGGCGCGGATCGGCGAGGCGATTCTTGCCCTGCCGCCGAAGTGCCAGCGCGTCTATCTGCTCAAACGCGCCCACGGGCTCAGCCACACCCAGATCGCCGCGCGGTGCGGCATTTCGGTGAAAATGGTGGAGAAGCATCTGGCCAACGCCATGGCTCTGCTGCGCCGCAAGGTAGGCAATTCCCTCATGGAACCGTTTTAGAAGTCATGGATACGGAGTTCGGCCAGCACGAAACCACCCCCGGCCGCCCCGGCGATGCCGAACGCTGGTTCGCGCGCCTGCTCGAACCCGGCTGCTCCGCCGCCGAATCGGCCGCCTTCCAGCGTTGGCACGACTCAGATCCGGCCCACGCTGCGGCATGGCGCGAAGTGAACGCGCTGTGGCGGCAGAGCGCCGAAGCCGTGCGCTCTCCGGCGCTGGCTGCCGCTGCGCGGCGCGCGCTGCGGGAACAACCGGCCACGCCCTGGTACCGGCGCACCCGTGTCCTTCTGCCAACCGTTGCTGCAATGGCGGCCGCCGCCGTGGCAATACTGGTTGCGTTGCCGCGCTGGCGCGTGGCGCCGCCACCGGATTCCGCCACGTATCAGACGACGACCGGCCAGCCGCGCAGCGTTCGCCTCGCCGATGGCACGCTGGTGGTCCTGGACGCGCAGTCCAGCCTGCAGGTGCGCTACGGCGAGCACTTCCGCCAAGTGGACCTGCTGCGCGGGCGCGCCCAGTTCGCGGTGCGCCACGACCCGCGGCGCCCCTTCGAGGTGCGCGCCGGCAATGGCACCATCACTGACGTCGGCACCGTGTTCCAGGTGCGCACCGACGACGAATGCACCGGAGTGATCCTGCTCAAGGGCGCGGTAAACGTCTCCGTGGCCGCGCCTGGCCACGCGGTCGAGCATGTGTCGCTGCTTCACGACGGCCGGCAGGTATGGTTCTCCCGCGACGGCAGCATCTCGCCGCCGCAACCCGCCGACACACATGCCGCCGAGGGCTGGACCAAGGGCAAGCTGATCGTGCATGACTGGCGCCTGCCCGAACTGTTGAGCGAAATGAACCGCTACAACCAGACGCAGGTCACCATTGGCGACCCGTCGCTGAACGCCCTGCGCGTCAGTGGCGTGTTCGACGCCAACGACCCTGAAACCATGCTGCAGATGCTGCAGCAAGGCTGGCCCGTGCGTGCCCGCCACATTGACGGTGCGCGGGTGCTGCTGGTGCCTCTTGCGGGACAGGCGGAACTCCCGCGCAAGCGCTAGGCATCCGGCCAGGCTGATCGCCGCCGCGCGGCACGCAGGCGCCCATCTACCAACACACGGAAGCCAGCCTGGCGTGAGGCACGGGGCGCGCGCAGGCGCACTGCCGACGGGCCATCCAGGTCCGTGATGGCGCGCCGCCCCACCGCCCGCTGCCGGCGCAAGCCTTCCGGAGGCCCATCTCATTCGAGGGTGCGCAGACCCCCCGGTCCGGCGCGGCCGCGCGAGCGGACTACCGAGACGAAGGCGGCATGGAATACGGGACGTCGCGCACACTTTGGCGACATCGATGGGATGGTGGCCGAAATCCGTAGGTAGGGCTTTTGCGCCGGCACACGTTGTTGAGCATGAGGTGGCGTTGCGCGATGCCGTTGCGGGGAGCAAGGGGAACGGCATTTCGAACAACCCCAGACGCCACGGACAACCGGCGGGGGAGGTGTTGCGCCATGGCGCAGCAGTAGTGAAGCGTAGAGGCGCGCGAAGGCGAGGCCTCGGCTTGCCCAAAAAATCACTTTCAAGAGGGCTTTTCATGAAACACCTGATGTTGAAGGCAATGGCGGCGTCCGTGCTCCTGGGGCTGGCAGTGGGACCGGCGCTGGCGGCAAGTAACGGTCAGGTGTCGTCGGAGTTCAATCCGTACGCACCGGCCTTCGGGCACAGTTACCGCCACGGTGCGGTGCCGACGCGCGAAGTGCACCAGAAGATGAAGCACTACCGCGACACGCATGCGACGACCGCGACCACGGCGACCAGCTCGAACACGCTGGCCTACGGCGGCGGCATCGACGGCGTGGGCGTGATGGACGGCCACGTGAAGGTCTACATCGTGTACTACGGCAACCAGTGGGGCACGCAGAGCACCAACGCCAAGGGTGACGACGTGTTCAGCGGCGACTCCTACGGTGCCGCGGCGGTGGCCGAGGAAATGTTCAAGGGCATCGGCACCGGCAACGAACTGTGGTCGGCCGACCTGACCCAGTGGTGCGACGGCCCGAACGTGACCTCGGGCGCCACCAGCTGCCCGTCGAACGCGAGCTTCGTGCCCTACCAGACCGGCGGCGTGCTGGCCGGTGTCTTCTACGACAACGCGGCGGCGGCGCCCAGCGCACCGACCGCGACCGACCTGGCGAACGAGGCGATCAAGGCGGCGGCGCACTTCGGCAACACCGCGGCCGGTTCGAACCGCTACACCTACTACATCATCATGTCGCCGCACGGCACCGACCCGGACAACTACCAGAGCCCGACCCAGGGCTACTGCGCGTGGCACAACTACACCACCTCGTCCTACGGCGACATCGCGTACAGCAACCAGCCGTACAACATGGACATGGGTTCGAGCTGCGGCGTGGGCTTCGTGAACTCGGGATCGGCCGGCAACCTGGACGGCTGGACGATGACGCTGGGCCATGAATGGCACGAGATGATGTCGGACACCTATCCGGCGGGCGGCTGGACGAACGCGAGCAGCGGCCAGGAGAACTCGGACGAGTGCGCCTGGATAGCGGCAGGCCAGCCGGGCGGTGCGGCAAACGTGGCGATGGGTACGGGCACCTTCACCGAGCAGGCGAGCTGGTCGAACGACACCAACTCCTGCGCGATCTCGCATGCCATCCTGCACGGCGGCACGCCGGTGGCGAACTTCACCGACACGGTGAGCGGCCTCACCGTGAGCTTCACCGATGCCTCCACCGACACGGGCAGCACGATCAGCTCGCACTCCTGGACCTTCGGCGACGGCGCAACTTCGACCACGGCGAACCCGAGCCACACCTACGCGGCGGCGGGCACCTACAGCGTGACCGAGACGGTGACCGACAGCACCGGCGCGACCAACAGCAAGACCGCTTCCGTGACCGTTTCCAGCGGTGGCGGCGGCAGCCCGGTGGCCAACTTCAGCGACACGGTGAGCGGCCTGACCGCGACCTTCACCGACAGCTCCACCGACACGGGCGGTACGATCAGCTCGCACTCGTGGACATTCGGCGACGGCGGCACCTCGACCGCGGCGAGCCCGAGCCACACCTATGCGGCGGCGGGCACCTACAGCGTGACCGAAACGGTGAAGGACAACACCGGCGCGAGCAGCAGCAAGACCGCGTCCGTGACCGTCACCGCGCCCAGCGGCGGCACCTTCAGCAACAACACCAAGAAGGTGATCAACGACAACGCCACCATCACCAGCAACATCTCGGTGACCGGCGAGCCGGGCGCGGCACCATCGGCGCTGCAGGTGCACGTCAACATCACGCACAACTGGTCGGGTGACCTGGAGATCGACCTGGTCGCACCGAACGGCGCCTACGCGGTGCTGCAGTCGCCGGACTACAACGACGACGGCAACATCAACACCACCTACACCGTGAACGCCTCTTCGGTGCAGGGCAACGGCACCTGGAAGCTGCGCGTCATCGACAACGACCCGTGGTACAGCGGCGACTACGGCACGCTGAACGGCTGGAGCCTCACGTTCTGAAGGAAGACACGGCGCGCAGGGAGGCGCGCCTTTTCCCCGCAGGCCCGGCCCGGTGCGGCCGGGCCTGTGTCGTTCGCGGCCTTGGCGTCCTTGAATCTGTTGCCGGGCACACCCGTATGATGTACCCGCGGGGCACAAGGGGACGGCTGCTGTTCCACGGCGACCGGCAGACACGGGGGACGCATGCTGGCGAAGCATCCAAGAGCGGGGACCCCTCGGTTACTACCCATCCGCCTCTTGGCATGCCTGCTGGCCACCATTGCATGGTCGACGCACGCCAACCCTCAAAAGTCAGGACCGGCCATCGAAGCCGCATCGCGGCACACCTACTCGATCCCTGCGGGCCAGCTCGATCGCGCACTGGACGAGCTGGCTGCTCAGGGCGGCACTCAAGTGGCCTATGCGCCAGCACTGGTCGCCGGACTGCGTACCCGCGGCCTGACCGGGATCTACACACCGGCGGAAGCGCTTGAACGGCTGCTGCGCGGCACGGGCCTGCGCTGGCGCGATCTGGGCGGGACGAGTTTCGTGCTGCTTCCGAAACACCAGGAAACGACTCCCATATCGCTTCACCCGTCTCCGAAGATCGTCGCGACCCTGGCCACTGTCGCCGTAAGCGGCACCTTGATCGACAACGCCAGCGTGCAAACAGCCACCCCGGTGCTCATCGTCACCGCGTCGCAAATCCAGGCTCGCGGCTTCAGCAGCGTAGCCGAGGTGCTGCGCAACACGGTGTTCGCCACCGGACCGGTGCAGGGGCCGCAAACGGCCGGCTCATTCACCCAGGGCGCCCAGCCCATCAGCCTGTTCGGGCTCAGCCCGCAGTTCACCCTGATTCTCGTGGATGGCAAGCCGCTGGCCCGTTTCGGCCGCCCCTACAACGGCAGCACCATCGCCGCCAGCGTGGCCAACCTGCCGCTCTCGATTGTCGACCATATCGACGTGATGGCCGGTGGCGGTTCGACGATCTACGGCTCGCAGGCAATCGGCGGCGTGGTCAACATCGTCACCCGCTCGCAACCGCACGAAAGCTCGGTGGGGGTGCAAGCCGGCCATTACCCGGCCGGTGGCGGCGCCAACCAGCGCGTGACCTTCACCTGGGGACACACGCAGGGACGTTGGCAAACCGTAGGCGCGATGGAGTTCTCCAACGCCGACCCCATCTGGGGCTACCAGCGTCCGCTTACTGATGGCACGGGTCCGCAGCAACGCATGCCCCCCGTTCAGGCCGGTATCCTGGACTACGGCACGGCGGCGAGCTTCGACGGCTACCCGCAGGGCTACCTCGATCCGCCTGCCGGCTGCGACAACCTTCTCTTCGCCGGCAGCAACGCGCTTGTCGGCGCCGGCACCGGCAAGCAGTACTGCGGCTCGCCGCGCGGCGATGCATGGCGTACCTACAGCAACCAGGAGCGTGGCTACGACGGCCTGCTGAAGCTGCGTTACCGCGCCAACGACCGGCTGCAGCTGTACATGGACGTGATGTGGAACTGGCAGCAACAACGCTGGTATCCGGGTCCGACGTACTGGACCCCCGCCAGCCTGCCGGGCGGCGCCATCGAAGACACCGCCGGCGGCCAGATCCTGTATCCGGAGCGGGTCTTCGCACCCGAGGAAGTGCCCGGCGGCGCGTACGGCCAGATGGCGCGCCAACGCGACGTGCTTTACCAGGCCGACCTGGGCGCCAACGGGAATTTCGGCGACTCTGGCTGGACCTGGGATCTCTACCACCTGCGCAGCGGTGATCGCACGCTGGTGGAGGAACCGCTGCTTGTCACACCGCGCGTGAACCGCTTCTTCGACACCTTGCTGGGTGCGACCGGCACGACCGATCCGGCCACCGGCCTGCCGCTGTACCGCGGCGACTACGCAAGCTTCTTCAGCGCGGTGACGCCCGCCCAGTACGCCGGCTTCGCGCAGTACGCCAAGGAGGCCAGCGACACCCGCCTCGATACCACCCGCCTCACCGTGGGCAACGCCGCCTGGTTCAACCTGCCCGGCGGGGACGCCGGCTTCGCCTCCCTGGTCGAAGCCGGCAGCGAATCCTGGCACGAGCCGCTCAATCCGCTGTTCTCGGAGCAACTCGCGTTCCAGCACATGGCTTCGGGCGGCGGCGGCCAGCGCCAGCATGCCGCGGCCGCATTCGAGCTGAACCTGCCGCTGCTCAAGCCGCTTACCTTGGATCTTTCCAGCCGCTACGACCGCTACACCGGGCCCGCCCGCGCCAGCCACCGCTACACCTACCGCGCGGGCGTGGAATACCGCCCGTTCGACGTATTGCTGCTGCGCGCGAACTACGCCACCGCCTTCAAGGCGCCGGACCTGTCCGCGCTGTTCATCAGCCCCTCGGGCTACTACGCCACGGTGACCGACTACTACCTGTGCGCGCTCGCCGGTGCCTCCGAATGCAGCGCATACGCCTATCCGGTGCGCGGCGCCACGCTGGCCAATCCTTCGCTCAAGCCCACCGACGCACGCACCTGGTCGCTCGGCGCCGTGTGGTCGCCCACTGACCGGCTGAACCTCAGCATCGACTATCTCGACATCGCCATCCGCAACGAGGAAGTGGCACAGAACGTAAACCTGCTTTCCTACGACGAGGCGCGCTGCCTGCTTGGTCAGCTCGACCCGTCGTCGGCGCGTTGCCGTGCGTTGACCGATCCGGTCGACGGCCAGATCCATCGCCTGATGCTCGGCGGGCCCATCGACAGCGTGGTCACCACCTACGTCAACCTATCCAGCGAGACGGTGCACTCGATCTTCGCCGCATTGCGTTACCGCTTCGCTCCCACGCGCTTCGGCAGCCTCCGCCTTGAGCTGGACTACGACGACCAGTTCCGGCACGACTTCCGCTACTCGGCCGACCTGCCGCAGGAACCGGTCGCCGGCCCGCACGACGTGCTTACCGGGGCACTGGACTGGACGGCCCCCGGCGGTGCCTGGAGCAGCACGCTCTATGGCCGTCGATACGGCACCTCGCCCAACCAGGCGACCGCGCTTTACGGCACCGGCTACCCCGGCGCGACGCAGCTGCACCCATGGGTCACCTTCAACTGGACCCTCAGCTATGCGCCCACCCGCCGACTCAGCCTCATGCTCACGGTGGACAACCTCGCCAACAAGATGCCGCCGCGCGATGCCACCTTCGGCGACTACCCCTACTTCGACGTCGAAAACTACGACATCTACGGTCGCCAGATCATGATGCAGGCGCGGCTGGTCTTCGGTGCCCGCTGAGGCCTCTGGCCAGCAAGGCAAGTAAGACGGCAACAAGGCGGTTCCCGCACGCACCGGATCCACCGGGTCCGGACAGCGCAGAACGGTGCCGCCCCGGCATCCGACTAACCGACGCGCCCCACGCGGGTGAAGAACGGCCAGCGCACGGCTCGCGCCACCGTGGGGTCGCCCCAGGCCGCCGCAAGCTCCGCAGCAGCTGCACCGACCGCATCGTTGCCGGTGCGTTTCGCGTGCCGCTGGGTGGCCGACCACGAACGCAGGTAGGCGAGGAACTGCGCGAGATTCCAATCCGCGCGCATCATGAAGCTGGGGGGCTCCACCGGCTCGAACGGGAACGGCAGCCCTCGGTAGCCGGCATCCACCAGTTCGCGCTCTGGCGGCCAGTCCGGTCCAAAGGTATCGGCGTAGAGGCGGCGTTCGACCGCATCCACCGCGCGACTCACGCTGCAATTGCCATAGGCGGAGATCGCCAGCAGTGCGCCCGGCTTCGCGACGCGGCGCACCTCGGCGTGGAAGGCGTCGAGGTCGAACCAGTGCAAGGCCTGCGATACGCCGATCAGGCTGGCGCTGCCCGCGGCAAGCGTGCTGCGTTCGGCCCGCTCCACGCGGTAGTCGATGCGGGGGTGCGCTGCGGCCTGCCCGATCTGCGTGGCGCTGGGATCGGTGGCGACCACCTGTCCGAAATGGGCGGCGAGGCCAAGGCTGGCCTGGCCGTTGCCGCAGCCGGCATCCCAGGCCAGCCCGCCGTCGGGCGCCTGCTGCGCCAGCCAGTCGAACCAGTCAACAGGCGGCAGCGGACGGGCGTCGCGGTACAGCGCGGCATGGCTGGAGAAGTGATCCTTGAAGTTCATGCGAGGCACCGTGGGAACGGGTCCGGGGATTATCGCGCTTCAACCCTGCAGCACACGCGTCTGGCCCGGCGCCAGCCCGTCCAGCGCGTATTCGCCGATGCGCAGGCGGATCAACCGCAGCGTGGGGAAACCCACCGCCGCGGTCATGCGCCGTACCTGGCGGTTGCGTCCCTCGCGCAGGGTAAGGGTGAGCCAGCTGGTCGGGATGCTCTTGCGGAAACGCACCGGCGGATCGCGCGGCCACAGCCACTCCGGCTCCACCGCGTGTTCGGCCGGCGCGGGCAAGGTGGGCCCGTCGTTCAGCATCACGCCGCGGCGCAGGGCGGCGAGCGCCGCATCGTCGATCGCGCCGTCCACCTGGACCAGGTAGGTCTTGGGCTGCTTGTGGCGCGGGTCGGCCAGCCGCTGCTGCAGCCGGCCGTCGTCGGTGAGCAGCAGCAGGCCTTCGCTGTCGTGGTCCAGCCGGCCCGCCGCGTACACGCCCTTCTGTTTCACGCAGTCGGCCAAGGTCGACCGGCCGTGCTCGTCGGTGAACTGGCAGAGCATGCCGTAGGGTTTGTTCAACGCGATCAGCATGACGGCCTGCGCGTGGCGTTCAGTGCGCCGGCGCGGCGGCCGTTCCCGCCGGCTTCACGAAGCGCAGCGTCATGCGGTCCGATTCGCCGATCGCCAGGTACTTCGCCCGGCCCTGCTTGCCCAGCGCCAGCGTGGGCGGCAGGGTCCACACGCCCTTCGGATAGTCCTTGGTGTCTTTCGGGTTGGCGTTGATCTCGCTCTGGCCGGCGAACTTGAAGCCGGCGTCAGTGGCAAGCTTGATCACGTAGTCCGTGGGCAGGTAGCCGCTGGACTCCACCGCCGCCAGCCTGGCGCCAGGCGCGGCGCGGTGGTCGGTGACGCCGAGCACGCCGCCCGGGCGGAGCACCGCGAAGAACGCCTTGAACATCGCCGGTGCGGTGCCGGCTTCGGTCCAGTTGTGCACGTTGCGGAACGTCAGCACGCGGTCGGCCGAGCCGGGCGGCCCGAACACCGGTGCGCGGGGATCGAACTCGACGATGCGCGCATTGCCGTAGTCGACCGGATCGGCCGCGAATTTCTTGCGCAGCCTGCTGTCGTCGCGCCTGGCCTCGTCGCCGCTCGCCGGCGTGGGCTCGGCGGCGATGTAGTGGCCGTGGTCGCGCAGCAAGGGCGCGAGCACCTCGGTGTACCAGCCGGCGGACGGATTGATCTCGACCACCGTCTGGTCCGGCTCGACACCGAAGAACTGCAGCGTGGCCTTCGGATGACGGTAGACGTCGCGCGCGCGGTTCGCCGGCGAGCGCCAGCCACCCGCCAGCACCGCATCGATGTTGCCGGTGCTGCTCGATGCCGCCGCGCCGGCGGGATGCTGCCGGGCCGCCTGCCGTGCGCCTGCCGCTGCGCCGAAAACCATCAGGGTGACGCCTATTCCACGGAGCTGCGAACGTTTCATGGGTGACTCCTTGGGCATGAAACCGGCTGCAAAGCCTGCCAACCGGTCGGTGGAGGGAGGGTCGAGACGCAGCAACCGGCCTCAGAACGGCCGCGGGCACACCGACTGCAGGCCGTCGATGTGCTCGTGCAGATCGCTGGCGATGCCCTGCCACATCGGGTCGAGGATGAAGTCGATGCCCTCGCGCCGCGCGAGTTTGGCCGCGGGAATGAAATCCGCGTCGCCAGCCACCAGCACGATCTGGTCCACCAGGTGCTTGTAGGCCAGCGCGGCGATGTCGATGCCGATCTTCATGTCCACCTGGGTCTGGCGCATGTCGGGCTCGAAGTGGTCGTCGCGCAGGTCTTCCCACTTCAGGCTGCCTTCGCGGAGCTGCTGCATGGCGGTGTATTTCAGCTTCCACTCGCCGCGCTCGGCCAGCCGGCCGAGCCGCAACGCCATCTTGCGCTGGCGGCGCAACTGCTCGTGCAGCTCGCGGCGGAACGCGGCGGCGCCGCTGCGGCCGAAATCCACGCTGTCGCCGCTCACCGGGCGCACGAAGGTCTTGTCCAGCGGAGGACAGTCGTAGAAGAAGATGCGATACAGCGATTCGCGCGGGCGGTCCAGCGCCTTCAAGTGTTCCAGCGCCATGCCGAACACGGTCTTGGCCACGGTGCGCGCGTCGTTGGCGTCGCGCTCGCCCCACACCTTGCGGTAGCGGGCAAGGAAGAAGGCGCCGTCGACGAGGATGGCGGTGCGTTGCATAGGAAATCCTTATGGGTGGAGCGCAATGGATAGGGCGTGCCGTGCATGACGGCCGCGCAGCGGCATTTTAGAGCCTGTTCAATGTCTCCGCGTGGCCTGCACCGGAGCTGCCTGCACGCCGCCGACGGAACGTCAGGCGACCGCCAGCGGTGCGCCCGGCTCCCAGGCGGACATCTGCGCGCGGTAGGTCTCCGCCTCGGCCAGCAGCCATTCGCGGAAGCTCTGCAGGCCGCGGTGCTCCTGCGACCGTGGTGGGTATACCAGCCAGTACGCCTCCTGCACTGGCAGGTAATTGCGGCCAAGCACCACCAGCAGGCCGGCGTCGATCAGCGACTTCGAGGTCACCATGCGGCCCAGGCCGACGCCGAGGCCTTCCAGCGCCGCGTGGCGCGCCGCGTCGATGCTGTCGAAGTTCGCCACGCGGCGCGCCGGCAACCGGCCGCCGAAGTTCGCGAACCAGTCGCGCCAGCGGTCGGCCGGGTGCGGATCGCCGAGCAACGGCCAGTCGCTGAGGTCGTCGCGGCTGGCGTCGCCCATGCGCGCCACCAGTTCGGGCGCAGCCACCGGCGCGATCCACTCGCCGAACAGCCGCTCGCAGTGCAGGCCTTCCCACTGGCCGCGACCGTAGCGCAGCGCGCAATCCACCGGCTCGCGCTCGAATTCCACCAGGTTCGAGCCGGACTGCAGGTTGAGCTCCAGCTCCGGATGAGCCGCCACCAGCCGCGGCAGCCGCGGCACCAGCCAGCTCGACATGATGCCGGGGCTGGCGCTCAGCACGAGCGCGTCGTGGCGGTATTCGCGGTAGCGCATCAAGGCGTGCTCGATGCCGTCGAAATGCGTACCCACCGCCTCGAACAGGCGGCAGCCTTCCACGGTGAGGCTTACCCCGCGCGGGCCGCGCTCGAACAGGCGCCGGCCCAGCCGTTCCTCCAGCTGGCGCATCTGGTGACTGAGCGCGCTCACGGTGAGGTGCGCCTGCTCGGCGGCGCGCGACAGCTTGCCGTGGCGGGCAACCAGCACGAACTGCTGCAGCAGGTCCAGCGAGAGCCGCGTCATGTTGAACGTCCTTCAAGGCAGGCTTGCGAAGATATCGCTTTTTCGGGCGCCCGCAACGCTTTAACTTGCACTCGTCCCCCACCCCACTTGCAAGGAATTCATCATGCGCTCGCCCTTCGTCGGCCTGCTGCTGCAGCACGGCCATGTGCATTCCCCCGAACTCGCCCGCCAGCTGGACCGCGCGGACCGGCGCCCGCTGACGTTGCGGGGCGCGTTCCGGCAGCTGACTGCGCCGGATCCCGCCGAACGCCGCAACTCCTGGCGTGCCACGGCCGGCGGTGCGCGCCGGCTGTTCCCCATCAACTCGCCGTGAGCGGGCCAGCCGGCGCAGGCCCGCGCCGACACGGCCGACGGAGTCGCGCATGAGCCGCCAGGCCATCAACTTCCGGCAGAAGTTCGCCCTGTTCGCCGAGCCCTGGCAGCCCAGGGTCGTGGCTGAGAGCCTGTTTACGACCTCTGCATAGCCCACGTTGCCTTGCCATGGCCGTTAGGTGGTGGCGCGTGGCGCAGCGCCTGCCTGGCTGGCAGGCCAAGCCGCGCGCTGCCGCATGGCGGCCACGGCAAGACAACCCGAAGGGCCGGGTCTGTTTGCCCGCATCCCCGCGTCATCACTCGGTCGTGGACGGACGTCCACTCTTTCGTTCTTCCTTGGCCTGCGCGCAAACAGCTCCCGGCGCGGGCCATGCGGAGGTCGTAAACAGGCTCTGCAATGAACGACTACCAGTTCAAGCTAGTGCGGCTGGCGGGTGAGTTCGTCTGGCATGCCCACGCGGACACCGACGAGGTCTTCATCGTGCTCGAAGGCCGGCTGCGCATCGACTTCCGCGACGGCGCCGTGGATCTCGCCGAAGGCGAGATGTTCGTGGTGCCGCGCGGTGTCGAGCACAAGCCGTTCGCCGACGGCGAGGCCAAGGTCCTGCTGGTCGAACCGCGCGGCGTGGTCAACACAGGGCAGACGACCAGCGACCGCACGGCCCGCAACGATGTCTGGATCTAGGCCGTTGCCGATCCGCCGACCAGGGAGAATCCGATGATCTGCCGCATCTGGCACGGCATCACACCATGCTCGAAGGCCGATGCCTACGCGGACTTCCTTGAGCGGCGCGCCATTCCAGACTACCGTTCCGTCTCCGGCAACCGCTCGGTCGCCGTGCTCCGCCACGACGAGGCCGCGGTCACGCATTTCGTGACCGTGACGCACTGGGATTCGGAGGAAAGCATCCGCGCCTTTGCCGGAGACGATCTGCTCAAGGCCAGGTACTACCCCGAGGACCGGGACTATCTGCTGGAGTGCGAACCGCTGGTCCGGCATTTCGTCGTGACCGCCTTCGAAACTTCCGGCTGACATGGGCCCCGCGGGCGCCGGCCACATCCGCACCAGGAGCCCGCCATGCCACATCGCCCGCTCGGCCACTCGCCACTCTCCATCGCCCCGCTGGTACTCGGCGGCAACGTGTTCGGCTGGAGCGTCGACGAGGCGCACGCGTTCGAGCTGCTCGACGCCTTCGTCGACGGCGGCGGCAACCTGGTCGACACCGCCGACGTCTACCCGGCCTGGGTGCCGGGCAACCGCGGCGGCGAGTCGGAGGCCATCATCGGCAAGTGGCTGAAAAAGAGCGGCAAACGCGACCGCGTGCTGATCGCCACCAAGGTGGCGAAGTGGGACCAGCATCCCGGCCTGTCGCCGATCAACATCCGCGCGGCGGTGGAGGGCTCGCTGCGGCGCCTGCAGACCGATCGCATCGATCTCTACTTTGCCCACCAGGACGACGCCAGCGTGCCGATGCACGAGACACTGGGCGAGTTCGCGCGGCTGATCGCGGAAGGCAAGCTGCGCGCGATCGGCGCCTCCAACTTCACCGCGGACCGCACCGCCGAGGCGCTGGCGACGTCGAAGGAATACGGCCTGCCCCGCTACGAATGCCTGCAGCCCGAATACAACCTCGTGGCGCGCAGCGGCTACGAGACGGAACTCGAACCGCTGGTGCGCAAGGAAGGCCTGGGCGTGACCTGTTACTACGCGCTGGCCAGCGGCTTCCTCAGCGGCAAGTACCGCAGCGCGGCGGACCTAGCCAAGAGCAGCGCGCGCGGCGGCGCGGCAAGGCGCTTCCTCAACCCGCGCGGCTTGCGGGTGCTAGCCGCGCTGGACGGCATCGCCGCCGCGCACCAGGCCACGCCCGCACAGGTCGCGCTGGCGTGGCTGATCGCCCGCCCGACCGTCACCGCGCCGATCGCCAGCGCGACCAGCGTGCCGCAGCTGCGGGAGCTGCTGGGCGCGATGCAGCTCGCGCTGGGCAACGACGAGATCGAGGCGCTGGATGCCGCCAGCGCGGGCTGATCAGCGCGCGGCGGAAACCGCTGGTGCGGGCGCAATGCCGCCTGGCGCGACCGGTGCCTCGTCCAGGCCGATCGGCGCTTCCACCGTGTAGCCCTCGGCCTTCAGCTTGCCCACGTAGCCGGCGGGCGACAGCAGCTCCTCCATCGGCAACATGGCGAAGCTCACCGCATTGCTTGCCAGCGTTGCGCGGGCCGCGGCCAGCCAGGCGGCCTCCAGCTGCGCGGGCACGTCGTCGAGGCCGAGCTGATGGGCGAAGCCGGCGCTGGTGATCGCGGTGACGCAGGCGTCGCGGCGGTGGCTGTCGGGTAGCCGGCGCAGCTCCCCCAGGTCGCCGGTGGCCCAGGCGTTCGCGCGCGCAGTCATCGCCGGCACGTCGTACTCGACGCTGTCCAACGTGCGGTTGAAGCATTCCAGGTCGCTCGGCGCCGCGGCCTTGAACGCCTTCAGCGCGTCGCGCGGCTGCCTGATCTCCACGCGGTACGCCACCGGCGTCTCCGGCACGCCATCCCGCCTGGCCATCGCAGCCACCGCGCCCGACACGCCGCCGTCGCTGCTCAGACCGTTCGCCTTCAGCGCCTTGCGGTATAGCTCCTGCGCCGCGAACAGCGGGCGCCAGCGCTCGATGCCGCGGTCGTCGCCGAGGTACTTTTGCTTCAGCGCCAGCCAGCGCGCGTAGGTCGGCGCATCCATCACCTGGTCCAGCGTCTTGCCGTCCGGATTCTTGCGCGCCCCGTAAGCCGAGGGCAGCAGGAAGAGCTTGCCGAAGAAACCGATGTCCGCCTTCAGCTTGATCTTCGGCTCCAGCAGCACCTGCCTCGACTGCGCGAGCACCCGCTCCACCTCATGCGACTCCCACTGCATGTGCCCCGGCAACGGCGACAGCGTGCCCAGTACCCACAGCACGTGGCCGCCCTTGCTCACCTTCCACAGGCCGGGGCCGGGAACGATGCCGCTGACCACGACGGGGGCCAGCAGCGGCACGTCGCCTGGTACCGGCGGCACCGAGGTCGTGGCCGCCGCCGACGGCACCTGCGCGGGGGCGGCAAGCAAAGCCGGTGCAGCCAGCGCGAGACACAGCAGCGGAATCCAGGGGCGCATCCGGTTCATCCTCGTCATCGATCGCGGCTGCGTCGGTTGCGCGATGTTCGCCGCGGCGACGGCAACGGCACTTGAACGGCTGTCACCGCCACGGAATAATCCTCGCGTTCGCGTCACTGGCGCCGCGAGAGGGAGCACCCTCGGGGAGCGCGAACACCATACCGCAGCCGCGCGCCTGGGCACTCCTCCCTCTGCCACGGAGTCGTGCCATGCCCGCCACGCCCCACCTGCTTGCCTTCGCGCTGGTTGCCCTCGGCCTCGTGCTCACGCCAGGCCCGAACATGATCTATCTGGTCTCGCGTTCGATCTGCCAGGGCCGCGCCGCCGGGCTCATTTCGCTTTGCGGCGTGGCGCTGGCGTTCATCGTTTACCTGCTGTGCGCGGCACTGGGCATCACGGCTCTGCTGCTCACCGTACCCTATGCCTACGAAGCACTGCGTTTCGGCGGCGCGCTCTACCTGCTCTGGCTGGCCTGGCAGGCAGTGCGTCCCGGCGGACGCTCTCCGTTCCACGTGCGCGAGCTGGAACGCATACAGCCCCCCAAGCTCTTTGCGATGGGCTTTCTCACCAATCTGCTCAATCCGAAAGCGGCCGCGCTTTATCTTTCGCTGCTTCCGCAATTCATTGCCCCCGGGCAAGGCAGCGTGTTGAGCCAGGCGCTCGTGCTCGGCACCACGCAGATGAGCATAAGCCTCACGGTGAACGCAGCCATCGTCATGCTTGCCGGCAGCATCGCCGCATTCCTCGGCAGTCGACCGCTCTGGTTGGGAGTGCAACGCTGGATGATGGGCACGGTGCTCGCGGGGCTTGCCGTGCGTATGGCCGTACAGTCCAGGCGTTGAAGCGACAAAACAAACGGGGCGCCGCAGCGCCCCGTTTCGCCGGTCGGCGGGATGGCTTACCGCAAACCCGCCAGCGCCGCATTGAACGTGGCGCTGGGCCGCATCGCGGCACTCACCAGGCCCATCTCCGGGTGGTAGTAGCCCTTGATGTCGACCGGCTTGCCCTGCGCCCCGTTGAGTTCGCCGACAATGGTCGCCTCGCCCTCGGCCAGCGCCCTGGCCAGCGGCGCGAACTTCGCCTTCAGCTCCGCGTCCTCGTCCTGCGCGGCCAGCGCCTGCGCCCAGTACAGGGCGAGATAGAAATGGCTGCCGCGGTTGTCGAGTTCGCCGACCTTGCGGGCGGGCGACTTGTTGTTGTCGAGGATCTTGCCGTTGGCCCGATCCAGGGTCTTCGCCAGCACCTTCACCTGCGTCTCGCCGGTCTTGTCGCCCACGAACTCCAGCGAGGCCTGCAGGGCCAGGAATTCGCCCAGCGAATCCCAGCGCAGGTAGTCCTCTTCGAGGAACTGCTGCACGTGCTTGGGCGCGCTGCCGCCGGCACCGGTCTCGAACAGTCCGCCGCCGGCCATCAGCGGCACGATGGAAAGCATCTTGGCGCTGGTACCCAGCTCCATGATCGGGAACAGGTCGGTGAGGTAGTCGCGCAGCACGTTGCCGGTGACCGAGATGGTGTCCTCACCCTTGCGGATGCGCTCCAGCGAGAACCTCGTGGCGGCCACCGGATCGAGGATGCGGATGTCCAGTCCCGCGGTATCGTGGTCCTTGAGGTAGCGCTCCACCTTCTTGATGATCTCGCGGTCGTGCGCGCGCTGCGGATCGAGCCAGAACACGGCGGGCGTGCCGGACAGGCGCGCGCGGCTCACCGCGAGCTTCACCCAGTCCTGCACCGGCGCGTCCTTGGTCTGGCACATGCGCCAGATGTCGCCGGCGTCCACGGCGTGCTGCAGCAGCACCTTGCCGGACTCGTCGGTGACCTTGACCGTGCCGTCGGCGGCGATCTGGAAGGTCTTGTCGTGCGAGCCGTATTCCTCGGCCGCCTGCGCCATCAGGCCCACGTTCGGCACGCTGCCCATCGTCGCCGGGTCGAACGCGCCGTGCGCCTTGCAGTCCTCGATGGTCGCCTGGTAGACGCCGGCGTAGCTGCGGTCGGGGATGATGGCCTTGCAGTCCTGCTGCCTGCCTTCGGCGTCCCACATCTTGCCGGAGTCGCGGATCATCGCCGGCATCGAGGCGTCGATGATCACGTCGCTGGGCACGTGCAGGTTGGTGATGCCCTTGTCGGAATTCACCATCGCGAGCGCAGGGCGCTGCGCGTACTCGGCGGCGATGTCGGCCTTGATCGCCGCCTGCGTGGCGGCGGGCAGCGCGTCGAGGCGCGCGTACAGGTCGCCGATGCCGTTGTTCGGGTTGAAGCCGGCCTGCTTCAGCGCCTCCGCATGCTTCGCCAGCACGCCCTTGTAGAACTCGCCCACCACCACGCCGAACATGATCGGGTCGGACACCTTCATCATGGTGGCCTTGAGGTGCACGGAAAACAGCACGCCCCGCGCCTTGGCGTCGGCGATCTGCGCGTCGACGAAGGCGGCCAGCGCCTTGCGGCTCATCACCGCGGCGTCGATGATCTCGCCGGCCTTCAGCGCGACCTTGTCCTTCAGCAGCTTGCTGCTGCCGTCCCTGCCGAACCACTCGATCTTCACCGTGGTGGCGCCGTCGACGACGGCGGACTGCTCGCTGCCGTAGAAGTCGCCGCTGTCCATGTGCGCCACATGGGTCTGCGAATTCTTGCTCCACGCGCCCATCTTGTGCGGGTGCTTGCGCGCGTAGTTCTTCACGGAAAGCGGCGCGCGGCGGTCGGAGTTGCCCTCGCGCAGCACCGGATTCACCGCGCTGCCCTTCACCTTGTCGTAGCGCGCCCTGGCGTCCTTCTCGGCGTCGCTGTTCGGCTCGTCCGGGTAGTCCGGCAACGCGTAGCCCTGCGCCTGCAGCTCCTTGATCGCGGCCTTGAGCTGCGGCACCGAGGCGCTGATGTTCGGCAGCTTGATGATGTTCGCGTCCGGCGTGGTGGCGAGGCGCCCCAGCTCGGCGAGGTGGTCGCCGATCTTCTGCGCGTCCTTCAGCCGGTCCGGGAACTGCGCCAGGATGCGCCCGGCCAGCGAGATGTCGCGCGTCTCCACCGCGATGCCGACGGTGGCGGCGAATGCCTCCACGATGGGCAGCAGCGACGCCGTGGCGAGGAACGGCGCTTCGTCGGTGAGCGTGTAGATGATCTTCGGCGTGTTGGACATGGTCGGCGGGACTCTCTAGACGGCGATAGGGATGGCGCGAAACCCCGCCATTGTCGCGGTTTCGTCCGCGGCCGGCAAAGCGCGCGCCCCGTCGGCGCGAATCGCGCCGGCACGGCGCCCGTCCGGCGTGGCGCGGCCTGCCCGCCCGTTACATCGATCTGCTAGCGTGCCGGTTCCATGTGCTTATTCGATCCCGTCATGTTCCCTCGCCGCGCCGCCCTAGCCCTGCTCGCCACCGCCCTGACCGCGGGCTGCGCCCATCAGCCTGCGCATGCGCCGGGCCTGCCCGACGGCGCGCACGCCACGGTGGCGATCCTGGAAACCACCGACATCCACTCCAACATCCTCGGCTACGACTACTACAAGCAGAAGGCCGATCCCACGCTGGGCTTCGAGCGCACCGCCACGCTGATCGGCGCGGCGCGCAAGCAGTATCCGAACCACTTCCTGTTCGACAGCGGCGACACCATCCAGGGCACGGTGCTGGCCGACTGGCAGGCGCAGGTGCAGAAGATGCCTTGCGACCATGAGCTGGCGATCTATCGCGCAATGGACGCGGTGGGCTACGACGGCGGCACCGCGGGCAACCACGAGTTCAATTACGGTCTGGGCTGGCTCTCGCAGGTCACCGGCACGCCGATGAACGTCGACGGCGGCGCGCGGCAGCGCTGCGCCGGCCCGCATTTCCCGCTGGTGCTGGCGAACGTGGACAGCGCGCGCGACGGCCGGCCGATCTTCCAGCCCTGGACGATCGTCACCAAGCCCATCGTCGTGCAATTGCCGGACGGCAGGACCGAGAACGTGCCGCTGCGCGTGGCCATCATCGGCTTCACCCCGCCGCCGATCCTGCAGTGGGACAAGCAGAACCTCGCCGGCAAGGTCACGGTGGACGGCGTGGTAGAGGCGGCGAAGAAGTATCTGCCGCAGATCCAGTCGCAGCATCCCGACCTGGTGGTGGCGATCGTGCACGGCGGCCTCGACACGGCGCCCTACACGCCATCGATGGAAAACGCCGGCTGGCACCTCGCCGGCGTGCCCGGCATCGACGTGCTGCTGCTGGGCCACTCGCACACCGAATTCCCCGGCCCGCGCTTCGCGCACATGAAGGACGTGGACGACGTGCGCGGCTTCGTGCGTGGCGTACCCGCGGTGATGGGCGGCTTCTTCGGCAAGGACCTGGGCGTGATCGAACTGGCGCTGGACCGCAAGGACGGCCGCTGGACCGTGGACAAGAGCCGCACCCACAGCGAGGTACGGCCGATCTGCAGCAGGCCCGGCGACGCCGCCAGCTGCGTGGCGCCCGATCCCGCCATCGCACCGCGGGTGGCCCGGGTGCAGGCGGCCACCGTCGCCTACGTCAATACGCCGATCGGCCGCAGCGACGTGCGCATGTCGAGTTACTTCGCCGACGAGGGCGACATGAGCGCGCTCGCCGTGGTCAATGCCGCGCAGCGCGACTACGTGCGCACCGAGCTGCCGCGCCTGCATCCCGAGCTCGCCGGCCTACCGGTGCTCTCCGCCGCCGCCGCGTTCCGCACCGGCTTCGGCGGCCCCGACGACTACACCGACGTGGCGCCCGGCCCGCTCACCCTGCGCAGCGCGGCCGACCTCTACTTCTACCCGAACACGCTGGCCGCGGTGAAGACCGACGGTGCCGGCGTGAAGGCGTGGCTGGAGGAATCCGCCAGGCGCTTCAACCGCATCGATCCGGCGCAGCCCGGTACGCAGGAACTGATCAACACCCGTTTCCCCGGCTTCAACTTCGACCAGATGCAGGGTGGCCTCCGCTACGTCATCGACGTGAGCAAGCCCGAAGGCCGGCGCATCGTGTCGCTGACGCTCGACGGCAAGCCGGTGCGACCTGACCAGCCCTTCATCGTGGTCACCAACAACTACCGCGCCAGCGGCGGCGGCCGCTTCCCCGGGCTCGACGGCAAGAATATCGTGCTGGCCGCGCCCGACGGTACGCGCGAGATCGTTGCACGCTGGCTGCAGCGGCACCGCGAGATCACCGCGCGCGACCTGCCCGCCCGCTCCTGGCGCTTCGCGAAACTGAAGGTCGCCGGTCCGGTGGTGTTCACCAACGCCAGCGGCAAGGCCGGCATCGCCCGCGCGGACGGGCTCGACCACATCCGCGAACTCAAAGACCACGGCGACGGCACCGCGACCTACGCGATCGACTTGTCGCGCTGAGCCCCGCCCATCACCCAGGACCGCCTGCCGATGCACCGCGCCACCCGGCCCCGTCGCACCATCGCGCCGCGCTCATGCCTTCAGGAGCGCCGGGCATGAGCGGCGCGGCTATGCTGCGACGTATCCCGAAGGGCATCTGGGCGCTGGGTTTCGTATCCCTGCTGATGGACGTTTCCTCGGAGATGATCCACGCGCTGCTGCCGGTGTACCTGGTGGGCACGCTGGGCCTCTCGACCCTCGCGGTGGGCCTCATCGAGGGCATCGCCGAATCGACGGCGTCGATCGTGAAAGTGTTCTCCGGCGCGCTGTCGGACTGGCTGGGCCGGCGCAAGCTGCTGGCGGCGATCGGCTACGGGCTGGCGGCGCTGGCCAAGCCGGTGTTTCCGCTGGCGCAGACGGTGGGCTGGATCATGGCGGCGCGCTTCGTGGATCGCGTCGGCAAGGGCATCCGCGGCGCGCCGCGCGATGCGCTGATCGCCGACCTGGCGCCGCCGGGCATGAGCGGCGCGGCGTTCGGGCTGCGCCAGTCGCTGGACACCACCGGTGCCTACCTCGGCCCGCTGCTGGCGATCGTGCTGATGTGGCTGAGCGCGGACGACATTCCCCTGGTGTTCTGGGGCGCCGTGCTGCCGGCCTGCGCTGCGTTCGCCCTGATCGCATTCGGCGTGCGTGACGCGCCACGCGAAGCGGGCGCGCGACAGCCGCGCATGCCGCTCTCGCGCCGCGAACTGGCCCGACTGCCGGCGCTGTACTGGTGGGTGGTCGCGGTAGCCGCGGTGTTCACCCTGGCGCGCTTCAGCGAGGCCTTCCTGGTGCTGCGCGCGCAGGAGCTGAAGCTGGAGCTGGTGTGGATGCCGCTGGTGCTGGTGCTGATGAACGTGGTCTATGCGCTGGCCGCCTATCCGTTCGGCAAGCTTGCCGACCGCCTCGACCGCGGCGTGCTGCTGGCCGTGGGCTTCGGCGTGCTGGTGCTGGCCGACCTGGTGCTGGCGCTGCCCGGCGGCCTGCCCGGCCTCGCCGCCGGCGTGATGCTGTGGGGGCTGCACATGGGCATGACCCAGGGCCTGTTGGCCGCGCTGGTGGCCGACGCGGCGCCGAGCTCGCTGCGCGGCACCGCGTTCGGCATGTTCAACCTGGTATGCGGGGTCACCCTGTTGCTGGCCAGCGTACTGGCGGGCGAGCTGTGGCAACGCATCGGCGCGCAGGCCACCTTCCTCGGCGGCGCCGCGCTCGCGGCGCTGGCGCTGATCGGCCTGCTGGCGCTGCTGCGGCTGCGGCACGCCGCGAGGCGCTGAGCGACGCCGCCACCGCAGGAACGCCTCCCGCGCGGCGGCGGTCGCGGACTCAGGCGCGGTCTGCTGCCGCCATGCTTCGCAGCCGGTCCGCCGTCGCCGCATCGGCGGGCACGAAGGCCTCCAGCGCCAGCTCGGCCAGGGTGATGTCGACCGGCGTGCCGAACACGGTGGTGGTGCTCAGCAGGGAAAGGACCTGGCCATCGACCTCCAGTTGCATGGGTACGGCAATGGACGCCCGCGGGTCGGTTTCGCCCGCGTCACCCGGCGCCGGCAGCGCCTGCAGTTCGCGCAGCAGCGCGATGAGGCCGGGGTCGTGGCTGGCGTCGATCTGCTGGCGCAGGCGATGCAACAGGTGCGCGCGCCACTGGTCGAGGTTGCGGATGCGCGGCGCGAGCCCGCCGGGATGCAGGCCGAGGCGCAGCACATTGACCGGCGGCTCCAGCAGCGCGGGGGCCACGCCGCCAAGCAGGCGCATGGTGGCGCGGTTGCTGGCGACAAGTTGCCAGTAGCGGTCGACCGCCAGGGCGGGGAAAGGCTCCAGTCCCTGCAGCAGCAGGTCTATGGTGCTGCGCGCGGCGGCGAGCGCGGGGTCGTCCAGCGCGCGCTGGCGGAAGGCGGGCGCGAAACCCGCGGCGGCGAGCAGGGCATTGCGCTCGCGCAGCGGCACATCGAGGTATTCGACAAGGCGCAGGATCATGTCGCGGCTGGGTTGGGCACGACCGGACTCGACGAAGCTCAGGTGCCGCGTGGAAAGCTCGGCGCCGTTGGCGAGTTCGAGCTGCGAGAGGCGCCGATGGCGGCGCCACTCGCGCAGCAGGTCGCCGACGGGGCGGCCGGCATCGATGGGTTGGGCGTTCATGCGGCGATGATGCCAGCGCCGGACGCCCCGGAGGCGCGGGACCCGGCATCGGTCTCGCGCAGGAAGGCGTGGATGTCGGCCATCAGCCGCTCGCGATGCGTGTGGTAGAAGCCGTGCGGGGCGCCGTCGTACTCCAGGAAGCGGCCGTCCGGCACCATCGTCGCGACGGCACGGCCCTGCTGCACCGGCTCGCTGGCGTCGCGGTTGCCGTGGATCACCAGCAGCGGCACCGGCAGCATGCGCAGGTCCTCCCGCAGGTCCACGCGCTTGGCGCGGAAGCATTCCACCAGCGCCTGCAGCGAAGCGTCGCAGATCGCGTCGATGGTGTACTGCATGTATTCCGGCGTGGTGCCGGTTTCGGCGGGCAGGAAGAAGTCGTTCGCGTTGTCGGTCAGCCAGTACGGCAGGTCGTGGCGAATCGCGGCAAGTACGGCGGCGGTGGTGGGCTCGTCCATGCTCCACGGTTCGCGGCTGCCCTCGGCGTAGCTGGGTGCGGTCGGTGCAAGGAAGACCGCGCGGGCGACGCGCCCCCGGCCGTGCCGCGCCAGGCAGCGCGTGGCTTCGCCGCTGGCCATCGAGTGCGTCACCACGCTGACGTCGCGCAGGTCCAGGTGTTCGAGCAGCTCGGCCACGTCGTCGGCGAGCCGGTCCAGCCGATAGCCGTGGCCGGGATCGTCCGAACGACCGTGGCCGCGCCGGTCCAGCGCGACGCAGCGATAGCCAAGCTCCTGGAAATGCAGCATGTACGGGCCCCAGGCGCGCGAATCCAGCGCCCAGGAGGCGACGAACACGATGGGCTGGCCGCGACCGCAGTCGCGGTAGAACAGCCGCGTACCGTCGGTGGTAGTGAAGTGGCTCATGGCGTACTCCGGCAAAAGGGGGGGGGGTGGAGACGGATGCGATGCGCCCGGCTCAGGCCGCCTGCGGCACCTTGTCGAGGAAGCCGCTGATGCGGCGCATGCGGCCTGCGTCCAGCTCGACCACGTCGAAGCCGATCACCAGCGGTTCGTCGGCGCCGTGGGCACCCAGCTGCCACTGGAAGCGGGCGATGTCGTGGTGCGCGTCCACCGTGCCGGCCAGGGCGAAACGATGGCCGGGGAACATGCCCTGCACCGCGGCGATGGTGGCGTCGATGCCTTCCCAGCCGCGCACCTGCGCCAGCGGGTCGGTGTAGGCGACGTGCTCGTCGCAGACGCGCTCGATCAGGGCGCGGCGGCGCAGTGGATCGGTCTCGTTCCAGCTGCGGATGTAGTTCTCGATCAGCTCGCGGGTGGCGCTCATTGGCTGTGCTCCGTGGTGGGTATGGGCACAGCTTGCGGCGGCCACCGCAGCGAGGCGATTACCTGGCAGGTAATCGAAAAGGGGGCGGGCTGTGCGACGGGGTCGCCGCGCAACCGGCACGACGCCTCAATCCACCGGCGTGTGGCGCAGGCGACCGACTTCGGCGGGCCGCACCGCGCTGGCGCGGTTCGACCAGGACTGGCGGATGTAGCTGACCACCGCGGCCACCTCGTCGTCGCTCAATTGCTGGGCGAACGGGGGCATCGAATACGGCCGCGGGTTGCCGGCAGTGGCCGGCGCGAAACCGCCCAGCAGCACGCCGCGCACCGCATTGGTGGCGGTGGGCCCGGTCACTGAGCTGTTGCCGTCCAGCGGCGGGTAGATGCCGGGCACACCTTCGCCCTGCCTGCCGTGGCAGGCGGCGCACTGCCGCACGTAGAGCTCGCCACCCTGCGCGTGGCTGGCGGCCTGCGCGAATGCACCGGGCGCGGGTGCAGGCGCGCGAACGGGCAGCGCCTGTAGGTAGGCCGCCACCGCCTGCAGGTCGGCATCGCTCATGTGCTGGGTGCTGTTGCGCACCACGTCGGCCATGGGACCGAATGCGGCACCCCTGGCCGACTGGCCGGTCTTCAGGAGGTCCACGATGTCCTGGCTGCTCCAGCCCGCCAGGCCGCCGCCCGGTTGCGTGCCGAGATCAGGCGCATACCAGTCCTGCGCCGGAATGGTGCCGCCCGCGAGGCGGCGATTCCGGTCCATGCCGCCCCAGGCATTGCGCGGGGTGTGGCACTCGTTGCAGTGGCCCAGGCCCTGCACGAGATAGGCGCCGCGGTTCCACTCCGGCGACCGGGCCGGGTCGGGCCGGTACACGCCCGGCTCGAAGTACAGCGCACGCCACGCCAGCAGGCTGCTGCGCACGCTGTAGGGAAAGGCCAGCGCCGGCTCGCGGTCGGGCTGGTGCACCGGCGGCAGCGATTTCAGCCAGGCAAAGATCGCCAGCGCATCGTCGCGGGTGACCTTGGTGAACGAGGTGTAGGAGAACACCGGATACAGGGGTTCGCCGCGGCGGCCCCTGCCCTCGTGCAGCGCGCGCCAGAAGTCCTCGAAGTTCCACCGGCCGATGCCGGTCTCCGGATCGGGCGTGATGTTGGGTGCGGGCAGGTCGCCGAACGGGGTGGCCAGCATGCGGCCACCGGCATAGCGCCGGCCTCCGCGCTCGGTGTGGCAGGCGGCGCAGTCACCCACCGCGGCGAGGTATTCGCCACGCGCGATCAACGCGGGGTCGCGCAGTCTCGCCGCCTCGGCCTCGCGTTGCGCGATCTGCACCTGCTGTACGCGCCCGGGCACGAACAGCCACCAGCCGAGCAGCACCATCCCGGGCAGCACGAAGACCAGGACGCCGCGCAGCCATCTGCGTGTCATGGGTTCACTCCGCCATTGCCAAGCACGCACCAGCCCGGCAGCGGCTCGCGCTGCGCACCGGCCGGCGCGGGATGCACGCCGGCCGGCGGCGGCTGGCTGGCCAGCCATGCGGCCACCGCGACGACATCGCCGCCGGTCATGCGATTGGCCACCATGACCATGCAGCCGGGGCCCTCGGCGACGCGCCGGCGCGTGCGCCACGCATCGAGCTGGGCGTCGATGTAGGCGTAGGACAGGCCCGCCAGGCCCGGCATCATCGGCTGCACGCCGGTCAGCGCGTCGCCGTGGCAGCTCTCGCAGGGCGGCACGCCCCGGCCGGGATCGCCGTGGCGTACCAGTTGCTCGCCGCGCCGCATTGCGGCGGCGGAAACCGCCGGCGCCGCCTGCCTGCGATACGGCACCTGCAGGGCCGCGAAGTATTCGGCAATCTCGCGCAGGTAGTCCGGATCCAGCTCGCGCACCACGTATTCCATCGCCGCGTGGTGGCGCCGGCCGCCCTGGAAGGATTCGAGTTGCTGCAGCAGGTAGCCGGCCGGCTGGCCCGCCAGGCGCGGTGCGTTCGCGCTGCCGGGCAGTCCTTCGCCATGGGCGCCATGGCAGCTGGCGCAGGCCGCCACGCGCTGCTGCATGGGGTCCCGAACATCCGCCGCAGCGGCTGCCGCACCGGCGCCGGACACAAGCAACGCGACGCCGGCGCGGAACAGCCAGCGCGAGGGGGAAGAGGAATTCATCGCCGCGATTGTAGTGACGCGGGTCCGCGCCGGACGGCTGAAGCGGGCCATCGCGACAACCTGCCGCGGCCATCCGCCGCCGTCTTCAGCGGCGAGACAGTTGCAAATGCATCTGTTGACTGCAGTGCAGCATCGGACTTAGTGTCGATGCCATGTCGCTGCATTCCGCCCTCGCCCGCATGCACTTCGCCCCGGCTTCGGCCGGCCGCATGCCGTCGCGCGCGGGCGACATCACCAGCATCATTACCACCACGATTACCACCGGTACCACGCGTCCCGGGCGGAGCATCGTGCGTAACTGAGTTTTCCCACGCAACGGCCCGCCCTCGACGAGGCGGGCCGGCACGCGCCGACACGCCAGCAGGGACGGGCCTCCAACGGAGAGGCCGTCGTGATTACCTGTGCACCCGAGCAAGTCCCGCTGCATCCCCTGCCGCCGCTGGCGATGCCGCGCACCGGCACCACCGGCCGGCGCACGCTGGCGGTGGGCGTGATCGGCCCCGGCCGGGTCGGCGGTGCATTGCTGGAGCAGTTGCGCGCGGCACGGCCTCGCCTGGCGCGTGACCACGCCCTGGAGCTGAGACTCTGCGGCGTGGTGGCCAGCAAGCGCATGTGGCTGGACTGCGACGACGCCGAACTCAACGGCCGCCATGGCGGCGCGCAGACCTGGCGGCCGAACGACCTCGACGCGTTCGCAGCCCATGTGCGCGGCGACGGCGACCGCCACGCGCTGCTGATCGACTGTAGCGCCAGCGAGGCGGTAACCGCGCACTACCCCGGATGGCTGGCTGCAGGCTTGCACGTGGTGACGCCGAACAAGCTGGCCGGCAGCGGTCCGCTGGAGCGCTGGCGGGCGATCCGCGCGGCCTGCGCCGGCGGTGCGCGCTTCCGCTACGAGGCCACCGTCTGCGCCGGCCTGCCGGTGCTGCAGACCCTGCGCGACCTGCTCGACACCGGCGACGAACTGCTTGGCATCGAGGGCATGTTCTCCGGCACGCTGGCGTGGCTGTGCAACCGTCACGACGGCCGCCAGCCGTTTTCCGCGTTGCTGCGCGAGGCGCATGCGCTCGGCTATACCGAGCCCGATCCTCGCGCGGACCTGTCCGGCCTCGATGTGGCGCGCAAGCTGGTGATCCTGGCCCGCGAGGCCGGCTGGCCGCTGTCGCTGGACCAGGTGGACGTGGAGAGCCTGGTGCCGCCCGGGCTGGCCACGCTGGCACCGGAGGAGTTCATGGAGCGGCTGGACGAACTCGACGCGCCGCTGGCCGCGAAACTCGCCGCCGCACGCGCCGAAGGCGGCGTGCTGCGCCATGTCGCCAGCCTCGACCACCGCGGCAACGCCAGCGTGCGTCTCGCGGCGTTGCCGGCCACGCATGCCTTCGCGCACAGCCGGCTCACCGACAACGTGGTGCAGTTCACCACCCGCCGCTACTGCGATAATCCGCTGCAGGTGCAAGGCCCCGGCGCTGGGCCGGAAGTCACCGCGGCCGGCGTGTTCGCCGACCTGCTGCGCATCGCCGAGTCGCTGGGGGTGCAGGCATGAACGCCCTAGCCCCGCTGCAGGAACCCATGAGCGTACGATCGCACCGCCCAGCCCACGCCGCCGCCTTCGCGCCCGCCTGCGTGGGCAACGTCGGCGTAGGGTTCGACATCCTCGGCCACAGCATGGCCGGTGCCGGCGACCGCGCGGAGGTGCGCCGCATCGACGAACCGGTCGTGCGCATCGCGGCGATCCACGGCGTGATCCGCGAGCTGCCACTCGACGCGGCCGCGAACACCGCCGGCGCCGCCCTGCTTGCCCTGCGCAAGGCGCTGGGCCTGCAGCACGGTTTCGAACTCGTGCTGCACAAGGGCATCGCGCTGGGCTCGGGCATGGCCGGTTCCGCGGCCTCCTGCGTGGCCGCCCTGGTGGCCGCGAACGCGCTGCTGGAACGGCCGCTGCCGCGCGAGGCGCTGTATGGCTTCGCGATGGACGGCGAGTCGGTGGCCAGCGGCGGCCGCCACGGCGACAACGTGGGGCCGCAACTGCTCGGCGGACTCGCACTGGCCACCCACGAGCGCGTGCTGCGCATCCCGGTGCCTGCCGACTGGCACTGCGCCCTGGTCCATCCGCATTACGTGCTCGAGACGCGCAAGTCCCGCGCCGCGCTGGCCGGAGCCTACGAGCTGCGCGAGTTCGTGGCGCAGAGCGCGAACCTGTCGCTGCTGCTTGCCGGCTGTTTCCGCGGCGATGCCGCGCTGGTGCGCGAAGGCCTCAAAGACGTGCTGGTGGAGCCCCGGCGTGCAGCGCTGGTGCCGAATTTCGCGCGCGTGAAGCAGGCGGCGCTCGATCATCGCGCGCTGGGAGCAAGCATTTCCGGAGGCGGCCCCAGCGTGTTCGGCTGGTTCGAGGGCCGCGCGGAGGCCGCGGCGGCTTCCGTCGCGATGCAGGCGGCGTTTGCCGAGGCTGGCCTGGACAGCGATGCCTACGTCGCACCGATCGACGGACCTGCCGCCGAGTTGCTCGACGACGCGGCGAAGGCCGGCCATGAGTGAGCGCTTGCGGTACCCGAGCACCCGCGGCCGCGCGCCGGCCGCCACCCTGAGTGCGGCTATCGCCACCGGCCTCGCACCCGATGGCGGCCTGTACGTGCCGGAGCGGCTGCCCACCCTGGCTGCCGCCGACTTCGACCCGGCTGGCACGCTGGCGGATACCGCCGCCACCTTGCTCGCCCCGTTCTTCGCGGGCGATCCGCTGGCTTCCGAGCTTTCCGCGATCTGTGCCGAGGCGCTGGATTTCCCCGTGCCGCTGCGCCCGCTACGGTCCCGCAGCGCCCAGGTGCTGGAGCTGTTCCACGGCCCCACCGCAGCATTCAAGGACGTGGGCGCGCGTTTTCTCGCCGCCTGCCTGCGCCGGCTGCCGCGGGCGGACGCACGGCCGCTGACCATCCTCGTCGCCACCTCGGGCGACACCGGTGCGGCGGTGGGTGCGGCGTTCCATCGCCAGCCGAACGTGCGCGTGGTGATTCTGTATCCGGATGGCCTGGTCTCGCCGCGGCAAGCGCATCAGCTCGGCTGCTTCGGCGGCAACGTGCAGGCGCTGCGCGTGGCCGGCCGCTTCGACGACTGCCAGCGCATGGTGAAGGCCGCGCTCAACAACGCGGAACTGCAGCGCGACGTGCCGCTCAGTTCCGCCAACAGCATCAGCCTCGGCCGCCTGCTGCCGCAGATGAGCTATTACGCGCACGCCGCGCTGGGCTTCTGGCACGCGCATGGCGCGCCACTGAACTTCATCGTGCCCACGGGCAACCTCGGCAATGCGCTGGCCTGCCTGTGGGTGCGCGCGCTGGGCCTGCCGGTGGGCGAGCTGCGGCTGGCCTGCAATGCCAACGCCACCCTGCCCGAATTCTTCTCGGGCCGCGACTACGCGCCGCGCGAGGCGGTGGCCACGCTGGCCAACGCGATGGACGTGGGGGCGCCCAGCAACTTCGAGCGCCTGCGCTGGAGTTTCGGCGACGACGACCGGGCGCTGCGCCATGCCCTGCATGCGCAGGGCGTTGACGACGCCGGCATCCGTCACACGCTTGCCGCGCACGCGCGCGAGCATGGCGAAGTGTTCTGCCCGCACACGGCGACCGCCGTGCATGTGCTCGACCGCCTGCGCGAAAGCGGGGACGCGCAGGCGTGGGCCGTGGTCGCCACCGCGCACCCGGCGAAGTTCGAGCAGGTGGTCGAGCCGGTGCTCGGGCATGCCGTCGACGTGCCGCCCGCGCTGGCGGACATGCTGCAGCGCTCGGCCAGCGCCGAACCGCTGGCGGCGACGGATGCGGCGCTGGAGCACTGGCTGCGCGGGCGGCTGCCGGCCTGAACGCAGCCACGACGGCGACCGTGCGCGCTATGCGACAGGACGGAGCAGCCGCTACGATAGGTCGAGCGGGAGCGCCAGCGTCAACTTTCGAGCGCACGATCCCGCACCTGCGGCCCGCGGATCCGTCCGCGACCGCGGCGGCGCGACCGCCGCCATCCGTAGCGGCCGCCCCGAGGCAGCCGCGTGCCAGCCAGCAGATCCCAAGGACGCCCGCATGCGGAATCCGGAAGACAGCAAGATCGCCATCATCGGCCTGGGCTACGTCGGCCTGCCGCTGGCGGTGGAATTCGGCAAGCACCACGACACGCTCGGCTTCGACATCAACCGGACGCGCATCGAAGAATTGCGCGCCGGCGAGGACCGGACGCTGGAAGTGGATGCCGACGAACTGGCCGCCGCGAAGCGGCTGAGGTTCTCCGCCACGCCGGACGAGCTGCGCACGTGCGACGTCTACATCGTCACCGTGCCCACGCCGATCGATGCCGCCAAGCGGCCCGACCTCACCCCGCTGGTGAAGGCCAGCCAGATGCTGGGCAAGGTGCTCAAGCGCGGCGACATCGTGGTGTACGAGTCCACGGTCTACCCCGGCTGCACCGAAGAGGTCTGCGTGCCGCTGCTGGAACAGGGCTCCGGCCTGGTGTTCAACCGCGACTTCTACGCCGGCTACAGCCCCGAGCGGATCAATCCCGGCGACAAGCAGCACCGCGTCACCGGCATCCTCAAGGTCACCTCCGGCTCCACGCCCGAGGTTGCCGATTTCGTCAACCGCCTGTATGGCTCGATCATCACCGCCGGCACGCACCAGGCCAGCTCGATCAAGGTGGCCGAGGCGGCCAAGGTGATCGAGAACACCCAGCGCGACCTCAACATCGCCCTGGTCAACGACCTCGCCATCCTGTTCAACAAGCTCGGCATCGACACCCTGGAGGTGCTGCAGGCCGCCGGCACCAAGTGGAACTTCCTGCCGTTCCGCCCCGGCCTGGTCGGTGGCCACTGCATCAGCGTGGACCCCTACTACCTCACCCACAAGGCGCAGGAAGTGGGCCACCACCCCGACGTGATCCTCGCCGGCCGGCGCACCAACGACGGCATGGGCCCGTACATCGCCGGCGAGGTGATCCGGCTGATGGTGCGCAAGGGCATCAACCCGGTGAACGCCCGCGTGCTGCTGCTGGGCCTGGCGTTCAAGGAGAACTGCCCGGACCTGCGCAACACCCGCGTGGTCGACATCGTGCACGCGCTGCGCGGTTACAACGCACAGGTCGACGTGCACGACCCGTGGGTGGATGCCGCCGAGGCCGAGCACGAATACGGCCTCGCCCCGCTGGCCGAGCCGGCCACCGGCGCCTACGACGCGGTGATCGTGGCCGTCGGCCACCGCCAGTTCGTCGCGCTGGGCGCCGCGGGCGTGCGCGCCTACGGCAAACCGCAATCCGTCGTCTACGACGTGAAATACGTGCTGCCCCGCGAGGCAGTGGACGGGAGGCTGTGATGGCGATGCTCGACACCCTGCTGCCGGCCGACCTGCAGGCACGCGTGCGCGCCGAATCGGGCACCTGGCTGGTCACCGGCGCCGCCGGCTTCATCGGCTCCAACCTGGTCGAGGCGCTGCTGGGCCTGGGCCAGCACGTGGTGGGCCTGGACAACTTCGCCACCGGCCACCGGCGCAACCTCGACGAGGTTGAGCAACTGGTCGGCTCCGCGGCCTGGTCCCGCTTCCGCTTCATCGAGGGCGACATCCGCGAGATCGCCGACTGCCGCACCGCCTGCGCCGGCGTGCGCCACGTGCTGCACCAGGCCGCGCTGGGCTCGGTGCCACGCTCGATCGAGGATCCGCTGGCCACCCATGCGGCCAACGCCACAGGCTTCATCAACATGCTGGTGGCCGCGCGCGACGCCGGCGTGGCCAGCTTCACCTACGCCGCCTCCAGCTCCACCTACGGCGACGAACCCAGCCTGCCCAAGGTCGAGGACCGCATCGGCCGCGCGCTGTCGCCCTATGCGGCGACCAAGCTGTTCGACGAAATCTACGCCGAGGTGTTCGCGCGCTGTTACGGCTTCAAGTCGATCGGCCTGCGCTACTTCAACGTGTTCGGTCGCCGGCAGGATCCGGAAGGCGCCTACGCCGCGGTGATCCCGCAATGGATTGCCACCATGATCCGCGGCGACAACGTGTTCATCAACGGCGACGGCGAGACCACGCGCGACTTCTGCCACGTGGCCAACGCGGTGCAGGCGAACCTGCTCGCCGCGCTGGCCTCGGACGGGGACCGCGACCTGATCTACAACGTGGCGGTAGGGCAGCGCACCAGCCTCAACCAGCTGTTCGAGGGACTGGTGCAGCAGCTTGCGGCCGAGCGGGTGCGCTACGATCACCCCCCCGTCCACCGCGAGTTCCGCGCGGGCGACGTGCGCCATTCGCTGGCCGACATCAGCCGCGCCGCCACGCGGCTGGGCTACGCGCCCACCCACACCCTGGTCCAGGGCCTAGGTGAGGCGATGCCGTGGTACCTGGGCTTCATCGCGCAGCAGCCCACTCCGTGAGCCTGTGCCCGCCCGGCACCCCGCCGGGACGGGCCCGTCACCGCCGCCGCCTGCGAGCCCAACTCGCCGCAGCTGAGCCGCTCCCAACCCCCTCGAAGCCGGCGGCCGGGCATTCGCCGTGCGCGCCCGTCGGGGATCCGTCCATGCGGCGACCGCGATCCGGGAGCGCGCCCGCGGCAGGGGATTCCGGGTTGGCGGGCGACCCACCGGTGACGATGTTTCATTTTGTGATTCATTTCGCAAAATGTGTCTTGCGTAACAGTCATGTAAATGTTATGGACAGCGGCTCGCCGCGTTGCTAATCTTCCACCCCCGCCGGCACCGGATGCCGGGGAAGGGGGTAGAGGGATGTTGCGGTTCATGCACCGACAGTCCACGCGCTGGCTGCTTCTGCTGGCCGTGGCCGAAATGCTTTTGCTTTGCGCGTCGCTCAGCGCCGCCATCTGGCTGCGCTTCGGCAGCATCGACGAGCTGAGCCACCTGCCTGCGCGTTCGTTGATGTTCGCGTGGGTGCTGATGCTGGGCCTTGCGGCGATGGGCCAGTATCAGGCGCACATGCGCGCGACCTGGTTCGGCCTGCTGGCGCGCCAGGCGGTCGGCTTCGCGCTTGGCGGCTTGGGCCTGGTCGTGGCCTATTACGTGCTGCCGAAGGCCTATGTCGGCCGTGGCGTGCTGGGCATCGCGCTGGCGCTCGGCTTCGTGGCGGTCACCGCGTTCCGCGCGGCGTTCCTTCAGCTGGTCGAAGTGGAAGCGTTCAAGCGGCGCATCCTGGTCCTCGGCGGCGGCACCCGCGCTTCGCAGATCCACAACCGCATGCGTCGCCGCTCCGACCGGCGCGGCTTCGTCGTGGTCGGTTTCGTGCCCCGGCCGGGCGAGGCCGTCGACGTGCCCGCGGAATTGCTGGTCACGCCCGATGCGCCGCTGGACGTCTGGGCCGAACGCCACGGCATCGACGAGATCGTGGTCGGCGTCGACGACCGTCGCGGCAGCCTGATGATGGACGAGCTGCTCGAGTGCCGGCAGCTGGGCATCGAGGTAACCGACCTCACCACCTTCTTCGAGCGCGAGTCCGGCCGCGTGCAGCTGTCGCTGACCTACCCCTCCTGGCTGGTCTACTCGGGCGGCTTCTACGCCTCTCCCATGCGCCGGCTCAGCAAGCGCTGCTTCGACCTCGCCGCGGCGCTGCTGGTGCTGGCGCTGACCTGGCCGCTGATGCTGCTCACGGCACTGGCGATCCGCCTCGAATCCGGCCCGGGCCAGCCCATCCTGTACCGGCAGGAACGCGTAGGCGTGCGCGGCCGCACCTTCTGGCTGATCAAGTTCCGCAGCATGCGCACGGATGCCGAACGCGACGGCGTGGCGCGCTGGGCGGCCAAGGACGACCACCGCGTGACCCGCGTCGGCCGCTTCATCCGCAAGGTGCGGCTGGACGAGCTGCCGCAGTTGTGGAACGTGCTGAAGGGCGAGATGAGCTTCATCGGCCCGCGGCCCGAGCGGCCGCAATTCGTCGCCGACCTGGCGCAGAAGATCCACTACTACAACCTGCGCCACTGCCTCAAACCCGGCCTGGCCGGGTGGGCGCAGCTGCGCTACGCCTACGGTGCGTCGGAGGACGACGCCGCCGAGAAGCTCAAATACGACCTCTACTACGTCAAGAACAACAACCTGCTGTTCGACCTGCTGATACTGATCCAGACGGTCGAGGTGGTGTTGTTCCGTCGAGGCGCGCGCTGACCGGGAGCTTCCGCCGGGGGCGGCCTGGCGGGCCCATCTGATCCGAGGATTCGCCATGCCGAGCCGAAGCTTGCCGGGTCATCCGGATACTTCCGTCCCGCTCGGGCGGGAACCCGCCATGCCCCGCCGCTGGCGTTGGCGTTGGCGCGCGATGCTGGCCGCAGTCGCCGCCCTGCTGGCAGCCGTGGTGATGGCGCAGGCGATCGTGCGCACCCGCAACCAACGCACCGCGCTGCCGCCGGAGGGCCCCATCTCGGCGCCAGCCGCGGTGCGGGCAGCGGAACCGGACGCCATCCCCGCCCCCGCACCGGCTCGCGTCGCAGCGGCGGCCGTGCAATCCGCGCCTGTCGTGCCGGTGATGCGGGCGGCGCCAGCCGCGCTGGATGCCGCAGCCACCGTGCAACTACCCTCGGAGCGCCTGGCGTGGATGCACCAGGTGCTGCCTTGCGAGGCCGGCGCCGCTCCCTGCAAGCCCTCGCACGTGCTGGCCCTGGTGGACACCAGGACGACGACGCACGGCGCGCCTGCACCCGCCGCCTTCGCGGTGCGGGCGCTGGCCACCGTGACGCTGGCGCCGCATCCGCGCCTGATCCTGGACGCCACCACGCTCGCGGCGCTGCGTCAGCGGGCCACCTCCTCCAACCCGCAATGGACGGCGCTGAAGGCCAAGTGCGACTCCTACATCGGCGGCACGGTCGAATACCCCTCGGGCAACGCCTATCCGAACCTGCCCAATATCGGCCAGGGCTACCAGGGCAGCGACTATGTTCCCGCGCTGCTGGCCGAGGGCATGTGCTACCAGGTGCTCAAGACCAGCAATGCCTCGGCGGCCGCCGGCTACGGCGCCAAGGCCGTGGACATCCTGATGAAGATGTCCGCCCCCGGCAGCCAGGGCCAGCCGCCCTGCACCGACAGCGGCTATGGCATCCGCTTCTACGGGGTGGGCATGGGCTTGGGCTATGACTGGGTCTACGACTTGCTGACGGCGGCGCAACGCACGCAGGTCTACACTACCGCGAATGCCTGGATCACCGCCTGGGAAGCGCCGAACGGTTGCGCGGATTTCGAGTACGCGCACCCGCAGAGCAATTACTACGCGGGCTATTTCCACGCCAAGGCCGCCATCGCGCTGGCCACCTACGACGAGAATCCCTCGGGGCCGGCGGAGTGGGACGACTGGCTGAACAACCAGTTCGCCAAGCGCGTGCAACCGTACTACCAGCAGCACATGCTGGGCGGCGGCTGGCCGGAGGGCTACGCCAACTACGCGCCGCTGGGCATCCTCAACATGACCTTGCCCCTGCGCGAGGTGAAGACCGCCACCGGCCAGGATCTGGTGCACGCCAGTGCGCCGTACAGCTATCCGACGGACAGCGCCGAGTACGCGATGCACTTCACCTGGCCCTCGCGCGCCTATTTCGATGACCGCGACACCAACCACTCGAACTCCGACAGCCAGCCTCCGGGCACGACCCAGGTAGGCCTGTTCCAGCAGCTGCTCGGCGCACTCGACTACTGGGGCTCGCCGCACACCGCGATCTTCCGCCAGTACCTCGCCGACGTGGACGCAGCCACCAGCGGCTATGGCTACGCGGACGAATGGCTGCGCTTCCTGTCGCTGGATCCGGCCGGCACCACGGCGCCGGTGAGCGGCTTGCCGCTGTCCTATTTCGCGCCGGGCCTGGACGCGGTCGCGGCGCGCTCGGACTGGGGCAACAGCGCCGCCTGGATGTCTTTCCGCGCCGCGCCCTATGCCAACAACCCCGGGCAGGGCGAGGAATACTTCGACCAGGGCAGCCTGGCCCTGGTGCGTGGCGGCACGCCACTGCTGCTCAACGCCAGCGGCTGGCTGGTGCACAACCCCAACGGCACCGCCGACGAGAACCTGGTCTATACCGACAACTTCGGCAGCTTCAGCAGCGGCAACGCGTACTCGGGCAACCGCCAGATCTACAACATCTTCTACGTGCGCAACCTCAGCAACGGCGCACCGGCAGAGCAGTACGGACAGTTCGCCAGCACCACCGAAAGCAACCAGGCCACCACCAAGATGGCCGCGTTCGAGGACGGCAGCAGCTACGTCTACATGCTGGCGACCGGCCTGCAGGACATGTACCGCAGCTTTGCCGCCGGCCCGGCCGTGACCAACTGGTCGCGCGAGATCGTGTACGTGCGGCCCGACCGCTTCGTGGTCTACGACCGCACCACGGCGGGCAGTGCCAGCTACGACCAGTACCTGGCCTGGCATTTCCCGGCCAACCCGACCGCCAGCACGAACTCCAGCGGCGGCAATCGCCTGGATGTCACTTACGGCGGCAGCTACGCCGGCGCGATGACCACCGTGCTGCCGCAGAAGGCCACGCTGTCCACCCTGGCGATGTACCCGTCCAGCAACCCGACCAAGGCCTGGCAGGTACAGGTGCGCTCGCCGGTCGCAGGCGCCAGCCAGCAGTGGCTTACCGTGTTCGACCTGTCCACCGCGTCATCCTCGGTGGCCAGCGCGAAACCGGTGGCCGTCGTCCAGGGCGGCATCCTCGGCGTGCAGCTGGCGGCGCCCGACGGCAACGCGGTGGTGGTCAGCAGCACCGGCGCAGCAGGCACGCCGCTGAGCGGCACGATCGGCTACACCGTCGACAACCTCGCCGCGCTGCACGTGATCACCGACCTGGCTCCCTCGGCCGGCTACACCGTGACCGTCGCGACCAGCGGCAACCAGCAGACCATCACGGTGACCCAGGGCGGATCCTTCGTAAGCAGCGTGCACGGGGTGCTCAGCTTCACGGTGAACGGCGGCAGCGTGCAGCAGCCGACGCTGCGGCCGCCACCGGTGTCCGACCTTCCGGTATCCGGCTACCCCAGGCCGTATACGGGATGAGTGCAGCGGTGGAGATGCCGGCAGTGCGCAAGCGCCCTTCAGCCATCCTGTTCGATGTCGGTGATGTGCAGGCCGATGCCGACATCACCGTCGTGGCCCGCTTCCGTGCCGTGCACGAAGAACGGTCGCTGCCCGCGCGTGACGAAACCCTCGGCGCGCCACGCATCGAGCACCGGCTGCGCGGCGGTCAGGCGCAGCTGGATAGCGTCGTAACCGGCTTCGTAACCCATCCGGCACAGTTCGCGGATCGCACGGCGATCGGCCGCGCGCACGCCACCCGCGAACCAGGCGTCGGTCACGGTCATGAGCCCGGCCGCATGCGCATTGGTCTCGCAGGCAAACCAGGCCAGCAGCGGCGCGCCCGGTGCCGGAGAGACCAGCAGGAAGCGGCGGCGTACCGCGGGCAACCCGAGGAAACGCCATTCGAACATCCGCGTGCTGCGCAGGGTGCACAGGCCCTGGCCATGTTCGGACTGCTCCCACAGCGTCTGCATGCGCGGATCGACGGCATCCGACCAGGCCACGTGGAAGGCGGCGCGGCGCCCCCGCAGGGGCAGATGCCGACCCGGGGCGAGCGCGCCGTCCAGCAGCACGCCGCCGGCGTGCCCGAGCGGTCCCGGCAGCACGCGTGCCATGTAGCGTCGGTAGTGCGGCACCCGCACGTGCCGGAACAGTTGCGCGGGCACCGTGAAATCCACGCGGCTGCAGATCGCGCCGCCGCTGGAGTTGGTCATGGCTTAGCCGAACGCGAAATGCTCCCGGCAGCTTGCGATCATGGCTCGGGCCAGCCGCATCGCAGGCTTGAGCGAGCGGTGCGCAGGCAGCACCACGAAATGGCTGGAGACGCCAACCAGCAGCTCGCGCCCCTGCCACAGCATGGGCCGCGGTCCGACGCCGACCGTGCCCACGATCTCGCCGCTGGCACGATGGCGCAGCAAATGCAGCCGCGGTCGCCCGAACGGGCAGCCCAGGTAGAACACGTCGTACATCCGATCCAGCTGGTCCTGCCAGCCGATCTGGCCACGCCAGAGGCCGATCACGGTGTTGCGATCCCGTTCGAGGTGGCCCTCGACCGTCTCGTAGCGATCGTCGAAGACGGTGTCGGACATCCCCATCGGTGCAGCCCCCTTGCTTCCGCGCCGGCATTCTGCGCAACACCCGCCCTTCGCACAAGGCGAGATCGCCACGTCGACATGCACCGGGCGAGGGAACGTCCATGAGCCCGCAAACCGGCCTGCTGCAGATCGATTGGGATGCGTTCGATCCCTGGGCGGTCACTCCGGTGCGCCATCGACTGATGCAGCATCCGCTGCTGCAGATGGACGCGCTGGTGGAACTGGGCGCACGCCTCGATGCCCGCGGCTGCGTGCGCACGCACAGCAATGACGCCACCGCGGGTACGCCGTTCAACAACGCCCCGCGGATGCATCCCAATCGGACAGGCACGGTCGCCACCCTGGCCGGCATCGCCGAGGCGAAGGCCTGGATGTCGCTGCTGAACGTGCAGACCGACCCGCTTTACCGCACCCTCGTCGACGAAGTGCTGGACAGCATCGCCCCCGGCATCGCACGCCGCGACCCGGGCATGTGCTACCGAGGCGGCTGGATCTTCGTCACCTCGCCGCGCACGGTCACGCCATACCACTTCGACAAGGAACACAACTTCATCCTGCAGGTCCACGGCCGCAAGACACTGTACGTGTGGGACCCGCGCGACACCGTGGCCGCCAGCGAACAGGCGCGCGACCTGTTCCACGCCACCCACAGCCGCGATCGGCTGCGCTGGGACGAGTCGCTGCGTGCGCGGGCACGGGTGTTCCACCTCGAACCCGGCGACGGCGCCTACATGCCCTCCACCAGCCCGCACATGGTGGAGAACGGCGACGGGCCATCGGTGACGATCAGCTGCACCTACTACACCGACGCCACGCGCCGCGACGCGCTGCTGCACCGGGCGCACGAGCGGCTGCGCGCGTGGGGCGTGGAGCCGCCGCCGGTCGGCCACAACCGCTGGCTGGATGCCGGCCTGCTGGCCGGTTTCCGTGCCGCTGCCCTGCTGCGCCGTTGCCGCGCGCGCGTCGCCGGCGTTCCATTGCCGCAACCGGACCGCGGGCCGTACGCGCTCGCCCGTTCGTCGTGACCGCCATGGGCAACGAACACGCCCTCGCCGTGTCGGACGCATCGCCGGGATTGCCGGAGGCCCTCCCCTACGTCGGCCCACGCGGCACCGGCGTCGCCGACACGGCATGGCCGCTGGATCCGTCGCTCCCGGCCGCGCTGGAGCGCCGCGCCGCACGGGCCGGAATCGATCCGCCCAGCCTCTACCAGGCCGCCCTCGCCCTGCTGGAAGCACGCCTCACCGGACGGGGCGCCGTCGGGCTTGCGATGCCGGAACCGGCACCGCCGGCAGTCCGCATGATCGCCGTGCCGGCGCGTGCCGGCGTCGACGATTGGCTGCGTGCCTGTGCCGCCGCGCCGCTGCAGGCAGACGCCGAACCCAGCCCGATCGGCGCATGGCAGCAGGAGGCGTTGGCCCGGGTGCCGCTCGCCTGGTCGATCACGACGGGCGCATCGGCCAGCCTGCGCCTGCGTCACGACCTTGCGGTGTTCGACCCGGCGGCGGCTACGCTGCTGGTTGCATGCATGCGTCGCGTGCTCGCCGGACTGGCCTCGGCGGAACGACTGGAAGCGGTGACAGCCTGCGATCCGCAGGAACGGCAGTGCATCGACACGGCCTGGAACGCCACTGCCGGATCGCGCCAGCCGGCGGACACCGTGCATGGCTTGTTCGCGGAAATCGCGCGCAGCCACGCCACGGCCCCTGCCCTCGCCTGGAACGGCGGCGAGACGAGCTACGCCGAACTGGACCAGCGCGCCACGCGCATCGCCACCGGCCTCGCCGCTGCAGGCGCGAAGGCCGGCTCCGTGGTGGCCATGCTGCTCGACCGCTCGGCCGACGCCATCGCCGCCATGCTCGGCATCCTCAAGGCGGGCGCGGCATATCTCCCGCTCGACCCGAACGACCCGCCGGAGCGGCTGGCCCGCATCGTCGCGGACGCCGGCGCCGCGCTGGCGATCGGCGATGCACAGGCCGCGCCGCCGGTCGGGCCCGGGGTGCCGCTGCTGACGGTGGCGCAGCTGGAACAGACGGTCGGCGACATGACGCCTCCGGAAACCGCCGGCGACGCCCTGGCCTACGTGATGTACACCTCCGGTTCGACCGGCACGCCCAAGGGCGTGGAAATCGCGCATCGCGGCATCATCCGGCTGGTGCGCGAGGTGCATTACGTCGACCTCGGCGGGCAACCGCGCGTGCTGCACGCCGCGCCGCTGGGCTTCGACGCATCCACCTTCGAAATCTGGGCCGCGTTGCTGAACGGGGGCACCTGCGTGATCCACGACGAGCGTGTGCCCAGCGCGCGCGGTCTCGGCGCCACCATCACCGCGCATCGGGTGCGCATCGCCTGGCTCACGGCCGCGCTGTTCAACGCGGTGGTGGACGAGGATCCATCCCGGCTCACCGGGTTGCGGCAGTTGCTGATCGGCGGCGAAGCCTTGTCGGTACCGCATGTGCGGCGCGCCCTCGCGGCACTTCCGGACACCGCCATCATCAACGGCTACGGCCCGACCGAATGCACCACCTTCGCGGCGACCTGGGCCATCCCGCGCGACCTGTCCGCGCAGCTGCGCTCGATCCCGATCGGCCGTCCGATCGCCGATACCACGTTGCACGTGCTCAACGCCCGCGGCGACCCGGTGCCGGTGGGCGTGGTCGGCGAGCTGTACATCGGCGGCGCGGGCCTGGCCCGCGGCTACCGCGGCCAGCCGCGGCTCACCGGCGAACGCTTTGTCACCAACCCGGCGAGCGGCGAGCGCATGTACCGCACTGGCGACCGTGCGCGCTGGCTGCCCGAGGGCGTGGTGGAGTTCGCCGGGCGGCTGGACGACCAGGTGAAGATCCACGGCCACCGCATCGAGCTGGGCGAAATCGAGGCCGCGCTGCGCTCGATCGACGGCGTGCGCGCCTGCGCGGTACTGGCGCGCGAGAACCGACCGGGCCAACGGCAACTGGTGGCCTATGTCGTGGCCGACGGGGCCCCGAGCGCCTCCGCGCTGCGCGCGCAACTCGGCCGGCACCTGCCCGACTACATGGTGCCGGCGCGCTGCCTGCTGCTGGCATCGCTGCCGGTCACCCGCAACGGCAAACTCGACCGAAATGCGCTGCCCGCGCCGGATCGCAGCCGCCCCGAATGGGCGCAGCCCTGCGTGCCTCCGCAGGGCGCGCTGGAAGCCGCCGCGTGCCGTGCCTTTGCCGAGGTGCTGGCGATCGACGAGGTCGGCCGCAACGACCACTTCTTCGAGTTCGGCGGCAGCTCGCTGCTGGCGTTGCAAGTGCTGCTGCGCATTCGCGAACAGTGCGGCATGGCGCCCACGCCCGCCGCGTTCTTCGACACGCCCACGCCCGCCGGCGTCGCCCGCGCGCTGCAGGCACCGGATGCGGCGCTGGCGCCGGACGCGGCGGCGCACGGCGGCGAGGAGCCCATCGCCATCATCGGCATGGCCGGGCGCTTCCCCGGCGCCGCCAGCGTGGAGGCGTTCTGGGACAACCTCTGCGCGGGACGCGAGTCGATCACGTACTTTGCCGACGGCGAGCTGGATGCGTCGATCCCCGCCTCGCTGCGCGGCGACCCCGCCTACGTGCGCGCGCGTGGCGTGCTCCAGGACGTGGAGTGGTTCGACGCCGGGTTCTTCGGCATGCCGCCCCGCGAGGCCGAGCTCACCGACCCGCAGCAGCGGCTGTTCCTGGAACTGTGCTGGGAATGCATGGAGCGCGCCGGCCACGTGCCGGACGCGGAGACGGTGCCGGTGGGCGTATTCGCCGGCATGCACAACGCCACCTACTTCCAGCACCACCTCGCCGCGCGGCAGGATCTCGTCGCGCGGTTCGGCGCTTTCCAGGTGATGCTGGCCAACGAGAAAGACTACGTCGCCAGCCGCGTCGCCCACCGGCTCAACCTCACCGGCCCGACGCTCAGCATCAACACCGCGTGCTCTACCTCGCTGGTGGCGATCTGCGAGGCGGTGGAAGCGCTGCGCGGCGGACGCTGCGGCATGGCGCTGGCCGGCGGCGTGGCGATCACCTGCCCGCCGCGCAGCGGCTACCTGGGCCAGGAAGGCACCATGCTGTCGCCCGACGGCCACACCCGCAGCTTCGACGCGCAGGCGGCCGGCACGGTGTTCAGCGATGGCGCCGGCGTGCTGCTGTTGCGTCCCCTGTCCCACGCGCTGGCCGACGGCGACCCGGTGATCGCGCTGATCCGCGGCGGCGCGGTGAACAACGACGGCGGCGGCAAGGCCAGCTTCATGGCGCCCAGCAGCCTGGGGCAGGCGCGGGTGGTGGCGCAGGCGCAGGCGCGCGCGGGCGTCCCGCCGCGCAGCATCAGCTACGTGGAAACGCACGGCACCGCCACGCCGATCGGCGATCCCATCGAGCTGGAAGGCCTCACTCGCGCGTTTCGCCAGGGCACGGCGGATACCGGCTTCTGCCGCATCGGCTCGCTGAAGAGCAACGTGGGCCACCTGGTGATCGCCGCCGGCGCCGCCGGCGTGATCAAGACCGCGTTCGCGCTGGCCGAGCGGAAGCTGCCGCCGAGCCTGCATTTCCACACGCCGAATCCTGCGATCGATTTCGCCGCCTCGCCATTCGTGGTCAACGACGCGCTGTGCGACTGGGAGGCGGGCGCCACGCCGCGCCGTGCGGGCGTGAGCTCCTTCGGCGTGGGCGGGACCAACGCGCACGTGGTGATGGAAGAAGCGCCGGCGCGGGAGGCGTCGATGCCCGCCGAGGGTCCGCAGCTGCTGCGGCTGTCGGCGCGGACGCCGGACGCGCTGGCGGCGATGGCGACGCGTCTTGCCGATCACTTCGATGCGCACCCCGCGCTGAACCTCGCCGACGCGGCGTGGACGCTGGCGGCGGGCCGCAAGGCATTCGGCCATCGTCTTGCGCTGGTCGCCGAGGATGGCGCCGGGACCGCCGCGCGGCTGCGCGCGAAGGCCGCGGTCGCGCGCAGCCGCGCGGCGCAGTCGCCCGACGTGGTGTTCCTGTTCCCGGGCCAGGGTGCGCAATACGCCGGCATGGGCCGTGAGCTGCATCGCCGCGAACCGGTGTTCCGCGCCGCCTTCGACGAATGCGCCGTCGCGCTGGGCGGCGACTTCGGTTTCGACCTGCGCGAGCGCTGCTTCACCGACGATGCCGAGGCCTTGCTGCCGACCGCGGTGATGCAGCCGGCCACGTTTGCGCTCGAGTACGCGCTTGGGCGCTGGTGGATGAGCCTGGGCGTCGCGCCCGCCGCCATGCTCGGCCACAGCGTGGGCGAATTCGCCGCGGCGACCCTGGCCGGCGTGTTCGCACCGGGCGACGCCGCGCGGCTGGTGGCGCGACGCGGCCAGCTGATGCAGGCACAGCCGGCCGGCGCGATGCTGTCGGTGCGGCTGGCCGCCGCGGCACTCCTCGAGCGGTTGCCGGAGGACCTTGCGCTGGCGGCCGAGAACGCGCCCGATGCCTGCGTGGTCGCCGGGCCGTCGCCCGCGGTCGCGTGCTTCCAGGCTGCGCTCGAACGCGAAGGCATCGCCTGCCGCCCGCTGCGTACCTCGCACGCGTTCCACTCGCCGATGATGGAGGCCGCAGTGGAGCCGTTCCGCGCCGCGGTCGCGGCGACCGCACGCTGTGAACCGCTGCTGCCCATCGTGTCCAGCGTCACCGGGCTTCCGCTCGCGCCCGGCGACGCCATGTCGCCGGGCCACTGGGCGCGGCAGTTGCGCGAACCGGTGCGTTTCGCGTCCGGACTGCGGACGCTGCTCGACGCGCCGGCGCGCGTGCTGCTCGAAGTGGGCCCGCGCGCGGTGCTGAGCACGCTCGCGCGCCAGCAGCTCGGCGCGGCGCGCGGCACCGTCGACGCGCTTGCCTCGCTGGCCGATGCCGCCGCGGCCGAGCACGCCAGCCTGCTCGCCGCGGCTGGCGAGGCCTGGTGCCGCGGCATCGCGATCGATGCGACGGCACTCGACCACCGCGCGCGCCGCCGGCGCCTGGTATTGCCAACCTATCCGTTCGAGCGCCAGCGCCACTGGGTCGAGGCGGCGCCGGCATCGCGGGAACCCGCACCCGTGCCCGCAACCGCCCCCACCGCCTCGCTGCCGCCTGCCGAGGGAACGCCCATGCCTACTCCCGCCGTGTCGTCCATGGATCGCCGGCCCCGCCTGATCGGCCAGCTGAAAGCAGCGTTCGAGGACATCTCCGGCCTCGACCTCGCCGACGCCGATCCCGCCAGCCACTTCATCGAGCTGGGGCTGGACAGCCTGATGCTGACCCAGGTGGCGCTGCACCTGTCCAAGGCCTTCTCGGTGCAGGTGAGCTTCCGCCAGCTGATGGGCGACTGCGCGAGCTTCGCGCAACTGGCGGCGCTGCTCGACGCGCAGCTGGCGCCGGAAGCGCCGGCCGCTCCCGCGCCGGTCCCGCCTGCGGCGACGGTGCCGCAAGCGCCGGTACCCGCCGCCACCCTGCCCGAAGGCTACGTGCAGCAGGTGATCGCGCAGCAGATGCAGCTGATGGCGCAGCAACTCGCCCTGCTCAACGGCACGCCTGTCACCCCGCTTGCCGCACCGGCACCGGTGCCCGTGCCGGTGCCGGCCGCCACGGCGGCAGCCGCTCCTGCCGCCGGCGACGAAGAAACGGCGCTGGCGCACACCCGCTACGACGTGAAGAAGGCCTTCGGTGCGATCGCGCGCATCGACACCGGCAAGGCCGAGCTGTCACCGCGCCAGCAGGCGCGGCTGGACCGCTTCGTCGAGCGTTACGTGGCACGCACCCGGAAATCGAAGGCGTACACCGAGGCCCATCGTCCGCACATGGCCGACCCGCGCGTGGTCAGCGGCTTCCGCCCACTGACCAAGGAGATCGTCTACCCGCTGGTGGTCGAGCGCTCGAAGGGTGCGCGCCTGTGGGACCTGGACGGCAACGAATACGTCGATGCGCTGAACGGCTTCGGCATGAGCCTGTTCGGCTGGCAGCCGGATTTCGTGCTGGAGTCCGTACGCAGGCAGCTGGAACTGGGCTACGAGATCGGCCCGCAACACCCGCTCGCCGGCGAGGTGGCGAAGCTGCTGTGCGAGGTCACCGGGCACGAGCGCGCGGCGCTGTGCAACACCGGTTCGGAAGCGGTGCTGGGCGCGCTGCGCGTCGCACGCACGGTGACCGGGCGCGAGACCGTGGCGCTGTTCACCGGCTCCTACCACGGCATCAACGACGAAGTGATCGTGCGCGGCACGAAGAAGCTGCGCGCGGTACCGGCCGCGCCGGGCATCCTGCGCAACACCGCCGAGCACGTGCTGGTGCTCGACTACGGTACGCCGGAGTCGCTGCAGGTCATCCGCGAGCATGCGCACGAGCTGGCCGCGGTGCTGATCGAGCCAGTGCAGAGCCGGCGTCCGGATTTCCGCCCGGTGGAGTTCCTGCGCGAAGTGCGCGCGATCACCGAAGCCAGCGGCGCGTTGTGCATCTTCGACGAGATCGTCACCGGCTTCCGCTGCCACCCGGGCGGCACCCAGGCGCTGTTCGACATCCGTGCCGACCTCGCCACCTACGGCAAGGTGATCGGCGGCGGCTACCCGATCGGCGCGATCGCGGGCCGGCGCGCATACATGGACGCGCTGGACGGCGGCGCGTGGCAGTACGGCGACGGTTCGGTGCCCACCGTGGGCGTCACCTATTTCGCCGGCACCTTCGTGCGCCATCCGCTGGCGCTGGCCGCCGCGAAGGCCGTGCTGGAGCACCTGAAGCACGAGGGTCCCGCGCTGCAGGAGCGGCTCAACGCGCGTACCGCGGCGATGGCCGACGAGCTCAACGGCTTCTTCGTGGAGGTGGGCGCGCCGATCGCGGTCAAGCAGTTCGCTTCGCTGTGGCGCACCCAGTTCCTCGAAGACCACCCGCTGCAGGATCTGCTGTTCGCGATGATGCGCAGCCGCGGCGTGCACATCCTGGACAACTTTCCCTGCTTCTTCACCACTGCGCACAGCGAAGCGGATTTCCGCCAGATCACCCAGGCGTACAAGGAATCGGTGCTTGAACTGCAGGAGGCCGGCTTCCTGCCGCGCAACGTCCCGGCGGCACAGACGGTGATGGACGCGGCCAGGCCGCCGGTACCCGGCGCGCGGCTGGGCCGCGAGCCCGACGGCCGACCGTGCTGGTTCGTGCCCAACCCGGCGCAGCCCGGCAAGTACATGAAGGTCGAGCCATGAACACGCCGATGGACGCGCACGCCGGCCTTGCGGCCGTCGACTACGATCCGTTCGCCGGTCCCGCGCTGGAACGCGTGGTGCCCAGTACCGAGGCGCAGCGCGAGATCTGGCTGGCCGCGAAGCTGGGCGAGGAGGCTTCGCTGGCCTACAACGAAGTAGTGGCGCTCACGCTGCGAGGTACGCTCGACCGCGCGGCCCTGCTCGATGCGCTGCAGGTGCTGGTCGACCGCCACGACGCGCTGCGCGCCAGCTTCGGTCCGGACGGCGAGACCTTCTGCGTGGCCGGCAGCGCCGCGCTCGCGGTGCGGCAGGACGAACTGGACGCACTCGATGCGTCCGCGCGCGCCGCCGCGCTGGAGCAGCATCGCGCGCAGGCCGTGCTGACGCCGTTCGATCTGGAGACCGGCCCGCTGTTCCGCGCCGAACTGCTGCGCCTGGACGCGCAGGAACACGTGCTGCTGCTCGGCGCGCACCACCTGGTCTGCGACGGCTGGTCGTGGTGGGTGATCGTGCGCGAACTGGGCGCGCTGTACGGGCAGCGTACCGGTGCCGGTGGCGCGGCGTTGCCACCGGCGCCCTCGTTCGCCGACTACGCCCTGCAGTGTGCCGGCCCGGCGGGTCGCCAGGCCGGCGCCGCCGACGAGGCGTGGTGGGTGGCCCATCACGCGCATCCCGTGCCGGCGCTGGACCTGCCGGGCGACCGCCCGCGGCCGCCGCGGCGCGGCTTCGCCTCCGGTCGCGAGGATCACCGGCTCGATCCCGGGCTGGTCGGTGCCTTGCGCCAGCTGGCGGCGCATCACGGTGCGAGCCTGTTCGCCGCGCTGCTCGGCAGCTTCGCGGGCTTGCTCGGCCGGCTGGCGGGACAGGACGAGGTGGTGCTCGGCATCCCCGCCGCGGCGCAGGCCAACCAGGGCCTGGGCCAGCTGGTCGGCCACGGCGTGCACCTGCTGCCACTGCGTTGCGGCGCCGATCCGGCGCTGCCGTTCTCGCGGATGCTGGCCGCGGCGAGCGGGGAGTTGCTCGACGCGCTGGAACACCAGCGCTGCACCTTCGGCAGCCTGCTGCAGCAGCTGGACACCGCGCGCGATCCGGCGCGCCTGCCGCTGGTCAGCGTGCTCTTCAACATCGACCAGGCGCTGGAGCAGGAAGGCGAGGCCTTCCCGGGGCTGCGGCTGGACTTCGCCAGCGTGCCGCGCCGCTACGAGAACTTCGAGCTATTCGTCAACGCGGTGCAGGAGCACGGCGGCCTGCGCCTGGAATGCCAATACAACAGCGGCCTGTTCGATGCCGCCACCGTGCGTTGCTGGCTGCGCGCCTACGAGACCCTGCTGCGTGCCGCAGTGGCGGATCCGGACTGCGCGCTGGGCGCGCTGGCGCTGGTCGATGCGAGCACGCAGCGCGAACTGGCGGCGCTGCAGCCGCCGCCGCGGGCCTGGGACGATGCCGCGAATACCATGCACGGCGCCTTCGAACGCCAGGCGGCCGTTTCGCCGGACCGCCCCGCGCTGCGCTGCGGCGAGCAGACGCTGAGCTACCGCACCCTCGACGAACAGGCCAACCGCATCGCCCACGGCCTGATCGCGCAGGGCGTCGGTCCCGGCGACCTCGTCGGCATCGCCCTGGAACGTGGCCCCGCCATGCTTGCCGCCCTGCTCGGCACCCTCAAGGCCGGTGCCGGCTACGTGCCGCTCGACCCCGGCTTCCCCGCCGAGCGGCTCGCCTACATGGTCGCCGACGCGAAGCTGGCCGTGCTGCTCACGCAGGTCTCGCTGCTGCCACGCTTCGACCTGCCGGACCGGTCGCCGATCGCACTGGACGCGCCGCCCGCCGGCTGGGACGCGTTGCCGGCCACGCCGCCCGCGCTGGCCATCGATCCGTCGTCGACCGCCTACGTGATCTACACCTCCGGCTCCACCGGCCGGCCCAAGGGCGTGGCGATCCCGCATCGCGCCGTCGCCAACTTCCTCGCCAGCATGGCCGAGCGTCCCGGCCTGCACGCCGACGACCGCCTGCTCGCCGT
>NZ_JBXCIJ010000006.1:0-120626 GCF_057031145.1 Rhodanobacter sp. sgz306013
CGCGCTGTGCGGCGGCGAGGCGCTGGCGCCGGATCTGGCCGCCGCGCTGCTCGATCGCTGCGCCGAGCTGTGGAACATGTACGGACCCACCGAGACCACGGTGTGGTCGACCTGCGCGAAGGTCGAAAAGGACCAGCCGATCACCATCGGCACGCCGATCGCGAACACCACGGTGTGGGTGCTGGACGAGCGGCGCCAGCCCTGTCCGCCCGGCGTGCCGGGCGAGCTGTGGATCGGCGGCGCGGGCGTGGCGCTCGGCTACCTGCACCGGCCGGAACTCACCGCCGAGCGCTTCGTCGCCGATCCGTTCTCCAGCGAGCCGGCCGCCCGCCTCTACCGCACCGGCGACCGCGGCCGCTGGCGGCCCGACGGCACCCTCGAGCACCTCGGCCGCGTCGACTTCCAGATCAAGCTCCGCGGCTTCCGCATCGAACCCGGCGAGATCGAATCGATCGCCCGCGAGGACTCCGCCGTGGCGGATGCGGCGGTGGTGCTGTGCGAGTTTTCCGGCCATGACCAGCGCCTGGTGCTCTACGTGGTCGCCGCCGAGGCGGAAAGCAGCCTGCTGCCGCGCCTGCGCGGCGCGCTGGAAGCGCAACTGCCCGGCTACATGCGGCCACAGCACATCGTGCGGCTGGAAGCGTTGCCGCGGACGCCGAACGGCAAGCTGGACCGCAAGGCGCTGCCGCCGCCGGTGGCGACGGCCGGGAGCGAGCCCGCGGCGCCAGGCGCGGACGGCGATCCGCGCCGCCGCTATCTGGGTGCCGTGTGGTGCGAGTTGATCGGCGTGAGCGCGTTGGCGCCGCAGGACAACTTCTTCGATGTCGGCGGCCACTCGCTGCTGGCGGTGGAGCTGGCCGCACGCGTGCAGCGCGAGACCGGCGTGCGGCTGAACCTGCTGGATATCGCCAGCAGCACCCTCGCCGCGCTGGCCGGGCAGTTGCCCGAGCCGGCCGCGGCCGGACAGCACGCCCCGTTCGGCCGCCGACTGCGGCGGCTGCTGGGCCTGCGCTGATGCGGAATGCGCCGGCATGCCAACACCCATCCACCAATCGCCATTCCGAGGTGCCATGACCATAATGACGACACCGTTTCGACCGATGGCTGTTGGACAGGGGATTGTTCGAAACAGGGGACAGCATGAACGACCGTCTTGATGGCCGATATGCGGAACCGATGACCGGCTCCGCTTTTCCGCTGAGCGAGATCCGCAAGGAGAAATGGCTGGCCTGCCAGTACGGCGACGGAGGCGTGCTGGAGCAGGCTGCCACCCGGCGGCGACGCCACGGCGGGTGGGCGCAGGCACTGGCCTATCCGCGCCACACCCATTCCGCCGCGACCCGGCGTGGCCTCTGGCAGGTTGGGACTGCTGGCCGATGGACTGTTCGCGAAAGCGAAGGACGACCCGCGATCGTCGCTGCTGCGGCTGCATCGTTGGCCGGGGCTGGGCGCGCGGCTCGTCTTCGCCGAAGCATGGGGGAACGGCCTTGATTGGCTTTGCCAGTGAAGTCTTTGCGATATCGGCGCTCGGCCTCGCGCACGTCTTCGCCGGCTATCCGCTGTGGGTCGCGGCGTTGGCACGCTGGCGGCCGCGCCCCGTGCAACGACGCGCATGGACGCCGCGTGTCACCGCCGTGCTCGCCGTGCACGACGGTGCTGCGCACGTGCAGGCCAAGCTGGCCAACCTGCTCGCGCTGGACTACCCACCCGGCCAGCTCGACGTCGTGGTGGCCTGCGATGGCTGCCGCGACGACACGGCCGCGCGCGCCCGCGCGCTCGGCGATGCACGCATCCGCGTGCTGGAGTTCGCCGAACGGCGCGGCAAGGCCGCCTGCCTCAACGACGCGGTGGCGCAGGCGCACGGCGAAGTGCTGCTGATGACCGACGTGCGCCAGCGGTTGGAGCCGGACGCGCTGCGCCAGCTGGTAGTGAACCTTGGCGATGCGCACGTGGGCGCGGTCGGCGGGCAGTTGCGCCTGTTCGACGCGCACACTGGCTTCGCCCGCGGCATTGATGCGTACTGGCGCTACGAGACGCTGATCCGCGCCAGCGAAAGCCGCTCCGGCTCGGTGATCGGGGTCAGCGGTGCGCTGTACGCGATGCGCCGCTCGCTATTCCGCCCGCTGCCTTCGGGCACCGTGCTGGACGACGTGCTGGTGCCGATGCAGGTGGCCGCGGCCGGACTGCGCGTGGTGTACGAGCCGGCAGCGATAGCCTGGGACGGCAGCTCGCAGCAGCCGCGCGAGGAGCAGCGCCGCAAGATCCGCACGCTGGCCGGCAACTACCAGCTGGTGCAGCTGGCGCCCTGGCTGCTGCTGCCGTGGCGCAACCCGTTGTGGTTCCGCTTTGTCAGCCACAAGCTGCTGCGCCTGCTGGCGCCGTGGCTGCTGCTGGCGCTGGCACTCTCGGCGACACTGCTGGCGACGCAGCACGCGCTGTTCGCGGCGACCGCGCTGGGTCTGCTCGCCGCACTCGCCGCAGTGGTGGCGGGGCGCCTGTTGCCTGCGCTGGGCGGGCGCCAACCCGTGCGGCTGCTGACCGCGTTCTGCTATCTCAACCTGTTCGCCGCGCAGGCGCTGCTGGCGTTCGCCCGCAACCGGAGGCTGCACCTGTGGTGATCAAGTGGCGCGTCAGCAACGTCACCTCGGCGGCATGCCAGGATGCGCCTGCGGGCGCCTGCGGGGAGTGGCGCGCATGTTCCTGCTGATCCTCGTCTATCTCGCTTTCGCGATCGTCCGTCCGCAGGACTTCCTGCCCGGCATGGCGGGCCTGCCGGTGATGTCGCTGACCCTGCTGCTGGCCTTCGTCGGCTGGCTGCTGCGCGGCGCACGCACGCCCGGTGCGCCGCAGTTCCTGCTGTTGCCGCTGTTCGTGCTGATCGCGATGGCCTCGATGGTGGTCAACGGCTGGTCCGGCGGCATGGAATACGTGATCGAGCAGATGGGGCCCTCGCTGATCGTGTTCTTCGTACTGGCGAGCGCCATCGACGATCCGCGCCGCACCGCCACCACTTTCGCGGTGATCGGGTTGTGCGCGATGGTGCTGGCTCTGCACAGCCTGCAGCAGGCCAGCCACGGCGTGGGCTGGACCGGCATGACCCTGGGCGAGGACGGGCGCATCCGCTACGTGGGCATCTTCAACGACCCCAACGACCTCGGCCTGCTGTTCGTGATGGCGCTGCCGATGCTGTTCTGCGTCGCCGCGCGTGCCGGCTTCCTCGGCCGCTGGTTCTGGCGCGCCGGCATCGTGCTGCTGCTGGCCGGCATTTATCTCACCAAGTCGCGTGGCACCCAGCTGGCGGTGCTGATGATGGGCGCGGTCTGGCTATGGCAGAAGCGCGGGCTGCTCACTGCCGGTTCGCTGAGCTTCGCCGGCCTGGTCGGGCTGATGCTGCTGCCCTCCACGCGCATGAACGACCTCGACCCGGACGAGGAGTCCGCCTTCGGCCGCGTGGATGCCTGGTACGAGGGCTTCGACATGTTCAAGACGCATCCGCTGTTCGGCGTGGGCTTCGGCAATTTCACCGACTACAATACGCTGACCGCGCACAACTCCCTCGTGCTGGTGCTGGCCGAGACCGGCCTCCTGGGCTTCGTGACCTGGCTGGCCTTCGTCGGCTACGGCTTCTGGATGATGTGGCGTCTGCTGCGCCTGCAGGCCGGGCTGACGCAGGCAGTGCAGGCCACCGTGCGCGCGGTGACGCCAGCGCGCCAGCCAGCACGGCTGGCGCTGGCGCGGGCGGTGCCCGCCGGCATCGGCATGGAGCGGCGCTCGCCCGCGGCCCCGCGCGGTACGGCCGTCACGGCAATTAGGGGGGGAGCCGCGGCGGACCGCGCGGACACCGCTGCGGAAGCGCGCCGGGACCGCGCCGAACAGGCGCTGTCGCTGACCCTGTTCTGCGCGTTGTGCGGCTTCTTCACCGCCGCGTTCTTCCTCAGCCGCAGCTACAACATCATGCTCTACACGTTGGCCGCCATCGTGGTGGGCCACTACACCAGCCTGCGTCAGCGCCACGACACGCTGCCGCGTTTCACCCTCTCAGCCAGCGGCTGGCGCTGGCTGCCGATCTCGTTGATGGTCATCGCGGCGCTCTATGTGCTGGTGGCCGTGCTGCTGCGAATGCCATGACTCCGCGCCCATGACCCCAAGCACATGACCCCACGCTCCCTCACCTTGCGCAACACGCTGTTCTCCTCGCTGGGGATCTACGTCGAGTATTTCCTCGGCATGGTCTGCGCGGTGCTGATCGCGCGCCACCTGGGGCCGCGCCACTACGGCATCTACGGCCTGTTCATCTGGTTCGCGGCGATCGGCATCGTGGTGACCAATTCGGGCATCACCACCGGCGTGATCAAGTTCGTGGCGGAGCTGCGCGGCAGCCGGCAGCCCGAGCTGATCCGGCCCATGCTGGCCTACATGCGCAAGGTGCAGCGCTGGCACCTGCTGGTGGTGCTCGGCCTCGGCCTGGGCGCGTACCTGCTGCTTGGGCGGCGTTACGCCGCCGAGCTGGACCTGCTGGAATTCGCGCTGCTGGCGGCCGCGGTGGGCATGCGCGCTCCCTACATGTTCAACGTGGCGATCGCGAAGGGCTTCGAGGCCTTCGACGCCACCGCCCGCATCACCCTGGTGGCGGCGCCGACCAATCTGGCGCTGGTGGTGGTCGCGATGCTCCTGCACGGCGACATCCTGTGGTTCGTGGTGATGTACGCGATCTCCAGCGCGGTGTTCCTGCTCGCCTCGCAGTACCAGGTGCATCGCCTGCTGGCGCCGCTGCCGCGCCTGGGCGATCTGCCGGGCGAACTGCTGCGGCGCATCCGCCGGCACCTGCGCATCGTCTCGCTGACCATCATCGTGAGCTTCCTGATCGCCAGTGACGTGGAAATCCTGTTCCTCAACCTGTTCGCCAGCGCCACCGCGGCGGGGTACTTCAAGGTGGCCTTCCAGCTGGCCAGCGGCATCATGCTGCTGGTGCCCGGGGTGTTCAGCGCGGTGCTGCTGCCCATGATGGCAAAGGCGCTGAGCGAAGGGCGCGCCGTGGGCGGCCGCCGCTTCGTGACGGTGACCTCGTACCTGGCCATGCTGAGCGCGCCGATGGTGGCGTTCGGCGCCTGCTTCGCGAGCGCGGTGATCGGGCTGCTGTACGGCACCGCCTATGCCGCCGCCGCGCCGGTGTTCGCGCTGTGCATGCTGGCTAGCGCGCTGAACACCTCGGCGCAGGGCGCGACCAGCCTGCTGGTGAGCGCCGACCGTCAGCACGTGATCCTCACGCTCACCCTGCTGTTCGGCGCGTTCAAGATCGGCGTGGACGTGACCCTGGTCCGGCATTTCGGGCTGCACGGCGCGATGGCGGCGATCGTGATCGCCGCGGTGGTCAGCTCCTCGGCCTACGTGGTGCTGGGCATGCGCGTCGGCGGAATGCCGCTGGAGTGGCGCCGGCTGGGGCGCATCGTGCTGGCCGCCACGCTGGCCGGCGCCACCGCCTCGCTGATGCTGCCGCTGCGCCTGCCGCCGCTGTTCACGCTGCTGCTGGGCGGACCGCTGCTGGTCGCGGCGTACCTGCCGCTGACACTGTGGCTGCGCTGCTGGACGGGCGCGGACATCGAGCAGCTGAAGAGCCTGCACCAGCGCTTCGCGGCGGGCCGGCCGCTGCTGCTGGGACGCCTGCTGGCCTGGTCCGGCGCGCGTGCGGGGCAGCAGTCGTGAGCCTCTACGAACAGGTGTTCCGCCGGGTGCTCTACCCGGCCTACGAATCGGGCCTGCGCCGGCGCCGCACGCTGGACTTCCTCGCCAGCTACGAGCACGACCAGTGGCTGGCGCCCGGACAACTGCGTGCCCTGCAGCTGGAGCGCCTGCAACGCCTGCTGCGACACTGCGAACAGAACGTGCCCTGGTATCGCCGCCGCTGGCGCGAGCTCGGCATCGCGGCGGCGGACATCCGCAGCCTGGACGACTACGCGCGCCTGCCGGTGCTCGGGAAGGATGAGATCCGCGCGCACTTCGACGAATTCAAGGCCGACGGCTGGCACGACCAGCTCCTGTACAAGGCCACCGGCGGCTCCACCGGCCAGCCGATGCGCTTCGGCTACACCCGCGAGAGCAACGAGCGGCGCACTGCGGTGATGTGGCGCGGCTATGGCTGGGCCGGCGCACGCATGGGCCGGCGCACGCTGTACGTGTGGGGCGGCGCGGTGGGCGAGCCGCAGCGCCTGCACCAGTTCAAGGAGCGGCTGTACCACGCGGCGTTCGCCCGGCGCATGCTCAACAGCTTCCACATGACCGACGCCAACCTCGGCGATTACGTCGACGCCATCGATGCCTACCGGCCCGAGGTGATCGTGGGCTATGTCGGCCCGCTGGTGCGACTGGCGCAGTGGCTGCTCGACCGGCGCCGCACGCTGGCGCGGCCGCCGGCCGCCGTGCTCGGCGCCGCCGAGGCGCTGCACGACTTCCAGCGCGAACTGATCGAGCGTGCGTTCGGTTGCCCGGCCTACAACACCTACGGCTGCCGCGAGGTGATGCTGATCGCTTCCGAATGCGAGCACCGGCACGGCCTGCACGTCAACGCCGACCATCTGGTGGTGGAGCTGCACGGCACCACGGCTGCGGGCGGGAGCGGCGAAGTGCTGCTCACCGACCTGTCCAACTACGGCATGCCGCTGCTTCGCTACGCCAACGGCGACCTGGCCACCGCCGGCTCCGCGACCTGCCCGTGCGGACGCGGCCTGCCGCTGCTGGCGCAGGTGGACGGCCGCAAGCTGGATGCGATCCGCACGACCGCCGGCCATCTGCTGCCCGGCGAGTTCTTCCCCCACATGCTCAAGGACGTGCCGGGCCTGCGCCGCTTCCAGCTGGTGCAGCGCCGGCTCGACCGGCTGGAGCTCGCGCTGGTCTGCGATGAACGCTTCGACGACGATGCGATGGCCTGGATACGCCGCGAACTGGCGAAGGTGGTCGGCGACAGCGTCGCGCTCGAGTGCCGCATCGTCGACGACCTTCCCCTGACGCCCAGCGGCAAGCTGCGCGTCACCGTCTCCGCCCTGCCACCTTCCTCCTCCTGAATGCACCGATGAACATCACCCACATCGTGGAAAACCTCAACCGCGGAGGGCTGGAACGCGTCGTGCTCGACCTGGTCAAGCTGCAGCAGCAGCAAGGCCACCATTGCCAGGTGGTATGCCTGTTCGAACGCGGCACGCTGGCGCACGAGCTGGATGCCGCCGGCATCCCGGTGCACGCCTGCGACAAGCGCAGGGGCTTCGACCTCAAGGCGCTGTCGCGCGTGCGCCGGCTGATCCGCGCCCACCGCACCGACGTGCTGCACAGCCACAATGCCGTGGCGCATTACCTCGCGGTGCTGGCCAGCCTCGGCCTGGGCGTGGGCAAGCTCATCAACACCCGCCACGGCATGGGCGGCATGCAACGCTGGAACCGGGCGGAAATACTCTATCGCGCCAGCCTGGCGCGCACCGACGCGGTGGCGATGGTCTGCGAGGCAGCGTGCAATGGCGCGATCGAGCAAGGGCTGGTGCCGCGCCGCAAGTTACGCGTGGTGCCGAACGGCCTGCGCGTGCAGGAATTCGCGACCGCCTCGCCGGCCGCGCGCGAGCGCTTGCGCCAGGCGCTCGGACTGTCGCCGCAGACACGCCTGGTCGGTACGGTGGGACGGCTCAACTGGGCCAAGGACCAGGTCGGCCTGATCCGCGCCTTCCGCCGCGTGCACGGGCAGCAGCCGGACAGCGCGCTGCTGCTGGTCGGCGACGGCCTCCTGCGGCCGGAACTGGAAGCCTGCGCACGCGACGAGGGCCTGGCCGGGGCGGTGTATTTCCTCGGCGACCGCAGCGACGTGCGCGAGCTGCTGCAGGGGCTGGACGTGTTCGTGCTGTCCTCGGTGAGCGAGGGCTACTCGATGGCGCTGCTGGAAGCCTCGGCCACCGCGCTGCCGATCGTGGCCACCGACGTGGGCGGCAACCGCGAGATCGTGCAGCACGGCGTCACCGGCCGCATCGTGCCGGCGCGTGACGCCGACGCGCTGGCGCAGGCGATCCTCGACCTGCTGCGGGATCCGCAGCGCGCCGCGAGCTGCGGTGCGGCCGCCCGCGCGATGATGGAGACGCGCGGCTCGCTCGAGGCGATGGCTGCGCGCTACGCCGCGCTGTACGAGTCGCGGGGGCAGGCTGCATGAAGCTGCTGGTGCTGACCAACTTGTTCCCGACGCCCTGGGACCCGTTGCGTGGCGCGTTCAACCGCCAGCAGTTCGAACGCCTGGGCCGGCGCCATGAGCTGCACGTGGTCACCGCGGTGGATTTCCGCGAGCGCCTGCGCGGGCGGCGCGGCAGCGTCGAGGTGCCGGGCCTGCACACCGACCATTTCGTGTTTGTCTATCCGCCGCGCTTCGGCCGCGCGCTGCATGCGGGCTGCTGGCTGCTGTCACTGCTGCTGCAGCGCGGCCGGCGCCTGCGCACGGCAGGTTACGACGGCATCCTCGCGAGCTGGGCCTATCCCGATGCGGTGGCCGCCGGCTGGCTTGCGCGCCTGCTCGGCATTCCGTACGTGGTGAAAGTGCACGGCAGCGACCTCAACGTGCAGGCCACGCACGCACTGCGCCGGCCGCAGATCGCCGCCAGCCTGCGCGGTGCCGCCGCGGTGGTGGCGGTGAGCCGCGCGCTGGCCGACAAGGCGGTGGCGCTGGGCGCCGACCCCTCGCGCGTGCACGCGGTCTACAACGGTGTCGACGCTGCACGCTTTGCTCCGGGCGACCGGACCGCGGCACGCGCGCGACTCGGCTTGGCCGGCACGGCCGGCCCGCTGCTGCTCTATGTCGGCAACCTGAAGGCGAGCAAGGGCTGCCTCGACCTGCTGGAGGCTCATGCGGCGCTGGCCATGGCGCAACCGCAGGCGCGCCTGGTCTACGTGGGCGAAGGCGCCTGCCGCGGCACGCTGCTCGCTCGCGCGCGCGCGCTGGGCATCGAGGCGCGCGTGCAGCTGGCCGGCGCGATGCCGCACGAGGCGCTGCCTGACTGGTTCCGCGCCGCCGACCTGCTGTGCCTGCCCAGCCACAACGAAGGCGTGCCCAACGTGGTGCTGGAGGCGATGGCCTGCGGCACGCCGGTGGTGGCGACGCGGGTGGGCGGCATTCCCGAGGTGGTGCCCGCGCATGCCGGCCTGCTGGTGCCGCCGGGCGACCCCGTCGCGCTCGCCGACGCGCTGGCGGTAGCGGCGGCACGGTCCTGGGACCACGCCGCCATCGCGAAGCACGCGCACGGCTTCGGCTGGGACAGCAACATCGACCGGCTGGATGCGGTGCTGCAGCAGGCGATGCGCGGCGAAGCCGCGGCGGCGGTGCTGCGGTGAGGATCCGGCCGACGCGACAGCAAGTACTCGGCCTGCTGCCCGAGCGCCTGGTGCTGGTGCGCGGCCCGCGCGAACCGGGTGCGCTGTATCTCAGCTTCGACGACGGCCCCCACCCGGAGCACACGCCCCGGCTGCTGGATCTTCTGGCCCGGCACGGTGTGCGGGCGAGTTTCTTCGTGATCGGCCAGCGTGTCGAGCGGCATCCCGCGCTGGTCGAGCGCATCGTGGCGGAGGGCCATACCCTGGGCAATCATTCGTACAGCCACCCGCTGTTCCATCGACTCGGCCTGCGCGAGCAACTGGCCGAGGTGGAGCGCACCGATCGCCTGCTGGCGGGCTTCGACCGTTCCGGGCCGCCCCGCTTCCGGCCGCCGCGCGGCGTGGTATCGCTGCCGCTGCTGCTGGCCTTTGCGCGGCGCGGTCGCAACCTGGCCTACTGGTCCTACGACAGCCTGGACTACCAGCCGCAGCCGCCCGACGAGCTGGCCGCGCGGCTGCTGCGGCGACCGCCGGCCGACGGCGACGTACTGCTGATGCACGACGACAGCGACTGCGCGGCGCGCATCCTCGCACGCATGCTGCCCGCGTGGCATGCCGGGGGCCGCAAGCTGCACGCACTGCCGGCAACGGCCGCATGAGGATCCTCTATCACCACCGCACCCGCGGGCGCGATGTCGAAGGCGTGCACATCCGCGGCGTGGTCGGTGCGCTGCGCGCACTCGGCCACGAAGTCAACGTGCTGTCCTTCCCCGGCGCCGACCCGGAGCAGGAACCCGCCGCCGGCGCCGCGCGGACAAAGCCGCCCGGCGGGCTCGGCGGCATCGTCTCGCGCATGCCGGGCGTGCTGTTCGAGGCGCTGGAGCTGGGCTACAACCTGGTCACCCTCGCGCGCATGCGGCGCGCGTTCGCGCGGCTCCGGCCGCAGCTCGTCTACGAGCGCTATTCCCTGTTCCTGTTCGCCACCGTGTGGCTGGCGCGGCGGCGTGGCATCCCGGTGATCCTGGAGATCAACGACTCGGCACTGGTCGAGCGGGTGCGCCCGTTGTGGCTGAAATCCCTGGCGCGACGCATCGAAGGCTGGTGCCTGCGCAGCGCGACCGGGCTGGTGTTCATTTCCAGCTACTTCAGGCAGCAGGCCGAGGCCGCCTACGGCGACATCGCCCCGTCGGTGGTCTCGCCCAATGCGGCCGACCTCGCCCGCTTCGATCCGGCGCGGCACGACCGCGAACGCCTGCGTGCCGAACGCGGCGTGGCGGGACGGGTGGTGTGCGGCTACGTCGGTGCGTTCGTGCATTGGCATGGCGTCAACGGGTTCGTCGAGGCGGTCGCCGCACGGCTGGACGAGGCCCCGGAACTGGTGCTGCTGCTGGTCGGCGACGGTCGCGATCTGCCCGAGGTGCGCGCGCGGGTGCAGGCGCGCGGCCTGGCCGACCGCATCCTGCTGCCCGGCCGCGTGCCGCACGCCGAGATACCTTCCTGGATCGCCTGCATGGACTACGCGGTACTGCCCGACTCCAACCATTACGGCTCGCCGGTGAAGCTGTTCGAATTCATGGCGATGGGCGTGGCGATGGTCGCACCCGACTATGCGCCGGTGGCCGAAGTGGTCGGTGACGGCCTTACCGGCTGGCTGTTCCCGCAGCGCCAGCTGCAGGCCTGCGTGCAACGCGTGCTGGAGCTGGCCGCGCAACCCGGGGAGCGCCAACGGGTCGGCGCCGCCGCGCGCGAATACATCGTGCGCGAGCGCCAATGGCGCAACAACGCCGAGCAGCTGCTCGGCCTGCTGCCGGAGGCGAAGCCTTGATCGCCACGCTCGCCGTTCTTGTCGCGCTGATGCTGCTCGCCGCGGTGGCGGTGGCGGTGGCGCTGGCGATCCGCTCGCGCAACATGCAGATCTGGCTGGGCAGCCACCTGCGCCGGCGCCCGCCGCCGCGCCCGGCCAGCGGCCCGGTGCACGTGATGTTTGCCTTCGTCGACCATTTCGAACCGAACTGGGGCCGCGTCGACCTCGCCACCCAGCGCGCCCGCGTCGACCGCTGGTGCCGCGACTACCGCGCGCTGGCCGATCGCCACCGCGACGCCGACGGTCGGCCGCCGCAACACAGCTTCTTCTATCCCGAGGAGGAATACGTCGAGGAACACCTGGACAAGCTGGCCACACTCTGCGCCGACGGCTACGGCGAGATCGAGATCCACCTGCACCACGACAACGACACCCCGGAAAATTTCACCGCCACGATAGCCCGCTTCAACCGGCTGCTGCACGAACGCCACGGCGCGCTGCCGCGGGACCCGGGGACCGGCCAGCTGCGCTTCGGTTTCATCCACGGCAACTGGTGCCTCGACAACTCGCGCGCCGACGGCCGCTGGTGCGGTCTCAACAACGAGCTGATCCTGCTGCGCGAGCTGGGCTGCTACGCCGACTTCACCCTGCCGTCCGCGCCCAGCGAGACGCAGACGCGGACCGTCAACAGCATCTACTACGCCACCGACGATCCGCTGCGCCCGAAGTCGCACGACACCGGCGTGCCGGTGCGCGTGGGCGGCACGCCCGTCGGCGACCTGATGATAGTGCAGGGACCGCTGGGACTGAATTGGCGCGAGCGGCGCTTTGGCCTGGTACCGCGCATCGAGAACGCCGACGTGCGTCGCGGCTGCCCGCCGACGCCGGCGCGGGTGGACCACTGGGTGCGTACCGGCATCCACGTGGAGGGCCGGCCCGAATGGATCTTCGTCAAGGTGCATACCCACGGCACCCAGGAGCGCGACATGGACACCTTGCTGGGCGACGCGGCCGACCGCATGCACACCCACCTGGAACGGGCGTACAACGACGGCACCAACCACGTGCTGCACTATGTCACCGCGCGCGAGATGTACAACATCATCAAGGCCGCCGAGGCCGGCAAGAGCGGCAATCCGCACGACTGGCGCGACTACGAGTTGCCGCCACCGCCGCATCGCATGCGCGGCGGACCGGCGACCGCCTGAGCAGCTCAGTCCGCCGGCGTCGCTTTCGGCGTCGGTGGAAACTGTTGCAGCAACCAGCCCTCGACGTGGCCGAACAGGCGCTCGCGGTCGCAGAGCAACGTGTAGGTATGGTCGGTGCCGTCGAGCAGGTCCATGCGCAGCGCCGGATGGTCGGCCACGTCGCGCCCGTAGCATTCGCGGAACTGGCGCGGATGGTTGAGCTGCTCGCCGATGCCGCCGCTGTAGACGAAGCAGAGCCGCAGCCCGCGCGCCAGCATGTCGGCGAGCTCGCTGCGAACCCTGGCCCGGGGCGGGTAGACGCTGCCGAAGGAGACCTCCTCCTCCGGTACCATCGCCTCGCGCAGCTTGCGCGCGAGGAAGCCGTGCCAGCGCGCCGGGCTGAACAACCGCGGCAGGTAGTGACGCAGCTTGAAGCCCGCGGTGCGATAGATATAGCCGTCCAGGAAGACCGCGCCGGCCACGCCCGCTTCGCTGCAGGCGATATGGGCACTCTGCGCGCCGCGGCACAGGCCGACCAGCACGAAGCGCGTGCAGCCGGCGTGGCCCGCGAGCAGCGCGGCGGCATCGCGCACGTCCGCGCGGACCTGCTCCTCGCGCGAACCCGCTTCCGCGCTGGCGCCACTGTCGCCCATGGTGGACAGGTCGAAGCGCAGGGTGGGATAGCCGAGCGCGTTGAGCCGGCGGGTCATGTCCACGTGCAGGCGAAACGGACCGACGCGATGCATCAGGCCGGTATTGAGCACGATCACGCCGACGGTACCGCGCGCGGCGGCCGGCAGGCCGGCGATGCCGACCAGGTGCCGGGCGCGGCCGAAGCGGAAGGCACGCTCCGCCGTCATGCGGCCGACTCCAGCTCCGCACCCACCATGCGCAACAGGTCGGGGGCGAGGATCGCGTGCTCCAGCCGGTGCAGGTCGCCCCAGTCCGTGCTCGCCGGCAACGCCAGCACGCGTGCGCCGGCCTCGGCCAGCGGCGACCAGCCGTCGGCCGCCTGCCCGGGGCGCGAATCGAGGATCAGGGTGGGCACCCGTGCCGGTTCGGCGCGCCAACCGGACAGCTGCGCGCGCCAGCGGGCGCTGACCGGGAAGCCCAGCCACTGCCCGGCCACTTCGTCCACGGCGCGCGGCCGGGCGTAATGCTGCGGATCGTTGCGCAGCGCTTCATGCCAGGCGTCGAGCTCGGCCACGTGACGGGCGCCGTCCAGCACCGGGTCCCACAGGAGCAGCCGCGCAAAACCCGCCGTCGCTGCCGCCGCCAGCGCCAGGGCGCCGCCCAGCTGTGCCCCGAAACCCGCCACCGTGGTGCAACCGCTACGCACGCGCAGCTCGGCCGCGGCGCTGCGGATGTCGTCCAGGCAGTGCTGCCAGTCCAGCGCGAGGCTGTCGCCGGCCGAGTCGCCGGTGCCGCGGTAGTCGAAACGCATCACGCCGATGCCGCGCGCAGCCAGCCCCGCGGCCAGCTGGCGATAGACGCGATGGGTGCGCAGCAGCATCTGGCCCAGCGGCGGGCACAGCAGCACGCCCACCCGCGCATGGCCGGCCACGCCGTGGTACATCCCCATCAGCGCTCCGTCGCGTCCGAACTGGCAGGGCTCCGATGCCGGTGTCATCGCTGGTAGACGACTCCGAAATAGACTTCCTTTGCGCGGTAGCCGCTGTCCGGCGCGGTGCTGGTGCGGCGGCGATCGAGCAACGACACGCGCCAGCTCCAGTGGCTGTTGACCTGCTGGCGCAGCGCGACGCCAATGTTGGTCGTGGTGTCGCGGCGCTCCAGCGTGGTGTAGTTTTCCCGCTCGTAGTTCACGTAGCCCGAAAGCGTCAGCCGCGCGTTGAGGCGGTAGTCCACGCCGACGTCGCCGCCGCGGCCGGTCTGGTCCAACTGGGTGCCTTCCACGTAGTGCAGCCGGCGGTACCACGGCGACAGGCTGAAGGTGAAGCGCTCGCCGCTGTAGTCGTAGTGGGCGGCCACGCGCCGTTCGAGGTAGATCCCGCTGCCGATCACCGCGCCGCCGGTCTGGATGCTCAGCGGAGGAGTGACGCGCGCGCCGGTCTCCACCGGTTCGGCCAGGTTGATCAGGTCCTGCGCGGCATCCGAATAGCTGCGCGTGAAGGAAACCCCGAACGTGTCGCGGGCGCTCGCGTGCCAGCTGACGTTGGCGCGCACCAGCGGGTCGGAGGCCGATCCCAGGCCGCCGGCCAGGCGGATCTGCGACCAGCCCGCGGCCACGTCGAGGTCCAGGTGCGCGAGCCTGCGCACGAAGCGCACGAACGCCTCGTCGCGGCGATAGTCGATCTGGCCGCTGTTGTCGAAATTGACCTTCTGCGTTTCCAGGTTGAGCGAGAGCTGGCTGGTCGGCGAGATGTCACGCATCAGCCGCAGCGCCGCATCGCCGCGCGAGGAATTGAACTCGGTGGTGCGCGAGGCCCGGCTGTTGATGTAGCGCAGCTCCGCCTGGCCGCGCATGGCGGTGCCCAGGTCGAAATGCAGCGTCGGTCCCACCGTGAGCACGTTGGTCTGCTGCTGGTTGCCCGGCGCGTCGCTTGACAGCGTGGAAACCGGCTGCACGCTGGCGTAGTCCTGCGCCACGAAATCCAGCCGTTCCGGCAGCACGGTCCAGTTCGCCATGCCGGCGAGTTCGCCGAGCTTCTGATCCGCGTAGGGGCCGCCCATGTAGTCGCGGTATTCGGCCGCGCCGGTCACCCGGGCCTGCAGCGTGGCGCCCTGCTGCGCGTAGTCGAAGCCCAAGCCCGGGATCAGCACCCACTGGCTCACCGGCGCGGTGGCGCTGAGGTTGATGTTGTCGCTGTGTTCGACGCCGCCGTAGAACGAATAGTCGAACTGGCCGGCGAGCGCCGGGGTGGCGATGAGCGCCAGCGCCAGCGAGGTGGCGTGGGCAAGCCGGGTGGATGAGGACATGGATGCCTCCTGCGGTGGATGACGCGGTGATGGCGTCCGCCCGCGGCCGTTCCCGGGCGGCGGCTCACCGTCGGCCTCAAGGCGCCTGGTTGAACACCACGCCGGCCAGCTTCTCCGGCTCGAAATGCGCGACCGCCTGGCTGATCGCGGCCGGGGTGTCGCGGCCGTAGCCGGCCACCACCACCACGAAGTCGGCGAGGTCGGAAAGGATGCGCGCGTCGGGCGATCCCTTGATGGTGGGGCCGTCCAGGAACAGGTAGCGATCCGGGTAGCGATGGCGCATCGAGTCCAACAGCGCGTGCATCCGGAACGACGAGAAGTACTCGCCGCTGCCTTCGCGCGCGTCGCCCACCGGGATCAACCGCAGGCGCGGCACGCCGGTGGCGTAGATCTTCGACGCGATGCCCTGCGCCGGATGCTCGAGGAAGTCGATCAGGCCGCCGTTGGCGGGATCGACGCCGAGCGCGCGGTGCTGCTCCGGATAGCGCAGGTTGCAATCGATCAGCAGGCTGGTGCGGGCCTCGTCGAAGGCGAACGCGGTGGCCAGGTTGCGCGCCACGAAGCTGGCCCCCGAGCGCGGACTGACCGCCACCACCAGGGTGATGAAGTTGCCGCTGCCGCCCATCCCGAGCAGGCGCGTGCGAAGTTCGCGGAAGGTATCCGACTGCTCCCGCGAAGAGGCCTCGCGGTGGATCAGCCGACGCTCCTCCAGCTGTCGCGGAGCCAGCGTGCGCGGCTCGGCCATCAGGGCGATGGCATGTGCGGACGCCTGTTGCGGCAGGTGGTCGGCCTCTCCCGCCCCTGACCGCAGCACGGTGCCGGAAACCGGTTCGTCGGGCTTCATGCCGCCCCCTTGAGCTTGAACACGAACAGCGTGAGGTAGGACAACGCCACCGCCGCCAGGATCAGCGCCAGCGCGAGATTGCGCAGCCGCGCGCCCCGCCGGTCCTGCGGCGTGGCGTAATAGGGCACGCTGACCAGCACAGGCAGGCCGGTCAGGCGCTCGAGCTGCTCGGCCGAGCGCACGCGCGGATCGAAGCGCGCGATGCCGAACAGCAGGCCGAACGGCAGCGCCAGGCCCAGCGCGAAACCGGCCACGGCGAAGTGCATGAAGCGCAGACCGGTTGGGATCAGCGGCATCATCGCCGGATTCTGCACGGCGAAGGTCAACCCCTGCTGGGTGGCGTCCAGGTCCATCGACACGCGTGCGTTCTCGCGGCGCTTCAGCAGGTCCTGGTAGACGTCGCGGTTGACGTCGTAGTCGCGGGTCAGCTCGGCGGTGGCGTTCTCCGAGCCGGCGATGCGGCGGCTGCGGTCGAGCTCGGACTGCAGCATCGCCTGGCTGGCGTTCATCCGCGCGGTGGTCGCGGCAATCTGGCCGCGCAGATCGGTCAGCTGGCTCCTGATCTGCTGGTACAGCGGATTGAACTGCGCATTGCCCCCCAGCGACGCCGGCTTGCCGTTGGAGTTCTGCCTGCGCTGCTCGGCCTGTGCCAGCTGCTGCCGTAGATCCTGCATCTGGTGGCGCACGCGCACCACGTCGGGATAGTCGTCGGTGTAGGTGAGCAGCAGCTTGTCCAGTTGCGCCTGCAGGTCGGCCAGCTGGGCCTGGTACAGGCCGGCGGTGGTCTGCACCGCGGAGACTTCCGACTCGCCGGAGAGCTGCGCCTCCAGCGAGGCCTCCTGCGAGCGCTTCTCCATCAGGTCCATGCGCGCGTTTTCCACCTGGGCGCGCAGGTCGTTGATGCGCGCGGCGGTGGCTGCCTCGCTGCCCGCGCGTGCATCGACATTGCTCTCGCGATAGGCCTTGAGCTTGTCCTCGGCGCCGGTGAGCTTGCGCTTGTAGGCCTCGACCTGGCTGTTGATGAAATCGAAGGCATCGCGGCTCTCGCGCTGCTTGGAGGCCAGGCTCTCGCTGATGAAGAGCTGGCCGAACAGACGCGTGACCTTGTAGGTACGGACCGGGTCGGAATCGAAGTAGCTGATGGTCAGCAGGTTGTCGCGCGAGAACTTCACCACGGTGCGCGACTTGATGCCGTTGGTGATGCGGTCCAGCTCCACCGGGCTTGGGTGGCCAGCCAGCCAGCCACCCTGGGCCAGCACCTGGTCCAGCACCTTGTGGCTCAGGATCACCGCGCGCGCGATGTCGGCGCGGTTGGCGTTGCCGGTGGGCGTGGCGACGCCCTTCATCAGCGGCGCGATGATGCCGCTTTCCTGCACCAGGATGGTGGTGGAAGCCTCGTACTTCTTCGGCCACAGCAGGCCGACGACCAGCGCCGCCAGGGTGATCGCGGCGAAGACCAGCCCCAGCGTCACGCGCCGACGGCGGCCTTCTTCCAACAGCACAGGCAGCAAGGCCTGCAGTGAGATCGGTTGTTCGTTCATGGCGCTCGCCTCTTCCTGAGGCCCCCTTCGCGTCTTTTCAGAAGTTGCGCTGCGGCACCGTGATCACGTCACCGGGTTGCAACGGATAGTTGGTGGCCAGGTCGCCGTTGTTGAGGATCTTGCCCAGGCGCACCGCGTAGGCCTGGCTGTCTCCCTGGCCGGCGTGACGATAAAGCTCGGTGCGGTCCGGCGAGGCGAACTCGGTGACGCCGCCTGCGGCGAGCACCACGTCGAGCACGGTCATGCCCGGGCGATAAGGCAGCGAGACAGGCGTGCGCACGGCGCCGGTGACGCGCACGCGGGCCAGGTATTCATGGCTGCGCAGCTGGGTCAGGATCACCGCGACCTGCGGGTCGCGCACGTAGGCCTTGAGCTTGTCGCGGATGACCGCGGCCACTTCCTCGGGCGTCTGCCCGCCGGCCTGCACGTCGCCGATCAGCGGCACGGTGATCTTGCCGTCCGGACGCACCGGCACCGACACGCTGAGGTCGGGGTTGTGCCACACGGACACCTGCAGCTGGTCATCCACGCCGATGCGGTAGTTGCTGACCGCCATGGCGTCGGCGTTGACCTTCGGCGGCTGGGTCGACGGCGTCACTGCCGCGCAACCGCTTACTACAAGGGCCAACAGCAGCGCAACGAGCACGATGAGGTGCTTCATGGTCATCCCCCCAAATCTGTGACCTTGACGTTAGCATATTGTGAACCGGCAAGACGTAAATCGGTGTGAAATCGCCCTTCCCCGTCAACGGTCGTCGGCACGGGACGACAACGCGCGCCGCCTGGGGACGACTTGCATGGCCGGAAACGACGGAAGCCTGCGAGGGGGGCGGCCGGGGAGCGGCCGCCGGCCCGGCGCCGGCAGCGCCGTCCGGCCGGGATCACCCGGACAGTGCGCCGAGCACGGCCACGTTTACCTCGCAACGCAGGCGGAAACCCAGCGTCTCGTAGAGGCGGATCGCCGCCGCGTTGGTTTTCCACGCATGCAGGAAGGCGGTATCGCCACGCGCGGCGATGCCGGCCGCCACGTGCCGGGACAGGCGCCGGGCCAGCCCACGGGCGCGGAAGTCCGGATGCGTGCATACGCCGCTGACCTCGGTGTACCCCGGGAAGCGGAAGCGCTCGCCGGCCATCGCGACGAGCCGACCGCCGACGCGGATGCCGACGAAACGGCCCATGCGATGCGTCTCGCGCAGGAACGGCCCCGGCGCGGTGAGCGTGGCCAGCGCCAGCATTTCTGCGGCGTCCGCGTCGCCCAGCGGCAGCACTTTCCCACCCCCCGCCTCCGCAGCGACAGGCTCGGTGGCGACCATCTGCACTCCCAGCGCGGTCCTGCCGGCCGCCAGGCCCGGCGGGATGCGGATAGCCGGCACCTGCAGCACGAACACCGGCTCCGCGGACGACACCAGCGCGGCCAGCGCCGCCAGTGCCTCATCACTGTCATCGCGCGCGGAAGCGAACCGGTTGATCTCCGGCCGGTAGCGTTTCGCCAGCGCGCCACCCAACGCCAGCTCCGCATGCAGGCCGGAGAGGCTGGCCCAGACAGGGCGATCGAGCGGATCCACGATGGGTGCTCAGCGCACTTCGACTACCACCAGGCCCTGTGGCGGAATGTCGAGGCCAAGCCTGCCGCCGTGCAACGCGGCCTGTTCCGGCGCGGCCATCCTGCCGGCGGCGCGCAGCTGCCTGATCTGCTCGCGCGAGGGAAAGGCCGGGCGCCCCATCTTGTCGAAGCCGGCGATCGCGTTGCCGTGTGTTTCGTCCAGGCGCCATATCGTCGCCGTGGCGCCCGCCGGCAGCCGGGACAGATCGACCTCGAAGTGCTTGATGTCGCCCTTCGGTTTGCCGGCGGTATAGCTGGCGGTGTCGCCCACCGGCGGCGCGTAGTTCCAAAGGGCCAGCACCAGCGTGCCGTCGGCCCGGCGGGTGGCGAGCGCGGAATCCGAGGGCACCGGCAGCCGCACGTCGCCCAGCCTGTGCAGCATCGCGAAGGCATTGAAGGCCGGCTTGGGGATGTTGCGCTCGGCGATCAGGCCGAAGCCGCCGTAGAACGGCGAACGCACCACGCCGCCTTCCTCGAACACGTCGGAGAACGTCCAGTAGCTCATCGCGTCCACCTTGCCCGCGCAGGCGCGGATGGTGTTGGCGAGCCACGGGCCCATGTACACCGTGTCGGTGACGTTGGGCAGGTTGGCGTAGGAGGCGTTGAACTCGCTCATGATGAACGGCAGTTTCGGGTATGGCGAGGCCAGCACCTCCTTGTGCACCTTGTCCACCGCGCGGCACACCATGTCCTTGCGCGGGATGTTCTCGCGGGTGTGGAACACATTGTCCGCGGTGTCGTCGCCGTAGACGTGGGTGCTGACGAAATCCACCGGCACGTTCGCGTCGTGCACGTGCTTGAGGAAGTCGGCGACCTCGGCGGCCTGCGCCGTGGCTGGGCCACCCACGCGCAGGCGGGGGCTCACCGACTTCAGCGCACGCGCGGTGTGGTCGTACAGGGTGAAATACGTGGGCATCTTGGGGTTGCCCGCCCAGAAGCCGATGTTCGGCTCGTTCCACACTTCGAAGTACCACTTCGACACCTCGTCAATGCCGTAGCGCGCGACCAGGTGCTGCGCGAAGGCGCGGATCATGCCGTCCCACAGCGCGTAGTCCTTGGGCGGCGCGACATTCGGGTGGTACCAGAAGTCCTGCAGAGCCTTGGGGTCGGAGCTCATGGCGTCCGGCATGAAGCCCAGTTCCACGAACGGGCGCACGCCGCGTTCCAGCAGGCCGTCGTAGATCTGGTCCACGTACGAGAAGTTGTAGACAGGCTGCCCGTCAGTGCCCGACTTATCGGCGGCGTTGTAGAACGGCTGGCCGTTCTGGCCCAAATGGAACAGACCTACCTCGCGATCGAAGATGCCGTGGAAGCGCACGTAGCCGAAACCTGTGGCCTGCTTCACCCGGACGAGATCGTTGCGGTAGTCGTCGCGCAGCGCCAGCACGGCACGGCCGGAGCCGAACATCTGCTCCCAGAAGTGCGGGAACGGCGCACCCGGCGCCTTCGCGTCGATGTGGATCCGCACCACATCGCCTGCCGCGGGCGCGGCCTGCGCGAATCCCGGGGTGAGCAGGCACGCGGCCAGCAGGCCCAGCGTGGCGCGCAACAGCGTCCATTTCGCTTTCATCGGTTCGTCCTCATCGTGCCTGTCGTTCGGCGGTTCATGCCTGGTCCAGTGCCTCGCCGTGGCTCGCGATCACCCGCGCGTAGAGCTGCGCGCTGGCCTTGGGCGTGCGCTGCTGGGTGGCGAAATCGACGTGGTAGAGGCCGAAGCGCTTGGCGTAGCCCAGCGACCACTCCAGGTTGTCCAGCAGCGACCACGCGTAGTAGCCGCGGAGATCGACGCCGGCCTCGATGGCGCGGTGCGCGGCCTGGAGGTGCCGGCGCAGATAGTCCGTGCGCAGCGGATCCTGCAGCACGTCGCCATCGACCACCGGCGGGTCGTAGAAAGCCGCGCCGTTCTCGGTGATGTAGAGCGGGATGTCGCCGTAGCGCTGGCGGAAACCGGCCAGCATGTCGGTCAGGCCCTGTTCGTACACTTCCCAGCCGGTCTCGGTGTGGGTGCGGTGCGGCTGGTACACCGGCGCGGCGCGCAGCGGCAAGGCATCGGCGTCGTGCCGCACCACCGCGCGCGTGTAGTAGTTGAGCCCGACGAAGTCGACCGGCTGCCTGGTGAGCCGGAAATCGTCCGCGGGGAAGTCCGGCCATGCCTCGCCGTACACCTCGCGCAGTTCGGGCGGGTAGCTGCCGAGCAGGGCGGGATCGGCGAACTGCAGGTTCATGTAGGCATCCGCGCGCCGCGTGGCGGCGAGGTCCTCCGCGCTGCCGGAGGCCGGGTACTTCGGCTCGATGTTGAACACCACGCCGATCGCGTGCCTGCCGTGCGCGCGATACGCCTGGATGCCGGCACCGCTGGCGCGCATCAGGTTGTGGGCGACGATCGGCGCCTCGTACAGGTTGCGGTGGCCCGGCGCCAGCGCGCCGCGCAGGTAGCCGCCGTCGACCACCACCCACGGCTCGTTGAGGGTGGTCCACTGCGGCACGCGGTCGTCCAGCGCCTTGAACATCGTCGCCGCGTATTCGGCGAACCAGTGTGCGCTGTCGCGGTTCAGCCAGCCGCCGCGGTCGTCCAGCGCCGCCGGCAGGTCCCAGTGGAACAGCGTGACGTTCGGGGCGATGCCGTTTTCCAGCAGCTCGTCGACCAGTCGCGCGTAGAAGTCCAGGCCCTGCGGATTGACCCGCCCGGTGCCCCCGGGCAGCACGCGCGCCCAGTTCACGCTGAAGCGGTAGCTCCGCAGGCCCAGCGCGCGCATCAGCTGCACGTCGTCCCGGTAGCGGCGGTAGTGGTCGCAGGCCACGTCGCCGTGGTCGCCGTCCGCCATCATCCCCGGCGTGTGCGCGAAACGCTGCCAGATGCTGGGTCCGGCGCCGTCCGCCAGCGGCGAACCCTCGATCTGGTAGGCGGAGGTGGCCGCGCCCCAGAGGAAGCCGTCCGGAAAGCGGTAGCGTCGGGTCATGGCTTGCGAAACTCTCGAATGCCGCACTGCGGCTTGATGTAATCGATTACATCCCGAGAATAGCCGAACGCCGTCCCGGGATGCACTCCCTTTTCCGCGGCGGCGACCACCGCGCCGCGACCACCACCAGAGAGCACGCAACGCCGATGGCCACCGTCAGTCTCGACCACGTGCGCAAGGTCTATCCGAACGGCCATGTCGCCGTCGCGAACGCCAGCTTCGACGTCGGCGACGGCGAGCTGCTGGTGCTGGTCGGTCCTTCCGGCTGCGGCAAGACCACCCTGCTGCGCATGATCGCGGGGCTGGAAACCGTCAGCGCCGGCACGCTGCGCATCGGCGGCCGCGTGGTGAACGAGGTGGCGCCGAAGGATCGCGACATCGCGATGGTGTTCCAGAACTACGCGCTCTACCCGCACATGACGGTGGCCGAGAACCTCGGCTTCGGCCTGCGTCTGCGCGGCACCCCGCGCGCGGAGGTCGCACGGCGCGTGGGCGACGTGGCGCGCGTGCTGGAACTGGAGCAGCAACTGGACGCCCGCCCCGCCGCGCTGTCCGGCGGCCAGCGCCAGCGTGTGGCGCTGGGCCGTGCGATGGTGCGCCAGCCCGCGGTCTTCCTGCTCGACGAACCGCTGTCTAACCTCGACGCGCGGCTGCGCCTGGCGATGCGGGTGGAGATCGCGCGGCTGCACCACCGCTTCGGTACCACCACCGTCTACGTCACGCACGACCAGGTCGAGGCAATGACGCTGGGCCAGCGCATCGTGGTGTTCGACCGCGGCGTGATCCAGCAGATCGACACGCCGATGAAGCTCTACGAACGCCCCGCCAACCTGTTCGTGGCCGGCTTCCTCGGCAGCCCCGCGATGAACCTGCTGCGCGGCGTGCTGCAAGCGAGCGACGGCCTCGCGCTGGCCACCGCCGGGGGCGCCATCCCGCTTGGCACGCCACCGCAGATGGACGCATTCGATCGCTGGCGCGGCCGCGAAGTGATCCTCGGCTTGCGCCCGGAAGACCTTCACCCGCTCGCTGCCGGCGACCCCGGCGCAGCGCTGGAAGCGCGGCTGGAAGTACTGGAACCGGTGGGCAACGAGGTCATCCTCAACCTGCGCCACGGGGATTCGGCGCTGGTCGCGCGCACGCCGCCGGGGTTCGCCTGCGCACCCGGCGAGACGGTGCGGCTTGGCATTGCCACGCAACGCTTGCATTTCTTCGATCCGGGCAAGGGGACTCGAATCAGTTGAGGCGCACACGTCTTCTCCCCTGCATCTGCGGGAGGTGTCTTTTGCGCGGCGACTGAGCAAGCGACAAAGCGGTTTCGAGCGCCTGCCGGCGCCCGAGTCACTTTCTCTTTGCGTGGACAAAGAGAAAGTAACCCAAGAGAAAGGCCACCCCGATGGCGCGCCCTCCGGGCTTCCTGCCCTGCGGGTACGCGGGCGGGCTACGGGGTTTTTCGACGGCAACTCCTGTGCCGGCGAAAAACTGGCCGGCTTCCATGCCGGCCACCCTGCGGGCTTTCCTTCGCCCGCCCGCCGCGCCATAGGGGCCCCGGGTAGAGCAGCGCGCTCCCGGCGCGCAGAAGCAACAACCAAAGCGGAGCACCGCAAGCGTGCCGCGCTTTCGCTTCTGGCGCGCACGATGCGCGCCTGCTTTTGGGGCCCCTCGGCGACGGTGAGGTGGGGACGACCAGGCCGCGCAGCGGGCGAGACCACGGACGGTCTCGCCTTTTCGCGCGGGCAGGAGCCCGCTCGAAAAGCCCGGCCACGCCTCACGGACTTGCCGCCTATGGAAGGGCGGCAAGCGACGCCGCGGGGTGGCCTTCTCTTTTGGCTACTTTTCTCTTGGCCACGCAAGAGAAAAGTAGCTCGGCTGCCGGCAGGCAGACGAAACCGCTTCGAAACCCGCGCGAACGCAGAGACAAAAACCCCCTCACACCAACCCCGTCCCCTCAACGACGAACCTGTTGGTGGACAGGCAGAAACAGGAAGTCCCGCAAGCCGGAGAGGCGGGATGTGCGGGCCGGGGCGCATGCCAGCCCTCATCCCTTCACGCTCCCCATCAACAACCCGTCCAGGTAATGCCGCTGCATGGAAAGGAACAGCAGCAACACCGGCAGCACGGTGAGTACCGAGCCGGCCATCATCTGCTCGGTGCCCTCGGTGTGCTCGCGCGCCATCGAGGCCAGTCCCAGCGGCAGCGTGTAGTGGCCTTGTCCGGTCAGCTCGATCAGCGGCCACATGAAGTCATTCCAGGCGGTGAGGAAGGTGAGGATCGCCAGCGTTGCCACCACCGGCCGCAGCAGCGGCAGCACGATGCGCACGAAGATGTGCAGTTCGCCCGCACCGTCGATGCGCGCCGCCTCCAGCAACTCGTCGGGCAGGCCGCGTGCGTACTGGCGCACCAGGAAGATCCCCAGCACCGTCGCCATGCCCGGCAGTACCACGCCCACGTAGGTGTCCACCAGGCCGGCGTACTTGAACATCAGGAACAGCGGCAGCATCGCCACCTGCGCCGGCACCACCAGCAGGCCGAGCAGCATGCGGAACAGCCGCTCGCGCCTCGCGAAGCGCAGCTTGGCGAAGGCGTAGCCGGCCAGCAGGTTGCAGCCCAGCGACAGCAGGGTGATCGCACCGGAAATGAGCAGGCTGTTCAGCAGGTAGCGCCACATGCCGGCGCGTTCGAACAGTTGCCGGTAGTTGTCCGTCGTGGGATGCGCCGGCCACAGCGGCGGCGGCAGCGCATTGGACGTACCGGCCGGCATGAACGACACCGCGAGCATCCATGCCAGCGGGAACAGCGCGACCAGCGCGCCGCCCAGCAACAGGCCGTTGACGAGCGCCTTCGCCAGCCGCGGATTCACGCCGCCTCCCCTGCCCGCGCCCCGGGCGACAGCCGCAGCATCGCCGCGGTCACCGCGAACATCACCAGGAACAGCAGGAAGGCCTCGGCCGCCGCGGTGCCGAGGTTCCACCACTGGAAGCCGTCCTCGTACATCAGGTACAGCACGCTGGTGGTGCTCTGCAGCGGGCCGCCCTCGGTCATCACGTAGGGCTCGGCGAACAGCTGGAAATAGCCCGACACGGTGAGGATGGCCACCATCAGCAGGGTCGGCCGCAGCATCGGCAGGCTGACGTGGCGGAACTGCCGCCAGGCCGAGGCGCCGTCGATGCGAGCCGCCTCGTACAGCTCGACGGGAACCGCCTGCAGCCCGGCGAGCAGGATGATCATGTTGTAGCCGAAGTTCTTCCACACCGCGAACAGGATGATGGTGGGCATCGCCCAGTGCGGGTCGCCCAGCCAGTCCACCGGATGGACCCCCAGCGCGCCGAGCAGATGGTTGGCCCAGCCGTACTTCGTGTTGAACAGGTAGCGCCACACCACCGCCATCGCCACCGCCGTGGTCACCACCGGGGCGAACAGCGCGGTGCGGAAGAATGCCCTGCCGCGCGCCAGCGGCGAATGCAGCAGCAGCGCCGCGCCCAGCGACGCGGCCAGCGACAAGGGCACGCCCACCACCACGAAATAGAACGTGTGCCCCAGCGCCGCCCAGAACGCCGGCCGGTGCAGCAGCGCCCAGTAGTTGCCCAGCGCCACGAAGCGCAGGTTGTGCAGGTCGGCCAGCGCGTAGAGGTCGTAGTCGGTGAAGCTCAGGGCGAGCGCGCCGAGCACCGGGATCAGGAAGAACACGCCCAGCACCAGCAGCGCGGGTGCGAGGAACAGCCACGCGGCCCGACGCGTGTTCATGCCCACTGCTCCGCGCGGGGATCGGTTTCGCGCTTGCGGGAAGAGCGGCCCCGCCCCGGCCCTCCCCTGCGCGCAGGGGAGGGTGCAGGAATCGGTGCGGACTTCATCGGCGCGTTCATCGCCGCGCCTCCGCACGATCGAGCAGCGAACGCCGCTTGGCCAGGATGCGGTCAGCCTGGCGATCCATCGTCGCCGCGGCCTGGTCCACCGTCAGTTCGCCCGCCACGGCGCGCGCGGCGACCTGCTGCATCATGTCGGCGATGCGTTCCCACTCGGGCACGGCGGGTGTGCCCTTCACCCGTTCGAGCTGTTCGCGGAAGGCGCGCGCCTGCGCGTCGTCGCGCAGCAGCGGGCTGTCCCAGCTGCTGCGGCGCGGCGGCAGGTCCCCGGTCAGCTCGTAGAAGCGCCGCTGCACCTGCGGCTGCGACAGGTACTCGACCAGCGCCCAGGCCTCCCGCTGGTGCTTCGATGCGCGGAACAGCACCAGGCTGGCGCCGCCCGCGAGGCCGGCGCCGGGACCGTCCGGCCCAGGCAGCGGCGCGGTGGACCACTCGGCCTGCTGGCTCGCCGGCAGGCGTTTGCGGAACTCGCCGATGTTCCACGGCCCCGACAGGTAGAACGCGTAGATGCCGCGGCCGAATTCCTCCCAGGGATTGCCCACTTCCACGTTGGTGACCATCGGCGCCTGCCGCAGGCGGAAGGTGTCCACGTAGAAGGTCAATGCCCGCTTGAAGCCGGGGCTTTCGAAGTTGCCGTAGCGGTCATCGTCGCGCAGCAAGGGATCGGGTTGCTGCAGTGCCAGCGACAGCAGCTGCTCGTATTCGTTGGTCGGCAGCAGGATGCCGTAGACCTTGCGTTCAGGGTGACTGAGCGCGGCCAGCATGCGTCGCCACTCGGCCCAGTCGCGCGGCGGCGCGTCGAAGCCGGCCTGACGCAACAGGTCGCCGCGATAGAACAGCAGGCGCGTGTCGGCATACCAGGGGACCCCGTAAAGCCGGCCACCGCTGACGTTGGTGTTCCAGATGCTGGCGAAATAGTCCGGCGCCGCGACGATCGCCGAGCCGGCGACGCGCTGCTGCAGCGGTGCCAGCGCGTGCAACGCGACCAGTTCCGGCAGCCAGCTGTTGCCGAGCTGCGCCATGTCCGGCGTGGTTCCGCCAGCGATGGCGGTGAGCAGCTTCTGGTGCGCCGCGCTCAGCGGCAGCTGCTGCACTTCGACGCGGATGTCCGGATGCGCCCGCTCGAAGTCCGGCAACAACCTGGCGACAGCGTCGCCCTCGGGCCCGAAGGTCCAGAAGACCAGGGTCTCGTCGTGCCGGCCGGCGCAGCCGGCGAGGCACAGCGCGGCGGCGATGACCGCCCACCGCCGCCACGCGCTCTTCGCTGTGCCCATGCCCATGCGCGCTGCCTCAGCGGCGTTCCAGCCAGCCGCCGCTGAAGCCGGCGCGTTCCAGCCCGCGGCGGATGTACGGGTTCTTCTTCATCACCTTCCACACCAGGTCGCTGCGCCAGTTCTCGATCATCAGCAGGATCGGCCCCTGGTCGATGCCCAGTTGCTGGTTGTCGGCCCAGCCGAAGCCGGGATAGGTGTGGCCGTCCGTCGACGCGCCATGGAAGCTCGGGTTGAAGGCATCGACGAAGCCGTAGCGGTCGTAGATGTAGCGGCCGTAGCGCTGCTTCATCCCCATCAGGGTGGGCAGCACGATGGATGGCGCGAACGCGATCGAGCCGCCGGCCGCGGTGGGCGCGATGGTGCCGTCGTCGTTGATCTCGTCCAGCCCGGCGCCGCGCGCCATGTAGGCGCTGAAGCGGCGCACGCCCTGCGGCGAACTCTCGGTGACGTCGCCCGGCCCGTCGCTGGCGGTCAGCCCCCACACCTCGGCGCCGTAGCCGGTCCAGTGGCCGGGATTGGCGATGGCATAGGCGCGCTGCGCGTACGCGGCCAGCCGGCCGTTCTCCGCGTAGTCCAGCCCGTGCGCGCGGCTCCAGGCGTCGCGGATGCCGCGGAAGTCCACCCAGGCCTCGGTGTACTGGTGGCCGAACAGCGGCGCGAAGTTGAGGAAGGTATAGCCCTCGAACTGGCCCCAGTCGCGCGGATAAGTGGCGCACCAGGCCGCCCACGCATCCGCGCCCACCGGATGCGTGGGCGAACCCAGCGCTAGCAGGTAGACCAGCTTGCCCTCATCGTAACCCTGCCAGTCGGCATCGATGAACTTGCCGCCCGGCGTCCAGCCCATGCTGATCAGCGGCTTGCGCACCTGCATCCACGGCCAGTCGACCGCGCGGTAGAGCTGGTCCGCGAGCCGGCGGATCTCGCGCTCCTGCGGCGTGCCGCGATCGTAGTAGCTCTCGGCGAACAGCACGCCAGCCATCAGCAAGGTGGTGTCCACGCTGGACAGCTCCACCTGGCGGCCGTAGCGACGCCCCGTGTGCATGTCGAGGAAGTGGTAGAAGAAGCCGTGGTAGCCGGCGGTGTCGTCCTCGCCGTCGTTCTGCGGCGCGGCGGCGAGGAAGCGCAGCGTGGCCAGCGTGCGCTGCACTGCCTGTTCACGGCTGACGTAGCCGCGCTCCACCCCGACACCGTAGGCGGTCAGGCCGAAGCCGATCGCGGCGATGGAGGAAAAGGTGTGGTTCGGCCACGAGTCCGGCACCAGGCCGGTGTACGGGTCCGCACTTTGCCAGAACCAGTCGAAGGTGCGGCGCTCGAGGTCGTCGACGAAGGCTTTCTGCGCGGGCGCCAGCTGCCGGTAGCTCAGGGTGTCGGGTTGCGGCGGCGCGATCGCTTGCCCGGCGCGCAGCGGCGTGCCGGCGACGAGCACCGCCAGGGCGGCCGCCGCGAGGACGTGCAAATGGCGCCATCGGGATGAAGACATGCGAACCTCGTGTCACTTAACAGGAATCAGCAGGAGCTTTCCAAAACCCGTTCGCCCTGAGCGTAGCGCCGAAGGTGCGAAGTCGAAGGGCCGGGCATCCGGGGAAACCGCGTGTTTCGACTTCGCGGAACTTTGTTCCGCTACGCTCAACACGAACGCCCTCGATCAGGCGGTCTCCATCGCCGGCGCCGGACAGACCTTGTCGATGAAGGCCTGGTGCATGGGCATCGCCTCGACGCAGGTGTCCACCACCTGTCCCACGCTGGCCATGAAGCCGGCGAGATCCTGCTCCGGCATCTGGTCCACCAACGGATGGTAGCCCTGCGGCATGATGCGCTGGCCCAGCATCACCTGCACCCAGCTCGGCGTGGAGAACATCTCCTCACCGTCGCGGTAGAAACGCCCGCTGTCGCGGAACAGGCGGATGTAGTCGTCGAGCTGCGCCGGAATCGACATGCTGCGGCAGGCGTTCCAGAACGGTGTGTCGTCGCGCTCGGTGGCGTGGTAGTGCAGTATCAGGAAATCGCGGATGCGCTCGTACTCGAAGCGAGAACGCGCGTTGTAGCGATCGGCCAGCACCGGGCTGAAGTCCCGCTGCGGGAACATCTCCAGCAGGCGTGCGATGCCGGACTGGATCATGTAGATGCTGGTGGACTCCAGCGGCTCCAGGAAGCCGGCGGCCAGCCCCAGCGCGACCACGTTGCGGTTCCACGCCCGCTTGCGCATGCCGGTGGTGAAACGCAGCCGGTGCGGCTCACCCAGCGGGGCGCCGTCGAGGTTCGCCAGCAGCAGGGCGGTGGCCTCGTCGTCGCTCATGTGGGCGCTGCAGTAGACGTGGCCGTTGCCGGTGCGGTGCTGCAGCGGAATGCGCCATTGCCAGCCGGCCGGCCGTGCGGTGGCGCGCGTGTATGGCGTGGGCGGGCCCACCCGCTCGCAGCCCACTGCGACCGCGCGGTCGCAGGGCAGCCAGTGCGAGCAATCGTCGAAGCCGGTGTGCAAGGCCTGTTCGATCAGCAGCCCGCGGAAGCCGGAGCAGTCGATGAACAGGTCGCCCTCGATGCGCTCGCCGCCCTCCATCGCCAGCGCCGCCACGAAACCGTCGTCCGGCCGCAGTTCGACACTGGCGATCCTGCCTTCGGTGCGCCGCACGCCGCGCTGCTCGGCGTAACGGCGCAGGAACCGCGCGTACAGGCCCGCGTCGAAGTGGTAGGCGTAGGCGATGTTCGCCAGCGGCGAATCCTTCGGCACGTCGGTCGCCGACGGCATGAACCTGCCGCGCGGCGCCGCCACCGTGTTGATCGAATAGGCGCCGATGTCCCGGGCCACGCCACGCTGCCTGGCCTTGATCCAGAACTGGTGGAACGGCAGCAGGCTGATGTCGTGGCCGATCTCGCCGAAGCCGTGGATGTAGCTGTCGCCCAGCCGCGCCCAGTCGTTGAACTGCACCCCGAGCTTGAACGTGCCCTGGGTGTTGCGGATGAATTCGACGTCGCCGATGCCGAGCAGGTCGTTGAACAGTTTGAGGTGCGGCACGGTGCCTTCGCCGACGCGCACCGTGCCGATCTCCTCCGACTCCACCAGGTGTATCGAGCAATCCTTGCCCAGCACCTTGGCGAATGCCGCGGCGGCCATCCAGCCAGCGGTACCGCCGCCGGCAATGACGATGTGCTTGATGCGCAGGTCGGTCATGGGGCGTCTCGACGGCAGGGAGCGATCCAACGGGGCAGCCGGGGCGCGCGAGGCGCCCCGGCCACGCCGTCAGAAGCTTATGCCCATCTGGAGCTTGACCGTGCGCGGATACCCCGTGATGTCGCCGATGGGGTAGTAGGTCACCGGCTGGCTGTTCATCACGCCGTTCGATCCAAAGTTCTCCACGTAGTTGACGTAGTTGTGCCAGTTGAACGCGTTGATCAGGTCGAAACGCACGTAGGCGTTGAGGTTGCCGTAGATCTTGAAGTTCTTGGTCGCCTGGAAGTCCAGGTCGCGGTAGCCGAAGATCTTGCCGCCGATCAGGAAGCGCCCGCTGCCCGGCGGCGCGATCGCCACCGAGCGGCAGCCGCTGCCGGCAATGCCGCCGCTGTCCACGTTGGTGGCCGGCGCCCCGAAGCAGGCGAGGTTGAGGTCGGGGATCGGCGTGGCCAGGGTCAGCTTGGCGCCCAGCGTGAAGCCCCACGGACCGTCCAGCGTGCCGGTCATCACCAGGCGGTGCTTGGCTACGCCGGACGAGGTGAACGGATAGTTGCCGATCCACTCGTAGTCGAACGCATACTGGTCGGTCGGGTCGGCGTTGTCGTTGTTCTGTTCCGTGTCCGAATAGGTGTAGGCGATCGTCGCGCCCCAGTGCGATTCCTTGGTGTACGGCTTCTCGGCCGACAGCAGCAGCTGCTTGGTGCGCGTCTCCAGCCCGTTGTTGCCGATGATCAGGCTGCCGAAGCCGGGAATGCCGTTGCCCCAGGGCTGGCTGCCGTTCTGCCAGAAGCTGCCGTCCGGATAGCGGTTGCCCAGCGTGTAAACCAGGCCGTCATGGCTGGTGATGTAGGCCAGCGTCGCGCTGGTGTTCCAGTCGCCCACTTGGTTGCGCATGCCGATGCTGAACTGGTCGGAATACGGCGCCTTGAGGTTGTTGGTGACCAGGTCGACTTCCTTGCCCTTGTTGCTACCGGCCACCAGGCCTTGCAGGGTCGGGATGCTGAGGTAGGCCGGGTTCCACGCGTAGCAGTTGTTCACGCCGACCGTGCAGGGCACGTCCGGCGTGTTGAAGAGCAGCGTGGGTTGCGACAGCGACTGCTTGGTCTGTTCCACCTGCAGCGATTCGTACAGGTCGCGGTCGTAGGAGCGGCCGACGCCGCCGAAGACCACGTGCCGCTGGTCGCCGTTGATGTCGTAGGAGAAGCCGAAGCGCGGCTGCCATTCGCCCGTCTTCGCGTGGCGGTTGTGGCCGGTGCTGATGTAGTCGTTGATGTTCACCCCGCCCAGGGCCAGCGACTGCGCGTAGGTCTGCCCGGCCGGCGCGTTCGGATCCTGCATGCCGAAGGCCGCTACCACGTTCGCCGGGGTCACGTAGTCGAGGTAGGACGGCGTCTTCTCGTAGTCCCAGCGCACGCCGAGGTTCAGGGTCAGGTGGTCGTCCACCGCCCAGTCGTCCTGGATGTAGAGGCCGAGCTGCTTGTCGGAACTGGTGGCCACCGGGCTGATGCCGGGCGTGGGTGAGCCGAACTGCACCTGGTAGGGGATCGCCTCCGTGCCGGCCGGCGTCACCGCGTAGCTGAACAGCGCGTTGGAGTCGCCTGCGTCCTGCGCGGTGAGCTTCACGGCCTTGTACTTGAAACCCATCTTGATGACGTGGTCGCCGTTCCACTGCAGGTCGTTGAAGGTCAGGTCGTCCTGGATCGCCGGACCCTTCTGGCCCTTGTTTTGTTGGGCCAGCGGCGAATTGCCGGTCTGCACGATGGTGGTGTTCTGCTGCGCGCCGGTCAGCGTGTAGGTGGCGCCCGCGCCGCGGATGATCGGCGTGGGGGTGTAGAACGCGTCCTCGTAGGTCAGCTGCAGGCGGTTGAACCAGCTGTAGGCGCTGTGATCCCAGCGCAGGTCGAAGCGCTTGTCGGTGTTGATCGTGTTGAGCCCCGCCGTGGCGGTGTTCACGCCGCCGAGGCCGCTGATGGAGGTCTCGTGGCGGTACTTGCCGCTCGCCTCGAAACGATCGTGCTCGGTGGGCTCGAAGTCGATCTTGCCGAACCAGTCGTTCTCCTTGAACGGCAGGCTCCCTGGTCCCAGTTGCGACTGTACGTCGGCAGGCAGGGAGGCGGAGACGCCGACGACGCCGGGCACCACGGTGGTCGGACTGTCGAATTCCTTGCCCTCGTAGGCGATGAAGAAGTGCGCCATGTCCTTCACGATCGGGCCACCGAGGTCGAAGCCGTAGTCCTTCTCGTGCGACGGCGTCTTCTTGTGCGCCGCCTGCTCCGACGGCGTCATCGCGCGCAGGCGGGTGTTGGTGAAGCTGCCGAACACGTCGCCGTGGAACTCGTTGGTGCCGGACTTGGTTTCGGCGGTCACCGCGGCGCTGGAGATCTGGTCGTACTCCGCCTTGTAGTTGGAGGTGATGACCTTGTACTCGCCGATCGCCAGCTGCGGGAACGGATTGCCTTGGCTGGCGTTCTGGCCGGTGATGCCGCCCGAAAGCACGTAGTTTTTCTGGCCGACGCCATCGATGTACACGTTGATGTTGCTGCTGGCCTGGGCACCGGAGCGCAGGCTGGTGGTGCCGTCCGCGTTGCGCGTGAACACCATGCCCGGCACGATGTCCGCGAACTCCAGGAAGTTGCGCGAGGCCGCCGGCAGCGCCTGGATGTCGCGCAGCGAAACGATGTTGCCGACCTCGGAGGTGGTGACGTCCGGCAGGGTCGACGCGGACACCGTCACGCCGCCCAGTGTCTTGGTGCCGGCCGGCGCCGCCGCCGGCACGGCGGCGGGTGCCAGGTCGATCGTGCCGGTCGAGGCCACCGAAAGCGTGACGGTCTTCTGGGTTCCCGCACCGGCATCCACCTGGTAGGTGCCCGGCCGCAGGCCGACCAGCGCGAAGCTGCCGTCCTTGCTCGACCGGGTGACGCGCACCGCGCCGGTGTCCACGTTCCTGGCGGTGATCGTGGTGTCGGGCGGCGCATGCCCGCGCAAGGTGGAATCCGCCGACTGGGCCAGGACGATGCCCGGCGCCGCGGCAACCATCGCCATGGCGACGGCGGCCGGCAGCAATCGCTTCTTGAAAGGCTTGTGACTGCTCATGCTCTCCCCTCCAATGCCGTCATCGACGCGACGGACGGCGTGGCTTCTTGGTTGTGGTTGTGGTGGTTGTGGCTCCGCCCCGAAGCGCCCCGCAGGATTCACGCACGACGATGTCGCAGCCGAGCGTGTGCACCGATGCCGCGGACGACCCGGGGCGATCCATCAGGTCGGCCAGCAGATCCATGGCGTTCTTGCCCAATTCCGCGATACGTACGCGCACCGTGCTGAGCGACGGCGTGACGTAGCGCGCAATCGGGATGTCGTCGAAACCGGCCAGGGCGATGTCGCCCGGTACGTCGAGGCCGGCTTCCTTGAAGGCTTGCAGGCAACCCACCGCCATCATGTCGTTGGCGGCGAACACGGCCTGCGGTCGCGTCTTGCCCGCCAGCAGCTCGCGCCCGGCCAGGTAGCCGGACGACTCGCCGAAATTGCCGGTCACGATGCTCAGCGGGGCATCCGGGGCGAGCTTGGCCATCGCCGCTCGGAATCCCGCCTCGCGCTGGCGGGCGTCGTAATTGTCCTTGGGCCCGCTGATGAAGGCGATGCGCGTGTGCCCGAGCCCGACCAGGTGGCGCACCATGGCATAGGTACCGGCGAAGTTGTCGATGTTCAGCACCGCGGCGGCGCCGCTCTTCACGTCGCTGTTGAGCAGCACGCTGGGCAGGCCTTCCGGCAGGTTGGTCTTGAGGAAGTCCGCATCCAGCCCCGGCGAGGACAGGATCACGATGCCGTCCACGCGGCCCTGCATCGCCCGCAGGGCCGCCGCCGCATCGTCCGCGCCGTCGTGCGAGCTGGAAACCAGCAAGTGCAGGCCGTGCGAGCGCGCCTCCAGGTCGATGCCGCGGATCAACTCGGAGAAGAACTCGCCATACAGGTCGGGCATCAGCGCGCCCACGGTATGCGTGCGCCGGGTGATCAGGCTGCGCGCGGCGCCATGCGGCACGTAGCGCAGGCGCGCCGCCGCCTCGCGGATGCGCTGCTCGGTCGCCGCGGTCACGCCGCCCGCGCCGTTCAGGGCGCGCGACACCGAGGCCACCGAGACCTTCGCCTCACGCGCTACATCCTTGATGGTTGCCGTCACACCTGATCTCCGCTTGATTCCGGGTCCGCGCCGGGCGCCGGGCGGGCAGAACGTAAACGTTTTCATCAATGCTTGTAAAGAAGTCCATCAACTTCGTTGCGCTGCGCTGCGGAAGAATCCGGCGGCGGCGCTTACGCGACTTCCGGCACAGATGCTTTGCAGGCGGTACCAGCCCGTTCCGACAACCACATCACATGGCTCTTTGCGTTGCAGCATCGGCCGCTGCGCCGCACCTGGGCGCCAGCCCAAGGCGCCCGTGGCACGGGGGTTCCGGCAGGCGATTGCCGAAAACGATTCCACCGCCGCCCGGAATCGGGCGAACAGGGGCGGTGCACGCCGCGCTTGCCGTGCGCCGCGTACGCGCGAAGGCCCCCCGCGCGACCGCCAACCGTGCCGGCGTCCGAACGGTGCGCATGCGCACCGTTCGGACGTCCAGCCGTCCAGCCGTCCAGACCGTTTCGCCGGCCAACCCGAAAAAGATTTCACACGTAACTGTTGACACCCTCCGACGGGCTGCCGTAGTGTCGACGGCATGACGCAGCGCAACAGCCACCGCAGCCACGCCGAAACGACCCGCCTCGCGACGGTCGCCGGCCTGCTGCGGCTTCGCGGCGCGCTCCTTCTTGCCCTTGTACTCGTACTCCTTATTACCAACGGAGGTGCGGGCTGAGGGCATGTGTCCAGGTAGCTAGAAAACGAACCTGAAAACACCCGAAGAACCCCGCACCAGAAATGGCGCGGGGTTTTTTGTTGCCCGAAAGCCCGTCCCGCAACGGAGCCAGCGATGAAAAACCCGCAGCACAACGAGCAGAGCGAGAGCGGCGACGTAGCCGCGGAGCACGTGCGCATCTTCGACACCACCTTGCGCGACGGCGAACAGACGCCCGGCTTCTCGATGGACCGGCGCGCCAAGCTGCGCATGGCGCAGATGCTGGAGGCACTCGGCGTCGACGTGCTCGAGGCGGGCTTCCCGCAGGCCTCGCCGGACGACTTTGCTGCGGTCGCACAGATCGCTTCCACGCTGCGCGACACCACCGCCTGCGCGCTGGCGCGCTGCGTGCCGGGCGACATCGACAGTGCCGGCCGCGCGCTGGAGCAGGCGAAACATTCGCGCATCCACGTGTTCCTCTCCACCAGCCCCCTGCACCGAGAGCACAAGCTGGGCATGAGCAAGGCGCAGGTGCTGGACGCCGCCGTCGCCGGGGTCGAACGCGCCGTGACGCTGGCGCACGAGGTGGAGTTCTCGGCCGAGGACGCGATGCGCACCGAGCCCGGGTTCCTGGCCGAGGTGTTCTCCGCCGCCGCCGCCGCCGGCGCCACGACGCTGAATGCGCCGGACACGGTGGGCTACATGACGCCGGCCGAGATCGCCGAACGCTTCGCCTGGCTGATCGCCAACGTGAAGTGCGGCAGGCACGTGGTGTTCTCCAGCCACTGCCACAACGACCTGGGGCTGGCGGTAGCGAACAGCCTGGCCGCGGTGGGCGCCGGTGCGCGCCAGGTGGAATGCACGATCAACGGCATCGGCGAACGCGCCGGCAACGCAGCGCTGGAGGAAATCGTGATGGCGATGAAGGTGCGCGGCGCCTGGTTCGGCACCGACACCCGCATCGACACGAAAAAGCTCCACCCCGCCTCGCGCCTGCTCAGCGAGCTGACCGGCCAGAACGTGCAGCGCAACAAGGCGATCGTGGGCGAGAACGCGTTCGCGCACGAATCGGGCATCCACCAGCACGGCATGCTGAAGCACCGCGGCACCTACGAAATCATGCACCCGGAGGACGTGGGCATCGCCGAGACGAAGCTGGTGCTCGGCAAGCACTCCGGCCGCGCCGCGCTGCGCAAGCGGCTGGAAGCACTGGGCCACGCGCCGGACGACGCGGCGATGGAGGACATCTTCGCCCGCTTCAAGGCGCTGGCCGACAAGAAGCGCGAGATCCACGACGACGACCTGGACGCGCTGGCGCGCGGCCGCGATCCCGATGCCGCCGGCCCGTGGCGGCTGACCCGGCTGGACACCAGCGCGCACCTGGGTGCCGGCGCCTCCGCCTCGGTGAAGCTGCGCCACGACGATGGCCGCGAAGTGGCCGAGGCCGCGCTGGGCGACGGCCCGGTGGATGCGGTGCTGCGCGCGATGGAGCGCGCCACCGACACCACGCTGCAGCTGACCCGTTTCCAGGTGCAGGCGGTCGGCGAAGGCGGCGACGCCCAGGGCGAGGCGCGGCTCTCCGCACAGCACGACGGTCGCGCCTGGAACGGCCACGGCGTCAGCACCGACATCGTCGAGGCCGCGGCGCAGGCCGCGCTGGCCATCGTGAACCGCATCGCCCAGCAACAGCAGCACGCGACCACTCCGTCCCCACGCACCACCAAGACCCAGGGAGCCTCCCGATGAGCACCCCCTTCCTCTGGCACAACGGCCGCATCAAACCGTGGAGCGAAGCCAACGTCCACGTCAGCACGCATGCCCTGCACTACGGCTCCTCGGTGTTCGAGGGCGAGCGCGTGTACGCCACGCCGGACGGCCCCGCCTACTTCCGCCTCGCCGACCACACGCGGCGCCTGTTCGAATCGGCCAGGGTGTACGAGATCGAGATCGGCTACAGCGAGGCCGAGATCGATGCGGCCTGCCGCGAGGTGATCCGCGCCAACCGGCTGCAGTCCGCCTACGTGCGGCCGATCGTGTTCCGCGGCGCCGGCGGCCTGGGCGTGCTGGCGAAGCCCGGCGCGCCGGTGGAGGTGGCGATCATGGCGATGGAATGGGGTGCGTATCTCGGCGACGCCGCCGAACGCGGCGCCGACGTCTGCGTCTCCTCGTGGCACCGCCCCGCGCCGAACACCATCCCCAGCTGGGCCAAGGCCGGCGGCAATTACCTCAGCAGCCAGCTGATCGGGCTGGAGGCGCGCCGCGGCGGCTACGACGAGGGCATCGCGCTGGGCGTGAACGGCATGCTGTCCGAGGGCGCCGGCGAGAACCTGTTCCTGGTGAAGCGCGGCAAGCTGCTCACGCCGCCTTCCAGCGCCGGCATCCTGGCCGGCATCACCCGCGACAGCGTGCTCACCCTGGCCGCCGAACTGGGCCTGGCGGCGGAAGAGCGCGAGCTGCCGCGCGAGGCGCTGTACACCGCCGACGAGGTGTTCATGACCGGCACCGCCGCCGAGATCACCCCGGTGCGCTCGGTGGACCGCAAGCCGGTCGGCGACGGCCGACCCGGTCCGGTGACGCGCTCGCTGCGCGAGGCGTTCTTCGGCCTGTTCGACGGCCGCACCGCGGACAAGTGGGGCTGGCTGGATGTGGTCGGCGCAGCCGCACCTGGCCGCGAAGTTCAAGAAGCGGCCATCCACGCCCGCACTCGTCAAGAAAAGCCTGCTTCCATGGAGATCCCGGCATGACGGCCGCACGCACCCTGTTCGAGAAAATCTGGGCCGCACACGTCGTCGCGCCCGAAAGCGCCGACACCCCGGCGATCCTGTACGTCGACCTGCACCTGGTGCACGAGGTCACCTCGCCGCAGGCTTTCGACGAGCTGCGTTCGCGGGGCCTGAAGCTGCGCCGCCCGGACCGCACGCTGGCCACGCTGGACCATTCCACGCCCACCCTGCCGGCGAACGCCGACGGCACACGTCCGTACGCGAACGCGGAAGCGCAGGCGCAGGTGGCGCAGCTGGAGAAGAATTGCGGCGAATTCGGCATTGAACTGCATGGCTGGGACAGCGCCGAGCGCGGCATCGTGCACGTGATTGGCCCCGAGCTGGGTGCCACGCAGCCGGGCATGACCATCGTCTGCGGCGACAGCCACACCTCGACGCATGGCGCGTTCGGCGCGCTGGCCTTCGGCATCGGCACCACCGAGGTGGGTCACGTGATGGCCACGCAGTGCCTGCTGCAGCGCAAGCCGAGGACGCTGGCGATCCATGTCGACGGCGAGCTGCCGCAGGGCGTGGGCGCGAAGGACCTGATCCTGCACATCATCGGCACCATCGGCGTGGACGGCGGCACCGGCCACGTCATCGAGTACCGCGGCGCGGCCATCGAGAAGCTGTCGATGGAGGAGCGCATGACGGTGTGCAACATGTCGATCGAAGCCGGCGCACGCGCGGGTCTGATCGCTCCCGACGAAACCACCTTCGCGTGGCTGCGGGGCCGCCCGCGCGTGCCGCAGGGCGCGGCGTGGGAGCGTGCGGTGGCGCGCTGGCGCGCGCTGCGGACCGACGAGGGCGCCCGGTATGACCGCGAGGTGCGCATCGACGCCCGCGCGGTGAAACCCACCGTCACCTACGGCACCCATCCCGGCATGGCGATCGCGATGGATACGCCGGTGCCCGCCGCGCGCAACGCGATGGAGCAGCGCGCGCTGGACTACATGCAGAGCCGCGCCGGCCAGCCCATGCAGGGCACCAGGGTGGACGTGGTGTTCGTGGGCAGCTGCACCAACTCGCGGCTGTCCGACCTGCGCGAGGCCGCACAGGTGCTGCGCGGCCGCCGCGTCGCCGCCGGCGTACGCATGCTGGTGGTGCCCGGCTCCGAGGCGGTGCGTCGCGACGCCGAGGCGGAGGGCCTGCACGAGGTGTTCCGCGCCGCCGGCGCCGAGTGGCGCGTGCCGGGCTGCTCGATGTGCATCGCCATGAACGGCGACCTGGCGCAACCTGGCCAGCTGGTCGTCTCCACCTCCAACCGCAACTTCGAGGGCCGCCAGGGCAAGGGCGCGCGCACCGTGCTGGCCAGCCCCGCCACCGCCGCGGCTTCCGCCGTCGCGGGCGCGATTGCCGATCCGCGCGAGTACCTGTCGCAGGAGCAAGCCGCATGAAGCCCGTCACCCGCATCCACTCGCGCACCGCCGTGCTGCCGGACGAGAACATCGACACCGATCGCATCATCCCCGCGCGCTTCCTCACCACCACTACGCGCGAAGGCCTGGGCAGGCTCTGCTTCAACGACTGGCGCTACCTGACCGACGGCAGCGACAACCCGGCGTTTCCGCTCAACCGGCCGGAGGCGAAGGGCTGCGCCATCGTGGTGGCAGGCCGCAACTTCGGCTGCGGCTCCTCGCGCGAGCACGCGCCCTGGGCGCTGCTGGACTACGGCATCCGCGCGGTGCTGTGCAGCGAGATCGCGGACATCTTCCGCAACAACGCGCTGAAGAACGGCCTGCTCGCCATCGTGATCTCCCCCGCCGAGCACCGCTGGCTGCTGGCAAACCCCGGCGTCGAGCTGAGCATCGACGTGCAGGGCCAGTACATCGCGCTGCCCGATGGCGGCCGCATCGGCTTCGAACTGGAGCCGTTCGCACGCCACTGCCTGCTGCACGGCGTCGATCAGCTGGGCTACCTGCTGCAGAACGAAGAGCTGATCGCCCATTACGAACAACAGGAGCAAGCTGCATGAAGGCACGCATCGTCACCCTGCCCGGCGACGGCGTCGGTCCCGAGGTCACCGCGGCGGCGGTCGCCGTGCTGCAGGCCGTGGCCACGCACTACGAGCACGCGTTCTCGTTCGACGAGCACCTGGCCGGCGGCGCCGCGATCGACGCCACCGGCGAGCCGCTGCCGGCCGCGACGCTGGCCGCCTGCCAGGCCGCCGACGCGGTGCTGCTGGGCGCGGTGGGCGGCCCGAAGTGGTCCGACCCCAACGCCACGGTGCGCCCCGAGCAGGGCCTGCTGGCGCTGCGCGCCGGCCTGGGGGTGTACGCCAACCTGCGTCCGCTCACCGTGCATCCCGCGCTGGCCGCGCTGTCGCCGTTGAAGGACGAGAAGCTGAAGGGGGTCGACGTGCTGTTCGTGCGCGAGCTGACCGGCGGCGCGTACTTCGGCGCGAAGACCAGGGGCGCCGACTACGCCACCGACGAATGCAGGTACACCGAGGCCGAGGTCGAACGCGTCACCCGCCGCGCCTTCGAGCTGGCGCGCGGCCGCCGCCGGCATGTCACCTCGGTGGACAAGGCCAACGTGCTGGAAACCTCGCGGCTGTGGCGCCGCACCGTCACGCGCGTGGCCGCCGACTATCCCGACGTCGTGCTGGAGCACCAGCTGGTCGACTCGATGGCGATGCTGCTGCTGACCCGCCCGGCCAGCTACGACGTGGTGGTCACCGAAAACCTGTTCGGCGACATCCTTACCGACGAGGCCGCCGCGCTGGCCGGCTCGCTGGGCCTGCTGCCCTCGGCCTCGTTGGGCCCTTCGACTCCGGCTTCGCCTACGCTCAGGACAGGCGCGGTCGGGCTGTACGAACCGATCCACGGTTCTGCACCCGACATCGCGGGCAAGGGCGTGGCCAATCCGGTCGGCGCAATGCTGTCCGCCGCACTGCTGCTGCGCCACTCGCTGCAGTTGGAGACCGAGGCCCGGGCGGTGGAAGCCGCCGTCGACCATGTGCTGCAGCACGGTCCGCGCACCCGCGACCTCGGCGGCCACGCCAGCACCACCGACGTGCGCGCCGCCGTACTGGCGGCGCTGGAAGCGCACGCCGGCAACGAGCACGCCTTCCTCAGCGGGGCACGCTCATGCGGTTGAGCACGCCATCGCACCGTCACGGCAAAGGCGGATACGCCTTCGCCACCCTTGCCCTCCCCTGCGTGCCGCCTGCGGCGCCATCGGCGACGAACGCCCACTCCCCAGCGTGGTTCCGTCGCTGCCCCCGTTCCGGCGCCAAGGCGCGCGCAGGGGAGGCAACCCATGTCCGCCGCATCCAGCCGCACACCACCGCAAGCAACCACGTCACCGTCAACGAAGGAGTCACCGCATGAGCAGCAGCACCAACGATACGCTGGCCAAGGCCCGCATCGCCGTCCTCGGCTTCGGCAGCCAGGGCCGCGCCCACGCCCTCAACCTGCGCGACTCCGGTCTGGACGTCGTGGTCGGCCTGCGCAAGGGCGGTCCTTCGTGGGAGAAAGCCAAGGCCGAAGGCTTTGCCGTGGCCGAGCCGGGCGAGGCGGTGAAGGGCGCGGACCTGGTCGCCGTGCTCACCCCCGACATGGTGCAGCCCGCGCTCTACAAGGAAGCGATCGAGCCGAACATCAAGCCCGGCGCGGCGCTGCTGTTCGCGCACGGCTTCAACGTGCACTTCCGGCAGATCGATCCGCGCAAGGACATCGACGTGATCCTGGTGGCACCGAAGGGCCCGGGCGCCCTGGTCCGCACCGAATACGAGCGCGGCCGCGGCGTGCCGTGCATCTGGGCGGTGCACCAGGACGTGTCGGGCCAGGCCGAGGCGAAGGCGCATGCCTATGCCGACGGCATCGGCGGTGGCCGCGCGATGCTGATCAGGACCGATTTCAAGGAAGAGACCGAGACCGACCTGTTCGGCGAGCAGGCCGTGCTGTGCGGCGGCGCCAGCTCCCTGGTCCAGGCCGGCTTCGAGACCCTGGTGGAAGCCGGCTACCAGCCGGAGATCGCCTACTACGAAGTGCTGCATGAGCTGAAGCTGATCGTCGACCTGTTCTACGAGGGCGGCATCACCCGGATGCTGGAGTTCGTTTCCGAAACCGCGCAGTACGGCGACTACGTCAGCGGCCCGCGCGTGATCGACGCCGGCGTGAAGCAACGCATGCAGGACGTGCTGAAGGACATCCAGGATGGCACTTTCGCGCGCAACTGGACCGCCGAATACGACGCAGGCCTGCCGAACTACAAGAAGTTCAAGCAGGCCGACCTGGAGCATCCGATCGAGCAGGTGGGCAAGAAGCTGCGCGCCCGCATGCCTTGGCTGCAGGCCAACGCGCCGAAGCCGGCCGCCGAGCCGCTGAAGAAGGTCGGCTGAGGCCGGCGCCGGGCCGCGCGCGACGCATCGCGCGGCCCGTTCCACCACGCAACGAGAGCAGAACGAGGTATGCCATGAAACGCTTCCATATCGCCCTGGCCGTCGCCGACCTCGACGCCTCCATCGCCGACTACAGCAAGCGCCTGGGCCAGCCGCCGCAGGCCTTGGTCTACGGCATCTACGCAATGTGGCGTACCGACAGCCTCAACTTCTCGATCCGCCAGCAGCCCGAAAAGGCCGGCCAGATCTGCCAGCTCGGCTTCGAGGACGACGACGCGCAGGGCTTCAGCAGCAGCACCGACGTGAACGGCATCGCGTGGGAACGCTTCTCCACGCTGGAGCAGGACCTGCAGATCATCGCCACCTTCGGCGTACCGGTGCACCCGGCCGTCGAGCGCGAACTGATCCGCAATTGATTCGTCTCCTTCCCCTGCAAGCAGGGGAAGAGACATCCGCCCACCCGCCAGGAATCCATCGTGACCGCCACCACGCAGACCGCCCCCACGGCCCCCGCCGCCCACCTGCACCCGCTCGCCGGCCATGCCATGACCGGCGCCGAGGCGATCGTGCAGGTACTGGCCGACGAAGGCACCGGCGTGCTGTTCGGCTATTCCGGCGGTGCGATCCTGCCGGTGTACGACGCGGTGTTCCGCTACAACGCCGACCATGCGTCGGTCGAGGGGCGCGAGCCGATGCCGCTGGTGGTGCCGGCCAACGAACAGGGTGCCGGCTTCATGGCCGCGGGCTATGCGCGCGCCTCGGGCAAGGTCGGCGTGGCCATCGTCACCTCCGGCCCCGGCGCCACCAACATGGTGACGCCGGTGCGCGACGCGATGGCCGACTCGATTCCGCTGGTGGCGATCTGCGGCCAGGTGCCTACCTCGTCGCTGGGCAGCGACGCGTTCCAGGAGGCGCCGGTCAGCAACATCATGGGCGCCTGCGCCAAGCACGTGTTCTTGGTCACCGACGTCGCACAGCTGGAAGCCACCCTGCGCACCGCGTTCGAGATCGCGCGCAGCGGCCGCCCCGGCCCGGTGGTGGTGGACGTGCCGAAGGACGTGCAGAACGCCGCGTTGCGTTTCGACGGCGCCTGCCGCCTGACCATCCCCGGCTACCGCGCGCGCCTGCGCGCGGTGGAGAGCTCACACCTGGACGACGAGGCCTGCGCCGCGTTCTTCGACGCACTGATGCAGGCGAAACGCCCGCTGATCTACGCCGGCGGCGGCGTGATCGCGGCAGAGGCCGCGGTGGCGCTGCGCGTGTTCGCCGACGCGTTCGGCCTGCCAGTCACCACCACCTTGATGGGCCTGGGCGCGTTCGACAGCACGGAGCCGCTGGCGCTGCACATGCTGGGCATGCACGGCACCGCCTACGCGAACTACGCGGTGGAGGACTGCGACTTCGTGTTCGCGCTGGGCGCGCGCTTCGACGACCGCGTGGCCGGCGTGCCCGCCCGGTTCGCGCCGCGCGCGAAGTTCATCGCGCAGGTCGACATCGACCCTGCGGAGATCGGCAAGGTGAAGCCGGTGGACTGGCAGCACGTGGGCCCGTTGCGGCTCGCGCTGGAACGCCTGACCCGTTACGGCCAGGGCCACGGCATCCGCCCCGCGCTGGACGACTGGCACGCCCACGTCGCCGCGCTGAAGCGCGGGCACGCGATGGACTGGGACCGCGCGAACCCGCTGATCCAGCCGCAGGCGGTGATCGAGGCGATCAACCGCCATACCAGGGGCCGCGCCGTGGTCAGCACCGGCGTGGGCCAGCACCAGATGTGGGCGGCGCAGTACTTCGACTTCCGCGCACCGCGGCAATGGCTCACCTCCGGCTCGATGGGCACGATGGGCTTCGGCCTGCCCGCGGCGGTCGGCGCCCAGTTCGCGCGGCCCGACGCGCTGGTGATCGACATCGACGGCGACGCCAGCATCCGCATGAACCTCGGCGAACTGGAGACCGTCACCACCTACGGCCTGCCGCTGAAGATCGTCGTACTCAACAACAGCGGCGACGGCATGGTGCGGCAGTGGCAGAAGCTGTACTTCGGCCGGCGCTTCGCCGCCTCCGACAAGAGCCTGCACAAGAAGGACTTCGTGCTGGCCGCGCAGGCCGACGGCTTCGCCTGGGCGCGCCGCCTCGACGACAAGGCGCAGCTCGAATCCACCATCGCCGACTTCCTCGCCTGGGACGGCCCGGCCTTCCTGGAAGTGGTGATCGACGTCGATGCCGGCGTGTACCCGATGGTGGGACCGGGGGCGACCTACGCGCAGATGATCACCGGCGAGTTCATCCCGTCGCGCGGCGAGGCGCCGGTCGAGGCAAACGAGGTTCCATCCACGTCGATGTTCTGAAAACACCGCTTATGTCGTCCGAAAGCAATGTTCGCGCTGAGCGTAGCCCGCGCAGCGGGCAGAGTCGAAACGCCCCCGCGACTTGCCCTTCGACTCCGGCCCTGCGGGCCTACGCTCAGGGCGAACGGTTGGTTACATCAACGGTTGGTTCCATCCATGAAGGGTTCGCGGAGTAAGACCATGAAACACACCTTGTCCATCCTGCTGCAGAACGAATCCGGCGCACTGGTGCGCGTGGCCGGGCTGTTCGCCGCGCGCCACGTCAACATCGACGCGCTCACCGTGGCGACCACCCACGACCCGGCGATGTCGCAGCTGACCCTGGTGATGCACGGCGACGAGGGCACGCTGGAGCAGATCCTGCGCCAGCTGCGCAAGCTGGTGGACGTGCTGGACGCGAGCAGCCTGTCGCTGGTGGGCGGCCGCGATGGCGGCCGCTTCGCCACCGCCACGCCGGCATGAACGCGCGCCTCGCCACGCACGCAGGCCTTGACGACGCACCGTCCGACCTGGACTTGCTGCGCCGCACGCTGGCCGCGCGCGTGTACGAGGTGGCGCGCGAGACGCCGCTGGAACCTGCCGGACTGCTGTCCGCGCGCATCGGCAACCGCGTGCTGCTGAAGCGCGAAGACCTGCAGCCGGTGTTCTCGTTCAAGTTGCGCGGCGCCTACAACCGCATGGCCGCGCTGGACGCCGCCGAACGGGCGAACGGCGTGATCGCCGCCTCGGCCGGCAACCACGCGCAGGGCGTGGCACTGGCGGCGGCGAAACTCGGCATCCGTGCGCTGATCGTGATGCCGGTGACCGCGCCACAAGTGAAGGTGGACGCGGTGCGCCGCTTCGGCGGCGCGTTCGTCGAAGTGCTTCTGGCCGGCGATTCCTACAGCGACGCCCAGGCCGCCGCCGCGCGCCTGCAGGCCGAGCGCGGCCTGGTATTCGTGCATCCGTTCGATGACCTGGACGTGATCGCCGGCCAGGCCACCGTGGGCATGGAACTGCTGCGCCAGTCTTCCACGCCGCCCGACGCGGTGTTCGTGCCGGTGGGAGGCGGCGGCCTGCTCGCCGGCGTGGCCAGCTATATCAAGACGCTGTCGCCGCAGACGAAGGTGATCGGCGTGCAGGCGGACGACTCCGACGCGATGGCGCGCTCGCTGGAAAGCGGAGCACGCATGGTGCTGCCCGAGGTAGGCCTGTTCGCCGACGGCACTGCGGTGAAGCAGGTGGGCGCGCTCACCTACGCGGTGTGCCGCCGCCACGTGGACGAGGTGCTGCGTGTGGACGGCGATGCGCTGTGTGCCGCGATCCGCGACGTGTACCAGGAAACCCGCAGCGTGCCCGAACCCTCCGGCGCGCTGGCGCTGGCGGGGCTGAAGCAGTACGCCGCCAGCCACAGGCTGCAGGGCGCCACGCTCGCCGCGATCGTTTCCGGTGCGAACATGAATTTCGAACGGCTGCGTTTCGTGGCCGAGCGCGCCGAGGCCGGCGAGCAGCGCGAGGCGCTGTTCGCGGTGACCATCCCCGAGGAACGCGGCAGCTTCCGCCGCTTCTGCGCGGCGCTGGGCCGGCACAGCATCACCGAGTTCAACTACCGCATCGGCGACGCGCGCCAGGCGCACATCTTCGTTGGCGTGCAGACCGCCAGCCGCGGCGAACGCGCGGCGCTGGCCGCCGCATTCCGCGCCCAGGGCTTCGCCGTACTCGACCTGGCCGACGACGAGCTGGCCAAGCTGCACCTGCGCCACATGGTGGGCGGCCGCTCGCCGCTGGCGCAGGACGAACGCTTGTACCGCTTCGACTTTCCCGAGCGCCCCGGCGCGCTGCCCGACTTCCTCGCCCGCCTGCACCCGGACTGGAACATCAGCCTGTTCCACTACCGCAACCACGGCGCCGACCATGGCCGCATCCTGGTCGGCATCCAGGTGCCGGCCGACGAACTGGCCACGCTGCACCGCTTCCTCGCCACGCTGGGCTACCCGCACTGCGACGAGAGCGGCAACGCCGCCTACCGCCTGCTGCTGCGCAGCTGACGCCACCCGCACCCCCCATTGGATTTCCGGAGTACGAACGCCCATGCCCGACTACCGTTCCCGCACCAGCACCCATGGCCGCAACATGGCCGGCGCCCGCAGCCTGTGGCGCGCCACGGGCATGAAAGACGGGGACTTCGGCAAGCCCATCATCGCCATCGCGAACAGCTTCACCCAGTTCGTGCCCGGCCACGTGCACCTGCGCGACCTCGGCAAGCTGGTGGCGGAGGAGATCGAGGGCGCCGGCGGCGTGGCCAAGGAGTTCAATACCATCGCGGTGGACGACGGCATCGCCATGGGCCACGGCGGCATGCTGTATTCGCTGCCCTCGCGCGAGCTGATCGCCGACAGCGTGGAATACATGGCCAACGCGCACTGTGCCGACGCGCTGGTGTGCATCTCCAACTGCGACAAGATCACCCCCGGCATGCTGATGGCCGCGATGCGGCTGAACATCCCCGCGGTGTTCGTCTCCGGCGGCCCGATGGAATCCGGCAAGGCGGTGGTGAAGGGCGCGAAGAAGGCGCTGGACCTGATCGACGCGATGGTGGCCGCCGCCGACGACAGCTACAGCGATGCCGAGGTGGCCAGCCTGGAACGCTCCGCCTGTCCCACCTGCGGCTCCTGCTCGGGCATGTTCACCGCCAACTCGATGAACTGCCTCACCGAGGCGCTGGGCCTGGCGCTGCCCGGCAACGGTTCGGTGCTGGCCACGCATGCCGACCGCGAGCAGCTGTTCCGCCGCGCCGGCCGCCTTGTCGTCGACCTGGCCCGCCGCTGGTACGAGCAGGACGACGCCAGCGCGTTGCCGCGCGGCATCGCCGACCGCGCGGCGTTCGAGAACGCCATGAGCCTGGACATCGCCATGGGCGGCTCCACCAACACCGTGCTGCACCTGCTGGCCGCGGCACGCGAAGGCGGCGTGGACTTCGGCATGGCCGACATCGACCGCCTCTCGCGACGCGTGCCCTGCCTGTGCAAGGTGGCGCCATCCAAGGCCGACGTGCACATGGAGGACGTGCACCGGGCCGGCGGCATCATGGCCATCCTGGGTGAACTCGACCGCGCGGGCCTGATCGACACCACCCGCCCCACCGTGCACGCACCCACCCTGGGCGAGGCGCTGGCGCAATGGGACATCGTGCGCGGCCACGACGAGGCGGTGCACACCTTCTACCGCGCCGCTCCCGGCAACGTCCCCACCCAGGTGGCCTTCAGCCAGTCTGCGCGCTGGGAGTCGCTGGACACCGACCGCGAACGCGGCGTGATCCGCTCCGCCAGCACGCCGTTCAGCCACGACGGCGGCCTCGCCGTGCTGTTCGGCAACCTCGCGCCGGAAGGCTGCATCGTGAAGACCGCCGGCGTGGACGACTCCATCCTGGTGTTCAACGGTACCGCCAGGGTCTACGAAAGCCAGGAAGCCGCGGTAAGCGGCATCCTCGGCAACAAGGTGAAGGCCGGCGACGTGGTGGTGATCCGCTACGAAGGCCCACGCGGTGGCCCAGGCATGCAGGAGATGCTCTACCCCACCAGCTATCTCAAGTCGAAAGGCCTGGGCAAGGCCTGCGCCCTGGTCACCGACGGCCGCTTCTCCGGCGGCACCGCCGGCCTGTCGATCGGCCACGTCTCGCCGGAAGCCGCGGAAGGCGGCCTGATCGCCCTGGTCGAGGACGGCGACCCGATCGCCATCGACATTCCGAACCGCAGCATCCGCCTCGACCTGCCGGAAGAAACCCTCGCCGCGCGCCGCGGCGCGATGGAGGCGCGCGGCCGCGCGGCGTGGAAGCCGGCGAACCGTTCTCGGCCAGTTTCGGTGGCGTTGCAGGCCTATGCGGCGATGGCGTCGAACGCGGCGAACGGCGCGGTGCGGGATCTGGGCCGGCTCGGCATCGCAAGTGTCGGCGAAACGCCGGCCTGACCGCGGAACGCCCGGTGATGCCCCGCCACGACGGGCACGGCATCGCGGCGCGGCATCAGTCGCCTTCCGCCACGTCCAGCTCGAACACGTGGTTGTCGTAGTCGTCGAAGTACAGCGCACTGTCACCGCGTGCCATCAGGCATGCGATGCCCGCGGCACGCAGGCGCTCCGCACAAGCCGCGAACGCGGCCTTGTCCACCGCGAAAGCGATGTGGTCGCCGTTGCGCGCGGCCGGCGGCGCGCCGCGCACCAGCACCAGGCACACGCCAGCCAGCCAGACCCGGGTGTCGTGACCGCCCCCGTCCTGCTCCACCCGCGCGTCGTCGAACACCTGCGCAAACAACCGGGCGCTGCGCGCGGGATCGCGCACTACCAGGGCGATGTGATCCAGCGACTTGGGCATGGCGGCTCTCCTCCGGTGGTGTCGAATATCCGATGCGCGCGCCGAAGCGCCCTGGTGCCCAAGTTGGCGGCTACGCCGTGGGCAGAACCCCCTGGAACGCGCTGCGCTTCCCGGGTTCCGGCAAGGCCACCACGACGGGCGCGGACAGGGCGACCTTGGACGCATGGTGAAACATGGTTGGTCATCTCGCCGTTTCGACGGGAAAGCGTCGCTGAGCGGCGCTCGCGCGAAGGCCGTTCGTTGCTTACGGTGTCCCGCCAGCCCTGGCCGTATAGCCGTCGTCCAGCGTCTTGAGGAACGCGATGACGTCGGCGATCTCCAGCGCGTCGAGCGCGGGTTCGTCGCCCGGCGCGCGATCCATCGGCGCGTGGCCGCGATCGACGTTGGCGCGGTAGCGCGCCGGCAGGTCGTCGTACTTCTGCAGCTTGCCGCCCACCACCGGATACCACTTGCGCGGGTCGGTGTCACGTTCGACGTAGAAGTGCATCGTCGCGTCCAGCGTGTGGAAGTAGCCGTTGTGGAAGAACACGCGGCGCGTGGCGACATTGCGCAGGGTCGGCGTCTTGAACATGCCACAGTACTGCGTCTGCCTTGCGAGATCTCGCCGCTTGGGGCCGCACAGCCCGAGGTCGTAGTAGTGCGGATCGCGATTGGCCGGAATCTGCGGATTGCGCGGCACGCCCAGCGCCTCGTAGGCGTAATCGGTGAATGCCGCCGGCCGGCCGCCGGGGCCGGGCACGTCGATGTGGCACGAGGCGCAATTCCCTTTCTTCGGGTCGTTGAACAGCGCGTAGCCGCGCAGCTCCTGCGGCGTGAAGCGCGCATGGCCGGACATCACCGCGTCGAACTTGCTGGTGTAGGGATGGAAGCTCGGGTCCTCGGCCTGGAACGCCTGCAGCGCCGCGCCGATGGCGTCGAAGGCCTGCCGCGGATGCATGAACACGTCCGCGCCGAAGACCTGGGCGAACCGGCGCACGTAGGGGCCGTCGCGCACCGCGGCGACCACCGCCGCGGGCGTCGCGTTGGCCATTTCATTGGGATCGAGCAGCGGGCCGGCGGCTTGCTGCTGGCGCGAGGCCGCCGCGCCATCCTGGTCGAAGCCGCCGCTGGGGCCTTCGTATTCGGCATCCTCGGAGCCGGGAGTAAAGGCGTTGAGGCTGAACAGCGGCGTGTTGTCGAGGTAGCGCAGCGAGGGCACCGCACGCATACCCGCGTGGCGTCGGTCCTTGCCGCCCGGCTGCACCGCGCGACCGTCCGGCGGGCCGTAGGCATGCGCGGGATCGTGGCAGCTGGCGCACGACATCCGCCCGGAGGCGGACAAGGCCTTGTCGAAGAACAGCCGCCTGCCCAGTTCGGCTTGCGGACTCAGGTGCGCCGGCATGGGCGGGTAGCGCACCCAGCGGCGGATGGCGGCGTCGCGCGCCGCATCCGTCGTTGCCGTGGCCTGCTCGCGCGCCAATGCCGGCAGGCAGGCACCCGCGAGGCCGATGGCGAGCACGGCCAGCGTCGCGGCGGCGGCGGCGGCGGCGCCGATCCAAGCGGACCCGAGGCCATGCCGTTCACCGGGCGCAGGACGCATGCCTTCATCCGGCTCGCGATCCCCGCTGGCGCGGCACCGGCTCAGAACCGGAACAGCGACATCAGGTCGCCCACCGCCGGGCCGTTGACCGGCCGGTACGGATGGCCGGCCACGGTCACCGGATCCGGCAGGTTGTCGCGACTGCGCGCCGACAGCGGCGGCAGGCGCCAGTTGCGCTCGATGAACTTCAATATCGAGGCGTGATCGCCGTATTCGTGGTCCACCACGCCCTTGCGCGCATACGGGGAGACCGCAAGCATCGTGATGCGCGGGCCGTCGCCGAAGAAGTCCAGCGTCTGGATGTAGCCGGTATCGAAATGGCCACCGCCCTCGTCGGTGGTGATCAGGATCGCGGTATGCGCCCACAGCGAGGGGTCGGCCTGGACCCTGGCCAGGAGGTCCTTGAGGAAGGCTTCGTAGCTGGCCGGCGCCGAATAGCCGGGATGGCCACTGTCGAGGTTCTTCGGCACCACGAAGGACACCGCCGGCAGCGTGTGCCGTGCCAGGTCGCTGTCGAGCGTGCTGAGGCCGGCAAGGCCGGACCTCAGCGCCGGATCGCCCATCACGTTCGCGGAGGCCGCCAGCGGATCGCCGATGTTGTTGTACTGGAGCATCTGCGCCTTCGCCACCGGCATGTGCAGCGCGGCCGCCTCGGCGGCGACGTCCGCCGCGTCGCGACCGCCGGTGTACCACTTCCAGCTCACGCCGTGCTTCGCCAGCAGCTCGGCGATGGTGGGCACGGTCTGCGGCGGGTAGTTGTAGTTGTCCGGGCCGATCGGCTGTGGACGGCCGTCCATGTCGTAGCCGGGGTTGTAGTTGTTCAGCAGGTAATAGGCGCCAGGCGCGCACTTGCTCTGGATGTGGCGCGCGTCGAGAAAGGCGCGGATGGCGGCGACGCCCGGCTGCTTCGGGTCGGAGCAGTCGACGTAGGAGCCGCCCTGGTAACCGTCGCGGGTGTAGAAGTCCGGCGTGCCCGGCATCGGATCGGGGTTTTCGATCTGGTTGGCTGGTGGCGCCGCGACCTTGCCGTCCTGGTTGAAGAACGGCACGTCGGCGGTGGCGATGGCGAAGAAGTTGGCGCCGGTGCCGCCCATGATGGACTGGTGGTAGTTGTCGCCGAGCGCGTAGTCCCGCGCCAGCTTGTCGAACAGCGGCGCGTCGCCGGCGGACATGTTCATGAAACCCATCAGCTCGCCGCCCTGCGCCGGATTGGCCGGGGTCACGCCGGGGGTGTCGCCGCCCTGGCCGGTGCTCGCGGCGACCCAGGCGAACATGTCGAGCCTGGCGTTGTCGCCGCCAGTCTGCTGCCACATCTGGAAAAAGCGGTGTACCGGATCGCCGGTCACCACCGCCGCGGCGAGGCCGTCCTTGCCCGCGTTGCGGTACGGCACGTAGCGGGTGATCTGGAACGGCCCGTTGGGCAGGTCAGCGGGGAAGCGCGTGTCCGGCACACCGGTGGCGCTCTGGAAGGTCACCGGGTTGATCTCGCCGGTCTGCAGCGGCTGCGGCAAGGTGGCGTAGCTGCCCGCGCGTTCGGGCTGCAGGCTGTAGGCCTTGAGCGGCGCACCCTTGCTCTGCGCGGCCAGCGCGAAATGGGGGCCCGGCGTGCCGTCGGCCTTGATGATGCCTTCGGAAAGCAGGTTGCGCACCGACTGACCGCTGGCCGGCGCATAGCCGCCGAACAGGCCATCGAAGGTCTGGTTCTCGCCGATCACCACGATCACGTGCTGGATTGGCGTGGCGGTCGGCCCGTGCGCCAGCGCCAGCGCCGAAGCCGCCGCGGTGGCGGGCACCGCGGCGGAAGGCGCGCCCTGCGCAGGCACCGAAACCTCCGCGCGGTCGGCATCGCTGCCGACGCTGGCGCTGCCCCGGCGCACGTCGAAGTGCACGACCGAGAACAGCGCGCCCAGCGGATTGCCGGCATCGGCGTGGAACGACGCATCGCCCGCGGGATCTTTCGCCGCGGCGGCGGGCACCTGGAAAGCCGCGTACAGCGGGGCGAATACCGTGGCGACATCGCGTTCCGCCGCGGCGATGCGCGCGGCGTCGAGGCCGGCCATCTTCGCCGCATCGGGCGCGCCGTCCAGCACTGCCCCCAGTGCGCGCTGCGTCTGCAAGGTGGTGAGCGGATCGAGGTTCACCACCGCCGACGCCTGGCCCGACGCGGGCGAAAGCGCCGCGGACAGGATGGCCGGCGCGCCGCCGTCGTCGTTGAACGGCGCCGTCAGCACGAACGGGCCGGGCCCATCGAGGAGCAGCGAGTAGTGGCCCTGCCCGTCCGTCACGCCGGACACCGTGCGATGGCCCGCATGGTCGGTGGCCGTGACTGGCACGCCGGCCACCGGCACCGCACCGCCGACCACGCCGCTGACGGCAAGGTGCGACACCGTAGCCTCACGCGCGCAGCCACCCAGCGCGAACAGCAGGACCAAGGGCAACAGACGACGTTTCATGGGCAACCCCGAAAAAGTGAAAGGACGCGATCGACTCGCGTCCGGTGGCAAGGTTAACGCCCCGTGCCGGCCGCGAGAGCGGCCGGCACGGCAGCGACCTCAGAGCTTCGCGTTGATGTTGAAGAACACCTGCCGCGGCGCACCGGCCTGCAAGGTCTGGTTGTAGCCGTTCGGATCGGAGGCGACGTAACCGTTGGTGCCGGTGGTGGCGAAGTAATGCTTGCCGGCGAGGTTGGTCACGTTGAGCGCCAGGCGAATGTCACGGAAGCCCGCCATCGCGCCAAGGTCGTAGCTAGCGCCGGCATTGAACAGCCAGTACGACGGCACCTGCGAGTCGTTGGTGTAGGTGATGTAGCGCCGGCCGGTGTACTTGCCGTCAACGGTGAAGTCCCAGGCGCCCACGTGGTAGTTCACGCTGGACGTGGCCATCCAGCTCGGGATGCCCACCACGTACTTGCCCCGGGTGGCGACCACGCCGCCGTTGAGGTAGTCGTCCTGGTACTTGGAGCTGTCGTAGGACAACGTGTTGAGCCAGCGCAGGCCCTCGACGGGGCGCCAGATCAGCGACAGGTCGGCGCCCTTGCTGTCCACGCTGCCGACGTTGTCGAGCTGGCTGGCGCAGGTCTGCACCGCAGAGCACGGCGTGGTCTGCAGCAGGCGGTTGCTGAAGCGGGTGTAGTACAGGTCGGCCGCCGCCTCGAAGGTGGCACCGTGCACGCGGTAGCCCGCTTCCACCGTCTGCGAGCCTTCCGGCTTGAGCGTGCTCTTGCTGGCGTCGAATGTCGCCTGCGAGGTGGCGAAGGGCAGCGCGCCGTAGGCGTCGATGTTCTTGCTGTACGAGGCGTAGATGTCCTGGTGCCCGTCCAGCTTGTAGTCCACGCCGGCCTGCGGCAGGAAGCCGTCGCTGGCCTTGATGCTGCCCTGCGCGAACGCGCTGGTGGCCACCAGCGATTCCGCGGTGCTGGTGGAACGCAGCGACTTGGCGCCGACGTTGACGGTCAGCCGGTCGTCCATGAAATGCAGGGTGTCCTCGGCATACGCCATGCGCGTGTCGTAGGTGTAGTGCTGCAGGAAGCCGCGCAGGAACGGCGTCTCGCCGTCGTAGAAGGTCCACAGGCCGGTGTACTGGCCGGCGAGGTTGAAGTAGTTGCGCTCGATGTGGTTGCTGGAGTTCTCCCCCCACACGCCCACTTCGACGTCGTTGTTGCCGATCGTGTACTGCAGCGAGCTGGTCACACCGTAGCGGTCCAGGCCGTAGTCGGTGGTGCGCATGGCCAGCGGCAGGCCGGAGGCCGGCGACGACGCGTACGGCGTCACCCACTGTCCTTCGCCGCGGTCGCCGTGGTAGTAGCTGCCCACGTTCCAGGTCAGGTTCTCGCCGAAGTTGAAGCTGCCGTTGAGGCCGACCAGGTTGTCCTTGCGGATGCCGCCGCCGGCGTAGTAGTTCGCATCCAGCCAGTCGTAGTCGGCCGGCAGGCCGGCCAGCGAGGCCGGAAAGCCGTTGGCCACGCCGCTGTACTGCCCGCTGGTGTGGTAGGCGGTGGCTGCCCGCAGCGCGGTGTTCCAGTCCGGCTGCCAGTAGTCGAAGTTCCAGCCCAGCACACGCTGGCTGGTCAACGAGAGATCCTGGTAGTCGTATTCCTTGCGCCGCGAGCTGTCCACGAACAGGCTGACGCGGTTGCCGTCGCCCCACTGGTACACGGCTTTCAGGTTGGCCTGGTTGGAGCGCTGCGAACCGTAGCCCTTCCACTTGTCGGTGTTGGCGTGGTCGAACGACACGTACATCGAGAAGCCGTGGAAGTCGCCGGTATCCAGTCGCGCGTAGGTGCGCAGGGTGTTGTCCGAACCGATCGTCTGGTTGAAACGCGCACCCGGCGTCATGTCCGGGTCGGCCGAATAGAACTGCACGGTGCCGCCAAGATTGGTATTGGACGGCGTGCCCAGCGCGCCGGCGCCCTGCGCCAGCTGCACCGAGGCGATGTTGTCGGAGCTGATCGCGCGGGTCACCTGCAGGCCGTTGCTCACGCCGTAGGACATGTTGCCCAGCGGGATGCCGTCGAGCGTGAAGCCGAGCCGGCTCTGGTCGAAGCCGTGCAAGCTGATCGCCGTGGACCACTCGTACGCACCCCACGGATCGGACGACTGGAAGTTGACGCCAGGCAGCTCGTTGAGCACCTTCAGCGCGCTGGTGCCCGGCGCGACCGCCTCGATGTCCTTGCGGCCGATGGTCTGGATCTGGCGCGTCTCGCCGGTCGCCACCACCGACACCGCGGTCAGCGCGATGGCTCGGTCCTTGGCCGGCGCGGCTGCCGGAGCGGGGGCGGCGGCGGCATCGTCGGCCGCGGCGGCGACGTTGCCGTGCAGCGTCGCGAGGATGGCCAGGGCGAGGCACGACAGCTGGATCGAAGTACGGCGGTTGAACATGCGCAAGCATCCTTGGCGGCGCGTCTCGCGAGGACGCCGCATATGGCGATGAGGGATTCGACGACCGTCGTCGACGGCCTGCGGCATGGTGAATCCGCTTTGTGAAAATTCGCCTACAACCAGATGAAGGTCAGGCGTGCGGCATGACGCCGGCATGGCCGGCCCGCGATCCGGGCGCGTCGGCCAGCCACGACGCCGAACCCGGCGGGGGAGGCGCCGGTCGGGATTCGTGAAAACCGTGGAACTACTTGCCGCGCTTCCTCGTTGCCGCAGGCTTGCGCGGCTTCGGCAGCGGCATCGACGCGGCGGTCTCGACGAACAGGCGGCGGATCGCATCCGCGTCGTCCAGCAGCTCATCGGCCACCGGATAGTCCTTTGCGCCGGGATACGGCGGGCGCTGCGGCAACTGCGGAGCAAGCGTTGCCGCAGCGGCGGAAGGCTTCACGAACAAGCTGTTGTCGCAGGCAAAGGCCACCACCTTGCCGTCCACGTACAGCGCGTACTCGCCAAACATCTTCTTGTGCGAGAGCCGGTCGCCCAGCGCAACCTGCTCGATGACGTAATCGATGAAATCGCGATCGGTGGCCATGCGCGCGCAACTCCAGTCAGATTCGAATTCGTGCCCGGGCGCCGCGATGTTCAGCGCGAGAGCAGCAGCAGGCCCAGCAGACCGCCAACGCCGGCAGGTAGAGGACCTTTCGGCTCGCCGTGGCGGCAGTGTCATGGATACCTGCAACGGCGTGCGTCGTCGCGACCATAGCGTCTCATATCGTGCAAAGCCATCCTCTCCCGGGGTCGCGGTGGAGATCGCGCGACGAAGCGTTGCGACCGCGGCGCGACACGCCATTTTTGGGGTCGGCATCACGCCGCCGCGCCAACCCGGCCACGCTAAACTGCGCCGATGGCTTCCCCTCCGCGCAAGCGCCAGCGGCGCAAACCCGCTTCTTCGATCTCAAGGCACGTTGCGAAGGCGGCGCCGACCGTCGTGCGCCCGGCCGACAGCTCCACCCGCGCGAACGGCGTGCTGGATTGGCTGCTGCGCAGGTTGCCGACGCGGCATCGCGAGAAGGCGCGCGACTACCTCGTGCTCACCCGCATGGACCGCCCCATCGGCGCGCTGCTGCTGCTGTGGCCGACCTGGTGGGCGCTGTGGCTGGCGGCCGGCGACTGGCCGCCGCTGAAGCCGCTGGCGATCTTCACGCTGGGCGTGTTCGCGATGCGCGCGGCGGGCTGCGCGATCAACGATTTCGCCGACCGCAAGCTGGACCCCCAGGTGGCGCGCACCGCGGGGCGCCCGATTGCCAGCGGGCGGGTGACGCCGCGCGAGGCGCTGGTCGTGTTTGCCTCGCTGCTGGCGTTCGCCTTCGTGCTGGTGCTGTTCACCAATGCGCTGACGATCAAGCTGTCGTTCGCCGGCGCGGCGCTGGCCGCGCTGTATCCGTTCACCAAGCGCTGGACCTACCTGCCGCAGGTGGTGCTGGGCGCGGCCTTCGGCTGGGCCATCCCGATGGCGTTCGCCGCAGTGGCAGGCACCGTGCCGCCGCTGGGCTGGCTGCTGTTCATCGCCAACATTCTCTGGTCGGTGGTGTACGACACCGAGTACGCGATGGTGGACCGCGAGGATGACCTCAAGGCCGGTGCGAAATCCACCGCGATCCTGTTCGGCGACGCCGACCTGCCGATCATCGGCATCCTGATGGCGACGCTGCTGCTGGCGATGCTGTTCGTGGGCCAGCGTGCGCACCTCGGCTGGCCGTACTGGCTGGGCCTGCTCGTGGCCGCCGGCCTGTTCGCGTACCAGTTGTGGCTGATCCGCAAGCGCGAGCGCGGCCCCTGCCTCGCCGCCTTCCGCCACAACAACTGGTGGGGCCTGGCGGTGTGGACAGGCATCGCGCTGGCGCTGGCAGTACGCTGAACCGGCACCGGTGGTCAGCGGGGATACTGCACCAGCACGTAGTTCCCGGACTTCGCAGCCGGGGCGACAGACCAGCCCGGCGCCAGATCGATGGTCCAGCCCTTGCCTTCGAGATGCCTGCCCCTGGTCACGATCGGGGCGGACAACGCGGCGCGGCTGAAGTCCGGCGACACCAGCACGCCACCCGCATTCACATCCAGGGTGCCCCACCGCGCGATGGCGTGGAACGTGCTGTAGACCATACCGTCCGCACCCAGCGCCACCGCGGTGCTGGGATTGAAATTGAAACGCCCCAACGCAGTCAGGGAGAGTGTCGGCCCATCGACCAGAGCGGCGCGGTACCGCGCCTGCTTGGCTTGCTCGCGGGCGGCGCGATCCGTCAGCACTACGCGCAGCCCGCCCGCACCGTAAGCCGCCGCGCGCGACTCGACCGACGCCTTCGTGGTGCCATGCAGCGTCGATGCCAGCATCGCGCCGAGGTCGGAATGCTCGTTCAGCGTCTTGCGCCATCCAGGCATGCGTTCGTCCAGCAACAGGCCATAGGCCGGCCCCGACATGAAGGCGGAAATACGCGAGAAGGAAATCTCGCCATCGGGATGGATCAGGTCGGCTGCCGCATGCCAGCGCGCCGACTCGACGTCCGGTTCCGCAACCACGATGCCGGTGTACTGGGCGGTGCCTTCCACGATCTCCATGGCGGTCTCCGTCGCAACCGAGCCCGGGAACAGCTTATGGCGATGGTTGCGGAAGGCCAGTGCGTCACGGATGGCCTGGGTCTGCGCGTTGCCTGATTCGATCAGGGCCCCGGCGAGTGCTCGCCACTCCAGCTGCAGCCACAATCGCCCCTGCTCGGTGTCGAGCTGCGGGTTCGCCGTGGCGTTCGCAGCGAGATGCAGCTGCGGTTGGATGCGATGGAACATCTCGTGCGCCAGAGTGATCGAACGCGTCATGGCGTCCTGCGGCAGGGCCGGCAACCTCAGCTGCGTCCAGCGCACGCCCTCCCATTCCGTGGGCGCATCGGAAAGGACCACGTCCTCGGGCAGCGTACCGACATAGATTCCGTCCACGGACCGGAGCAGGTGCCGGGGATCCGGCTGGTTGGCGATCACCGCCCGCGTAGCAGGGATCACCAGCAGCATCCGGCCGTAGAGCGGAAGGCCCCACAGGCTGCCGGCATCCCTGCCGGAGAGATTTTGCGCATCCGCGAAGATGGATTTTGCCTGTGCGATCTCGGCTGGCGTCGGCGATGCGGCCAATGCCAGCGTCGGTGCAAACAGGAAAAAGACCAGTGCCCTTGCGAGCAGCGAGCTGCGAATCCGCGTTGCGATTGACATGGCGAACTTCCTCCGTCACTCCATCACCGACTGACGTCGCGCACGTGCAGGGCGCAGCCCCGCCCCGCGCCCGGCCTGCCTGCTTGTGTTGGTCGTATCCAGCCCGTCCGGGACCGCTTCGCCTACGGCGACAAGCGGCACATGTCTTCGTATTCACCGACCGTCCGGAGTACCGGCAGCGCGAACACGAGGGCGAGATAGACCAGCACCATTGCCCCGCTTGTGAAAACCGCTGTCAGCACGAAGATCGTCCGCACCCAGCCGACGCGGATACCCGAACGGATCGCCAGTCCCGCACAGACGCCGCTGATCCACCTGCCCTGTTCGACGCGGAAAAATCGCCGCGGCCGCATCGACGGCGCGTGGTGGAGGTGGCCGCTGCCGGGATCGACGGCGCCGACTTGTCCAAGCACCGCATCGACCTCCTTGCTAGCAATGACCCGCTCGCCGGAATGAGGCAGCACCGCGAGTTTTTCGCCGATCGATTGCTCGAGATCGCTGAGTATTTCCTCGCGATCGGGATCGCCCCCGAGCCCCGAACGTGCGCGCTCGAAGTAAGCACGCAAGGACCCGTAGCCATCCTCATCCAGCAGAAACGTCGTCGGGTGGCCGCTCAAGCCGACATGGATCACGGTTTGCATGGTGGTGTACCCAGCTCGTCGATCAGACGTGTCAAGGATTTCCAGTACGCCCGGAATGCGGCCAGCTGCCTGCGGCCGTCCGCCGTGAGCCGGTAATACTTCCTGGGTGGGCCGCCCTCGGATTCCTGCCACTCGTACTCAAGCAATCGCTCGCGCCGCATCCTGCTCAAGAGCGGGTAGAGGGTGCCCTCCTTCGTGGCGAACTCGGTGTCCCCAAGGCGCTGCAGGATGTCGGCGGCATAGGCCCGTCCTGACGAGACGACGGCCAGCACCACGAACTCCAGCAGCCCCTTGCGTAGTGCACCGGACTTGCCTGCATCCATTTCACAAACTACCTTTTTTAAAAAAGGTACTTGTGCAAAAACTCAAAGTCAAGCCGGTGCCGAAGCGCAACCGCCGTGATGGTGCCGCCCTGCCTTCCGCCACTGCACCCTTTGTTGCAGGATATCCCGTGGCCCGCGTGATCCATCCGCACCATGCTGCGGATTTCGGGAACACGCGGCGACGGCCCATGGTCGAGGACAACTGGACCATGGCGACACACCGTTGGCCGCCTTCAGCCGCCTGGCGATGGCGCCCTCGCCAGCGCCCACACATCCACCCGCACCACCCCGGCGCGCTTCAGCACGCGGGCGCATTCGGCGAGGGTGGCGCCGGTGGTCATCACGTCGTCGACGATCGCCACGTGCGCGGGCAGCGCAACACCCGCGCGCACGACGAAGGCGCCGCGCACGTTGCGGCGGCGGCTGACGGCATCCAGTTCGGTCTGCGCGGCGGTGCCGCGCCGTCGCAGCAACGCGTCGTGTCGCAGTGGCAGGCCGCAGTGGCGCGCCATCGGCCTCGCCAGCTCCAGGGCCTGGTTGTAGCCGCGCTGGCGCAGGCGGGCGCGGTGCAGCGGCACCGGCAGCAGCAGGTCGGGTTTCGGCAAGGGCATCGGCTCGCGCCGCCACAGCATGGCCAGCGTGCGGCCGGCGGCGAGGTCGCGGCCGAACTTGAAGCGCGACTCCAGCCGGTCCAGCGGCCAGCCGTAGCGGAACGGCGCCCACGCCGCTTCCCATGGCGGCGCGTGCCGCTGGCACTCGCCGCACAACGCGGCAGGCACGGGCAGCGGCAGGGCGCAGCGCGCGCAGCTGCTGCGGTTGCGTGGCAGCTCGGCGGCACAGTCCTCGCACAAATCCACGCCGTGTCCGCCGGGAGCGCCGCACAGCAGGCAGCGCAGCGGCAGCAGCCAGCGCGCAAACACGTGCCAGGGTCGCTGCAGGCTCGCCTTGTCCATGCACCCTCCCGTTCTTGTGCCGATGGTAGCGGCAACGCGTCGCAGCCTGTCGCGCCAAACCCACGCCGCAGTCGTACACTCGGGCGCAGTCGATCGCCGGGGCATCGACACCCGACTCGCCCATCAGTGTTCGTCCGTTGCAGGAGGTTTCGCATGACCGTGTCCGACGGCGGCAAATCCGCCACTTCGACCTGGCCGGCGATCGCCGGCACCGCGCTGCGCGTGGCTTTCGGCGTTATCTGGGCAGTGAGCGCCGCGCTGACCTGGACCGCCGACTTCGCCAGCCATTACGTGGGCTATCTGCACAACGCCGCCACCGGGCAGCCCGCCTGGTCGGCCTGGTGGTTCCAGTTCTGGATCGGCCTGGTCACGCCGCACGCAGGCTTCTTCGTGTGGGCCACGCGCATCGCCGAGACGGCGCTGGCGCTGGCGCTGCTGCTGGGTTTCGCGCGCAAGACCACCTATATCGTGGGCATCCTGTTCAGCCTGCTGGTGTGGAGCACCGCCGAAGGCTTCGGCGGCCCCTATTCGGTGGGCGCGAACAACATCGGCGCGGCGATCAGCTACGTGCTGGTGTTCGCAGCGCTGATCGTGATCAACCTGCGTGCCGGCCCCAGCCCCTACAGCCTCGACTACCTGATCGAGGCGCGCTGGCCAGGCTGGCGCAAGTTCGCCGACTGGAACGAGACGGCGGCGCCCGACCAGGTGGCGCACCTGCCCTCGCGCGTGCAGGCGCCGGCGCTGGCCGGCGTGCTGGTGCTGGTGGCGCTGCTGCTGGCCGGGCTGCACAGCGCCCTGCACGTGAGATCGGCGAGCCCCGCGGCGGCGGCGGCGGCGGTGACGCCGCTGTCGCTGGCATCCAGCCAGCCGATCGCGCAGGCGCGCGATGCCCGCCTGCCGCCGGTGGCGGCGGGCGACGCGGCCGACGTGGACATCGCCGTCTCCGACCAGAGCGTGGAGATCGCCAGCGGCGTGCAGTACCAGGCCTGGACCTTCAGCAAGAGCGTGCCTGGCCCCGTCATCCATGTGCGCCAGGGGCAGACGGTGAACGTGACGCTCACCAACCACGGCACCATGCAGCACTCGATCGACTTCCATGCCGCGATCACGCCGCCCAGCCTGCACTACGTGGACATCATGCCGGGCGAGTCGATCAGGTTCTCGTTCGTGGCGAAGGTGCCGGGCGCCTTCCTCTACCACTGCGGCACGCCGCCGGTGCTGCTGCACATCGCCAACGGCATGTACGGCGCGATCGTCGTTGACCCGGCCACGCCGCTGCCGCCGGCCGCCGAGAGCTACGTGCTGGTGCAGGGCGAGTGGTACACCCAGCAGGTGGCCGGCAAGCTGATGGCCGGCGACTACACGAAGATGCAGGCGATGCGCCCCGACGAGGTGGTGTTCAACGGTGCCGCCTTCCAGTACCGCGACCATCCGCTCACCGCCAGGCCCGGCGACTTGGTGCGCCTGTACGTGGTCAACGCCGGCCCCAGCCTGTGGAGCGCGTTCCACGTGATCGGCGCGATCTTCGACAAGGTGTATCCCGGGGGCAATCCGGCGCAGGCGATCGATGGCGTCTCCACCTACAGCGTGGGGCCGGGCGAAGGCGCCGTGTTCGACCTGAAGCTGGACGAGCAGGGCAAGTATCCGTTTGTGGACCACGCGATGGCGCACATGGTGCTTGGCGCGCAGGGCGTGCTGCTGGTCGGCGCGCCGGGCGCGGCAGCCGCGGCCGCGCCGCCGATTTCCAGGGCGCCCGCCGCCGAAGCCGCCGCCAAGCCCCCGGCCACACCCGCTGGCCCGTACAAGTTCGATGCGGCGCGCGGCGCCTCGCTGTATGCCGCCAACTGCATGGCCTGCCACCAGGCCACCGGCATGGGCCTGCCCGGCGCGTTCCCGCCGCTCAAGGACGATCCCGTGGTGCTGAACGACGACCCCGCCAGGCAGATCGCCACGATCCTCAACGGCCTGCACGGCGTGGCCATCAACGGCACCAGCTACCCCAGTGCGATGCCGCCGTTCGGCGCCGCCCTGAACGATGCCGACATCGCCGACATCGCGAACCATGAGCGCACCTCGTGGGGCAACCAGGCGAAGTTGGTCGGCGCCGACCAGGTAAAGGCGGCGCGGGGCAGGTAGTGGTAACGAGCGGGAGGCTGCGAGGGCGGCCTGCGGGCCGGCTTCGTTTTTCAACCTTCCGTCAACCATCTATATCCGACCAGCGGTTGACGGAACGCGGCGCGCTCCCCACACTTCCCGGCCTCCGCCAGGGAACCTCCCCATGCCCGAAGCCGTCATCCGCCACGACTGGAGCCGCGACGAGGTCGCCGCGCTGTTCGCCCTGCCGTTCAACGAACTGCTGCATCGCGCGCACTCCGTCCACCGCGAGCACCACGACCCGAATGCGGTGCAGGTGTCGACCCTGCTCTCGATCAAGACCGGCGGCTGCCCCGAGGACTGTGCCTACTGCCCGCAGGCGGCGCGCTACGACACCGGCGTGCAGGCGCAGAAACTGATGGAGGTCGACGATGTGCTGGCTCGCGCGAAGGCCGCCAAGGCTGCCGGCGCCAGCCGCTTCTGCATGGGTGCGGCGTGGCGCGGGCCGAAGGATCGCGACATCCCCAAGGTCGCGGAGATCGTGCGTGCGGTGAAGGACCTCGGCCTGGAGACCTGCGCCACCCTGGGCCTGCTCGGCGACGGCCACGCGCGGCAGCTCAAGGACGCCGGCCTCGACTACTACAACCACAACATCGACACCGCGCCGGAGTTCTACGGCGAGATCATCCATACCCGCGAATACCAGGACCGCCTGCAGACGCTGGAGCAGGTACGCGACGCGGGCCTCAAGACCTGCTGCGGCGGCATCGTGGGCATGGGCGAGACACGCATGCAGCGCGCGGGCCTGCTACAGGCGCTGGCCAACCTGCCCGAGCACCCGCACTCGGTGCCGATCAACCAGCTGGTGCCGGTGCCGGGCACGCCGCTCGGCAACGCGGAAAAGCTTGATCCGTTCGAGTTCGTGCGCACGGTCGCGGTGGCGCGCATCCTGATGCCGCTGTCCATCGTGCGCCTCTCCGCCGGCCGCCAGCAGATGGACGACGCGGTGCAGGCACTATGCTTCCATGCCGGCGCCGGCTCGATCTTCTACGGCGAGAAACTGCTCACCACCGGCAACCCCGACACCGGGCACGACCGCGCCCTGTTCCGCCGCCTCGACCTGCACGCGATGGAAGTGGTGGAAGAAGCGGGCACGGTGCATGCGGACATCATGGAAGCCGCGCCGGCGGGTTGCGGCCATGGATGCGGGTGCAGCGCGGCGGCGTGAACCACCCCCAGCCTTCCTGCAGGCAGGGAGAGGAGCGCAGGCTCGCCCCTTCCCTGCACGGGTACGGGCGGCGTCGCCCTTCAGCCATGAATGCCCATGACCCGCGCTGATTTGCTCGAACGCCTGGCCGCCCAGACGGCCGAACGCGAACACGCCAGCCTGCGTCGCCGCCTGCGCGTCGTCGAGCACGTCGAAGGCCCGTGGCTGGAAAACGATGGTCGCCGCCTGCTCGGCTTCTGCAGCAACGATTACCTCGGGCTTTCGCAACACCCGCAATTGATCGCCGCGCTAAAGCGCGCTGCCGACGACGAGGGCGTCGGCAGCGGTTCGGCGCACCTGATCTGCGGCCATCGCCGCGAGCACGCGCAACTGGAGGAGGCGCTGGCCGAATGGACGGGGCGCGAACGCGCGCTGCTGTTTTCCACCGGCTACATGGCGAATCTCGGCGCGATGCAGGCGCTGCTGGCGCGCGGCGACCTCTGCGTGCAGGACAAGCTCAACCACGCCTGCCTGCTGGACGGCACGCAGCTGGCCGGTGCCGAGCTGAAGCGTTACCCGCATGCCGACTCCGCCGCCGCAGGCCGCCAATTGGCGAGCCGCCCGGATGCCGCCGCGCTGCTGGCCACCGACGGCGTGTTCAGCATGGACGGGGACGTAGCGCCGCTCGCCGAACTCGCCGCACTGAGCGCGCGCGAAGGCGCCACCCTGATGGTGGACGACGCGCACGGCCTGGGCGTGCTCGGCCCGGACGGCGCCGGCAGCCTGGCCGCCGCGGGGCTGGGCCAGCGCGAGGTGCCGGTGCTGATGGCCACGCTGGGCAAGGCGCTGGGTTGCAGCGGCGCCTTCGTCGCCGGCCCCGCCATCTTGATCGACGGCCTGCTGCAATTCGCGCGCCCTTACGTCTACAGCACCGCGATGCCGCCGGCGCTGGCCGCCGCCGCGCTCGCCGCCGTGGAGATCGTGCGCCGCGAAAGCTGGCGCCGCGAGAAGCTGCAGGCCTTGATCACCCGCTTCCGCACCGGCGCCAGGCAACTCGGCCTGCCGCTGATGGAATCGACCAGCGCGATCCAGCCGCTGCGGCTGGGCGACGCGCAGGCCGCACTGGATGCCGCACGGGCGCTGGAACAGCGCGGCCTGCTGGTCACCGCGATCCGTCCGCCCACGGTGCCGCAGGGCCAGGCGCGGCTGCGCATCACGCTGGTCGCAACCCACACGGAGGAACACGTCGACCGCCTGCTCGACGCGCTGGCCATGCTGCCGGAACCGGCCGGCATGGACGGCCCCGTATAATGGCGCGCTGCTCTACGCATCCTTCCCCATGAACATCCTCAACCTCGCCGCCTACCGCTTCGTCGCGCTGGACGACCTGCCCGCGCTGCGCGAGCGGATGCTCGAACGTGCCACCGCGCTGGCGTTGAAGGGAACCGTGCTGCTCGCGCCGGAGGGCATCAACCTGTTCCTCGCCGGTCCGCGCGAGGCGGTCGACGCGTTCATGGCGTGGCTGCGCGGGGATCCGCGTTTCGCCGATCTGGAAGCAAAGGAGTCGTTCTCCGCCGCCGTGCCGTTCGGCCGCCTGCGCGTGCGGCTGAAGAAGGAAATCATCACCATGCACCAGCCGGCCATCCGCCCCGGCGGCGGTCGCGCCCCGACGGTGGACGCGCCCACGCTGAAGCGCTGGCTGGACCAGGGCCACGACGACGACGGCCGCGAACTGTTGCTGCTGGACACGCGCAACGACTACGAGTGCGAGGTGGGCAGGTTCGTGCCGTCGGTGGACTATCGCCTTGCCAGCTTCACCGCCTTCCCTGCTGCCGTGGCCGCCGACCGTGCGCGTTTCGCGGACAAGACCGTGGTGTCCTACTGCACCGGCGGCATCCGCTGCGAGAAGGCCGCGCTGCACATGCAGGCGCTTGGAATAGAGCGCGTGCACCAGCTTGATGGCGGGATACTCAAGTACCTCGAACTCACCGACGGCGCGCACTGGCAGGGAGACTGCTTCGTGTTCGACGGACGCGGCGCGGTGGGTCCGGATCTCCTCCCTCTCCCCGCCGGGGAGAGGGCTGGGGTGGGTGGGCAGTCTTGCAATGAACCTGCATCAGGGCCGGCTCTGAGCGATACCGTCGCAAGCACCCGCCCCTCACCTCAATCCTCTCCTCGCTCCTCAAAGCCGGCGCCATCCATGGCGCATCCCCGCGTACCCCGGCGGGGAGAGGAAGCGAATGCAAGAAGCGCCTCGCTTCATAAAGGCGGGGCATGAGCCTGCACATCGAAACGCTGGGCCACGGCCCGGTGCCGCTGGTGCTGCTGCACGGCTGGGCGATGCACGGCGGCGTGCTGTCGCCGTTGGTGGAAGCGCTGGCGGACCGCTGCACGATGTACGTGGGGGACCTGCCGGGCCACGGCTACTCGCGCCATTGCGGTTTGCCGCTGGAGCCGTCCGCCTGCGCGGCCGCCATTGCGCAGGCCACGCCGCCGGCGCTGTGGCTGGGTTGGTCGCTGGGCGGCCTGATCGCGCTGACGGCCGCGCTGGAGCAGCCCGAGCAGGTGCGTGGCCTCGCCATGCTCTGCGCCACGCCGAAATTCGCGCGAGACGAAGACTGGCCGTGGGGCAGCGACGCCACGCTGGTGCACCAGCTCGCGCTGGATCTGGAAACCGACTACCACGCCACCATCGAACGCTTCCTTGCGCTGGAGGCGATGGGCAGCCCCGATCCGCGCGCCGAGCTGCGCCACCTGCGCGAACTCGCCTTCGCGCGCGGCGAACCGGAGCTGCGCGTGCTGCAGGAAGGCATCCGCATCCTGGAGACCCGTGATCTGCGCGCGCGCCTGCCCGGGCTGCGCCAGCCGAACGCCTGGATCGCCGGTCGCCGCGACCGGCTGGTACCGCCGCAGGCGATGGAATGGTCGGCGCAGCAGGCGCAGGGCCGCTTCACGCAAATAGAACGCGCCGGCCACGCGCCGTTCTTCACCTACCCCGACGACGTGGCGCAGGCGCTGCAACCGCTGCTGGACCGTTTCGATGACTGATTTCCGCCTGGACCGCGAGCGCGTGCGCCGCAACTTCGGCCGCGCTGCGCGCAGCTACGAGCAGCACGACGCCTTGCAGCGCGAAGTGCAGCAGTCGCTGCTGGACCGGCTGGACTTCTACCTGGGAACGCCTGCACGGGTGCTGGACGTGGGCGCCGGCACGGGCCGCGGCACTGCGCTGCTGAAGCAGCGCTACGCCAAGGCCGAAGTGATCGCGGTCGACCTCGCGCTGCCGATGCTGCGCGCGGCGAAGGCGCACAGCGGCTGGCTCAAGCCGTTCCGCCGTGTCTGCGCCGAGGCCACCGCCCTGCCCTTCCCCGACCACAGCGTGGACCTGCTGCACTCCAACCTGTGCTTCCAGTGGATCGACGATCTCGCCGCGCTGTTCGGCGAATGCTGCCGCGTGCTGAAACCCAGCGGCCTGCTCGTGTTCTCCACCTTCGGCCCGGACACGCTGAAGGAGCTGCGCGCCGCCTGGGCCGCGGTGGACGGCCACTCCCACGTCAGCCGCTTCCTCGACATGCATGACATCGGCGACGCGATGATCAATGCCGGCCTGCGCGACCCGGTGCTGGACGTGGAACGCTACACGCTTACCTACAGCGAACCGCGCAAGCTGCTGGAGGAACTGCGCGGCCTGGGCGCCACCCATGCCGACGCCGCCCGCGAGCGCCACCTCACCGGCAAGTCGCACTACCGCGCCATGCTTGCCGCCTACGAGGCGATGCGCGTGGACGGCCGCATCCCAGCCACCTGGGAAGTGGTGACCGCCCACGCCTGGGGTCCGCCGCCGGGCCAGTCGCGGCGCCTCCCCGGCGGCGGCGAGATGGCCAGTTTCTCGCTGAGCAGTTTGCGCGGATCACGGCGGCGCTGAGGTCCACTCCGCATGGCGTCATGCCCGTGGGCGCGGGTATCCGTTCTGATGTTTGCCACCTGGCTTGGTTGATGTTGCGTTGGTCGCAAGCGGCGTGAATTCGCCGCAAGGAACAAAGCGGTTTCGAGCGCCTGTCGGCGCCCGAGTCACTTTCTCTTTGCGTGGCCAAAGAGAAAGTAACCCAAGAGAAAGGCCACCCCGATGGCGCGCCCTCCGGGCCTCCTGCCCTGCGAGTGCGCGGGCGGGCTACGGGGCTTTTCGACGGCAACTCCTGTGCTGGCGAAAAACTGGCCGGTATCCCTGCCGGCCATCCTGCGGACTTTCCTTCGCCCGCCCGCCGCGCCATAGGGGCCCCGGGTAGACCAGCGCGCTCCCGGCGCGCAGAAGCAAGAGCACCCCACCCCAACCCACCTCTGCATGCAGGGGCGGGCGATCAGCTGCGAGCTTGCAACGCTCTGCTGTTGCTTCTGGCGCGCACGATGCGCGCCTGCCTTTGGGGCCCCTCGGCGGCGGTGAGGTGGGGACGAGCAGGCCGCGCAGCGGGCGAGACCACGGACGGTCTCGCCTTTTCGCGCGGGCAGGAGCCCGCTCGAAAAGCCCGGCCACGCCTCACGGACTTGCCGTCCATGGAAGGGCGGCAAGCGACGCCGCGGGGTGGCCTTCTCTTTTGGCTACTTTTCTCTTGGCCACGCAAGAGAAAAGTAGCTCGGCTGCCGGCAGGCAGACGAAACCGCTTCGAAACCCGCGCGAACGCAGAGACAAAAAACCCCTCGCCCCAACCTTCCACCTGTTGGAGGCGAGGGAGAGACTAGCGAGTCCCGCAGGCGGAAAAGGGAAGAAACAGTGGCGCGCCCCGCGCGCTCAATTCACCAGCGGCTCCGCCACCGGCCGCCGCACACTGAGCGCCGTCCCCGCCGCCGCCACGATGATCGCCACGATCGCCAGCCACTGCAGCAGGCTGAGGCGTTCGCCGAGCAACGCCACGCCAGCCAGCGCCGCGATCGCCGGCTCCAGGCTCAGCAAAGTGCCCAAGCTGCGCGTCGGCAGGCGCGTCAGCGCCACCATCTCCAGCGAATACGGCAGGGCGGAACTGAGCACGGCCACGCCCAGCGCGAGCGGCAGCAGCGACGGATTGAACAGCGCGCTGCCGGCGTGCGCCACGCCGACCGGGATCGCCAGCAGCGCCGCGATGGAGGTGCCCCAGGTCACCGCGTCGCCGCCGTGCATGCCGCCCGCGCGCTGGCCCAGCACGATGTAGCAGGCCCAGCCCACGCCCGCGGCCAGCGCGTACAGCACGCCGACCGGATCGAGCGCATGCACCTGCCCGCGCAGCGGCAGCAGCAGGAGCAGCCCCGCAATCACCAGCGCAATCCAGATGAAGTCCTGCAGGCGGCGCGAGCCGAACAGGGCCAGCGCCAGCGGCCCGGTGAACTCCAGCGCCACCGCGATGCCTAGCGGAATCGTGCGCAGCGACATGTAGAACACCAGGTTCATCACGCCGATCGACAGGCCGTAGCCCCACAGGGCGCGCAGGTCGCGGCCACGCCGCCAGGTACGCCAGGGCCGCCGCACCAGCAACAGGATCAGCGCGCCCAGGCCCAGCCGGCAGGCGGTGGCGCCCTGCGCGCCGATCGCCGGGAACAGCTGCTTGGCCAGAGCGGCACCGAACTGGTACGAGCCCATGCTGACCAGCAGCATGCCGACCGCGAGCAGCACCGAAGCGCGGGGGGTATGCGCGGACACGGACGATGACCGGAAGGGACGGGCCGCCATGATGCCTGCGCCAACGCGCGAAGCCCACCCCGCCGGGTCGCTGCTGCTGACAGCGGCTGGCAGCAGGGTTGCGCCGCGGTGCTAGAGGATCCGCGCGAACAAGCTGCCGTTGGCGGGCAGGCGCAGGCGCTCGCCATCCAGCGTACCCGCCAGCAAGCCGTGCCCGTCCAGCGGTAGCAGCGATCCCGGCAGCGGCAACGCGAACTCCACCGGCGCCGCGGACAGGTTGAACACGACCAGCACGCGCTCCTCGCCCAGTTCGCGCACGAAGGCGAGCACCGGCTCCGGCGTGTCGAGGAAGCGGATCGAGCCATGGCGGAGCGCGGGCTGCCCCCGGCGCCAGTGCATGAAGCGGCGATAGCCGTTGAGTGCGGAGGCGGGATCGGCCTGCTGGCGCGCCACGTCCAGCACGCGGTGCTCGGCCGGCACGGGCAGCCAGGGCATGGCGCTACTGAAGCCGGCATGCTCGCCGTCGCTCCACGGCATCGGCGTGCGGCAACCGTCGCGGCCCTTGAACTCGGGCCAGAATGCGATGCCGTAGGGGTCGCGCAGCGCCTCGTAGGGCAGTTCGGCCTCGGTGAGGCCCAGTTCCTCGCCCTGGTACACGCAGACCGAGCCGCGCAACGAGCAGACCAGGGCGGTGAGCTGGTTCGCCATGGCCGCCGAGCCGCGGCCATTGCCCCAGCGGCTGAGCACGCGCTCCACGTCGTGGTTGGAGATCGCCCAGCACGGCCAGCCTTCCGTCATCTTCGCTTCCAGCACACGCACCGTTTCGCGGATGTAGGAGGCGCTGAAATCGTCGGTGAGCAGCTCGAAGCTGTAGCCCATGTGCAGGCGGTGGCCACTGGTGTACTCGGCCATCGTCGCCAACGAATCCTCCGAGGAGATCTCGCCCAGCGTGGCGCTGCCGGGATAGCGATCCATCAGCGCGCGCAGCTCGCCGAGGAACGCAAGGTTCTCGGGCCGCGTGTTGTTGTAGTAGTGGTACTGGAAGGCGTACGGATTGTCGGCGCTGAAGCCGCGCCCGGTGCGTTCGGCCTTGGGCTTGGGCGGGTTGTCGCGCAGTTGCGCGTCGTGGAAGCAGAAGTTGATCGCATCCAGGCGCAGGCCGTCGACGCCCTTGTCGAGCCAGAACTTCACGTTGTCCAGCACCGCGCTGCGCACGTCGGGATGGTGGAAGTTGAGGTCGGGCTGCGAGCCGAGGAAGTTGTGCAGGTAGTACTGCCCGCGGCGCGGTTCCCATTGCCATGCGCTGCCGCCGAACAGCGACAGCCAGTTGTTCGGCGGCCCGCCGTCCTCGCGCGCGTCGGCCCACACGTACCAGTCGGCCTTCGGGTTGTCGCGGCTCTGTCGGCTTTCACGGAACCAGGCGTGCTCCGCCGAGGTATGGCTGAGCACCTGGTCGATCATCACTTTCAGGCCCAGTGCGTGCGCCTTCGCCAGCAAGGCGTCGAAATCCGCCAGCGTGCCGAACAGCGGGTCGACGTCGCGGTAGTCGGCGATGTCGTAACCGAAGTCCGCCATCGGCGAACGGAAGAACGGCGCGATCCAGATCGCGTCCACGCCCAGTCCGGCCACGTAGTCGAGCCGCTGGATGATGCCGGGCAGGTCGCCCACGCCGTCACCGTCGGTGTCGAGGAAGCTACGCGGGTAGATCTGGTAGATGACGGCTCCGCGCCACCACGGTGTGTCGGTCATTGCTGGGCCCCATGACGTGAGGCAGGCGGCTCTCCGTGGCGCTTGGGTGGCAGAAACACTCGAGGCGGAGTGCCTCGCACCAGCAAGGCTGATCGAAGCTCGCCGTGCGGTGCGGGTTTCGACGATTCGCCGGTCCATGGTGATTCAGTGGGCCAGGAATCGGCGGAAAGACGCGCCGCATGGCGGGCTTTGCAGCCCGGATGGTTTCTGCCGCCCAGGCTCCTTAGTCGCCTGTCGTCGAACGGCAGCCAGCTTAGTGGCAGGGCATGGCGATCCCGCACAGTGCTGCATACGTATTCATGGATGCTGCATGCGCGTCATGCACCTGCAACAAATGGACTTCCAGACGATTTCGTGCCTGCACCGGCACCACGCGCCGATGCAGGCGCATCGCGGTTCCGCACCACGCAGGACGCAATGCGCCGGGCCGCGGCACGGCGCGCTGCTGCACCGCAGCGAAGGCGCGGATGCCACGCCATGAATACGTATGCACGTTTCGTTTGCGTCGAAAACGCCGGCCTAACATGCAGTCACGCGACGGGGCGCGCAGACGCAAGCCGGCTGCCTACGACCGCCGTCGATGGAATCGCCGGACGGTTCACGCCGCGACTACGACAGACACCGACCATTTCGTGGGGAGACGAGACATGTTGATGAAACACAAGCTGCTGGCCATGGCGATCGCTTCGGCCTGCTTCGGCACCTGTGCCGTGGCCAACGCCGCCACCGCGCCGGCGCCCGCCGCGCAGCAGCAGGACACCCAGCAGAGAGCCAGCGACCAGACCACCAGCACGAATCCCTTGTCTCCGCGAGACAAGAAGGACAAGGCAAAGCAGATGCAGGCCGTGCAGGTGAACGGCTTCGTCAGCAGCATCGAGAACTCCACCGCGCTGAAGAGGAACGCCGACTCCATCGTCGAGGCGGTCTCGGCCGAGCAGGTCGGCAAGCTGCCCGGCACCTCCATCGCCGACACGCTGGGCCGCCTGCCCGGCCTCGCGGTGCAGACGTTGAACGGCCGCCCGCAGGTGCTGACCATCCACGGCCTCGGTCCCGACTTCTCCACCGCCTTGATCAACGGCGGCCAGCAGGTCTCCACCTCCAACAACCGCGACGTGCAGTTCGACCAGTACCCGTCGAGCTGGTTCGACAACGTGGTAGTGCACCTTTCGCCGCAGGCCGACCTGATCGGCCAGGGCCTCACCGGCACGGTGGACATGCACACGATCCGCCCGCTGGAGAAGAGCGGCCCCGAGGCCGCGGTGAACGCCAAGTACATCTGGAACGACATGTCCCAGCTGGCAGATGGCAAGGGCGTCAGCAATACCGGCCGCGACCTCAACGGCGTGTGGGTGGACCAGTTCGCCGACCATACCGTCGGCGTGACCCTGGGCGTGGACCTGGAGGACAACCCCTCGCAGATCCAGCACCAGGCGCCGTGGGGTTATCCCAACGACAACAACGGCAATCTCGTGGTCGGCGGCGCGAAGAACTACGGCATCACCGACTCGATGAAGCGTAACGGCGTGCTGGCCACCGTGCAGTGGCAGCCGAACGAGTTCTACACCGGCACCATCGACCTCACCTACGACAACTTCAAGGAAGTGCAGCAGGCCAAGGGCATGGAGCTGCCGCTGTGGTGGGGCGGCGCCCCGCTAGCGTCGGCCACGGCATCCAACGGTTTCGACACCAGCGGCACCTACACCGGGGTGTCGCCGGTGATCCGCAACGACTACAACAGCACCAGCGCCCGGGTCTACAACTTCAACTGGGACAACAAGTTCACGATCAACGAGAACTGGTCGGTGGACGTCGACGCGAACTACTCGCGCGCCACACGCCATGACGTGAACCTGGAAAGCTACTCGGGCTTCGGCTTCAACAAGAGCGGCCCCACCGATACCATCGGCTTCAGCGAGCTCGGCAATGGCCTGCTCTACGTCGACCCGTCGCTGGACAACACCCAAGGCGTGGTGCTGACCGACCCGCAGGGCTGGGGTGGTGGCAACGACGTGGTGCAGGCCGGCTTCATCAATGCGCCGCGCACCGTCGACTACCTCGCCAACGTGCGTATCGCAGTTGAGCGCAGCTTCGCCAGCGGCCCGTTCTCCAGCATGGAGTTCGGCGTGAGCAACAGCAACCGCAACAAGACCTACCACATCGACCAGGCCTTCCTGACCCTGGGCGGCGGCACCATCAGCGGCGGCAATGCCGTCACGACTGCGGCGATCCAGGGCGGCAGCAGCTGTGATCCGCTGTCGTGGATGGGCATCGGTCCTCAGCTCTGCTACAACCCGTTTGCCCTGATCGACAACGGCAGCCTGGTGAACGTGCCCACGTTCGGCTCCAATACCGGCACGCCGCCTGACTGGAAAACGCACGAGAACGTCTTCACGCCGTATTTCCAGTTCAACATCGACACCACCCTGGGTGGCATCAGCCTGCGCGGCAACTTCGGCATGCAGGTGCAGCAGACCGCGCAGCGTGCGACCGGCGAGCGCGTGGCGCCGGGCAGCGCCATCACCGGCAACGCCATCACGCTGATCCCGGTGACCGGCAGCACCAGCTACACCCGTTACCTGCCCAGCGCAAACCTGATCTTCGGCTTCACCGACAACGACGACCTGCGCCTCAGCGCGGCCCGCACCCTGGCCCGCCCGCGCATGGACCAGATGAACGCCAGCCTCGGCCTGAAGGGTGATTTCACCAAACTGCCTAACACCGATCCGAACCAATCGTTTTTCAGTGCCTCGGGCGGCAATCCGAAGCTGACGCCCATCATGGCGGACAACTTCAATGTCAGCTACGAGCATTATTTCTCGGCGCCGGCATCGGGCTACCAGTGCAACTCCGCCGACCAGAAGAACTCGGACCTGTGCCGCAGCGGCGGCGGTGGTGGCTACTTCTCGGTGTCGGGCTACTTCATCGGCCTGCACGACTACATCAACCCGAACGCATCCTTCCTGTACGACTTCAGCCCCTTCCTGCCGTTCACCCTCAGCCCGTCGCAGGTAAGCCAGCTGGGCACCCCCTACGGCATCGTGAGCGGCCCCAAAAACGATGGCCGCGGCTACGTGAAGGGCATCCAGGGCACCTTGAACCTGCCGTTCAACCTGATCACCCCGGTGCTCGACGGCTTCGGCACGATCCTCACCGCCAACCGCAACAAGAGCTCGCTGGTCTATCCCGGCAATGCCGCACCGATCACCGTGCCGGGCCTGTCCAAGTGGGTCGCCAATGGCACGATCTACTACCAGCACAATGGCTTCGAGGCGCGCATCAGCGACAGCTACCGCTCGAACTTCCTGGGCGAGGTGGCGGGCATCAGCGCCACCCGCATCGAGCAGACGCTGAAGGGCGGCAGCACCTACGACGCCCAGGTGAGCTACACCTTCGGCAGCGGCACCTTCAAGGGCCTGACCTTGATCGTGCAAGGCTCGAACCTGTCGAACCACCTGTTCACCACGTTCCAGAACAACGACCCGCGCCAGGTGCTGATGTGGGAACGCTACGGCCGCACCTACTCGGTGGGCGCCTCGTACAAGTTCCAGTAAGCGGCAACCCGCAAGACCCGTGTGACTCCCCGTGCCCCGCTGCGTGCAAACCAGCGGGGACTTTTTTTCCACGGTGCCGGCGCGCGCGGAAGGTTCCACGGATGGCGGAGGAATCGGCTAGGGTGACGACATGACTGATGCACGCATTCGGCGCCTGGTGATCGTGGGCGGCGGCACCGCGGGTTGGCTGACTGCGGCGCTGCTCGCCCGTGCGCTGGGCTCGCAGCTGCAGATCGCGCTGGTGGAATCGGCCGAGATCGGCACCGTTGGCGTGGGCGAGGCGACGATCCCGCAGATCCTGCACATCAACCGCTTCCTCGGCATCGACGAGGACGACATGCTGCGTGCCGTCCACGGCACCTTCAAGCTGGGCGTGCAACTCAACGACTTCGGGCGGCTGGGCGATTCCTACATCCACGCCTTCGGCGACTTCGGCCTGCCGCTGGGGCTGACGCCGTTCCACCACTACTGGCTGCGCAGTCGCGGCCGGCCCGGCGCGCAGAGCCTGTGGGCGCATTCGCTGAATGCCGTCGCCGCCGCCCAGAGCCGCTTCGCGCGGATGGACACGGTGCCGAACAGCCCGCTGGGCGGCATCCGCTACGCCTACCATTTCGACGCCTCACTGTACGGCCAGTACCTGCGCGGGCACATCAAGCCCGGCGTCGTGCGGCGCATCGAGGGCAAGGTGGTCGACGTACGCCTGCACGCCGAGGACGGCCATATCGAGTCGCTGCTGCTGGATGGCGGCGCGACGGTCGAGGGCGACTTCTTCATCGACTGCTCCGGCTTCCGCGGCCTGCTGATCGAGGGCGCGCTGAAAGCCGGCTACGAGAACTGGCAGCACTGGTTGCCCTGCGACCGCGCACTGGCGGTGGGCAGCGCGCCGGGCGGCCCGATGCGGCCGTACACCCAGGCCAGCGCGCGTACTGCGGGCTGGCAGTGGCGCATCCCGCTGCAGCACCGCACCGGCAACGGCCACGTGTACTGCAGCCGCTTCATCAGCGACGACGAGGCTGCCGCGCAGCTGCTGGCGAACCTGGAGACCGAGCCGCTGGGCGATCCCCGCCCGCTGCGCTTTGTCACCGGCATGCGCAAGCTGGCGTGGAGCCGCAACTGCGTCGCGCTCGGCCTCGCCGCCGGCTTCATGGAACCGCTGGAATCGACCAGCATCCACCTGGTGCAGTCGGGCGTGAACCGCCTGCTGGCGATGTTTCCCGACCGCCATTGCGACCCGGCGCTGGCGGACGAGTACAACCGCCAGACCCGCTTCGAATACGAGCGTGTGCGCGACTTCCTGATCCTGCACTACAAGGCCACCGAGCGTACCGACACGCCGTTCTGGCGGCACTGCGGCGCGATGGCGGTACCGCCGGAACTGGCCCGGCGCATCGAGCTGTTCCGGCGCACCGGCATGATCTTCCGCGAGGGCGACGAGCTGTTCACCGAGACCGGCTGGCTGCAGGTGCTGCTGGGCCAGCGCATCGAGCCGGCCCGCCACCACCCGCTGGCCGACGAACTGGGCGAACAGCAGCTCGACCACTTCCTTGCCGACATCCGCACCCTGGTCGGCCGCGCGGTGCACATGCTGCCGCCGCACCACGAGTTCGTGGCGCGCCACTGCGGAACCCCCACACCCGCCGAGGCCTGATGAACACAGGCCGCCAGTCCCTGCCGGAGGCATCATGAAACATCCCCGTCGTCTCGCTTTCCTGCTGTCCGCAGCCTTGCTGCTGCCGACGCTGCCGGCACGGGCCGCCGCGCCAGCCACCGCCGCAAAAACGGCGCAGGCACCCTCCGGCGTGTGGTACGAGATCTTCGTGCGCAGCTGGTACGACACCAACGGCGACGGCATCGGCGACCTCAACGGCGTCACCGCCAAGCTCGACTACCTGCAGTCGCTGGGCGTCAGCGGCATCTGGCTGATGCCGATCAATCCCTCGCCCAGCTACCATGGCTACGACGTCACCGACTACGAGGCGGTGAACCCGCAGTACGGCACGCTGGCCGACTTCCGCCGCCTGGCGGACGAGGCGCACAAGCGCGGCATCCGGGTCATCATCGACATGGTGATCAACCACACCAGCAATCAAAGCCCGTGGTTCAAGGCCGCGCTGGATCCGAAGAGCCCCTACCACGACTGGTACACCTGGGCGCACAAGTACACCGACCTGGAAAGCGCCAGCGCCGCCGGCGACCGCGCCTGGCATGCGGCGGGCAGGCAGACGGCTCCCGGACAGCACTATCTGGGCATCTTCGCGGCAGAGATGCCCGACCTGAACTACGACGACCCGGCCGTGCGCGCCGCGATGATCAAGGCCGGCCAGTTCTGGCTGAAGCAGGGTGCGGACGGCTTCCGCCTCGACGCCGCGCGGCACATCTACGAGAACTTCCGCTGGGACGTGGACGATCCCGCCGCGCTGGCGAAGAACCTCGCCTGGTGGAACGAGTACCGCCGCGGCCTAGCCGCGGTGAACCCGCACACCTACCTGGTGGGCGAGGTGACCCAGCCTGCGGCCACCCTGCTCGCGCCCTACCTGAAGCCGCTGGACGCGGTGTTCAACTTCCCGCTGGCGGCGCAGCTGATCGAAGCCGCTAAGAGCGAGCGCAACCAGGGACTCGGCCCCACCCTGGACCGCAGCTACGCCGCCTACGAAGCCGTCGGCGGCAAGGCCATCAAGGACGCCCCCTTCCTTTCCAACCACGACCAGGAGCGCGTGATGAGCCAGCTAGCCGGCAATCCGCAACGCATGCGCACGGCCGCCGCGATGCTGCTCACGCTGCCCGGCGAACCGTATGTCTACTACGGCGAGGAGCTGGGCACGCTGGGCAAGAAGCCCGACCCGGCCCTGCGCGAACCGATGCGCTGGAACCGCTCCGCCAAGGCCCAAGGCGAGACCACCTGGGAAGCTGTCGACGGCGATAACGGCGCAGCCGTTTCGGTCGCGGCCGAACAGGCCGACCCGCACTCGCTGCTGCATGTCTACACGCGGCTGATCCACTGGCGCAGCGAAGTGCCCGCGCTGCGCGACGGCGGCTTCCGCGCCTACCCCGAGGCCAGCGACCACCTGGCGGCCTGGGAACGCACTGACGGCCACGGTACCGTGCTGGTGGTGCACAACCTCTCCGGCCAGCCGCAGACGATGGCGCTGGACGTGCCCGGCAGGCCGCACTTCAGCCGCGTGCTGAAGCAGACCGGCCCCGGCGCGGCGATCCGCGGCGACACGCTGAGCGTGCCGGCCTACACCAGCGTGGTGCTGCAGTGATGGCCCGGCGCATGCTCGCCAGCGCGCTGGCTTCCGCCCTGCTGGTTTCCGTGCCGGCACTGTCCGCCACTGCACCGGTGGTGACTGCTGCGCGCGTCGACGCGCAAGGCGCGGCCTTCCGCCTGGGCGCCGACCAGGTTTCGATCCGTCTCGACGGCGCCGGCGTCGTGCACGTGCAGGCGCTGCCCTCCGGCGGCGCGGACGGACACACGCTGGTGCTCGATCCGCACGCGAAGCCCGCTGCCGTTGCGCATGCGCACGACGACGGCGCCACGCTCACCCTCGCCGACGACCGGCTTACCGCGGTCTGGCACAAGCAGGCCAACACGCTGGACCTGCAAGACGCGCAGCACCGCCCCCTGCTCACGCTCGACCTTGCCGCACTGGCCCAGGGCCATGTGGCGCTGAGCCACGCGCCCGGCGATGCGCTGTACGGCATCGGCGGCTACGACAAGGACCAGGACGCCTCCGCCGGCCTGCTGCGCACGGGCAGGCAGGTGGCCAAGGCCGGCGAGCAGGGCCATGCTGGCGCGCCGTTCGTTTGGAGCACGGCGGGCTACGGCGTGCTGGTGGACAGCGACGGCGCGCAGTACACGCTCAACGGTGGCCGCATCGACATCGCCGGCCTGTCCAAACCGGCGGTGGACGTCTACCTGATGGCCGGCGATCCGCCGCAACTGTTCGGTGAGCTGGCCGACCTCAGCGGCCACGCGCCGCTGTTCCCGCGGTGGGCGAATGGCTTCATCAACAGCCAGTGGGGCATCGACGAAAGCGAGTTCCGCCAGATCGTCGCCACCTACCGCGCCAGGCACATCCCCATCGACGTCTTCACTTTCGACTTCGACTGGAAGAACTGGAGCAATGACTGGGGCGAATTCAGCTGGAACCCGGTGAAATTCCCCGACGGGCCCACCGGCAAGCTGAAGGCCGACATGGATGCGCTGGGCATCCACATGACCGGCATCATGAAGCCGCGCGTGCACGTCGACACCGTGGAAGGTCGCTACGCCACCGCGCACGACCTGTGGCTGCCCGGCGAGAAGGCCAGCCCCGACTACTTCTCGCACAAGCCGGTGAAGGACCTCGACTTCGACAAGCCCGCCACCCGCGCCTGGTTCTTCAACGCCGCGCTGAAGCACAGCTTCGACACCGGTATCGTGGGCTGGTGGAACGACGAGGCCGACACCACCAAGAGCGACACCCAGTTCCTCAACATGCAGCGCGCGATCTACGACGGCCAGCGCGCGTATTCGAAGCTGCGCGTGTGGTCGATCAACCGCGATTTCTGGCTGGGCGCCCAGCGCTACGCCTACGCCCTGTGGTCGGGCGACATCCAGACCGGTTTCGCCAGCATGGCCGCGCAGCGTCCGCGCATGCTCAGCGCGATCGACGTGGGCGAGATGCAGTGGGGCATGGACGGCGGCGGCTTCGTGGGCCATCCCTCGGACGAGAACTATGCGCGCTGGATCGAGTTCGGCGCGTTCACGCCGGTATTCCGCGTGCACGGCACCGAGGGCGAGAAGCGCCAGCCGTGGCGGTACGGCCCGGTGGCCGAGGCGGCGGCGACCCGTGCGATCCGCCTGCGCTACGCACTGCTGCCCTACATCTACAGCTATCAGCACCGCGCCAGCACGCAAGGCGTGGGCCTGGTACAGCCGCTGGCCTTCGTGTGGCCGCACGACCTGCAGGCGCGCAACGACGTGGATGCCTGGCTGTTCGGCGACTGGATGCTGGTGTCGCCTGTGGTCGAGCAGGGCCAGACCACGAAGCGCATCTATCTGCCCGCAGGCACCTGGACGGACTGGGCCAGCGGCAAGGTCTACTCCGGCGGCCAGACCGTCACGGTAGCGACGGACGCGAAGACCTGGCGCGACATCCCGCTGTTCGTCCGGGCCGGCGCGATCATCCCCACCCAGCCGGTGATGGACTGGAGCAGCCAGCACCCGGTCACCACGGTGAGCGTGGACGTGTTCCCCGCCGCCCAGGCCAGCCACTTCGACTATTACGACGACGACGGCGAAACCTACGCCTACACGAATGGCGCGTACTTCAGCCAGCGCCTGGCCACGCAGCGCAACGGCGATACGGTGAACTTCAGCACCGCGGCACCCGAGGGCAGCTACCACCCCGCGCTGCGCCACTGGCTGGTGCGCGTGCACGGCGTGGCGGCGGCCAGCATCGCCGCCGGCGGCACAGCGCTGCGGCAGTACGCGACAGCGGCCGAACTGGCCGCGGCGCCCGGTGAGGGCTGGGTGGCTGGCAGCGACCGCTACGGCCCGCTCACCGTGCTCAAGCTCGATGCCGGCACGGTGCGCACGCTCACGCTGCAGGCGGCTGCCGCCGCGCACTGAGCATGGATCGCGCCGTGCCGGGATGGCGTGGCGCGAGGAGCCAGGGAGCTTCGCGGCCAGGCATGGCCACCAACACCGCCACGCGAGGAGCTGCCGGCCCTGGGCCCGGCGAGCGCGACGGCATCTGCCCAGTCCGAACGGGAGGGGTTTCGATGAGTCATCCGATGAAGCGCGAACCGCGCGGCCTGCACCGGCTGCCGCTTGCCCTGTGCCTGGCACTGGCCTGGTCCGGCGCAGCGCTGTGGAGTACCGCCGCACGCGCGGCCAGCAACGACAACAACGTGGAATGGGCCGGCCTGTTCCACGACCAGGGGCCGGTGTACGACAGCAACGCCGAGCCCACCGCGAGCACGGCGGTGACGCTCACCTTCCGCACCTTCAGGGGCGACATCACCAGCGCCAACATCAAGTACTACGACAGCGCCGACGGCCTGTACCACTGGGTGGCGATGCACTGGGTGGCCAACGACGCCACCGGCACCTACGACCTCTGGCAGGGCACCATCCCGGCGAGCTCGTCGGAGAAGTACTACCGCTTCCAGATCAACGACGGCAGCGCCACCGCCTGGTACAACGCGGCCGGCATCACCAGCAGCGAACCGTCGTCCGGCGACTTCTTCATCGTCCCCGGCTTCACGACGCCGGGCTGGATGAAGAACGGCGTGATGTACCAGATCTTCCCAGACCGCTTTTACGACGGCGACACCAGCAACGACGTCACCAACGGCCAGTACACCTACGCGGGCTGCGCCACCGAGCAGCACGCCTGGGGCACCGGCGTCACCGCCAACGTCAGCGGCTGCAACAGCGAGGTGTTCTTCGGCGGCGATCTCGCCGGCGTCGACCAGAAGCTGGGCTACATCAAGAACACGCTGGGCGCCGACATCATCTACCTCAACCCGATTTTCAGGTCGCCCACCAACCACAAGTACGACACCGCCGACTACTACACGGTCGACCCCGTCTTCGGCAGCAATGCCACGCTGCAGCAGCTGATCACCGACGTGCACAGCAGCAGCAACGGACCGCACAGCTATCTCATCCTGGACGGCGTGTTCAACCATAGCGGCGACAGCAACTGCTGGTTCGGCGCGCAGAGCTACGGCACGTTCAGCTGCCCGCAGCAAGGCGCCCACCAGTCGCAGTCCAGCCCGTACTTCAGCTACTACACCTTCCAGAACTGGCCCGGCAGCTATTCCACGTTCTTCGGCATCTCCAGCATGCCCAAGCTGGACTACGGCGCCAGCGGCTCGGCCACGCGCAACCAGATCTACGCCAATGCCGGCTCGGTGGTGCAGACCTGGCTGGCGCCGCCCTACGGCATCGACGGCTGGCGGCTGGATGCGGCGCAATACCTCGACGCCGGCGGCAACAACGGCAGCGACGCCACCAACCACCAGATCATGCAGGAGCTGCGCACGGAGGTGAAGTCGATGAACTCCAACGCCGCGATCGTGGGCGAGTACTGGGGCGACGCCTCGTCCTGGCTGGACGACGGCGCCGAATGGGACGGCGCGATGAACTACAACGGCTTCACCCAGCCGGTCTCCGAGTGGATCTGTGGCGTGGACGAAAGCGGCAACAGCGCCTCGCTGACACCGAGCAATCTCGACAGCTGGCTGCACGGCACGCGCGCCGACCTGCCGATCGACGTGCAGCAGACCATGACCAATTTCCTGGGCAGCCACGACACCTCGCGCTTCGCCACGCGCTGCGGAGGCGACATCTGGAAAACCTACCTGGGCCTGTTCTTCCAGATGACCTACGTCGGCACGCCGACCATCTACTACGGCGACGAGTACGGCATGCAGGGCGGCGCCGATCCGGACAACCGCCGCAGCTTCGACTGGAGCCAGGCCACCACGGGCAACGCCGCGGTGGCTCTGACGCAGCAGCTGGTCCGGATCCGCAATCAGTACCCCGCGCTGCGCACCGGCTCGTTCATGACCCTGCTCACCGACGACACCCACGACATCTACGCGTTCGCCCGCTTCGACCGGAACAACCGCATCGCGGTGGTGCTCAACGGCAGCGGCAATACCGAGACGGTGACGGTGCCGGTGTACGAGGAAAGCATGACCAACGGCAGCCAGGTCACCGACCTCATCACCGGCAACAAGTACACCGTCAGCGGCGGCAACGTCACGCTGAACGTAGAGGGCCACTACGGCGCGATCCTGGCGCAATGAACCAAGCCCTTCCCACCCGTGGCGGAAGGTTCCTGAAAGCACGGACACATCTGCGTACACTGGCCCCGGACCCGACCGCATGCCTGCAGCTGCGGCGGCCCGGCCACGGGGGGCCACCGGCACGCAGACGACGGGCAGGCGCATAACGCCGCGGCCCGCCGGCCCGATCGAGGAAACATCGCGATGATGAGCATCTTCAGCAGCCTGATGCTGGCACTGACCGCCGGCGCGCATGGCCCGCTCTGGCACGACAGCCTGCAATGGCGCGGCCAGCACGCCAGCGTGCAGGTACAGCCGGGCGGTGGCTTCCTGCTGCAGGCGACCCACGACAGGCGCGCGATCCCGGCACCGCCGTATGCGGTACAGACCGCCAGCCCGCTGTTCGACGGCCTGTACGCGATGGCGCAGGACGACCTGCGCCAGGATTCGGTCACCTCGATCCACGACGCCGCCTACGAGCATGACCAGCCCATTCCCTGCACCTGCTTCGAGACCGGCGACAAGTGGCATTACGTGTGGACGCGCGACCTGTCCTACGCGGTTGACCTGGGCCTGTGGCGCTTCGACGCCGCGCGCGCGCGCAACGGCCTCAGGTTCAAACTGTCGGATTCGCGCGTGCCCGGCACGCCGCAAGGCCCGTTCGCGGTGCAGGACACCGGCTCGGGCGGCAGCTGGCCGGTGAGCACCGACCGCGTGGCGTGGTTCCTCGCCGCGCGCCACCTGCTGGACGACCCCGCCTTCGCCGACACCACCTGGCGGGCGCTCACAGCCACGCTGGCGCAGGACCGCCGCTACGCCTTCGACGCCGGCATGGGCCTGTACCGCGGCGAGACCTCTTTCCTCGACTGGCGCGAGCAGAGCTATCCCGCGTGGATGGCCAACGATGTGGTGCCGATCGCGCAGTCCTACGCGCTGTCCACCAACGTGCTGCACTACCAGGCGCTGGAACTGGCCGCACGCATGGCGGACCAGCGCCACGACGCGCGCGTGGCGGAGTACCGCAGCCAGGCCGAGGCGCTGAAGGCGGCGATCAACGCGCGCTTCTGGCGCGAAGACCGCGGCATGTACATGAGCTACCTCGGCGGCGACGGCGCACCCTACGACACTTACGACCTGCTGGGCCTCGCGCTGGCGATCGACAGCGGCGTGGCCGACAGCGGGCGCGCGCGGCAATCGCTGGCGAACTACCCGGTGTGGCCGGCCGGCAGCCCGGTGATCTGGCCCGAGCGCGCCGACCAGCCGATCTACCACAACCGTGCGATCTGGCCGTTCGTCAGTGCCTACGCGCTGCGCGCTGCGCGCCGGCTGGACGACCCCGCGCACATCGCGTTCGAGATCACCTCGATCATGCGCGGCGCCGCGCTGGCGGGCTCGAACATGGAGAACTACGAGCTCACCACCGAAGCCACCCACGTGGACGACGGCAAGCTCAGCGGCCCGGTGGTGGATTCGCCGCGCCAGCTGTGGTCGGTGGCCGGCTACCTCGCGATGGTGGGCGAAGGCGTGTTCGGCCTCGAGGCCGACGGCCGCATCGAGCCGAAGCTTCCGGTCGCGCTGGTGCCCATGCTGTTCGGCAACAAGGACACGATCAGCCTGCAACTGCCCGGACGGCGCATCACGCTGCAGCGGCCGAAGAAGCTGACGGGCAACCTGCTGGTGACCGACCGCATCGAGCAGCGCGGCAACGACAGCGTGGTGCAGCTGAAGGGCGTCAAGGCGGCCGAGCTGTCGCTGCGCAGCACCGTGCCCCCGTTCGCGCCGCCGGCACCGGTCGCGCCTCAGGTGACGCGCAAAGGTGCGGACTGGCAGGTGCAGGCCGCCGCACCCGGCGTGCTCTATCTCAACGGCCGGCGCGTGGGCGCTATCAACGGCACGCTCGCGGTGCCCACCGCAGACGCGCTGCAATGCTTCAGCCTCACCCAGACCGGCGCCGCCGGACTCGAGTCGTTGCAGAGCCCGCCGCAATGCGAAGGCCCGGTCACCCGCGTCGAAGGCGCGTGGCCGCGCACGTGGACCGCGCCCGCCGCCGGCCGCTACCAGCTGTCGTTGCGCTACCGCAACGACCACGGCCCGATCAACACCGGCATCACCGCCGCGGTGAAGCAGGTCACCATCCGGTGCGGGGACAGCCCGGTGCAGACGGTGCCGGTGGTGATGCCGCACAGCACCGGCGAGCAACTGTCCACCACCGCGCAATTCGACGCCGCCGCGGGCGCGCGCTGCAGCTTCGCGCTGGAGCAGGGCTTCAACATGAGCTATCTCGCCGGCAATGCGCATTACACCGGCGAGGCGGGTGGCATCGGCGGGCCGCTGAACGACGCCGACGTGGGCGCGCTGCGCATCGTGCCGCTGGCGGCGGACAACCCTCCGTGACGCGATCGGCGTCGCGTCGATCCCGCCTCACGGTTCCCGCCTCGGCGGCAGGCGGACCACGCCCCCGGGTCGGCAATCAGCCCGCCCGGCCTGGCGCGACGGGCTGAATCCTTCATGCCGGGCTGAAGGCCGATCCACCCACTTCCCCTGCCTCACCATCGAGGGAGCGGGCCTCTTCCACTGCCACGCAAGCCCAGAGACCACCCCATGACCCGCAAACCCGAGCTGTCGTTCTGGCAGATCTGGAACATGTGCTTCGGCTTCCTCGGCATCCAGTTCGGCTTCGCGCTGCAGAACGCCAACGTCAGCCGGATCTTCCAGACGCTGGGCGCGAACGTGGACCAGATCCCGGTGCTGTGGATCGCCGCGCCGTTCACCGGGCTGATCGTGCAGCCGCTGATCGGCTATTGCTCCGACCGCACCTGGAACCGTTTCGGCCGCCGCCGGCCGTACTTCTTCGCGGGCGCGGTGCTGGCCACGCTGGCCCTGCTGGCGATGCCGAACTCGCCCGCGCTGTGGGTGGCGGCGGGCCTGCTGTGGATCATGGACGCCTCGTTCAACGTGTCGATGGAACCGTTCCGCGCCTTCGTGGGCGACCAGCTGCCGCCGAGGCAGCGCCCGTTGGGCTATGCGATGCAGGGCGTCTTCATCGGCGTAGGCGCGGTGGTGGCCTCGTTCCTGCCCTGGCTGCTCACCCGCTTCGGCGTGGCGAACACCGCGCCCGCCGGCACGGTGCCCCATTCGGTGATGTATTCCTTCTACGCCGGTGCGGCGGTGCTGCTGGGCGCGATGCTGTGGACGATCTGCACCACGCGCGAGTACCCGCCCGAGCAGCTGGAAGCCTTCGCCGACAATCACGTTGTGGCGGAAGCCGCGGACGTGGCCGGCGCGTGGAAGCCCGGCGCATTGTTCCTGCTGCTGGGCCTGCTGCTGCTGGCGCTGATCCGGCATTACGCACTGCGCGAGGAACTCTACCTGCTGGCGGGCGGCCTGGTCGGCGCCGGTGCGCTGTTCGCGTGGCTGGCCCGCACCCGGCGCCAGGGCGTGCTGCGCCAGATCATGGGCGACCTGTATGGCATGCCGCGCGAGATGCGCCGGCTGAACTGGGTGCAGTTCTTCTCCTGGTTCGCGATGTTCGCGATGTGGATCAACACCACGCCCGCCGTGGCCGGCCACTTCTACGGCAGCACCGACACCACCTCGGCCGCCTACAACGAGGGCGCGAACTGGGCCGGCGTGCTGATGGGCACCTACAACGGCGTGGGCGTGCTGGCCGCGATCCTGATCCCGCTGCTGGTGCGCGCCTGCGGACTGCGCTGGAGCCACCTGATCAACCTGTGGCTGGGCGGTCTGGGCCTGCTGTCGTTCCTCTTCATCCGCGATCCGCACTGGCTGATCGTGTCCATGGTCGGCGTGGGCTTCGCCTGGGCCTCGATCCTTTCGCTGCCCTACGCGATGCTGTCGGACAACCTGCCCACCGCGAAGATGGGCATCTACATGGGCATCTTCAATTTCTTCATCGTGATCCCGCAACTTCTCGCCGCCAGCGTGCTCGGCGTCCTGCTGAAGTGGTTCTTCCACGACCAGCCGATCTGGGCGCTGGCGCTGGGCGGCGCCAGCCTGCTGCTCGCAGGGCTGTGCACGCTGCGCGTGCACGAGCCGCGCGAGCCGGCACCGGCCGCGGGCGAAACGGCATGAGACACCCGCCGTGCCGCGGCGCGCTGCTCGCACTGCTGTTCGCCTGCTGGCCGCTGCACGCGCTCGCCGCCGCCGACTGCACGCCCACGCAACGCACGCTGCAGTTCGACACCCCCGCGTTCGCGCCGGAACGCATCACGGTGGACGTCTACCTGCCCGGCGACTACGCGCGCTCCAGCCATTCCTATCGCACGCTGTACGCGGACGACGGCCAGGACATGCCCGCGGCCGGCCTGCTGCCCACGCTCACCGCGTTGTGCCGCGCGCACGCGATCCGGGTACCCATCGTGGTGGCGGTGCGGATGCTGCACGAGCGCATGGGTACCTACGGCCTGTCCGACCGCGCCAGCGGGCGCAGCCTGTCCGCCGACACCAAGTACGGTCCGGTCGGCCAGCGCGCGCAGGCCTACTCGCAATGGCTCGCCACGCGGCTGGTGCCGTGGATCGACGCGCATTACCGCACCCGCCGCGACGCCGCCGCACGCAGCATGCTCGGCTGGTCGCTGGGCGGGCTGAACGCCTTCAACCTGGGCTGGCAGTATCCCGAGGTGTTCGGCCGCGTGGGCGCTTTCTCGCCCTCGTTCTGGCTTGCCACCGACCGCGGCAGCGACGCCGCGGTGGAGCGTACGCGGCTGGCGCAGCGCATGGTCGACCGCGGACCGAAGCGGCCCGGCCTGCGCTTCTGGTTCGCGGCCGGCACCGCCGAGGAAACGAACGACCGCCACCACGACGGCGTGATCGACGTGATCGGCGACATCCGCGACCTGGTCGACGGCTACCGCGCACCGGGCGGCTTTCGTCTGCGCGGCCTGCACCAGCTCGGCTACACGGTGAACCCGGACTACGCAGCACATCCCGAGCGCCACGCCGACGTCGCCGTCTACCTGCTGCCCGGCGGCCAGCACAACCAGGCCTCATGGGCGAAGATGCTGCCGCTGTTCCTGGGCTGGGACGACGGCCGCTAGGCCGAGAACGCGCCGCGCGCCGCAGCGAAGAAGCGCTCGGCATCGATCGCGGGCAGCGGCGCACCCAGGCCGTAGCCCTGCAACTCATCGCAGCCCAGCCCGGCGAGGAATACGGCCTGGGCCGTGGTCTCCACGCCTTCGGCCGCGACCAGCATGCGCAACTGGTGGCCGAGCTCGATGATGGTCTGCGCGATCGCGCCGTCGCCGGCGTTGTCGGGCAGCTCGCGCACGAAGCTCTGGTCGATCTTCAGTTTGTCGATCGGGAACTGTTTCAGGTAGGCGAGGCTGGAATAGCCGGTGCCGAAATCGTCCAGCGCCAGCTGTACGCCCAGCGATTTCAGGCCGGCCAGGGTGGTACGGATGCGCGTCACGTTCTCCATCAGCGCGCTCTCGGTCATCTCGATCTCCAGCATCGCCGGCGGTACGGCGTGGCGCTGCAGCGCGCCGGCCAACTGCTCGACCATGTGCGGGTGCAGCAGCTGCTGCGCCGAGACGTTCACCGCCAGGGTGAAGCCGCGGTGGCCGCGATCCAGCCATTCACGCAATTGCCGTGCCGCCTGCGCGAACACCCAGCCGCCGATCTCGGGCATCAGGCCCAGCGCTTCGGCAACGGGAATGAAGCGCATCGGCATCACCCGGCCCAACTCGCGGCAGTTCCAGCGCAGCAGTGCCTCGAAACCGGTCAGCGCGTGGTCGAGCGCGCTGTACTGTGGCTGATAGTACAGCTCCAGTTCGTTGTCGCGCACCGCGTCGCGCAGGCGACTGCCCAGCAGTACGCGCTCCTCCAGCGCCCGCCTCTGCGCCAGGCTGAACTCACCGACGCGGTCGCGGCCGTCGCGCTTGGCCTGGATCATCGCCGCCTCGGCGCCGCGCAGCAGTTCCGCCGGCGTGCCGCCGTGCTCGGGCGAGTGGCTGACGCCGACACTCGCGGTAAGCAGCAGGCGGTAGTCCTGTCCCTCGATCGGTCGCGCCACCACGCTGCGCAGGCGCTCGGCCAGTTCCAGTGCGGCCTCCCGGTCGATGCCGCCCAATGCGACCGCGAACTTGTCGCCGGCGATACGGGCGATCTGCCATTGCGTGTCCAGCGCCGCGCGCAGGCGGCCGGCCACGCGCCGCAGCACATCGTCGCCGATGACGTGCCCCACCGATTCATTGACCAGCTGGAAACGGTCCAGGCCCACCATCACCACCCACGCCCGCCCCTCGCCGAGCTGCAGCAGCGCGGTCAGCGAGCGTTCCAGCTGCGGGCGGCGCGGCAGGTCGGTGATCGCGTCGTGGCTGGCCGCGTGCCGCAAGTCCTGCTCGGCGCGGCGGCGGGCGGTGATGTCGTGGGCCACGGCGTAGAGCAGGCCGTCGGGCGTGGCGAAAGCAGTCCATTCGAGCAGGTATTCGCTGCCGTCCCTCGCCACGCAACGGGTCACCGTCTCGCGCGCCTGCGCGCCGGCGCCCGTAGGTTCCAGGATCGAAGCGACCGGATCCTCGCCGGGCAACGGCAACAGGAACTCGCGGTAGTCGCGCCCGCGCAACTCGTCGGCGCTGCATCCGGTGAGGCGTTGCAGGAACGCGTTGAACTGCACCAGCCGGCCGGTACGCGGATCCAGGATGCAGAACACTTCCTGCGCCATCTCGAAGAAGCGGTTGCGTTCGCGCAGGCGGGCGAGCAGCTGCTCGCTCTCGATGGCGATGCTGGCGATCGGCAGCATGCGATCGATGTCGGCCAGCTCGGCCGGACACGGTTCGCGCGACGTGCGGTAGTACACCGCGAAAGTGCCCAGCACGTCGCCGTGGCTGCCGTGCACCGGCGTCGACCAGCACGCCCGCAGCCCGTGCTCCAGCGCCAGTTCGCGATAAGACACCCAGTACGGGTCGGTGGCGATGTCGCCCACCACCACCCGTTCTCCGCGCCAGGCGGCCGTGCCGCAGGAGCCGTGGCCCTCGCCGATCTCCAGGCCGTGGATGCCGCGATTGTAGGTTTCGGGCAAGCTGGGGGCGGCGCCGTGCAAGACGTGTCGGCGGTCCGCATCGAGCAGCAGCAGCGAGCACAGCGCGCCAGGATTCAGCGACTCGTGCAGCAGCGCGATGCGCCGCAGGCTTTCCGCCAACGGCTGCTGCGCGGCGATGCCGAGCAGGATTTCGTGCTGGCCGGCGGCCACCCGCTCCTCGCGCTTGCGTGCGGTGATGTCCTGGCAGGCACCGAGCATGCGCACGGCGCGGCCGGCCGCATCGGCCTCCACCACGCCGCGGCTGTGGAGGACGCGCTCGTCGCCGTCCGGTCGCACGATGCGTTCCTCGAACTCGAACGTTCCGCCGCAACGCAGCGCGTGCTCGACGACGCCGCGCACGCGTTCCCGGTCGTCCGGATGCACGCGTTCCAGATAGGCCTCGAAGGTGGCCGCGTGGGTTGCCGGGTCGATGCCGTAGATGCGGTACAGCTCGCTCGACCAGCTGACCTGATTGGCGGCGACTTCCCAGCTCCAGCTGCCGACTCCGGCCAGCTGCTGAGCCTGGTCCAGCAGGCGCTGCTGTTGCCGCAGCTGCTGCTCGGCCTGCTTGCGCGCGGTGACGTCCTGGAAATAGATCGTCAGGCCGTCGGCCGACGGATAGATATGGTTCTCGAACCAGCGCTCGTGCGGCGGATACCAGGCCTCGATGGTCCGTGGCCGCTGCTCGGCCATCGCCTGTTCGCAGGCCTGCCGGAACAACGGGCCCGCGCTTTCCGGGAATTCCGTCCAGATCTGCTTGCCGACCAGCTCCTCGGCATGACGGCCGAGCAACGCGCAGGCCTGTGCATTGAGGTAGGTGTAACGCCAGCTCCGGTCCAGCGCCACGCACGCGTCGGTGACGCGTTCGAAGACGTGCAGGGACCCCTGTTCGAACTGGCTGCGCCCCATGGGTTACGCGATCCTGTCGCGCGATTGCGTGGACGGCAGGGGCAGGTTATGCCAGCCGCGGATACCCCGCAATGTGAAAATGCGAAGGCGAAACCCGCATGATCTTGCGGCGCGCTGGCGCTACCGGCGCAGGCTGGAACGCCGCACCTTGAGTTCCGCCGGCAGCATCGCGCTGTCGCCGCCCTCGCCGCGGATCAGCCGCAACAACTCGTCGACCAGCACCTCGCCGGCCTTGCCGGTGTCCTGTCGCACGGTGGTGAGCGCGGGGTTGACGAAGCTGGCCATGGGGATGTCGTCGAAGCCGACCAGCGCCACGTCCTGCGGCACCACGAGGCCGCGCTCGGCCAGGGCGCGCATGGCGCCGATCGCGATCAGGTCGCTGGCGGCGAACACCGCGTCGAACCTCACGTCGCTCTCCAGCAGCAGCTCGGCGGCCTCGTAGCCGGCGCGCTCGGTGGTCTCGGCGTCGGCCTGCAGTGCCTCGTCCACCGCCAGGCCGGCTTCGCGCAGCGCGGCGGCGTAGCCGCGGTAGCGTTCGTGGAATTCCGGATAGTGCGGAGTGGCGTCGCCGAGGAAGGCGATGCGGCGGCAGCCCTGTTCCAGCAGGTGCGCGGTGGCCAGCCGGCCGCCGGCGAAATTGTCGCAGCCGATCGACACGCCGGGCTGGCCCGGCAGCACCGCACCCCAGCGCACGAAGCGGGTGCCCTGCGCGACCAGCTTCTCCAGCTTGTCGCGGTGCGACTGATAGTCGCCGTAGCCGAGCAGGATCAGGCCGTCCGCCTTCTGCGAGCCGGCGAAGTCGGCATGCCAGTCGCGCGAGAACTGCTGGAACGAGATCAGCAGGTCATAGCCCTGCTGCGCGCTGGCGCGGGTGATCGAACCCAGCATGGACAGGAAGAACGGGTTGATGTGCGAGTCGTCGGCGGTGGGGTCCTCGAACAGCAGCAGCGCCAGCGTGCCGGTGTGCTGGCGGCGCAGGTTGGAGGCGTTCTTGTCCACCTTGTAGTTCAGCGTGTCGGCGGCCGACTGGATGCGTCGGCGCGTCTCCTCGCTGACCAGCGGGCTGCCGCGCAGCGCGCGCGACACCGTGGACTGGGAGACCCCGGCAAGATGCGCGATGTCGAACGATGTGGCTTTTCCCTTCATCCGCGACCCGATGCATGGCGCGGGCGGCGCCATGCCGCCCGTCCCGGCATCCTACCGTGTCGCGTCGCGCAAGACCTTACGCATGCATGTCTTCAAGCTCAAGGCCGCGCGTCTCGCGCACCGCGCCCAGCACGAACAGCAGCGACAGCAGGGCGAAGGCCGCGTACAGGCCGTAGGCGAACGGCAAGCCCAGCTCGGCCAGTGCAGGGAAGCTGCTGGTGATCGCGAAGTTGGCCAGCCATTGCGCCGCCGCCGCCACCGCCAGCGCGATCGCACGGATGCCGTTGGGGAACATCTCGCCCAGGAGCACCCACACCACCGGCCCCCAGCTCACCCCGAAGAACACCACGTAGGCATTCGCCGCCACCAGCGCCAGCAGGCCCACGCCGTGCGGCAGCACCAGCGAGGCGCCGCTGCCGGTGGCCTGCGAGAAGCACCACGCCATCAGCGCCAGGGTGACCGCCATGCCCGCCGAGCCGACCACCAGCAGCGGCTTGCGGCCGATGCGGTCCACCAGTGCGATCGCCACCAGCGTCACCAGCACGTTCACCACCGAGGTGACCACGGTGATGCTGAAGGAGTCGGCTTCACTGAAACCCACCGAATGCCACAAGGTGGAGGAGTAGTAGAAGATCACGTTGATGCCCACGAACTGCTGGAACACCGACAGCGCGATGCCGACCCACACCACCGGCAGCAGGCCCGCGCACTTGCCGCGCAGGTCGGCGAGGCGCGGGCGGTATTCCGTGCGCAGGCTGTGCCCGATGTCGTGGAGTTTGCTGTCCAGCGCCGCCTCGTCGGCGAGGCCGAGCACTTCGCGCAATACCACCTTCGCCTCGGCCAGCCGGCCGCGCGCCACCAGGTAGCGCGGTGATTCCGGCACACCGAGCACCACCGTGCCGTAGACCAGCGCGGGCACCACCGCGGCGAGGAACATCCAGCGCCACGCTTCGAGTCCAAGCCACAGCCTGTGTCCGGCCCCGCCCGCCGCGCCGGCCAGCCAGGCGTCGCTGAGCAGCGCCGCGAAGATGCCCAGCACAATCGCCAGCTGCTGCATCGAACCCAGCCGGCCGCGGATCGCCGCGGGCGACACCTCGGCGATGTAGGCGGGCGCGATCACCGAGGCCACGCCCACGCCGGTGCCGCCGACCAGCCGCCACAGCACCAGGTCCCACACGCCGTGCACGAGGCCCGAACCCAGCGCGCTCACCGCCAGCAGCACGGCCGCCACCTGCATGGTGCGCACGCGGCCGTAGCGGTCCGCGAGCAGGCCGGCATACCAGGCACCCAGCGCCGAGCCCAGCAGGGCGCAGGACACCGCGAAGCCGATCTCGCCCGCGCCCAGCCCGAAGCCCGCGCGCACCGCGTCCACGGCGCCGTTGATCACCGCCGTGTCCATGCCGAACAGGAAACCGCCCAGCGCCGCCGCCGCAGCAATCAGCACCACCCGCGCCGTCGCGCGCTGCCCGTCCATCTCCGCCACGCTGCCCGTTGCGCTCATCGCTGCCCTCCCCACGGCGTAACCGCCTGCCAAGCTCCGATTCTTGCCGCGCCGGCGTCGCGCCGTCCCCTTGAATACGTATGCAGGCCAGCGGCACTCAGGCAGTGGCACCGGCCGCCAGCAACGCCGCACGCAAGGCGTCCACGTAGGTCCGGCTGGCGCGCAACGGCGCACCGTCGTGCAGGCGCAGCAGGCTGTCGCGGTTGGACAGTGTCGCAGCAAGGCGGGCCAGCGGCGGCGAGTGGGTAAACCGGTCTTCTTCGATGGACTTCCCTGGCGGATGGGCAGGTCCACTGCACCCGGCGCCTCGCCGCGCGCGCCAGCGCTGCGGCGAACCGTGCCCGCTACGCTACGAAGCGACGTCCCGCCGCAGCGCCGCCAAAGCAGAACGGCCGGACGAGCCGGCCGTTTGCTGCGTACGCCGACGCCATGTACCGCGCCGCGGGCTTGCTCAGAACGTGTACTTCAGCGTGGCGCCCGCACCGTAGTCCGGGCTGCCGTCGGCGAAGCCGCCCATCACGTAGGCTTGCAGCCGCCAGCTGTCGCCGAGCTTGTGGTTCCAGTAGCCGGTCAGCTCGCTCTGCGGCGCGCCGCCCGTGGCGATGCGTTCGCGATAGTAGTAGTAGGCGCCGAAGCTGTCGTCGTGGCTCAACTTGTACTGCGCGCCTAGCGTGGCGTTGAAGCCGTTCTTCAGCTGGATGTACTGCGAGCTGCCGTATTTCATCCAGCCCACGCCGCCGAACGCGGTCCAGTTGCCGATTACCTTGTAGGTGTCCAGCGAGAGGCCGTAGTCGTTCTTGCCGGTGCCCAGGCCCTTGTTCTCGTCGGCGGTACCGAACTTCACCTTGCCGGTGAGGTCGACGCCGAAGCTCTGGTCGCTGCTGGTGAACACCTGGTAGCCGGCCGAGGCCACCACGTCACCGAGACCCGAGGCCGAGCCATTGGTGACGGTGGTCGTGCCACCCGTGCCTCCCGTGCCTCCGTTCCCGTTGCCGTGGCCGCGTGACTTCGGATTCTTGTTGTGTACGTGGCCAACGCCGGGGATCACGTCACCCGGGCCGCTGACATTGACGTAGGGCACGACCAGCTTGAAGGTCCAGTTGCCGGTGTCGTACTCGCCCGTGACCGGCACCGACCAGATGTCGGTGGTGGAGGTGCTGCCGTACTTGCCGCTGCTGTAGTTGGCGCCCGCGGAAACGCTGAACTGGTCGTTGTCCGTGTTGCCAGCCGCATGCGCCGCCGGCGCGCCGACCAGCAGCAGGCCGCCGGCCAGCATCCAGAAGGGTTTGTTGCTCATGTGTGGAGAATCCTGGTGTGGAAGCAAGACAACGGGCCCGGTGCGAACCGGGCCCGCGAAAGAATGCGGTCCGGCTCAGCCGCCGGGGCGGCCGACATGGTCCGGGTGGTCCGGATGTTCGGGGCGATCCGGGCGATCCGGGCGTTCCGGCCGCTCGGGGCGATCGACCTTGCTCAGGTGTTCGGGATGGACCGGATGGTTGTCCATGTCATGGCCGTGGTCGTGCGCCAGTTCGACACGGGCGACCTTGTCGTGGTCGTGATGGTCGTGCTCGGCAAGCTCGCCGGCATGCTTCGGCGAACGCATGACGTCGCCCAGCTTGAAGCCCACGTCCTTGGCGATCTGGCCCCAGCCCTCGCCAGCGGCGCGCGCCGCGAGCACGCCTTTGAGGTCGACCGTGCTGCCGTCGGTCATCACCAGCTTGCCGCCGTTGAGCGCGGCCGCCACCTCAGCCGCGGTGGGGTCGGTGATGCCGGCCTTGGCCAAGCTGGCCTCGGCGAGCGACAGTGCGATCTTCACGTTGCCGTAGCCCATCTTGCCGGTGTCCGGCGTGAACGTGGTCGTGGTCGTGGTGCTGGGTCCGCCATTGGTACCGGCGACGGTCTCGGTCAGCGTTACCACGCTGCCGTTGCGCAGTCCGCTCACTAGCGCCTGCGCGTTGGCGTCGGAGCCGGCGAACGGTGTGAACTCCGTCGTCAATCGGGTCGACTCGTGGCTCGTTGTGGTGGTGCTGACCGTCGTGGTGCTCGTGGTCGTCGTGCCGCTGGTCTGTGCCAGCGCCGGCACGGCGGCCAGCGCCGTCGCGATGCTGGCGGCCAGCAACGCGAACGTGAAGTGACGCGTGTTCATGGATCTCTCCCGAAAGTGATGCCCCCTGTAGGCATGTGCGCTGGGAGCATCCCGCCCCGCCGTTCCGCGGCTTCCTTCGCCGGCGTGGATGGGAGAGCGTAGAAACCCCCGCAGCGCCGAAGCTAGATTTCGCCAAGTTCCGTTATTGCGCAAGCGCGGAAATGCGACGGATTCAGCGGGCATTCCCGGGAAAGTGTGCGTTGCATTCAGGATGCAAGAACTTGCGTGACGCGGCTCACGTTTCACGCACCTGCCGTCACGCACTCACACCTGCCGATACCGGAAGCAGCCGACGAGGTGGTCGTTGATCATGCCAGTGGCCTGCATCAGCGAGTAGCAGATCGTGGTGCCGACGAAGCGGAAGCCGCGCCGCTTCAACTCCTTGCTCATGCGATCGGACAGCGGCGTGCTGGCGGGCACCTCGCCCTTGCCCTTCCAGCGGTTGCGCAACGGCTTGCCGTCGACGAAGGACCACAGCCAGGCGTCCAGACTGCCGAACTCGTCGGCCACCTTCAGCGTGGCGACAGCGTTGTCGCGCGCCGCGGTCACCTTGAGCCGGTTGCGGATGATGCCGGGGTCGAGCAGAAGCTTCTCCAGCTCGCGGTCCTTCATCGCCGCCACGCGCGCGATGTCGAAACCATGGAAGGCCTTGCGGTAATTGTCGCGCTTGGCCAGCACGGTGCGCCAGGACAGCCCCGCCTGCGCGCCTTCGAGGCACAGGAACTCGAACAGCCCGTTGTCGTCGTGCAGCGGTACACCCCATTCGGTGTCGTGGTAGGCGCACATCAGCGCGTCGTCGGCGCTGGCCCAGTGGCAACGATGCATGCGGAGATCCCGGTCCGGCGCGGTACGCGCGAAGGGCGGTAGTGAACCCCCTCCCGGCCTGTTCCCGCAAGCCGGCGGAGGAGCGGAGCGACTACACTCGCGCCTTTCCGCCTTTGCGCCGCCGATGACCCCGTCATCCAACCTCCAACGCGGCGCCGTGCTGGCGCTGCTCGCCACGATAGTCCTGTGGGCCTACAGCTGGGTGGTGATGAAGCAGGTGCTGGCGTACGCGGGACCGTTCGATTTCGCGGCGCTGCGCTACCTGTTGGGCGCGGCGGTGCTGTTTGCGGCGATGCTGCTGGCGCGGCAGTCGCTGCAACCGCCGCCGCTGCTGCCCACCCTCCTGATCGGCCTGTGCCAGACCGCGGCGTTCCAGGGACTGGAACAGTGGGCGCTGCTCAGCGGCGGCGCGGGCCACGTCGCGCTGCTGGCCTACACGATGCCGTTCTGGGCGGTACTGCTGGCCTGGCTGATCCTGCGCGAACGGCCCTCTCGCCGGCATTGGCTGGGGCTGGGACTGGCCGCGCTTGGCCTCGTCTGCATCATCGAGCCGTGGCGCGGCTTGGGCAACGCGACGAGCACGGAACTGGCGATCGCGGGCGGCGTGGCCTGGGCCGGCGGCGCGGTGCTGAGCAAGCGCTTGTTCCGCCGGCATGCCGTGTCCGCGCTGAGCCTCACTGCATGGCAGATGCTGGCTGGCGGCGTGGCGCTGGGCATCGTGGCGCTGGCGGTGCCACAGCGTGCGATTGCATGGAACGGCGCCTTCGTCGCGGGCCTGGCCTACAGCGTGCTGATGGCATCCAGCCTCGCGTGGTGGCTGTGGTCGATCGTGCTGCGGCGGCTGCCCACCACGCTGGCCAGCGTGGGCAGCCTGGGCGTACCCATCATGAGCGTGCTGCTGGCGTGGCTGATCCTCGACGAGCAACCGCGCGCCATGGAATGGCTGGGCATCGGCTTCATCCTGCTCGGCCTGTGCTCGGTCAGCGGCGTGCGGCTGCGCCGCCGGTAGGAGCGCAAGTTCGCGCGCCGCGCATTCAGCGCGCCGGCAAGACCGCGGCGGTATCATTCGCGCTGCCGTTCCCCGCCGACACGCCGATGTTATCCCTGCCCCAACTCTGGTCCCACCTCGTCGACTGGCTGAGCAGCCATGCCGTGGCGCCCGCACTCGACCTGCTGCACTTGGGCAAGCTGTCCGGCGACCCGCGCGACATCGCCGCCTCCCTGCTGATCGCGGCACTGCAGATCGGCATCATCGGCTTGCTGTTCCGCCCGCTGGAAACCTTCTTTCCCGCGGAAAAGTGGACCGACCGCAAGCTCACCCTGGTGGACCGCAACTACACGGTGATGATGCTGATGGGCATCTTCCCGCTGTTCACCTATCTGATCCTGATGCCTTTCAGCCATCTGTTCGGCGGCGCCGACGCGGCGACCTCCAGCACCGGCTCGCCGCTGGCGCTGACAGCACTGGTGCCGTGGTTCAACGGCCATCCCTGGCTGCTGTTCGCCGCGTATTACGTGCTGTACGACTTCACCTACTACTGGATGCATCGCACCCAGCATGCGCTGCCGTGGTGGTGGGCGTTGCACAGCATGCACCACAGCACACGGCAGATGAGCTGCTGGACCAACGACCGCGGCAACCTGATCGATGGCTTCATCCAGTCGATGATCCTCGCCGTGGTGGGCCTGGTGATGGGCGTGGATCCGGACGAGTTCGCGTGGCTGATGCTGCTGGGCGAACTGGTGCAGAACCTGTCGCACACCAACACCCGGCTGGGCTTCGGCCGGCTGTTCGAGCGTGTCTTCGTCGACCCGAAGTTCCACCGCCTGCACCACATGCTGGTAGACCCCGAGCGGCCGAAACTGCACAACTGCAACTATGGCCAGGTGTTCTCGATCTGGGACGTGATCTTCGGCACCGCGCTGTACGGCGAACCGTTGCGCCCTACCGGCGTGGGCGACCCGGTGGTGGACGCGGACAACAACCACGGCCTGCTGGGCCTGCACTGGGCGTCGACGAAACGCTTCCTGTGCACGGTATTCCGGCCGGAAGGCTGGAAACCGGGCGAGGTGGCGTTCGATCCGGTGAGCCTGCGTCCGGTCCCGGTAGACCAGCTCGACCTGCATGCGTTGGCGCACCACCAGCCCGGCAGGCTGGGCACCGCGCCGGCGGATGGGGTGGCGGACACCGTGGCCGTCGAGGAATCCGCGACCGCCTGAATCAGGCGAACCACGGCAATGCGTCGAGATCGACGTTGCCGCCGGTGAGCACCACGCCCACGCGCTTGCCGGTGAAACGCCGCGGCTGCTTGAGGATCGCGGCCAGCACGGTGGCGCTGGACACTTCCACCACCTGCTTCAGCTCGCCCCACAGCAGGCGCATCGCGGCGATGGTCTCCGCGTCGGTCACCGTGACGACCTCGACGCGTTGCTTGCGCATGGCATCGAGGTTGGGTTCGCCCACCAGCGCGCGCAGGCCATCGCATACGGTGTCCGGCGTCATGGCCGCGGTGCGCGAGCCAGCGGCCAGCGAGCGCGCCGCGTCGTCGGCGCCGGCCGGCTCGGCGGCGAACAGCGCCAACCCGGGTTGCAGTGCATGCGCGGCAATCGCCACCCCCGCGGCCAGGCCGCCACCGCCGACCGGCGTGACGAGCGCGCCCAGCGTCGGCGCCTGCCGCAGCAGTTCCAGCGCGATCGTGCCCTGCCCCGCCATCACCCGCGCGTCGGCATAGGGATGCACCAGCACGGCGCCGGTCCGCGCCTGCACCTCGGCGCACATCGCCTCGCGCGCCGCCTGGCTGGGTGCGCAGCGGTGGAGCGTTCCGCCTGCCCGCGCGATGGCGTCGAGCTTGGCCTGCACCGCGCCTTCGGGCACCACCACGTGCGCCGCGATGCCTCGCGTGGCGGCGGCCAGCGCCAGCGCATTGCCGTGGTTGCCGGAGGAGTGCGTGACCACGCCATGCGCGGCTTCGTCGTCGGTCAACGACCACACCGCGTTGCAGGCGCCGCGGAACTTGAACGCGCCGCCGCGCTGCAGGTTTTCGCACTTGAAATGCAGCTCGGCACCGGCCAGCGCGTCCAGGACCGCACTGCGCAGCACCGGCGTCACCACGGCATGTGGCGCGATGCGCGCGGCCGCATCGCGGATGGCGTCGATGTCGGGCAGCGCGTTCATGCCGCGATGATCTCCACGCCGCAGCGGTAGCGCCGTTCCGCGCCCGGTTCCAGCCGGATCGCGTCCGCGCATTCGGGCCGGTTGAACGCGTTCGCCATGCACTCCATCGGCTCCAGCGCGATTGCGCGGCGTACGTCGCGGCTGATCGTGTCGGAAGTGAAGGCGTGCATCAGGCCGTGCTCCTGCCACACCCGCAGGGTGCGGCCGCTCGCCGGATCGCGCAGCTGCGTGCGGATGCGGCCGTCGGCGCCGGGCTGCAGGTCGGTATAGCCCTGGTCGATGATGCAGTCGCCGATCACGCGCGGCTCGCGAAAGTCCAGCGCGGGCGCGTCGTCCAGCGCCAGGTAGGCGGCCTCGCCCGGCAACGCGATCAGGTCGGCGCCGGTGCGCACCAGGGTCTCGGCGGGGATCGTCAGCTCCCAGCCGTCCAGGGTGGCGTCGGCGAGACGGAAATACGGGTGCCAGCCGAAGAAGCACGGCGCCACGCTGTCCCCCACGTTGCGCATCGCGGCTTCCAGCGTGAGGCCGGCGGCGTCCAGCGTGAACGTCACCGCGAGATCGATCGCGTGCAGGTAGCCGGGCCGTGGGCGGATCGCCGTGGTGGCCAGCGTCACCTGCGCTTGCCGCTCGTCCGCATCAAGCGCTGCGCGTTCGAACAGCGTGCCGCGCACGAAGCCGTGGCGGCTGGCGCGCGCGGCGCCGACCACACCGGGTTGCAAATCCTGCGCCTCGCCGTCGAAGCTGTAGCGCGCGTCGGCGATGCGGCCGGCGAACGGCACCATGATCGCGAACCGCGAGCCGGAGTGCGCGGCGATCTCGGCGTCGTCGCGGTAGCCGTCGGCGTAGTCGTGCCACGTGCCGCCCTCGTTCGCCTCGAAATTCAGCAGTGCGGCGCCGAGCCGGGCGATGCGCACGCGGCGGCCACCCACGGCATCCTCCAGCAGCACCACGGGCTGCGTGCCCAACGTGGCCTCGGCGGCGTGGAAACGCGTCATCGCAAGCTCCAGTCGAAAGGGATAAGTTGAAGGCGGGCAAGGGATCCCGCATGTTAGCCTGATCCATCCCCACGCCACGATGTACCCACGCATGAACGCCCGCCCCGATGCCGCCCGCCAGCCGATCCGCCTCGTCGATTACCGGGCGCCGGCCTGGCGGGTGGAGCAGGTGGAGCTGGACTTCGAACTGGGCATCGACGCCACCGAGGTAGCCGCGAAGCTGCGGCTGCGCCGTGATCCCGCACAAGACGAACCGCTGCGCCTGGACGGCGAGAACCTCGAACTGCTGTCCATCGCGCTCGACGGCCGGCCGTTGCCCGTCGACGCGTACCGCCTGATCGACGGCGGCCTCGAAGTGGACGGCGCCCGCGACGGCAGCGTGCTTGAAACGCGGGTGCGCGTGCATCCCGCCGCGAACACCGCGCTGGAGGGCCTGTACCTCTCCGGCTCGCGCGAAACCGGCTTCCTGCTCACGCAGTGCGAGGCACAGGGCTTCCGCCACATCACGTATTTCCCCGACCGCCCTGACGTGCAGTCCAGCTACACCGTCACCCTGCGCGCCGACCGCGCGCGCTTCCCGGTGCTGCTCGCCGGCGGCAACCCCGACGGTACCGGTGAGCTGGAAGGCGGCCGCCACTGGGCGCGCTTCGTCGACCCGCATCCCAGGCCCAGCTACCTGTTCGCCCTGGTCGCCGGCCAGCTGGAGAAGATCGAGCGCGACTACCGCACCGCCGACGGCCGCGACGTGCAGCTGAAGATCTGGGCCGAGGCCGACGCGATCGCGCGCTGCCACTACGCGATGGACGCGCTGGAACGCTCGATGCGCTGGGACGAGCAGGCCTATGGCCGCAACTACGACCTCGACGTGTTCCACGTGGTCGCCACCCACGACTTCAACATGGGTGCGATGGAGAACAAGGGGCTCAACATCTTCAACGCGAAGTGCCTGCTGGCCGATCCCGACGCCAGCACCGACGACGAGTACCGCCGCGTGGAGGCGGTGATCGCGCACGAGTACTTCCACAACTGGAGCGGCAACCGCGTCACCTGCCGCGACTGGTTCCAGCTCAGCCTCAAGGAAGGCTTCACCGTGTTCCGCGAGCAGAGCTTCTCGGCCGACATGAACTCGGCGCCGCTGAAGCGCATCGAGGACGTGGCCCTGCTGCGCCGCGCGCAGTTCCCGGAAGATGCCGGCCCGCTGGCGCATCCGGTACGCCCCGCCGAATACCGCGAGATCAACAACTTCTACACCGCCACCGTGTACGAGAAGGGCGCCGAGCTGGTACGCATGCTGGCCGGCAAGCTGGGCGCGGCCGGCTTCCGCCGCGGCACCGACCTGTACTTCAGCCGCAACGACGGCCGGTCCGCCACCATCGAGGATTTCCTTGCCGCACTGGGCGAGGCCAATGGCGTGGATCTCTCGCCCTACCTCGCTTGGTATGGCCAGGCCGGCACGCCGCGGCTCAGGGCACACGGCGAATACGACGCGACCCGCCGCGAATACGCGCTCACCCTGTCGCAGCACACCCCGCCCACCGCGCGGCAGGCCCACAAGCAGCCCGTGCCGATCCCGGTGAAGCTGGCGCTGTTCGGCGCCGCCGGCCACATGTTGCCGCTGCATCTGGACGGCCAGGCCCCCACGACCGAGGCAGTGGTGGTGCTGGCGGAAGCCGAGCGGCGCTTCGTGTTCCGCGACGTGGCCGAGCGCCCGGTGCCCTCGCTGCTGCGCGGCTACTCCGCGCCGGTGATCCTGGAATGCGATTACGCGCCGGCCGAACTCGCCCTGCTGCTCGCCCACGACCCCGACGGCTTCAACCGCTGGGAGGCCGGCCAGCAGCTCGCCCTGCGCGCGTGCGATGCCTTGCGCGACAGCAGCGGACCGCAGGCTGTCACGGCCTGGTGCGACGCGCTGGCCGCGCTGTTCGACGACGCGCGGCTCGACGCCGCGCTGCTCGCCGACCTGCTCACGCCACCCGGCGAGATCGAACTGGCCGAGCGCGAATCCGTGGTCGACCCGGGGCGCATCCATGCGCTGCGCCAGCAGCTGCAATTGCGCCTGGCCACACGGCTGGGTGCCGACCGGCTGGGTGCGCGTTACCGCCGGCTCGCCGCGCAGACCACCGCCGCGCTCGACGCCGCCAGCCAAGCCAACCGTCGCCTGAAACAGCGCGTGCTGCAGCTGCTGGCCCTGGTCGATCCGGCACAGGCTTGCGACCACGCCGATGCGCAGTACCGTGACGCGCCCGGCATGACCGACCGCCTCGGCGCGCTCGCCGTGCTGGCACGCCACGGCGCTGCACGCAGCGCCGGGCCACTGGCGCAATACCGCACCCGCTACGCGGACGATCCGCTGGCGCTGGACAAGTGGTTCGCGCTGCAGGCGCAATTGCCGGGCGAGGGCGCGCTGGCCCGCGTGCAGGCGCTGGAATCCGACCCGGCCTTCACCCTGAAAAATCCGAACCGCGCCCGCGCCCTGCTGGGCAGCTACGCCAGCGGCAATCCCACCGGCTTCCACCGCGTGGACGGCGCCGGCTACCGGCTGTACGCCGAGCGCCTGCTGGCGCTGGATGCGCTGAATCCGCAGATCGCCGCCCGCCTCGCCACCGCGTTCAACGGCTGGCAGCGGCTGGAACCTAGGCGCCGCGAGGCGGCCCGCGCCGCACTCGCCGGACTGGCCGGCCAGGACAAGCTGTCGCGCAACCTCGGCGAGATCGTGGGCAACATGCTCAAGGGCTAATCTGGCGCCGCATAACCCCTCGGTCGAAGGGCCATCTGCGCGGAAGCCGCGGGCGGATCAGGCGTGCCGGCGGCCGGTTCGCCCAAGCCGGGTCCGACAGGGTGCCGGACCCGGCGACCCGAAAAGGGCATTGCGCCCTTTTCGGCCGTCGCTCACGCCGGCAGGCTTTTCAACGCGGTGCGCAGGCGCACCATGCGCGATTCCAGCCGCGGCTGCAGCATCGCGCGCTCGTTCTCGGCACGCTCCTGCAGGGTCTCCATCGCCATTTCGATCCGGCCGATCTCGATCAGCAGGTCGTGATGCGGAAAGAACTTCTCGAAATCGATGTTCATGCCCATGGCGTTGTCTCCCGGTGTCCTGTTTGCCCGGGGGATGCATCGGTCGTGCCAGAGTGTGATTTGCATCACATTGCCAATCCCGCCCGATTTGCCGAACTGACGCACGGCGTCAGCAACTGCCATCGGCCGGCAAAAAGTCCCCTTTCAGTCACCGCGTGTTCACATGGATGCGGTGAATATCAACCCACGGTCTGGCGGCAAAGACGGCCACGGCCTCCCAGCTTCCCGGTTTCTGGCGCCCGGCAATACGGTCATCCTGGATTCCCCCTGTTCCTGAGACCGCCGGGCGCCAGATCTGAACGACGAACCCCCCGCACTGCGGGGGGTTCGTGCTTTTCGCCGGGCAAAAAAACGACGGCGCCCCGAGGGGCGCCGTCCTGCTTCCTTCCACGGCACGCGATCAGGCCCCTGTCCTCCCGATCCCGGCGTGCGCTTCCGCACCGCCGCTGCCCATGAAAGTGCAGGGGAGGCGATGCAGGTTGCATGCCAAGCACTTCACCCCGGCTTCGCGCAGTACCATGGCAACTCCGGGTTTTTGACCAGTCCGCGACCATGCTCCACCCCACTCGTTACGACGTGATTGTCATAGGCGGCGGCCACGCCGGCACCGAGGCCGCGCTGGCGGCCGCGCGCACCGGCGCGCGCACCCTGCTGCTCACCCACAGCATCGAGACGGTGGGCGCGATGAGCTGCAACCCGGCCATCGGCGGCATCGGAAAGGGCCACCTGGTGAAGGAAATCGACGCGCTGGGTGGCGCCATGGCCCACGCGGCGGACCTGGCCGGCATCCAGTGGCGCACGCTCAACGCTTCCAAGGGGCCCGCGGTGCGGGCCACCCGCTGCCAGGCCGACCGGGCGCTGTACCGTGCCGCCATACGTCACATCGTGGAAAGCCAGCCGAACCTGGACCTGTTCCAGCAGGCGGTGGACGACCTGATCCTCGAAGGCGGCCGTGCAGTGGGCGTGATGACGCAAATGGGCGTTTCCTTCCGTGCCGGGTCCATAGTGCTCACGGCGGGCACCTTCCTCGCCGGCAAGATCCATGTCGGACCCGCCCAGTACGCCGGCGGCCGCGCGGGCGATCCGCCGGCCAGCGCGCTGGCTTCGCGGCTCCGGGAGCTGCCGTTGGCAGCCGACCGCCTGAAGACCGGCACGCCGCCGCGCATCGATCGCCGCAGCATCGACTTCAGCGGCCTGGAAGAGCAGCGCGGCGACGAACCGGCACCGGTGTTCTCCTACCTCGGCGCGCGCGACGAGCATCCGCGCCAGGTCAGCTGCTGGATCACCCACACCAGCGGGCACACCCACGAGATCATCCGCGGCGCGTTGGATCGCTCGCCGCTGTACACCGGCCAGATCGAGGGCGTGGGCCCGCGCTACTGCCCGTCGATCGAGGACAAGGTGGTGCGCTTCGCCGACAAGGCCTCGCACCAGATCTTCATCGAGCCCGAAGGCCTGGACACATTCGAGATCTATCCGAACGGCATCTCCACCTCGCTGCCGTTCGACGTGCAGCTGGCGCTGGTGCGATCGATCAAGGGCTTCGAGCAGGCCCACGTCACCCGCCCCGGCTACGCGATCGAGTACGACTACTTCGACCCGCGCGGCTTGAACCCCTGGCTGGAAACGAAGGCCATCCCCGGCCTGTATTTCGCCGGCCAGATCAACGGCACCACCGGCTACGAAGAGGCCGGCGCGCAAGGCCTGATCGCGGGCCTCAACGCGGCGCTGGCCACGCAGGGCAAGGCACCGTGGTACCCGCGCCGCGACGAGGCCTACATCGGCGTGCTGATCGACGACCTGACCAGCAACGGCACGATCGAGCCCTACCGTATGTTCACCTCGCGCGCCGAGTACCGGTTGCATCTGCGCGAGGACAACGCCGACCTGCGCCTTACCGAGCAGGGCCATGCGCTGGGCGTGGTGCCACAGGCGCGCGTTGACGCACTGCGCGTCAAGCGCGAGGCGGTGGAACGCGAGACGCAGCGTCTCGGCGGGCTGTGGGCCGCGCCGACCAATGCGCTGGGCGCGGCGATCGAACGTCGGCTCGGCATCACGTTGAGCCGGGAAACGAACGCGCTGGACCTGTTGCGTCGTCCCGAGCTGGATTACGCCGGCCTCGCTGCCGTGCCCGGACTCGGCCCTGCGGTAGCACGCGAGGACGTGGCCGCCCAGGTCGAAGTGCAAACCAAGTACGCAGGTTATCTCGAACGCCAGCGCGACGAGATCACCCGCCAGCGTCGCCACGAGCAGACCGTGATCCCTGCCGGCTTCGATTACGACACCGTGCGCGGCCTCTCCGCGGAGGTGCTGCTCAAGCTCAAGCGCAGCCGACCGGCCACGCTCGGCCAGGCCGCGCGCATCAGCGGCGTCACCCCCGCCGCGATCTCGCTGCTGCTGGTGCACCTGAAGCGCCACGCCGCCTGAGCGGCGAACGGCGCCGTGGCGCGCCCCACCGCCGCGCGCCGTGGCATGATGCCCGCATTCACCAGCACGAGGAGTGGGCACGATGGAAATATGGATCGGACGGGACGGTGAACGCCATGGCCCGTACAAGGAAGAAGACGTGCGCGCCTGGCTGCGTAGCGGCCAGGTGAGCCGCGACGACCTCGCATGGCACGAAGGCCTGGCCGACTGGCAGCCGCTGTCGGCGCTGTTCCCCGATGAGGTGCGCAACGCAGTGCCTCCCCCCGGCAACCCCTACTCGGCACCTGCCGCGCCGATGGAGAACCTGCCGCAGACCACGGCCGCGGCGCTGGAGGACCATGCCGGCTTCTGGAAGCGCGTGGCGGCCTACATCCTCGATGCCATCCTGCTGTATATCGTGTTCCGGGTGATCGGCACCTTCTTCGGTGTGTCGGCAGCCGAGGAGGCGATGAAGCAGGAGATGCTCGCCGGCACACCCTTCATGCAGGCTTACCAGCATTTCTACAGCGGCATGTGGGTCTACACCCTGCTGACCACGGCGCTCACCTGGCTCTATTTCGCCTGCTGCGAAAGCTCGGCCTGGCAGGCCACCGTGGGCAAGCTGGCGCTGGGCATCCGCGTCACCGACCAGCAGGGCGCGCGCATCGGCTTTCCGCGCGCGCTGGGCCGCTACGTCGCGAAGTATCTCAGCGCGATCATCCTCTGCATCGGCTTCATCATGGTGGCCTTCACCCGCCGCAAGCAGGGCCTGCACGACCTGATCGCCGGCACTCTGGTGCTGAACGGCCGTGCCAGCGAGTTCAAGTCGAACCAGGCGGCGTCGGGCAGCGCCTTCCGCGCCTGAGCCACCCGGAGGGCGGCCGGGCGATGCAACGGCCGCCCTCCCGCAGTACACCCTGTTCGCCCATGCAAGCCGCAGGTCGCCGGATGCGCGGCCGGGATGATCCCGACCGCTCCGGCGAAGCGGTCGCGCCCGCGGCGGGCGGCCTTTCGCCGTGGCTGCAGGCGGCGCGGGACGGCCGCCGCGTTCAACGCACGGTCGCGCCTTGTCCGGCCCGACGCCCGGCAACCCGCAGCACAGCAGCCCGCCCAGGCACCGGCCCTTCACGGACAATCAGAGGCCGCGCAGCCTCCCCATCGCAGCCGCTTCGCCGACGGCAGCCCGTTCCTGAACTTCATCGACCTGCAGGCATGCCTGGGCCAGCTCACCAACTGGGCGGCGTTGCTGCCGCCTGGCGACACGCAGCGCCATGGCCACCCACTCAGTACTGGGCCTGGAATATGCGCGCCTGCATGAAAGCGGCGTGGCGACGCCATCGCTGGTCTATCCCGAGGCGGGGCCGGCCGCTCTCGCAGGCGATCGCAAGACAGCCGTCGCCGACCTGAGGCAGGCGATCGACGAAGGGTTCCGCGACTGTCTTGCCTTGCAGCGCGACCTCAGCTTGGCGCGGAACGGCTGACGAGTCCCTGTGAATCCACCGGCGAAAAGCGCAGGACGCGAAACCTGCATGCCGCTGCCGCCGCCGCGGAGGACGAGACATTTCCGGATTGGCCGGAGCATCAGGGTGGCTTGCTATTATCGCCGGCCCGGCCGCGAACGCCGGCCCGTTTCGCCGCAAGGAAAACGATCCACCCATGCTCAGCATCGAACAACGCATTGCCCACGACATCGCCGCCAAGACCGAGCAGGTGCGCGCAGCGGTGGAATTGCTCGACGGCGGCGCCACCGTGCCGTTCATCGCGCGCTACCGCAAAGAAGTCACCGGCGGGCTGGACGACACCCAGTTGCGCACGCTGGAGGAGCGCCTGCGCTACCTGCGCGAGCTGGAGGAACGGCGTGCGGCGATCCTCGCCAGCGTCGAGGAACAGGGCAAGCTGAGCGACGAGCTGAAGAACGAGATCCTCGCCGCCGACACCAAGGCGCGCCTTGAGGACCTCTACCTGCCGTACAAGCCCAAGCGCCGCACCAAGGCGCAGATCGCCCGCGAGGCTGGCCTGGAACCGCTGGCCAGCGGCTTGCGCGAAGATCCCACGCGCTCGCCCGAGGCCTTCGCCGAAGCTTTCGTCGATGCGGGCAAGGGCGTGGCCGACGTGCGCGCCGCGCTGGACGGCGCCCGCGCGATCTTGATGGAGTCCATCGCCGAGGATGCCCGCCTCGTGGGCGAGCTGCGCGACTGGTTGTGGGACAAGGGCCAGATCCGCGCCAAGGTAGTCGAGGGCAAGGAGAACGAAGGCGCGAAATTCCGCGACTACTTCGATCATGTCGAAGCCATTGCCAAGATCCCCTCGCATCGCCTGCTGGCGCTGATGCGCGCACGCAACGAAGGCATCATCGAACTGGACCTGCAGCCCGCACTGGACGCCGAACAAGGCCACGCCGAAGGCGAGGGCCGCGTCGCGGCGCATGCCGGCATCCACGACCGCGGTCGCGCCGCCGACGCCTGGCTGCGCGAGACGGTGCGCCTCACCTGGCGTGTGAAGCTGCACCTGCACCTCACGCTGGACTTGTTCGGCCGCGTGCGCGAAGGCGCCGAGGACGAGGCCATCCGCGTGTTCGGCGACAACCTCAAGGATCTGATGCTGGCGGCGCCGGCCGGCGCGAAGACCGTGCTGGGCCTGGACCCCGGCATCCGTACCGGCTGCAAGGTGGCGGTGGTCGATGCCACCGGCAAGCTGCTCGCTACCGACACCATCTATCCGCATGAACCGCGGCGGCAATGGAACGAATCGCTGGCCGCCCTGGCACGGCTGTGCATAAAGCATCACGTCGACCTGATCGCCATCGGCAACGGCACCGCTTCGCGCGAAACCGACAAGCTGGCCGGCGAGCTCATCAAGGGACTGGCCAAGAGCCATCCGGAGCACAAGCTGTCGAAGGTCGTGGTGAGCGAGGCCGGCGCCTCGGTGTACTCGGCCTCGGAAACCGCGGCCAGGGAATTCCCCGACCTCGACGTCAGCCTGCGCGGCGCCGTCTCCATCGCGCGCCGCCTGCAGGACCCGCTGGCCGAGTTGGTGAAGATCGAGCCGAAGGCGATCGGTGTGGGCCAGTACCAGCACGACGTGAACCAGGTGAAGCTGGCGCGTGCGCTGGACGCCAGGGTCGAGGACTGCGTGAACGCGGTGGGCGTGGACGTGAACACCGCCTCGGCCGCCCTGCTTTCGCGGGTGGCCGGCCTCACCGCCTCGGTCGCCGAGAACGTGGTGAAGCACCGCGACGCGAATGGGCCGTTCGCCAACCGCAAGGCGCTGCTCAAGGTGCCACGGCTGGGCGACAAGGCGTTCGAGCAGTGCGCGGGCTTCCTGCGCGTTCCCAGTGGCGACAACCCGCTGGACGCCAGCGCGGTACATCCGGAGGCCTATCCGGTGGTCGAGCGCATCATCGCCCAGTGCGGCCGCGAGGTGCGCCACATCATCGGCGACACCGGCTTCCTGCGCGGTCTCAAGCCCGAGCAGTTCACCGACGACAAGTTCGGCGTGCCCACGGTACGCGACATCCTCAAGGAGCTGGAGAAACCCGGCCGCGACCCGCGCCCGGAATTCGTGGCGCCCAGCTTCGCCGAGGGCGTGGAGGACGTGAAGGACCTGCGTCCCGGCATGATCCTCGAAGGCCGCGTCACCAATGTCGCCGCGTTCGGCGCCTTCGTCGACATCGGGGTGCACCAGGACGGCCTCGTGCACGTCTCCGCGCTGTCGCACACCTTCGTGAAGGATCCGCGCGACGCGGTGAAGGCCGGCGACATCGTCAAGGTGAAGGTGATGGAGGTGGACCTCCCGCGCCAACGCATCGGCCTTTCCATGCGCCTTGACGACGAGCCGGGCCAGGCACGCGGCAAGCCGGCCGGCGGCGATGCGCGTCCCGGCCAGCGCGATGGCCGCGGTCCGCGCCCCGCCGCCACGCCCAAGCAGGCCCCCGCCAACAGCGCCTTTGCCGACGCGCTGGCGCGCGCGATCAAGCGTTGAAGCCCCCGCTGTCCGGGCCGCATGCGGCAGCGATGCGCTGCAGCATGCGGTTCCGTATGGAATACCGTACCGTAACACCCATCTAACAAGGCCATCCCGGCCGAGGAGTACTTCCATGCTTCGTACCCGTCACTTGGTGGGCGCCATCGCTGCCGCCTTGCTGTTCAGCAGCGCGGCCAGCGCCACGGATTTCAGCAAGGTCGTCGTGTTCGGCGACAGCCTCAGCGACGCCGGCAACCTGTCGCTTTCGCAGGGTTCGCCTGTGCCGCTGCGCTTCACCACCAACCCGGGCAAGACAGCAGCGGAACTGGTCGCCGCGGGATTGGGCAGTCCGATCCAGGCCTCCCTGCTGGGTGGGACCGACTACGCCTTCGGTGGTGCTGGCGTGGTTCAGGGCGTGGCCCCCGTGCCGACGCTGCCGCTGCAGTTCCAGATGTATCTGGCCGCCAATGGCGGGCATGCCGACTCGAGCACGCTGTACCAGGTTTGGGGTGGTGCCAACGACATCTTCTACCTGACCGGCACCACCACCGATCCGAATGCACTCGCCGCCGGCACGGTCAACGCGGCGAAGACTGAGCTCGGCTTGCTCGGCCAGCTGCAGGCCAGCGGCGCCAAGTACGTGGTGGTCTACAACCTGCCGAACATCGGCAAGACCCCCGAGGCCATGGCCGGCGGCGCTGCCGCCTCGGCAGGCGCCACCCAGCTGTCGGTGCTGTTCAACGGCACCCTGAACACGGGCCTGGCGCAGCTCAGCGGCCAAGGCCTGAACGTGATTCCGGTGAATACCTACGCCCTGCTCAACGAGGTGATCGCCAATCCCTCGGCCTACGGCTTCAGCAATGTCACCACTCCCGCCTGCAGCGGCAGCTCGGTGCAGTGCGGCCCGCAGGGTTCGGGACTGCCCTACAGCTACGCAGCGGGCACCGACCAGAGCTACCTGTTCGCCGACGGCGTGCACCCCACCACCGCGACGCACGCGATGCTGGCCCAGGTCGTGCTGTCCGAGATCGCCGCCCCGGGCCAGGTCTCGCTGCTGGGCGAAGCGCCGCTGGCGGCCAGCACCGCGCAGACCCGCGCGATCCGCAACGAGATGCTGGCCGACGGCAACGGCAGCGATACCCGCGCCTTTGTCAACGTGGACTACGCGCACCAGCGCTTCGATGGCCAGGCGAACTCGCCGAAGACCACCAGCGACAACGTCAACCTCACCCTCGGCATGGATGTGCGCGCCAGCGACAACTTCTCCGCCGGCATCGCGCTGGGCGTGGGCCAGCACAATGCCGACTTCGCCGGCGGCGGCGGCTACAAGCTGCAGGACGTGAGCGGCCTGGGTTACGTCACCTGGCACCAGGCCGGCGGCTATGTGGGCGGTTACGCGGACTTCGGCCAGTCCAACTTCAGCAACATCGATCGCCGCTTCGCGCTCGGCACCACCTCGCGCAGCGAGACCGGCAAGGCCGACGGTTCGCACTTGGGCGCGGGCCTTACCGGCGGCTGGTGGTTCGATCTCGGCAGCGTGCGCACCGGGCCGTTCGCCAACCTCGAATGGCAGACGATCAAGGTCAACGGCTACAGCGAAGACGGCAACGACAGCACCGCGATGTGGTTCGGTCGCCAGCAGCGCGACGCGCTGATCGGCACGCTGGGCTGGCGTGTGCAAGGCCACTGGCAGGCCGGCAGCACCGTGCTGGCCCCGTACGCCGAGATCGCCTGGAACCACGACAACAAGGCCGACGCACGCGACATCACCGCAGGGCTCAACAGCATGAACGGCAGCTTCGCGCTGACCGGCTACGTGCCGGACAAGACCTGGGGCACTGCCGACCTGGGCCTGTCCGCGCAGTTCAATTCGCGCTTCAGCGGCTGGGTGGGCTACAGCGGCCGCTTCAGCGACAACAGCCAGAAGTACAACAGTGTCAACCTGGGCCTGAAGTACGCCTTCTGAGAAATGTGGCCATGGATGACCGTTCGTCCGATCCTCTCGATCCGGATGATCGCAACCAGCGAGTCACCCACGAAAAAGGCCGGCAATGCCGGCCTTTTTCGTGTCGCGGATGCGGCGGCTTACTTCTTCCTGTTGCCGCCGGCGAGGTTGTAGATCGTCAGCGCCTGCTGGCGCAGGCTGCCTGCCGCGTCGGCATCCAGCTCGCCGCTCTTGCTGCCGGTCTGCTGCTCGTGCAGCACCACCATGCCGTTCTCGGTCCAGCTGGCGCGCTCGATCGAAGTGGGCGCGGCGTCCTTGCTTGCCTTCTTTTGCTGCACGGCCACCCACGGCGCACCGTTCCGGTAGGCAAAATCGGTGCTGGTGAAGCCCTTGTCGCCGTAATCCACCAGTTCGCGGATGACCTTCGTCTCGCCGTTCTGGCGGAATACCTGCCAGCCGCGCGAGGCGTTCGGATCCAGCTTGGTGCCGGTGGATACCTTCATGCCGCCGATCTGCTTGATCAGCGTGTTGAAGTCGGCCAGGTCCTTTTCGGCCGGAGTCTGCTCGGCGACCAGTTCGATCGTGGCCTGGTTCTTGTTGCCCTTGGTCAGCACCGGCGCCTGGATCGGCATCGAGTAGTGGCGGGCACCGTCGGTAAGAGTGGCCTTCACCACGTACAGGTCCGCCGGGTTGATCTCGCCCGGCTTGAAGTTCAGTTCAAACGAATAGGGGAAGGTGGCACCCGAAGACACGGTCTTGCTGGCCAACGGAGCGGAGCCTGCCTGGGTGGAGGACACGTCGACCAGGTTGATCACCAGCTGCGCGTTCGGCGACGGCTGGATGGGGCCGCGCACCGTGATCGTGCCGCTCACGGAACTCGCGGTGGCGACCGCTGTCGAACTGGCGCTGGCGGCGCCATTCTCCGTCTGCGACGACGTCGAAGAACCGCAGCCGGCCAAGGCCAGCGCGGCCAACGACATCACCGACAAAACCATCTTGCGCATGGGGGTAAGCCTCGTTACTGAGTTGGATCGAACACGGAAACCGGACAGCGTGGGGCGCCTCGGTTTCATCGCGGGGGAAACGCCGAGCATAGCCCAAAAGGCGGGGCCGCGGGAAAGTCAAGCCGGTCTACCCACAATTTTGCGTGAACGTATACGAAACGGCTGAATGGTACCCGTCAACCGAAACTTCTTGGCGGCGCTTATCATTTTCCACGGGAGCGTTCGTCCCGAGCCGTCGTTCGGAAGCGCTTGGTCGGGCATGCAGGGGCAGACCGTGATCGCAAGAATCCACCGCAGCCAGACGTCTCCTTCACGCCATCGCCACGCTCTTTCGACAAGAAAGTGCGCAAACTCGCGATCAACCCTCCCTGCAACACGGGCATCAGCATGAATACGCAGAAACTTCCGCACGATCCACTCCAGTCGACTTTCGCCGATCGCATCAAATTGCTGATCCAGCGCGTGGGCAGCGCCACCGAGATCGCACGGATGTGCGGCTTCTCCGAAGGCGTGGTGCGCAGCTGGCGCGACGGCCATACCGACCCCTCCCGCGCACGTTGCGTCACCCTGGCCCGCACGCTGGGCATCTCGCTGGTCTGGCTCGTCGCCGGTGAAGGTGCCCTGCAGGTCGACCCGAAGGCCGGCGGCGGGGACGACCCGCAATACAGCTCCGAGACCATCTCGCCACAACGTGCACGGGGCCGTGTCGGCCACGCCCCCCAGCGCATGGCAACTCATGCCGATGCCGCGGTCGATCCGAATCGGCTGAATACCGCCATGCAGATCCTGCAATCGGAACTGGAGCTGGCGAACAGCCCGCTGACGCTGGCCGAGAACACCGACATGCTCAGCCACCTCTACGAGATCCTGGGCGTCGACGGATCGAGCGTGGACGCCACTGCCATGCTGAAGTTCAACCGTCAGCTGACCGAGCGCATCCGCCAAGCGAGGACGCGCGAAACCGCCTGAGTGTCCCGGCGCGCATCACGACGCGGCGATCCGCACGGATCGCCGCGTTTTTTGTCCCTGGAGAAAGAGTGCGGCCATCGGCGACTGATCGCCTGATCGCCCGCTCGAGGGTGGTCGCGGAATCACCCGCGCAGCAGCGCGATGTCGGCCACCGCACCGAACGCAGCCTTCAGCCGCCCCAGCAACGCGAGCCGGTTGCGCCGAACCACCGGGTCTTCGGCATTTACCAGCACTTGCTCGAAGAACGCGTCCACTGGCGCCTGCAGCTGCGCCAGCCGCTTCAACACACTGGTGTAATCGCCGCGCGCCAGTGCCTCGCTGGTCTCCGTGCCCGCCGCCGCGAGCGCATCAGCCAGGGAACGTTCCGCATCGCCCTCGAAATGGGCCGGATCCACCACGTCGTGCATCGGCATCGACTCGCCGCCCTCCTCCTCGGCCCGCTTGCGCAGGATGTTCGCCACTCGCTTGTTCGCCGCGGCCAGGCTGGCCGCTTCCGGCAAGTGGCCGAACTCGACCACGGCGCGCAGGCGGTGGTCGAAGTCTGGCAGCGTGTCCGGCCGCACCGCGAGCACGGCCTCGTAGGCCTCGGCCGGGCAGCCCTGCTCCGCGTAATAGCCGCGCAGTCGATCCAGCACGAAGTCGACCAGCTCGATGGCCAAACCCGCGCGCCGCAGGCCGACATCGACCACGGGCGGCGTGCCGTCCCTGCCGGGCTTCACGCCGGCCACCAGGGCCGCCTCGGGCAGCAGCTCCAGTGCCTCGACGAACATGCCACGCAGATCCAGCTCCAGGCCGCCCTCGATGAGGGTTCGCGCCAGGCCCAGCGCAGCGCGGCGCAGGGCGAACGGATCCTTGTTGCCGCTGGGCTTCATGCCCACCGCGAAGATGCCGGCGAGCGTGTCGAGGCGCTCGGCCACGGCCAGCACCTGACCCAGCCGGTCGGCCGCGATGCCATCGCGCGCGAAGCGCGGCTGGTAGTAGCTGTCCAGCGCCATAGCCACTTCTGCGGGCTCCCCGTCGTGACTGGCGTAATAGCGGCCCATTACCCCCTGCAGTTCGGGAAACTCACCCACCATGCGGGTGAGCAGATCGCACTTGCCCAAGCTGGCCGCACGGGTGGCGGCACCCGCATCGACACCGACGCGGCTGGCGATGATGCGCGCCAGCTCGGCGACGCGGACGCTCTTGTCCCACAGGCTGCCCAGCGCCTGCTGGTAGGTGACGCTCTTGAGTTGTTCCTGGTAGCTCGCCAACGGCACCTTCAGGTCTTCGTCCCAGAAGAATTTCGCGTCGGCGAAGCGCGGACGGATCACCCGCTCATAACCCTTGCGGATCTCGGCGGGTTGCTTCGACTCGACGTTGGCGAGGCCGATGAAATGTTCGGTGAGCTTGCCGTCCGCGTCGAACACCGGCACGAATTTCTGATTGGTCTCCATGGTGGTGACCAGCGCCTCCTGCGGTACGGCGAGGAAGCTGCGCTCGAAGTTGCAGGCGATCGCCACCGGCCACTCGGTAAGGTTCGCGATCTCGTCGAGGAGAGCATCCCCCAGTCGTGGCACGCCACCTGTTTCCTTAGCCGCGAGCGCCACCTCGTCACGGATGCGCGCCCGCCGTTCGGCTGGATCGGCCAGCACCTTGGCGCTGCGCATCGCATCGAGCCAGCCATCGGCATCGGCCACATGTACCGGCTGCGGATGCATGAAGCGGTGACCACGCGACTTGCGGCCACTGGCCAGACCCAGCACGTCGCCATCGACGATATCCGCGCCGTGCAGCATCACCAGCCAGTGCACGGGACGCACGAAGGCGTATTCGTGGTCGGCCCAGCGCATCGGACGCGGGATTGGCAAGCCCTTGAGCGCCTCGTCCACGATCTCCGGCAACAGTGCCGCCAGCGTCTGGCCCGGCTTCACCGCACGGAACACGTACCACGCGCCCTTGTCGGTCTCCAGCTTTTCCAGCTGCTCCACAGTGACGCCGCAGGATTGCGCAAAACCCGTGAGCGCCTTGGAGGGCTGGCCCTGTGCGTCGAACGCGGCGTTGGCCGCGGGGCCGCGGCGCTCCACCGTCTGTTCCGGCTGCATCGAGGCGACACGCGGCACGTGGACGGCCAGGCGCCGCGGCGAACAATAGGCCTTCGCCCTGTCGACGGCGGCCTCGATGCCGCGCTTCGTCAATCCTTCGCAGACGCCGCGCAGGAAAGCGGCGGACAATTCGTCCAGCGCCTTCGGCGGCAGTTCCTCGGTGCCCAGTTCGATCAGCAGCGACTTGGCGGCGCTCATGCAGCCTGCTCCCTGGTGTGCTTCTTCAGTCCCGGAAAGCCGAGCTTCCCGCGCTGCGCCACGTAAGTCTCGGCCACGCTGCGCGCCAGCGTACGCACGCGCAGGATGTAGCGCTGGCGTTCCGTAACACTGATCGCACGGCGAGCATCCAGCAGGTTGAAGGTGTGGCTGGCCTTCATTACCTGCTCATAGGCCGGCAACGGCAGATTCGCCGCGATCAGCTGGTTGGCAGTGGCCTCGCACACATCGAACCAGCGGAACAGTTCCGGCACGTTCGCGTGCTCGAAGTTGTAGGTACTCTGCTCTACCTCGTTCTGGTGGAACACGTCACCGTAGGTGACCTTGCCGTGCGGACCCTCGGTCCAGACGAGGTCGTAAACGTTGTCCACGTTCTGCAGGTACATCGCCAGGCGTTCGAGGCCGTAGGTGATCTCGCCGGTCACCGGGCGGCACTCCAGGCCACCGGCCTGCTGGAAGTAGGTGAACTGGGTGACTTCCATGCCGTTCAGCCACACCTCCCAGCCCAGACCCCAGGCGCCGAGCGTGGGCGATTCCCAGTTGTCTTCGACGAAGCGCAGGTCGTGCACCAGCGGATCGAGGCCCAGTTCCTTCAGCGAGCCGATGTAGAGCTCAAGGATATTGTCCGGATTCGGCTTCATCACCACCTGGTACTGGTAGTAGTGCTGCAGGCGGTTCGGATTCTCGCCGTAGCGTCCGTCCGTTGGGCGGCGCGAGGGCTGCACGTAGGCCGCCGCCCAGGGCTCGGGCCCCAGCGAGCGCAGGAAGGTGGCGGGATGGAAGGTGCCGGCACCGACCTCGGTGTCGAGCGGCTGCAGCAGCACGCAACCCTGGCTCCCCCAATAGCGGTTGAGGGTCTGGATCACATCCTGGAAGGTACGTGCGGACATGGCTTTCCGTGACCGTGAACAAAGCGCGTTAGTATAGCTGCAGCGCGGTTTTTCGCCGTTGTGCCGCGCCTTCGGGGGAGTTGTCCGGATGGCCGCATCACCACAAATCGCAAGCCTGCTCGGCCGTCGTGGCCGACTGGAACTGGACGAATTGCTCGCCGCGCTGGTGGTCGACGGCTACCTGGGCGCCGAAGACGCGAGGCAGGTGCGCATGGGTTCGCGTTCCGGCCGCAGCGCGGTGGAGCTGCACCCGCTGGTGCTGATCGCCAACGCCAAGCTGCCGAACCAGCGCGATCCTGGCCGACCGCTGAGCCTGGAGGCGCTGGTCGAATGGCTGGCCGGGCACGCCGGCCTGCCCTACCTCAAGATCGACCCGATGAAGGTCAACGTGGCCGCGGTTACCCAGGTGGTGAGCCACGCCTATGCGCAGCGGCATCGCATCCTGCCGGTGGCCGCGGCGACCGGCGAGGTGACCTTCGCCACCGCCGAGCCGTTCGACGCCGCCTGGGCTACCGACCTCTCGCACATGCTGCGGCGGGACGTGCACCGGGTGGTATCCAGTCCCATCGACATCAACCGCTACCTGCAGGAGTTCTACGGCGTCCAGCGCTCGATCCAGCTGGCGCAGGACGCGAAAGCCAATGGCGGCTACGACACTTCGGCCATCCTCAACTTCGAGCAGCTGGTGGAGTTGGGCAAGAGCGGCGAGGTGGGTGCCGATGACCGCCACGTGGTGCATATCGTCGACTGGCTGCTGCAGTATGCCTTCGAACAGCGCGCCTCGGACATCCACCTGGAACCGCGCCGCGAAGCCGGGCAGATGCGCTTCCGCATCGACGGCGTGATGCACAAGGTGTTCGAACTGCCCCCACCCGTGATGAGCGCGGTGACCGCGCGCATCAAGATCCTCGCGCGCATGGACGTGGCCGAAAAGCGCCGCCCGCAGGACGGCCGCGTCAAGACCCGCTCGTCGACCGGGCGCGAGGTGGAGCTGCGCGTCTCCAGCATGCCCACCGCGTTCGGCGAGAAAATGGTGCTGCGCATCTTCGACCCCGACCTCGTGGTGAAGGATTTCGCCCAGCTCGGCTTCTCCGCGGGCGAGACCGTGCAGTGGCGCCACATGGTGGAGCGACCGCACGGCATCGTGCTGGTCACCGGCCCTACCGGCTCGGGCAAGACCACCACGCTGTATTCGACGCTGAAACACCTGGCCACGCCGGCGATCAACGTTTGCACGGTGGAGGATCCGATCGAGATGGTCTCGCCCGAGTTCAACCAGATGCAGGTGCAGCCCGCGATCGAACTCGATTTCGCCGCCGGCGTGCGCACCCTGCTGCGTCAGGACCCGGACATCATCATGGTGGGCGAGATCCGCGACCTCGAGACCGCGCAGATGGCAGTGCAGGCCTCGCTCACCGGCCATCTGGTGCTCTCCACCCTGCATACCAACGACGCGCCCAGCGCGGTAACCCGCCTGCTCGACCTGGGCGTGCCGCATTACTTGATCCAGTCCACGCTCACCGGCGTGGTCGCTCAGCGGCTGGTGCGCACGTTGTGCCCCTACTGCAAGCGCGAAGCTGCGCAGGACCCGCACGAATGGGCCGCGCTCACCCACGGCTGGCCCTTGCCCGTGCCGGAGAAAGTGTGTGCACCGACGGGCTGCCTGGAGTGCCGCAATACCGGCTTCATGGGCCGCACCGGCATCTACGAGATGATGCCGATCTCCCCGCGACTGCGCGGACTGATCGCGGCGCAACTGGAATTGGGCAACTTCGGCCACGCCGCACTGTCCGAGGGCATGCGCCCGCTGCGCATTTCCGCCGCGGAACAGGTGGCACGCGGGCTTACCACGGTACAGGAAGTGCTGGCGGTGCTGCCGCCCATCGAAGCACCTGACGATCCCGTCCAATCCCAGCCGTCCGGCAACGCATGAAGCCCGTCCTGATCATCCGCACCGGCCGCGCGCCGGACACCATCCGTGCCCGCCATGGCGACTTCCCGCACTGGTTCCGGCTCGGCGCACAGCTGCCGTTGCCGCGGCTGCAGGTCGTCGACGTGGCAGCCGGCGATGCATTGCCCGGTCTGGGTGCGCTGGCTGGCGCCATCATCACCGGCTCGGCGGCGATGGTTACCGAGCGCGCCCCCTGGAGTGAACGCACGGCCGGCTGGATCCGCGATGCGATGGACGCGGAGTTGCCGCTGTTCGGCGTCTGCTTTGGTCACCAGCTGATGGCGCACGCGCTGGGCGGCCGCGTCGATTACCTGCCCGGTGGTCGCGAGATCGGCACGCAACCGATCGAGAGGCTGGAAGTTGCCGCGCAAGACCCTTTGGCCGCCCAGCTTCCATCCAGCTTTCGCGCGCACACCACGCATGAGCAGAGCGTGCTGGAGGCACCGCGCGGCGTCACGGTGCTCGCGCGTTCGGCGCGCGATCCGCACCAATTGCTGCGCTACGGTCCGCATGCGCTCAGCACGCAGTTCCATCCCGAATTCAGCGCCGACGTGATGCGTGCATACATCCGCCGCAAGCGCGCCGACATGCATCGCGAGGGCTTCGACCCGCAGCGCAGCTTTCGCGAGGTGGCTGCCACGCCGGTCGCGCGCGGCTTGTTGCTGCGCTTCGCACACCGCCACGGGCTGTCTCACGGGGCGCGCCATCGTTGAGGCTCAATGGCGCAGGCGCCGCGCGATCGCGTCGCGCGAGAACAGGGCGAACACCAGGCCAAACACGAAACCGCCGATGTGCGCCCACCACACGTATGCGCCATAGCTGGGGCCTGCGTAGCTGAAGAGCAGTTGCAGCAGCACCCAGATGCCGATCAACAGGAAGGCCGGAACCCGCACGAATTCCAGGTACAGGCCCAGCGGCAGCACCAGGCCCAGGCGCGCGCGTGGAAACAGTGCCACATAGGTGCCGACCACCGCCGACACCGCGCCGCTGCAGCCGATGATCGGCAAGCGCACGCCGGCCAGCGACAGCGCGCCGATAAGGTTCGCCACGACGCCGCCAACCACGAACAGCAGCAGAAAACGCAGCGAACCCAGCGCGCGTTCACCCGGCAAGCCGAAGATCACCAGGAACAACAGGTTGCTCAGCAGGTGCAACCAGGTGACGTGGATGAACAAGGCAGTGAACAGTCGCAGCAGCGAAGGGTCGGTCAGCTGGGGCCACAGTGGCTCGTGTGCATTGAAGATGCTGGCTGGCACGGTGCCCCATTCCAGCAACACGGCGATTCGCCGTTGCAACGGCAGCAAGGCAAGCCACACGAAGCAGAGCACACACAAGCTGACGACGAGCAAGGTGGCCCACTGCCATTGCCGGCGCCTGCGTGTCTCGACATGTACGAACAAGATCGCGCTCCGCAGCCATCGCCTTCACGGCATGATAGGGGATCGTGGCCCCGGATGACGGCGGGGCGCCTGTCTGGGAGAGAGGGTGCAGGGAGGTGGAGCGGAGGGATATCGGGCAAAAACAAACGCCCTCACCGGGATCGGTGAGGGCGTTCGAGGGATAAAGCCCCTGGCGGTGACCTACTCTTGCATGCGAGATGCACACT
>NZ_JBXCIJ010000007.1:0-5135 GCF_057031145.1 Rhodanobacter sp. sgz306013
GAGATCTTTGACAGTGTGCACAGGTGAATTGTGTGGACGCCTTGCGCTGGCGGGTTGCTGACCTGTCCAAGCAATGCAAGCGTCCCACCCAAAGAAAGTCAGTAATGAGTTTCAATGGTTGGGGTCACGCTTCAGAAAGATAGATGGTTTCGGCCATCGAAAACTTAAGTGAAGAGTTTGATCCTGGCTCAGATTGAACGCTGGCGGCATGCCTAACACATGCAAGTCGAACGGCAGCACAGGTAGCAATACCGGGTGGCGAGTGGCGGACGGGTGAGTAATGCATCGGGATCTACCCTGACGTGGGGGATAACCTCGGGAAACCGGGACTAATACCGCATACGTCCTACGGGAGAAAGCGGGGGACCTTCGGGCCTCGCGCGGCAGGACGAACCGATGTGCGATTAGCTAGTTGGCGGGGTAATGGCCCACCAAGGCGACGATCGCTAGCTGGTCTGAGAGGATGATCAGCCACACTGGGACTGAGACACGGCCCAGACTCCTACGGGAGGCAGCAGTGGGGAATATTGGACAATGGGCGCAAGCCTGATCCAGCAATGCCGCGTGTGTGAAGAAGGCCTTCGGGTTGTAAAGCACTTTTATCAGGAGCGAAATACTACCGGCCAATACCCGGTGGGGCTGACGGTACCTGAGGAATAAGCACCGGCTAACTTCGTGCCAGCAGCCGCGGTAATACGAAGGGTGCAAGCGTTAATCGGAATTACTGGGCGTAAAGGGTGCGTAGGCGGTTCGTTAAGTCTGTTGTGAAATCCCCGGGCTCAACCTGGGAATGGCAATGGATACTGGCGGGCTAGAGTGTGTCAGAGGATGGTGGAATTCCCGGTGTAGCGGTGAAATGCGTAGAGATCGGGAGGAACATCAGTGGCGAAGGCGGCCATCTGGGACAACACTGACGCTGAAGCACGAAAGCGTGGGGAGCAAACAGGATTAGATACCCTGGTAGTCCACGCCCTAAACGATGCGAACTGGATGTTGGTCTCAACTCGGAGATCAGTGTCGAAGCAAACGCGTTAAGTTCGCCGCCTGGGGAGTACGGTCGCAAGACTGAAACTCAAAGGAATTGACGGGGGCCCGCACAAGCGGTGGAGTATGTGGTTTAATTCGATGCAACGCGAAGAACCTTACCTGGCCTTGACATGTCCGGAATCCTGCAGAGATGCGGGAGTGCCTTCGGGAATCGGAACACAGGTGCTGCATGGCTGTCGTCAGCTCGTGTCGTGAGATGTTGGGTTAAGTCCCGCAACGAGCGCAACCCTTGTCCTTAGTTGCCAGCGAGTAATGTCGGGAACTCTAAGGAGACTGCCGGTGACAAACCGGAGGAAGGTGGGGATGACGTCAAGTCCTCATGGCCCTTACGGCCAGGGCTACACACGTACTACAATGGTCGGTACAGAGGGTTGCAATACCGCGAGGTGGAGCCAATCCCAGAAAGCCGATCCCAGTCCGGATTGGAGTCTGCAACTCGACTCCATGAAGTCGGAATCGCTAGTAATCGCAGATCAGCTATGCTGCGGTGAATACGTTCCCGGGCCTTGTACACACCGCCCGTCACACCATGGGAGTGAGTTGCTCCAGAAGCCGTTAGTCTAACCGCAAGGGGGACGACGACCACGGAGTGGTTCATGACTGGGGTGAAGTCGTAACAAGGTAGCCGTATCGGAAGGTGCGGCTGGATCACCTCCTTTCGAGAACGACAGCGCGATCCGTCGCGCAAGACGTCCACACAAGACACCTGTATTTCACGTAGCGTCCCTAGCAAGAAGCTTTCCGGGTCTGTAGCTCAGGTGGTTAGAGCGCACCCCTGATAAGGGTGAGGCCGGTGGTTCGAGTCCTCCCAGACCCACCAACCACGGGGCCATAGCTCAGCTGGGAGAGCACCTGCTTTGCAAGCAGGGGGTCGTCGGTTCGATCCCGACTGGCTCCACCATGGCGCCGCGTGAAATCCAAGCACACTGAAAGATTTGAAGCGAGGCGGCGTTGAGGCCGTTCTTGTGTTCTTTGAAAATTGGCAAACGAGTGACAAGCGTCTTGGTTCGAACCGAACCGAGACACGTGTTGAGGCACGAACAGGTGGTTTGAAAGTATGGCCCTGAGGCGACTTGGGGTTATATGGTCAAGCGACCAAGCGTATACGGTGGATGCCTTGGCAGTCAGAGGCGATGAAGGACGTGGCAGCCTGCGAAAAGTGTCGGGGAGCTGGCAACAAGCTTTGATCCGGCAATGTCCGAATGGGGAAACCCACCGCGCAAGCGGTATCGCATGATGAATACATAGTCATGCGAGGCGAACCCGGGGAACTGAAATATCTAAGTACCCGGAGGAAAAGAAATCAACCGAGATTCCGTCAGTAGCGACGAGCGAACGCGGACTAGCCCAAAAGTGCACAGTGTTTTAGTCGAAGGGTCTGGAAAGGCCCGCCGCAGACGGTGATAGCCCGGTAGGCGAAAGGGCACCGTGCATGAAATTGAGTAGGGCGGGGCACGAGAAACCCTGTCTGAACATGGGGGGACCATCCTCCAAGGCTAAATACTCCTGACTGACCGATAGCGAACAAGTACCGTGAGGGAAAGGCGAAAAGAACCCCGGAGAGGGGAGTGAAATAGACCCTGAAACCGTATACGTACAAGCAGTGGAAGCCCGCAAGGGTGACTGCGTACCTTTTGTATAATGGGTCAGCGACTTACTGTCAGTGGCAAGCTTAACCGTCTAGGGGAGGCGAAGGGAAACCGAGTCTGAATAGGGCGCATAGTCTCTGGCAGTAGACCCGAAACCGAGTGATCTATCCATGGCCAGGTTGAAGGTGCGGTAACACGCACTGGAGGACCGAACCCACATCTGTTGCAATAGATGGGGATGAGCTGTGGATAGGAGTGAAAGGCTAAACAAACTCGGAGATAGCTGGTTCTCCTCGAAAGCTATTTAGGTAGCGCCTCGGACGAATCTTCCTGGGGGTAGAGCACTGTTATGGCTAGCGGGTCATCGCGACTTAGCAAACCATGGCAAACTCCGAATACCAGGACAGACTATCCGGGAGACACACGGCGGGTGCTAACGTCCGTCGTGAAAAGGGAAACAACCCAGACCCGCAGCTAAGGTCCCCAAGTTCTAGCTAAGTGGAAAACGATGTGGAAAGGCATAGACAGCCAGGAGGTTGGCTTAGAAGCAGCCATCCTTTAAAGAAAGCGTAATAGCTCACTGGTCGAGTCGGTCTGCGCGGAAGATTTAACGGGGCTAAGCTAGACACCGAAGCTCGGGGTGCACACTCTGTGTGCGCGGTAGAGGAGCGTTCCGTAAGCCTGTGAAGGTGGATTGTAAAGTCTGCTGGAGGTATCGGAAGTGCGAATGCTGACATGAGTAACGATAATGCGGGTGAAAAGCCCGCACGCCGAAAGCCCAAGGTTTCCTCGCGCAACGTTCATCGGCGCAGGGTGAGTCGGCCCCTAAGGCGAGGCAGAAATGCGTAGTCGATGGGAAGCTGGTTAATATTCCAGCACTTGACTGTAGTGCGATGTGGGGACGGAGAAGGTTAGGTCTACCGGGCGTTGGTTGTCCCGGGGAAAGGCAGTAGGCATGTGGATTAGGCAAATCCGGTCCACTTTATGCCGAGCACCGAGACGAGCCCTTTTGGGCGAAGTGACTGATACCACGCTTCCAGGAAAAGCCACTAAGCTTCAGCTACAGCAAACCGTACCGTAAACCGACACTGGTAGGCAGGGTGAGAATCCCAAGGCGCTTGAGAGAACTCGGGTGAAGGAACTAGGCAAAATGGCACCGTAACTTCGGGAGAAGGTGCGCCTGCCGATGTGGTCACATGCGTGACTGAGCATTGGCAGGTCGCAGTAACCTGGCCGCTGCGACTGTTTATCAAAAACACAGCACTCTGCAAACACGAAAGTGGACGTATAGGGTGTGACGCCTGCCCGGTGCTGGAAGGTTAATTGATGGGGTCAGCCGCAAGGCGAAGCTCTTGATCGAAGCCCCAGTAAACGGCGGCCGTAACTATAACGGTCCTAAGGTAGCGAAATTCCTTGTCGGGTAAGTTCCGACCTGCACGAATGGCGTAACGACAGCGGCGCTGTCTCCACCCGAGACTCAGTGAAATTGAAATCGCTGTGAAGATGCAGCGTTCCCGCGGCAAGACGGAAAGACCCCGTGAACCTTTACTATAGCTTTACACTGAACGTTGAGTTCTTCTGTGTAGGATAGGTGGGAGGCTACGAAACCGAGACGCCAGTTTCGGTGGAGCCATCCTTGAAATACCACCCTGAAGTGCTTGACGTTCTAACCTCGGCCCGTAATCCGGGTCAGGGACCGTGTATGGTGGGTAGTTTGACTGGGGCGGTCTCCTCCCAAAGAGTAACGGAGGAGCACGAAGGTACGCTCAGCGCGGTCGGACATCGCGCACTGTGTGCAAAGGCATAAGCGTGCTTGACTGCAAGATCGACGGATCAAGCAGGTACGAAAGTAGGTCTTAGTGATCCGGTGGTTCTGTATGGAAGGGCCATCGCTCAACGGATAAAAGGTACTCCGGGGATAACAGGCTGATACCGCCCAAGAGTTCATATCGACGGCGGTGTTTGGCACCTCGATGTCGGCTCATCACATCCTGGGGCTGTAGCCGGTCCCAAGGGTATGGCTGTTCGCCATTTAAAGTGGTACGCGAGCTGGGTTCAGAACGTCGTGAGACAGTTCGGTCCCTATCTGTCGTGGGCGTTGGAGATTTGAGGGGGGCTGCTCCTAGTACGAGAGGACCGGAGTGGACGTTCCGCTGGTGTTCGGGTTGTCTCGCCAGAGGCATTGCCCGGTAGCTATGAACGGAAGCGATAACCGCTGAAAGCATCTAAGCGGGAAGCGCGCCCCAAGATGAGATCTCCCGAGAGCTTGACTCTCCTTAAGGCACCATCAAGACCAGGTGGTTGATAGGCGCGATGTGGAAGTGCAGCAATGCATTGAGCTTACGCGTACTAATGAGCCGTGCGGCTTGACCATATAACCCCAAGTGGCCTTCGCCACGTGCCGGTCGATAGAACCCGGACGCTTGTCACTCGTTTGCCTTTGTTTGACGCGAAGTCCTTTTCGCGAAGAGCCCAACCCGCCATCCCTGGCGGACTCTT
>NZ_JBXCIJ010000008.1:0-2357 GCF_057031145.1 Rhodanobacter sp. sgz306013
GCCGCCCGCCTCTACCGCACCGGCGACCGCGGCCGCTGGCGGCCCGACGGCACCCTCGAGCACCTCGGCCGCGTCGACTTCCAGATCAAGCTCCGCGGCTTCCGCATCGAACCCGGCGAGATCGAGGCGCAACTGGCCGGCCATCCCCCGGTGACGCAGGCGCTGGTGGTGGTGCGCGAGGATCGTCCGGGCGACGCGCGCCTGGTTGCGTACCTGGCGAGCGAAACACCGGTGGACGAAGCCGTCCTGCGCAGCCGCCTGCGCGAACGCCTGCCCGAATACATGCTGCCGCAGCATTTCGTGGTGCTGGCCGCGCTGCCGCTGCTGCCGAACGGCAAGATCGACCGCAGCCGCCTGCCGACCCCGCCCGCCAGCAGTCCGCCCGCCGGCACGTGCGCCGCGCCGCGCGACGAACTGGAACGCCAGGTGGCGCAGGCGATGGCTTCGGTGCTGGGCAGCGTCGAACCGGGACTGGACGATGACTTCTTCCAGCACGGCGGCCACTCCCTGCTCGCCGCGCAACTCACCGCGCGGCTCAATCGCGTGCTGGGCCTTGCGCTGCCGCTGCGCACCGTGTTCGAGGCGCCGACCGTGGCGCGGCTGGCGGCGGCAATCCGCGCGGCCGGCACGGCCGGCCCGCGGCAGACCCGCGTGATCGCGCGCCTGCCTGACCGTGAGCAGGCACCGTTGTCGCTGATGCAGCAACGCCTGTGGTATCTCGAACAACTACAACCCGGCGGGGTGACCTATCACACGCCTTCGGCGCACCGCCTGCACGGCGCGTTGAACGTGGCCGCCTTCGAACAGGCGCTGCGCGCGATGGTGCGGCGCCAGCCGGTGCTGCGCACCGCGATCGAGCCGGACGCGACCGGCGCGCACCAGCGCATCCATCCCGCGCTGGCGGTGGAACTGCCGCTGGAGGATCTCTCCGGGCTGCCGGCGAACGAACGCGAGGGCTGGTTGCGGCGCCGGCTCGACGCGCTGATCGCCGAACCGTTCGACTTGGCCACGCCGCCGCTGTTCCGCGCCCAGCTGTTCCGGCTGGACAGCGAACAACACGTGTTTTTCTTCATGACCCACCACATCATCTGGGACGGCTGGTCGTTCGATCTTTTCTACCAGGAGATGACCACGCTCTATGCGGCGTTCTGCGCCGGCCAGCCCGACCCGCTGCCGCCGCTGGCAGTCGAGTACGGCGACTTTGCCGCGTGGCAGCGGCAGTGGATGCAGGGCGAGGAACTGGAGCGCCAGCTCGGCCACTGGCTGTCGCGCCTGCAGGGCCGCATCGATCCGCTGGAGCTCCCCGCCGATCATGTGCGGCCGGCGCGCATGTCCGGTGCCGGCGCGACGGAATGGATCGAGCTGCCGGCCGCACCGCTCGAAGCCGTACGCAAGCTGGCGCAGCAGGCCGGCGCGACCCCGTTCATGGTGCTGCTCGCGGCGTATTACGCGCTGCTGCACCGGCTCGGCGGCCAGCGCGACCTGGTCGTCAGCACCCCGGTGCGCGGTCGCGACGCGGTGGAGCTGGAGGCGGTGATGGGCTTTTTCGTCAACGCGCTGCCGCTGCGCCTCTCGGTCGATCCGCAGGCCGGTTTCCTCGACCTCGTGCGCGCGGTGCGCGCCGTGGTGCTCGACGCCTTCGCCTGCCCGGACGTGCCGTTCGAACACCTGGTCAAGGTGCTCCGTCTGCCGCGCGACGAGAGCCGGCCGCCACTGGCGCAGGCCATGTTCTCCTACCAGGACGTCCGCGGCCGCACCCGCGCATGGGGCCCGCTGCGCCATGAGCGACTGCCGGTGTTCCAGCGCGGCAGCGCGCACGACCTGGGCCTGTGGTTCGTCGAACAGGAACACCGCCTGATCGGCGGCATGGTCTTCAACGCCGACCTGTTCGAGCCGGCCACTGCCGCGCGCTTCCGCCGCAGCTACGAAATCCTGCTGGAAGGCGCGCTGGCCGATCCGCGCCGGGCTGTCGCGCAACTGCCGTTGCTGCCGGCGGACGAACTGGCGCGGCTGCACGCATGGAACGCCACCGCCGCCGCGATCCCCGTGCCGACCATGCACGGCGCCTTCGAACGCCGTGCGACCGTTTCGCCGGACCGCACCGCGCTGCGCTGCGGCGAGCAGACGCTGAGCTACCGCGCCCTCGACGAACAGGCCAACCGCATCGCCCACGGCCTGATCGCGCAGGGCATCGGTCCCGGCGACCTCGTCGGCATCGCCCTGGAACGCGGTCCCGCCATGCTTGCCGCCCTGCTCGGCACCCTCAAGGCCGGTGCCGGCTACGTGCCGCTCGACCCCGGCTTCCCCGCCGAGCGGCTCGCCTACATGGTCGCCGACGCGAAGCTGGCCGTGCTGCT
>NZ_JBXCIJ010000009.1:0-1276 GCF_057031145.1 Rhodanobacter sp. sgz306013
CTAGCAGGCTGTTGAGAAGCAGGGTTCCGCACTGCTTTTGATAGACACGATCTATGGCATGGCGGCCACTGCGATAGCGGTGGAGTGCGATTTTCCGCCCTGCGGGCGCACGTCTCCTGTCATCGCTCACGTTGGTGAAGGCTCCCACCATTCGCCGATGCCGCCGAGGCGGATCAGGTTATAGGCGGCAAACGTCCAGGTCACCCAGCCGCGCACCGCGGCGAGGCCGACCATCGGCAGCTTGCGCAGCCCGCCGATGGTCTTGATCCAGCCAAAGCCCTGTTCGATCCGTTTGCGTACCTTCTGGCTGATGCCGTAGCCGCGCGTGCTCGCCACCGCACGCGGCACGGCACTGCGTCGCCCATTGCCCGTGTTGCGTGCGATATGCGGCACGATCTCACGCGCCCTCAGGGCCGCAACGAAGTCCTGCGTGTCGTAGCCCTTGTCCGCACCCAGGGTGGCCCCTCGCCGGACGCCGGCCGCGGTGAGCAGGTCCAAAGCGCCGTCCCGCTCGCCGGTGCCACTGGCATGGCGGACGTCTACACCGATGATCAGGCCATGACGGTTCTCCATCAGGCTGTTGGCCAGGTAGCTCAGCTTCGCTTCCTTGCCTTGGCCCTTGCGGATCAGCCGGGCATCCGGATCGGTGGTGGACGCATGCGTCTCGTTGCTGCGCTTGTGCCCACGGAAGTCGTCGCCATTGCCCTCGTCGTCGTCCTTGGGCCGGAAGCTCTTGTGCGAAGCCCACGCCTCCAGCAGCGTGCCGTCCACCGAAAAGTGCTCGTCGCTGACCAGATCACGCAGCCGCGCCAGCAGCACGGTGTGCTCGAAGAAGTGCTGGGCGATCAACTCGTCGAACAGCCGTTGGCGGTTGAAGGAGAACGTCGAGTGGTCCCACACCGGATCGTCGATGTTCAGGCCGACGAACCAGCGGAACAGCAGGTTGTAGTTGAGCTGCTCCATCAGCAGCCGCTCGCTGCGCACGCTGTAAACCACCTGCAGCAGCGAGGCGCGCAGGATGCGTTCGGGCGGGATCGACGGGCGACCGCCTGCGGCGTAGCGCGCCGCCAGCAGTTCATCGAGCTCGCCCAGGATCGCGTCCACCAGAATCCGAAGCTTGCGGATCGGATGATCCGGCGGCACGCGATCCTCGACCGATACGTACGAAAACATGCCAAGCTGTTGGACGTCGGGGCTGCGCATCGGATCAAGCGGTCAGTGATTGAGAGCGTCTATGACCGCGGCGATGCGCGGAGGTTTCTCGACAGCCTGCTAG